>CAWJEW010000003.1:0-426609 GCA_963842065.1 uncultured Thermoleophilia bacterium | reverse complement strand
GCGATCCCACGTCCGTTTTGGGAGGTGCCGCTGCTGAAGGCGATGCTCTCCGCGGCGATGGAGGCCTGGGACCGCCAAGAGGAGCTGCAGGCCGTCGGCTACTCGGTCAGCAGATCCCCACCGGCGCGGTCGCGACGACGGACTTCGACCTCAGCGCCGACGATGCCGAGGCCTTACGCATCCGCGAGTTCGCCCACGCCTTCTTCACCAGCCAGAGCGAACAGGCGAACATGAATTCATTCGGCACCGTCGCCCACCGGCCGGCTCGGTGTACCGCGGCAGCCTCCGGCACGCCGATCATCCGACCGAGACCACGCGTGATCCGCGTGCACCGCAGGCAATCCGATCTTGACGATCGATCCGGCTGCGGAGTACGCGGGACCCGGCCGGGATCGCTGCTCATGTGCGCAGCTGCCGAGAACCCTCCCACGATCACCTCGACGCCGTAGCCGCACACGCGACCAGGGCGGCCGAGCGCGATTGGCATCGCGTCGAGGCGCAGCGCCAAACGGTCACATGCCAGTTCTGTTTGCGACGCCGCTCAGCCCGATGGCGGGGCCCCACCGGGTGTGGGGAGCACAAGCGGATTACCGGTAAGGGCCTGGTAGTCGGTCGCAAGCTGGGCCAGGTCGACGCCCTGCAGGAACTCCGCAGAGCCGAGGTGCTCGGGCCAGATGACCACCCACGCTTCCTCGACCAGGGGGGATCCCTGGACGGTGCCGTTCCAGAACGAGGGCGCGACGGTCTCTGGGCCCACGTGATGAACTTGACATCCGGCACGTACCCGCCGGCGAGGATCGCGTGGCCGCCGTCGATCTTCGACCCGCGCACATCGGTCCACGCCTGGCCGCTTGCGAACTCCTGCTGGTTCGCATCGAGCACCATGATGCCCAGCCAGATCCCCCGAAGATCGCGAGCGCTGCGTCGACCTCCGCGATCTTCGTGGTGGTCGACCTTGGCGAAGGCGACGGCCTTGACACCGTCCGGGCCGCCGTTGGCGTGGAGGTACTCCAGACCGGTCTGCACGTCCATGCCTTGGTCGGAGCTACTGCCCGGGCCGTTGGTCTGGGCGGTCCCGGTCGGATCGAACTGCGGGTCCGCGTTTGGTAGAACTGCCAGACCTGCGCCTGGGTCGGGTAGTACTCGGTCGCAAGCGTCGCGGTGACTAGACGCCGCATGTTGGCCCAGGTGACCGCGTTGCAGTCTCCCGCCAAATCGTTGCCGAGCATCTGCCAGTTGCTGAGCTTTGCGAGGTAGTCCTCGCTGGACGGGTGCGCAGGAACCGCCTTGCTCAGGAAACTCTCCAACCTCAGCGCAGGGGCGTTCTTCGGCGCCCGACGACCATACTTGTACGGCATCATGCCCCCTTCTCGACGACTGTCCTTGCCACAGCCAGGCTGCCGGCGTGGCGGGTTCCCGAGCAGAAGACCCCTCCACGATGGCTGAGATCGACGGTAGCAAACGCTGCCGCATCACCTGAACTCGATGCGCAGGCATCCGTCCGTCACACGATCGTTGGGGGCGGCCCCACCGACCGGACTGCGCTTTCTCGTGCAAGACGGCGACAGTGCGCTCGCGTCCGCTGAGGCGATCCCCACCGGGACGGGCGATGACCAGGTCGTTTCGACGTCAACGAGGACGATTGCGTCGGCTCGACGCCGGATGCGAGCCACGCGGCCCTGAGGGTTCTCGGCGTCAGCCGGAGCGCCTCCGAGCGCGGGCGGCGCAGAGTGCCCGGCGTGTCTGTCATCGCCCCGCGGCTCGACGAGGCGCCGGGGACCAGCGACCTTCTGATGCCGCTGGCGCCGTCGCCGGCGGCGGCGCCGACAGGTCAGCCGGTTCCGGCCCCCCGGAACCTTGAGGAATGTGCGTCCAAGGCCATGTCGCCCCCAGCCTTCGGGCCCGCCGCCCGCTCCGGTGTCTGAGCCTGCATGCACGCATCCACAAGGGCGGCACCTTGCATCCGCGTTCGCGTGCGATTGCGCCCGGAGGCGCTTCGGACGGGGTCGGCGAGCAGACCGGGAGAGCGGTGCAGGGCGGAATGGACATGCGCAGCGCGTCCCAACGGACGGTGCGCGTCGAGGTGGGCTCGCAGGTGGGAATGTGCCGTTGCGATTGAGCGGCCTGGCAGACGCCTGACTCGGGTTCGCGCAGATCGCGGAACGGTTGCACGATTGTTACGGGTTCAGCTCATCTCGCACGACGCTTGACTTGTGCTCAGCAGGGGGTCACGATCGGCTTGATCGCACACGAAAAGGCAAACCTCTCGTGAGAGAGGGACGCAAAGCCACGGGACTCTCTGAGTTCGCCGGGCCGCCGAGGTAGCAATCAACGCATAGCTATTTTCCAGCGGCCCGGTGCCTCGGCTCGGGATGGAAAATATGCGTGAGATCCGGCGATTCTTGGTCCTGGCAACTCCTGGCGAGATGTCAGGGTGAGCGACGCCCGCGGCGACACCCGCGCCGACACCACGGCCTGGCCGGTGGCGTTCGCACTCTGCGCCCTGGCGACGTGGCGCATCACCCACCTGGTCGTCAACGAGGACGGTCCGGGCGACGTGGTGCTCCGCGTGCGGCGCGCCGCCGGCTCCGGCGCGCTCGGCCAGTTGATGGACTGCTTCTACTGCGTGAGCGTTTGGGTGGCCCTCCCCATCGCACTCACGCTCACCCGCGAGCCAGCAAGAGCGGCCCCGGGACGGCGCTTCGGCACATCTCGCCGGGTGATCACGCCGGGACGCGTGGCGATTTGGCTCGCGCTCTCGGGCGCCGCCTGCCTACTCGAGCAGGCAACACGATCGGACATCCTCGACGAGCCGAGCGCCCCTCCGGCCGACGAGTCCCGCCCAGCGCCTCCGCACCAGCGCGTCGTACCGGGGGTAGTGGCGTGAGCTGCTGTGGCCGCGGACGGCGGGCGCTTGCGCAGGCGCGCCCACCCGTGCTGCCCGGCGACGTCGGTCGCCCGGCGCCGACGCACGGGCCGGCGGCGCGGGCGTCGGCGCTTGCGAGGAGCGTGGCATCTGCGCCACCTGCGGCGACGCCGGGTCATGCGGTCCGGCTCGCGCTTGGGCGCGCGCTCGGGAAGCGCGGCCCCACCCGATGACCTCGAACCAACAGCACGGACCTCCGTTGCAGCGCCTTCGCGTTTGGCGGGGGGAGTACGCCCGTAACACGACAACGAAAGCAAGGTGAGCGCAGATGACCATCACCGGAACGACCCCTGACGAGCGCCCGGTCGGTGCCCTTCAGGCCGCACGGCTGGCGGGCCTGACCGGGCTCGCCGCATCGGAGTTCGAAGGCCACACGATCCCTTCACTCGCCGCGCGGTTGCGCTGGGTCGTCGATCCTGGCCTGTGGCTGTTTCGGCGTGTGGCGGCCAGGTCGTCAAGACCGACCCGGCGACCGGGGCCGAACTCCCCGTGGCGAATGCGACCGTCGAGGTCTTCGACACCGTCTGCGACTACTGGGGCTTTTTCCCGGACCCGTGGCCCTGGGGGTGGCTCTTTCCCGTGAAGTGTGAGAAAGAGCTCATTGCGACCGTCGTCACCGATCCGTGCGGCAACTTTTGCTTTTGGATCCCCTGCTTCGAGATCGAGTGGATCCTGCGCTGGCGCGAAGAGCGTGTGTGCTTCCCGGAACTCTTCGTCAAGCCCACGGTCGCCGATCTGTTTGCGCCGCTGTCGGCGAACACGATCGCGCCCGATCCGCAGGCCATAATCGGGCGGCTGCGGGCCGGTGGGGACCTTGCGGCAACGCTTGGTGCCCGAGCGGGGGCCGTGCTCAGCGCCGCGCGCGGCTCGGCCGGGTTCGGCGACAACGTAGGCCAACTCGCCGATCTCCTGCGTTCACCGGCATTCACGCAACCGGTGGCACCACCCCTGCCGATCTTGCCCCAGCCCGCGGACGATGCGGCCGATGTCGGGGCGCTCGAGGGGATCGACCCGGGCCGTTTCTTCGGTCCCTTCCTCCGCTGCATCGACGTGCTCGTGCCCGAGTGGTACGAACTCCTCGCCGTGCCTGATGTGAGCATCTGTGTGACACAGGCGCTCCCCGGAGGCGTGGAGACGATCTACGACGGCGCCTTCGACATCGCCTGGGGAACGAACCCGATCCCGTCGGTGGCCCTGCAGGCGTCCCCGATCGCGATCGCGTCGCAGGTGCCGTGCCCGCCGCCGCAGGTCAACCCAGATGAGCTCGGATTTCAGTACGTCGGCTTGCTGCCGGTGTCCGCCCCGTACGCGACGGGAGGTACGTTCGCTGGTGGGACCGGATTCGCGACGCGCGTCAACCAGCCCCGACCGCCGAGCCCGCCGCCGGGCGGCTGCACCTGCGACCAGACCGACCTCACCGTCGCGCCGTCGTGTCCGGCGACCGCGCCCTTCTACGGTGAGCTTTACCTGTACGGGGGGGTGACCTATCCGGGCGCAACCTACTACCGGATCATGGCGCAGTACGCGTCCGGCTCCGGCATTCCCACCCCCGCATCATTTGGCCCGGCCGCACCGCTGCTCGACACCTGGGCGGTCCCACAGCCGTTCCCCGCACCCCCGGTCGTGATACAGCCCGTCAACCCCAGCGGCTGGTATCCGATTTCCGACCTGGCGACCGAGTCGGGTCCGTACACGAACATGCTGATGGACTGGAGCGATCCCAAGGCCGACGGCGTCTACCTGCTGACGCTCGAGCTCGCCGACGCGTCGATGACCCAGATCACGCTCACACCGGCCCCGACCCTGCTGCTGGTCGTCGATGGCTCAGCGCCCGTGGCGGCCACCCCATTCACGTTGAGCTGGCAACCGACCACCGGCGTCGGCGGCCCGATCGACCCGCTGGCGTGGACGACGGCGTACCCGCCCTCGTCGGGGTGCGCGCTCATCGACACAGGGGGCAGCGCAATCGCACTGCAGTTCACTGCGAGTGCCAGCTCACCCCACCTGCGCCAGGCGTGGGTGAGCGCCGACGGCTGCGGAGGCGCGACCCCGATCCCGGCGGCGACGAATCCCCCCGACTCGCAGTGGTACACCGCGAGCGGCGATCCGTCGGCCACGTCGTACAGCTTTACCGGGGTGTACTACCTCCCCGCGGGGGCTCCGGCGGGTTGCTACAGCTTCGGGCTGTATGCCGACACCCGCGCCTTCAACTCGGCGGGCGGGACGACCTCCGACCCAGTACACACCGGGTGGTGCGGGGACGAGCCCGAACCACCGTATACCGACGTGGTGATCACCGTGGCCATAGTCTGACCTGCGCGCGAACGCGCGGCCCGCCCGCCGATGGCAGGCGGGCCGCGTCAACGGCGGTCGGCGGGGGCTTCTGCGCTGGTCCGTCTCGATCGTCATAGGCCTCGATGCACTGCCGCCAGCGCAGCGCAAAGGCGGCGGGCGTCACCTGTTCAGTCTGCCGCCGCGGCGTGCAACTCGTCGGTAAATGCCCGCGACGTCATCACCTCCGAGAACATCGGGTAGTCAAACCGGATCGCGTTCTCATGCTCCTCGGTTGAGGTCGCCGCAACGCAGTCTGACAGCGTGATGACCTCGTAGCCCTTCTCATAGCCGGTCCGCATGGTCGACTCGACACAGCAGTTGGTCAGGAAGCCACCAAGCGCGATGGTGGTGATCCCGCGGGCGCGCAGGATGAAATCCAGGTTCGTTGTGGCGAAGGTGTCTAGACCCCGCTTGCCTTCGACGATCACGTCGCCCTCATGGGGCGCCAACGCATCTACGATCTCCGCGCCCCACTCGCCCTTGACGAACGCGGTGGAGTCGACGACACCCTTGAGGATCCCATAGGGGTGCTCAGACAACTCCCCGTACCCGGGTGCGAACGTGATCGGCGCGTAGACGATCGTCGCGCCGGCCGCTCGCGCCGCCTCCACGAGCGTGCGCGTGTTCTGGAGCATCCCGGTCTTCTCCATCACGTCCTGCACTGCGCCATGTAGGGCACCGCCCTCGGACGTGAAGTCGTTCTGGTACTCGATCAGCACGACAGCGGTGTGCTTCGGGTCGACGGACACGTCAAGCTCCTGTCGTCAGGGGAGAACTCACTGCAGACTCTAGCTCGCGAAGGTCACGATGATGCATGGACGCGACGTCTTGTTTGTTGGTCTCCACCCATGACGGCGTGGTGCCACCCTTGTGCGCTCCGGATGAATGCGTACGCCCCGCCGGACCGCCTGCGAACCTCATGGAACCGAGTCTCCATGCGGCTTTTCGCAGAGGCGACGGCCGGAATCGAACCGGCTCATGGCGGTTTTGCAGACCGCGCTGAGCAACGACGCAAGCCGCGACCAGACCGCCGCGCGTTCGTTTTTGGACCTGGCACGCCGTCTCCCGGCCTCGGTGCCGCCACAACCACCGACCGCCACGTGGATCAACAAACCGACCGCAGAGGAGGTTGCTCACTAAATTCGACGACCCAGTGTCTCACTTGACTTGACAGGCTCCGACCGAAGTGCTCGGCTCGGAGCGGCTCACCGGGGCAACGCTCGACCGCCTCACATAGCTGCCGAATCATCGAGACCAAGGGCGAGAGCTATCGGCTGCGCGACGCGAAGACGCGCACGCGATCAAGAAGAAACCCCGACGCGGTGGCAACGTCGGCACCGCGCCAACGAGCATGGGCGTGCAATGGCTCATGCGAGGCCTCTCGCTCTAGTGACCTGACCCCGATTCCGGTACCAGCCCCTATGTGATTCCGGTCGGTTGTCGGGACCACTCGGCGGCGAAGGATGCCGGGGTCCGGTATCCGAGCGACGAGTGGGGTCGGTAGGTGTTGTAGTCGATGCGATAGTCCTCGGCCAGGGTCTTGGCCTCAAGAAGCGTCGCGAAGGCCTCGAGGTCGAGCAACTCGTCGCGCAACTTGCCGGTAAACGATTCGATGTACGGGTTCTCCCAGGGGTGCCCGGGCTCGATGTAGGTGGTGTCGGTGCGTGAGTACCGACACCAGTCGCGAATGGCGTGGGCGGTCATCTCGGGCCCGTTGTCCATGCGCACAAACGCCGGCGAGCGGCCGGTGCGCGCCACGATCTCCTCGAGCACCGCCACGGTGTCATCGGCGGTAATGGAGCGCTCGACTCTGATCGCCAGGGCCTCGCGGGTGAACTCGTCGGTGACGGATAACAGCTTCAAGGTCTTGATGTCGGTGGTTTGGTCAAAGCAGAAATCCAGCGCCCAGACCTCCTCGGGGCGCGTGGCCCGCAGCCGGTCGGCCGGCACGGCCGAGACGCCAATGCGCGCGCGCTTTTTGGCCTTGTGGAGGACCCGCAAGCCCTCGTCGCGGCACAGGCGCTGGATGCGTTTGTGATTGACGCAGAAGCCCTCGGTGCGCAAGAGCGCCGTCAGGCGCCGGTAGCCATAGCGCGGACGGGCTCGGGCGAGCTCGCGCAGGCGCTTGCGGATGACCTGCTCCTCGCGGGGCGGCACTGGGGATCCCCGGCGCTGGGTGGTGCGTGATTGGCCGATGGCCCGGCACGCCCGACGCTCGGAGATCAAGAAGCGATCCATGAGCATCCAGACCGCCCTGCGGCGGCGTGCCGGGCTCACCAATTTCCCTTGGCCACCTCTTTCAAGGCCGAGATATCCAGAGCCTGGTCGGCCACGATGCGCTTGAGGCGTGCGTTCTCGCGCTCGAGTTCTTTGAGTCGTTTGGCATCGTCGGCTTTCATGCCGCCGTATTGGGTCCGCCAGCGGTGGAAGGTCTGCTCGGAGACCTCCAGCTGCCTGGCAACGGTGGCGATGTCGGCGCCCTCGGCTTGGAGACGTTCAGCCTCGCGCAGCTTTCTGATGATCTGCTCGGGGGTGTGCCTGCGCTGTTTCATGGGGTTCATCCTCCTTGAGTCCGGAGATCCGAACAAGAGGAATCACACTCGCGATGGCACCGTTGGCGGGGGTCAGGTCACTAGCGTCAGGCGCCGTGCCCCCATGGTGATAGGACCGATTCAGACCGACTCGCTCGGACCGACGAGATGGCTACGCCAACGCTGTCACTGATGCAACCTTCGCTCGACGTTGGTCCGTCGTGTCTCGGTGACGTCGATCACGACGCCACCCGCCCTTGCGCCAGTTCTTGCGCCAGTCGGCACCGATTTCGGGCGGATTTGGGCGGTCTTGAGCGGAAACTGGCCCGTTGCCGATGCGAGGGCCAGAACGACGAAAACCCGCTAACGAAGCGGGTTCTCAATCATAGGGACGGGGGGAGTCGAACCCCCACGACCTCTCGGCCAACGGTGTTTGAGACCGCCACGTGCGCCGCTCGGGGGCCGTAACGGCCTCGCCTGGCGTGGGCGTCGAGTCAAAGGCCCGCGTAAACGCCGCCGCGTGGTCCGACGCGGGTCGCGCGTGCAAGTAGCGCGCCGTGGTGGCAAGGGCGCTGTGGCCCATCACCGCCTGTATTGAAACAAGGTCCACCCCGGCAGCAAGCAACTACCCGTATGTGTGCCGCAAGGCATGCCAGCGCGGCGGCCGCACCGCGTCAGTGCTCTTGGCGATGACATGTGGTCGGGTGCGGTCGCATGGCCAGAGGTGCGCACAAATCACGCACATCGAGCCGTGACTGGGCCCGACGATGGGTGCGGGTCTCCCCGTACCGCGCAGCGATGTTCACCACACCCACCATCATGCGAAAACCGAGCAAGAATCGCCGTATACCACCCGTGAACAAAGAGGTTCGTCGCTTCCCAGGCAGCGGACTGAGCTCGCCAAGGACTAGGTTCGTCCCATACCGCGGCCCGGTTTGGATCGGCGCGAGTCGCGCCCCGGGAAAGGTCTCCCCATGAGACGTCCCTACAAACTCGCTGCCGCGGCAGCACGACCCGGCGGGTCCCATAAAGGGCTCGTGCTGGCCGCAGCGCTCGGCCTTGCGGCCGTGCCAGCAATCGTGTTTGCACCGATGGCGGCAGCATCACCGAAACCGCCCCCCTGTAAGGTCGTCGACACCCACACCAAGGCGAGCTACACCACGCTGCAGGCAGCCGTCACCGCTGCGACGGCCGGCGACACGCTGCAGGTGCAGGGCACCTGCGTGGGCGACACGACGATCAATAAGAACCTGACGATCAAGGGAAATGGCTCCGCCACGCTCAACGGCAACAACTCTTCCTCGAACCAAGGCAGCGTAGTCACGATCGACCCCGGCGTGACCGCCGCGATCACGGGGCTGGCCATCACCGGTGGCACCGGCAGCTACGTCAGCACGTTCGGAGGCGTTCTGGCCGGCGGCGGGGTCGCCAACGCGGGTTCGCTCACGCTCACCGACTCGACCGTCACCGGCAACACGGCCATCGCTGGTTGCGGGATCTTGAACGCTCGCGACAGTGCGCTCGTGGTCAACAGGTCGACCGTCACTGGCAACACCGCTACCACCGCGATCACTGCGGGATTCCTCGGCGACGGCGGCGGCATCTTCAACGGCGGCGGCACGGTGACGGTCACCAACTCAAACGTCAAGGGCAACACCGCCATGAGTCAGGGCGGCGGCATCTTCAACTACTTCACTAGCACCACGATCACCGATTCGAGCGTCAACGGCAACACCGCCGTCGCCGGGGGCGGCGGCCTCTACAACTTCCCTGGCGCGGTGCTTGCGGTCAACGGCTCGACCGTCAACAACAACGCCGGGGGTGGCGGCATTGACAATGGGGGTTTGCTCACGGTCACCGACTCGAGGGTCAACGGCAACAACAAGTCTTACGCCGCCGGCGGCGTTGGCGGCGGCATCTTCAACCACTACTCCGGGACCGCCACGGTCGCCGACTCGACGGTCAACGGCAACACCACCAATGTCGGGGGCGGCATCTTTAACGAGGGGCCCGCCGTGCTTTCGGTCATCGGGTCGACCGTCAACGGCAACACCGCGATCGCCGCTCCTGGGACCAATAGTGGTGGTGGTGGCATGTTCAACGACAACTTGGGCGCGGTGACGGTCACAGACTCGGCGATCAGCACCAACAGCGCCACCGGCAATGCCTCCGACAACAACGAAGGCGGCATTTACAACGACTTCGGTGGCACCTTCACGCTCATCGACTCAAACGTCAAGGGCAACACGGCTATGGGCGACGGCGGCGGCATCTACAACAACACCAACCAATCCGGGGTTGGCAGTGTCACGCTTGCCGGTTCCTCGACGGTCAAGGGCAACGCCGCAAAGTTCTCCGGGGGCGGCATCTACAACGTCGCTGGTTCCGGGATCGGGCTGACAAACTGCATCGCTGGACCCAGCGGCAACGTGCGCGGCAACACACCGGACAACATCTTCGGCTAACCGCACGGTCCGCCCCTGGCGGGCTTTCCTATCCACCGCCCCTGAGCTCGAACTACTAGGGTCCGGATGGCCTACGAGATCTCTGACCGTCCCCGGGTAGGCGCTACCGGCGGCGGAGGACATACGTGTCAACCACGATTTCAGGCGAATGTTTTCGGAGCGGGGTAGTTCGAAACCTGCGCACCACGCATCGAGGGGGGTGAATGGACCTGCGTCCAGCGTCGTCTGCCCGCTCGTGAGACCGACTGCCGCCGCGGCCGAGCCGGCGGCAGGCCGGCGCGGGTCCCTGGTCGGGTGCTGAGCCGCCAACCCTGATGTCGTGGTCGGGGGAGCCTCGCTCGGGCCGGGGGCCATCAGGCGGCATGAAAGCGCAGTCGTCGCGCGCTCGACCCAATCGCCCCCCTCTACCCCCCGTCGGTGACATCCAGCGGCTCAAGTATGAATATCTCGACGTGCACGGCTGGTTCCAGGGACAGTTGCGACAGAAATGCTTCGACTCGCCGCCCGGTCGCACCTTCGACGATCTCTCGGAAATCTTGGCGCATCGCGTCCTGCCACGCGCGGCGCATCGCATAGACCGCTGCGCCCTGGCCTCGGGCGAGCAGCGTGAGCTCGGCAGGAAGGAGGCCTTCGAACATCACGCACATGAGGATGTTGCCGATCAGATGCGAGCGCGCACGGACGGGCCCCTTCCCATACCCGTGCGCATACAGGCGCACGATTCCGGAGGTAACGTGCGCAAGCGTGGTTCCGTCCATCTGCGGTGGCTGCTCATCGGTGCGCATTCGTCCAGTTCCTTCGCTCGGTCGGTCAAAACGTCGGTCTGAAGAGACACCCGCAGCAGGCCGGCTGTAGGTGGCGCCCTCGCGTCGCGCCATGTCGGGCTGGGACTCCTCGGATCGCACTAAGGCCGATAGCCTCGGCTGGCAGCATGCCGCTACCGGCCAGTCCTGCCGGGTGCCGCAGCGGGCTGCCAGCCATCCGGGGGGGGCTGAGAAGCTCGGTGCAAACCTACCTCATTCACTGATGACCCGGGACGCGACGGTGCTATTGACTCGTTAGCTCACCGCACAGCCCAGCCCCTTTGGTCGCAAAGATCCGAGATCAATCTGGCGTGCGCTCACCGAGCCGCGCAATGAGTTCGCTGCGCCGCCCATCGCGTCTCGGCCGCCCAGCCACCGGGTGCGTCGTCTACGAGAGCGCGACGCGTGCGTGGAAGTCCGCGCGGTGTGAGCGCGAGCCCGAGTAGTTCTTGTCGCGATAATGCGACCTGCTCCTGATTGACGCGGCCGGGCGTGTGTGGGAGCCTGCTTACACCGACCGCACCTCGGGCCACGCAGGCGCGGCGCTGTTTCTCTATCGGGTGGTGCCTCCAGTTCGTCGTGGGGGTCTCACTCGTGTCGGCGCTGCGAATGATGGGCGCGCAGCGGCCGAAGGTGCGTCGACGCTCAGGCCTTCCCGCTGAGGGGATCGTCTTCTCGTCGCCTCCTGTCCTCACGGGCATGTCAGGCGAATCGAGGAGGCAACCGTGCATGAGAAGTCGTCGATCTCGGACCAAACGGATTCGGCCGGGGCGATCATGGCCCCCGCACGTGGTCCGCGTGCGCAGACGACTCGGATCTGTCGCTGCTTGAACGACCTTGCACGGAGCGCTCCAG
Source organism: uncultured Thermoleophilia bacterium (assembly GCA_963842065.1). Classification (GTDB taxonomy): domain Bacteria; phylum Actinomycetota; class Thermoleophilia; order Miltoncostaeales; family Miltoncostaeaceae; genus CAITWD01. The sequence continues at coordinate 414,695 of CAWJEW010000003.1, read as the reverse complement.
AGATGTTGCGCCCCTTTGCTGCCAGGCGCGCCGAGGCGGTCATCCTGTTTGTGCGACGGGGCGAGGACGACTTCGTTCGCGCCGGTCTCTCCGTGGAGCGGCGTGCATCGCTGGTGGTGCGCGCGGCGACGCTGCGGGACGCGGTCGCATCGGAGAACTGGGATGAGGTGCGGGCCACGGCGATAGAGATCGCCATGGACCTCGGCGCATATATCTCGGTCGGGCCAGCCAACGATGACCCGGCCACGCCCGCCCCGCCCGCACCGCGGGCGGCGGGATTGCTGCGGCGGGTGTGCAGCTACTTCCGCGACTCCATCGGCGCGGTCGAGCCGGCGGGCGAGGAGTCCGCCGAGACCGCCGAGGATGCTTCAACAAGGACCGCGTCCGTGGAGGGGACTGATGTTGCGTCCGACTGATCAACTCAGCGAGCAAACTTGCGTGCGCCTCGATGCGGCGCTCGCACTGGGCGCCCGAGAGACGTGGGTCGATCGCAATGAACTGGGCCTTCCCGAGCCCTCGCCGCTCGGACGTTGGCTGTGTGTGCTCGAGCTCCCGGCAGCGCGGATGATTGCGACGGGCTCGTCGGGGCGCGATCCCGAACAGGGCGCAGAGCGTGCCGCGCTCGAGGCGCTAGCGGGGTGGGAGGCGCTCGGCGACCGGCGGCCTAGGCGCAGTCGCGCCCGTGCCGTACCGGACATGGTCGCGGTGACGCATATCCGGGTCGCGCCACTGGACGCGGCCCTCGATCTGGACGAGGACGCTCGCGCAGACGATGCGGCGTAGCGCGGCAACGGAGGCACTACGGCCAATGGCGACGCATCCGGACATCTCTATTGCCGAGACCGAGCCGGCCAAGCCCGCGTCCCGCGGCGAGGAGATGGCGACCCCGACATTGGAGGACCTGCGTCGCCACATCGGCGAGCTGTGTGTCAGGTATGAGATCACCCCGCTTCTGCGTGAACCCGATCGACTGCGCCTGGGGCCCGGCAGCCGCGCCGTCGCACTGCGGTACATCGGGGATGTGAGGGGCTACTGGGCATGCCTGTATGACATTGGGCTGGCGATCGCGGATTCCGACTCGGGTGCGTCCCGGTGCGAGCTGGCGGCGTGGGCATGGGCCAGTCAGGTGGCCCTCGCGATCCCAACAGTAGAGGTGCGTCGTGTGATCGCAGCAACGCGGCGCGCCAAGGCTGACGGCATCGAGGCCGGACCGCGCGCGCGACCGTTGAGTCCATGTGCCGATGCTTGTCGGGCCCGTGCCCAATGAGCGAACCGCCCGCGATGATTGGTCTTGCCCGAGTTTTGTTGACTCGCCTTTCTGGAATCTTCAGGCGCTCGAGCCCTGCGAGGGAGCGATATGTGCGGCATTGGCCGAGCCGATCGGAAATGGGCCCTTCGTAAAGAGCCGGCTGAGCGCTCGTCTAGCATTCGGGGGGACACCATGAGAGCGAGGGCTCATGATCAAATGGTGGCCAGTCGCTTTATTCATGGGCGTCCTTGCGGTGTTTTCATCTATCGCTGTTTTCCCGGCCCCTTCTGCCAACGCGTTGCCGGTTGCCCCGTCCGGGCTTGCCGTGCTGCACACGAGCGTAAGTCCTCCACTTCCAGCGCATTCGGTCGCCCTCGGGCCACTGTCGCCCTCGACTGATGTTCACGTCGACGTCACGCTGAGACTGCCGGACCCGCCGGCCGTGACCTCCTTCATCGCGTCCCTGTCTGATCGGCACTCGGCGAACTTCCACCACTTTCTCCGTCCGGGAGAGTTCGGTCAGCTCTTCGGGCCGTCGTTATCGGAGGTGGCCGCAGTCGATGCCGTGCTCCGCTCCGATGGACTCCACCCCGGTCAGGTGACATCGAACCACCTCTCGATCCCGGTGACGGCCCCGGCCTCGGTAGTCGATCGCGCCTTTCACGTGAGTCTCGCGAGCTACCGGTTGCCCGGCGGGCGTGCCGCGTTCACGACCCTGTCAGCGCCGAGTATCTCGGCCGCCGTGGCCCCGGATGTCGAGGGGGTCGTCGGTCTCAGCGATGTCGCCGTGGCTCAGAGCTTGGCCGTCCGCTCAAGCGCTGTGCGCGAGGTTCACCCGTCAGGGGGGCTCGCCCTTCACCCGGCGACGGCGGGTCCGCAGCCGTGCGCGGCAGCCTCCGGGGCTCACGAGTATGGGAGCCTCACGGCAGATCAACTCGCCGCACACTACGGCATGACGCCGCTCTACTCCCTCGGCGACCAAGGCCAGGGTGTCAACGTCGCCCTGGCTGAGTTCGAGCCGGACTTGCCCTCCGACATCGCCGCCTACCAGGCGTGCTACGGGACGAACGCCACCGTCAACTACACCGCGGTGGACGGTGGAGCAGGTACCGGAGCTGGCTCGGGGGAGGCGGCTCTCGACATTGAGGATGTCATCGGCCTTGCTCCACAGGCGACAGTCGACGTCTACCAGGCTCCCCACGGCACAGACCAGAACATCTACGACGTCTACTCGACCATCGTGACCGACGACACCGATCAGGTCGTCTCGACGTCATGGGGCCTGTGCGAACTCGACGCATACGCCAGCGACTCGTCTTTCATGACGTCCGAGCAGTCCCTGTTTGAGCAGGCTGCCACCCAGGGCCAGACGGTGTTCGCCGCTGCGGGGGATACGGGCTCGACCGACTGCCTTCCTGATACGGGATCGCCGAATCAGTTCTCGCTGTCAGCAGGCGACCCTGCCGGCCAGCCCGATGTCATCGGGGTCGGCGGGACGACGCTCACGACTAACCCCGAAAGCGTCTGGAACGACTCAGGCGGCGCAGGCGGTGGCGGGGTGTCCGCGGCCTGGTGCATGCCCTCCTACCAGGACCAGTCGGGCATACCGGGGATCATCAGTGCCAACTCGGATTCCGAGCCGACGGATTGCGGGACATCGACGCCGTATGCGCGCGAGGTCCCTGACGTCAGTGCGGACGCAGATCCGAACAGCGGCTACGTCATCTATGTGGATGGCTCCTGGCTCTACACGACGGGATACGTGATCGGCGGTACGAGCGCCGCCGCACCGCTGTGGGCTGCTGCTGCTGCCCTGATCGACTCATCCCCGTTCTGCGCGGACTACGGCTCGGGGGACGCCGGGGTGCGGCCCGAAGGCCTGTACGCCAATGCGAGTTCCGGTTCGCCCTACTACGGTCTCGCCCTTAATGACATCACGAGCGGCAACAACGACTACACGCCCTCCGGCTACTCGGGAGGCCTCTACCCGGCAACGACGGGTTACAACATGGCGGGTGGCCTCGGATCTCCCAACCTCGCCTATTTCGGCAACTTCTCCCCCGGGCTGGCCGCTCAGATGTGCTTTGCATACCGCACGAAGCTCGGCACGACGAACATCACCGGTGTATCGCCGACGGAGGGGCCGAGCAGCCGCTCAACCTCGGTGACCATCACGGGGTCAGGCTTCCTCCCGATCGCAGGAGCGGACGAGCTTGAGGTCGGTACGAAGTGGATCACTGTTTCCTGCACCACCGCGACTCTTTGCACCGGCACTCTGCCGGCAACAACGCCGGGGACCGACAATCTCGTGATGTCGGTCGAGGACATGACGCTCAGTCCGGTCGCTGCGCCTGATCGGTTCACGTTCGTGGCGGCGCCGACGGTCACCAAGATCACGCCCGCTAGCGCCCCCAAGAAGGGCGGCACGAAGGTGACGATCCGGGGAAGCAACTTCGTCGGGACGGTCTCGGTGCACTTCGGAGCGCAGCTGGCAACGGGTGTCCACGTGCTCTCGTCATCTGAGATCACCGTGACTGCGCCGCCTGGCTCGGGCACCGTCTACGTCACCGTGTCGGCTGTCGGTGGGTCCAGCACGACAACCGCCACGAGCAGGTTCACGTTCGTGGCGGCGCCGACGGTCACCAAGATCACGCCCGCCAGCGGCCCCAAGAAGGGCGGCACGAAGGTGACGATCCGGGGCAGCAACTTCGTCGGCGCTCTCTCGGTGCACTTCGGAGCGAGGCTGGCCAAGCTATTCCGTGTGGTCTCGTCTTCTGAGATCGTCGTCATCGCGCCGCGTGGCTCGGGCACCGTCTACGTCACCGTGTCGGCTGTCGGTGGGTCCAGCAAGACAACCGCCACGCGCAGGTATCGCTACTGAGCCCAGGCAGCCAGTCGTCGTCGACCATCGATCGCCGATGTCCTGGGAGGCGACCGGGCGCGAAGTCCTACGCCAGCCACGTCCGGTCCGGGAAGTTCACGCCAATGCGGGTGGAAGCCGGCGAAGCGCGTTGCTCGGCGGCTCGCCGAGATCGACCCGACGCGCACGCCATTACCCGTGGGCTCGGGATCTGAACCTTGGCGCACATTCCGGCCGATTGCCGGCTGGCGCCGACCGGCGCCGTCGCGATCGCAGGGCGTGCAGGGTGCGTGACGGACACTCCCGCATCACACCCCACACGGCCTGTGCGCCTGCGGGGGCGTCTTACCGGGTGGATTTCTCCCAATGCCCCGGGTTGCCAGGCCGCGAAGACGAAAGGCCCCGCCGGTGGCGGGGCCTTGGTTGATGGCGAGACCCAGACCCAAACTGGTGACACCACGATTTTCAGTCGTCCATGCGCACGCCCGCAGAGCGGGCGAGGGCGGGCGTGTCTCAGCTGGCACGGGCTCGTCTTCATGCCGCGTTCCATGGTCCTGGCGGTGGACTCTCGTCGATCCGGTGACCTGGGTGAGGAACCGGCGCGCCGCCCCGACGCGCATCGTTCGACGCGGCGCCCGAGATCGCTGCGGGCCGCGGCGGGCGAGACCCGCGAGTAGGAGGGCGATGTACGCATGCTTCGCGCGCGCTCACAGGAGTCCGGAGCCGGTGTACGTTCGACGGTACGGCACCAATCAGGGAGGCCCCCGTGGCCGAGCTTGAGGTAAAGAACCACGACCAGGCGGACGAGACCCGCCCGTTTGTCGACAAGGGCCGGGTCGATGTTGTGAGGCTGGCCGGTGGCACGGTCGGACGTGGCACGTTCGAGCCAGGTTGGCGCTGGTCGCAGCACGTCAAGCCGATCGCTGGCACAGAGAGTTGTCAGTCCGCACATCTGGCCTACTGCGTCTCCGGTCGGATGTTCGTTCGGATGGACGACGGCACCGAAATGGAGATCGATCCGGGCGACGTCGCCTTTATCCCGCCTGGCCACGACGCCTGGGTCGTCGGGAACGAGACGTGCGTCCAGGTGGATTTCACCGGCATGGAGAACTACGCCAAATAACACGCGAGGGACCCTGCTCCGAGTCTCACGAGGCTCGGGCAGGCCGCACGCGTTGGTGGCGGCACGTTGGGGCAACCTGGGCGCCTGTGTCCCTCCCACGCCAGTGCTGCGGTGAGGGCGCGCCAGGACCCGGACGCCGCGCCCGCCTACAGGCCCGGTGCCCCTGTCTGGGGTGGATCCGAGGCCGGAAACGAAGCCGCGTCGGTAACGTCGCGTTCATCGAGCCCGACGTCGCAGGCGCTGCGAAGCGCGTTGACGAGCTGGGTCACGCTCGGGGCCCCATCAGGGCCATGCTCGGTCGCAAAGATCCGGCAGCTCAGCCCAGCGGGCACCCCTGGATCGCCAAACGGGTCGGTCCCGTCGATCAGGATCGTCGGAGAACCCCGCATTCCGCGGAGGCGCGCCTCTGCGGATGTCGCGACCCGGATCGCATCGATCGCGATGTCGCCCACCCCGGCGTAGTCCATGGCCTGCTCGAGTCGCTCACGGGCAAGCTGCCAGTGTGGGCAGCCCTCGAAATATACAATGCTGACGTGCATGAACGGTCCTGACGGCTGTTCGTCACATCGTGCCAGGCGCGACGTTTACGGATCGGTCGCACGGTCCGCTTACGAGAACGCGCTCATCGCTGACGGCCGTCCGCCGAGCCCGTGATCACGCAACAGACTCGCTATAGCGGTGGTGTCGAGCATCGCCAACGTCCGCAGGATCCAGGATGTGACCCGGCCGAGATCGTTCTGCATGCGTGACCGGCATTTCGTGTCGGTGCCGGGGGCGATTCGGGCTCGGCGCCGACACGAAACAGTGCCTCGGATGGAGGTTCAGCGTGGTCTCCGACATGGCCCGGGACGCCGTCGAAGGGTCTTGGGCGCTCCGTAGGTCCTCGCCGAGCCCGTCCGGACGGATGTCGGGCAATAAAAAAGCCCCGCTGTGCGGGGCTTGTGCAAGTGGCGAGACCCAGACTCGAACTGGGGACACCACGATTGTCAGGCATCCATGCAGGAGCCGCGAAAGTGGCTACGTGTGTGCCGATCGTCAGTTGACGCGCCGTGAGCCGCCCTCGAGAAGATGATCCCCCGAGCAGGAGTGGCCAAGCCAATGGACCGGGCGCGCCTGCGCGGCAAACAGCGCCAGCGGGCGAGCGGACGGCGCATCTCGCGCGCGCAGGAGACCCCACCAGATGAACGCGCATCGTTCCGGCGGGGCGACGCGAGACCTGACGCCGGGTGCATGGGGCACGGATCGTCACGATGAGGTCGTGGCTAGGTGGTCCGGCGCACCCCGTGCTGGGCCGCCAGTCGGTCGATCTCGAGGGCCACGCCGACCGCGTCGGCTTTGAGCGTGCCCTCAGCCTGGTCGGCAACGTGCCAGGCCTCGCGGGAGAGATAGGCAAGGCGCGCGCCGGCATCGGGCGGGTCAGGCTCGCGCGGGCCTGAGCGGTGATGTACCCAAGGATCTCCCGTACTTCCCGGCCGCTCCAGACCACCGGCACGCCGGGGATCTCCTCGTTGCGGTAGATCAGCCACCCGCAGAAGGCAATCAGTGGGAGCTGGAGCACGACGACAAATAGCACCAGCCACGCGGGCGCCAGCGGCGGGTTAGAGCCCCATCACCATGAACAGCAGCGAGCCGGCCAGCGCCAGGACGACCAGCGTGAGCGCCGTGATCAGCATGCGCGGCCTGCGCGCGCCCGTGCTCGTCGAACAGATACGGGTTGAGGCGGTCTGCCATCGTCCCATCACCTAGCACCGATCGCCGCGCTACGGTGCGTCGTGGTTCGTATTGTCATGCTACTCCCGTCCCGGTTGGAGGCGGCGGGTGCGCTAACTCCCATGGATGCTCGGCGTTGTCACACGGTCCGCCGCCGCCGTAGGGAGGCGGGACGCCCTACGCAACGGCACCCCGTGCACGTCAGAGCCGCTGTTTCACGAGGTCCGGGGTCTACCTGCCCACAATCGCTACAGCCCGTGCGGCCTCACCTTCTCGGCGTCAGCGATCGTTGCGTATATCTCCGCCCATTGCGCAACCAGCGTCGGCGACTCACGCTCCTCCATGATCTCCATGAGACGCCCGAGGACAGCCGCCTTCACGTCCAGATCTAGAACAAAAACCTCGTCAACAGTTGCCATCGCGTTACCCGCGCTTTCGTCGTTGCCAAGCGTTTTCCGCTGGCCCCGATCCTACAGCGTCAAGCGGCGCCACCGGCCCTGCGGCGAGACCGCGTTGGCCCACTGAAGGGCCTAACGCAGGGCCTAATCCTGCCCCGCGCGTTCGACTCGCCCACACGCAAGCGGTTCTCATGCGCGGGAGCGCCGCCAGGGTGAGGCGGCGGCCACTCTTCCCCGGCGGTTGCGGGCACTGGCCAGCCATCCTGAACGTCGAGTGCCCCTGGCCATTCGCACCGTTTCGAGGGGCCGACCTAGCAGATCCCCGCCCTTATGGGGATTTCCCCGCTAGGCGGCATGCGAGACATGCCAGCCGTGCCCTGCGTGCCCGGGGCGTGCCTACACCCGTGCTACCCCGGGTAGTCGTCCGCGCTCCGTAGGACGGCGAGCATGCTCTTTCCCTCGTCGACGGTCGTGCGCCCCTTCTCAGCGGCGGCCCGCATCTCTTCGATCCTGGCGGCGAGTTCCAGGATCTGATCGCGCGCGTCGGCGAGGATCTCGTCGTCGATCTGGAGCAACTCTTCGAGGTACCGCGCGATCTCTTGGCGCGATTGCAGTTGCCCTTGCAGCGCGTCCGGCGGCGCAGCGCCGCGCGACTTCGGGCGCCCGAATCGTCCGGGCTTGTCGCCGTCCGCGATCTGTTGCCTGAGCGCTTCCAGGGCCGTCTCGTGGTCTGCCTGCTGTGCGCGGGTCGGTGCTTGATGCTCAAGCGCCTCGCGCTCCCGAGTGCGCCAGAAATCGAGGGCTTCCTCCCGCTCGCGCAAGCCCTTCTCGATCCGGTCGAGGTCGGCCTCGCCCTGGCGGACCATCTCTTCGACCATCGCGATCTGTTCGGCGCGCCCGTCTGGCACGTCGCCCTCGCTCATTTCGCCTCCCCCTTCCGGCGTCAAGCGCAACGATCCGCCGGAGGTGCGGACACATCACCCGCGCCGTGGGCTCAGGGCGCCGGGAGCGAGAACATTCGGCGTCATTTGAGGCCCTGTAGGTGCCCGGAGGTACCGGCTCGCCAAACGGCAGGCGCGCCCAGACGTGGCCAAGGGCCGCCGTTGCCGCACGTGGCCCGTCCGCGTTCATCCGCGATGTGGATGGGTCGCGGCCGCAGAGCTTTGGCGGGCTACCGCGGTCGCGGGCCGTAGCGCCCATGCACACCGTGCCCACGCCCCACGGGGCCGATCCGCGCGCCGTGGTCCGTCCTGGATTCGCTGGAGGCGGTTTTAGGTGGTTTTCACTGCGTTTGGCCGGGCCGGCCAGCGCTCCCTGATACAGCTGGCTGGACGGCCCGGCGGTTGTTGAAGACTCGGCGCGCTCGTGCCGGGTGGTCGGGGTTTTCGTAGTTGGCCGGCGAGATGTACCCGAGGGCTTCGTGGAGCCGGTCATGGTTGTAGAAGCCGATCCACTCGAGGATCTGGTGCTCGGCGTCCGCCAGGCCCGGGTAGATGCGGCCCTGGATCAGCTCGGACTTGATCGTGGCGACCCACGATTCGGCCATGGCGTTATCGAGGGCGTCGCCAACACTGCCGACCGACGGACGCATGCCGGCTTCGGCCACCCGTTCGGTGTAGGCGATCGAGGTGTATTGGGATCCGGCGTCGGTATGCGCGACAAGGCCAGGCTTGGGCGTTCGCAGCGCGATCGCCATCTCCAGGGCGTCGGTGACCAGACTCGTCCTGCGATGGCTCGCCAGCTGCCAGCCGACGATCATGCGCGAGTAGGCGTCCAAGACGAAGGCCAGGTAGACGAATCCCGAGACGATGCGCACGTAGGTGAAATCGGCGACCCACAGTCGATTGGGCTCGGAGGCACCGAAGACGCGGTTGACCAAATCGGCCGCGCGCTCGGCGGCCTCATCGCGCACGGTGGTGACGTGCCGCCGTCCACGGATCACCCCACTCATGCCCGCCGCGCGCATCAGTCGCCCGACGCGATCGCGGCCGACATCGACGCCCAAGTCGGTGAGCTCATACCAGGTGCGCCGCTGCTCCTAGGCGCGGCGGTGCCCGGTGCGCGCGGTGATGATCTGGGCGGTCAAGACGACGTCCTGGCGAGTGCGCCTCGACGGATTGCGCTGACGGGACTGACGGTGGTAGTAGCTCGAGACGGGTACCCCGATCTCTGGAGCACACCGGCTCGACCCCGTACGTGACGCTCATCTGGTCGATGATTCGCGTCAACGTCGGCGAGTCTGATCGAGCTCGGTCTCAGAAAAGCAGGCTCGCCTCGCGCAAGATCTGGTTGGAGCGCTCCAGCTCGGCGTTGCGCTTCCTGAGCGTTTTCAGCTCGGCCTCGACGTCGGACGGCAACACCCGCGAGTGGGCGGGTACCGCGTTGGCCTCGGCGGTGCGGACCCACTTGCGAAGGGCCTCGCGGTGAATGCCCAGGTCGGCGGCGACGTGGGCGATCGGTCGCCCCGATTCGAACACCATCCGAACCGCCCGATCGCGAAGCTCCGGTGGGTACTTGCTTGGACGTCCCATCGCTGAAGGCTCCCTTCCTCCAGGCCAGTCTGCCTGGGAAAAATGCCTCCAACATTTCCCGGACGGATCATGCCGATCGCAGTGTCAGGCGATGGCATAGGCACAGGCAATATCGGCGTCGCGACCGTTAGCGGTTCGCTTGTTGGTTCAGAATCGTGCTCGTATGTGTGCAGCAGCGCGCGGCTCTCGGCGCTTAACCGCAGCCGTGGATCCAGTGCCCAGCGCCGCGGCATGTAGTACCAGCGCTCGAGGTTGGTAACGCGCGGTCGTGGTGGCTGCTGCGGTGTAGCGATATCGGCTAGATGCCGCTGCTCATCGGTAGTCATCTGGCCACCATGTGCCACAAATGCGCCACAAGCACACGCTGGCGGGCGGACTTGGGCGGACTTGGGCGGAAATAGCCTAGAACGCGCTGGCGCCCGATAATGCCGTAACCATGCGTGAAACCGCATGACAAGGGCGAAGGCGACGGCCGGAATCGAACCGGCTCATGGCGGTTTTGCAGACCGCAGCGTTCCCACTTCGCCACGTCGCCATGACGGCACCGGATCCCGGCAAGGGATCCAATGTCCTACAGGAGCGGGTGAAGGGACTCGAACCCTCGACCTTCTGCATGGCAAGCAGACGCTCTAGCCAACTGAGCTACACCCGCTCGGGGACCAGCAGACTACCGAACGGCTTCGGCCCTCACAATGCCGCCGGGGAAGAGGGCCGCCAGGGGTCCGTGCCCGTTGCCGCAACCGCGACCTCGACGCCGTCGCCGGCGAGCGCATCGGCGAGCCGAGGGCACCAGCGCGCGAGCATCATCGCCTCGATCTGCCCGTGCGGGACGCTGATAAGCGCAAGGTTGTGCGCCCGATCCGCGTCGTGGTACTTGAGGTCACTGGTGACATAGACATCCGCGCCGGCGGCGCGCGCGGCGTCGATAAACGATCCACCCGATCCCGTGCAGCACGCGATCCTTGTGATGGTGGCCTGTGGGTCCCCGGTCCAGATCACCGGCCCCGGGACGAGGTCGGCGACGTGTTCCACCAACTCCCCAAGCCGCTGCGGGTGGTACGCCCCGACGCGCCCGAGCCCGGCCTCACCCTCGCCCGCGGCGGGCACGAGCGGCATGGCCTCGCGCAGCCCGAGCAGTCCGGCCATGTGCTCGTTCAGGCCTCCGGGAGCGCTGTCGAGGTTGGTGTGGGCAGCAACTACCGCGATCCGCCATTCGGCGGCGGTAAGAATCAGCTCAGCCGTCGGCGAGGCGTCCGAGACGTCGCTGAGGGTCGGGAAGATCGGCGGATGATGCACGAGCACCGTGTCCGCAGCCGTCGCGCGGGCCTCCTCGAGCACCGCCCGCCGCAGATCGAGGGCGACCAGCACCCGATGAACCACGTGCGTCCGGCGTCCGACGATCACCCCGACGTTGTCCCAGTCCTCGGCCAGGGCCGAGGGCGCGAGGTGCTCAAGCGCGTCGAGAAGGCCCGCGATGTCCACCGCGCAATCCTGACAGTTCGGCGGGCCGTCCGCGGGTCGGCGCGGCCGCGATGTGGCCGACGGGGCGTCCCCATCGGCCACATCGAGCGCTAGAAGCTGATCGCGTTCCGCTGGCCGGACACCTCGATGACCAGCTCGGAAACGACATGCTTGGCGTCGCCGAACACCATGAGCGTCTTCGGGTTGAAAAACAGCTCGTTCTCGATGCCGGCGAAGCCGGTGCGCATGCTGCGCTTGACGACGATCACGGTCTGGGCCTGGTCGACGTTGAGGATCGGCATCCCGTAGATCGGGCTGCCCTTGGAGTGGCGCGCGGCGGGATTGACGACATCGTTGGCACCGAGCACGAGCACGACGTCCACCTGCGGGAAGTCCGCGTTGATCTCGTCCATGTCGAGAAGCTTGTCGTAGGGCACATTGGCCTCGGCGAGCAGCACGTTCATGTGGCCCGGCATGCGCCCGGCCACCGGGTGGATCGCGAAGCGGACGTCCACGCCTTCCTTCTCGAGGGCGTCCGCGAGTTCGCGGACCTTGTGCTGCGCTTGGGCGACGGCCATGCCGTATCCCGGCACGATCACGACGCTGCGGGCCATCTTCATGATCTCGGCCGCCTCGTCGGTCGAGGCGGAGCGCACGTTGCCGCCGGCGCCGCCGGCGTCCGCCACGCTCTCATCCAGCTGCCCGAACGCCCCAAACAGGACGTTCCGGAAGGACCGGTTCATCGCGCGACACATGATGAGCGCAAGGATCAGGCCGGAGGCGCCGTCGAGCGCACCGGCGACGATCAGCAGCTTGTTGTCCAGCACGAGACCCAACGCAGCCGCCGACAGGCCGGCGTAGCTATTGAGCAGGGCGATGACGGTGGGCATGTCGGCGCCACCGATCGGGACGATCAACAGGACACCGAACACCAGGCCGAGTGCGACGAGGATCGGGACGATCCAGGTCGAGGTCGGCGAGAACGTCAAGACGACAATAAGCGCGACCGCGACACCCAACACCGCGAAATTGAAGTAGTTCTGACCCGGGAAGACGATCGGCCGCTGGGGCAGCATCTCGTGCAGCTTGCCCGAGGCCATCAGACTGCCGGTGAACACCAGGCAACCAAGCACGATCTCGACGCCGAGGACGACAGTCTCGAACTTGTTGGTGGAGTGGTAGGTCAGGTAGTAGTGCGCGATACCCACCAGGCCGGCCGCGAGGGCACCGAACGCGTGGCTGAGCGCAATCCGCTCGGGCATGGCGGTCATCGGGACGCGCAGGCCGAGCGGGATGCCGATCAGCGTTCCGACGGCGAGGGCGACGATGATCAGGAACCAGCCGGTTCCGGTGATCGCGGGGTTGACGAGCGTTGCGATGATCGCGATCGCGAAGGCGATCTCCCCGGCGAGAACGCCACGACGCGCGGTCGGGACGGCGGTCATCCACTTCAGCGAGAGCGCAAAGCCGATGACCGAGACCAAATAGGCCAGTTCGACGAAATGCTCCCTCACGGCTTGGCCTCCTCAGACGCACCGGGGGCGGGTCGCGCAGGAGCCCTGCGGAACATCCGCAGCATCCTGTCGGTGATGAGGAAGCCGCCGACCACGTTGATCGTCGATGCGACGACGGCGACGAAGCCGAGGATGGTCGAATAGGTCGTCTGGTTCTCGCCGAGGATCACCAGCGACCCGACCAGCGAAATCGCCGACAGCGCGTTCGTGAGCGCCATCAACGGCGTGTGCAGGAGCTTCGGGACCTTCCGGATCAGCTCCAACCCGAGAAACCCGGCCAGTGCGAAGACAAACAAGTTCGTGATGATCTCGTTCGCGGTCATGCAGGCACCTCCTCAGTTCCGGCTTCCGGTGCGGGGGGCGGGGGTGGCGGGGCGGCCGCGACAGGCAGGCCGTAGACCTCACGAACCCGCGTGTTGACGATCTCGCCGTCGCGAGCCACCAGCGTCTCGCGCACGATGTCGTCGTCGACGTCGACGTCGATCACCCTGTCGTGGATCATGAGCAGCAGCAGGTTGGCCACGTTCTTGGCATACACGAGGCTGGCGTGGGTCGCGATCGACGACGGGACGTCGGTGGGTCCGACGACCTTGACCCCCTTGTGGTCGATGGTCTGGCCGGCGACGGTCAGCTCGCAGTTGCCGCCCTGCTCGGCGGCAAGGTCGATGATGACCGAACCCGGGGTCATCTGGTCGACCATGGCCGCGGAGACGATCACCGGCGCCTTGGCACCCTGGACTTGGGCGGTGGTGATGACCACATCGCTGCCGGCGACGGTCTTGGCCAGCAGCTCCTGCTGCTTGCGCAAGGTCTCCTCGGACAGCTGCTGGGCGTAGGCACCCGAGCCACCGCCCTCCTGGCCGGTATCGAGCGCGAGCTCGACAAAGCGCGCCCCGAGGCTCTCGACCTCCTCCTTGACCGCAGGGCGCACATCGTAGGCCTCGACGAGCGCGCCGAGCCGGCGGGCGGTGGCGATCGCCGAGAGGCCGGCGACGCCGGCGCCGACGATGAGCACGCGGGCCGGCGGGATGGTCCCGGCGGCGGTCGTCAGGAGCGGAAACATCTTGGGCAGCTCCCCGGCCGCCAGCAGCACCGCCTTGTAGCCGGCGATGTTGGCCTGTGACGACAGGGCGTCCATGGCCTGGGCGCGCGTGGAACGCGGGACCAGCTCCATCGCAAACAGGGTTGCCCCGCGCTCGGCGATGCCCTTGACCGTCGGCACCCCTGCCAGCGGCGTCGCGAGGCCGACCACGATCTGGCCCGGATGGGTTGATGCGACGGCGTCCTCATCGACCTGCACCCGCACCAGAACCCGGGCCGCGAGCGCATCGGCGCGGCTGACGATCTCCGCGCCCTTTTCGGCGAAAGCCCGATCGCTGAACCCGGCGGGCTCGCCCGCCCCCTGCTCGATGAGGACCCGTGCCCCGGCCTTCAGCAGCGGCGCAAGCGCGGCCGGACTCATGGCGACGCGGCGCTCACCGTCGCGCTGCTCGCGTACGACGCCGATCGTCAACCCCGCGACGTCGATACTCATCGGCCCAAACCCGTGGGTCGGATTCGTGCGCCCGGTGCCCCGGGCGGGCGAAAGCTCATCGGCAGCATCAGCGTCCTCGTGGTGGGGCGTGGATCAGTCGGGCTTCGCAGTCCGCCTGCCTGGGGACGGGCGCATCGGGGCCCATCCGGGCACTGACGGACCCCGGAGGGCCGCTACCTTACCTGTTGGCGCGGCGTTTTGGGGGTACTTCGCAATGAAGCCGACAAACTCCCCGCACCCGCATCGCAGTGGGCTCGGGATCGGGATCGGAACCCGCACGGCGTCGTCAGTCGGGTACCGACTCGTCTTGGAGGCGGCCCTTCAGGCGCAGGATCGCCTTGGTGTGCAACTGGCTCACCCGGCTCTCGGTGACACCCAGCACCTCGCCGATTTCCCGCAGCGTGAGGTGGTCGTAGTAGTAGAGCGACACGACGATCTTCTCGCGATCCGGCAGCCGCGCGATCGCATCGGCGAGGGTCTCGCGCAGCTGCGCGTTCTCCAGCAGCTCCTCGGGATCGTTCATGCGCTGATCGCCGATGGTGTCGATCAGGGCGACTGAATCGGTTCCGGCGTTGACGTTCCACATCTCGTCGAGCGCGACGATGCTCGAGTTCGAGATCTGGGTGATCGCGGTCTGGAACTCGTCGATGTTCATCTCGAGCGCGCTCGCCAACTCCTGGTCCGTCGGTGCGCGATGCAGCTTGTGCTCAAGCTCGGTCGACTTCTGCTCGATCGCGCGCGCCCGGGCGCGCACCGACCGCGGCACCCAGTCCAATGAGCGCAGCTCGTCGATGATCGAGCCCTTGATGCGTGTGACCGCATACGTCTCGAACTTGACCTGCCGCTCTGGGTCGAAGCGCTCGACGGCGGCGATGAGGCCCATCAGCCCGTAGGAGATCAGATCGGTCTCCTCGACGTGTGACGGCAGCGCGGCGCTCATGCGCCCGGCCACGTACTTGACCAGCGGGGCGTAGGTCAGGATCAACCGCTCTTTGGCGCCCGGATCGTCGTGATCGCGGACCCGGCGCCAGAGCATGCGCAGTTCTTCCTCGCCCTGGGCGGCGCCACCTGCTCCCGAGGAAATACTCCAGCTCACCCGACACCTCTCGCCAATCTGCGCCCGGAAGTCTACCGGGAACCCGCAAAACCCCTGATCGGCACCGGCGTCGTACGGCACGCAACCCCGAATCCCCCCCAGAGTCGCCTCGCCGCGCCGCCCCCGCTAGACCCGGATCCGATCGCCGCTGCGGGCTGCCCGTACCGGCATGCTCCCGACGTCCGCGGCGACCGCGACCGCCGCGTCGAGGTCCCATTCGGGAAGGCAGTGGGCGAGCACCAGCTGCCCGGCCCGGGCCCGGCGGGCGATGTCGCCGGCCGCGTGCGCATTGAGGTGCATCGCGCCGTCGGGGATCTCCCCCGCCCCGTACGTGCACTCGGTCATCAGGACATCGACCCCGCGGGCGAACTCCGCCAGCGTGTCGTTGGGCGCGCAGTCGGCGCCGAAGCACACCGACGCCCCGCCGACGTCGATGCGCGTCGCGAACGTGGGCTCAAGGTGGGGCACCTGGCGGTGGCTGATGCGCACGCCCCTCGGAGACGGGGTCACCGGCGCCTGGCCGTCCAACTCCTCGAAGGCGAAGGCGACCTCGAGCCCATCGTCCCCGAACACGGCCAGCGCGGACCGCAGCCCCGGCGGTCCCGCGATGCGCAGCCGGTGTCCCGCGCCCGGGCCCCAGACCATGTAGACGCGCAGCGCCAGCAGGTCAATGAAGTGGTCCGGGTGCAGGTGGCTGATCACCACCAGGTCAAGCGCTTCCGGACGGACGTGCGCCTGCAGCTGGTTCAGCGCACCCGCGCCGAGATCCAGGCAGATCGCCGCACCGCCGGCCCGGACCAGGTAGCAGGTCTGCGCCTCGCCGACGCGTCCGTATGCCGCGCCGACGCCGACCGGAACCACCTCGATGTTCTCCGCGTCCGCCATCGCGCCCAGTGTGCACGATTTCGGCGATCCGGGCCGGACACGGCGCGACGCCTCCCGCAAACCGGACCCACCGTCGCACCGACGGTAGTGCCATACTGGCTCCATGTTGCGGACGCGGCAGGACCCTTGGCGCACTCGCCACTGCTGGTGCCGCCGCGGCCCTGCTGGCCGCGTGCGGGTCGTCGTCGTATTCCGGACCCAACCTCGCCAAGGGCCTGACCCCGCGCGCAACTGCAGGGCAAAAGCCAGGCGCAGGTGCTCAAACTGACGAGCTTCGTGCTCGGGATCAACGGCACGGCGGCGATCGCCGCCGTGCCGAAGGCACTCGGCAACTCGGCCCTCGCGCCGGTGCTGTCGGGTACGCCGCTCCCGATCGCGGGCAGCGGGCCGGTCATTGCCCCGGAGCAGTTCTCGCTGGCGATGAGCCTGAGCGTCGCCGGCACCACGACGCCGGTCACGCTGGTCCAGACGGGCGGGCATCTGTACGCCGTAGCGCTTGGTCGCAACATCCTTCTGCCCGAGGCGCACGCCAGCACCGATCTGAGCTCGGTCGTCGCGGGAATGATCCACGCCATGAACGCACCCACGCTTGGAGCCACGACGACGATCGACGGGATCCCGTCCGAAGAGCTGAGCGGCGCCCTCGATGGTGCGCTGGCCGCGAAGATGCTCGGGCCCCTGCTCGCGCAGCTGCCGGGTGCTTCGGTGGCGAGCGCCACGCCGGCCCAGCGGCTCGCCGCACAGACGGCGCTGGCCCGTCAGCTCGGCCAGGGCACGGTTCACGAATGGGTCCGCGTCTCCGACCTGCGCCCCGCCCGTGTCGAGGTCATCGCCAATATCGCCAACGGCGCCGCGATCTCGCCGGCACTCGAACACGCCTCGCTTGATATGACCTTCGGCCTGTCGGCGTTCGACGCGCCGCAGACGATCGCCGCACCGGCCAACGCGGTGCCGATGACCACGACCCAGCTCAAGGCGCTCTTGGGCGCAGGCTAGACCGTATGGAGCGCCGCCCTCATGGGCCCGGCGCTCCATACGGTCTAGCTGTAACCACTCAGCACATTGTTGACAGCCTGCTGATCGGCGCTCGGCCCCCAAGCGCCGAATGGCGGCGCCGGGTGTTGTAGTAGGTGAGCCATTCTGGCAGCAGATCGGCGCGCTGGGCGTTGCTCGTAAACACCTGCGAATAGGCCCATTCCCGCAAAAGCGTGCGGTTGAGTCGTTCCACCTTGCCATTTTGCCAGGGGCAATGCGGGCGGATGAGCACATGGCGCGCGCCCAGGCGCTCAAGAGCGGCCTGGAAATCGTGCGAGCGCCGATACGCGAACGCATTGTCGGTCATTACCCGCTCGATGCGGGTGATGCCGCAGGTGGCGAAGAACACCGCCGCGCGCTCCAGAAAGCCGGCACACGTCGCACCGGTCTCATCCGCGTGGATCTCGGCAGAGGCCACACGCGAGTGATCGTCGACGGCCGCGTGGACGTAGTCGAAGCCCGCTAACCGATGCCTGCGGGCTTCGGTGGTGCGCCCATGTGCGCGCCAGCCGCCCCCGGTGGGGATGCGTCCGAGCGTTTTGACGTCGATGTGGATCAGCTCGCCCGGGCTCTCGCGCTCGTAGCGCACGTGTGTGGCCGGGCCGCGACGGACAGGTTGGCCGGTCAGCGCATCGAGCACGCCAAGGCCGGGCATGTGGTGACGGCGCAGGACCCGCCCCACCGTCGAGGCCGGGATCCCGAGCTCGGCACCGATCCAATCGGCGCCACGGCGCGCGGTACGCCGCAGGGCACAGATCGTCTCCTCGCGCCCGGCAGCGAGCCGGTGCGGGGTGCGCGTGGGGCGGCTGGAGCGGTCACAAAGGCCGCCCGGGCCTTCGGTCCGATACCGGGCCAGCCACTTGTAGATGGTCGCGCGCGAGCAGCCCAATTGGGCTGCCACGTCGGCCACGCGATATCCGGCGAGGATGCGCTCGACCACGAGCAAGCGTCCGCGTGGGGTCAGGCGCGCATTAGGGTGCGACATGAGGACCTCCGGGGTGTGGATGGCGTTAGGCACCTCCACAACAGCCCCGGGGTCCTCACCCGGTCAAGCGGGCCTCGTCAACAACGCTGCGGGTGATTACATCTAGGCCGCGCCGGGGGCGGGCGACTCGAGCGCGGCGACGTGCGCGACATTGCGCACATCGAAGTCGTCGGTCCCGTACGGAGCCTCGGCGAACGCCTGCACGATCTCGGCCGCCACCGGGCTCGAGACCAGGCGCATCGAGAGTGCCAGGACGTTGGCATGGTTGTAGCGGCGCGCCAGCCGGGCGGTCTCCGCATCCGTGCAGAGCGCCGCGCGCACGCCGGCAACCTTGTTGGCGGCGATCGTCACGCCGGTTCCCGACCAGCACATCACGACACCCCAGTCGGCCGCGCCCGACGCGACCCGACGCCCCACCTCACCGGCGATCTCGGCCCACTCGGTCTCCTCGCCCGCCAGCGGCCCAACGATGACGCACTCATGCCCGAGCCCACCCACGCAGGCCACGAGATCCGCGGCAACCGGCAGCGCTTCGTCGGCTCCGATTACGACACGCATCTGTCCTCCGGGTCTCGTCTGGTGGGCGTCGGCTACTGTGATGGACATGATTATCAAAGGTGGCACCTTCGGACCCGTGGCAACGAATACCTATGTGATCTACGAGGCGCCAGGGGGCCCCGCGCTCATCGTGGACCCCGCCGCCGGCAGCGGCCCATGGGTGGCGAATACGCTGGCGACGCACGCGCTGAGTCCCGTGGCGGTGTGGACGACCCACGGCCACTGGGACCACGTCGTCGAGGCCCACGTCTGGGCCGACCAGGGCATCCCGGTCTGGGCCGGCACCGGCGACGAGGACTGGTTGCGCGCGCCGGCACCGTTCAACCCCGCGCTGTTTGGCAACCCGCCGCCGACGCCGGGCGTCGAGCCGGCGCGGGTCTTCGCCGACGGTGACACCTTCAGCGTCGGCGGCCTGCAGTTCACGCTGATGCACGCACCGGGGCATTCGCCCGGGTGCTACGTCGCCTGGGAGCGTTCCCGCGGCGTGGCGCTGGTCGGCGATGTCATCTTCGCCCAGGGCATCGGGCGCACCGACTTCCCGCGCTCCAGCCCCGTCGACATGATGACGAGCCTCGAGCGCGTCCTGGATGCGCTGCCCGGCGATACCCGGATCTACCCCGGTCACGGCCCGTGGGGGGTCAGCGTCGGCGACGCGGAGCCCTGGGCCCGGATGTTCATGTGAATACGGGCGACGTCACCCACGACGCGGTCATGCGCGCCCTTGGCGACGTCCACGACCCGGAACTGCACCGGAGCATCGTGGCCCTCGGCATGGTCGGCGATGTCACGATCGACGGTCCCCGCGTCGTCGTGGCGATCAAACTGACCGTCGCCGGATGCCCGTTGAAGGCCGAGATCCAGCGACGCGTCGCCACCGCGCTGTCGGGCCTCGAGGGCGTCGAGACCGTACATATCAGCCTCGACACGATGACCGACGACGAGCGCCGCCAGTTGCGGGCCGGGATCGGCGGCGGGCCCGAGCGCCCATCGCCGTTTACCGCCGAGTCCCGGACGCGCGTGATCGGGGTGGCCTCCGGCAAGGGCGGGGTCGGCAAGTCGAGCATCACCGCCAACCTGGCGATCGCGCTCGCGCGTCGGGGGCACAGCGTCGGTTTGCTGGACGCCGACGTCTATGGGTACTCGATCCCGCGCATGATGGGCGTCCACCGGCCCGCGGTCATGGTCGACGACCTCATGATCCCGGTCGAAGCACACGGGGTACGCCTGATGTCGATCGGCTTCCTTACCGAGGAGGACTCCGCGGTGATCTGGCGCGGGCCGATGCTCCACAAGGCGCTGACCTCCTTCGTGACCGACGTCTTCTGGGACGATCCAGATTTCCTGCTGATCGACCTGCCGCCGGGCACCGGCGACGTCTCGCTGACGATCGCGCAGCTGTTGCCCGCCGCGGCGATGGTCATCGTGACGACCCCTCAGATCACCGCCCAGCGAGTCGCCCGCAGGGCGGCCTCGATGGCCCGGCGGGTCAACCTCCCCCTAGTCGGCGTGATCGAGAACATGAGCTGGTTCGTCGCGCCGGACACCGGTGCACGCTACGAGGTCTTCGCTGGCGGGGGCGGCGCGGCCCTGGCAGCCGAGCTCGGCGTGCCGCTGCTTGGCCAGATCCCGCTGGAATCGGCGGTCGCCCGCGCCGGCGACGACGGGTTGCCCGTCGTGGCCGCGCACCCCGAGAGCCCGGCCGCCAAGGCGCTCGAGCAGGTCGCGCGCAACATCACCGCCGCGCTCGCGCCCCCCGCGGCCGTACCGTAGACGCACGTCGCCCCCGGGGCGGGACAAATGGCAGGACCTGCCGGTCCTCGACGGGCTCGCGCGCTGATATCGTTCCCGCGGCCGTCGGCGCTTCGCTGCGGCATCGAACGACCCCTCTCGAGGAGCCAGTACATATGGCCTACGTCATCGTCGAGCCGTGCATCGGCACCAAGGACACATCATGTGCCGACGTGTGCCCGGTCGACTGCATCCACCCCGCACCCGGGGAGGAGTACGCCCAGGAGAGCACGATGCTCTACATCGACCCGGCGGAGTGCATCGACTGCGACGCCTGCGTTGAGGCGTGCCCGGTCGACGCCTGCCTGTCCGAGGACGATGTCCCGGCGCAGTTCGAGATCTTCCGCGAGATCAACCGCGTCTACTTCGAGGAAGGCCACGAAGCCGGCGAGAAGATGGTCGCCGAGTTCCTGGCAGCCAAGGGGTAGATCGCTCCCTCCCCGGACGCCGCAACGGCGTCCGGGGCCACGCATCCTCCCTGCACTGCACCGCCGGCCGGGATGCCCCGTCAGGTCGCCTCGTCGCTGATCAGCCGCACGATCGGCGACGCATGATGCAGCACCATCCGCCACCCGTCAGCGCCGAGCTCGAACACATTGGTCGCGGCAACTGATGCCTCGACGCGCTCGCCGTCGCGGGCGGTCGTCACGTGCTCGACGCAGCTGACGATCGCGACCGGGTCGTTGACCACGATCCGGACGATCTCGACGCCGACCTCGATATAGCCCGTGTTGGCGAGGATGAACTCCCAGGCGTCGCGGACGTCCTCCCAGCCGCTGACCCACGGGCCCGCCCGGGTGCACGCAGGCGACGTCGTCGGTGGCCGCCCAGCAGGCCGCGAGCGTGTCGGCGTCCTTCGTCTCGAAGGCGTCATAGAACCGCCGGTTGGCGGCCTCGACCTGTGCGCGCACCACGGCGCTGGTCACGGTGTCCTTTCGGTCGTGCTGCGGCGCGTCATGCGCACGACGCCTGGAGCAGCTCGACCTGAACCGCCTGGGCGGAAGCCCGGCAGAGGGCCTGGGCGGCCTTGCGCCGCGCGGCCTGATGCGGCGCGTCCCCGAAGAACTCGGACGCCCGCGCGAGCCGCGCGGCTTCGGCTACCCACGCCTCCACAGCCGTACCGACCGCCGCGCGGGCCGCCTGCGCCAGCAAGGGTCCTGCCACATCGTCCCGCCGAACCAGCGCCATCTCGATCGCCCCCAAGGCGGCCACCAGCCGCAGCGCATCCGTACGACGCATCTTAGGCCCCCACGAGCGTCTGGAAATTGCCGAGCATGACGCCGCCGACCTGCTGCTCGCTCCAGCCGGCCACCCGCGCCGCGCACCCGACGAGCTGCAGGCCGGTCGCGTAATCGCCGTACGGGCGATCGGAACCAAACACCAGCCGCTCGGGTGGCAGGTCGACGAGGTCGGCAAGCGCCGCCAGCGACGTGTCGAACCAGACGCCGGGATGCCCGGCGAGCGCCGCACGCACCGCACGGGCGTCGCCCCGCGCGCCGTGAGCGAGGATCAGCCGCGCGTCCGGAACGGCATCCGCGAGCCGGGTCAGTGCCGGCACGAGCGCGCGAGCGCCGAAGCCGGCGTGGATCAATACCGGCCAGCCCGCGGCGCTCGCCCGCGCCACGCACTCGATGACCTCGGGCGACTCGGGCGCGAACCGCTGCGCGACCGGATGCAGCTTCAGCCCGCGCGCACCGGCGGCCTCGGCCCGCGCAATGGCGGCGTTCGCTCCGCAGTGCGGATCGACCCGGCAGAACGGGACCAGCCGCGCACCGGCCCGCGCGGCGCTCCTGAGCACCGCGGTGTTGGCGTCACGAAAGTCCCCCGCCGGGCCGGGATCGTTGGGGGCAAACACCGCCGCGGCACCGATTCCCCAGCGATCCATGTCGTCCAACAGTTCCTCCGCGGCCAACGCGTGCCCGTCCCGATCATGGCCAAGGTGGACATGGATGTCCGCGCGCGGGACGTCCGGGAGGGCGCCCGCTGCCGCCACCGCGGCTTCGAGCTCCGCCAGAGCGGCGACGTCGACGCCGGCCTCGGCCAGTAGCGCGGCCGCTTCACCGAACACCCTCATCGCTGCTCGAGCTCGGGCCCCTCGAACCCGGCGATCCGTGCCGCGAGCTCGTCCGGCACGCGGGTCGGACGCCCACCGTCGTAGCCCGCAACGCCGACGATCGTCTGATCGGCGCTCGCGAGCACGGCCCCTGTCGCGGCATCCTCGAGCCGGTAGGCCATCGTGTGGCTCGAGCGGCCAATTCGCGCGGTGCGCACCCGAACGGTCAGCGTGTCGCCGAAGCGCGCCGGACGCAGGTAGTCGATCGTCAGACGCCGCACGACGAACAGATGCCCCTCCGGTCCGAGGGCCGGGATGCCGAGCTGGCGCCGGTAGGCCAGCAGCCCGCGGTCGAACAGGCGCGGGTAGCTGCCAAAGTAGACGACGCCGCCCAGGTCCGTATCGGCGATCTCGACGGTGGTGTCGAGCGCGAACCGGAACGCGCCGGCGGCGGTCATCGACGCGTCCCGATCATGAGGTGGTGCCGGTCGGGTTCGGTCGCGACAATCGCCTCCAGCGGACAGCCGGCGGCCGCCATCCAGTCGGCGTAGGTGCGCTGGTCGTAGACCTCTCCGGCGCGGGTTCCGACGAGCATCGCCACACCAAACAACGCCGCGGGCGCCGCGAGGCCCAGCACGACCTCCTGGATCGCCAGCCTGCCGCCCGGCGCCAGTGCCGCCCCGGCGCGCCCCACCAGCTCAGCCGCGACCTCCGGGCCAAATAGGTGCGTCACGTTGCCCAGGTACACACAATCCCACGGTCCCTCCGGCAGGCCCTGGGTGACGTCCCCGGCCACCTGCACAACCCCCCAGCACGCCAAGTCCTCGCCGCCGAGCTCAAGCGACTCGGGGAGGTCGATGACGGTGACCTGCCACCCGTGTTCGCAGAACGCCCGCGCATACGTCCCGGGACCGCCACCGACATCGAGCAAGCGCCCGCCCGCCGCGGGGGCCGGCAGGGCGCGCATGGTCGCCGCGACCCGGCGCGCGGCGATCGCACGCATCGCCTCCAGGAAGCGGCGGCGCGTCGCATCGTCACCGGCCGAGACATCGTGGCTGGGGGCGCCGGTGCGCAGCGTCGCCTCCAAGTGCCCGTAGGCGGCGATCTCCCGCGCGGACAAGAGCACCTCCGCGAGCACCGGATCGGCAGGGTCGGGCCCGGCGGCCGCGCGGGCGCGGGCACTCAAGCCGACACGCCCCTCCTGCTCGACGCACCAGCCGCGGTCCGCCAGCGCGGCGAGCGTGATCCGCGTCGCCCGCTGATCGAGCCCGAGCTCGTCGGCGATCCGCGCCGGCGGCGCCGGCTCGGCCAAGCGCGCGAGCAGGCCCGTGTTGAGGGCGGCGGAGAGCACGAGGACCTCGCGCCAGTCATCGACGTGGCTCATGCGGCTGAGGCTACCCAAATCGGCGCGTGCACGATCGGCGGCGCGCCATGGCGCGGGTGACACTGCTACCCTCTCAGGCGTGAGCGCAGGGAAATCGAAAAAGCGCAGCGGCGGACGGCGGCGCAACTACGGACCGCGCCCGGACCAGATCGGCTTTCGCCGTTACATGCCGAACTTCTGGGCCAACTGGCTCGGATTTGCCCTGTTCGGGCTCGTCGGCATCGCCTTTCTGTGCTGGGGCCTCTACTACATGACCGACCAGCAGGTGCCCAACGGGATCGTGGCGCTGTCCCTCGCGGGCGCGCTGGCGTACATGGTGTACCTGTTCGGCTCCACCCGCCTGCGCGACTAGCCGCCCGCGCCCGGCGCTTACGGCGTGCCCATCACCTCGGCCACGCAGGCTTCGTCGCCGCGCGAGCGCGTGGCCGCGACGCTGAGCGTGGCGTCGTGGTCGAACGCCGCCAGCATGCCCTTCCAGATGGCCCGGTCCAGCCCGCAGATCCGCTCGGGATCGTCGAAGGCGAGCTCTTCAAAGGGGCAGGCGCAGGCCCGGATCGTCCCGTCGCCCGAGGTCTGGGCCGCGAACCCGTAGCGCGAGAGCAGCCGCACGACCTGCTCCACGGCGTTGACCCCGTCATCGCCGGGCCGGGTGCGCCCGGCTGCAACCTCGCTCAGCCCGACCTCGAACCCGAACTCGTATCCGATGCGCTCAAGGATGTCCTGGCGCGCGGCACCGGACTCGTCGGCCTCGGCCTTGAGCAGCAGCGATGCCAACAGGTCGTAGTGGCGTTCGGGCAGCGAGACGGTCAGTTCGTCGGCGGCCAGGCGGTAGTGCTTGGCCGGCCGGCCCGCGCCGGGGCCCGAACGGCCCGTGCGCCGCTTGAACTCCGCCGTCAGGAACCCCTGATCGACGAGTTTGTCCAGATGGAAGCCCGCCAGCCGGCGGTCGATCCCGACCGCATCGGCGACCTGATCCTTGCTGACGACATCCTCGGATGCCCGCACCATGAAGAAGACACGACGGCGCGTCGGGTCGCCGAGCGCGGCGGCCAAGCGCTCAATCTGCTGCTCGGCGGGCCAGTTGGCGGTGTGTTCGGTGTGGTAAGTCACGACGGTCGCGTACGGAGTCACAGGCTGGTTCGAGGGTAGCACCGAACGAACAACGCACCCGCACCGTGTCGGCGCCGACCGAAGCGGGCTTCCGATTTTCGGTCATGTAGGTATCTTATAGAAGAACGCATCGCTCCCGCGAAGGCTCGCCCCCGTACGAGCAACCGGGTTCCCACCCACATTCTGCTCCAGGAGACGGCTGTGTCGACGATCACTCCGCCCGAGCTCGAGGGCTTCGGACAGTACAAATTTGGCTGGCACGACCCAGCGCACTACGTGTTCACCCCCAAGAAGGGCTTGAACGCCGACGTTGTGCGCGAGATCTCGTTCCTCAAGAGCGAGCCCGAGTGGATGACCAAGTTCCGCCTGCGCGCGCTGGAGATCTTCGAGCGCAAGCCGATGCCCACTTGGGGCGCGGATTTGGGCGACATCGATTTCCAGGACATCTTCTATTTCATCCGTGCATCCGAGCGCCAGGGGACCACTTGGAACGAGGTCCCCGAGGACATCAAGAACACGTTCGACCGTCTCGGCATCCCCGAAGCTGAGCAGAAGTACCTGTCCGGGGTCTCTGCGCAGTACGAGAGCGAGGTCGTCTACCACTCGATCCGCGAGGACCTCGAGAAGAAGGGCGTCATCTTCTGCGACACCGATACCGCCCTGCGCGAACACGAGGAGCTGTTCCGTACGTACTGGGCGACGGTGATCCCGCCCGGGGACAACAAGCTCGCCGCCCTCAACAGCGCCGTCTGGTCGGGCGGATCGTTCATCTGGGTGCCCGAGGGTGTCGAGGTCGAGATCCCGCTGCAGGCCTACTTCCGCATCAACGCGGAGAACATGGGCCAGTTCGAACGCACGCTGATCATCTGCGAGCCTGGCTCATACGTGCACTACGTCGAGGGCTGCACCGCGCCGATCTACACGACCGACTCCCTGCACTCGGCGGTTGTGGAGATCATCGTCAAGGACGGCGCACGCTGCCGGTACTCGACGATCCAGAACTGGTCGACCAACGTCTACAACCTCGTCACCAAGCGCGCGGTCGCCCACGCGAACGCGACCATGGAATGGGTCGACGGCAACCTCGGCAGCAAGGTGACGATGAAGTATCCGGCCGTCTGGCTGACCGGGCGCGGCGCGCGCGGCGAAGTGCTTTCGGTCGCGTTCGCCAGCGAGGGCATGCACCAGGACGCCGGCGCCAAGATGGTGCACGTGGCCCCGGACACGTCGTCGACGATCGTCTCCAAGTCGATCTCTCGCGGCGGCGGCCGTACCTCGTACCGTGGCCTGGTCAAGATCGAGCCGGGTGCGCGGCGCGCCAAGGCCTCGGTGGTCTGTGACGCCCTGTTGCTCGACGAGGACAGCCGCTCGGACACCTACCCCTACATGGACATCCAGGAGGAGGACTCCTCCGTCGGACACGAGGCGACGGTCTCCAAGGTCGCCGACGACCAGATCTTCTACCTCATGAGCCGCGGGCTCTCCGAGGAGGAGGCGATGGCCATGATCGTGCGGGGCTTCATCGAGCCGATCGCCAAGGAACTCCCCATGGAATACGCGGTGGAACTCAACCGCCTGATCGAACTGCAGATGGAGGGCAGCATTGGCTAGCGCGCCGGCCTGGGCCGCCGAACTGCGGCAGACCGCCACCGCCAACCTCGAGCGGCTCCCGGCCCTGACCGGCGAGGAGGAGGACTGGCGCTTCACCGCGCCGTCCGACCTCGGGCTCGCCGGCACCGCTCCGACGGACGGCGCCGCCGTAGAGGCCGACCTCGCCGCGGCCGCGGGCCCGCGTCTGGCGACGCTCACCCTTCGGGACGGTGCCCCGTCAGCGCCCGTGACGACCGAGCTTCCCGACGGGGTCATCGTCGCCGAGCTCGGGCAGGCGCTCATCGACCATGAGGATCTGGTCCGCTCGCGGCTGTACAGCCTGATCGGGTTTGACGACCGCCCCGGGGCGCTCAACGCGGCGACCTGGGAAGGCGGCACCTTCGTCTACGTCCCGCGCGGTGTCGAGCTGGCGCTTCCGAGCGAGACGCTGCTGAGCGCCAGCGGTGCCCGCGGCCGCGTGAGCGCGCGAACCCTGGTCATCGTCGAGGCCGGGGCCAAGGCGACGATCATCGACCGGTATCGCTCCGGCGATCTGACGAGCCCCGTCACGGTCTCGACGGCAACCGAGATCATCGTCGCCGAAGGCGGCGAATTGGAACACCTCTCCCTCATCGAATGGGGCGCCGGTGTCCGACACCACGCACGCGTCACCGCCTCGGCGGGCAAGGACGCACGCGTGCGTTCGGTGGTCGTCACCCTCGGCGGCGACACCGTCCGTGTCGAGGCAACGCACATCGCTGCGGGACCCGGCTCGGATTCGCGGGCCCTGGGGCTCTGTTTCGCCGATGACCACCAGCACTTCGAGCACCGCGTGATCGCGCGCCACGAGGCGCCGCAGGCCTATTCGAATCTGCTCTACAAGGGTGCGCTGAAGGACCAGGCCCATACGGTGTTCTTCGGGAACCTCGTCGTCCCGCCCGGCGCGCCCGGCACGGACGCGTACCAGACCAACCGCAACCTGGTCCTCAACAAGGGTGCCCGCGCCGACACCATTCCGTTCCTCGAGATCGAGACGGCGGAGGTCAAGTGCTCGCACGCCGGCGCGGTCGGCCGGGTCGATGACGAGCACCTGTTCTATCTGCGCTCCCGGGGCATCCCGGAGGAGACCGCCAAGCAACTGATCGTGATCGGCTTCCTGCAGGAGGTGCTCGCGCAGGTCCAGCTCGAGGAAGTGCGGCGCGATCTCGAAGACGCGGTCGCCCGGAAGCTCGCGTGACCGAACACACCTTCGTGGAGGTTGCCGACCTGGCCGCCGTGCCACCGGAGACCCCGGTGCGGGTCGAGGTCGACGGGACGCCGATCTGCCTGGTCAACGTGGACGGGACGATCCACGCGGTCCACGACATCTGCACACACGCGATGCAGTCGCTCTCGGGCGGTTGGGTCGACGAGGACCGGCTGGAATGCCCGCGCCACGGCGCGGTGTTCTCGGTCGTCACCGGGGAGGCGCTCACGCCCCCCGCGACCGCGGCCCTGCCGGTCTTCGGCGTGACCGTCCGCGACGGGCGCATCCTCGTCGATCCCACACCCAACCGCCCCCATCCCCTGTACGACAACTAGCGATCAGGAGAACCCTTCCGTTGGCCGATCCCATCCTGCAAATCAAGGGCCTCGAAGTCGCCGTCGACGGCCGCACCATCCTCAAAGGCGTCGATCTGGAGGTGCCTCAGGGCGAGATCCACGCGCTGATGGGCCCCAACGGCTCGGGCAAGAGCACCCTCGCCTACGCCCTCGCCGGTCACCCGCGCTACGAGATCACGGGCGGGTCGGTGATCTTCGACGGGCAGGATCTACTCGAGATGGAGATCGACGAGCGGGCCAAGGCGGGCTTCTTCCTGGCCATGCAGTACCCGGTTGAGGTGCCCGGCGTGTCCGTGCTCAATTTCCTGCGCACGTCGCTGACCGCACTCCACGACGAGGAGCTCAGCCCGCGCGAATTCATGAAGCTCTTCCAGGAGAAGAGCAAGCTGTTGGAGTTCGACGCGAGCTTTACCGACCGCTACCTCAACGAGGGCTTCTCGGGCGGTGAGAAAAAGCGCCACGAAATCCTCCAAATGGTGATGATCGAGCCGCGCTTCGCGGTCCTCGACGAGACCGATTCCGGCCTCGACGTAGATGCCCTCAAGGTGGTCGCAAACGGCGTGAACAGCCTGCGTGGCCCCAGCTTCGGCGCATTGATCATCACCCACTACACCCGGATTCTGCAGCACATCACCCCGGACGTCGTGCACGTGATGTTCGACGGCAAGATCGTCCGCACCGGCGGGCCAGAGCTGGCGGACGAGCTCGAGGCGGGCGGATACGCCCAATACGGCTCTCCGGAGCCGGCCGTCGCACCGGGCGCATAGCGGCCGCGATGCCGTTGGCCGCAGACATCGACCCGCAGGCGCTGCGCGAAGACTTCCCGATCTTCACCCCGGTCGGGGACCGCCAGCGGCTCGTGTACCTCGATTCTGCGGCCACGTCGCAGAAACCGACGGCGGTGCTCGACGCGATGGACCGGTACTACGTCGAGACCAACGCGAACGTCCACCGCGGGGTCTATGCGCTCGCCGAGGAGGCCACCGCGCGCTTCGAGGCCGGCCGCGACGCCGTCGCACGGCTCGTCGACGCACCGCGCGACGCCACGATCTTCACCAAGAACGCCAGCGAGGCCATCAACCTGGTCGCATGGGCGTGGGGCGTGCGCAACCTCGCTCCGGCGGACGTCGTCCTCGTGACCGAGATGGAGCACCACAGCGGGATCGTCCCGTGGCAGATCGTCGCCGAGATCACCGGCGCGAGGGTCCTGTTCGCCCCGATCACCGGCGACGGTACGCTCGATCTGGACTGGATCGAGCGCACGCTCCGCGACGAGCCGGTCCGGATCATGAACGTGGTGCACGTCTCGAATGTCCTGGGCACGATCAACCCGATCGCCGACATCGCGCGGATGGCACACGACCATGGCGCGCTCGTGCTCGCCGACGGTTCCCAGAGCGTGCCGCACATGCCGGTGCGGTTCGACGACCTCGAGGCAGACTTCCTCGCGTTTACCGGCCACAAGATGCTCGGCCCGACCGGGATTGGGGTCCTGGTCGGCCGCCCCGAGATCCTGAATGGCATGGAACCGTTCCTGGGCGGCGGCGAGATGATCTCGGATGTGCGCACCGACGGATTCGATTGGGCGGACCTGCCCTGGAAGTTTGAAGCCGGCACGCCGCCGATCGCCGAGGCGGTCGGCATCGGCGCGGCGGCGGACTACCTGCGCCATGTCGGGCTCGACGCGATCCGCGCCCACGAGCGGACCCTGGTCGCGTACGCACTGGATGCGTTGGCCGAGATCGACGGGCTGCGGATCTACGGTCCAGAGGACCCCGATCGCCGCGGGGCGCCCATCAGCTTCAGCCTGCCGGACCTGCACCCCCACGACGTCGCCCAGCTCGTCGACCGCGAGCGGGTGTGTATCCGGGCGGGTCACCACTGCGCCAAGCCCCTGATGCGCACTCTCGGCGTCAGCGCCACGGCGCGCGCGAGCGGATACCTGTACAACGACACCGCCGATATCGATGCCCTGGTGCGCGCGCTCCACGCCGCACGGGCGTTCATGGGGGAGTGAGCCGATGGGCGGACGTGGCGATCTGTACCAGGAGCTGATCCTGGACCACTACCGCCGCCCGCGGCATCGGGGCGTGCTCGAGCACCCGACCTTCGAGGTCGATCAGCACAACCCGCTGTGCGGCGACGAGCTCCGCGTCACCGTTCTGCTCGACGGCGACCGCATCGCCGACATCGCCCACGCCGGCGAGGGCTGCTCGATCTCGCAGGCGTCCGCGTCGATGATGAGCGACGCGATCGTCGGCCAGACCACCGGCGAGGCGCTCGCGACGATCGAGCACTTCCGCCGCGTCATGCACCGCGAGGTCCCGGCCGACGAGGATCAGCTCGGCGATGCCGTCGCGTTAGAGGGCGTGAACAAGTACCCGGTACGGATCAAGTGTGCATTACTTTCATGGATGGCACTCAAGGACGGACTGCTGACCTGCATGGTGGACCAACAGGAGGGCCGATGACGACCGAAGATGACGTCCGGAGCGCGATGAAGCAGGTCGAGGATCCCGAACTCGGGATCAATGTCGTCGATTTGGGCCTGCTCTACGGCGTCGATATCTCCCAGGAGGGATACGTGCGTCTGGAAATGACGCTCACCTCGATGGGCTGCCCCCTGACCGAGCAGATCCTCGGCGACAGCCGGGCCGCGATCATGCCGCTCGACGGCGTGACCGGCGTGGACATCAGCTGGGTCTGGGAGCCCGCGTGGAGCCCGGAGATGATGACCGAAGAGGGCCGATTCATGATGAAGGTGATGGGCTATGGCTGAGAGCGCCGCGACCGCACCGCCGACCCTCGAGGAAAAGAAGGCCGCGGCGCGGGAGCGGGCCCGGGCGGCCCGCGCCGCCCAGGAGGCCGGCCGGGATGCCGGGCTTCTGCGGGTCAGCGACGCCGCCGCGGCGTACATCAGCGAGGCCGCTGCTCGCACCGGGACCCAGCCGGGGGTGCGCCTGCGCATCCTCGCAGGCGGATGCTCAGGGCTCGAGTACAAGCTGGACCTGCTCGGGGCTGACGAGACCGCCGGTCCGCTCGATCGCGAGGTCGCGACCAACGGGGTGCGCGTGCTGATGGACCTCAAGAGCGCGATCCACGTCACCGGATCGGTCATCGACTACGAGTCCAGCCTGCTACGGCGAGGTTTCCGGATCACCAACCCCAACGCCACCGGCACCTGCTCATGCGGGGACTCGTTTAGCGCGTAGCGACGGCACGGCCGCCCAATAGGCGGCGGCCGCACACCACCGGCAGGAGTGTCCGAGTCAAGTGCGAAGATCAACACAATCGCCCCTCCATTGCCTGGGAGAGATCCATGTCCGAATCCGCGTCGGCTGCCGCGGCAGTTGCCTACGAGACCTCGGCGACCGGCCGCCAGTCTGTCCTGCAGGCGCTCCCGTCATCATGGGACGACGTTCCCTCCGGCCCTGTGCCGGCCTCGGTGATCCGCTACTTCGAGGAAGCGATCGCACGCGAAGAGGAACGTCGCAACGCCAGAAGCCCGCGCCACACCGATTAGACACACGCGACGGGGGCGCTCCGCGCACCCGTCGCGGGGTCGCACCGCAGCGACTGACACGCTCGTGGGCCGGCTCGGCCGACGAACAGGCAAGTGTGTGGCCGCATGCGGCGCACCGGGCGAGTCGCGGCAAGACCGCCCCTCGGCCCCGTGCGGCCGACATCGCTACCATCCGGTAACCCACAGGCGCTCCCCGCAGAGCCCGCGTCAGGTCCCCACGACCGTTGAGGCCAATGTTCCGAAAGCGCTACACGGTGGTCATCGTCGGCGACACCGGCTCCTCGGCAGCACAACGCAGCGAGGTCAGCCAGCACCGCTCCGAACGCGATGCCATGCTGGCCGCGCAGTACGAGCGCGAGCGTCTGGGCGCACTGCACGGAGACGGCACGGGGAGATACCGGGTCGTTGTCGAGCGCGAGGGTGAGATCATCTCCGTCGGGCCCGTCGCAGACCTGAGCGGACTGCCTCCAGAGATCACCCAGGGCGAACCAGACGACGAGCTTGAGCTCAAGCTCGTCGAGTCCACGACCGACCCTGGCCGCACACACCCGATCATCCGGGCCGCGGACCTCGAGGCGCCGGCGCCCGCCGATCCGGGTCCGCAGCCGACCGCCATCCCCCCGGCCGCCGGCGATGTGGCCGACGTGACCGAGGACCCGGTCGCACCAGCTGCGGCGACAGCGCCCGACGAGATCCCCGACGGCCCGGTGCCCGAGGACATCCTGCGCCGCTTCGAGGAAGCGATCGAACGCGAGCAGGAGCGCAAGGCCGCTCGGCTCCCGCGCCCGGAGTAGCCCGGGCGGCACGTGCGGTCAGTTCGACCCGAACTCGCCGAGCACGAGCTGGCGCAGCGCCTCGGGCGGATGCGCACCAACGATTCCCCGGATGCCCTCGGCGATGAACACTGGTACGGCCCGCACGCCGATCTCAGCGCCGATGGCCAGGTCGGCGTCGACGCTCGCGTCGAGTTCTCCGGACTCGGCGGCGGCCACGAGGCCCGCTGGGTCGCGATCTGCGTCATGGGCGCGCAACAACTCGATGAGCGCGGCGGGGTCGGTGATGTCGACGCCGTCGCAGAAGTACCCAGTAAACAGCGCCTCGACCACGGCCTCCGTCTGCCCGGTCGACCGTGCCGCCGCGATCACCGTGTGCGCCAGGCGGGTATTCGGGCTGACCGCGATCCGGTCCATCGCAAACGCGATCCCCGCCTCCGCCCCAACCGCCACCAGCCGGGCAGTGATCTGCGCGTACCGTTCCGGTCCGCCGAACTTGGTCTCGACCAGCGCCCCGAAAGGAATTCCTCGTGGCGGATTCTCCGGGGCCAACTGGAATGCACGCCAGTGGATGTCGAGCGGCGGCCCGTCCCAGTCGGCGCGCGCCCGCTGCAGGTTGCGAAAGCCGACAAAGCACCACGGGCACGCGACGTCGGAGAACACGTCCAGCCGCACCGTCTGACCTGCGTCGTTCATCGAATTCCCCTTAACGCCGCGTTTGCCCGAGATTGTCATTTCACGTCACAGAACTATTTGTTTGCGAAGTCTTAACGTTCTCAGCGTAACGCCGTCGGTTCCTCGCGCGCCCGCGCACGACGCGCCCGCGCGCAAAACTCCTTGAATCCCACTACCCACGATCGATCTCGGCGACACCGCGGCAGATGCAGGGGTTATGGACAGCGGCGCCTGTGTGCGCCGCAGCCGAGATGTGAACGGTGTGAAACGTCCAGTTCGTCAGGTTTAACAGCTTGACCTTCGCTTGAGTGTTGGTAGCTTGCCCCCGGTCGGTCGTACGCACGATCGGCCGGTCCCGCTCTCGAGCAAGGAATCGCGCTTATCCTTTCTGGTCGCGCAATCCTGACCCGGCGTCGCGCCGCACTTGCAGGTCTTGCAGGTCTCGGAGCTGGCTTGATCGTCCCGGTGGCGACCCTTGGCCAGCCGTCCACGATCCAGGGCCAGAAGGCGCAGATCGCCCAGCTGGAGAATCAGCTCAACAGCATCAACTACCAAGCTGATGCCGCCGTCAACAACTACGACGGTGCGATGTGGCGTCTCCAGACTGCCAAGCAGCAGATCTCGGAGAACACCGAAGCGATTGTGACGAACACCGCTCAGCTGAACGTCTCCGAAGGCGTCCTCGCGACACGCCTGCGTGAGCTCTACGCGAACCCCCAGCCGAACGCCGTGCAGGTGCTGCTGGCCACCGGCAACATCACCTCGATGGTCGACACCGAGAGCCTCGTCGAGCACATCGGCAATGAGGACGGTGCGGTCGTCAAGGGCGTGCGCACCACCCTCGACAACCTCAAGACGGCCAGGACTCAGCTCTTTGTTGCGCAGCAGACCGCGACCCAGCAGGTCGCCGCGGCCCAGCAGGAAAAGGGCAAGGTGCTCGCCCTGCTCAGCCAGCAGAAGACGGTCCTGGCCAACGCGCAGGCCAACCTGCGCCAGGAAATCGCGGCCCAGCAGGCAGCCGCAGCGGCGGCAGCCGCCGCGCAGGCCGCAGCCGCCCGAGCGGCCCAGCAGAGTGCGGTCGTCCAACAGACCGCGGCCGCCCAGGGCTCGCCGGTCGGCGGCGGCTCGTCCTCAGGCGGCGGCACCGCGCCGGTGAGCGTCCCGTCGGGCGGCTCCCGGAATGCCGAGGCCGTGGCCGTGGCCGAGCGCTACATCGGCGTCCCGTATGTCTGGGGCGGCGAGTCACCGTCCGGCTTCGACTGCTCTGGCCTCGTCGCCTACGCCTACGCACAGGTCGGCATCTACCTGCCGCACTACACCGTGGCCCAATACGACATGCTCCCGAAGGTGTCGATGAGCGACCTGCAGCCGGGCGACATCATCTTCTACTACGGGCTCTCCCACGAGGTGATGTACGTCGGCGGCGGCACGGTGATCCAGGCACCGCACACGGGAGCGAGCGTCGAGTACTCCTCGCTGTCGTCGATGGGTGCGCCCGACGGAGCGGTCCGGCCTTAACGCTCATGGGGGTGCGCCGGCCGTCCTGGCGCGCTCGGCACGTCCGTAGGACCCACGGCGCGCACGACGTGCGGGCCCGGTGACTCGAGCCCGTCGGGGGCATGAAAGAGGTAGACCGGAACCGGTCCGTGCTCGAGCACGCGCAAGCACGCGACCGCGTCGGCAGCACGGCCCCGGAAGTCGATCGCCACGAGCTCCGGGGCGAGCGCGGCGACGGCCTGTTGCACCTCCCGCGGCTGCGGGATCAGCGGGACCGTCGTCCACCCGCGCGCCGCCAGATACAGCCCGACCGCATCGCGCGCATCGCCGGTGTCTGCGATCAGCACGGCTGTCGGCATGCGCCCAGCGTACTCCCCAGGTCCAGCGCTCTTGGGGGCCTCAAGCCTCGGCTGCGATCTGGCGATACGCAAGGTGTATGGGCACGCATCGCTACAGGTCGCCGCGGATCGCCGTCGCCGTCGCGGCCGCCGTACTGGCTGGACCGGCGCTCGCGGCGGGGCCGGCCCTGGGAGCCGGGACGTCACCAGGGCCCGCCTCCGTGACGCCAACGCTGACGGTCCAAGCCGCCCAGGCCGACGTCCTGGCGACCCAGGACCTGATCGACGCTGCCTCCGCCACGCTCGCGCTGGTCCGCAACGAGCTGTTTATCGCGTCGGACGCGGCAACGATCGCGTCCCTGAACGACCAGCAATCGCGGCTGCAGGTGCGCAAGACCGTGCTCATCGCGCGCTTGGCGGGTCAGCAGCGCCGTCTCAACCAACTCATCGCTGCACAGGCTCAGGCCAGCCAGGCCGCCGGCGCGTCCTCACTCGCGCTCGACGCCTCGACGACGCCGCCCGTGCTCGCGGCGCTGGCCGGCGCGAGTCTGCCGGCGCCCGGACCGGCCGCCGCGTCGATCGACGGGTTCCTGCAAAGCCAGC
Organism: uncultured Thermoleophilia bacterium; assembly: GCA_963842065.1. Taxonomy (GTDB): domain Bacteria; phylum Actinomycetota; class Thermoleophilia; order Miltoncostaeales; family Miltoncostaeaceae; genus CAITWD01. Next base: position 378,820 of record CAWJEW010000003.1, on the reverse strand, counting down.
TGAGTCCGCTGACGGGGCTTGGCGCGGTGTTTGTCGCCGACGCGGAGTCCGTCGGCGTCGATCCCCGCCTGTTGGTCGCGATCAGCGGCGCGGAGACGTCCTTCGCCACCTACGGCCCCTCGCAGGCGATCCACAACCCCTTCGGGCTGGGGCCAAACCTGCGCTTCCCCAGCTGGAGCGCGGCGATCCAGACCGCTGCCAACACGCTCGGTGGCAATCTGTACCGGGGCGCCGGCCTGGTCACGATCGCTGAGATCCAGTCACGGTGGGCTCCGCTGGGCGTCGCCAACGACCCGCTCAATCTCAACAGCAACTGGCAAGCGAACGTCGACCGCTACTACGCCGACCTCGGCGGCAATCCCAACGGCGCCGTGATGACCTCCGGATCCTCGCAGCTGGTCTCGCTGACCCCGACGGTGCCCGCACCGGGCACTGAGGGCCCGGCGGCGGCGCAGACGGCACTCGGGCTGCTGGGGGTGCCAAACTCGGCCGACAGCCCGGACGGGCTCGACGATGTCCAGTTCGTCCAGTCGGTCTATCAGGACCAGGGCGTCGCCCTGCCAGGAACGCTGGCGGGTCTGGCCGCCGCGGGTACGGCCGAACCGCTGTCGGGACTGCGCGCCGGCGATGCGGTCTTCTTTGCCGATGGGTCCGGCACGATCGACCACGTCGGCATCTACCTGGGCGGCGGTGAGTTCATTCACGCCCCAGGTCCCGGCCAGCTGGTCCGGATCGCCTCGCTGTATGACACTCCCTGGCGCGCCAGCTATGCCACGGCGCGGCGCTACTAGTGGGCGTGGCCCCCTGGGCGCCAGAGCACGTCCCCATCGGCGTCGGCATTGCAGGCGCGCGCGAGGATGAACAGCAGGTCTGAGAGCCGGTTCAGGTAGCGCACCGCCTCCGGGCTGACCGGTTCGAGATCGGCCAGGGCGATTACCGCCCGCTCGGCGCGGCGGCAGATCGTGCGCGCCAGATGCAGCGCCGCAGCACCCGGTGTGCCGCCCGGCAGCACGAAGCTCGCCAGCGGCTCCAGCCGGTCGTTGGCCGTGTCGCACCACTGCTCGAGTTGGGTGACGTGCGCCGCGGTGATCTGCAGGCGCGGCGGTCCGGCGGGGTCAGGCGGCTCCGGCATCGACAGCTCCGCGCCCAGGTCGAACAGGTCGTTCTGGACGACCTCCAGCCAGCCATCGAACCCGGCGGGCAGCCCCTGCGCCCGCGCCACGCCGATTGCGCTGTTGGTCTCGTCGACGTCGCCGTAGGCGCAGACGCGGGCATGGGTCTTCCGGACGCGGCTCAGGTCACCCAGATGCGTGTCGCCGCCGTCGCCCAGCCGGGTGTAGATCCGTGTCAGTCGCACCATCACCGCCACATTACCGGTATCCGGACCGGGCACGCGAGGCATCCGGCGCCGGCCTCGGGCCGGGCGCGAGGATCAGGCGGATGCCCGCGTGTCGGGGTGCGCCAGCACCCACCGCTCGGCCACGCGCATCGCCCGTCGCTCGCTGATGGGGCCGCCCAGCTGCGCCGCGCGGATCTCGGCAAGGACCTCGCCGAGCCACGGACCCGGTGCGCGCCCGAGCCGCGCGGCCAGGACATCCCCGGGAATCGGCGAGGTGATCGGCTCACGCGCACGCAGTTCAAGGTGGGCGTGCATGATCTGGCGGGCGAGCTCCAGGTGACGCGTGATCTGGATCTCGTCCGATCGCGGCCCGCGGGTCGCCAGGCGATCGGCGACGGTGAGCAGGATCACTTCGACGGGGGCGGGTTCGGTGCCGCGCAGGTACGCGTCGATGCGCCGCAGCGACAGCGGCTGCCGATGCACCAGAAACCCTAACTGGAGGTGCTCGGCGACACACGTGACGACGATCTCGCGCACGCGCGTGGCAGTGTGCAACCGCAGGGCGAGGTGATCGGCCATCCGGGCGCCGAGGCGATCGTGCTCGAAAAACGTGACGCGGCCATTGGGCAGCTGGCCGCGCGTCGCCGGCTTGGCCATGTCGTGCAGCAGGGCCGACAACGCCAGCACCTGGCCGCGGGTCAGGCCGTCGCCGACGGCCTCGCCGAGGACCCCCGCGATCGCCGGTCCATCGGAGCGGAAGACCGCGCCCGGGTCCGCCCGCAGCGCGCAGCAGTGCTCCACGACCTCGAGGGTGTGGCCGAGCACGTCCTTGTGGTGGTACTCGCTCTGACCGAGGCCCCGTGCCTGCTCAAGCTGGGGAACCAGCACACCGAGCGCACCGAGCCCGTCGAGGCCCTCAAACGCACGCCAGGCCCGCGGCAGGCTCATCATCCGGTACAGCTCGTCGCGGAGCCGCTCGGCGGCCTTGGACCAGAGCGCCGGCGTCGCGGCGGCCGCCCAGCCTGCGGTGGCCGGCTCGATCGCGAAGCCGAGTTGCTCGGCGAGGCGCGCGGCCCGCAGAATCCGGACGGGGTCGGCCGCGAAGGCGCCTGCGCCGACGGCGCGCAGCCGGCGCGCCGCCAGGTCCGCCTGCCCGCCATGCGGATCGACGAGCGCCGGCTCGCCGGTGACCGGCAGCGCGATGGCATTGACCGTCAGGTCCCGCAGGGCCAGGTCCGCGGCCAGGCTCCCGCCCTGGATCGGGGTGATGTCGACCTGCATGGGCAGTGTCCCGCCCGACAGCCTCCAGGCCCCGAACGCCGCCGACAACGGAAACCGACGCGCCCGGTGAGCCCGCGCCACGCGCGCGGCGGCCGCCGCGGCATCGCCTGCGATCGCGATGTCCACGTCGGCGACCGGACGGCCCAACAGGGCATCGCGCAGGCCGCCGCCGACGATCCACGCGTCATCGCCCACGGCCGTCAGCGGAGCGCGCAGGCCCTCGGCGCTCACCCCACGTACACCCGCGGCAGGCGCTGGCTGATCCCGCACGTCACCTCGTAGTTGATCGTGCCCCGACGCCGCGCGAGCTCCTCGGCCGTGATGCGATCGGCATCGGTCCCGCCGAGCAGGACCACCGGCGCACCGACGGGGTCGGTGCTCTCCGGCCCGAGGTCGACGGTCAGCTGGTCCATTGAGACCGCCCCGACCACCGCGACCCGCCGCCCGTCGACGAGCACGTCGGCGTTGTTGCCGAGGGCCCGGGCGTAGCCGTCGGCGTAGCCTACCGGCACGAGGCCGAGACGCGTGCCCCGCTGGGCGCGCCAGGTGCGCCCGTAGCCGACGCTGTCGCGCGAGCGGATGGTCTTGACCATGGCGATGTGGGACACCACGCTCATGACCGGCACAAGCCCGAGCGCCGCGGGATCCTCGTGGAACGGCGAGCACCCGTAGAGCGCGATCCCACAGCGGACCATGTCAAACGCCGCCCGCGGGTCACGGAAGGTCGCAGCCGAGTTCGCCGCGTGCACCCGCGCATCGGGAAAGCGCTCCTTGAGACCGGCCGCGGCGGCCCGAAACCGCACGAGCTGCTCCCTAAAGAAGCCGGCCTCATCCCCGTCCCGGTCGTCCGCGGTGGCGAAGTGGGTCATGATCCCCACAACGTTGGCCCGAGTCGCGATCGCCGCCTCGGACAGCCCGGGGATCTCGTTCGGGCGCGCGCCCAGCCGGCCCATGCCGGAATCGAGCTCGAGATGCACGCCGATGGCACCGGACTCGACCGCCGCGTAGATCCCCCCCGGCGTCCAGGCCACGATCTCCACGCCGGCCTCGGCCGCCCGGATCCACTCCTCGCCGCTGAGCGGGCCCATCACGAGGATCGGGGCGGTCAGGCCGTGCATCCGCAGCTGCTCGGCCTCCGCGACGGTGTGGACCGCCAGCGCGGTTGCGCCCGCGTGAATGGCCACGCGGCTGCACGACACCGCACCGTGCCCGTAGGCGTCGGCTTTGACGACGGCGATGACCGTCGCCGACCCGGCCGCCGCGACGACCCGGCGCACGTTGTTGGCGAGGGCAGCAAGATCGATGCGCGCATGGGCGCGCTCGATCGTCCCGATCACTGCCGCTCCCCGCCTGCGAGGGTCCGCGCGTGGGCGATCGCCCCGGGCAGCGCCTCGATGAGGTCGCCGGCGACCGTGCCGTCGGCGTGCCCCGTCCGGGTTCCGGCGATCGCGTGTGCGCAGACTGCGGCGATCGCCGCGTGCCCCGCATCGAGCCCCTTGGCGAGGGCCGCGGCGGTGATGCCGGTCAGCACGTCGCCGGACCCTGCGGTCGAGAGCTCGGGGCCGCCGCCCTGCGCGATGAAGACGCCGCCCGCGGGAGTGCACACGACGGTGCCGGGTCCTTTGAGGACGACCGTCGCCCCGCTGGCCTCACAAAGGGCATGAGCGGATCCGAGCCGATCATGTTCGACATCCGTGCGCTCGCAGCCGAGCAGGCGGGCCGCCTCACCCGCATGCGGGGTGAGCACCGTCGCAGCGCTCCGCGCGCGCACGGCCTCGAGGCGTCCCGCCAGATGCCACAGACCGTCGGCGTCGATGACCATCGGCTGGCCCACGGCCGCAAGCACGCCAAGCACCGCATCGGTGGTTGCCGGGTTGCGTCCGATACCCGGGCCGAGCGCGACGGCGCTGGTCCGGGCGGCCTGCGTGATGATCTCCGGCACCGACCCCTGGGCAAAGCAGCCGTCCAGGTCGATCATGGGTGCGCACATCACCTCGCGCATCATCGGCGCCATCAGCGGTTGAACGCGTGCCGGAACGGCCGCGACGACCAGCCCGGCTCCGGCCCGCAGCCCCGCCTGGGCGCACAGCACCCCGGCCCCGGTGAGCCCCGGCGCCCCGGCGACGACCAGGACCGACCCGGCCCCGTACTTCTCCCCCGCCGCCGCCTTGGCCGGGATCTGCGCGGCGGTCGCCGGACCAGCCAGCCACGCCAGGGCATCGGCCCGCACGGCACTCGGGATGCCGATGTCAACGACCAGGACCTCGCCGGCGTGTGCGCGCCCGGGCGCGATGCGCAGGCCCGGCTTGTCGCCGTGATAGGTCACGGTCAGGTCCGCGTCGATGCAGGCACCATCGACGTGCCCGGCGTCCGCGTCGACGCCGCTGGGCACATCGAGCGCGACGACCGGGCCTGGCCAGTCCCGGGCCCAGTCGATCATCGCGTCCAGGGGTGCGCGCGGCGCGCCACGGGTCCCGGTCCCGAGCAGGGCGTCGACGAGCACCGCACCGCCGGATCGATGGGCACCGGGGTCGAAGGGCTCGAGGGCGATGCCCAGCGCGAGCGCGACGTTGCTCATGGTCTGCGCATCGGGTGTGGTGGGCGCGTCACCATCGTCCGAGACGAGCTGCACCCGCCACCCTGCCTCGGCGAGATGCCGGGCAACGACCATGCCGTCGCCGCCGTTGTTGCCGGTGCCGACGAGCACGATCGCGTGCCGCGCGTCGGGCCAACGCGCCAGAATCGCTCGTGCGCTCTCGAGGCCCGCGCGCTCCATCAACACGATCGCCGGCAGGCCGAACCGCCGCGAGGTCTCTTGGTCGGCCTCACGGAGCGCGGCGGCGGCAAAGAGCGGCGTCAGTCCGGCGAACGGTGGGGGGATGCGGGAACGAGCGGTCGGCACAGCACCATCCTACGACGAGGGCGGGCGAACCTCGCAATCAGCGCGCATCGCCGGCTTCGGCGACGGCGACGGCGGCGGCCATGCCCCGGCTGTGAGTCAGCGACAGCGTGATTCCCGTGACCCCGAGATCCTCGGCGCGGCGCGCATAGCGCCCGGTCAACGCGACGTGCGGGGGCCCGCCGGCGCGCACGACCTCAACCTCCCGCCAGCGCGTCATCCCGATTCCCAGCGCCTTGCCGACCGCCTCCTTGGCCGCGAACCGGGCGGCGAAGTGCTGGGCCGGAAATGCCCTGGACCGGCAGTAGGCCGCCTCGCGGTCGGTAAAGCACCGCTCGGCAAAGCGCGGCCGACGTTCGAGTGCTCGCGCGATCCGGTCGATGTCGATCAAGTCGATGCCGACACCGATCACGGCCATGACGGCCCGCTACTCGACGGTGACGGTCTTGGCGAGGTTGCGCGGCTGGTCGACGTTGAGCCCGCGGGCCGTGGCGATCTCGTAGGCAAACAGCTGTAGCGGCACGACGGTCGTCAGCGCCGACAGGAGCGCCGGCGTCTTGGGGGTCCACAGCACGTCGTCGACGTGCTGGGCGATCTCGCGGTTGCCCTGCGTGGCGACGGCGATGACTCGCGCGCCCCGGGCCTTGACCTCCTGGATGTTGGAGATGACCTTGTCGAAGACGTGGCCGTCCGGCGCCACGACGACCACCGGCGAGCCCTCGTCCAGGAGCGCGATCGGTCCGTGCTTCATCTCACCGGCCGGATAGGCCTCGGTGGGGATGTAGCTGATCTCTTTGAGCTTGAGCGCGCCCTCGAAGCACACCGGCACGCCCACGTGGCGGCCGAGATACAAGAAGAACTCGCGGTCGCGGTACCGGCGTGCGACGTCGGCGACCTTGGCGGGCGCGTCGGACGCCAGGTACGCCTCGATCAGGTCCGGTACGCGCCGCAGGTCCTCAGCCAGATCGGTCGCGCCGGCCTCGGTCAGCGCCCACTTGAGCCGCCCGAGCTTCAGCGCAAGGAGTGCGAGTGCCATCACCTGAGCGGTGTGGGTCTTCGTGGCGGCGACGCCGATCTCGAGGCCGGCCCGCGTGTAGAGCGCGCCGTCGGCGTCGCGTGTGGCCTGAGAGCCCATGATGTTCGTCAGCGCCACCACGTGGGCGCCACGCTCACGCGCCACGCGCATCGCCGCCAGGGTGTCGGCGGTCTCGCCGGACTGCGTGATCCCGATCACCAGGTCGCCGGGGCCAGCCAGGCAAGTGCGGTATCGGTACTCGGACGCCACCTCGATGTGCACGGGCACCCGCGCCCAGTCCTCGATCAGATACCGGCCGATCAGCCCGGCGTGGTAGGAGGTGCCACAGGCAACGATATGAATACGCTCGACCCGCGCCAGCGACGCATCGTCGAGCCCGAGCTCGTCGATCACCACGGAGCCGTCACCGCGCAGGCGGTCGCCGATGGTGTCCCACAGCGCGGCCGGCTGCTCGTGGATCTCCTTGAGCATGAACGTGTCGTAGCCGCCCTTCTCGGCGGCGTCCTCGTCCCACTCCACGCGCTCGACGGAGCGCGGGGCGGGCGCTCCGTCGGCCGCCAGCACATGCGCGCCGTCGGCGTCGAGCACCACGATCTCGCCGTCGTCGATGGTCATGATCTCGCGGGTCTCGTGCAGGAACGCGGGGATCGCTGAGGCGAGAAACGCCTCGTGATCGCCGACGCCCACGACCAGCGGGCACTCATAGCGGGTCCCAACCAGGCGTCCGGGCTCGTCGGCGTGCGCCACCACGAACGCGTAGTGGCCGATGATCTTCGGAATGACCGCCCGGACGGCGTCGACCAGGTCGCCCTGGTACGCGCCGGCGATCAGGTGCGGCAGCACCTCGGTGTCGGTCTCGGAGTGAAACACCACGCCGGCGTCCTGCAGCTCGCGGCGCAGCTCCATGTAGTTCTCAATGATTCCGTTCATCACGACGGCGACGCGCCCGTCGCCGGACAGGTGCGGGTGGGCGTTGGCTTCGGTCACGCGGCCGTGGGTCGCCCAGCGAGTGTGCCCGAGACCCGTCGTGGCCGCCGACGCTCCGTTGAGACCCGCGCTGGCGGCCCGCAGCTTGCTCAGGTTGCCGACGGCACGCACGAGCGCAAAGCCGTTGCCTGGCTCGTCCAGGAGCGCGAACCCCGCAGAGTCATAGCCGCGGTACTCGAGCCGCTCCAGGCCTTGAACGATCAACTCCTGGCAGGGACGCCCGCCGACGTAGCCGATGATGCCGCACATGTTTGCCTCCGGATGGTGCGATCAGGACTGCGGAGCGGCATCACCGAGCACGCGCTCGACCACGTCCGCAATCCGCGTACACCAAATGTCGCAATCCTTGCTTCCTGGCGCCTCGACCATCACGCGAACGAGGGGCTCCGTTCCGCTTGCACGCACGACGACGCGACCATCTTCTCCGAACGCGGCGTCAAACGCGCGAACTTCGTCCCATATCTCTTCGGCACCTGCGAGCTCGTCTTTACGAGAACAGCGAATTCCGACGAGCTTTTGCGGCAGGCGCTGCATTACCGTACCCGCCTCGGCCAGCGTTTGCCCGGACGCCACCATGGCGTCCAGCACCATGAGCGCAGTGGCCAGGCCGTCGCCGGTCGGGCCGCTGCGCAGGTTGATCAGGTGCCCACTCTGCTCGCCGCCGAGCACAAATCCGCCGTCGAGCATCTCAGCCAGCACGTAGCGGTCGCCGACGTCGGTCCAGCGGACCTCGATCCCGCGCTCGGCCATCGCCCGACGGAAGCCAAGGTTGGTCATCGTCGTCGTCACGACCGCGTCGCCGGGCAACTCACCGCGTGCTTGCAGGTCCAGCGCAAGGATCGCCAGGATTTGGTCCCCGTCGACCAATTCGCCGCTGTGGTCGACCGCCAGCACGCGATCCCCGTCGCCGTCGAAGGCAAACCCGAGCTGGTACCCGGCTCCCCGGACGGCCGCCTGCAGCGCCCCGGGGTGCGTCGAGCCGCAGCCAGCGTTGATGTTGGTGCCGTCGGGCGTTGCGTTGATGACCGACACGCGGGCGCCGAGGCGCCGCAGCGCAGCGGGCGCCGTCACCGACGTGGCGCCGTTGGCGCAGTCCACGACGACCGAGATGCCCTCGAGCGAGGTCGGGAAGCGTTCCAAAAGGCGCGTGATGTACCGCTCGGCCGCGTCCTTGACGTCGACGATGTCGCCCAGAGCGGCACCGGTCGGACGCTCGATTCCGCTCGGGTCGGCCATGCGGCGCTCGACCTCAGCCTCATCGGCGTCGGCGAGCTTGAAGCCGTCGGGGCCGATCAGCTTGATGCCGTTGTCGGCGAACGGGTTGTGGGATGCGCTGATTACCGCACCGGCCGCGGCGCCCAACGCGGGCACCGTCTCGGCGATCGCCGGCGTCGGCAGCACACCGACCAACAGCACGTCGACGCCGGCCGCGGCCAGACCCGACGCGAGCGCGGACTCGAGCATCGGGCCGCTGCGGCGGGTGTCGCGTCCGATCACGACCCGCCGATGCCCGGCGAGCCCCGTTCCGAGGGCGCGGCCGATCTCGAGCGCGAGCTCGGGCGTCAGCTCACGATTGGCGACGCCGCGAACGCCGTCCGTACCGAACAGCCTGCGCGCAGCTTGGGCGCTCATGCCCGCCTGCGGACTAGCGCTTGGAGAACTGCGGCCGCTTGCGGGCGCCCTTGAGACCGGCCTTCTTGCGCTCCTTCTCACGCGCGTCGCGCGTCAGCAGGCCCTCGCGCTTGAGGTCGGGGCGGAGTTCGATGTCGACCACGCACAGCGCCCGGGCGATTCCGTGGCGTAGCGCGCCGGACTGCCCAGACGGGCCCCCGCCGTCAAGGCGAGCGATCACGTCGAACTGGCCCAGGGTGCCGGTCGTCACGAGCGGCTTGAGCGCGTTGGTCACCAGCACGCGGCGGCCGAAGTACTCCTCGGCCGGTCGGCCGTTGCACACGATGCGGCCTTCGCCAGGGGCGAGGATCACGCGGGCGACGGAGGTCTTACGCTTGCCGGTGGCGATGAATCGGCCGAGCTGATCAGTCTTCATGCGGGGACCTCTGCCTTACGCTCAATTCGGAGGGGCTGCGGGTTCTGGGCGGCGTGCGGGTGGTCGGGACCGGCGTACACCTTCAGCTTGGTCAGCTGCTTGCGGCCGAGCCGGTTCTTGGGAAGCATCCCGCGGACGGCTTTGCGGATGACCTCCTCCGGACCCACGGCAAGTTGCTCGGCGAGCGTGCGGCTGCGGATGCCGCCCGGGTAGCCGGTATGCCGGTAGTAGCGCTTGTCGCGCAGCTTCTGCCCGGTGACGGCGACGCGCTCCGCGTTCACGACCACCACGAAGTCGCCGGTGTCGACGTGGTTCGTGAACCACGGCGAGCGCTTGCCGCGCAGCGTTTCGGCGATCGAGGTGGACAGACGCCCAAGGTTCTGGCCGTCCGCATCGACGATCCACCACTGGCGGTCGACGGTTCCAGGCTTGGCGCTCACGGTCTTCACGGTGGTCCGCGTCCCTCCGGATAATGGCAATGCGGCAGCCGACCCCACCCTCTGGGCCGACCGCGGAGATTACGAGAATGGCGCCGTCGGCGCAACCCGCACGGGCCGGCAACCCGCCTCAGCCCGACGACGACACCCCGGCATTGGCCCCGCGGCCGGTTCCCGCGGCGAGGAACGCGTCGACGACGCCCGGCAACTCGGGCGCCGACCAAACGTCGTAATGGGTCCTGCCAGGCAGGATCGCCAGCCGCGACGCCGGCCGCTGTGACCCGTCCCAGCCGGCGTCGTGCCGCCCGCCGCCGAGCAGCCCGAAGAACTCCGCGGCATGCGCGCGCACAATGCTGTCGGCGTCGGCGGCGACCACCATGACGGGCATCGGCAGCTCGCGGACCTGCGCGGACCAATCAAACGCTCGGCGCAGCAGGTCGCCCATCTTCCCCACCACCCCGTCAAACGCCTCCGGGTCCGGCGCGACCGCGCGCCAGGCGTCGTAGACCGGCGTCTGGCGGAGCATGCCGGGGGTGGCCTCGTCGAAGCGGGCCATCTGGGCAGCCACGTCGGGTAGCCAGCCATCCCGACGGCATGGAAATGCGATGACCACCAGACGCCGGACGCGCTGTGGATGCTGGATTGCCGCCCGCAGGCACGCCCCGGCGCCGAAGGAGTAGCCGAGCAGATCCGCCTCGGCGATGTCGAGCGCATCGAGCAGGCCCGCGATGTCGTCGCCCAGCGACTCATAGCGCAGCGGGCGATCGGCATCCGGGGTGTGTCCGTGCCCCTGCAGCTCGATGCCGATCACGCGCCGACGCTCGCTCAGCGGCCCCGACAGCCGGGCGAGCGTCCCGGCCGTACCGAAGCCCCCGTGCGCGACGATGAGCGGCGTAGCGCCGCCGCCGCGCGACTCCCAGTAGATCTCGATGCCGTTGACCGGCACGCGGCCGGACGCGATGGGTCCATGCATGGACGGGCTCCTGGCAGGATGAGCGATCCGCTCCGCGTTGGCGTGCGCTGACGTCCGATCGTAGCTGTGTAATACCCCGCAACACGGAAAGGCGCAGCGCGCGTTCCTGCATCCGTTGCGCCCGTTATCTACGAGGCACGGTTGCCATGTCATCGAGTTCGGTGAATCGCTGTATCGCCATCGCGGCCCACGGCCGCCGCTGTCAGCAGTCGACGTATCGCGGTAGCCCCTACTGCTGGCACCACACCCAAAGCCGCAAGGTCTGGGCCCCGAGCCGCGTCGCGCCCCGCCCGCGGTCCGCGGAGACACCGGTGTTCGCGCTTGCGACCCCCGAGACGCGACCTCCGGTGCCGGCGATCGATCGCATCGCTCACCATCTCAACCGCGGCCAGCTCGAGCAGCTGGCGCGCTTCCTTGAATCCCCTGGGGACGGCACCTTTGCCATCACCCGCGCCCACGGCTACGTCGAGGTGCGCGGGTGGGCGCGGCCATCCGCCTCGCCCTCGCACGCGCACAGCGGCAACTAGCGCGCGGGGCTCACTCCCACTCGATCGTCCCGGGCGGCTTGGAGGTGATGTCGAGCACGACCCGGTTCACGCCGGGCACTTCGTTGATGATGCGATTGCTGATCTGCTCGAGCAGCTCATGCGGCAGGCGCGCCCAGTCGGCGGTCATCGCGTCGTCGGACGTGACCGCGCGGATCACGATCGGATACGCGTAGGTGCGCTCGTCACCCTGCACGCCGACGCTCTTGACGGCCGGCAGCACGGCGAAGCTCTGCCAGAGCTCCCGGTAGAGCCCGGCCCGACGGATCTCCTCCTGCAGGACGAAGTCCGCCTGGCGCAGGATCGCCAAGCGCTCGGCGGTCACCTCGCCGATGATCCGGATCGCCAGTCCCGGCCCGGGGAATGGCTGGCGCCAGACCATGCGTTCCGGCAGGCCGAGTTCTTCGCCGACGACCCGCACTTCGTCCTTGAACAGCTGGCGCAGCGGCTCGACGAGCTCGACCGAGATGTCGTCGGGCAGGCCGCCGACGTTGTGGTGGCTCTTGATCTTGGACGCGTCGCGTGACCCGGACTCGATGACATCCGAATAGAGGGTGCCCTGCACGAGAAACCGCACGCCGCCGAGCTTGCCAGCCTCGTGCTCAAACGTCCGAATGAACTCACGGCCGACGATCTTGCGCTTTTCCTCCGGCTCGCTCACGCCGACAAGCGCGGCGAGGAAGTGCTCTTGGGCGCGCACATGGACCAACGGCACGTGGAAGTAGTGTCCGAAGGCCTCCTCGACCTGCTCGCCCTCGTTCATGCGCAGCATGCCGTGGTCCACGAAGATGCACGTCAGCCGGTCCCCGATCGCGCGGTGCACCAAGAGCGCCGCCACCGCGGAATCGACACCGCCCGACAGCGCACAGATCACCCGCTCATCGCCGACCTGTGCGCGGATCCGCGCAACCTGGTCCTCGATGACCTGCACGGGCGTCCACGTCGGAGCGCAGCCGCAGCCGTCGAACAAGAACGCTTTGAGCAGGTCGGTACCGAAGGGCGTGTGCACGACCTCCGGGTGGAACTGCACCCCGAACAGTCCGCGGGCGCGATCCTCCATCGCGGCGACCGGCGCATGCGCGGTCCGGGCCGTCGCGTCGAAGCCCGGCGGTACCGCCACGACGGCGTCGCGGTGGCTCATCCAGCACTGTTCCATGGGGACGTCGCGCAGCAGCCCCGCGCGGCCGACGACCTCGAGCTCGGTCTTGCCGAATTCGGCCGCGCCGGTCCGGGCGACCTCGCCGCCGAGCACCTGGGCCATGCTCTGCATGCCATAGCAGATGCCCAACACCGGTACGCCCAGCGCGAGCAGCTGCGGGTTCAGCGCGGGTGCGCCGGGCTCGTACACCGAGGCCGGCCCGCCCGAGAGCACCAGGCCCTTGGGGTGCAGGGCCGCGATCTGTTCGGGCGGGATGTCGTGCGGGACGACGGCCGAGAACACCCGGCACTCGCGGATACGGCGGGCAATCAGCTGGGCGTACTGGGCGCCGAAATCGACGACCAGAACACCTCCGGGGACGGCACGGGCGAGCTCCGGGTCCAGACTCGGACTGCTCGTCGCCACTTACCCCATCCCCACAGACTGCGCCTGCTGCAATTTCTTGCCTTCGCTGCGCAGTGCGGGGGCAACCATCACCTCGCACTTCTGGAAGCTTTGGATGGAGTCGTACCCGCAGGTCGCCATCGCGGTGCGCAGGCCGCCGCTCAGGTTAAGCGTGCCGTCGTTCTCGTGGGCCGGACCCGCGATAATTTGCTCAAGCGTCCCGATCGTGCTCGTCTTAACGCGGGTGCCGCGCGGCAGGCTCGGGTGGAAGGTCGCCATGCCCCAGTGAAAGCCGCGCCCAGGCGCCTCGCTCGCCTTGGCCAGCGGCGAGCCGATCATGCACGCGTCCGCCCCGCAGGCGATCGCCTTCGCGAGGTCGCCGCCGTAGCTCATGCCGCCGTCGGCGATCACGCTGACATACTGGCCGGTCTCAAGCAGGTGCTGCATGCGGGCGCCCGCCGCGTCGGCGATCGCGGTCGCCTGCGGCACACCGACCCCGATGACCTGGCGGGTGGTACAGGCCGCGCCGGGCCCGACGCCCACGAGCACGCCAACCGCGCCGGTGCGCATCAGGTGCAGGGCGGCCTGGAAGGAGGCGCAGCCGCCGACGATCGCGGGGATCGGCAGCTCGGAGATGAACTGCTTCAGGTCGAGCGGCTCGACCACGGTGGAGACGTGCTCCGCGCTCACGACGGTGCCCTGGATCACCAGGATGTCCAGGCCCGCGTCGATGGCGGGCGAGATGTAGTCGCGCACTCGCTGCGGGGTCAGCGACCCTGCGACGACGATGCCGTTGGCCTTGAGTTGGCGCACCCGCTCGGCCACGAGTTCGGGATCGATCGGCTGCCGGTAGATCTCCTGCAGTCCGCGCGTCGCCGCGGCGGGCTCCATCTTCGAGATCCGCTCCAGCTCGGCGTCAGCGTCCTCATAGCGCACCTGGATGCCCTCGAGGTTCAGGACCCCGAGACCGCCAAGCTTGCCGAGCTTGGTCGCGGTGTTGACGTCGACGACGCCGTCCATCGCGGACGCCAGAAGCGGCAGATCGAACGTATGGCCGCCGATCCGCCACGACAGATCGACATCCTCGGGATCGCGGGTCCGCCGACTCGGAACGATTGCGATCTCGTCCAAACCATAGGCTCGACGACCCTTCTTGCCTCGTCCGATCTCGATCTCCACGCATCCGCTCCTTGTTTCTCAGGCCGACCGTCATGTGCGCCGCCGTTCATCGCCCTGAAAATGTGCAGAAACCCAGGTCAGCGAGGAGCGGTCCTGGGTCGTGTCGTGCCGCTGCCACGCGGCGTTTCTGGGCGGGATCGACAGAGCACTGAGGGTACCGCAACGGCACGGACGCCGCCGCGCAGACGTCAGGTCAATCTGCGGTATTTGCCACTTCATCGAGGCGCCAGACTTGCACCTGGCGACGCAGCGCATCGACGTCACCGTCGTCGAACACGCCGGCGCCGGGGCTGAGCGTGTTGGCCGCGCCGCACGCGACCGCCAGCGCCAGCCGGGCCTCCGGATCAGCCCCGCGGCTCAGACCCGCCAGGTACCCGCCGATCAGGGCGTCGCCGGACCCGACGGTGCTCACCGCCTCGCGCGCCGGCAGGAACGCCCGATAGCTCGCGGCGCGCTTGGCCGACGGCTCACGCAGGCGCGCCACGCACCCGTCGGCCCGATGGACGAGGGCCGAGTGCGCGCCGAGCCCGCGGATCGTCTCGGCGGCGCCCACCAAGTCGGTGTCGTCGTTGAGCTCGTAGCCGACGATCTCCTCGGCCTCGCGCGCGTTCGGGCTGACCAGATCCGGGTCGGCCGCCAGGCCAAAGCGCAGCGGCGGCCCCTGCGCGTCGAGCGCGGTTAGCACCTGACCCTTGAGCTCCCGGATCACGCGGGCATAGAAGTCCTCGGGCACGTTGAGCGGCAGCGATCCCGCCAGCACGAAGATGTCCGCGCCCCGGGCGAGGTAACTGATTTTCTCCATGAGCATCTCGAGCTCGTCGTCATCGACCGCCGGTCCGTACTCGATGATCTCGGTCTGGCTCCCGTTCGGATCGATGACCGCCGTCGACGTACGCGATTCGCGCCGGATCCGCACGAAATCGTTCAGGATGCCCTCACTGGTCAGGCCTTCGATGATCGACGTCCCGGTGCGGCCCCCGGCGAGCCCGGTGGCGATCACCGGTTCACCCAGCCGCTTGAGCGTGCGGGCGATGTTGATGCCCTTACCACCGGCTAGGGCGAGCGCGTCCGAGGCTCGATTGCGCGTCCCGGACTGGAAGTTCGGCACGGTGAGGGTGCGGTCGAACGCGGCATTGAGCGTCACGGTGACGATCATCGCGAGGCCGCCGCCTGGGCCGCGAAGGTCCGCACGCCGCGGGTGTGGGCGCCCCGGCCTCGCGCACGCCGCCCAAGGGCGTGCCCGGCCTGCACCGGCGCGGTCACCACGATGTGGGGGAGTTTGATCGTATGGATCACTCGGAGATCGACGCGTAGCACCCAGGTCAACGACCGGCTGACCCGCGCGTGCACCGCCAGGCAGGACTGGCCTGACACGGGGATCGTACCCTCCGCGCCCGCCGCCGCGAGCACCTCGGGTCGGGCAACATGCTGGAAGGCCGCAGCGGCGGGGCGCAATGCGGGCCGGCGAGCTCGGGTCACGGCGCGGATCGTACCAACCCTACCCGCACATCCCGCAACGGGGGTCGCCAGCGGCCCGGCGGATCCCAGCCTGGACTTAGCCCGACACCGCCCACAGCGCGGCCCGCAGCTCCTCCGCCGCCACACGGGGGTCCGCGGCGTAGAGAATCGACCGGCTGGCCGCGACGACGGCTGCGGCGCGGTTGCCCGCAAACGCAGGACCCAGGTCCTCGGGACGGCCGCCCTGCGCACCCACGCCGGGGATCAAGAACGGCTGGGCGGGCATCAGCTCGCGCAGCACGGCCAGATGCTGCGGCCGGGTCCCCCCAACGACCGCTCCGACGTCAGAGATGCCGCTGTCCCCGACGCCGTCGCTGCCCCATCCGGCCACGAGGCGGGCCACGGCCTCATGCCACGCCGAGCCGTCGGCAAGCCGCAGGTCCTGAAGGTCCGCCGCACCAGGGTTCGACGTGCGCACCAACACGAACAGTCCGCGGCCGGTGGCGCGCGCCAGCTCCACAAAGGGCGCGACCGCGTCGGTGCCGAGCATCGGGTTCACCGTAACGGCGTCGAACGGGGCCCGCACGAGCGCCTGCGCATAGGCGCGGCTCGAGGCATCGACGTCGCCACGCTTGGCGTCGGCGATTACCAAGAGCCCCTGGTCGGCGGCCAGCGCCGCGACCCGCTCGAGTGCGTCCCAGCCCGCGGACCCGAGCCGCTCGAACCACGCCAGCTGCGGCTTGACCGCAACACACGCCGGCGCGGCGGCGGTGATGACACGCGCGCAGAACTCGGTCGCGACGCCCGCGCCATCGCCGATGCGCGCGGGATCCGGGTCGAGCCCCAGCACGACCTGGCTCTCGCGCGCGGCGACCGCGCGTGCCAGGCGGTCACCGAACCCCGGCGATGCACTCACAGAATCAACCCCCGCACAATCGGCAATGTCAGCGTGCACATGACCGTGGTCACGAACACCGCCCCGACCAAGACGTCGCGCCGCAGCCCGTACCGCACACCCAGGACCAGGGACATCATCGCGGTCGGCATCGCTGCCATGAGGACGACGGTGTGCAGCTGCGCCTGCGCCAGCCCGAGCAGCGTACCGATCACAAGGCCGACCAGCGCACCCC
The DNA here is from genome assembly GCA_963842065.1 of uncultured Thermoleophilia bacterium. GTDB lineage: Bacteria > Actinomycetota > Thermoleophilia > Miltoncostaeales > Miltoncostaeaceae > CAITWD01. The sequence goes on along the minus strand of CAWJEW010000003.1, from coordinate 361,966 downwards.
CGCCCAGCCGCGCCACGGTGATCATCCCGACCTCCGGCCAGGCGCGCTGCAACGCCCGCCAGTCGAGCATCAGGCCCGCGTAGAGCATCACCAGCGGCAGCGTCGCCGAGCCGAGCAGATCCAGCGGGCGTGCGAGCCAGTGCGATGGTGCCCCGAGCCCGGCCAGGTTCCAGGCCAGCCCGACATACAACGCGATCATCGGCGGCATCAGCAACCCGCGTCGCAGGGCGAGCCAGTCGATCCCCGCGGTGCGCCCCTCGATCGCGCCGTAGGAGTTGGCGATCACGACCGTCGAGGTCCAGGTGATCACGCCCGTGGCAAACGCGTCGTAGAAGACGGCGGCGGTCAGGGACACGCCGATCCCGCTGGCGGCGATGAGCGGGACGCCAAAAAAGCCGGTGTTGCCGACGCCGGTCGCGACGAGTATGGCGCCTTCGGTGGGTCGGTCTGCGCGACGCAGACGTGCGATGACCCACCCGATGCCGAGCATCACAACGTGGATGAGGTATCCGGCGATCGGGACCAAGATCAGGCTGCCCGTCAGGCGCTCGTTGGCGATAATCGTGAACACCAAGGCCGGCATCGTCGCGTAGATCACCACGTTGACCAGTACCGGGCCATTGTCCTCGCGCAACACCCGGGCATGCCGGAGTCCGAGCCCGATCAGGATGATCACCAGCGCCGCGAGCGAGGTCGCGAGCATCCGCCCTACCCCCGTCCTCGCACCAGGACGGCGCGGCGCATCGACACGACCCGTGGCTGCACGCCCGGGATGATGTCATGCGCGACGCGGTGCCCGGCGGGAGACGCGCGGGGCGATCAGGTCGCGGGCGGGCTCACCTCGTGCCAGTACTGGATCGCCCAGGAGTTTTCGATCGTCGGAAACAGCGGCGGCCGCAGCGTCTGTAGCGCCAGGTCGTAGTTGTAGGTGCGGCTGGCAAACATCGAGGCGTAGCCGCCTTGCGCGGTCGCGATCGACCCGGTGAAGGTCATCGACGTATGCGTGGTGGTGCTCGTGTCCGTGTACCACTGCCCGCTTTGGGCGAGGGTGGCGGCCCGCCAGCTCAGGGTCTGCGGTGCGAACTGGGAGATGATCAGGTTTTGCGATGCGATGAGCCCGAGCACGCTCTGGGTCCCCGACGCGTACGAGATGTTGCCGCCGATGTACAGGTTGCCCGGGGTCGCGACGGTGACCTGCCCATTGACCACCGAGTCCCGGGTGCCGCTGGTCGAACCGCAGGAGTCGGTCAGGTTCTGGCCGTTGCCGACGATCACCGGCTGCTGGAAGTACATGTAGTACGGCGCGTTGCCGCTGGGCATGGTGTAGGTCGTCGGACACCCGAGTGTTCCGATCGCCACGCCGGGATCGGCGGTGTTGGTCACCGGGTAGACCCGGACCTGGCCGGAGGCCAGGAACTGGATCTCCCACGCGCTGACCGACGCGTTGTTCTCGAACAGACCCGTGGCCTTGGCCGCGGACTCGATATTGCTGATGGCCCCGGTGAAGGTCGTGAAGTCGATCGGCGTCGGGAACTTGGACGAGAACGAGGGGGTCGTGGTCGAGTCGTATGCACCGCCGACCGAGAATGCCGGGTCGGTGGCGTCCGACTTGAGGCAGGTCGCGCCGCTGGAATCGTTGCGGCACACGTAATGCTCGGCGTAGATGGCGCCGATCGCGGTCCCCTGGTGGACGACATCCTGGGCGGAGTAGATCTTGCCGGTCGTCGTCGCGGTCGACCCGTAGGCGATGCTCGCGTTGGAGATCATCTGGTAGTTGGCGATCGACTCGGGCGAGATCTGCGCCACGATCGAGCGGATCTGCGGCGTGCCGCTGCCGACCTCGGCGGTCGACTGGACGAAGATGCTGTTTTGGTCGTTGGGGTCGCTGAACAGGCGCAGGTTGTACTTGGCGACCCCGAAGCGCGCGTTCTGCAGCGTCACCCATGTCTGGATCGTCGCCGGATAGGTCCATGCGTGGCCCGAGATCCACGCCCCGCCGGGCTCCACCGTCGCGCCGGTCGTCGTGTCGGTACGCGGGTCCTCGGCGGTATCAACATAGTTGAGCCAGTACTGCGGGTTCTCCACCAGCCGGGAGATGTAGACCTGCACCCCGGCCTCCGCCGCCTCGAGGGCGATGTCGTTGCGGTTGCTGGCGGCCGTCTGGAACACGCTGGATTGCGCCCACGACAGGCTCGCGATCACCAGGAGCGCCGCAATCGCGCTGATGAAGATGACGACGATCAGCGTCTGACCGGATTGTTGGTGTCGGTGACGCATGCCGGCCTAGTTGCTCGCCGAGGTCGGGTTCTGCGGCACGACGTCGGTGGTCAGCGAAAACTGCGTGGCCTCGTTGCCGACGTCGTAGTTGACCAACATGTTCACGTGCACGAGCGCGATGCCGATCGTCGTCGGCGCGGAGATGGTCGCCCCCAACGCCGTGCCGTTGGCGTTGACCGCGCTGAACATCGGCGCGCTCGACGAGTTGCCGACGGAGTCGATGAGCGTCTCGGGGCTCGAGAAGGCGCTGTAGGTATACGGCGGCGCGGCACCGACGGGCTGGGAGATCTCGCGCACGAGTGCTCCGCCGGAGACCTCATAAAGGAATTCTTCGGGTTTGGGGGTCAGCTCGGTCGGGCTGCGGGTCATGTCGGCGTAGAACTCGATCTGGGTCGGCGACAGCGTCACGATCGGCGGAGTGATCCCGTCATCGGGACTGACGGCCTCCCGCAGCTGGCTGCTGAGCTCGTTGAGCGCGTCACGCGACTCGCCCTGAGCGAGCGCCTGATTCTGATGCGTCATCTCGCTGGACAGGCTCGAGTCATAGAAGCCGTAGATGGCGAACATGAAGATCGTGCCGATGACGATGCCGATCAGCAGTTCCATCAGCGTGAAGCCCTCCTGCCCGCGACGTGCGGTCGGCCGGCTCATGGGACCGAGTAACTGAGGGTCGTGCCGGACTGTGCGGTCACGGTCTTGCCCGAGCTCCAGATCGGGTTCCCCGACGAGAAGGCCGTGGCGATGTAGGCGGTGTAGGTCCCCGGCGCCAGGTTGATAAACGACGCGTAGCGGGAGCTGTTGGTGTACTGGGACACGTCATAGGTCCCGACCGAGGCCTTCAGCCGCACGAGCGTGTTGCTCGCGGTCGTGGTCAGCTTGATCGTCCCGACGGTCCCGGCGACGAGCAGGAGCGTGACGTTGGTGGTCCCGTTGTTGGTGATCGCGGCGCTGAGGCTGCCCGCCCCGTAGCCATTCGCCCCGGCGGCCACCGTGTAGTTGGTGGACCCCGACGCGGGTTCGCAGAAGGTCACCATCCCGTTGGAACTGGTCGTCCGGACCACCGGCGCGAGGTTGCTCTGACCACCGGAGATCTGGACTTGTGCGCCGCTTATGGGCTGGTTCGTGTTCGCGTCAAGCACCGTGGCGTTCAGGTGACCGCCGCCCTGCGAGACGAGTTCGAACGTCACGGTCTGGGAGGTGAGGTTGGGGTACCCGGTCGGAATCGGCGTGTTGAGCGTCTGCGAGGCGTAGCAGTCGGCGCTCGCGGTGATGGCGAACGCCGACAGGCTGGGCTCGATGACCTGCCCCTGCAACGTCGTGAACGTGTACGAGCCGGTCGTCCCCGACTGGCTGTCGGTGTCCGACTGGGGTGCCGGCGCCGTCACCGAGACCGTCGAGTAGTTGGTGATCGGATTGCCCGTAACCGAGTCGACCAGATTGACCCCGAGCGTCGCGGGCTGGAAGACCTTGATCGTCACTTGCCAGGTCTGCGACGCGCTCAGGTGCGCGGTCGTCACGCTGGGCGCGGTCGTCGGGTCGGTCGCGTAGCCGGCCTGGCTGACCTGGACGGTGTAGTCGTACTGGGGGCTGCTGGTCGAGATCGGGTTCGGGGTCAGGCCGGCGAACACCACCGTCCCGTTTGCGCTCGACAGGTCGGTGCGAGTCGCCGACGGACCGCCGCTGATCGTGACCGTCATGTTCGAGAGCGGCTGCAGGGTGACGGCGTCGACGACGGTGACGACCGCGGTCGACAGGCCCGCCATCGAGGCGTAGTTCGGCGGCGCGACGATGGTCGTCTCGGTGACCGGCAGGCCGACGCTCACCTGCGGCGTGACCACGACGGTCACCGACTTGTAGTCGACGTAGGTGTGGGGCTGGCCCTGGGCGGGGTCGTCGACGTACTTGACGCTGGTTTGGACCGCAAAGGTGATCCCGTTGGACGTCTGGGTCTGCGTCGCCGGAATCGTGCCGGTGGGGTTCCCGCCGACGGTGCCGACCGACGAGTAGTCCATCGTGCGGATGTCCTCGAGGTGCTGCTGGGCGATCTTGGAGGCGACCTCATCCAAACGGCTGCTGCCGATCTGCGAGGACGCGGCCGCGAATCCCTCGATCACCCCGCCCGCGACGATCGCCAGCAGCAGCATCCCGATGAGCACCTCGAGATACATGAATCCCGCTTGGCGATGCCGTTTGGCCCGGGCCACCGATCCCCCACATACAGCTGGCACGGCTCGCGACACGGGAACCTCCCGGCCGTGCGTGCGTCGACACCTTCCACATCGGCGTCGGGGCGGAGTTCCTTGACCGGGCACCGGGGGCGGGTGCGGGCCCGGCGGCGCCTACTCGCCGAGCAGCGTCCCGGCGGCGTCGGCGGGCATCACCACGTACTGGCGCACGTACAGGTCGCGGAAGGTCACCGGCCCGCGCGGCCCCGGGACGTGATCGACGTTGATGCCGGTCTCCGGCGCGCCGAGCAGCTTGAACCCGTCCAACAGCCGGGTCGGCGTGTTCCAGAACGCACCCGTCCCGACGTATGCCTCCAGAAACTGCCGTGCATGCTCGGGATCCGTGGTGACGATCCCCGCGGCCAGCCCGGAGGTCTCGTCGTTGGCGATCGCCGCCGCGTGGGCCGGCGAATCGACGCGATCGACGGTCACATTGGCCTCGTTGCCCTCGTCAAGCGCCCACTCGTGGCCGCGCGCGTAGGGGTGGGGCGGGAGCACGGGGGCGATGCCGAGCGCAACGAGCTCCTCGCCCGCGACCGCGACGAGTTCATCCCACCGATCGTCGTGGATCAGCAGCAGGTTGAGCCGATTGCAAACGCCCAGGCGATCAAGGCTCGCGCGCAACAGCTCCCGGAACAACCCAACATCGGCGGCCGTGTCGGCATAGAGGACGCCGCCGCCATCGGCGTGGGCGAGCGTGCGGACGCCGTGCGTCGCCGCGCGCATCGCGAGCTCGCGGGTGGTTGGTCCGCTGCCGCGGATGATCACCAGCGGGATGAGCCCGGGTTCGCTCACCAGGGCCGTTGCGCCGGCGCGATCGGCCGAGCGCACCAGCTGCACCGCACGCGGGTCGAGGCCGGCCTGCTCGAGCGCCGGTGCGATCACGAGATCCACCAGCGCGGCTGCGGACCGGAGTGCCGCGCCGCCGGTGCGCAGGACGCCGACGTTGCGCGATTTGATCAGCTGCGAGGCGACATCGACGGTCACATTCGGACGCGCTTCGTAGTTCGCGCCGATGACGCCGACCGGGCGCCGGCGTTCCTCGACGACCGCTCCGTTGCCGAGCTCGCGCCGCATCACAAGGACCGGCGTGAATGGCACCGCCGCGAGCGCGTCGATCTGGGCGGCCATCACCGTGATCCGATCCGCATCCAGTCGCAGGCGGTCGCGCATGGCCTCCGGGAACTGCGGATCGAGCGCGGAGACGTCGTCGCAGTTCGCGCAGAGCAGCGCGTCGGCCTGGGTGACCAGCAGGGCGCTCATCGCCCCGAGGGCGGCGGTCAGCGACGCCTCAGGGGCCGAGGCGAGGCTCGGCGCCGCGCTGCGGGCGGCGCGCCCGGCGGCTCGGACAAGCTCGGTGACGGTCTGCTGGCTCACGGCTGCGGATCATCCCAATTTGTCAGCCCCTTTGCACGAGGGCGCGCGGTAAAGTCGCCTCACCGCGCGCGCCTCGAGAGTGATCGGCCCCGATCACGCCCGACGCGTGCGCGGAGCGCCCCATGACCCCAGACCCCCCATCCGCTCTCAACGACGATGCCACGCCCGATGACGGCCTGGCCGATTACGCGTCGTTTCGCGGCATGCTGGATGAGCTCGCGAGCCGACCCGTCGGCGAGAGCCGCATCGATCGCGCGCGTCGGCGCGCCGTGGACACCGCCGAGCGACTGACGACCTGGGGACCGCTCGGACCCATCGCGGAATCGGGCTGGCAGGTCTGGCGCCGCGATCGGGAGATCGCCGGCAGTGTGCTGGCCGCCGCCCTCGCCTACCGCATCTTCATCTGGCTGCTGCCGCTCGCGCTCGTGCTGGTGGCGGGCCTTGGGCTCTTTGGCTCCGCGGACGCTGCACACGCCGTGAACGATCTGGGCGTGTCGGGCGTCGTCGCCTCGTCGGTCTCCCAGACCGCGCACACGGGCAGCTGGTTCGGGCGCCTCGCGCTGATCATCTCGGGGACGGTCGTGTTCCTGTATGAGTCCTACATCCTGCTGCGCACCCTGCGCGCGATCGCGGCCTTTTCATGGCGCATCCCGGTGCGCCCGATGCGCCGCCCCGCCCCACAGGTGCTGTTGTTTCTCGGCCTCTCGCTCGCTCTGGTGGTCTGCCTGTCGCTGACGAACAAGATCGCCGGGTCCCTGTTCTTCCCGCTGGGCCTGATCGTGGCCCTCCTCTCGCTGCTCGTGGTCCCGGCGTACATCGTGATGGTCTCGATGGCCCTGTTGCCGCACCGCGCCACGAACTGGACGGCGTTCGTCCCGGGGGCGCTGCTCGTCTACGCGACGTACGCGCTCGTGCATCTGCTGGCCACGCTCATCGTCGTGCCCTGGGTCGCCCACAAGCAGGCGACCTACGGTGTCCTCGGCACCTCCGCAGGCCTGCTGTTCTTGATGTTCGTCTTCGGACGCGTGATCGAGCTGGCGTTCTCACTCAACGCGGTGCTCGAGGAGCAGCGCCAGGAGGCGGTCGCCCGACGGCGGCGCAGCCGGTCCTCACGATGACAACGGGGGCCCCGCGGGGCCCCCGTTGTTCGTGCGGGTGCGTGTGCGATGGTGCCGGGGCTACATCATCCCGCCCATGCCGCCCATGCCGCCCATGTTCGGGGACATCCCGGAGCCGCCGGCGCCGCCCTCCTCGGGCGTCTCGACGACCAGGGCTTCGGTGGTGATGATGTTCTTGGCGATCGAGGCCGCGTTGGCAAGCGCCGAGCGGGTCACCATTGCCGGGTCGATGATCCCTTCGGCGATCAGATCCACGTACTCGCCGGTGTCCACGTTGAGGCCGTGGCCTTCGGGCAGCTCGCGCACCTTGCCCACGACCACCGAGCCCTCCAGGCCCGCGTTGTCGGCCAGCTGGCGCAGCGGCTCCTCTAAGGCCCGGCGCACGATGCGCGCGCCGGTGGCCTCGTCGCCCTCGAGGGCAAGCTCATCCAAGGATGAGATCGCGTTGACAAGCGCCACCCCGCCGCCGGGGATGACCCCCTCCTCCAGGGCGGCACGCGTGGCCTGCAGGGCGTCCTCGACCCGGTGCTTGCGTTCTTTCATCTCGGTCTCGGTGGCCGCGCCGACCTTGACCACGGCGACCCCGCCGGCGAGCTTGGCAAGCCGCTCTTGCAGCTTTTCGCGGTCGAAGTCCGAGTCCGAGGACTCGATCTCGGCGCGGATCTGCTTGATGCGGCCCTGGATGCCTTGCGCGTCGCCGGCGCCGTCGATGATCGTGGTGGTGTCTTTGGTCACCACGACCTTTCTGGCGCGCCCGAGCTGGGAGACCTGGGTGTTGACCAGTTTGAGGCCCATCTCCTCGGCGATGACCTCGCCGTCGGTGAGGATCGCGATGTCCTCGAGCATGCGCTTTCTGCGGTCGCCAAAGCCGGGGGCCTTGACCGCGATGCCGGTAAAGGTGCCGCGCAGCTTGTTGACGATCAGGGTCGCCGTCGCCTCGCCCTCGACGTCCTCGGCGATGATCAACAAGGGCTTGTTGGACTGGATGACCCGCTCGAGCACCGGCACCAGGTCCTGCACCGAGGAGATCTTGCCGTTGTGGATGAGGATGTAGGGATCCTCGAGCACGGCCTCCTGGCGATCGGGGTCGGTGATCATGTACGGGCTCATGTAGCCGCGGTCGAACTGCATGCCTTCGGTGAAATCGAGCTCGATCCCGAAGGTCTGGCCCTCTTCGACGTTGACCACGCCGTCTTTGCCGACCTTTTCGATCGCATCGGCGATCACATCGCCGATGGCCCGGTCGCGGGCCGAGATCGTCGCCACGCGGGCGATGTCCTCTTTGCCCGAGACCTCCTTGGCCTGGGCGAGCACCGAGGCGCCCACGCGCTCCACGGCGGCCTCGATGCCGCGCTTGAGCCCCATCGGGTTCGCGCCGGCGGCCACGTTCTTTAAGCCCTCGCGCACGATCGCCTGGGCGAGCAGGGTCGCGGTGGTGGTGCCGTCGCCGGCGACATCGTTGGTGGCGGTGGCCACCTCGCGCACCAGCTGGGCACCCTGGTTTTCAAACGGGTCCGACAGCTCGATCTCGCGGGCGATCGTGACCCCGTCGTTGGTGATCGTCGGCGCCCCGAAGCGCTTGTCGAGCACCACGTAGCGGCCCTTGGGGCCGAGGGTCACCTTGACCGCGTCGGCCAACGTGTTGACCCCGCGCTCGAGCGCCCGGCGGGCTTCTTCGGCAAACAAGATGTCCTTTGCCATCTGGCGTCAGCTCTCCTTTGGATTCCTGCGGTAGCGGCGCGTCGCGCCTATGACTGGACCTTGGCGAGGATGTCGTGCTCGGACAAAATCAGCACGTCCTCGCCGTCGACCTTGATCTCGGTCCCGCCGTACTTCGAGTAGATCACCTCGTCGCCGGCCGCGACCTCGAGTGGCACGCGCGCGCCTTCGACGATGCGACCGTCACCGACGGCGATAACGGTTCCACGCGACGGGCGCTCCTTGGCCGTGTCCGGCAGCACGATGCCGCTTGCCGTGACCTCTTCTTGCTCGGCGGCCTTCACCAGCACCCGATCGCCCAGTGGCTTCAGAGACATGCAACCTCCGGTAACCAGAACAATTTGCACCACATCGGCGTGCAGACACACGCCCTGGCACTCTGCGATTCAGAGTGCCAATGCAGATTAGCGCAGGCGCAGGCCATGCTCCAGAGCACCCGCCGCCAAATACTGGCACTCACATATTCTGAGTGCCAGCCCTCATGGGGCGAAGCCCGCCGCCTGGGCGAGGGCGTCGCCGGGCTCGATGCCGGCGGCCACAAATACCCACCATCGGTAATACGCATCACGACGGTCGGACGTCACCGTCACGACGCTGTTGAGCGGGTCGGTCGGCAGGATGCGAAATAGGCCGGCGCTCACGCGCTCGGCGTCGAGTTCGTCTAGGCCCCACCACGCGAGAGCCGCGACGACGCCACCGCGTGCGTCGTCACCGCCGCCGGTGTACTGCGCGCCGCACCCGGGACACGTCCCCGGAGCCGGCTCGGCGCCGTCGACGACCACGGTGCGGCACAACGGGCAGATCAGCTGCGGACCTGCACCCATCACCCCACCAGCGGCGCGATCAGCGACAGCGCGGCCACCGCGATCCCTACGACGGCGGCGACGGGCACGAACCGTCCGCCGGCGAGCCGCCAGGACAGGACACCGATCGCGGCAGCGGCAACCCCCGTAGCAACGATCAGCACGACCTGGCCGCCGGAGACGACGCTTCGGGAGATGCCGATGCTCGCCAGCACCATCGTCAGCAAGCACCCGAAAAAGAGCGAATCGAGCCCCTCGAAGGTGAACTCGCGCACGCGCTGACCTTCGTCGAACAACCACACGGCGATCACGAGGTCCCAGACCACCATCAATAGCGTGCTCTTGGGCCGGGCGCCATGAATGCCAACCCAGTGAAACAACAGCACCACGGCGATCACCGCGGCGATCGCCGCGACACCAACGAGGGTCGGCCAGACCAATCGTACGACCTCACGATCGCGCGCGGTCATGCGCGCCGGATCCGCCTTGCGGATCCGGTGTCGGCCGATGGGCCGACCGGCGGCCTCGGCCCTGCGCGCCAAGACGACGACACCAACCGCCGCAGCGATGCCGACGACGGCACCGATCAGCGCCGGGGCCGCGGCCTGGCTGGGGTCGTCGCCGCCCAGGCGCAGCAGCGAATACACCACCAGCCATCCGATAATCGCCCCGGCGATGACCCACGAGACCAGGTGCGCGATCAGCGTGCGCTGCGGGGTCGCCGTGCTCCCCGTCACGATGCCACGCCCAGAGCGTGGAAAAGTAGGCGCGCCGCACGCCCGCGATGCGAGATGGCGTTCTTCTGCTCGGCGGTCAGCTCCGCCATCGCCTGGGTCCTTCCGTCGGGGACAAACAATGGGTCGTAGCCAAACCCGCCCTCGCCGCGCCGCGCGTGGGCAATCACACCGGAGCACGTGCCGCACGCCACGTCCATGGTGTCATCGGCGGCGAGGGCAACCAACACGCACACGAACGCGGCGCGACGATCGATCGTACCCTCGAGTTCCTGGAGCAGCCGCGTGCAATTGTCGTCGTCGCTGGCCTCGGGGCCCGCGTAGCGGGCGCTGTGCACCCCTGGCCGGCCGTCGAGCGCCCGGACCGCCAAGCCCGAATCGTCAGCCAGCACGAGCGCATCGTCGGGCGTGATTGCCCGGGCCGCGTTCGCCTTGAGCAGCGCGTTCTGAAAGAACGTCATGCCCTGCTCAGCGACGGCGAACCCCGGCGACACCGGATCGACGCTGACCCGGTCGCCGAGCAGGGCGCCGAGTTCGCGCGCCTTGGCGGGATTGCCCGTTGCAAGGACGATCCTCACGCGCTCGCGAGGACGTCCGCCTGGATGCCAAGCAGCGACCGCGTCCCCGCCAGCGCAAGGTCGAGCAGTTCCTCGAACTGGGGCCGCGCGAACGAGCGCCCCTCCGCGGTCGCCTGAACCTCGATCAGCTCGCCGGCGCCGTTGACGACGACGTTCATGTCGGCCTCGGCGCGCGAATCCTCTAGGTAGCCGAGATCGAGCCGGCTTTGGCCGTCGACGATCCCGACGCTGACCGCAGCCACCGCGTCGAGGATCGGCGTCCGCTCGAGGCGGCCTTCGGCAAGCAGCCGGCGCACCGCGAGCTCGAGCGCCACGTAGCCACCGCAGATACTGGCGCAGCGGGTCCCCCCGTCGGCGGTTAGTACATCGCAGTCGATCCATAGGGTGCGCTCGCCGAGCACCTCCATGTCGACGATCGCTCGCAGCGAGCGCCCGATCAGCCGCTGGATCTCCGACGAGCGTCCGTCGAGCTTGCCGCGGGTGACATCGCGCGCGCGCCGCTCCCCCGTTGAGGCCGGCAACATGCCGTACTCGGCGGTGACCCAACCGGCCCCCTGTCCGCGGCGCCATCCGGGCACGGCTTCATCGACCGCACAAGTACAGATCACCCGCGTTTCGCCGATCTCTATCAGTGCACTGCCATGTGCCGTCGGCACGAAGTGCGGAAGTATCCGGACCTGGCGGAGCGCGTCGGCGGTCCGGCCATCAGGGCGAGCAGCTGTTGCCAACGGTGTCCGTGCATCGGAATCCACGCCGCCAAGGATAGTCACCGGGCGCGGATGCGGACTTTCTGGTGTAGGTGCCGAACGTCGATTAGGTTGTGAGCGCAGTTGGATATGGCGGATTCCGTGATCAGCACCCAGGAGGAGCGCCTCGCGCGGGCGACGACACCACGCGAGCGCGCACTCGCCCTGGTCGAGCTGGTCGATCTGTTGGCGCACCGGGATCCCGCCCGCGCCCGTCAGCTCGGTGACTCGGCGCTCGGCGCCGCCCTTGCCGCCGACGACTCGTGGCTGGAGGCGCGCGCCCGTCTGTCGCGGGCCAACGCGTTGCTCGGCGCTGCCGACGTGGGCCGCGTGCTCGACGAGATGCAGACCGCGATGCGCACGTTCGAGGCGCTCGGCGATCGCCGCGCCCGCGCCTGGGCGCTCGTGCTCATCGCGGCCCTCCACGTCTACAGCGGTGACGGGGTCACGGCCGCCGAGCTGCTGCACGAGGTGCTTCCGGAGATCCGCAAGCGCGGCGACCTCGCCGTGCTGGCGCGGGCGCTCAACGAGCTGGCCAACGCCCACGCGATCCAGGAAGATCCCGTCCGGGCGCTGCAGCTCTACCGCGAGGCCGCCGACACGTTCCGCGCCGCGGGCGACAACCTGTGGATGGCGTTCGTGCTCCAGAACGCCGCCTATGTGCATTGCGGTCTCGGCGACCGGGCGCTTGCCGCGGGCAACCGTGAAGAGGCCGAAGTCGCCTATGGGCGGGCGCTCGCGCTCACGCGCGAAGCCGCCGAGCTGCCCAACCCCGAGGACAACGTGGTCCGCGCGTACGCCGAGGGCATGGCCGGGCGCGCGCTCATCGGCCTCGGCCAGCCGCTGGCGGCCCTCGACCACCTCAAGGCCGCGGTGCTGACCGCCCGCTCCGGCGGCGACCGTCGCGCCGAGGGCGCGCACCTGATTGAGACCGCGCGGGCCCTCGACGCCGCCGGACGCACCAAGGATGGGCTGCGCGCCGCGCTGCGTGCGGTCCAGCTGCTCGAGGAGGTCGGCGACCGCCGCACGCTCGCCCAGGCCCTGGAAGTCTCGAGCACGCTCAGCGAACGTGTCGGCGATTTGGCGGCGGCGCTCGCCGCCCAGCGTCGCTTTCACGCGCTCAGCCAGGAGCTCGACGGGGAGCGCGCCAAGGCCCGCATGGAGCTCAACGCCCTTCGCCTGGACGTCCAGCAGGCGCGCGCCGAGGCCGAGCGCCGACGCACCGAGGCCCTGATGGATCCGGTGACCGGCCTTCCCAACCGGCGCGACTTTGACGCCGAGTTCGGGCAGCTGGTCGCCCGCGCCACCGGGCCGATTGCGCTCGCGCTCATGGATCTCGACCACTTCAAGCGCGTCAACGACCGCTTCTCGCACCTGGTCGGCGACGATGTCCTGCGCGTCTGCGCACGGCTCCTGCGCGAGTCCAGCCGCGACCATGACCTGGTCGCCCGCTTCGGCGGCGAGGAGTTTGCGATCGTGCTGCCAGGCGCCGAGCAACAGGTCGCCCTGGTCGTCTGTGAGCGGATGCGCCGCGCCATCGCCGAATATCCGTGGGACACGATCCACGAGGGGCTCGAGGTCACCGCGTCACTCGGATGCATCGTCGGCCTCCCCGGGACGACCACCCAGGAGCTGTTGACCGAGGCCGATCGCCAGCTGTACGCAGCCAAGTCGGCCGGCCGCAACAAGGTGATGCCCGAACCGGGCACAGAGGCCGACGCCTAAGCACCGCCTGGCGATACGATCAACGGTGATGTCCGATTCACCGACTGACCTTGCGAGCCTGCTCGTCGACGCCCGGCATGCGGTCGTGCTGACCGGTGCGGGCGTCTCGACCGAGAGCGGCATTCCCGACTTCCGCTCGCCCGGCGGCATCTGGACAAAGGTGGATCCGATGGAGGTCGCCTCGCTGTCGACGTTCGTCACGGACCCCGAGCGCTTCTGGAGTTTTCATCGACCGCGCTTTGCCGCGGTGGACAGCGTCCGGCCGAACCCGGCGCACCTCGCGGTGGCCGAACTCGAGCGACGCGGGATCGTCAAGGAACTGATCACCCAGAACATCGACGGTCTGCACCGGCGCGCCGGCAGTATGCGCCCGATCGAGGTCCACGGCACGCTCGACTTCGGGGAGTGCCTGCGCTGCCGCGCGCGCATCTCCCGCGACGAGATGCTCGCCCGCGCTGACGATGCGCCCGACGGCGTTCCGCGCTGCACACAATGCGGCTTCCAGATCAAAAGCGGCGTGGTCCTGTTCGGTGAGCAGCTGCCGCAGGACGCGATCAGCGCGGCCTTTGCCGCCTCGCGAGCGGCGGACGTGATGCTCGTGATCGGCTCGAGCCTGCTGGTGACGCCGGTCAGCACGCTGCCCGATATCGTGCTGCGCAACGGCGGGTCGCTGGCCATCCTGACCGAGAGCGAGACACCCTACGATGACCATTGTGCGGTGCGCCTGCGCGGCAGGGCCGGGGTCCAGATGACCGAGCTGCTCAGCGCCCTCGACGAACTCGGGGCCACGACCGCGCCCTGATCGGGTCAGCCGGGGATCTCGACCCGCTCCACGTCGCCGAGCGGCATCTGCAGGAACCGCGTTCCCAGCGCTTGGAAGGCTGCCGGATCCCCGCTGCAGGCGAAGCGGTAGTGGCCCTCGCGCGCCTCCCGGTGCGCAGCAGACCCTTGCGCTCCAGTGTCTCCCGCAGTTCCCGCGCCAGCTCTTCGCCGCTCTTGATCAACCGGGCGTTCGGGAGGTTGCGCCGCAGCAGCCGCTCGACCAGCGGATAGTGGGTGCAGCCGAGGATCACCGTGTCGACCCCTTCCTCGCGCAGCGGCGCCGTGTACTCCTTGACCATGTCGACGATTCGCTCGTCGAAGGGATCCCCGTTTTGGATGGCCGGGGCCAGACGCGGGCACGCCACCGAGATCAGCTCAACGCCTGCATCGTGCGCCCGGACCATCCGCTCGTACGACCCGGACCGGACCGTGGCCTCCGTGGCCAGCAGCCCGACCCGCCGGTTGCGCGTCGTCTGGACGGCGGCGTGCGCCTCGGAGCTCATCACGCCGATGACCGGGACGTCCAGGTGGGTCTGAAGATGCGTCAGGGCGGCCGCCGTCGCCGTGTTGCAGGCGATCACGATCGTCTTGACCCCCCGCGCGATGAGCCACACGGCGATCTGCTGCGCGCGCGAGCGCAGCTCGGCGTCGGTCCGGTCGCCGTACGGGAACCAGGCAGTGTCGCCGAAGTAGATGAAGTCCTCGGCAGGCAACTGGGCAAGGCACTCGTCGAGGATCGTTAACCCGCCAACTCCGGAGTCGAATACCCCGATCGCGTGCTCAGGGGTCAGCGTCACCGCACCTCCGACTGGCGCCGACCGGACACCCGCGACACCTACGACGCCGACCGGTAATCGCGGTCCCAGTAGATCAGCGGCGGTTTGCCGCTGCGCGCCACGTCGACGACGCGGCCGATGAGAATCGTGTGGTCGCCGCCATCGACTGCGGCCTCGTGCGCACAGACGAGCCGCGCGACCCCGACGGGGAGCAGCGGCGTGCCAAACGCCCCCGCCTCCCAGTCGATCTCATCGAACTTCTCCGGTCCGGGCCGCGTGAACCCGCGCGAGACGTGCTCCTGGTCGCGTGCCAGCACGTGGACCGCGAAACCGCGCGCGCCAACCAGCCCGTCGTGGCTCTTGGCCTTCTTGTCGAGGCATGCGAGGATCAGCGGCGGATCCAACGACAGGGACGAGAACGAGCTGACAGTCATCCCGAGCAGCTCATCGTCGGCGCGGGCGGTCACGACGGTGACGCCGCTCGGCCAGAGCGCGAGCGTTTCCCGGAACTCCTGCGCGCTGACGGATGTGCTCACGTTCGGTCCTTGCTCGGTGTCGAAGGTTGATCGTTTGTCCCACGCCCGCCGGCCGAGTCCTCCCGCGGCCGGGCGTTTCGCGCATCGCTGAGAGCGTACCGACCTTGGCCGGCAGCGAGCCGTTTCGGATCGTCGTGCATGACCGCGACGGGGTCCCCGACGCGCACCTCGCCCGGCGTGAGTACCTGTCCATAGACGCCGAACGGCAGCCGCTCCTCGGCGCGGATGTGCCCGCGAGACAGCTTCAGGTAGTGCAGCGTCGGAAGGTCCACCACGCCCGTATCGGGGTGGCGCGTCGTCACCGCGCAGCGACCGACCAGGCCATTGATGCGCACCTCGGCGGCGCCGAGGCCAACAGGTTGCCCGCACCACGCATCCTCGGCGTGGGGGGCCACGCCCTCGATCACGAACAGCATGCGGAACCGGCGCGGGTCAATCGGCTCCGGCACGTCCCCGGCGGTCCGGAGCGCGTCAAGCGCGCCGGTGGAGACCAGCGAGACCGCCCCTCGCAGCCCCCGGTCAAGGCCCGGTCGGCCGGCCGGCGCCCGACAGAGGCCAATCGGCCGGCCACAGAAGTCGGACAGCGCTTCGGCCCACGGACCGATGACCGACGGCGCGTCGAACTGCGAGCGAAAAAACCGGACGGACCGCGGCGGGCCCAGCTCCACCGCGCCACGGACCACGCGTCCATCCGGGAACCGGAGCGCGAGCTCGCCCAGATCGTCGGTCACATCGGCATGTACCCGCACTAGGTCGCCCAGGGACTTGCCGTTGACCATGGTGCCGGCTTGGTCGACGAGAAAGAACGCGCGGTTCACCGCGACGCCCGCCGGCCCGAGGACAACCGACTCACAGGCCTTAAGCGCCAGCCCCTTGACGGGCGTGATCGCGATGGAAGCAACCCGTGGCACGATCGGCGAATCGGGCGAGACGGACATCGGCATGCCGTGATGATTGCCGATCGGCGCGCTGCGCAGCCCGGACTCCCTTTTGGAACGCACGCTAGGGTTGGTCCCGATTCACGACAGGTTCATCCCGGGGCGTGTAGCTCAGCTGGTTAGAGCAGGGGACTCATAATCCCTGGGTCGCAGGTTCGAGTCCTGCCGCGCCCATCAATTGAACTGCCTGCTAAGCGCGGTTTTTTAGCCCCGGTGTCGGTCCGATGTGCAGCGCATCGGACAGCTGAGGGTCACGACATGGGTCAAGACGTTCCTCGCGACCGCTGACGGGCCGTCTCCGCAGTTCGCGTTGCCCGAGGATGGCGCGGTGTTTCCGTCGTCGGGCTCATCAAGTAGGGCGAGGCAGGCATCGTCGGCATCGACGTGGTCGTGGTCGGCCAGGCGTAGCGCGAGTCGCGCGACGCTACCGAGGCCGCGACGCCGCTCGGGCACGCCCTGCGGGTGATCGGCTGGCTGGACAGCGAGCCTGCCGAGCACATCGTGCTCGTGGCGCAATCAATCACGGCGACCGGCCTCGGCGTCGAGGCCGCCGCACTACTCGACAGGTGGGGCGTGAAAGAGCGGGCGCACGTGAGCAAAAGACTTCGGAGGACGTAAGAACACCACGGGCGCGTCCTCTCACGAGTGGCAGTTCCAGCCAACAGCAGGGAGGACACCATGCACTACTACTACTTTCCTGACCGCGAGGACTTCGCGGCCGCCGCCATCTTGGCGCTCGGCACGACGCGCGTAGTGTGCGTCAGTCACCCGCCGCGCATCACGTCGGAGTTCGAGCACGACGGGGACCGGTACTACCTTGTCGTGGGCGCGCCCGACATGCACAGGGGCAACCCTACGCGCGGCATCCGAGGCGCATATCTGTTCACGCCCTGCCCGTACTGTCACGAGGACATGCTGCCCGGGCAGGCGCTCGACCTTCATCACTCCACGCCGCTACGCGATGACCCCTCGAGCATGGGCGACGTGCTCATGCATCGCGCGTGTCATCAAGCAGTAGACAGGGGCAGGGCCTAGAGGGGGCTCGAGGACAAGCCCAAGCCCTCGCGCGCGAGGGCCAAAGGGAGAAATGCCCCCAAACGGGCAGTTTTCGGCCCCCAACATGCCCAACATGGCCTCGGCTCCCCACGGGGTACGGGGGGCGAATTCATGGCGCGCGTCGACGACTCCACCCTGGGCGCCCATGATGATGGCGCACCCAGGAGACCTGCTTGGCGGTCAGGATGCCCTCGATGATCCGTGCAGCAGGCTCGGCAGGGTCTTCGCGATCAAGCATTGATCAGAAGTAAGCGACCCCGCCTTCACGAGGATGGCATTGGGAGCCCCGATCTTGTCGACGTTGTGCGCGGCAGTCCCGCATCGCCGCCGTGCTGCGCGTGGCGACTCCCAATCAAGCTGTCGTGCGAGTTGTCCTGCCAGATCCGAAACACGGCGCGAGTGCGCCAGGGTTGTCGGGTCCGTCGAGCCGACGACACGAGAGAGCGCATAGACGCTGACACGCGCTTAGGCGTCGTCCGATCCGGCCGGTGACGGCCGCGCTGAGGGCGAGTTGGGGGACGACTTCTTGTATTCGCCGATCATGTCGCCGCCGTGACGTTTTACCCAGTAGAGGGCCGCGTCGGCATACCTCAACAGATGCTCGGCATCTCCGGCGGACTCTAGGTCACACACCCCGATCGACACCGTAATGCGGCCACTGTGCACATCGCCAACCGCCGCGCGAAGTCGCTCCGCTGCAATGCGAGCGCCCGCGATGTCGGCGTTGGTGAGCAGCCACGCAAACTCATCGCCTCCCAGGCGAGCGATCACATCCTCTTTGCGTGCAGCACGCTGCAGGCAGCTGGCAAGTATGGCGAGCACCCGATCTCCCGCGGGATGCCCATCTCGATCATTTATTTGTTTGAACCCGTCAACGTCGATAACCATCAAACAGAGGCCGTCCCCGGAGCGCCTCGCGCGCGCGGTTTCTCGCTCCAAACGTTCGTGAAACGTGCGGTGGTTTGCCAGTCCAGTCAGAGAATCCTTGGAGGCCAACTCCACAAGCAACATCCGATCAGCGGCATTGGAAATCGCCATCCCGACCAGCTCCGCAAAGTCCACCAGTCGCCGCTCGGCACCGCGCGCCAGCGGTTCGGGACGTGTCGCCAACGCGAGAACCGCTCCCCACATGCCCTGCGGAGTCATGATCGGGGCGGCCACGCTCGCACGAAAGACGCCTCCAGCAATCGCCGAGACGGAGTCGTCGACGCGCGCCGGCTGGGCGGTGAGTGACACCTGGGCGAGTGCGCCACACCCAACCAGGGGCAAGACAGGATCTACGATGGGCGGCCCGGCCGACCACTGACCGACGATCTGACCGCTTGCGTCGTTGAAGCGACATACAAGACCCAGGTCCACGCCGAGATACAACGCGATCTCCTTGGCCGCAAGATCGTAGATCTTTGAGGGGCTTGTATCCGCGGCGACCGCGGTCGCAACGCGTCGAAGCGCCGCTTGCTCGGCAAGCGAATTGGCGCGGGTCTCGGCACGTCGGAGTTCCACTGCGAGGTGCTCACGCTCGGCGGGATCGGTAAGCACACCTGTAGTCACGGGCCGCCACGCGACCGCGACGATCGAAAATTCGGCGACCGCCACGGTGTGGTGCCGGTTGCGAAATGTGGCCGTCCCAGAATGTGAAGAATTCGTCCCGGACTTCATGTTTCTGACTGCCCTATAAGTCGAAAACGGATAGCCGGCCACCCACGGGCCTGACTCGGAGAGCAGACCGGTGTTCAGCGCAGCCGACCACTAGGAGGAATTGGCCGAGGCGTTCTTACCCGGATGCTGATCTACGTCCGGCATTCGGTGGATCACGGGCCTCAAGCTCGGCCATCGACCTCGTCGAGAGCCGGTGCGAACGACCGATGGGGGCTCAATCGATCGTTTCGCAGCGAAGTCATGTTCGGATGGCGAGTCTCGGTGCTCCGTCCTCGCCACCACACGCACGGGCCGGGGTGTTCCTCAGGGTCGGCTAGCCCCTGGCGTCCCTCGACCGCGCATCAGTCAGGTGGTGCGGCCTCAGCCATCCAAACGAACGCCCCTATCGCGTCCTCGGTGCCCGTATGTGGGGGTCCCGGTTGTGCCGGTCCGGGTCGGGCCGCCGCTCGTCGACGTGGTGGTCCCGGTTGTGCCGGTCCGGGTCGGGCCGCCGCTCGTCGACGTGGTGGTCCCGGTTGTGCCGGTCCGGGTCGGGCCGCCGCTCGTCGACGTGGTGGTCCCGGTTGTGCCGGTCCGGGTCGGGCCGCCGCTCGTCGACGTGGTGGTCCCGGTTGTGCCGGTCCGGGTCGGGCCGCCGCTCGTCGACGTGGTGGTCCCGGTTGTGTCGGTCTGGGTCGGGCCGCCGCTCGTCGACGTGGTGGTCCCGGTTGTGTCGGTCCGGGTCGGGCCAGCGGAGGGGCTTCCAGTAGAGGCACCGCTCAGAAGTGGCCCCACAGAACCGTTCGCTTGGATCGCTCTGGTTCCCGCCAGCGGGGCGAGACTCTCGAGCGTGTGAAGATCGGTGATTGGGCGGACCGTCAGACCACCTCGTGTTACCTCGTATCGACGCGCCGGGCGCGCGCGCGAGGCGACCGGTCGACCTTCCACGGCGACCTGTGAAGGCACCGAGGCCGCGCCCATGGCCATCTGCTCGGTCACGTGAATGAGGGGGCCAACACCCAGCGATGTCACAAGCGTGGTCCCGACGAGCACCGCGATGCGCGCAACCCCCGCACCGCCACTGAACGCCGACCGCGTAATCGGGGATCCCAAGGCCCGTCGCAACGTTGACGTGCGCAACCACAAGGGTAGAACCAGGACGCCCCAGAGCCCCTCGCGCGCCTTACGCAGGCGGGCTCGACCGCGAAACAATGCCTGATATCTGGCGTTTGGCGACCGGCCCCCGGCGCTCGTCACGGCGCCGGGAGTGCCTGACAGATGAGCGAGAACAGCGACCCGTTCGCTGTCCGGCAAGGCGAGCACCCGCTGGAGCATCCACCGCGCTTCGGCGGCGCCGATCACCGCATCTTCGGGTCCCGGCGAGACATCAGGCAGGTCGTTCGGATCGACCACCGTGATTCGCGCGCGCCGTGCCCGCTCCTCGGCGCAGCGGGTTCGGACGACCGCGTATAACCAGCCGCGGGCGTATTCGGGCGGGTTTCCGGCCCGGACGCGGGCCAACAGATGCACATACGCATCTTGGACCATGTCGTCAGCCGCTGCGTGATGGACTCCCAGTTGGCGGGAAGCAAAGGCCACGAGCTCAAGCCAATAAATCGCTGCCTGATCCACCACGTCCGCCGGTGATTCCGGGCTCGGAATCCGCCGCATCCCCCCGCTGAGATTCGGCCAGTCGGAACGCCCTGCCGGTAGCCCGTCGCTACCCGACGCAGCCCGCTCGGATGCAGGGCGTTGCGACTCGTTGATCACGGTCAGTCACCGTTGCCTGGTGCGCGATGTACACCTCTGACTCCACGTATCGGCAGTGACGCGCGCTACCTCGACCCCGGGCGCGGCCGTCGCGATGTTGCGGCTCGGGACGTGTGGTCGCAAGGGACGCCGTTCCTTCCCGTCGTCCTGAGTCCTGGAGCGGCCGGGCGAGGTGGACCTGCCGATCGAGCCCGGAGGCCAATTTTCGTCTTCCCGTGCTTTCCCGTCACTTCCCAGAAACCGCGAGATATAGGCGTTTTGGCCGAATGGTCATCCCGTCATTTCCCCGGTTCTCACAACCTGGTGTGCCCTTGGTGTGCCCCTGGTGTGCCCCCGACGGACGCCGCGCGGCCTTCGATATCGACCGTTCATCCGAGACGGGACGGTTTCGCCAAGGGTTTCTGCCAATTAACCTCGGCGTCACCGGTCCAGCATCTCAACCGAGGTAATGCATCATGTTGATCAGCTTCACGAGCAGTATCCCGACCGCCGATGAGGCCGAGAAGATCGAGGAGTTCCTTTCCGAGTTCATTCCCAGGATGCGCAAGCACGACGGCGTCGAGGGGATCTTCCACTACGCCAACACGCGGACAGGCAGGCACACCACCGTCGTCCTTTGGCGGGACGACGAGGCACGCAACGCCCACGTGAACAGCGACCTCATCAAGGAAGCCATTGCGTTCGAGCAGGCGACGGGTAACACGGCGACGCGTGAGGCATTCCCGGTGCTGATCGGGCTGCCGTAGGTACAGGCGGCGGCGGGAGGCAAACGTCCAATGCGAATTACCGTCAGGCAACTCGTCCAATCTCTCGAAATTGGGCCTAGCGTTGACCCGTAACGGGGCCTCCGGCAGTGCTCCGCCTGCGTCAGTGGCACCCCTCGCGGCCGGCGGAACGCATAAAAGACGGATGGCGGCCGGGACCATCCGGGAGCGCCACGAGAGGTGGGCGCCGTTCGCCGCCTCTTAGCGGACCCGACCCCTCCGGTCCACCTATACCGCCGCCGCGCTCGCGGCGCGCCGCCGCCTGCGTACGCGGGATCGTTGGACGATCGTCGACGGTGGCCTCGTGGCCCACTAGATGATTGATTCCACGGCGATCGCCGTGTTCAAGGGGATTTGCACAGAGAGGCCGAAGTCGGCGGTGTCAAGTACACCGTCGACCAGGAGGCCACGATGGACGCCGACCTCGACACTCTCTGCACGGTCGTTTATTGCACAGCCGACGATCTCCTGCCGCGCGCCGCGGCGAACGCTCGCCGTGAGGTCACCGACGCGGAGGTTGTCACCTTGTGCGTCGCCCAGGCGATCATGGGGATCCCCAGCGATCGTCGCTTCCTGAAGGTCGCCAACGGGCGCTTGCGCGGGCTGTTTCCCACGCTGCCCGCCCAATCGGGCTACCACAAGCGCCGCCGCCGCATGGCGGACACCATCGAGTGGCTGATGGGGATCTTCGCCGCCCGTAGCCCAGGGTTCACCGACGATCTGCTGTTGATCGATTCGACCCCGATCGAGTGTGCACCTAGCCGCGAGACCGCCAAGCGCTCGGCGCTTGGCGAGGCTGCCGGCTATGGTTATTGCCCCTCGCACTCGCGCTGGTTCTGGGGCTTTCGGCTGCATGCGATCTTTGCCCTCGACGGCACCCCCAGGGCCCTGAGTCTGGCCGCACCCAATCGTGACGAACGCGAAGTCGGCCTGGTGCTGCTTGGGCGCGTGCGCGCCGAGCGGGACCTGACCCTCGTCGGCGACAAGGGCTATGCCGGACGAGTGTTCGCCGAGGCCGCCGGTGAGCTGGGCGTGCACATCGTCCGACCGGCTCGCCACGACGAACCCGGCAGCGGGCCCCGGCTTGCCCCGATCCGTCAACGGATCGAGTCGATCTTTTGGACCTGCAAGGACATCCTAACCCTCGAACGCCACGGCGCGCGTACCCTCGCCGGCATCAGGGAGCGCATTCTGCAGCGCTTCTTGGCGCTGGCGGCCTGCATCGCCCTCAACCACCAACTCGGTCGACGAAGCCTCGCCCTGGTGGACTACATCGCCTGAGCGCGTGGAATCAATCATCTAGGCCATCTCCCATCTACCGCAGCCCCGTCGGGCTTCGTCTTTGCGATCGGAGCGGATTCGTCCGCCGCGCCTGGTCTGACCGACGCGGTGCGACAGGCGGGACAGCCTCCGGATGCTCCACCCGTGGAGTGCCGATGTGGCTGTCCGTCCAGCATGGGAGCCTGTCGCGAAAGGGGTCGACACATGGTCAACAGACCCCACGGCACTCGCGTGTAGTCGGACTCTGGTGCACCTGCGCACAACACGCTCTATTACTGGGATTTCCGGACAGGAATGTACTCAACGGCACTCGGCGCGCAGATCTCATAATCCCTGGGTCGCGGGATCGAGTCCTGCCGCGCCCATCCGGTGCACATCCAACAACGTTTCGCTTTTTGGCGGCACCACTGGCTTGAGGGTCCGTTCAGCCCCCCATGCCGGCCTGGGCCTCTGCGAGTCCTGCCTTGAGCTCGCTGGCGCTCGCGCCAGTGATCTGGGCGACGGATTTCTTGACGGCGTTTACGAGCGCCTGGTCGACAGCGTCATGGCCACTCGAGTCGTAAACGGTGATCACGCCTGCCGAACCGGCGGGCAGCGCGGCGTCCATCTTCTCGGCGATCCCGGTCTCGAGGCGATGCTTGGCGAACTTCCCCACCAAGCCACCGGCGGCCGCGCCGATCGCCGTCGCGGCGAGCAGAGGCGGGGCAAAGAGGCCGACGACGAGCCCGGCGCCTCCGCCGATCGTGAGGCCCTTGCGACCGAGATGGTCGCCTGTCTCGGTGACGTGCACCTGGCCGTCGGCGTCCTTCTGGACGAGCACGACACCCTCGACGGTGATCTTTTTGTCCTCAGCGAGCTTCAGCACCGCGTCGAAGTCCCTCTTGGCGAGATCCTCGAAGAGATACACCGCGATCAGCACATCCTTGTCTTGGTCGCTCATGCCCCGTCCTTCCTACGCGTTGATCGCGTGCCCGGCAAGCGCCTGTTGGGCGTGCTCGTGTAGTTCCCGCTCGTGCGCGTCGCTCAGGTGCGGGTTGATGTCGAAGACGACCTTATTGATCGTGCCCGTGAACGCGAATGGCAGCTTAGTGGCGTAGCCTCGGTCGACCGGCAGGCCGTTGTCCCGCCCGATGTCCATGCCCGCGTAGCCGGAGAAGCGGGCGGGGGCGGTGTGCTCGATCCGGCCGCCTCCGACCGCCTTGTCGTCGATGAACAGCGTTACCTCGCCGCCCGTCGCCGGCTTTGGCGCGTCGGCGGCGAACTCCATCCGCACGCTGACGCTCCCCGTCGGCAGGCGCGTCTCCGACTCCTGCCTGAACTCGAGCACACCGAAGAACGAGTAGGTGTGCTTCAGCTTGCCGTCCTGGACGAACAGAGAGAAACCGCCCAAGTGATCGGCCTCGGCCACGATCACGCCGTCGGCTCCGCCCGGCGGGATCTCGAGGTCGGCGCTGATTGCGTAGGAGTGGTTATAGATCCGTGGGATCATCCCGGAGGCGACGTTCTGGACGTCGGGGTAGTAGGTGAACGTCGACTGCGTCGGGACCGGGGGCAGCATCCCGAAGAAACCGGTGAGGCCGCCGAGCAGCGGGAGCACGTTGTAGCGCTCGGCCTCCTCCCAGAAGAGCTTCTTGAGCTCCTCCACCTTCTCGGGATGCTGTTCCGCCATGTTCTTGGCCTGGGCGAAGTCGTCCGGCAGGTAGTAGAGCTCGGCCGGATCGGTCGCGGGGTCCCAGACCCCCGGTGCGAACCCGCTGAGCGTCTCCGGATCGATCTTCCACGGGATGCGCGGCATCATCCAGGCCAGCCACCAGCCGTCCTTGTACATCCCCCGGTTGCCGAGGATCTCGAAGTACTGCTGCGTGTGCCGCTCGGCGGCGCCCGCGTCGTCGAGCGAGTAGAGGAAGCTCGTTCCGTGCATGGGCCGCTGCTCGACGCCGTCGATGTGCGTCGGCTGCGGCACGCCCACCGCCTCGAGGATCGTGGGGCCGACATCGATGACGTGCGTGAATTGCGAGCGCAGCCCGCCCTTCTCCTTCAACCGCTTCGGCCAGTGCACCACCATCGGGTCGCGGGTGCCGCCGAGGTGCGAGGCAACCTGCTTGCCCCACTGGAAGGGGCAGTCGCCGGCCCAGGCCCATGCAGCGGAATAGTGTGGGCCCATCATGTCGCTACCCCAGGCCTCGAGGCCGCCCCACTTGAGCACGAGCTGGAGCTGCTGCTCGTCGGTCAGCGGGATCCCGTTTATCGTCGTCAGCTCGTTGAACGTGCCGCTCAGGGTGCCCTCCATGCTGGCGCCGTTGTCGCCCCAGATGTAGATCACGAGGGTGTTCTCGAGCTCACCCATCTCGTCGATCGCGTCGATCACGCGTCCAATATTCCAATCGGCGTTCTCGGAGTAGCCCGCGTAGACCTCCATCTGGCGCGCGTAGACGCGCTTTTGGTTCTCGCTCAGGGAGTCCCAGGCGGGCATTGCATCGGGCCGAGGTGTCAGCTCCGCGTCGGCCGGGATTACCCCGAGTTGCTTCTGGCGGGCGAACGTTTCCTCGCGCAACTTGTCCCAGCCCTGGTCGAACTTGCCCGCGTACTTGTCGGACCACTCGGGCCGCACCTGGTGCGGTGCGTGGCTGGCGCCGGTCGAAAAGTACGCGAACCAGGGCTTCTCCGAGCCGTGGGCGCGCACGCCGTGCAGCCATTCGATCGTCTTGTCGGCCATCGCATCCGGAAGATAGAAGTCTTCCTGCCCCGGCACACCGATCGCGGTGTTGTTCTCGATGATCACGGGGTCGAACTGGCCGGACTCGCCGCCGAGGAAACCCCAAAAGTAATCGAATCCGAGCGCATTCGGCCAGCGGTCGAACGGCCCCGACGTGCCCTGCATGTTGTCCGGCGTCAGGTGCCATTTGCCGAAACACCCGGTCGAGTAGCCGTTGCCTTGCAGGGTCTTCGGAAACGGCTGGCAATCCTTCGGCAGCATCGCCGAGTAGCCGGGGAACGGCCCGGCGAACTCGCCGATCATGCCGAAGCCGACCGCGTGATGGTTGCGGCCAGTCATCAGCGCCGCGCGCGTCGGCGAGCAGAGCGCCGTCGTGTGGAAGCGGTTGTAGGTAAGGCCTCCCTCCCTCAGCCGATCGAGCGTCGGAGTGCTGATCGGCCCGCCGAAGGCGCCCGGGTTGCCAAAGCCGGCATCGTCGGTGAGGACGAGGAGGACGTTGGGTGCACCCTCCGGAGGAGCGATCGGCGCGACGAAGTTCCAGTCGGGCCGTGAGCCGTCGAGCGTCCGATTCACCACCCCCTGGAAGGGCGCCCGTCGGATCGGCAGCGTACTCCGGTCGATGGTTCGATCGCTCATGCCCTGTTCCTTTCCTATGGGTGGCGGCGACCGTCGAGACGATCGGCCAACTGGTTCGCGAACGCCTGCGCCTGCTCGAGGAAGTCGGGCTGCAGGTTGGTCCGTGGGATCTTCACGCCGAGGTACCGCTCGCGATCTTCTCCCGTTCCGAGGTAGCTGATCAACGACAGCAGCGACCGAACCTGGCCGCCGGCGAACTTGAAATGCGTGCCGTCGACGTACTCGCCGCCGAGCTCGGTCCCGAGTTTCCTCACCGACTTCAAATTGCTCCGCCAGTAGCGCCGGCAGACCACGAACGCGGTGAACCTCGTCCCGGTCATGATCTTCTGCGCGGAGTCGGACTTCAGGTAGGACCGAATCGGCATGCACGTTGTCAGCCACCACGTGGGGGCCCCGATGCAGACCAGATCGTAATCGCCCTCGCGCGCCTGCTCCGGGATACTGATCTCCCCCGTCGCACGGCGCAGCTGCGCGGGAAGCATCCCGAGGATGTCGAAGACGGCGTGCCGCATCGGAAACCGCGTGAACCGCTCCATGTAGCGGGTGTCAGTGAACTCGATCGCGGCCAGCCGAACGTTGCAGCCTCGCTGGCGGAGGATCTCGGCCATCGCCTCGACTACTCTGAGCGTCTGCTGGGTGAACGTGTAGTAGACCAGCAGAACCTGCGGTGGCGTCGCCATAGGATCGCTTGAAGACATGGACTGCTCGCTCCTTCGAGATCGAGCCGCTCGAGCCGAGTCCAACGCACCGCGACGTTAACCTAGCATCGGCCCCGTCGAATCATTCGGAACGGGTGAAACACCCGAGGTGGGCCGATCGGCACGCCGCGGCGGCGTCATGTCACAACCGTGGCGCACGGGTCGCACAGTCCCCCGCGGCCGCCGCCGACTGAACACCGGGCTGCTCCGAAACGTCATCTGACTGCCGATGGTGGCCACATGGCATCCCCGCGCCACCGATCGCAGTCGGCTCGGAGGAGGACGCATCCACGTGACGCCGAGACCGTGGGCACCTTCGCGCCGAAGACGGTCTCCGGCAAGCCCGTACAGACCGCCACGGGAACATGATGATCGCGCGGGCAACGACCGCGCCGATGACCGTGCAGAAGATCACCGGTCGCCGCAGCTTCGCCATCTTGGCCCTGCACATGAGAGCGATGACCTCGGTGCGGCTGAAGGCTCGCGGGTCGAACGAGGCCCGATCGGACCACTCAACGTGGACGGGACGCCATACCGCCGACGCGGAAACCGGCGGACCCGGACTGCGGAAGCGGGCTGTGGAGATGGGTCGGCAGCCTTCGCCTCGAGGTCTCGAAATCGCACAACCACGGCCCGCCGGCCCGGAGATTGTCCGCGCGAAGTCCGAACCGTCTGTGATCATCCGATCGGACTCGGGGCCGCGTCAAGCAGAGGCCGTGCGGCCAGCCAGTGCAACGACGATGGGAGTCATGTGACGACTGAGGATGATGCGCGCGATCCCGACCCTGCCGCGGCGCTGAAGAATCCGACCTACGAGCTGTTCATCCTGCTCCTGTCGATCCTCTCCATCGTCAACTTGGCGCTGATCCTTCCCATCTCGCCGCTCCCGTCGTACGCCAAGGACGTCATTTTCATCATCGATGCGGTACTGACGCTGATCTTCCTTGGCGATTTCACGTCTCGCCTGTTCCGAGCCGACTCGAAGCGCGGGTACTTCGTCCACGACGGGGGGTGGCTCGACTTCCTCGGGAGCCTGCCGCTGCTGCGCCTTGCGCGACTCTTTCGCATCTGGCGCACGCGGAAACTCCTCCAGCAGTACAGTCCGCGCGCGCTCCTGCACTGGCTGCTCGAGGACCGGGCCGAGAGCGCCCTCTACGTGGTCGTGCTGTTGACCATCATCGTCCTCGAGGTCTGCGGCTCGCTGGTGCTCCGCTTCGAGATCGGCGCGCCGCACGCGAACATCACGACCGCGGGTGACTCGCTGTGGTGGGGCATCGTCACGATCACGACCGTCGGCTACGGCGACAAGTACCCCGTCACGACCGGCGGGCGGATCGTGGGCTGCTTCGTCCTGGTTGTCGGGGTTGCCCTGTTTGCGACATTCACGGGCTACCTGGCGAACGCCTTCCTGTCTCCCAACAAGCCCGCACCGGACGCGTCCGGGTCCACCGAGACCCAGACGCCACAGGAGCTGCTTCAGAACCTTCGGGAGCTCCTCGAGGAGCAGGACCAGCGAACCCAGCAACTGCGCGCCAAGCTCGCTGAGGTCGAGCGCCATCTCTGAGCGTCGATCCCGTGCGATGGTCGATCTGAACCCGTAAGCGGAGGGTGCCGCCCCAGACCGCTCGCATGAGCGTGGCCTGTCAGTCAATGAGCCGGCTGCAGAGCACGGAGCGGCGGCGGACGTGATCCAACGAGCCGTCGATCGGGTGCAACGCAGACCCGAGAGGGTCGCCGGCGTCACCCACAGACCGAGTGCCACCGGAGACGAACCCGAACGATCGCCGTCCGTCCTTCGGCATAGCGGCTGTGGGCCGATATCAGCGAGCTGTCACGAAGAACAAGGAGGGGCCACGCCCCGCTCCGCAGCGATTCGCACCTCTCGTACCTGGAGTGGCCGGCGTGACCGCTTCGTGCATATCCGGGCGTCACGAGAGTGTCACTCGAACGCGCGGAAACGCGCGGAACAGAAATCGTCGCCGCTCTCCCGGGAGAGCACTAAGGAGCAGGGCAGTCATGAAGGCGCGGCGAGCCGCGGAAACGCCGTTTGACGACTCATAATCCCTGGGTCGCAGGTTCGAGTCCTGCCGCGCCCATCATTTGAACTACCTGCTTACCGCGAGTTACGCACTAGTCCGGAGCGCCGCGACGAATAACCTCTGGGTCGCAGGTTCGAGTCCTGCCGCGCCCATCATTTGAGCCGCCGACCGGAGGCCTCCTCGCAAAATGCGCTGATCCGCGCGGGCGGGACCAGCGACGGTTCTCCCGTCAACTACGCGCCGCCGAACAGGCGTGCTTAGTTTCGACCACCACGATTTTCCAGTTCGGGTCAAAAGACGCGATGGGCCTTGCGATTGCCGTGCACCGGCGCGGCAGGGTGTCCGGTCGCCACGGGCGTCGCCGTGAGGGGTGCACCCACCAGTCAGTGGCCGAGCGCACCGCCACATGACGGCATCTGGTCCCTTCACGAGCCCGGGCCGTATCGGCGTCCGGCATCCAGGCAAGGAGCGGCGGTATTAGCATGCCCATTCCCGGATTGCGTCTCGGCGCATACGTCTTCAAGGACGCCGAGGTCGTTGACTTCGCCGCGCCGGTCGGCGTATTCGCCGTCGCGAGGCGTTTTGACCCAGAACTCGACGCATTTCTCATCGCCGACGCGATGCGTCCGGTGCAGACCCAAGCTGGGGTTACCGTGATGCCCAACAACTCGTTCACTGATAGTCCCGCGATGGATGCCTTCCTGATCCCCGACGGGTTCGGCACGCGCCAGGAAATGCACCTCCGGCGCCTGCACGAGTTCATCCTGGAGCTCCCGGAGTCAACTTCGCTGACGAGCGTCTGCACCGGATCGTGGATCTACGCCGCTATGGGCCTGCTTGACGGCGTGGCCGCCACCAACCGCAAGGAGCCCGACGCGATCGAGCAGGGTCCGAACGGCATGGATCCGATCGACCGGTTGGCACAGCTCGCACCGCGCTGCCGCATCAGCCGAGCGCGCGTGGTCGACGCTGGACGGATCATCACTGCGGGGGGCATCACGTCTGGCATGGAGATGGGTTTCCACTTGCTGCGTCGTGCGGGCTGGCCCGAGGATCGGGTGGCCGAGGTCGCGCGGGTCATGGAGTACACCGCGGCATACGAGATCTATCGCGAGGATCTGCAGCGGCTCGAAGCTGACACGTGAGCACCGCGCTCAGCGCCTGCCCGCGGCGCGCGTCCGCTGGCAGG
Organism: uncultured Thermoleophilia bacterium; assembly: GCA_963842065.1. Classification (GTDB taxonomy): domain Bacteria; phylum Actinomycetota; class Thermoleophilia; order Miltoncostaeales; family Miltoncostaeaceae; genus CAITWD01. The sequence continues at coordinate 331,805 of CAWJEW010000003.1, read as the reverse complement.
CCAAAGCGACGCAACGCTTTGCGCAGCGACCCGCACTGGCGACACAACGCTGCCGTTCGCTGGCCGAGGCCGCTAGCCGGTGGGTGGGTTCGACCTCGGCGGCTGCCAGGGTTCTCCCGGCCGTCGCGAGGGTGGCGTCCACCCGGATGCACCCATCCCCGTCATCTTGATCGCCCGCGCACGCACCGCCCAGGGAACGCGCCGATAGACGGGGACAAACACGCACGCCCAGAACCAGTTCGACCGGAACGCGGGCCGCGCGATCGTAACGCCGGGATAGCCCCGCGCAACGCGCCGCATGGCATCGATCATGAGGTGTCGTTCGGTGACCTCTCGAAGGCGCCGCTTGCGATGGGAGTCGTGTGTCACGTCGCCGCACCTGCTTCGCGCAACTGGGCGAGTCCGTTCTGCGCGGCAATCGCCATCGGTTCGAACAGGGCGCCGATCGGCGGCGAATAGATGTTCTCCATCCAAGCGATGTCCTCCAGCGTCGCGCCGCGCTTGGCCGCGAACGCAAGGAAGTCGCACCGTTCTTTGACACCGTCGCCGCCGTGAAGCTGGGCACCGATAAGTCTGAGGGTATCGGGTTCCGCCAGGAGCTTGACATGTGTCCGCTCCGCGCCGGGGAAGTAGCGGGCCCGAGAGACGCCGACGCCGCGCGCGACCACGTAGGGTACTCCGACCGCCGTGGCGAGCGTCTCCCCAAACGAAAACCCGCCGATAGTGTAGTCGCCGCCGACGAGCCCCCACGGTACCCACACCGGGTCGTACGCGCGCGACCCACCCGCCGCATTGGCGCCGGCCGTTCGGCCCTGCGCGTACGCGTGCGATCCGGTGAGTCCGCGGATCGGGATCATCGTCAGACCGTGCGGGACTTCAACCACGTCACCGGCGGCCCAGACGCCCTCAACCGACGTCCGCATACCGTCGTCGACGACAATTCCGCCGGTCGTCCCGATCGCCACGCCCGCGGCCGCGGCGATCGTGTTGTTGGGCATCTTGTGCAGGCACACGACGACGACGTCGCACGGGATCTCCCCGTTGCTCGTTGCCACCGCCCTGACATGCTGGCCGTCGCCCAGAAACGCCTCGACACGGGTGCCGAATCGCAGCGTGACGCCATGCTTGGTCAGCGACTCATGTACCGGCTCGGCAACATCTGGGTCGAGGACCTCGTGGAGCGCCCACGGGCCCTCGTCGACAAAGTCCACTTCGAGCCCACGGCGCCCGAGATTGCCGGCCATTTCCACGCCCAGCGGCGTCGCACCGATAACGACGACGCGCTTGACGGTGTCCAACAGCTTGTCGAATTCCATGGCCTTGCGGATGTTCTTGACGTAGTGCAGGCCTTCGAGGTTTGCACCCGGTACATCCGGCTTCTCCCAGACGAACCCGGTGCAGATGATGAGCTTGTCGAACCCTTCATGCTGATTGCGTGCCGTCAGGATGCGCCGATTCAGATCGATCTCGGTGACCACGGTCTCCATACGCATGTCGAGGCCGTCCTCGACGTAGCGCTCGACCGTCGACAGAAACAGGGCCTCGAACGATTCAATCTCGCGTCCGTGGACGAACGGAATACCGCACGGCGAGTAAGCGACATCTTCGAACTCCGTGAACAGGGTGACGTGCAGATCGGGGTTCTGCCGCTTCGCGGTGGTTGCGGCCGCGATCCCCGCGCCCCCTCCCCCGATGACGGCGAGTCGCTGTTTCATGTGAATCCCTCCTCGTGGAGATGGCCGATCGCGATTCCGGCGGGCAGTTCCGGGCCGATCAGATCCGATAGTTCCTCGCGGCGACGTGCAAGCACCCAGCGCCCGCCCTGACGAGCCATGACCGCCGGCCGGGCGTCACCAAATTGCGTGGCATGGGACTGGGCATAGGCGCCGACGCCTTCAATGACGATCAGGTCCCCGGGTCCGACATCAGGAAGCTCGGCCGCAGGGTGCAAGATGTCGATGTTCAGACACAGCGGGCCGCAGACCATGGCCGGCCCCGCCGAGGGCCCGTCGACCAGGGACCGGACGTTGGGCCATTGCCACAGTGCGCCCGGCACATGATTGGTCCCCGCGTCGAGGACGACCGCGCGGCGGCCGTCCTCGAGTCGCTTGACCGTGATCACGGTGCACGCCAAGTCAACCGCGGCCGCGACGACTGCGCGTCCCGGCTCGGCGACCAGGCGCCCGTCGAACCCCTCGTCCTGCAGCGCCTGCGTGATGCCGTGCACGTGTCCGGCCGCGTCGCCCGGGGCCGGCAGACCGCCGCCGATGTCGATGGTCCGAACCGGGTAACCGGCTACAGCCAGTTCGCGGGCCATCCGCGCAAGGCGCCGCGCCGCCCGCGTGTGGTCCTCCGAGCCCCGCGGCCACAGGACGCGTACCCGATCGGCCAGGGTGGACTCCGCGTCGGGTGGCGAAAGCACGTCGGTCGACACCACGTGCGTGCCCAGCGCCTCGAGCAGAAGTCCCGCGCGTGCTGCTCGGGCGGCTGCGGCGACCACCTCGTGAGGCGGGATCCCGAAGCGACTCGCCGCACCACGCGCTCCCGGCTGGCTGACCCGCAGCCCGATGCGATCGACACCGGCCGCAGCAGCTCGGTCGATCTCGTCGGCCGCGTCACACATGACCAGCGCGCCGTCACTCGCCGCACGGCCAAGCAGCGCGCCCGTCTTGGCCGGGCCGTTCACGACGATCCTGCCCCCATCGAGCGCAAGGATGTCACGGGCCAGCACGTATTCGGCGTCGCAGACGACCTCGGCAGCCGCTCCTTCATCGGTCAGCGCGACCAACAGAGCGAGTAGTCGATTGGTCTTGAACGAGTACGCGATCTCGGTGTCGCCCCAGGCGCGGCTGAACAGCGTCGACAGGTCGCGATAGGCATCGCGAGCGCTATCGAGATCGGCCATCCACAGGGGCGACCCGTACTCGGCGACGAGCTCGGGCACCATCACGGCTTGGCACGCAGTGCGTCGGCAAGCCGTGCGCTACGCGCGGTGCCCTTGCGTTCCAGCAGTTCGATCACCGCTCCCCGCCAGCGGCCTGTCTGTGCCTCCGCCAGCGCATCCGGCAACACCGCCCGCAGCTGTTCCATCGCGTGTGCGTCCGGCCGCGATAGGTTGATCCGGATCATGCTCGCTGCCGTGGACTCTCCTAAGCCGTCACCCGGGTACACCGCGACCTTGCGGGCGAACAACGCGACCAACAGTTCCTGCGCAGACACGCCGGCCGCCGACGTGTCGACCGCACACGACAGACCCCGCTGGGGACGTACGACCAGACGCAGACCGTCGCACGCCTCGAGTGTCTGCTCCAGGTGCGTGAGGTTGGCCCGGACGATGTTGGCCGCGTGGTCTAGGTAATCCGCATCGCGAAGCGCGGCGAGCGCGGCGATCTGAGCGACGAGATTCGTATTCAGGCGCGTGAGGGCCGCCTTCAACTGCAGGCATCCCCGCATCAGGTCCGGCGGCCCGGCGAGAAACCCGACGCGGGCACCAGCCATGCCCCAGCAGTGCGACACTGAGAACGTCGCCGTTGCGTTGCCGGTTAACCCCAGCGACGGCAGCGGATAAAGGTTGGCGTCGGGGTCGATGCCCAGCGCACCGTGGGTGACGTCGTGGATGAGCATGAGGCCATGATGATCCGCAAGCGCGGCCAGGTGCTCGAGTTCGCTCCGGGTGGCTACGGTGCCATAGGGGTTCACCGGGTCGATGATCACCACCGCGCGGGTCCGGGGCGTGATCCGGGCGGCGACGGCCTCCGGGTCCAACCGAAACGCGCTGGCGGCCGAGATCGGAACCCCGACGGGGATTCCGCCGACCGCCAGCACGGCCGACGGCACATGGAAGTAGCCGGGATCGCTCACGATGACTTCATCGCCCGTGTCCACCGTGGCCATCAGGCTCAAGGAGATGCCCTCCTGCGCGCCCGCGGTCCCGATCACCTCCAACGCGGGTCCGCGCTCAGCCCGCAGGAACCGCGCCGCCTCATCGCGCAGGGGCTCCAGCAGGTCCGGTGGGTACTGATTCAAGGCCTCGGCGTTGACCGCCTCGCGCATCGCGGTTACCGCGCTCTCGGGTGGCCCTGCGAAACAGGTCAGCCAGCCCAGATCAACCCAGTACGCCGGGTCGAGCCGCGTCGCGCCCTCAGGGTAGATCTCGTCGGGATCGAGCCCCAGGACACGTATCGCGTCGCGGTAGGTCACGTAATTCCACATCGCGTGCGGGCTGGCTTGCACCGCCTGCAGACGCGACGACGCACGCCGATGGACCCCACGCACCGGACCCCAAGTCAGGACGCTACTCACGGAACCTGGCGGGTCAGTCGCAGTACCCGGTAGATGCCATGGCGATCCCGCGTGATCGACACGGGCGCATATCCGGCCGCGGCCATCCACTCGACGATCGCCGACGCTGTGCGCAGCCGCCACACACAGGGCTCGCCCGCACGGTTCCGCCAGACGCGGGCGATGTATTCGATCTCGGGGTTGCGGGCCTGCACGTTGCACACGATCTGCGACGGACGCACCTGGGCGCCGAGTTCGCGCAGATGGTCGGCCACCCGCGCGTCGTCGTGATAGATCCCGTACAGACCGAGCTCGAGGACGATGTCCAGCCGCGGATGGGCCGCAGCGAGCGCCGCGACGTTGAATGCGTCCGCAACCGCACATTCCACACGGGCGCCCAAGCCGCGCCGGTGGACCTCATCGGCGGCCGCGCGCACCGCGTGCGGGTCGATGTCACGCAAGACGGCGCGCGCAGTCGGGCGGACAGCCAGCACGTCGAGGAGATACGGGGCCGGGCCGGCGGCGACATCGACGACCAGCGGTTCGGCGACACCGGAGACGAGTGCGGTGTCGATGGCGTCCAACACCGCCGCGGCAGCGAGCCCACGGATGTCGCGAAACGCCTCGCAGGTGCGCCGGCTGAGCAGGCGCCGATCGAGCGCGCGCCCCACATGGGTCCGCCCAACCGGCCGATTCGCATACACGTGCGCCATAAAGGCGCTGCTGTCGAACCCCTCCCGGTAGCCGATCTCGAGTCCGCGCGACAGGCGCGCGGCCGCCCGCGAGGCGGTGCGCAGTGCGGCGAACCGCCACGCTCGCGGCGCACTCGGAGACAGCTCGCCGACGAGTTGGTCGAACGCGCGAACGCCTGGCTCAGACATGACCGCGCGCATAGCGCGGCGCTTCAACAAGCTCACGCATGCGGTAGAGCTCGTGTGCCTCTTCTGCCAGGCGAGCGCCGTCCGGTCCGACCATTTCTCGCAGTGCCGCGCGGTTGCGGTCGTTGTCCGCGCGCACGGCTTCGATCGCTGCCAGATCCGCCGCGTCCGCGGCACCAGCGTAGACGGACAGGAGCTCCGCAAAATGGTCGAGTGACCCCCACGCGTAGCCGACCAGCTCGTCAGGCGATCCCAACGCCGCCAGGCGGTCGTAGATCGCTGCCCCTTCGTCCGTGCAGATGTAGGCGTCAGGGTCGACTCCGTGCGCGATCGCCCGATCGCGGAAGATCAGCATGTGGCGGGCATTGTCGGCAACCAGAGTTGCGACGAACGTCTTCATTTGGGGGTCGTCGATCTCGGGAATCCACGGCGAGATTAGATCGACCCAGGCCCGCATTCCGTATGCGTGACGGGCGAACACCAGACCCAATCTGGTGCGTCCGCTCAAGATGCGCCGGAGTTCTTCAGAATTCTCAAGGCCCATGGCAATCTACTCTGGGAAACGCGCGTTGAATTCAGTTACACGATACACAACCTCGGCCCCTCCGGAGATGGTGTTCGAAACCCAGCAGACCCGGGCGGCACGCTCGATCAGGCCCTCCCACTCCGCGCGTGGCCGCGCGCACCGCGCGTCCACGATGAATCTTCCGTAGCGCAGCTCACGGCCCGCGCGCTCCGCCGTCGCAACCACTTCCAGGCCGGGGAGTTCCAGATCGCGCTTGCCGCCGACGAACTGCAGGGCGAGCAGGAAACACCCCGCGAGTGCGGCACACAGGAGCTCGGTTGGCATCGGGCCGGAATCACCGCCTCCATCCGTTGGGGGTTCGTCGATGCGGATGCTGTGCTGGCGCATCGCGACGTCCGCGGCATACCCGCCCTGCGACACCGCAACGGCGCGGATCGAGCTGGTCATCAGATTGTCAGCGGATCGCGGTGGCCCGCCAGGAAGCGGCGGTAGTGGTCTTCGTGCGCCCGCGCGCTCGCAAGCCACCCGTGCCGGGCGGCTGCAACCGGCCCGGCACTGGCGAGCCGGCCGGCGAGCGTGTCGTCCTCAGCGACCCGCTGCAGGGCACCCGCGAGCGCGGCGGCGTCGCCGGCCCGACAGAGCACCGCGGATTGGGCGTGCTCCAGGAACGCTTCGAACACGTCAAGGTCACTCGCCACGACGGGAAGACCCGACGCCTGTGCCTCGAGCGCCGCCAGCCCAAAGCCCTCCTTGAGCGACGGGAATGCGAAGACATCCGCCGCGCGGTAGAAGGCCGCCAGCTGCGTATCCGGCACCGTGCCGGTCACGCGAACGTCGTCCTCACACCCAAGCTCCACGACGCGGGCGGCAAACCGCTCCCGTTCGTGGCGGTAGTCAAAGAGCGTCGCGCCACCTGCGATCACGAGCAGCGGGCGGCGGGATGCGAGCTCGCTCCGCACGCAGGCGAATGCGTCCAGGAGTGCCATCGAGCCCTTCCGGGGCTCGACGCCGCCCACGGTCAGAATGACGAGGCGATCGCTCCAGCCGAGACCCCGGCGCTCCTCGGCGCGCTCAGCGGCATCGCGTGGCGGTCGGTAGCGCTCCGTGTTGACGCCGTTGCCGACGACGTGTGCCTCGACGGCGTACTCATCCCAGAGTAATGCGGCCCACGGCGTCGAGACGCACAACAGAAGGTCGGGTTCGACGATCGAGCGCTCCTGGCACGCGATGAGTGACGCGCTGGTGAAATCGTCGACGTGGTGCACGGTCCGCACGACGTGGGCGATGCAACCGTCGGATCGGAGATCGAGGGCCGCGTTCGCCGAAAGGCAGTCCTGCGCGTGCACGATCTCGAACCCGCCGTCGACGACCAACTCCCGCAGCCCGGTGCGATATGCGACCTGCATCCCGGCGATCCGGTCGTCGAAGGACGGCTCGGTCGGGGTGTGGTCGATGCGAAACACCGGGACGTCGGCCGGCCGAAAGACCGCCTCGCCTGGACGTGCCATGGCGGCAATCGTCACATCGTGCCCCACCGATTGGAGCGCGCTCGCAAGCTCAAGGGTGTGCACGACACCACCGCGGGGACGCACGGAATATGTCATCAACAGGATCCGCATCAGCTGCCGCGCACCGCCGCCGCCGCGAGGCGAGCCGCAGACGCGCTCGAGGATGCGATGGTTGCTCCCGCGGCGCGCAGGATGGCGACTTGGGTGGGGGCATGCTGCGGATCCGCTGCTGTCCCGCAGACGCGCGCGATCACCGGGACCTCGGGGGAAATCGCTCGGATCGCCGCATCGAGCTCCCGGGCTGGGTCCGGATGCGACCCGTAGCCGAGGACGACGTCGATCAGGACGCACCCGATCTCGGGCTGCTCACGAACTGCCGCCAGCATGTCCAGGCGCACCCCGAGGTCGACCATCGGGTGCGGGCGGCCACGCGTGTATTCCTCCTCCCCGAGGTCAAGGATGCGATGGCCTGCCGTGTCGGATCCATGGCCGACGTTGCCCCCAATGGACCCGAGCAGCGGCTCGAGGAGACTGAGCGCCTCGTGCGCGAGGGAACCTCCGGAAAAGAGCCCGAGCAAGTGCCGGCCGGCGGCGCGGCGCCAGGCTGGGGTGTCGGGCACCGACGGATCGGGTGGCAGTGCCGCCCCGGCGGCGGCGAACGCGGCGGCCTCGAGCGTGGGATGCACCTCCATCGGGGCCGGGCTGCCGTCCCAACCGACGAGTGCCGCGACGACCCGGATGTCACGGGGAATGGCGTCGGCCAGCCGCTGCACCACCTCGACCGTCGGCGCTTTGGAGACCAAGAGCAACGTTTCGGTCTCGGGATCGTCGGCGAACATCCGCATGGCCTGGCGGCATGTGATGCCGTCAACCTCAGCGGACAAGTCGCGCCCCCCGACCCCGATGATCTGGGAGACGCCGCTGCCGGCGTCGTCGAGCAGACACGCGACCTCCTGCGCGCCGGTCCCGGCGGCTGCGACGATGCCGACGGGCCCGCGCCGCACCACGTTCATGAACCCGAGGCCGACGCCGCCCAGCATGGCCGTGCCGCAGCCGGGGCCCATCACCAGTTGATCCCGGGCGGCCGCACGCCGCTTGAGTGCAATCTCGTCGGCAACCGAGACATGGTCGGAGAACAGGAACACGTGCAGACCCTCGCCGATGGCGTGATGCGCTTCGAGTGTCGCGTATTCGCCGGGAACCGAGATCAGCGCCACGTTTGCCCGCGGGTCGTCAGCCACCGCACCCGCCAGTGACCGAGGCGCGGCGACGCGGCAGGCGGCAGCGCCTCCCGAAGCCGGTTGGGCGATGAGGGCGTGTTCGCCGGCGGCGATCGCCTGCGTGGCACGGTCGGGGTCGTCGGAGTCCACCGCGATGACCACGTCGGCGGGTCCCGCCTCGGCGATGACGCCTACTGCGGCCAGCGACTCGAGGTTGGCGGCGGTGCCCATCGCCACCTCGCAGCCCGCGATGCCGTCGCGTTCGCGCAGGGTGCGCGCGATCCCCATGAGGCGGACGCTGTCGGCATATCGACCGGGCAACACCGTGACATGCCAGCTCACGGATCCGTCCTCAGGCGTCGAGCGCGGACACTCGGAAGCTCCGGCGGGACGGCCCCTGCGCGTCCGGGACGATCCACGTTCCATCGCGACCGTCGAGCGCTTCGACAAGCCGGTCGGGGCTCGTGATCACCGCTCGTCCGCCGGCCGCGGCGAACGCGGCGGCGGCCTCGATCTTCGGCCCCATGCTGCCGGCTGGGAACTCGCCCTCGGCGAGGTGCCGGCGCGCCTGCCGGACGGTGAGACATCCGATGTTCTGCTGCCAGCGGGTACCGAAGCCCAGGGCCACTTGTGAGACGCCGGTCGCGAGTATCAGCGTGTCGCACTCGGTGTCCCGCGCCAGCACCAGCGACGTGCGGTCCTTGTCAATCACGGCCTCGATCCCGCGCACGGCGGCACCGCTTCGGACGACGGGAACACCGCCGCCGCCAGCCGCGATGACCATCACCCCGGACTCCGAGAGCATCCGGATCTGCTCCGCCTCGAGGACCTCCACGGGGGCAGGGCTCGCGACGAGCCGGCGCCAGCCGCGGCCCGCATCTGGGCCGACCACCCACCCATAGCGCTCGGCTCGACGACGGGCCTCCTGCTCCTCGTAGTGCGGCCCGATCGGTTTGACGGGCTGGGAGAAGGCGACGTCGGCGGCGTCGACACGCACGCGAGTGATGACGACGACCGTCGGCAGCATCGGCGCGACCTCGCCGATGCTCTGCTGGATCAGGTAGCCGAGCTCGCCTTGGGTCATCGCGACCAGGGCGTCGAGCGGGAGCGCCGGGACCTCTCCGGAGGCAGTGATCTGCTGGACGGCGAGCGAACCGACCTGGGGCCCGTTGCCATGGGCGATGATGATCGAGTGCCCTGAGTTGAACAGGTGCGCCAGGGACCTGGCGATGCCGCGGGCGTTGGCGCGCTGCTCATCCCAGGTGCCGCGTTGGCCCTCGCGGGCCAGTGCGTTGCCCCCGAGTGAGACCAGTATCCGCATGACGTCAGCTACGACCCTCGTATCGCAAGCCAGATCGCACGCGACGGGATCGATCCGGGGTTTTCCCAGGCATGACGGCACGTCGTACGGAAGTGCAGCGAGTCACCGGGGCCGAGCTCATAGACCCCGTCGTCGACGGTAAAGACCAGGTCGCCCTCGAGGACGAGCACGAGCTCCTCGCCAGGATGGGTCATGGGCTTCACGCCGCTATTGGCGCCAGGGGCGACGACTGCCTCCGCCCCTGCGACGAAGAATGGGCCGTAGCGACCCGAGATATTCGTCAGCGTCAGCCCCTGCTTCGACGTGTAGAGCGCGGCGCGTTCATCGTGACGGATCAACGTGACCGGGCGGATCGGATCAGATTCGTCGATGAAGTACCCCACGCTCTTGCCGAGCGCCGACGCGATCTTCATCAGGGTCGCGATCGTTGGAGTGATGCCGCTCTTTTCGATCTTGTGCACGGCCGCGGGAGAGACCCCGGCGCGATCAGCGAGCTGCTGCAACGACCAACCGCGCTCTGCCCGGGCTCTTGCGAGCTTGGCGCCAATCTCGGACACCGTCTGCTTGATCGATGACTGCGTTGCCGCCGTCCCCATGGCGAACCTCCGACCGATTCACGTGTAATTCGCGACACAGAATATCAACAACATGACAGCCTCCACCGATTCTGCAGAGATCCGCAGGCACCTCCTGGACCCGACCGCAGCAGATCTGCAACATGGGCCGCGTTTCTTTTGGTAGATGGCCTCCAAGATGTGTGAATTTGCGCATATCTCGGCGACGAGGCCGTCGCCGTCCGCGCTCGCTTGACTTGCCGTGCCGCACGAGAGTAGAAAAGATTACGATCCCACACGGATCCGGCGATCCGCGGCGACGCGGCTCCCTCACTTCCCCGGCGGCAGGAGGATGTGGTGGCGGTACATGAGAACCTGGCGGCGTTCAAAGCCCCAGGAACCGAGCTGTTCAATATGTCCGAGAAGGTTTTCCCGGACGTCAAGGCCGAACCCGGCGAGACTGCGTACACGTTCATGCACACGGTGCCCTACGAGGGATCGGTCGGTCTGGTGAACCTGCTGACAACCACGCGTGTGCTGCGGAAGGGATTCAAGACCCATTTGGTCCTCTACGGGCCTGGCGTGCTCATGGCATCGGGAACACGTGGATTTCCGAAGGTCGGTGACGAGGCGTTCCCCGGGCACATGGCGATCAACCGTCAGGTCCAGACGATCTTGGACGAAGGCGGCACGGTCTACGCATGCCGATTTGCGTCGGGCGCCCTCTACGGCTTCCCCGAGGACCTGCTCATGGACGGCGTCACGCCGTTCCACCCACTCGATGTGCTCGACTGCGCCCTGACGGCATTTCGAGAGCGGGCTTTCCAGCTCAATACCTGGACTCTGTGAGTCCACCCATGCTCGTCGAGCGGGACAACGCTGTCGCCACATGGCGGCGCGCGGAGGCGCGCGTCTACCCGTCGGTGATGTCGAATGCCACACTCTATGAGCAGTACGTCATCTCCGTGCGGGCGATCGTCGATGAACTCGACGACGTCCGCACCGAAGACGACCTCCTGATCGCGTGGCAAGAACGACGCGACCTCGCGGTCGAAGTCATCGCGCGTCTTTCGCCGTCGCTCGGGCCCCTGATGGACCGTGAGGCACTCCGCGACGCTGCGTTTTGCCAGCGACATCGCGAGATCACGCGTATTCATGCCAAAGAAATCGCTCGGGCACGCCTCGAGCAAGCACGTCGCGACCGCTCCGAATGGGCAGTGCTCTTCGACGATGTCACGCCGCTTGGCTCCCACCGTCTCGAGATGCATGTACCGTCCGGACGGGGACTGCACGCCTCAAGCAGGCTGGACCTCGACGGGTCCGAGCCGGAGTTCGAACTCTCCGTGGTGCAGCTGGATCGCACGGACGGCGCCTGGTTGGTGGACAAGCCTCCCCTCGTCCCCGTCCAGCGGTTCGATTCCGAAGCGGAGTGGCGCACCCGAATCGAGCAGGCCCGTGCGACCTTCGGAGGGAACCCATGACAACGCACCCCAAGCGCATCATCGATGCGCATTGCCATATCGGTGAGATTCCGCCGTGGAAGTTCTACGACCTTGAACATCCCGTGAAGCCGACGGTGTACGACTACCGCACCCCCGCCGACTTTGTGAAGAACCACATGGATCAGTTCAAGGTCGAGCGCGCGCTCGTGATGTCGAATTACGGCGTGCCGATCCACGAGATCTCATTTGACCTGAACGACCTCGTCCTCGAGGCGGCGACCACCAACGATCGGATCCTCGGGGCCCTGTGGGTGTCGTTCCTCCCGCGCAACGCCGAGCTGACCCGCAAGGCACTGCAGTACGCCGGCGAGAAACGCATCGTCGGGCTCAAAACGACGTTCCTCTTGGGCGGCAACCCCGATCCCAACGGTTGGGACGAGGAGACCAAGGCACTCGCGGACGAATGCTTCGACGCCTGCGAGAAGCATGACTTGATCTTCCATTTCCACACGAGTCCCGGCGGAGCCTCCGACATCAACAACTTCATCCCGCTCGTCGAGCACTACGGCAAGCGCTGCAAGATCTATCTTGTCCACTTCGGCGGAGGCGTCTCCGGACACATCAAGCTGGTACCGAAGTTCCTGCAGTGGGTCGAGGAGGGGTACAAGGTCTATACGGACCTCTCGTGGTCGGTCGGCTTCGGTGCAAGGTGGTTGCTGACCGAGATCGAGCGCACCGGGATTGGCGGGGACCGCGTGTTCTTCGGCTCGGACGAGCCGTGGTCGGACTTCGACGGCGAGTACTGGAAGGTCAACGGAGTGCGCAACGTTTCCCAGGAGCTCAAGGAGCGCGTCTTCTGGCGCAACTACGAAGAGCTTTTCGCTGGCCGTGGCTGATCGTCTCGAGATCGACGATCGGCGCCTGCTCGTCGAGCTGCAGTCGCTCGGCGTGCGCGTTGAGGATGAGCGGGCCGGCTCCGAGGTGGCGGGGGTCCAGTCCCGTCGTGGCGGCGCCGGACCCTCTGACGCGGGCTTTCTCTGGGTGCGCGGACTGCCCCTGACGGTCCCGATGCACGCCGGCTATGTGGCGCATTCGCCCTACGTGCTGCGACTGAGCGATAGCGGGGGCGAGCTGTGGCGCGGCGGCGCACGCGTGGGACCGGCCATGGTCCCGCCCCGTCCCCGGTTCTACGACCTGGAGACCGACGACGGCATCCCGTTTTGGAAGATTGCCCTGCTCCACCTGGACTCGGTGGCCTCGACCGTCGTTCAGCGCTGCATCTACTGGGGCACGAGTGAGCAATGCCACTTTTGCGGCATCGAGCTGACCCGCGGTGCACAGACCATCCCGGTGAAGACACCTGAGCAGCTTGCCGAGGTCTGCCGCGCCGCCAAGGACCTCGATGGCGCCGTCGACGTGACCCTCACGACGGGCTCGGTCAACCGCAGCGACCGGGGCGCCCTCTACATCAGCAGATGCGCAAGCGCGATCAAGGACGCCTCCGGACTGCCGATCCAGGTGCAGTTCGAGCCGCCGAGCGACCTCAGCGTACTCGAGGAGGTCCGGGACGCCGGCGTCGACGCGGTCGGCATGCATGTCGAGACGTTCGACCCCGAGGTCCTTGCGCGGGTCGCCCCCGGCAAAGCGGTGCTGGGCGTCGACGGCTATTTCCAGGCCTGGGCCCGTGCGGTGGAAGTCTTCGGCCGCGGGGCGGTCACGACGTACGTCATCCTGGGCATGGGAGAGCGGCGCGAGCTGATCGAGGCAGGCTGCCGCCGGGCGATCGAGATGGGCGTGTACCCGTTCGTTGTCCCATTGCGGCCCGTCCCCGGAGCCATCTTGCAGGACGCGTCGGCGCCCGATCCGGACTACGTCGCCGACATCTATCGCAGTGTCTCGGCCATGCTGGCCGAGCACGACATGAACCATCTCGACGCAAGAGCGGGCTGCGCGCGGTGCCAGGCCTGTTCGGGCCTGTCGGCATGGGAACGACTCATCAAGAAGGAGCAGGTGCGTGAGCTCGTACAGCAGCTCGACGCCGACCGCGTCCCTGCTGAGTGACGTCGCACCCGCGCCGGAGTCGGCGACATGCCGACTGGTTGCGGGACCGGAGGACTGGGATGGGCACTTCCGGGTCCGCCACGCGGTCTTCGTCAGTGAGCAGGGCATCTTCGGCGGTTCCGACCGCGACATGCACGACGACGAGCCGGGCGTGCTGCATGCCGTTGCCCTCGTCGGCGGGCGCGTGGTTGGGGCGGTCCGCCTGTACCCCGGCCCAGATGCCCTGACCTGGTCGGGCGATCGCCTGGCCATCCTGCCGGAGTTCCGGAGGCGCGGGATGCTCGGTGCACGGCTGGTGCGGTTCGCGGTCGTGACGGCGAGCAGCCTGGGCGGTCAGCGCATGACCGCGATGATCCAGCTGCTGAACGTGTCCTTTTTTGACAGCCTCGGCTGGGCGACGGTGGGTGGACCGGTCGAGTATCACGGTCTGGCGCACCAGCCCATGTCGATCACCCTGACGAGATGCCAGTCGCAGTGAGCGGTTCGCGCGCGAGGTCCCAGGCTTCTCGCCGGACCGCACCGTCGCTCAGGACCAGCGACCGGCCCGTCGTGAACTCGCCGCAGTGCGCGCAGGCGATCGCTCGGTCCGTAAACGCGGCGATGACATCGGACACCATGTCGGGTGGCGCGGCCATGATGAACCCGAAGCTGGGAAACGTCACCAGCCAGCGATCCAGCGCGACCTCGGCGGGTCGGGGCAGGCGGTCGACCGCCAGCTGCGCACCGCACTCGGCAAGTTCGAGCATCTGGAGCATCGAGCCGGCGACCCCCGGCATCGAGATGTCCCTGCACGCGTGGATCAGACCGCGCTCGGCGAGCAGTGCCAGAACCTCGCCGTCGGTGCGCAGCAGCTCCGGATCCCGTGTCCGCAGCGAGCTGAAGAAGGGCGCGTCACCGACGTACGCTCCGTCCGTGCACACGGCCACGAGCAGCGCGTCGCCGGGGCGTGCTGCGGATGCGTGCAGCGGGACGCGTGCGGTCCCCGTGCAGGCGGCCGACACCGCGGCGGGCCCGCCGATGGTCAGATGGCCGCCGACAACCGGGACCCCAAAGAGCTCCGACGCCCCTGCGATCCCATCGAGGACCGCTTCTGCGTGCCCGCGGTCCGGACTGACGATGGTGTCCACCAGGGCGATCGGGCGACCACCCATCGCGCGCACGTCCGCCACATTCGTGGCGACGGCGGCCACGCCGGCCGCATGTGGATTCTCGCGGGCAAGGTCGGGCGCAATTGCCTCAGCGCACATGATCAGGAACGCGTCGCCGAACGGGATGACGGCACCATCGTCACCCGCCCGAACCCCGAGTCGGCTCAACAGGGTCAGATCGCGCTTCGACCGAAGGCCCGGAGCCTCGCGCACGACGATCACGAGATGCTCGAGGGAGTCGATGTGCGCGGCCATGGATGACCCCAATGAAACCACACGATCGGAGACGCGGTGACCGCGGAGATCTTCCGGCGCGTCTCGAGCATCAACGTCGGGCTGGAGGCGTTTGCCGAGGCCGTCCGGGACCAGGGCGCACCATCGACCGAGGTCGACTGGTCTCCGCCTGCCGACGGCGACCCCGAGACCGTCGAACTCCTGACGCGTCTCTGGGGCACGCATGGGGATCGCGTCGCCGAGGCGAACCGGGACGTGGTCGCACGCATCGAGGCGGCGCGCCCGCGGGCCGTCACGGTGGCGCCCGCCGGCGACGTGCTGCCGTGGTTGGCCGAGGGCCGGCGCCTGCTGCACTCCGGACCGCCCATCGCGTGGGGTCGCGTGTGCGATCCGCAGCGACGGGCGATGGTCGCCGCCACCCTCTTCGAAGCGTGGGCCGACGATCGCGCGTCTGCCGAGGCGCTGCTGGCGAGCGGAGCCATCGCGCTCGCCAGCGGCAACGAGCACGGTCACGTGGGCCCGATGACCGGCATTTGCTCGCCGTCGATGCAGGTATGGGTTGTGGAAGACCCCGCTACCGGGCTGCGCGGGCACGCGACGCTGAACGAGGGCCCAGGGGACACGCTGTGGTTTGGCGTCGGGGGGGATGCCGCGATCGAGCGGCTGCGGTTCTTCCGTGACGTAGTCGGCCCGACGCTTGCTGACCTGATCACACGGACCGGACCGGTTGACGTCTTCGCGCTGGCCGCGCAGGGGCTGCAGATGGGCGATGAACTGCATATGCGGTCGCAGGCCACCGGAAACCTGCTGCTGCGGGATTTTGCCGCCGGCCTGGCCGCCCTCGGCGCCGAGGCGACGGCGGCGTTCATGGCATCCAATCACCACTTCTTCTTGACGCTGACGATGGCGGCGTCGAAGTGCGCGTCGCTCGCAGGTCAGCAGGTCGTGGACTCAAGCGTCGTCTCCCTGATTTCCCGCAACGGTACCGACGTGGGAATCCAGCTGGCCGGCCTCCCGGGACGATGGTTCATCGCCCCCGCGGCCCCGGTGCAGGACGCGTTGTTGACCAAGGGATTCAGCCCGCACGACGCGGCGCTCGACATCGGCGATTCCGCCGTGATCGAATGCATCGGTCTCGGAGGCATGGCGTTGGCGGCGGCCCCCGCGGTCGCCGGCTTCTTCGGAGGCACCGCCGCCGACACCATGCGGCGCGGGAGGGAGATGGCCGACATCTGCGTCGCCAGATCGACGCGGTTCCAGCTTCCGGCACTCGACGGCGCGGGGACTCCGGTCGGCATCGACGCCCGCTCGGTCGTGGAACTCGGTGTCACGCCGCAAATCACGACTGGCGTACTGCACAACAGCTCCGGCGCCGGTCAGATCGGTGCCGGAATAGCACATCAGCCGATCGCGCCGTTTCGTGACGCGCTGACCGCACTGGCTGACGCCCTCGATGATCACTGACCGCGGCGTCCGCGCCGGGCCCGGCGCCTGGCGCACGATCGGCGACGGCATGGCCGGCACCGTTGCCGTCGGCGTCGCGGGCGGGGTCTACGTCACCACCACCACCGGGCAATGGCTGCTCGTCACCGGGCCACGGGCGCTCCTCGGACCGTTGAGCCTGCAACTGGCACGGGCTGTCCGGACGCAGTGGCGCCCCGGCGAGCCGGTGGGGGTCAGCGACGGCGTTCTCAGCATCGGAGCGGATCAGATCGATGTGCGCGAGGTACGCGTCGACCCGGTCCCGCTCATGCCGGAATGTGCACCCGACGCCGCCGCGACGATGGCATGCGCATGCGCCACCCTGCCGCGCCCGCCGGCGGCGCTCCTCCCGGGTCTCGCCGCGCTCGCAGCGGGCGAGACGGCCGCCGCGGTCGTCGCGCTGGCCGGGCGCGGAGATGGGCTGACGCCGACCGGCGACGACATCCTGGCCGGATACTGCGCGTGGCGCCGGGCGGATGCCGCGGTTGATCCGGACACCGTCCTGGAGCTCGCGCGTGCGCGTGCGACACCGCTGGGTCTTGCCTACCTGCACTGCGCGGCGCGTGGCGAACTGGTGGACGTCGCAGCCCGGCTCATGGCCGCGGTGCGCGGCGCCGAGCTGAGTGTGGTGGTGCAGCGGGCGCGTGCGCTGAGCGGATGGGGCGCGAGCTCGGGGGCCGCGCTCTGCTGGGGAATGGACGCCGCGCTGCGACGGCGCAGCCTGGAGCCCGCAGGCCGTGACCGGGGACCGGACGCCGCCGGGAGGCCGGCGCCTGTGACCATGATCGCTCCCGTCGCGTCGGCGCCACGCGTACATCCCGACGGTTGTGGCGCGGCGTACCATCTGGATCCGCGGTGAGAGCGTCACGGGGAGTCCCTGGCACTTCCGTGCAGGTTGAATCACATCACTCGGCGACGCGACACCCCAACGTCCTCGGTACGATCGGCGACACGCCGCTGGTGGAGCTCACCCGGCTGACTCCCCACCCCGGTGTTCGCCTGCTCGCGAAGCTCGAGACGACCAACCCCTCGGGATCGAGCAAGGATCGCATCGCGCAGGCCATGATGAATGTGGCCGAACGTCGCGGCCTGATCGCGCCCGGTGACACGATCATCGAGCCCACGTCAGGGAACACCGGCATCGCCCTCGCGATGATCTGCCGCCTCAGGGGCTACCGGCTCGTGGCGGTCATTCCCGAGGATGCCACCGCCGAACGAATGGCCATGCTCGAGGCATTCGGCGCCGAGATTGTTCCCACCGATGGCGCTCGCGGGTCCACGGGCGCCATCGAGGTCGCCGAGCGCATCGCGGCCCGGCACCGGCTCTATATGCCATACCAGTACGGAAACCCCGCCAATCCCGCCGCCCACTGGGCGACGACCTCACGGGAGATCCTGCGTGATTGTCCACAGATCGACGTCTTCGTCGCCGGTATCGGGTCGGGGGGCACCTTGATGGGGTGCGCACGACGCTTCAGGGAGCACGCCCGACCGGTCACCGTCGTCAGCTGCGAGCCTGTTCCGGGCCACCACATTGACGGACTGCGCAGTCTCAGCGACGGGTTCGTGCCGCCCGTCCTTGACCTGCGTCTCCTCGACAACAGGCACGTTGTGACCAGCGACCAAGCCATCGCGATGTCGCGTCGTCTCGCGCGGGAGGAGGGCATCTTCGTGGGCCCCTCGTCCGGTGCGGTCATGCACACGTGCGTGCAGGTTGCTGAATCGCTCGCGACAGGAACGATCATCGGCATGATTTTCGACGGTGGCTGGAAGTACCTGTCCTCAGGGCTCACTGCGCCAGATGAGGCTCCACTCACCGGACGGGTACCGACAGGCGGCCCGCAGGTCCGCCGTTCCTGACCCGCCCGTGTACTACAGCGGCAGGTCGCTGGTTGCGAAGGGGATCGCGATCTCCAGCCGCATAACTAGACCCCGCCCGGGGCCGATGTATGCGACGACCCCGTCGCTCTCGACCGTCCGCGTCGCGTCCGTCGTGAGCGAGTAGGTAAACGGACCGCGGCGCCACAGACGCATGCGCGACACGCCATCGGTGGCGCGCACGCGTCCGTTGACCCACGCGCGCTCGCGTGCCGTGATCTCCGGGTCGACCACGGCGCATGCGTCGACGAGCCCTACCGCCGTGGCGCATGACCGATACCACTCCTGCGCACGCCAGCGGGCCAGGGTGGCCTGGTGGCGGTCGGATCGCGTGGCCGTCGACTCGGCCGAGTCCGCCGGCCCTGTCATCGCGTCGACGTGCGCACCCGACGCAGGGGCGGCGCCGAGGGGCGACAGACGTACGACAAGCTCAGCGTGGTGCATCGAGTGCTGTCCGGTGCGCCCTCGTGGCGTTCCTCCACCGCACGACGGACGGCCACGTCCAGCGCGGTATTAGCAACCGAAGGTGAATCGTTTGGGACATTGTCGCGTCTCCCCGGACGAAGTCTGGCACGGCCGAGGTGTCCGGCGCGACGCCGCGGTCGTGGCATGTCGTCCACGACGACTGGCGCACGCGCTCGCGCCGAGCTCGCAGACCTCGTCTTTGATGCCGATGTCGCGGAGGCCCAGAACGTTCCGCCAGATGCTGGCGATGGAGATCTCCAGTCCCGTCTGCAGCGCGCGGGCCGTGGAGCGCAGGGGCTTCGCATGCGCGGCCAGCAACGGCGCCTGATCGACCTTGCCGCGCTCTGCGCGCGGCAAGGTCGGTGACCGGGACGATCGTCGGCGGCACCGTGTACGGACGGGCTCGGCGTGGGCGCGCGGACCGACCAACCGCGAGCGTTCGCCGTGGACCGGCAACACGTCGGGCCGGAGTCAGGGGTCGGTCGGCTGACTGCACGCGGTTCGTCGCGTTGCGCCGGGCGGCGAGTGCGTCGGGCACAGGCAGACGCCCGTGTACCAGTCGTTGCGTATCTGGACCCGTGGGGAGTTACGTTTCTAGCAATTTGGGGGTTGGCTAGTCCCTACGAGCGACCGACTGACGCATCCTCCGTCGTTCGAGCTGGTGCGGTCGCGACCGAGGCGCGCACCGCACCAGCGACCCCGGGCCACGCATTCTCCACCTGCGTGGCACGCCGATCGTCACCGGCGGCATCTCGGGAACGGCCGGACCGGATCGGCTCGGCGCGCCGAGCGCAAGAGCGCGGGCGGCCGGGACCGAATGCTTGAGGGCAGCTCGCGCAGGGTGTTGGACTCCAAGGTCTCGCCGGCCGTCCGCCTCGTGCATCGGCCGACGAGACGGTCTCGATACTAGGACTGGCCTCTTGCACGGGGTTACGCGGACGTTGCACATGGCCACGCGCGACCGCTCGCTGCGGACAATGCCCGGTGGGGACGCGCACCCCTCCGCCAGCCCCAACTGATCCGGAGGGGTGAGCGGGTCCGCGGCGCGGGAGAGAGTCGAGGGACATCACCGTCCGGATGGCAGGCGCCCACGCCCGCACCGCTCTTGCCATCACGAGACCACGCTGCCTACTCGGAGCGTGATACTCGCCGATCGGGGAGTTGTGGCGAGGTGTTACAAGCACAGCGGGATCCCCGGCACGCCCTGCCGAGCGACCCCGTGGCGCCCGTCCGGCAGCTGTCCTGCAAGCCGCGGGAGGGGCGCCACTCACAGACGGGGAGGGCGTCCTGTCGGCCGTCTGCGTGTCCCAGCGAATTGCTTTTCGGCAACTTGGGGAAAATTCTTGACGGCCAGTTTCCCTGCCCGCAGTTCTCGCGCCTCGATGCGCGAGGAGGGATTGAGAGCAGGCGCGGCCCGGACTCGCGAGCGCACGCAAAGCACGCGACCCGGGAGCGGGGACCATGCTGGCGGCTACGCACCCCGAGCCGATCACGGGCGAGGACAGACGGCAAGGTACTGGTCGCCGGTCCTTCGGTAGTGGTCCTTCGCGGCGGTACCCATTCATCGCCACAGTCGCAGTCCCGGTTACCGCGGTCGCGCCCCGTACGGCGTGATCGGTCGCCGACGCCAGGCGCGCCTCGTCGAAGCGACGGGCGTCGTGCTTCCACGCGGTCTCCGCCAACGGGTCGCCACTGTTGAGCACGTGAGCACCCATGGCAGGCCAAAAGCGCCCCCTGGACGGTCCGTGACCCGATTCTCGGCATGCACGATCGCGCCTGCATGGGTTTGCGGGAGACTTGCCGCCATTTGAACATGCTCGGCGTCGTCACGCCCATTGGTGCCGGCCAATGGCACGCTGCGCAGCTCGCGGGTGTCGGCGAAATGGCAGTCCTCTGCAACAATGTTCACGCCCGGCGGGTCGCGGGCCAGTGGGGATCTGTTTGCCGCAGACGCCGCAGTAGCGCTCGGTGAGCTCGCCGGATTGTGCCTCGGTCAACGGCTCAGCACTGTGCCGATCGCTGGAACGCGACCCGCGCTGCTCGGCGAGCCACGCCGGACGGTCCTGCTTCGGCAATCCGTCGCCCTTGGCGTGCTCCGCGGACCAGACGGCCTCGTCATGGTCGTCGCACCGCGCCGGCGCGGGATGCCAAGGCCACGTCGTCGCGCTACGCTCAGACGCGAACGCCTGACTGCCTTCAGTGGTGCGCATGGCGCTCAGTGTGGTTGGGCCGGGCGTCGGTGCCTGGCCCTTCCGCGTTTCTCAGCCCATGCACGCCGCCTCGCGAACTCTCGGTCTTCCTGCTCGATGAGCGCGATCTCGACGCGCCAGCGTTCCCGGGCGCCACGCAGGCCACAATGCGCACCGATCTCGGACGCGCCTGCAAGGCTGCGGGCGTGGCACGCTTCGGGTTGCGTGAGCTGCGGCACCGCCAGCTGTCGCTGCGGATCCGCGATGGCCTAACGGCGACCGAGGTCGCCGCACGCGCCGGCCACGCTCGCTCGAGCGTGACGCTTGACGTCTACTCGTACGTTCTGGTGGATGACCGCGAGCTAACGCGCGCGGGCGTCCTACGGGTCGACGGGTATCTAAGCCGCCCGGCGTGCCCGCCCGCCCGCCGCCGCGCGGGCCCTCGGCTGGTCATAATAGCCGTGCCGTGACCGACCAGCTTACCCCGGGAGTCCTGCGGACGCCGCGCTCGGCGGGGATCGCGGGCATCCTGTTCGCGGTGCTCTTTGCCGTCATGGTCGTGCTAGTCCACGAGGTGGTCCCCGCCAACCCTCACGACGCCGGGAACTGGTTGACCGACGCGTCGGACAGGAGCAAGGTCGAACTCGGACTCGCTCTCGCTCCGTTCTGCGGCATTTTCTTTCTCTGGTTCATGGGGGCGGTCCGCTCCCGCGTCGGGGATGCTGAGGACCGCTTCTTCGCGACGATTTTCCTTGGCAGCGGGCTGCTGTTTGTCGCCATGCTGTTCGTCTCAACTGCACTCATGGCGGCACTCGTCACCCTTGCCGGAGAGCACGGCGGCCACCCTCCGATCGACGTCTGGCAATTCGGTCGGGCGGCCACGTTCAACCTCGCCGCGACGTACGCGATGCGGATGGCCGCGGTGTTCATGATCGCCGCGTCGACGATCGCGCTGCGCCTCCGGATTCACGCCAAGGTCATCGCCTGGATCGGGTACGCCTCCGCGGCGCTGCTGCTTATTGCAGCCACGACCGTACCGTGGATCGAGCTCGTCTTCCCGCTGTGGGTGGTGCTCGTCAGTGTGAGCCTGCTCGTCCACTCGTATCGAATGGAACAGGTCTCCGCGCATCGATAACACCAAACGTTTCGGCGCGCGTCCTCGGGCTGGGTTAGGCCATGAAGCTGCGCGGGCGCGCCCGAGGGTGCACGTCGCGTGCATACCCGGGGTGCGTACCTCAGCCGAAAAATGTGCCCATTCCCAGTCAGGTCCGAGTCCTGCCGCGCCCATCCCCGACATCGCTCCTACGACTGAGATCTCAAGCGACGGACAGCGGCCCTCGGACCTCCGCCTGCGCAGTGGTGGGAACACAGTGCGACAAGTCTTCGAGTCGTGTCCCGCATCCGCTCTGCCTGGGGACGCGCGAGTGCGGGACGCGACGCGGGCACACCGCTGCGCCTCGAATGCCCGCGGCCGGTGTCCGCCAAATCCCGTGTAAGGACTTTCTCTCCTCATTCAAGTGGCGCCTGCCGACGGCCGGTCGCTCTAGACCTTCATTCACAATGCGATCCGACGACCGTCTCCACAGGCGCCTTGCCGTTTCGCACTTGGACGTCCAAGTGCGTTGTTGAATCGCGTGGCGATCCACCGGACGCGCTTGACTCGACGCTCAAAGTTCGTCGGGCTTGACGGATGGACGATCGATCGTCAATAACATCTACGAGCGCCGGGACGCCATCGTCTGGAGCGCCCGGCCGACGGAAGGAGACGCGCCATGGGTGCGGTGCGAGTGCTTGTCGGAACCCAGAAAGGCGGTTTCGTGCTGGTAACCGACGATGGCCGTGCACACTGGGAGGTCAGCGGCCCGCACTTTGGCGGCTGGGAGGTCTACCACATGGCGGCATCCCCGGCCGATCCGGAGCGTCTGTACGCCTCCCAGTCGACGGGATGGTTCGGGCAGCTCGTGCAGCGGTCGGACGACGGCGGTCGGTCGTGGCACCCAGTCGGAAACGAGTTCCGTTACCGCGGGGATCCAGGAACTCACCTGTGGTACGACGGTACGCCACATCCGTGGGAGTTCACCCGGATCTGGCACCTCGAGCCCTCATTGACCGATCCGGACACGCTCTATGCGGGGACCGAGGATGCCGGGCTGTTCGTGTCAACCGATGGCGCCGCGACATGGACCGAGCTGCCCGGACTCCGCACACACCACTCGGCCGCCAGCTGGCAACCGGGCGCCGGCGGTCTTTGCGTTCACACGGTCCTCATCGACCCGTCCGAACCGGAGCATCTTCACGTCGCGATTTCGGCCGCCGGCGTGTTCCGCAGCGATGACGGCGGCCAGACGTGGGTGTCGGCCAACCGCGGGCTGCGCTCGGAGGGCATCCCGGATCCCGACGCGGAGACCGGACACTGCGTCCACCGGATCGTGCGGCATCCCGCGAGACCCAATGTTCTGTTCATGCAGAAGCATTGGGACGTCATGCGAAGCGAGGACCGGGGCGAGTCGTGGCAAGAGATCAGCGGCGACCTTCCGAGCGACTTCGGATTCCCGATCGTCGTCCATGCCCACGAACCGGACACCGTTTATGTCGTGCCCATCACGAGCGACTCCCAGCACTATCCGCCCGACGGACGGCTGCGCGTCTATCGGACCCGGGTCGGCGGCGAGGAGTGGGAGCCGCTGACGCGCGGACTACCACAGCAGCATTGCTACGTGAACGTGCTCCGCAATGCGATGGCCGTCGACACGCTCGATCCGTGTGGGGTCTACTTCGGCACGACGGGCGGGCAGGTCTACGCCTCGTCCGACGCCGGCGACACCTGGAACCCGATCGTTCGCGATCTGCCTAGGGTCTTGTCCGTGGAGGTCCAGGCGCTGCCATGATCCGTGTCGTTCTGCCGCAACATCTCTCGACGCTGGCGGGAACCGGGCGGGAGATCGAGCTGCACATCGACGGTCCGGCGACCCAACGGCTCGTGCTGGACGCACTCGAATCCGCATATCCGATGTTGCGCGGGACAGTCCGTGACCCAGCAACCCGACGACGGCGGGCGTTCATCCGGTTCTTCGCCGGCAAGCAGGATCTCTCGCACGAACCACCGGACGCACCGCTGCCGGAGGCGGTCGCGGCCGGTGCTGAGCCCTTCCACGTCGTCGGAGCGATGGCCGGCGGCTGAGTGACGAGCCGGCAGGTGCGCGACGGCGTGTGATCGCGGTGTGGGTCAAGGCCGAGCGCCGCCTCCGACTCGCAACCCATCTCCGGGACGGCCGCGCGGCGTTCGGTCCGATCCGCGGGTCGCGCCGCCGATGAGCAGCGAGCCGCGACTGAACCGTGGACCCGGATCTGGTTTCGAGTGAGGGATCGCCGGATGTTGCCGGGCGGCCAAGCGAAGAGAACGCCTTCATCGCGCGTTACCGAGCGCTCGGCCCGCGGGACCATCCACGAGACCAGGACGGGCCGGGATGGGCCCCACGGGTTCGGATGAGTGTTGCGACGACATCCGACGACGACGACAACCGTGGGTGGCTCACCGGGAGCGAAGCTCACGGCGGTGGATAGACAAGCGGTGCCGGGACTCGCTTCTCAGAGTTTGTTGCGCGCGATCGAGGAGGACCACAGGTCGCCGAGGGGCTCGCGGAGCGTGCAGGTGTCGATGGTGCGCCCCTGTTCTTCGTTCGCGATGTGCCAACTGTTGTCGATGCGGGCAACGATGTGCCAGGTGCTGCAGATCGTCGACGGCGTATCGATACCGACGGTGACGAGGTAACGCTGTGGGAGGACCTTCGGCCGCCAGTACTGCCAGCTCAGATGGCCGCTCAGGACGAGCGGGAGCTTGCCGTGGCCGTACAGCGCGAGTGCCGAGGCCTCACCGTAGTTACCGGCCAGGACGGCTCCGTTTGCGCGCTCGGCCGCCGGGAGCGCGTCCCAGACACCGACGACCGAGGTGGACAACTCGGGCCAGCCGATCTCATCCTTGTAGAAGCCCAGTTTCCAAATGCCGCGGTCGATCATCGTCCGAGTTGGGAGCACCGGCCAGACGATCGGCGCGACCACGACGAGGGCCGCTGCCTGGATGGCGATGAGGAGCGCCAGCACCGCCGGCCGACGCCGGCTCGTCCAGGCCTCGAGCCCGACCGCGCCGGCGGCGACGGCGAGCGCGTCCGCAGGAAGAGGGTAGTAGCCGCGGCCGCACTCGACGAAGAAAAGCGCGACGACAAGTACCGGCACGACCGCGAGCGCCCGCAGCCGATGCCGCCACAGCCAGACCACGCCGATCACCGCCACGACAATCGTGCCGCCAAGAAACAGGAATTGCTCGGCCACGTAGAGCGCCGGCGGGGTGTCCGACGCCGTCGTCGCGTGTTGGCTCGCGGCGAACCGGACACTCGGCCAGCCGTGTTGAACCTGCCATACCAGGTTCGGCACGAGCAGCAGAATCGCGATCCCGGCCGCGATCCAGGGGCCGCGGGTGCGAAGTATGCCGCGGGCGAAGAGCAGCAGGCCAGCCGCAAAGGCAACGAGGAGAAACGCGATCGTGTACTTCGCCTCGAGTCCGAGACCTGCGACGACGCCGAGCAGCGGCCACAATCGTGGCTCGGGACGGACGAGGATGCGCGTCGCGATGTACAGGAACGCGACCCAGGCAAGCTCGTCGAACCACGTCGGGTGGTAGATGCTGGCCGAGCCGAGCAGGAACGGGGTCAGCGCCCACGCCAGCGCGGCGCCGAGCTGCGCAGGAAGACGGCCCCCCAGCTCACGCGCAATCAGCGCAACGAAGACCACCGTCGCAACACCGCAGGCGAGACTCACCAGCCGCAGCGCGTCCAGCGAGTCCCCGGCAATCTCGCGCACTCCCCACGCGACCCAGGCCGTCATCGGCGGAAAGTCGACGTAGCCAAGGGCGGGATGCTGCGACGCCGAGAGGAAGTAGAGCTCGTCCCGGTCCCACCCGTACCGGCCAAGAAACGGCGTCGTGGCGGGCCGCATCGTAGACGGCGATTGCGCCGGCGTGACCAAGATGGGAAGCACTGCTGTGGCGCTTGCGGAAGCCGCGAGGGTCCCGGTCGCTGCGGCGCCATGAGGTCGGGCGACGGGACACGTGCTGGACATCCGGCACGAGGGGGCGGACACGCGTGGCGATCCTGCCGCGCGTCTGGGACAATGCGGGTCGGCCGCGAGTCGGTCTCGTCGTCGTCCACACCATTCGGTTGGTGATCGAATCTCCGGATTTCGCGATGCCGCGGCGCAACGATAGGACTCCACTTCGTGCCGCGCGAGCGCCGACCGGTGACCAGATCGAGCTCGCGAACGGCGATCAGCGGGTGGTGGTGGTCGAGGTGGGCGCCGGGTTGCGATCGTACAGCGCCGCCGGTCTGGACCTGCTCGACGGATATCCCGCCGACCAGATGAGTCCGTCAGGGAGAGGGCAGATGCTGATCCCGTGGCCGAACCGGGTCAAAGATGGCACGTATGAGTTCCTCGGCCACCACTACCAGCTCGCGCTCACCGAGCCAGCGAGAGGCAATGCGATCCACGGCCTTGTGCGATGGGTACCTTGGGCGGTCGTCGAGCGCGAAGCGAGCCGAGCGGTCCTCGGGCTCGCGCTACATCCCCACCCCGGCTACCCGTTTTCTCTCGAGCTCACGATCGAGTACACGGTCTCGATGACAGGTCTCCGTGTACGGACCACGGCGACAAATGTGGGACCCAACCCGTGTCCGTTTGGGAGCGGCGCGCATCCCTATCTCTGCGTCGGGACCTCGATCGTCGACCAGGTGATCATGCGCGCGCCAGGGCGCACCGTGCTGCGCTCCGACGCGCGCGGAATACCCGTCGGCTCTGGCCCTGTCGGTGGAACGGAGTATGACTTTGGCGCGCCAAGGCCGATCGGCCCGACGAAGCTCGACCATGCCTTCACCGACCTCGAGCGTGACGAGCAGGGCCTCGCCTGCGTCGAGCTCAGCAATCCAAACGGCGACACTGGGCTCACCCTCTGGGCCGACGACAGCTACCGATATCTCATGCTGTTCTCGGGCGATCCGCTTCCGGACGTGAACCGGCGCAGCCTCGCGGTCGAGCCGATGACCTGTGCCCCGAATGCGTTCCAATCCAAAGACGGCCTCATCGTGCTCGAGCCTGGCCGTTCGTTCACCGGTACGTGGGGGATCAGACCGCATTAGGTGCGGGGACCGCCCACAGGCTTCGGACAGGTCACGGGCTGGGCCAGCTCGGCGACGGGCGACCATCACCGACTCGCGCCCGGTGCGTCGAGATTCGCACGACCTGGCATGGCCGTGCAGTGGACGGTGCAGCGGATCTCGAGCCGCGGATGAGCGGGTACGACTGGCACGTCAGCGCTCACCGGCAGGCGACGGATCTCTTGGCGCACGACCGCGGGTCGAAGCGATCGACTCGGCTCCCGTCCGTAGCGCAGATCGACGCGCCAGGCGCTGGGCTGGGCGCTGAGGAGGGGCACGACCGTCGGTCGTCGTTTCACGGGTCTGTAACACGGTGAGCGACACCCACGCCCCCCATCTAGGGGCCTTGCCTTGGTGTCACGTGTGCGGCAGAGTCACTCGTGCCCGCCCGCAATTCCCCATCGAGGTGCGCGCTCGTGCCGACCGAGCCACTCATTGTCGAGCACCACCTGATCGGCGACCGGCACACCGCGGCCCTCGTTACGACAGTCGGGTCCATCGACCGGCTGCTCGATGCTGCGGGGCCGGACGAGGGCGGGGACAGCGCGCCATGAGCGCGGCCGATGCCCCCCGGACCCGGGTCGTCATCGTCGGCGGCGGCTTTGCGGGGGTGGGCTGCGCCCGCGCAGTTGGCTGGGCACGACCAGGTGCAAGTCACCCTGATCGACCGCAACAACTTCCACCAGTTCCAACCACTGCTCTACCAGGTCGCCACGGCGCAGCTTGCCCGTGGCGACGTCGCCTACCCGCTGCGGGCGCTCTTCCGCGACGCCCCCAACGTCAGCGTCAAGCTCGCGGAGGTGACCCAGGTGGATCCGGCGACCAAGACGGTCACCACGGCCGATGGTTCGAGCTACGGCGCCGACGTCCTGGTGCTGGCGGCGGGTTCGGCGGCCAACTTCTTCAACGTTCCCGGCGCCCAGGAACACGCGCTGCCGCTCTACTCGCTGGACGATGCGGAGCGGCTGCGGGCGCGGATCATCGAGGTCTTCGAGGCGGTCGACCGAGAGCCCGGACTGATCGACGAGGGGGCGCTGACGTTCGTGGTGGTGGGAGCAGGGGCCACCGGCACGGAGATCAGTGGCGCGCTCGCCGAGATGATCACCGACACGATGACGCCCGAATTCCCGGACGTCGCGGTCGACGCCGCGCAGGTCATGCTCGTGGATCACGGGCAGGCGGTGCTCGGCCCCTTCTCAAAGGGCGCACACAAATACGCCGCCAAGGCCCTGGACAACGACGGCGTCACCCTCCGGCTCGGGACCGGGGTCACCGAGGTCGGGCCCGGTCACGTGGGCCTCTCGGACGGCTCGCGGATCCCGACCCGGTGCGTGATCTGGGGCGGCGGGATCACGGCGGCGCCCCTGGCCGGACAGGCGGGCCTTCCCCAGGGGCACGGAAGTCGCATCGAGGTCGGGCCCGACCTGACGGTCGCCGGGTTCCCCGGGATCTACGCGCTCGGCGATTTCGCCAACATCCCCGATCCCGCGGGAGCCCCATTCCCCCAGCTGGGGTCGGTGGCACTCCAGTCCGGCCGTTGGGCGGCGAGGAACATCCTGGCGGACATCGCGGGCCAGCCGCGGACGCCGTTTGACTATAAGGACAAGGGCATCATGGCGATGATTGGCCGCAACGCGGCCGTCGCCGAGGTGGGCAAGCGCCACCACGAACTACATGGGTCGCTGGCCTTCGCCGCCTGGTTGGGGGTCCACGCGACCCTCATGACCGGCGTCCGCAACCGTGTGGACGCGTTCATCGACTGGGGCTCGGACTACTTCGGTCATCGCGGCCACCAGACACTCGATCGCTCCGAGGCCGCGCGCATCGACTGGGGCGAGGACACCGACCCAGGGGAGGACCATGCCTGAGCGCTATGACGTGATCATCGTTGGCTCCGGGGCGGGCGGGGGCACACTCGCGCACGCCCTCGCGCCCTCCGGCAAGCGCATCCTGCTGCTCGAGCGCGGCAACTACCTGCCGCGCGAGATGGCCAACTGGGACCCCGAGGCCGTCTTCGACGCCGGACGCTACATCTCCGCCGACACGTGGTACGACGCCGACGGCAGGCCGTTCCAGCCGCAGGTGCACTATTTTGTTGGCGGCGCCACCAAGCTCTACGGCGCCGCCCTGTACCGGCTACGACCGCAGGACTTCGGCGAGCTCGACCACGTCGACGGCGTCTCGCCCGCCTGGCCGATCGACTACGACGAGCTCGAGCCCTGGTACACGCGGGCCGAGTGGCTCTACCAGGTGCACGGCGTCCATGGCGCGGACCCCACCGAGGGACACTGGAGCCGCCAGTACCCCTGGCCGGCCGTCTCCCACGAGCCGCGGATCCAACGCATCGTCGACGACCTGACGGCTGCCGGCTACCACCCGTTCGCCGCCCCATGCGGCATCCTGCTGGACGAGGCAGACCGACCCAAAAGCACCTGCATCCGCTGCACGTGGTGCGACGGGTATCCGTGTTTGGTGCACGCCAAGGCCGACGCCGAGACCATCGCCGTCCGGCCGCTGCTCGAGCGGGACAACGTCACGCTCCTCGTCGACGCCGAGGTGGTGCGCCTCGAGACCGACGGCGCCGGGCGCCGCGTGACCCAGGTGGTCGTGGCGCGCAACGGAAGCAACGAGGCGTACGAGGCCGACATCGTGGTGCTCTCGGCCGGCGCCGCAAACACGGCGAAGATCCTGCTCATGTCGGCCAACCCTGCGCATCCGACGGGACTGGCCAATGGGTCGGACCAGGTCGGGCGCAATTACATGTACCACAACAGCAAGGCGGTGATCGCACTCTCCAAGGAGCCGAACGACACCGTGTTTCAGAAGACGCTCGCCCTGAATGACTTCTACTTGCGCGGCGGACCGGATGACCTCCGGCTGGGGAACATCCAGATGGTGGGAAAATCGCAGGCGGCGATGTTCAAAGGCGAGGAACCCGCCCTGACGAAGCTCGCCCCGACGTTCGCGCTCAAGGACACCGCAGACCACGCGGTGGATTTCTGGCTCACCACCGAGGATCTGCCGCTCCCGGGCAACCGCGTGACCCTCGATCGCGCGGGGAACATCCACCTGGCCTATACGTCGAGCAACGACCGGGCGGCGGACGGGCTCTACGGGGAGTTGCGGACGATCATGAACCACGCCGGGATGGCATCGCACCACATCCTCGACAAGAACTTCTACATGAACACAGAGCATTCCGGTCGCGGGCTGCGCGCACCAGGCGGGAACCTGTCGCTTCGGGACCGACCCCAGTTCCTCGGTCCTCGACGTGAACTGCAAGGCCCACGAGCTCGACAACCTCTACGTCGTCGACACGAGCGTCTTCCCGAGCATCGGCGCCGTGAACCCTGCCCTCACGGCGATGGCGAACGCGATCCGCGTGGGCGCGCACATCGCGGACCGCATCGCCTGAGGGCCGGGACCGGAGCGCCCGACGTCATGGCCACGCGGACCGAATCGGGCGTCGTGTACGCCGCGGGCCTCGTGCAGGGCCTCGCCCTCGTGAGCTTCCCCGCCGCGAGCACGGTCCTCACGAGCCCGAAGGACTACGACCTCTCACAGACCGAGTACGGGGCGATGTTCGTGCCCCAGGCGGTCACGGCGATCGCTTCCTCGCTGCTGGGCGCCGCCTGGGCCCGGCGCGTCGGCCCGCGCCGGGTGTACCTGTTCGGCCTGGTCGCCAACTTCGTCGCGATGGGCCTGCTGCTCGCGACGACCCTGGTCGAGCAGCGACACCTCGATCGCCTACCCACTGTTGTTAGTCGCCACGGCAAGTCTTGGCGTGGGCTTCGGGCTCACCGTGCCGTCCATGAACACCCTCACCGCAGCCTTCCACCCGGCGAGAGTTGATGCGTCGATCCTCACGCTCAACGCCCTGCTGGGATTGGGGACGGCCCTTGCCCCTGCACTCATTGCGATCTTTGTCGGCCTGGGTTTCTGGTGGGGACTGTCCGCTGCTTGCGGCGATACTGATCCTTGCCGTGCTGCTCGAAAGCCTGCGCCTGCCCCTGCGCGCGGCCGCGACCGAGCCCGTTGGCGCCGCCAAGATGCGCACAAGCATCCCCGCGCGCTTCTGGATCTACGCGGCGTTTGCCCTGCTGTACGGCATCTGCGAAACGATGAACGGCAACTGGTCACAGATCGACATGACCTCCCATCTCGGGTCCTCCGCCGCCGTGGCGTCTCTTGCGCTGGCCGCATTCTGGGCGATGGTCACTGCCGGACGGATCCTGTTCGCCGTCTTGCAGCGCAGGTTCCCGGCACGCCGTGTGTACCATCTGCTCCCGTTCGTACTCGCCGGGGCCCTCCTGCTGATCGCCGTCCTGCCATCCGGCTCGTCCGGTCTCGGCGTGATCGCGCTTCGGGCTGGCGGGGTTCGGCTGCTCGGCGCTCCTGCCGCTCACCATCAGCTTCAGCCAGGAGGAGCTCATCGCGATCTCGGCCTCGGTCGCCGGCGGGGTGATCGCCTTCTACCAGATGGGGTACGGCGTCGCCGCCTTCGGCGTCGGGCCACTCGAATCCGCTGGTGTGTCGCTCGCCACGATCTTCGGCCTCACCGCGGTGGTGGCGGTCGTGATGGGCGGTCTGTCGTTTGTCGTCGCGGGCCGACGACCCGAGCCCGCAGCCCTGCACCCCCGACCGGCGGCGTGACCGTCCCGATCCCTCACCCTAGGAGCGCACAATGACCCTCAGCGGGAAGACTGCCATCGTGACCGGCGGCAACAGCGGCATCGGCAAGGCGATCGTGCTCGCCCTCGCCGAGCAGGGTGCGAACGTCGTCATCGACTACATCTCGCATCCCGAGGCGACCGAGGAGCTCGAGCGCCAAGTGGTCGCACTCGGGGACAGAGGTCATCGGCGTCGAGGCCGACGTCAGCAAGGTCGACGACCTCGAGCGGCTGGTGGGCGCCGCCGTGGACGCCTTCGGACGCCTGGATGTCATGGTCAACAACGCCGGCATCGAAACGCGCACCGGGATCCTCGACACCACCGAGGCCCAGTTCGACAAGGTGATCGCCATCAACCTGAAAAGCGCGTTCTTCGGGACCCAGCTCGCCGCCGCCCAGATGATCGCCCAAGACAATCCCGGCGGCGTGGTGATCAACATCTCCTCGGTCCACGAGGAGTGGCCAATGCCGGGCAACATCGCCTACAGCTGTTCGAAAGGCGCGATGAAGATGCTCACGCGGACCGCGGCCGTTGAGCTGGGACCCAAGGGGGTGCGGGTCGTCGGGATCGGGCCCGGTGCCGTCGCGACCCCGATCAACACGGTCGAGATGACTCCCGAGAGCCTGGCACGCCTCAACGCCTACATCCCATTGGGGCGCATGGCGCAACCCGAGGAGATCGCGAGCGTCGCGGCGTTTCTCGCCGGCCCTGGTGCCTCCTACGTTACCGGGGCGACAATCTTCGCCGACGCCGCGATCATGCTCCAGAGCCCAGGGCTCTAGGGTGGATCGACCGCAACATCTCGGTGACGATCTTGCCGGCCTCGGAGCGCCCTGGGACGATGCCGTCATGAGCACCGTGGTGGAACTCTCGCGCTGGCAGTTCGCGCTGACGACCCTGTATCACTTCACCTTTGTCCCGCTCACGCTGGGACTGGCGCTGTTTCTGGCGATCATGCACACGCTCTGGTACCGCAGCGGCAGCGAGCAGTGGCTGCGCCTGATGCGGTTCTTCGGGGTGCTGTTTTTGATCAACTTCGCGATCGGCGCGGCAACCGGCTTGGTGCAGGA
This sequence comes from uncultured Thermoleophilia bacterium, assembly GCA_963842065.1. Taxonomy (GTDB): domain Bacteria; phylum Actinomycetota; class Thermoleophilia; order Miltoncostaeales; family Miltoncostaeaceae; genus CAITWD01. The sequence goes on along the minus strand of CAWJEW010000003.1, from coordinate 298,674 downwards.
GTTCGAGTTCGGGATGAACTGGTCGGCGTTCTCCCGTTACGTGGGGGACGTGTTCGGGGCCCCGCTGGCGATCGAGGGCATCGGCGCGTTCATGCTCGAGGCGACCTTCATCGGGCTGTGGGTCTTCGGACGCGATCGGCTGAGCCCGAAGGTGCATCTGGCGACGGCCTACATGGTCTTGATCGGCACCTGGCTGTCGGCCTACCTGATCATCGCCGCCAACTCGTGGATGCAGCATCCGGTCGGCTACACGATCAACGCGCAGACGGGCCGCGCGCAAGCGACCGACATCTGGTCGATCCTGTTCCAGCACCTGGCGATCTTCGCCTTTGTGCATGTCATCCTCGCGGGCATCCTGACCGGCGGCTTTGTCGTCCTCGGCGTCGCGTGCTGGCACCTGCTGCGCCAGCGCAACACCGTGCTGTTCCACAAGGCCGCCAAGCTGGCGATCATCATCGTGCTGCCGGTGAGCGTGATCCAGCTCGGTTGGGGCAGCGAGCTGGGCGTGGCCATGACCGACGTGCAGCCGATGAAGATCGCCGCCAGCGAGGCGCTGTGGAACACCGCCCAACCGGCCCCGTTTTCGCTGTTTCAGATCGGCGGTTTCACGGCCAGTGACCCGACGCCGAGCTTCGTGATCGAGATCCCGGACCTGTTGTCGTTTCTCGCCACCAACTCCTTCCAGAAGGCCGTCGTCGGCATCGACGAACTCCAGACCCAGGAGGCGGACAAGTACGGGGCGGGCAACTACACGCCCGATATCCGGCTCGAGTACTGGGCCATGCGGGTGATGGCCTACCTGGGGACCCTGGCCATGTTCCTGGCGGTGTGGGGTGGTGTGCTGCTCTGGCGCAAGCGCCTCGACAACGCGAAGTGGTTCCAGCGGGCGGCGCTCGTGGGGATCGCGTTCCCGTTCCTTGCGAATTTCGCCGGCTGGATCCTGACCGAGACCGGGCGCCAGCCGTGGATCGTGTACGGCCTGCAAAAGACCGCCAACGCGGTCTCACCCACCTCGACCACGTCCAAGGTCGCGCTCAGCCTCGCGGTGTTCGTCGCCCTGTATATCGCGCTCGGAATCGCGGACTTCATCCTGATGCGCCGCTACGCCCGGCTCGACCCGCCGGAGGTGGGCGACGAGCTCTCCGACGATGTGACCCCGATTCCGGGCTACTGACATGGATCTCCAGATCACCTGGTTCGTGCTGCTGTGTGTGCTGTGGTCGGCGTACTTCCTCACCGAGGGCTTTGACTTTGGGGTCGGCATGCTCCTGCCGATCCTCGGGCGTGACGAGGCGGACCGCCAGGCGATGTTCGCCTCGATCGGGCCGGTGTGGGACGGCAACGAGGTCTGGCTGATCATCGCCGGGGCGGCGACGTTCGCCGCCTTCCCGGTGTGGTACGCGACGATGTTCTCGGGCTTCTACGTGGCCCTGCTGCTGTTGCTGGTGCTGCTGATCGTCCGGATCGTCTCATTCGAGTGGCGCAGCAAGCGCGAGTCCCCGACCTGGCGCGGCTTTTGGACCTGGGTCAATACGGTGAGTTCGCTGTTGGTGCCGCTGGTGTGGGGGATCGGGCTGACGAGCTTGCTCTCCGGCACGCCGGTCGCCGCCAACGAGCAGTTCACGGGATCGTTTTGGAGCTTGTTTACCTGGTACACGGTGTTCGCCGGAATCGCGCTCGCGCTCTTGTGCGCGCTCCACGGTGCGGTGTACCTGGCGGTGCGCACCAGCCCGGGCGACCTGCGCGAGCGCGCGGGCGAGCTTGCGACACGCCTGGCGATACCTGCCGCCGTGCTCGGCGCGGTCTTTTTGATCTGGACGCTGGTCGTCGGCATGGACCGCAATCACCAGGGCGTGTGGCCAGGGATCCTCGTAATCGTGCTCGGCGCCATCGCCGTGGTTGCCGCGGTCATCCTGACCCGGCTCAGGCGACCGGCCCTCGCCTTCGTGGCGACCGCGACGACGATCGTGCTCGCGGTCGTCATGCTCTTCGTGGAGCTCTACCCACGCGTGATGGTGTCCTCGACGTCGTTCGCGAACAGCCTGACGATCCAGAACTCCTCCTCGGCCCACTACACCTTGACCGTGATGACCGTCACGGCGGCGCTGTTGCTGCCGGTCGTGCTCCTGTACCAGGCCTGGACCTACCACGTCTTCCGGGCTCGGCTCGGCGGAGGTCCGCCGGCCCGGAGCCCTGGAGAACTGCTCGGAGGCCGCCCCACCCCAGATAGTGCCGGCGACGACGGGGACTAACGGTGCCCGCGGGCGCCCCATCGACCCGCGCCTTTTGCGGCGGGCGGGGCCGGTACGGGCGATGCTCGCGGCCGACGCGGGGCTCGGTGTCGTCGCCGCGCTTCTGGTACTCGCCCAAGCGGTGCTTATCGCCCATGTGGCGGCGCGCGCCTTCTCGGGCGCGTCGCTGCGCGCGGTCGCGACACTCATGGTCGTGCTCGTTGCGGTCGTCATCGGCCGCGCGGGGGCCGCGTGGGGGTTCGAGGCGCTCGGGCGTCGGGCGGCGACCCGCGTGCTGTCGCAGTTGCGAACCGATCTCGTGCGCACGCGACTGCGGGACCATCCCGCGTCGCTGGACGGCGCCGAGAGCGCGGAGCTCGCGTCCACAGCCGTGGCCGGAGTCGACGCGCTGGAGACGGCGTTTGGACGGTATCTCCCCCAGGTCGTGCTCGCGATCGTGGTGCCGATCGCGGTCCTCGTACTCGTCGCGGTGATCGACCCGATCTCGGCAGGGCTGATGCTGCTGACGCTGCCGCTCGTCCCGGTCTTCATGTGGCTGATCGGTCGCGCCACGGAGCAGCGTACGCGCGCGCGTTGGCAGGCGCTGACCCTGCTCTCAGCCCACTTTCTGGACGTCGTGCAGGGGCTCCCGACGCTGCGCGCGTTCAACCGGGGCGAGGCCCAGACCGTGCGGATCGAGGCGGTGAGTGACGACTACCGGCGCACCACGATGGAGACCCTGCGGCTCGCCTTTCTCTCGGGTGCAGTGCTGGAGCTGGCCGCGACACTGGGGGTGGCCCTGATCGCGGTGACGGCCGGGGTGCGGCTCGTGGACGGCTCAGTCGCGTTCGTCACGGCGCTCACGGTGCTGCTGCTCGCCCCGGAGCTCTACCTGCCCGTTGCGCAACCTCGCTGCCCAGTACCACGCCAGTGCCGACGGGCTCGCGGTGACCGATCGGCTGCTCGGCCTGATCGACGCTCCGCCGCTGGTCGACCTCGGCAGGCGCCGCGCCGCCGAGCCCGCGCGAGGCGATCGTGCGGCTCGAGGGCGTCGGGTTCACCTACCCGGCGCGACCCGACCGGTCCTCGAATCGGTCGACCTCGTCCTCGCCCCCGGTGAGACCGTCGCGCTCGTCGGGCCCAGCGGTGGGGGCAAGAGCACCATCGCGGCGTTGCTGTTGCGGCTGGCCGAGCCGAGTGTCGGGCGGATGACGGCGGGGACGTCGACCTCGCCGACTGTGACACGGCCGCCTGGCGGGCCCAGATCGCCTGGGTCCCGCAGGATCCGACCCTCTTTCGCGGGACCGTTGCGGACAACATCCGGCTTGGCGACCCCGACGCGAGCGGCGCCCGCACAAGCGCGGCCGCTCGGCTGGCCGGCGCCGACGAGTTCATTCGCGGACTGCCCGAGGGGTACGACACGGTCGTGGGCGAGGGTGGCCGCGGGCTCTCCGCGGGTGAGCGCCAGCGCATCGGCTTGGCGCGGGCCTTCCTGCGCGATGCAGCGCTGGTCGTCCTCGACGAGCCCACCGCGAACCTCGACCCGGCCAGTGCCGACATCATCGGCCGCGGCAATCGAGCGACTGCGTCGGGGACGGACCGTCTGGTGATCGCCCACCATCCCGGAGCTCGCCGCGCGCGCCGACCGTATCGTGCGACTCGAGGCCGGGCGCGATTGTCGGCACTGCGGCGCTGCCCTTATGACGCGGCTTCGCCCGCTCCTGGCGCTGGCCGGCATGCCGGGGCGACGCATCGCCCTCACGGTCGCCTCGGGGTGCTGACCGTCATCTGTGGCGTGGGCCTCATGACGAGCGCCGGCTATCTGATCTCGCGCGCGGCCGAGCACCCGCCGATCTTGTCGCTCGAGGTCGACGATCGTCGCGGTCCAGTTCTTCGGACTCGCGCGGCCGCTGGCACGGTACCTCGAGCGGCTGTCCTCGCATGACCTGGCGCTCGGGGCCCTTGGGCGCATCCGCAGTCGTTTCTACGCCCGAATCGAGCCCCTGGCGCCGGCGCAGATCGCCGGATTCCGACGCGGTGACCTCGTCAGCCGCATGGTGGGTGACGTCGATGCGCTGCAGGGGCTGTACCTGCGGGGCATCGGTCCACCGATCGTCGGCCGCGATCGTCGGCGCGCTCTGCGTCGTCGCTCGCGGTGCTGATTCTGTCCGTGGCGGGGGTGATCCTCGCGATCGGCCTCCTGGTCGGGCGGGATGCTCGGTGCCGTCGATCGCCGCCATGCTCAGCCGTTCTGCCGGCCGCCGGCAGGCGGCAGCCCGCGGCGAGCTCACCGCCGAGCTCGTCGAACTGCTGCGGGGGGCACCGGAGCTTGCCGTCTACGGGCGCGAGGCCGACCGGCTCGCGGCGGTCCGGCAGGCCGACCAGGAGCTGGCGCGGCTGGCGCGGCGTGACGCCCTCGTCGGCGGACTCGCCGAGGGGCTCGGGCTGCTCGTCGCCGGCGCGACGACCGCCGCCGTCCTCGCTGCCGCCGTTGCCGCCCACGCACGCGGCGACCCTCGATCCGCGTGCTCATCGTCACCGTGACCCTGCTGGCGCTCGCGGCGTTCGAGGCGGTCGCACCCCTTCCGGCGGTCGCCCGCGAGCTATCCGGAACGCTCGCCTCGGGCCGCGGGTGCTCGAGCTGATCGGCCGAAGCCGCGCATCCACGACCCCGCATCGCCCGCGACCATGCCGACCGGACCGGTGAGCGTGGCCCTCGAGGGCGTGACGGCCCGCTACGCCCCGGGGGCCGAGCCCGGCGGTCGTCGACCTCGACCTGCGGCTGGAACCCGGGCCGCTGGACTGCGCTCGTCGGTCCGAGCGGCGCGGGCAAGACGACCGTCACGAATCTGCTGTTCCGCTTCCTCGACCCCGAGGAAGGCCGAGTCGTCGTCGCCGGACGCGACGCGCGCGAGTACCGGCTGGCCGACCTTCGCCGAACCTTCGGCCTCGCCGGGCAGGAGGCCCACATCTTCGATTCGACGATCCGTGAGAACCTGCGACTCGCACGCCCTTGCGCCAGTGATACCGAACTCGAGCGAGGTGCTTCGCGCGGGCCCATCTGGCCGACTGGGTCGCCTCACTCCCCGACGGGCTCGGACACCATGGTCGGCGAGGAGGGCACGCGCTGTCCGGCGGCCAGCGCCAGCGGCTCATCCTGGCGCGCGCCCTGCTGGTCGACGCCCCGGTCCTCGTACTCGACGAGCCGACGGCCCAACTCGACCCCCCGACGGCCCACTCGCTCATGGACGACGTGCTCGACGCCGCGGCGGACCGGAGGTCCTGCTGATCACCCACCGGCCCGAAGGACTCGAGCGCATGGATGAGGTCCTCCGGCTGGACTAGGAGCCCCGCGCGGTGTGTCGAGGTGCGTCAGCGTCGCCCCGTAGCTCTGCTCGACATTCGCACGGTGATCGTGCAACCGCCGGCGGGTCAGAACGCGGAGCATCACGCTGTGTCGGAGTCGCAGCAGCAGATCCGAGGACGCCTCACCCCCGACAGCCCCGTGGCGGCGCGAAGTCCGCGTCGGGCGCGCGATCCCAACATCATTCTTGAGACGAAGCTCCGCCCGCCGCCATTGCGTGGCGGCCTCATCGAGCGCGCGCACCTGGTTCGCCGCCCGTTGGACGCCGCTGCATCGATCGTCGTTGTCCGGGCCCCTGCCGGGTACGGCAAGACCACGGTCCTTGCCCAGTACGCGGTTGCCGCCGCGCGCCCACTCGTGTGGCTCTCGCTCGACGAGGCGGATGACGATCCGGTCCTGCTGCTCCTCGAGCTGGCGACGGCGCTGGCGCGCGTCGCCCCCCTCGATGCCCGGGTACCGAGGAGTCTGCGCGCGCCCGAGCCGGCCATCCAGCGAGTCGTCCTCCCGGGCCTGCTGAATTGTCTCGGCAGGGTGCCAGACGTCGTGGTCGCCCTCGATGGCCTGCACCACGTCGAATCGCCCGCCAGTTTGCGCCTGGTCGCATCCCTTTGCGACCACCTCCCACCGGGAGCGCAACTCCTCATCGCCTGTCGCGGTGCGGCATCCTTGCCGCTCTCCCGCCTGCGCGTCAGGGGAGGTCTGGTGGAGATCGGTGCCCAGAACCTGGCCCTTGGGCGCGCCGACGTTGACACACTGATGCGGGCCGCCGGGGTCGGTCTCGCGAACCGCGAGCTCGATGGCCTCCTCGAGCGGACGGAGGGTTGGCCGGCAGCGGTCTCGCTGGCTGCACTCGCGTTTGGAGCAGCGTCCGTCCCCCGCCGCGTCGCCACCGACCTGGTCTCGGGAGGCAACCGCGACGTCGTGGACTACCTGTTCAGCGAGCTGCTTTCGGGCCAGCCGCCCGAGCGGCTGTCCTTTCTCCTGCAGACGTCCATTCTTGGGCGTTTCACGGCGTCCCTCTGTGACGCCGTACTCGAGCGGGAAGACTCGGCGTCGATCATGGCCGAAATCGATGCGGCCGATCTCTTTCTCATACCCCTTGACGACGCGCGCCATTGGTACCGTTACCACCATCTTTTCCAGGACATCCTGGAGACCGAACTCATGCGCCGTGGCGCGCAGGCGGCCCGAACCCTGCACCGGCGCGCCGCCGAGTGGCACGCGCACCATGGGACGTCCGAGGATGCCGTCCATCACGCGCTTGCCGGCCGCGACACCGATCGGGCGACAGAGCTCGTGCTGCGCAGCGCCCGCGAGCTTGTGAACACCGGGCGCCACGCGACCGCACGCCGGTGGGTGGAGGCGTTCTCGGACGAAGACGTGGCGGGCTCGGCGCCCCTGGCCCTGGCCGGTGCCGTCATTGTGGGCCTCCTCGGAGAGAAGGAGCGTGTCCGCCGGTACGTCGCGCTCGCCAAGCGGGCGCACTGGGAGGGAACCGGGGTCCTGGGCGAGACCTCACGCGGGTCGGCGCTTGCCCTCGTCAGCGCACTGTTCGGATGGGACGGCGTCAGTCGGATGCAGGCGTCTGCCCTCACGGCCTATCGACTGGAGCCCGCCGGCCAGCCCGCCCACGAGCCGGCAGCCCTCGCGCTGGGGTGCAGCCTGACGTTGCTCGGACGAGCCCGCGCGGCAGAACCACTCTTGGAGGAGGCGGCGGCACTCGGGGCGGGTCGGGGCTCCGTGGCGCTCATCGCACTGGGTGAACTCACGCAGGTCGCGCTGGCGGAGGGACGGATCGACGCGGCGGAGGCACGCGCGCGGGAAGGGCTCGCGCTCGCGGAGGGCCTCGACCTCGAAGAGCAGACGGCCAGCGCCTGCGTGCACGCTGCCGCAGCGTGCGTTGGTGCACAGATCGGCAATGTCGATGCCCGCGCACATCTCATGCGCGCGCTCGCGCTGCTCGCGCGGTTGGGGGCATTCCCCTGGTTGTCGATCCAGACCCGCATCGCCCTCGGCCGAGCGGCCAGCGCGCTCGGCGACCTCACGGTGGCCGAATCCTTGTTCGGAGAGACACGGCGAGAACTCGCGCGCTTCCCGGACGCCGGAGTTCTTCCGCGCATGCTCGCCCGCGGGGAACACGTCCTCGAGGCCGCCCGAGGCGGTGGCGGGGAGCTCGACGAGCCACTCACCAACGCCGAGCGTCGGGTGCTCGAATTGCTCCCGACGCACCTCTCGACGCTGGAGATCGGCGAGGCGCTGCACATTTCCAGGACCACCGTGAAGCCTCACCTCGCGTCGATCTACCGAAAACTCGGGGTCGCCCGTCGGTCGGACGCCGTGGCACGTGCGTGGCACTACGGGCTGATCGACCACGCCAGCCGATCATCCGTTGACGCGTACCGCCGCTCGGCCGGCGTTGAGCGCGCTCGCGCTGGGATCGATGTCCGCGGCTGATGCGATGACGCTCGGTCTGGTGACGGCCGCGCCGAGCAGGACCGAGACAACGGCGCTGTAGTACAGAGCGTCCAGAAGTCGTGCGAACGGCGATGCATGGTGTTCACGGCTGTCGGATGTCAGCAGGGGAAACGCATGACCATAAACCCCGGGAGTGAGAAGACCCCAGGATACGGAGCGCGCTTCCAGCAGTTGGGACACTCACGTGCGTAGTCGTCGGCTCGAGGATGGGGACCTGGACGCATTTGCGCAGCCGCGTTTACGGGACGTACGCGACGGCTCGAGAGAGGCGAAGTCGGCTACCAGGTCATCCGGGAGACGCGGGATGCGGTGATTGGGCCGGGCGCCGGCTCGGCGGGATCTCGAGGTGGGTTTAGGCGCTTGCGATACCAGAGGACGTCCGTTCCTGAAGGGAAGTCCTCGACTCGACCGACCAGTTCGTAGCCGGCCCGCTCATAGAGGGCTCGAGCCTGAAACCCGTAGGTGAAATGGACGGTCTGCGTGCAGCCACGCGCCGCCGCCTCGGCCTCGGCGGCGGCGAGGAGCCGAGCCCCAAGCCAGCGACCCCGCAGACGCGGGTCTACCCAGAGGTTCTGCAGCTCGCAGCAGTCGCCCCAGGTCCACCCGCTGATGCCGGCCACGACCTTGCCGCCCTCGCGCACAAAGATCGCCAGCTCGACCTCATCGCCGAGTCCCGTCGCGGCCGACGCCGCACGACGGATCTGCGCTTCGAGGAACTCGATGTCGCGCGGGTCCGGATCGTCCTCGACGTGAAACTCCACAGCGGCCGGCTGGTCAGGCGGCGGCCATCTGCTCGATGAGCGAGAGGTCGTCGAAGTACGTCCGGTAGGACCGGATCTTCCCCCCGCGGAAGTCGGCCACGGTGACGCCGGCCAGCCGGACGCGCCGTCCGGTGGCGTCCAACACCGCGCCTTCGTCGAGGACGAGCGGCCCCGAGTGATCGGCTTCGACGACCCATTCGGCAAATGCCTTGTTCCCCACTTCGTCGAGTCCTCGGAACATGATGACGACATTGGAAAACGCAGTTTCGCGAAGGGCAGCGAGCGCGGCGACCTCGGCCAGCCCCGACACCGTCGCGATCGGGGACCACCCGACGACATCGTCGGTGAAGAGGGATCCCGGGTCAAACGATGCGCCGCCGACCTCGGCCTCGAGCGCGCTCAGTAACACTTCCTTGCGCGATTTACTCATTGCTGCTCCTTGATCCCGTCGCTATCGACCGTGTTCAATGTCGCCAGGCGATCCGACGTGCATGTCAGGACCCGAGGACCTTCGCCTTGGCTTGCGCGAACTCGTCGTCGGACAGCGCGCCCGAGGCGTGCAGCTGGGCGAGGTGCTCGATCTCGTCTGCTGGGTCCGCCGGCGGCGGCACGGCTTGCGCTTCTTCCTGGTAATCGTCGGCAGGCGCCTCGTTGTCGGCCTGCTGCTTTGCCGCATGGTGAGCCATCGCTCCGCCAGCAGCTGCTCCAACAACGAGCGCCCGGCGCCTCGTGCGTCGCCTGAATCCCATGGAGAGACTCCTTCCCGTTCGTTCGGCCCACCCGAACCCGGCGATAACCGTCCGAAATGGGACACCGGTGACTAATGTACACCACCCTGATTATCGGATCGGCGGGCGTGTTCACCAATGCAGCGACGTTCCATGACGATGTGCCCGCGGGATTCCGGCCGGTTGCGGTGGATCGCTCGCTGAAGATCGACGATGATGCCCCAGTGGCGGTACAGGTGGACGTAACGATTCCGTGTGACGCGATCGGCGTTCGGGTTGGAGGCTTATCCCGCATGTCGACGAATGCGCCCGCCGAGGTGACGATGACCGGGCTCATGCTCGGTCTTGCGAGCGGGATCGTCATCAACCGGTACCGGAAGCTGCCCCGGGTGCTGTTCATCGACGGCACACGAATGCGGCGGCTGCGGGGCCGCATCCAGGGACTCGGCGACAGCAATGCCGCGACGCTCGCGGTCGGTGCCGGCTCGCGCGGTGTGTTGCCGCTTCGCTCCTTGGCGCCGAAGCTGCCGCGCACGCCGATCATGGTCGTGCTGGTGATCATTGCCGTCAAGGCATTCGACCTGATCAATCACGGTGTCGCGGCGACGGGCACGGTGCCGACTGGGCTGTTCTCGTTCGGCCTCACCGTCGACAGCACATTCTTAGGCAGCTGACGTGCGGACGCCGATCAAGACCTCGCCGGACCCGATGTACGCGGAGTTCGAGATCCACCGGACGATGATTCGCGACCGAATCCGCACCGAAGCCTTCCGGCGTGCGATCGACTCGGCGGTGCGCCCTGGCGACATCGTTCTCGACGTCGGGGCGGGAAGCGGAATCCTGAGCGTGTTCGCCGCACGGGCGGGTGCTGCGCGCGTCTACGCGGTAGAGCAGACGTCGGTTGCCGTCCTGGCGCAGGAGCTGGCCATCGCGAACGGGGTCGCGGAGATCGTCCAGGTGATCCAGGGCGACGTCAAGCAGGTCGAGCTGCCGGAGCGTGTCGACGTGATCGTCTCGGAGTGGCTCGGGGGGTTCGGGATCGACGAGGGGATGCTCGTGCCGGTGATCACCGCCCGTGATCGCTGGCTCAAGCCGGGCGGGGTCATGATCCCCGACTCGGTCACGGCGTGGGTCGCGCTGGTGCACGACCGCTATCTCGGGGAGACGGTGGAGTTCCTGCAGGACAACCCGTACGGCCTCGATCTCGGAGACCTCGTCGAGAAGACCGTCAACGAGATCTCCTACTCGGGCGGCTTCCGCCACCTGGCCGCAGGTGACAGGCGCTCCGAGCCGGCTCGGTTGTGGACGACGCACGCCGGTCTTGTCCCGGCCGAGGAGGCGCAGGCGCCTCACGAAGCCGAAGGGCTGCTGTCCATCCACGAGCACGGAACGGCCAACGCGCTGGCGCTCTGGTTCAGTGCCGGGCTCGCGCCCGGAATCTCACTCTCCGTGGGACCCGGGGATCCACCGACGCACTGGGGGATGACGACCGCACCGCTGCGCTCGCCCGTGGAGCTCATGCCCGGCATCGACGTCCGGGTCAAAGTCAAGACCGCTCCGGCCCGCCCGGTCGGGACATGGACGAGCTGGGCCATTGCGATGCCGGGCGCAGACTGGGAGGAGCACGACGAGCAGTCGGTTTGGGAGGAGATCGCCGACTGAGCAGCTCCTCACGCAGGACTCGACTCCACCACCCGCGTTCTGGGCGATCACCGTCGACGCGTCGCGATCGGTACGACGGGACTCGAAACTGGGGGCTCGTCCTCGCGGGCGTCGGTCGACGCGCCGAGTGGTTCATCGACCGCCTTCGGCGCCCCGAGCTGGAGCCAGTGCCTGTCCAGACCGCTGTGATCGCCCCGAACGCCGCGGCGCGCGCGATCGCGACCAGGCCCTACCGCATGTGGACGGTCCGGGGCGCCGGGGTCGTTAACCTGCTCACACCCGCGTCGACGCTTGTGAGCCACCGCGCGCGTTTCGCGCCTTGGATGATGTCGAAGCTCGGCACTCCTATTGCACCTTTGCTCCGGTCCACGATTCGGCGCGCGAGGTCTCCGCTCGCTGAGGCCTCGCGCAATGACGCAGCTCCCGCGCGACGCCGTCTGCGAACGTTGCCGCGACACCGCGTCGGCGACTCGACCTATCGGGCGACCAGCTTGAGCATTTTAGGCTGACTCGGACCCTGGGGGAGGCTCTGGGGGAGAGGCGGCGCTGGCTGGACGGCCCGTCGACGAAGCCGGCGCGCCCCGCAAGACCCTGTCGCGTTGTAAGCGGCAGGTCAGGGGTTCGAGTCCCCCTCTTCGGCTCTGGCAGACGCTCTGCGATAGGGGGTGTTGCGTTCCGTTCAGGCCCGGATGAGATCGTTCGAACGTCGGTCTGAGCCGGTCCGACGACTCTCGGGGACGGTCTCACGCTCTGGGGAGACCCTGGGGGGAAGCGACCGAGCGTCCTCGCTGTGGGTGGCGCGCCATAGGGAAGCCCGTGATCGCCGACGTCGGGGTGGTGGAGACCGCGGCCGCGGCGATACTGATGTCGTTGCCGCCGGGGTCCGAACTGGAGGGCGATACCCGTTCGTCGGTCCGCCGAGGGACCATTGGACCCGCCCACAGCCCGCTCGAGGGATATCGCCCAGCATGCGTGCAGCGTCAGTCGGATTCTCCCGGAGGTGCGTGACGCATCGCGATCTCCGGAGGATCTGACGTCGTGAGCTCGAGGGCGGGCGATGCACGCGGCGTAGCGCCCGTCGGGCAGGCGCTACGCCCGCGTCGGAATGGCGACGGGACTGCCGCACTCCGCGTCGCGCGCACAACGCCGAATCGCGACTCAACCAACTGAGTCGCGAAATTCCACGGCCTCTCCTGCGATCGCGGTGGACGAATCGATTGGCAGAATCGGTGTGGCGACGAACGAGAGCCACGGCACCCACGGAGCCGTAGTGCGGGCGAGCGTCTCAGCGCTGTCGACCTCGATAAGGGCGACGCCACCCGTCCCGTCGGCGAAGCCGAAGAACCCCTGGAAGTCGGCGCCGGCAGGCGGCTGCCAGTTCGAGAACACCTGGAGCGAACGACGCGAACCAGCCTCGGTCGAGTCGCGAAACTGCCATGTCACATGGAAAAGCATCTCTCGCCTCCGTTGTCGAATCGGCGCACACAGCTCAGTGCAACGCCGTGCACCCATGGGTGCGTCTCCAACACATACCCGCGAACCCGGGCGCTGTGAAGCGCCAGGGCCGTCTTTCCGGGAGGCAGTGGTGCCCTGATTGAGCGACAGGTAGACCCCCGCACCATCGCGACGGAATCGATAGACGACGGAGTACCCCTTGGTGGCGCCCTCGGTGACGCAGGCAGCAACGACCGATACGACGACCACTTAGAGCGGCCACGAGTACCGGGCGGTGTTCACCAACAGTGTGGGCAGCGCGACCACCAGCGCCCGCGACCCTGACGGTCACGCGAACCCACTGATCATCGGGGACGGGGCCGGGCGTACCCGTTGTCGGGTCCACACTTGACAGTGAGTACGGCGCGGAACCGGGGGCAACCCTGGCCTTCGTTCTCTCGGCGGCTCGAGTTTGACGCTGCTGGGAAGCGTCCAGGTTCTGGCGAGTTCCTTATCCCCCGTACATTCGTACGACGAATGACCAACTTCTCACGGACAGTCGACCCAGGCAAGACACCGCCAACGCGGCCGGAGGGATGCGGTCGCGGCGCGGGTCGGCAGCCGAAACGGATCGATGACGCCGAATGTCAACGCGTTTCCTGTGGGGTGGATTCGGCCAATAAGCTGCTCAGGCCCGCCGCAGTGTGCCCTCGGCGTGCGTACCCGTGTGCGCACCGCGGCGCACACGTCGGTCGATCCGCAACGAAGTTCGAGACCTGCCGCACCCACCCGTCGCACATCACCGAAGATGCGCCCCGCCACACGAGGGTCACACTGTCCGTTCGCCCAGCTGAGCTGCCTCCGCCGCCGGAGCACCCGTGAGCTCGCGTCCACCAGCCAATCCGGCGGCCGGGCGTGTCGGCCAAGCGCTTGGTCGAACGTTCCACTCCCTGCGGCATCGCAACTTCCGCCTGTACTTCATCGGCCAAATTATCTCGAATTCGGGGAATTGGCTGACCAATGTGGCGCTCGTGCTGCTGGTGCTCGAGCTCACCGGCAGCGGGCTCGACGTGGGCTTGCTGGCGGCGTGTCAGTTTGGGCCGATTCTCTTTCTTTCCGCGTGGGCGGGTGCGCTCGCGGACCGGTCCGACAAGCGCCGGTTCCTGCTGGTCACCCAGAGCCTCGAGATGGCCGAATCCATCGGCCTTGCGATTCTGGCGTTCATGCCACACCCGCCCCTGCTTGGGCTGTACGCTGCTTGCGATGGGCGGAGGGATCCTGCTGGCGTTCGACAACCCGCTGCGTCGGTCGTTCGTCTCAGAGATGGTGCCGGCCGAGGACATCCCCAACGCCGTCGTGCTCTACAGCGCCGTCGTCAACGTCTCGCGCATCTTCGGGCCGGCGCTCGCCGGCCTGCTGGTGGTGACCCTCGGATTCGGCTGGTGTTTTGCGATCGATGCGGCCAGTTATCTCGCCGTCTTGTTGTGCCTCCACATCATGCGACCTGTGGAGCTGCACCGACATCCACGCCAGCCGCGCCATAAGGGTGAGGTCCGCGAGGGCCTGCGCTATGTGAGGTCGATGCCGACGCTGTGGATCAGCTTCGCCATGCTGGCGGCGATCGGTACGCTCTCGTACAGCTTCACCGTCACCCTGCCGCTGTTTGTCACAGACGGCCTGCACAGCACCGGCACCATGTTCACCGTGCTGTACTCCATCTACAGCGCTGGTGCGGTCGCGAGCGCACTGATCGTCGCGCACCGCAACCTGGTGCACATGCGCCACATCATCGTCGGTGCCGCCGCGCTCGGGGTGACGATGCTGGTGCTTGGCGCGGTCCCCGGCGTCGGGGCTGCGGTCCCGACGGTGTTTCTGGTCGGCATGGCGAGCATCCTGTACCTGACGGCCACGACCGCCATCGTTCAGGTCGAGGGCAAGCCGGAGATGCACGGCCGCGTCCTGTCGCTGCAGACGGTACTCGTCGCCGGCACCACGCCGATCGGTGCCCCGTTTTTGGGGTGGCTCGCGGATGCCGTCGGCGGACGGGCGCCAATCGTGCTCGGAGGGATCGTCGCCCTGATCGCAGCGGCATTCGGCGCCGTCGCCAGCCGGCGCTACGTGCACGGGGCGGCCACGGGCGACCCCGTGCCAGATCCGAGCACGCCGTCCGGCTAGCGGACCGCGCCCATCAGCCCGATGTCTGCGACCCGTTCGGCTCAGCAGCCCCCGCCGGGTCCGGCGACACCCGGACCGACCTGCGGATCGTCGAGCATCCCGACGTTGACCGCACGGGGATTGGGCCCCAAGTGGATGACGTACCAGATCCCACGCCAGGAGATCAATGAGAACACCCCCACCGAGTACCTGCGCGCGCCGGTGAGGTACACCAGGCGCGTCCCGGGCAGATGCCAGTAGCCGATCGAGTTCTCGCACGCTCCCGGCGGAATCCATTGCGCCAGGGCGGGATCCGCTTCGACGTCAACCAGCCGGGCCGACGCCGGGCGCGTGCCAAGATGCGCATGGTAGGCGCCGATGTCCAGATCAAACAGCGCGCGCAAGCGGGAGACGTAGTCGGCCGACGGGTCGGGGATGGCCTTGAGCTGACGATATGCCGCCTCAGGGAAGAACACCGTGCGCCCAATCCGCCTCGACGCGCCCACGATCGCCACCCACAGCGTGCGCATCTGTGCGTCAAAGACGCGCCCGAAGCCGGGCCGGACATCCGTCTGGGGCAGCGTTCCCGGATCGATCCTGCGCGCCATCGTCTTTCTCGCCGGCGTGGGCGCCGGCGGCGCGCGGTGCGCGTTAGCGGACACGGTGGCGGCGCCTCGGCCCGTGGCCGTGCCGTCCGAGGCGCCCCCGCAGCCGTTCGCGATCACCAGCACGGCGAGGCCGGCCGCAGACGCAACCGCGCGTGTGACGCAAAGCCGAGTCATCGGCGGAAGACTAGGGCGTCCCGGGGAGTGCACGCACGGGACCGAGCTGCGGACGTACGACGGGGCACCCGGAGACGCTGGGACCGTCGGGGCCCGACCGTCCTACCCGACGCTGCGGCGACCCCGCGGCCACGGCCGGCGCACCTGCGCGCCGGGTCGCGGGGTCGCCCACGAGGCGATTCACGGCGAGAGTTCGTGATCTCCCGGCTGGATGCGTCGCTCGATCAGCCCGTTGGTATCCGCGCTGTAGACGCCAACATCCCCGAGCGGGGGCGAGTATGCATGAATCGAGACCGATGGCACCGACCCCGCGTGGCACACGCGGTGGATATGCAGCGCAGGCACCACACCGATGGCGCCCGCGCCGAGCGTGTGGCCCGTCGGCGGCCCCGCCAGCGTGAGGCGCTCCTCGAAGATCTCGCCCTGGGTGACGCGGATCGCCGCGGCCGACCCGCCGTGGTCGTGGTACCCGGTGTCCTGTCCGGGCAGCCAGCTCAATACCCAGACCTCCACCTGGTCGTCGCGCTTGAGCAGCGACACGCCGCGCTGCTGCGGATCATGCCGGACGTGCGGCGCCCAGGTTGCCTGGTCGCTGGCCAGTTCGGTCACCAGGCCCTCGAGTTCCTGGACCGACAGCGCACGAATCGCGGTCGCGGTGCTCACTCCCCTACCTCCGTGTCAATCAAGCGCGAAGCGTTCGCCCGAGCGATCGTGGCGCTCGCGGGTGCTGGCGCGGTGTCTACAACAGGTCGATCGGATCCGAAGACGATCGCGCGGTCGCCGACGACCGCCGCGATGGCCGCCGCGAGGTCCGGCCCATAGGACGACGTCTCCAGGAATGTGGCGTCATCGCTCCCAAGGGGCTGCGCGCCACGGCTGCGCAGCCGGTCGGACTGCAGCGGCGCGAGACCTGCCAGCATGGCAAAGCAGATCCGGAGCGCGGGGAAGTCGGGCCGGACGAACCGGTGCACCACGAACCAGGCCTGCTGCATCTGGGCGACGTATGTCGTCAGCGCCGCCCACCATCCCGGCGCATGGGCCGGCACGGGCGGCCCGGGGACCCACGGCGCCGGACCAGGGTGGATCAGCAGGGGCGCCGAGCGCGCATCCAGGACCTCGAGCAGCGGTGCGAGTCGTCCGATCTCGGCGGGTGCGCACAGCGCCGCCGCCGGGATGCACAGCCCGACGAATCCCGCGTCGAGATGCGCCGCGAGCAGCGCAACGTCGGGGGCGTCCAGGCTGGTCGCCGCCCATGCCCGAAACGGCTCACCGAGTTCGGCGACCCCTACGTGATAGGCCGCAAGGAGCGGCTCCGCCTCGCGCGCGGGCAACGTCTCGACGCCGATTGGGCAAGACGGCGCGATGATGATCCGCTCCAGCCCGTCCCGCCGTGCGTATTCGGCCCGTCGCACCGGGTCATGCCGCGCCGGGTCGACGGCGCAGACCGGTTCCCCGTCCGCGTGCAGCTCCCATCCGGTCCCGGCGCGGGCTAGGCGCGGCGCGGCGCGGCGCGCTGCCAGGGCGCCCAGAAGGCCCTCGGGCCACAGGTGCTGGTGGACGTCAGTCGCCAGCGGGGCGGGGCGGACCGCGCGCGCACCCTGACCGGTCCCGGCGTGCGGGCGGTCCAGCGATGGTGCGAGGTCGATCACACAGGCTCCTCCCGCGGTGCGGAATCCCCGAAATCCATAAAACTTATTGGATTTATGGAGTTTAGCGACCTCGCGACCGACCGCAACCCTTCGCGTGGCGGTATTCGGTCGAAAATGACAAGGATTCTTGTATCTCTGCGCCGCGGTCGCGCAGCACAGACCGGCCAGCAGGCGCCGCGGTCGCCGACCGCGGCGCCACGCGCTGCGGCAGGCCCTACGAGCCGGTGGTCGAGGTCGAGCTGCAGTTCGGCGCGATGTTCTTCGCCGACTGCTCGACCGGCTGAATCGCCGTCTTGGCCGCGGCGATGTCCTGACTGAACGACAGGCGTTTGGCCGGTAGCGAGGTCATCGTCGACTCGAAGGTGTTCACCGCGTTCCCGAGCTGGGTGGTGTCGATGCCCTTGGCGCTCTTGGCGGCGGACTCGAGCGCGCCCCACGCCGTCGCGACGTTGCCGGTGTCGGTTGCGAACTGCGTCAGCGAGGTATTCGTCGTCAGATTCTTCATGCCGGAGATCGCCGAGTTGAGCTGGGAGACGGCCGAGCACAGCTGCGCGTTGGCGGTTGCCTGCGAACCCGTCGTGCTCACGGTGCTCGTGGACTTGGTGGAGCTACTCGATGAACTCGATCCGCAGGCCGCCGTGGTCAGAAGGGCCGCGCCGATCAGTGGCGCCGCCCACGCGAGCCGTCGTCCGTGTCGCATATATCCGCCTTTCATTGTCGATCTCGCCGCTACGGGGATTCCCGTGCCGGTGTGGCGCTCAGTCGTCAGACATCGATTGTCACCCTCCCACCGGGTCCACGTCTTCATCGTAGCTCCAGGCGCGACCGGCAACAGCGCGCCGAGCCGCCGGATCACCAGCCGCCCGACGGGCGACGACGCCGCGCCGGACCGCAGTCCGGCGGCCGCAACCGCGGCGTGCGCTGGACTAGATGCCCTCGCCTTCGAGGAAGACCCGCTCCCAGCGGGCCGCGACGAACACGCTCTCACCGACCTCGAGGCCGAGGTGCTCGACCTCGTCGGCGGTGAGCTGCGCCGTGAGGGCCTGCCCGTCGTCCTGCACGAGATCGGCGCGTACAACGAACCCTGAGATGGACGAGCCGCTCGATGGTCGCGGTCTGGGTCGTGCCGTTCGGCGAGCGGTGCAGCTTGAGATCGTGCGGCCGCATGAACGCGTTCCCCACGCGGTTGACCGTCCCAAAGAACTCCATCACGAACGGGTTGCCAGGATCCTCGTGGAGCTCGCGAAGCGCGCCGACCTGGCGGATCCGCGCGTGGTCCATCACGGCGATCCGATCGGCGACCCGCACCCGCCGCGTCGCCCCCGCGGGCGGCTCAACGACGCGGGTCACCATGACGTCGGCTCCTTTGCTGCATGCGCTCGCTGCGCGATCCGTGCAACCACACCGACGTCCCGCACCCATTTCTGCGCGTGTGTCCGATCCCATGCTGCTCGACGACGAGAGCGAGGCCATCTTCGCCCAACAGCACGGGCTGCAGGTCTCCTATGTCATCCCGCCGCAGACGATCCTGATCCAAACGCCGGCCGCGGTGACCACGAACTCGCACGACCCGACCGAGGCCGCGAACTTCCTGAACTACCTGTGGACACCCCCCGGCACAGACCGTCTTCGCCCAGCACGGGTTCCGGCCGGTCGTGCCATGCGTCGCCACGGCGTTCGCCTCGAGGTTCCCGCAGCCGCAGAAGCTCTTCACGATCACGCTCTTCGGAGGTTGGAGCGCTGCGAACACGACGTTCTTCGACCCGTCCAAGGGCATCGTCGTCAAGGTCCAGCAGTAGGGCGCATCCCGCTGGCCGCCACGGCATCCGGGCGGCCAGCGGGCCGGGCGACCCGCGCCGTCGGGCCAGCGATGCCGGCGGCCCGACCGAGTAGAGTTCGCATGCACGTGGATCGCCGAACCGTCGCGGGATCTCGTCCTTCCAGGATCGGCGCGTCAAAGTAGTCCCGGCACCGCAGATGCGGCACGCACGCAAAGGATGTTGCATGGACTTCGCTCGGGCCTTCGCACGACGCCCCTTCCGCCGCAGGATCACGCGCCTTGTGGCGGGTGCGGTCGTCGCCGCAGCGTTGCTGCCGGCGATCTCCAGCGCATCGTCGAACGTCCGCGTCATTCGCACATTGCACATCGCCGCCGGGCCCGTCGCAGTCGCCGACGATGGCACGCACGTGTGGGTCGTGACCGTTGGTGATGGATCGCAAGCCGGGGTGACCGAGATCGACGCGCGCTCGGGGCGCGTCGCGCGCGCCATCGAGGTCGGGCTCGCGCCGCTGAGCATCGACTCGGACGGGCGCTACGCCTGGGTGACTAGCATCGCGGGATACGTCAGCGGCATCGACACGCGCATCGGCCGCATCACGCGGTCCTTCTACACGGGTGTGCCCGCCTCGCAGGTCGCCTCGGACGGCACGCACCTGTGGATCACGCACGGCGGGACCGGAGGCGGTCCGCGCGGAATCACCGAGATCGATATCGCAACCGGCCAGTTTGTGCGCAACGTCCGCACCGGCCCCGGGGCGTATGCCATCACCGCCGACAACCGCCATGTCTGGGCGGCGAGCGTCGGAACGGGTCCGTACGCGGGCCACTCGGTCACAGAGATCGACGAGCGCACGGGGCGGGTCGTGCGGACGATCGGTACCGGGCTCTATCCGATCGCGATCACGTCCGACGGACGGCGCGTCTACGTCGTGACCGCCGAGGGTCTGATCACCGCGATCAACGCAATCAACGGACACCGGCTCTACACGACCGAGGTGGCGCCGGATCTGAGCGGGGTCGCGTCCGACGGCACCCACCTGTGGGTGACGGACGCCTCGTTCGGGCGCGTCGCCGAGCTCGACCCGGGCAACGGGAGGATTCTCGAGACCATCGCCGTCGGCGACGGCCCCACCGGCATCGCCTCTGACGGCGCCCACGTCTGGGTCGCCAATACGGGCACGCTGGAACCCGGCGACACCGTCACCGAACTCGGCATTCGGGGCGGCCGACTGATCTACCGAGACGGGGGAACCTGATGTCCGCAACACTCCTGACCGAAACACACCGCGAGGTCCAAGCCCTCGCGCACGAGTTCGCCCAAGCCGAAATCGCACCGCACGCCGCCGCCTGGAACCAGGCGCACACGGTGCCGCTCGAGGTCATCCGCAGGATGGGCGCACTCGGCCTGCTGTCGGTCATCGTCCCAGAGGAACTGGGCGGGGCGGGCCTCGACGCAACCTCGCTGGCGCTGGTGGTCGAGGAAATCGCCCGAGCCGATGCGGGGACCTCGACGGCGGTCGCCGTCCAGAACGGGCTCGTCGCGTCCCCGCTGCTGCGCGCCGGGCACGCCTGCGCAGCAGTCGGAATGGCTCCCGCGCCTTGCAACCGGCGAGATCTTCGGCGCGTACGCGCTCACCGAGCCGGATGTCGGCTCGGATACCGCCGCGCTGCGCACGAGCGCGACCGAGCGCGACGGGGGCTGGTCGATCTCGGGCGCCAAGCAGTGGATCACCAACGGCGGCTTCGCGGAGCTCTATGTCGTGTTCGCCCGAACCGGCGGCCCGGGTGCCAAGGGCGTCAGCGCATTTCTGGCCGAGCGTGGCCCGGGGTTCGAGGTCGGCCGCGAGATTCCCAAGATGGGGCTGCACACCTCGTCAACGGTCGAGCTCAGCTTCGACGGGCTGCGGGTGCCCGCCGATCACATGCTCGGCAACCCGGGCGAAGGCCTCAAGCTCGCCCTGGCGACCCTCGACGGGGGACGCATCACGATTGCCGCGCAGGCATGCGGCATCGCCCAGGCCGCGCTGGATCTCGCGGTCGGGTACGCCGGGGCGCGCGTCGCCTTCGGGGGGCCGATCGGCCGCTTCCAGGGCATCCAGTTCCCGCTTGCCGACGTGGCCGCCAAACTCGATGCCGCCCGCCTGCTGACGCTGCACGCCGCGGCGCTGCGCGACGCCGGTGAACCCCACGGCCTCGCCGGCGCGAAGGCCAAGCTGTTCGCGAGCGCCGTGGCGGTGGAGGCCGCCGACGTGGCCGTGCAGACACTGGGCGGCTACGGCTATTCGGCGGAGTTCCCGGCCGAGCGCTACTACCGCGACGCGAAGATCACCGAGATCTACGAGGGCACCAGCCAGATCCAGCGCCTCGTGATCGCCCGTGCGCTATTGGGCGACAGCGCGCGCTGACGGACCCGGGCTGTGCGTCGGTGGCGCGCCAATCAGGGAGTACCCCGATGGTCGCGCCGGCGGCCCGGTGCATAGATGGGTGCATCCCACGCACGGAAGTTCGCCCGACAAAGGACACGCCATGCCTGCCACCCCGCGTCAACCGCACCGGCGGCTTCTGGTGGTCTCCAACGCGACGCTCACGGGCGCGGAGCTCTTCCGTGAGATCCACGAACGGGCCGACGAGACCGACACCGAGGTGCTCATCGTCGCACCGGCGCTCACATCGCGCCTGCACTACTGGATGATGGACTTCAGCGGCGGCGTCGCCGGCGCCCAGCGACGGCTCGCCGAGTCCCTTGAGCACTGCGCCGCAGCCGGGATCCCGGCCCGCGGCCAGCTCGGTGACTCCCATCCGCTCCAGGCGATCGATGACGCGATGCGCGTCTTCCATCCCGACGAGATCATCATCGCGACCCATCCGCCAGGACGGTCCAACTGGCTTGAGCGCGACGTCGTCGCCCAAGCGCGCCGACGGTACTCGGTACCCATCACGCACGTCGAAGTCGATGTGTCGAACGACGACGCCCACGTCGTGAGCTGCGCCCCGCAGCTCGGGCGGGCGGCCGGCAGCCTGACACTTCCGCCGCCGGGGCCCCGGTCGCGCCGGGGCCCGGCGTGCCCGCGCACGGTTGGCAGCACGCCCCCGGGTGCCCCCTGATGGCGTCGCCGCGCGCCGCGCCTACCCTGAAGATGAACGGCGCAATTCGTGCCGCGCGTGAAGGGGGGTCCCGATGACATCTGCCCGACCAACGACGCGAAACCGGCTGCTCGTTGTGGCCGACACGAGCTGCGCGGGCGCCGACCTGTTCCGTGAAATCCGCGAGCGCACCGACGAGACCGACACCGAAGTGCTCATCGTCGCCCCGGCGCTGAGTACGCGTCTGCACTACTGGGTGTCGGACGAAGACGCCGGCATGAAAGCGGCGCAGCGGCGCCTGGCAGCCTCGGTCGAGCGCTGCGAAGCCGCGGGGATTTCCGTACGGGGAGCCCTTGGCGACGCCGATCCCCTGGCGGCCACCGACGATGCGGTCCGGACGTTCCACCCGGACGAGATCATTATCGCGACGCCTCCGTCGACCGACCTCACCTGGCTCGAGCACGGCTTGGTCAGCCAGGCCAGAGAGCGCTTCGGGGTGCCGATCACCCATGTCGAGGTCGATAGCGCATCACGATGAAGCGCATGTGGTCGCCGACGAGCCGGTCGATCCTCGCGCGCCGGCGCGTGAGCCGCATCCCTCCCGGGATTGGGTGATCCTCGCGGCCGCGGTCATCCTGTTCATCCTGTCGAGCGCCCTGACCGGTGTCTTCTGGGCCACCGGCGCGCCCGGGTGGGTGATCGCGACCTGGTTCCTGATCTTCGATTTGGGCCTCAAGATCGCGTCGTCGTCGTGATCTGGACCGTGTTCCAACGACGCCCGCGCGCCGACCGGCTCAACTACTGAGCGGTGCCCGCCGGCGCCGGTGGCATGCGCTCATGGGGAGCTCCGCAATTGCCCGCACGGGCCTCCGCGGGGTTCCCCGATGACGTCAGCCCAAAATTGCGAGAACCTCACGGTGGATGGTCCAGACGCGCAGACTGACCCCGGCGTCGTCGAGATCACACGCAAAGGAGGCTCACGATGGGCGAGCGTGTTACCCACATCGCATGTTGCGTCGACGGCAGCGAGGCTTCCAAGCTCGCACTCGAGCATGCCGTCCGGCTTCGCGACCAGCTCGGGGCGCAGCAGCTGGACATCGTCCACATCGTGCCCCCTGCGGTGTACTTCGGCGTCTATTACCCGCCCCAAGTCCACGGCGCCGCCCGAGACGCCGGACTGGCTGATCACACTCGGCGAGCAGACGCCGCAGAGCAACGTGGTCATGATCGACAGCTTCTCCAACTTCCCGCCGGCGGCCGCAATCCGCTGGGCCGAGCAAGAGCAGGTCGATCTCATCGTGGCGGCGAGCCACCAGGGCGCGTTTCGCCGAATGACCGTCGGCAGCTTCGCCGGATATCTCGCCTATCACGCGACCTGCCCGGTCATGCTCATCCCGCCGGAGATGCGGGCCGCGTAGCACCCGCTCTGCCGCGCGCGCCATCGCGCCCCGATCGGCGCTCCCGGCGGCCACGGCCACCGGCGGTGGGCCCCCGCCGGGCATGGGGCCACCGGCCCAGACGATCGGTGCCGTGCCGGTCGCGAACGGGTGCGGCGACACGTTCGGACCCGTGACCCGTTTCGCCCCAGCGATCCTGCGCGCGTGGTCGTCGGTGACCCCGGCGCGCGCGGCGGACAACGGCCAGGCCGCGACGACACCGCGGATCTCAACGAGCTTGCCCAGCGTCCGGACCGTGGCACGCAGCGCCTCATCGCCCACATGTGGGTTCTGCGAGAGCAAGAATCTGCGCTGGCACTGGTCCCTTGCCGCCCAAACCAGCCCCATCGGCACGCGGACCGTCCCTCCCGCACCGCGACAGGCTAGGACGCCCCTTCGCTGCCGACGGGGCGCTCGAAGCGGGCGTTTGCACATGCGACGCACACGCGCTCCGGGATCAGCCCGATGCGCATCAGGCCAGCGAAGATCGTGCAGCCAAGGCACAACCCGAACACCGACTCGAGCGTCGCGGCGAACGCGATGGCGGCCAGCGCGACATCGGCGGCAAGCTGCGTCCCAAACCCGACCGCCAGCACGGCGGCCGTCACGGACAGGACCGCGCCGATCCCCTGCGCGAACCGCTTCGGCGGCCCGGGCACATACCGCGGTGCAAGCCCCAGCCGCGGCGTGACGACCCGCGTCACGAACTGGCCGAGCGGGCTCAGCGTCGGCCCCGTCGCGACGCGGGCCAGGAACCCGTAGGCGATGATCAATGTCAGCCACGCCTGACCGCTGAGAATCGCAATCAAACAGAGGCCCACGACCCCGGCAGCGACTGCGCGCGCCGAGATCTCATTGACCGGATCAGGAAATGCAAAAAATCTCCGAGTTTTCACGTCTTTAGCCTAGCGCCTCCTCCGACGCGCGCCTAGCCGAACGGCCGGCCGGCGCGCGCGAACCCCGCCAGCCGCGCGCGTGTGCGGTCGGTGGATGACAAACA
This sequence comes from uncultured Thermoleophilia bacterium, assembly GCA_963842065.1. Lineage (GTDB taxonomy): Bacteria > Actinomycetota > Thermoleophilia > Miltoncostaeales > Miltoncostaeaceae > CAITWD01. The sequence goes on along the minus strand of CAWJEW010000003.1, from coordinate 274,134 downwards.
TATGGCGCCCGTCGGCTCCGCTCCGGCATGATCCGGCGGCGCCCTATGAACACACGCCCGACCCGCCTGATCCTCTCCGCCCTCCGCCCGGCCCTGCGCCGCGCTGCGCGGCGCGCCGTGGTGCCCGCGTGCGCAGCCGGCGTGCTCGCCCTCGGCCCCGCAACAGTCCTCGGGGCGATCGCGGGGCCGCCGGTGCCCGTCAACACCCCCGGGCCGGCGCCGGTCGCGCCACTCGTACCCGGACCGCTGGCGCCCGCGCGCTGGCACAACCCCGAGCCCTGGGCCGGACATCCCGCCGCGGTGCTGGTCACGACCGTTCCCACAGACCCCGCGGGCGACGCCGCATCGATCGCGTGGTTCCGCTCCAGCCGCACTCAGGTGGGACTCTATCCCGGGATCAAGAATCCCGAAGTTTCGCCGTACCCGCGCGGGCCGGAGTCCGTGCCGCCGTCTGGACGGACGAACCTCGTCGCCACCTTTAACTCCGGCTTTTACCTCCAGGACGCTCGGGGCGGCTTCTTCACCGCCAACACGCTGTATGCGCCCATGATCCGTGGGCTGGCAACCATTGTCGGGTATCGCGACGGCCAGATCGACATCGTCCGGTGGACGGGCGGGCGCACGCCGGGGACGGACATCGTCATGGCGCGCCAGAACCTTCCGCTGCTCGTCAACGGCGGCCGTGTCGCCCCGGGGGTCGACGTATCGGCCGCGTGGGGGCTCACGCTCGGCGGCGTTCCGGCGGTCTGGCGCTCGGCGATCGGCGTCGACCGCAACGGGAACCTGCTGTATGTCGCGGCGCCGAATCAGACCGCCCCATCGCTGGCCCGGATCCTCGTCCATGCCGGTGCCGTGCGCGCGATGGAACTCGATATCAACCCCGCGTGGCCGATCCTGACGACATTCGGGCTCCCGGATGCCGGCGCGCCGAACCTCTTCGTCCCGAACCCGAATCAGGTCGCCACGCGCTTCTTGTCGCCGAACATCAAAGACTTCTTCGCCGTGTTCCTGCGCACGACCATCGACCCGTTGCCGTTGCCGTTCTGAGCCCGCCTCGGGCGCGCCCAGGCGATCTCAACAGACCCATAACACGAGTCACAGGGAGATTTCAGGGTTGGTGGCGAATCATGCGTTCAGCTGTCGAGTTTGCGTCCCGCTCCCACGCCATACCCCGTGTGGGTTGTCCGGCCGCGGAGGGCCGGCACCGGAGCACGGAGCCGCGATCTCGGCGCTGCATCACGCGAGCCGTGCCCGATCGGGTGCGCGAGAAAGGTCTGAGCATGAAATTCCGCAGTGCCGTTCTGTCGAGACTTCCCGGATCGCGCGCCGGCATACGCGTGTCCGCCATCGCTGTGGCGATCGTGGTGGCTGCCGTGGTCGTCGCCGGCTGTGGCGGCAGCTCGGGGAGCTCGTCATCGACCGGATCGACCTCGAGCGCCGCACGGGAAACGGCGTTTCTCAACTACGCCCAGTGCATGCGCCAGCACGGCGTCGCGGTGAGCGACCCGACCGTGGGCGCAAACGGCATCGTGCGCCTTCCGCGTCCGACGGAATTCCAAAGCGGCCAGACGCCAACCTCCGCGCAGCTCGCCCAGATGCAGCAGGCCCGGACGGCCTGCGCGAGCACACTGAAGGGCATCACCTTCGGGTTCAACCCGAGCAGCAACCCCCAGTTCCAGGCGACGCTGCTCAAGTACGCGCAGTGCATGCGTACCAACGGCTACAACATGCCCGACCCGACCTTCAACAGCACCGGGACCGGCACGAGCACCACCCCGGGTTCGTTCCGCGGTCCGTTCGGCGGAATCAACCGCAACGACCCGACCTTCCAGAAGGCCAACACCGCCTGCCGGTCGATCCTGCAGAGCGCCGGCTTCGGGTTCCGCGGTGGCGGGACGGGGACCGGCGGCACCGGCGCTAGCGGCGGTCGGCACCCTCGGCGCAGGAGCCGTCGGATGACCGAGCGGCCGCTCGATGACGACCCCCCCGCCGCCGACGCCGCTCCCGACACCTCAGATGACGAAGCTTCCCCGCCGCCGGTCCCGCTGGCTGACCATCGGGGTTCCGGTGGCGGCTGTCGTGGTCGTCGCCGCGATCGTCGGCGGGATCCTGCTCGCCAATCGCAGCTCGAGCTCGACCTCGACGCCCACGACGAGCAGCCTCAACTACGGCACCGTGACACGGACCACCGTCTCGCAGACGCAGTCGCTGAGCGGGACCATCGCCTACACCGCCACGCAAACGATCACCAACCGGTTGACGCCGAGCAGCTCGACGTCGAGCTCCACCAGTAGCTCCAGTTCGGGGGCCGCCGGGTCGTCGTCCGCCTCAGGCAGCGCGTCGTCCGGCTCGGGCACGTTGACGACGATGGCCGCCGTCGGATCGACCGTCAAACTCGGCGGAGTCTTCTACACGGTCAACGAAGAACCGGTCGTCGCCATGTACGGCACGCTCCCCGCCTATCGCGACATGGCGTCGGGCGACACGGGCACCGACATCACCCAGCTACAGCAAAGCCTTGCCGATCTCGGCTACAACCCGGGCAGCGCGGACGGCACGTTCGGCTCCGCGACGCTGGCGGCGGTCGAGGCCTGGCAGCAGGCCGAAGGCCTGACCGTCGACGGGATCGTGCACCTCGGCCAGGTCGTGTTCGTCAGCGGGGCGTCGCGGGTCATCGCCCAGCTCGCGACGATCGGCCAGACGGTCTCGGACGGCACCCAGATCCTCGCGATCGGACCCGAGTCACCGATCGTCACGACCTCCGAGAGCAGCTCCCAGCTCGGCCTGCTGACCGAGGGCCAGAAGGTGGACGTGCAGCTTCCCGACAACTCCATCGTCGTCGGGACGGTCACCTCGGTCGGTGGCGCCGCGAGCTCATCGAGCTCATCGAGCTCAAGCAGCGGCGCCAGCTCCAGCTCGGGCTCGACCGCGGCGACCGTCGCGCTCGACAACCCCGCCCTCGGCACCAGCATCGCGGGCTCGTCGGTCAACGTCATCGTCACGACCAACAGCGTCAACGACGTGCTGGCGGTCCCGCTCGGGGCGCTGCTTGCGACCTCGACCGGACAGTTCATCGTCCAGGTGCCCAACGCCAGTGGCAACCTGTCTGATGTCAGCGTCAACCCATCGATCTACGACGACACCAGCGGCATCGTGGCCGTGCCGGGCGCGAACCTCAGCCCGGGACAGCGCGTCGTCGTGGCCTCCTCCTAGTGGGCGACGATCGCACCGCGGTCCCGGACGGGCTCGGGGCCATCGACACGCCCGACGACGACGTCGCCATCCTGGAAGACGTCGTCAAGGAGTACCAGGGTCCGCCGCGCGTCCGCGCGCTCGACCACGCCTCGCTGCGGGTCCGGTCCGGCGAGCTCGCGGCGATCGTCGGCCCGTCTGGGTCGGGCAAGACCACGCTGCTCCAAATCATGGGGACCCTGGACCGGCCGACCTCGGGACGCGTCGCGATCGCCGGATATGACGTCGGGGTCCTGTCGGATCGGGAGCTGTCGGCCCTGCGGGCTCAGCAAATCGGCTTCGTCTTCCAGCAGTTCTTCCTGCTCGAGCGGGAAACAGCCCTCGAGAACGTCGCCGACGGGCTGATCTACCGCGGCATCAACACCGGCGAACGCCGGGAGCTCGCCGCGACCGCGCTGGAGCGGGTCGGGCTCAGCCACCGCCTCGAGCATCGCGCGTCCCAGTTGTCGGGCGGCGAACGCCAGCGCGTCGCGGTCGCCCGCGCCGTCGTCGGACGGCCGTCGATCGTGCTGGCCGACGAACCGACCGGCAACCTCGATACCCGTCGCGCCGCGGAGATCATCGAGCTCCTTGAGGACCTCAACCGTGACGGCGTCACGATCGTCGTGATCACCCATAGCCAGGAGGTCGCCGAACGGCTGCCGCGCCTGATTCGCATCCGCGACGGGCGGATCGTCGCGGACTCCGGGAGCGCGTCCGGCGTCACCGCCACGATGCCGCGCATCGGCGGAGCCTCCTGATGCCCGAACGCCTGGTCCCCAGCCGCCTGTCGGCCCGCAACATCCTGCACACGGCGGTCGTCGGGGTGAACACCCGGCGCAACCGGTCGATCATGTCGGCCATCGGCATCGCGATCGGTATCGCCGCGATCGTGGGTGTCCTCGGGCTCAGCACCTCGAGCCGCTCGAACCTGATCAATCAGATCGACGCCCTCGGAACGAACCTCATCCAGGTGCAACCCCAGACCGGTATCGGCGTCGGCAACGCGCAGCTGCCCGCGACGGCGGCGGGGGCAATCGGACGCATCCCGAACGTTCAGACGGTCTCGCAGGAGATCGCCACCGGCGTGAACGTCTACCGCTCGCGCTACGTGCCGTCGGAGTACACCGCCGGCCTGACGGTGACGGCGGTGGATCCGAACATCCTCGAGACCCTGCACGGCTCCGTCGCCCAGGGGCACTTCCTCAACGCCGCCAACATCAACTATCCGGTCGCGGTGCTGGGCGCGAACGCCGCACAGGCCCTCGGAATCGTCAACCTCGACGGCTCGCCCACGGTATCGATCGGCGGCCAGAACTTCACCGTCGTCGGGATCCTGAACATGTTCCCGCTCAGCCCGGACCTCGACAGCAGCGCCCTCGTCGGAATTCCTGCGGCCGTCAACATCCTCGGCGTGGCCAATACCCCGAGCACGATCGACGTGCGGGCGAACCCCGACGACATCAATTTGGTGCTCGGCGCCCTGGCCGCGACTGCGAACCCCGAGAATCCCGATCAGGTGGCCGCCAGCAGCCCGACCGCGCAGCTCCAGGCGAAGGCCGCGGCGACGAGCACGCTGACCGAGCTGCTGTTGGGCCTTGGCGCGGTCGCATTGCTGGTCGGTGGCGTCGGAATCGCCAACATCATGGTGATCACGGTACTCGAGCGGCGTTCGGAGATCGGCTTGCGCCGCGCCCTCGGTGCGACCCGCCGCCACATCATGGTCCAGTTCATCGCCGAGTCGCTGATCCTGGCCGCCGTCGGCGGAGTCGCCGGGGTCCTGCTCGGGGTCCTGGCGACGGTGATCTTCGCCGAGATCCAGTCGTGGGGCATCATCATCCCCTCGATCGCGATCTGGGGAGGGCTCGTGGCGGCACTCGTGATCGGCGGGATCGCGGGGCTCTACCCCGCGCTGCGCGCCGCACGGCTGTCGCCGACCGAGGCGCTGCGTTCGACATAGCGTTCCGACGCGCCGATGCACGCGGCTAACTCTTGAGCAGGAGCACCATGCTGACGGCCAGCAGCCCGATCGCCGAGATCCGCGTCGGCGTGAGCCCGCGGGCGGCGACGCCAAACAGGCCGAAGCGGTCGATGATCGCCGCGACCACCACCTGCCCGACGATCACCGCCACGAACGTCGAGGTGACCCCGACGCGCGGCGTCGCGATCAGCGTGGCGGTGACCAGTACCGCGCCGCAGAATCCGCCCAGATAGGCCCACCACGGACCGCCTCCGAGCGCGGTGACCCCACCCTGACCGTCGGTCAGCAGCACGGCGGCGACCAGCAGGGCCGTGCCGACGGCGAACGAGACCGCTGCCGCCAGAAGCGGCGACCCGACAACGAGCTTGAGCCGGGCATTGATCGGCGCCTGTGCGGCGATGAGCCCTCCGCCGGTCATCGCCAACAGCACCGGTCCGAAACGGTCCATCTCCTACTCCCTGTCCTCGGGTCTTCGGGGCGCCAGTCGTCAGGCCGCGGCCGGCGGAGTTGTGGCAGCATACGACCGTGACCGCGGAGGTGCAGCCCCTATCCCTCGACCTTCGCGACGTCGTCAAGCGCTACGCGCCCGACGCTCCGAACGCCGTCGACGGCATCGATCTCGCGGTCGCCCGAGGCGAGATCTTCGGCCTGCTCGGACCCAATGGCGCCGGCAAGACGACGACCATCGGCATCGCGACGACGAGGGTCAAGCCCACGTCGGGAACGGTGATCGTCACCGGGGTCGACGTCCGCGCGCACCCGTCGGTGGCCAAGCGCCATATCGGCGTCGTCACCCAGTTCAACACGCTCGACCGAGCATGCACGGTCGAGGAGAACCTGTACTTCCACGGACGGTTCTTCGGCATGCCTCGCCAGACCGCGCACGGCAGGGCAGCGCGCCTGCTCGAGAGCTTCGGAATCGGCGACCGCGCACGCACGATGGTCGCCGAGCTGTCCGGGGGCCTCGCCCGGCGTACGCAGCTGGCGTGCGCGTTGATGCACCACCCCGAGGTCCTGTTCCTCGACGAGCCGACGACCGGGCTCGACCCGCAAAGCCGGATGGCCCTGTGGGAGTCGGTGCGCAGTCTGCGCGAGTCCGAAGGCATGGCGGTCGTGCTGACCACGCATTACATCGAGGAGGCCGACGCATTGTGCGATCGGGTCGCGGTCATGAACAGCGGCAAGATCCTGGTCTGCGACACCCCCGAGCGGATCAAGCGCGACTCCGGCGACGGGGTCCTCGTCACGCTGCGCCTGCGCGCGGCCGACCCGGCGCTGGCCGAGCGGCTGCGCGCGCTCCCGGGCGTCGGGGCGGTTGATGCGGCCGACGACACCATCCGGGTCCACGTCACCGGCACCGACGGCATCGTCCCCCAGGTCGTGGCGCTCGCCGGTGCGGACCTGCGCGATCTTGCGGTGGCGGAGCCGTCGCTGGAGACGGCGTTCATCGCCCTGACTGGACGGGCCCTGGTCCCATGACGGCCGCGAGCATCGAGCGCAGCCCCGGCCGAGCCGGCATATACGCGCGGGCGTTCTGGGGACTGATGCTGCGCGATGCGCGCGTGCTCGCCCGCGAATTCGTCCCGTTCCTGTTGCGGACCATCATGAACCCGCTGCTGTTCACCTTCGTGTTCACGTACGTGTTCCCGAAGATCGGGGCCGACATCACCCCCGGTCGCGATACGCACGTGAGCTTCGCCACCGTGATCGTGCCGGGCCTGGTCGCGGTGGCGATCTTCTTCCAGGGCATCGCCGCCGTCGCGCTCCCGCTGGCCACCGAGCTCGGGGGCACGCGCGAGATCGAGGATCGGGTCATGGCGCCGCTGCCAGTGAGCATGGTGGCGCTCGAGAAGGTCATCTGGAGCAGCCTCCAGTCGATCATCGCCGCTGCCGCCGTACTGCCGATGGTGCTGTTGGTCTCGGCCGAACCGGTCTCGGTGTCGGTCGCGAGCTGGCCGATGCTGATCGCCACGGTGCTGCTGGCAGCGCTGGTGGCGGGATATCTGGGGCTGATCATCGGGACCGTCGTCAAGCCGAAGCAGATCGGCCTGATCTTCTCGCTGGTCGTCGTCCCCGTGACGTTCCTCGGCTGTACCTACTACCCGTGGGCGGAGCTGTCCAGCATCCGCTGGTTGCAGATCTTCACGCTGATCAACCCGCTCGTCTACGTTTCGGAGGGACTGCGGACCGCACTCACCCCGGAGATTGCGCACATGCCGGTCGTCGCCGTGATCAGCGCCTTGGTGGTCCTGCTCGTCGCGTTCGCGTGCCTCGGGACATGGCTGTTCTTACGGAGGGTGATCGACTGATCACCCTCCGGCTCGCAAACGGCTCGCGCTAGGTGTAGTAACCCGGTAGGTCGTTGACACGGCTGATCGGCGGGCCACCGATGGCGGTGTGGTAGCGGTGGTAATTGTAGGTGTGCAGCCACTCGGCGTGTGCCGCGGTGCGCTCCGTGTCCGATGCGTAGGGGCGCACGTATGCCCACTCGTCGAGGAGTGTGCGGTTGAAACGTTCGATTTTGCCGTTGGTGCGCGGGGTGTACGGCCGGATGCGCCGGTGCTCAATTGCACCGAGCGCGGCCGTGAAACACATCCCGGTGTAGTTGCGGGCATTGTCCGTCAGTACGGCATCCACGCAGATGCCGTACTGGCCAAAGAACCCCAGTGTGCGCTCGAGAAACCCTGCACATGTCGGCCCGCGCTCATCGTCGTGAATCTCTGAGTAGGCCAGGCGGCTAAAGGCATCGATGGCCGAGTGCACGTAGCTCATCCCACGGCTACGCGACTCGCGTCCAATGGAGCTGGCAGCACGTCCGCGTATGCGCCAGCCACCGCCGTCAGGGATGCGCCCGAGCTTTTTGACATCGATGTGCACCAGCTCTCCTGGCCGGGTGGTGTGGATCCGGCGGATCACGCGTCCGGTGGGCCGATCAAGCCAGCTCAGGCGGTTGATTCCCAAACGCACCAGCACTCGGTGCACCGTTGATGCCGAGAGCCCCAGCCGCCCGGCAATCCGTGCCGGCCCGAGTTTCAGGAGCGTGCGCAGCTCGAGGATCTGTTGCTGGATCTCATGCGGGGTCTGGTGCGGGCACGTACCTGGACGGCTGGAGCGATCGACAAGCCCACGCTCGCCGCCTTCCTGCCAACGCCACCACCACTTGTAGGCCGTCGGACGCGAGATACCCATCTCGGCAGCAACATGGGCCACCGCTCGACCCGATTCGATGCGCATCACCAAGGTCAGCCGACCCACGGGGGTCAGCCGCGCGTTAGCGTGCATTGTGAGCCTCCTGGGGTGTGGTTCCGTAGACAGCTCCACACTTGCCCAGGAGGCTCACCCCATCAAGCGGGTGTCAACAACGTGGGTGGGTACTACAGCTAGGCCGCGCGATGATCGCCGTTGCGCACGATGACGCGGATCAGCGCATCGACGACCTTGGGGTCCAGCTGCGTGCCGGCCGCAGACTGGAGCTCGGCCATGGCCGCCTCGCGCGACATCGCGATGCGGTACGAGCGCGTCGTGGTCATCGCGCTCCAGGTGTCGCAGGCCGACACGATGCGGGCCTCGATTGGGATTTCCTCACCGCTCAGACCGTCCGGGTAGCCGGTGCCATTCCAGCGCTCGTGGTGTGCGCGCACGATCAGCCCGATGCTGCGCATCAGGCCGCCCACCTGGTCCAGCATGCGCTGACCCTCGGTCGTGTGGGTCTTGACGATGTCCCACTCGTCTGGGTCCAGCGGTCCGGGCTTGTTGATGATCTCCTTGGGGATCGCGACCTTGCCGACATCGTGCAGCATCGCCCCGAAGTCCACCCGACGGCGCGTCTGCTCGTCCAGACGCAACTCCTCGGCGACCTCGAGCGCAAGCTGGACAACGCCGCGTGAGTGCTCGCCCGTGTAGGCGTCATCCGATTCCACAACGTCTCCGAGCACCATCGCGGTGCCCCGGTACGCAGCGTTGAGTTCGGTCATCTGCTCGAGACGGCGGCGGCGCTCGTCCGAGAAGTAGTGCATCAGCAGCAGCAGCGGGACCAGGAGCATCAGCGACCACGGCTGCGCGGCGGCCGCAATCGCGATTAGGAATCCGACCGGGGCCAGGGCGACGTCGATCTTGTAGACCCACAAGGCCTCGACGATCTGCTGCCGCGCCGTCATCCCGAGCACCAGCGCGTCGCGCGCGGATGAGACCGCAAGGTCCAGCGCGAGCTGGGCGACGAGGGCTGCGAACAGGATCCAGACCGGAGTCGCAGTCGGCGCCGGAGCTCCAGCGAGGGAAAGAATGATGGCCGGGCCGATGATGAACCAGGCGTTCACGAAGCCCACCAGTGGTCGTGCAGGCGCGGAGCGTCCCGTGATCACGTCCGGTAGGCGTCCGACGACGAGCGCCACACCGGTCGCCAGCGGGACAATCGGCGGCGGCAGGAGGAACAGCGCTGGCACCGTGACCAGGACAATTGGCGAAGTGTGGCCCGCCTCGGTGACAAAGCGCGTCCGGGAGGCGATTGCCAGCACCGTGACGACCATGACGAGCGTCGACCACGACAGCGTCGAGTGCCACGGCATGAACAGGGCCATTGCGGTGGCGACGACCAGGAAGCTCCCGCCAACGACGGCCAGCACACGCCGCTCGTCCGAAGACAGCGGCGTCGCGTCGCGCTTGAGGCTCTCGGAGAGGAGCTCCTCTTGATGACGCGCCCGCGGGCGCGCGCGCGAGGCCGATTCCGGAAGTCGTGAGATGCCCACGGTTCCTGAATCGAACGCACTGAGCGTAATCTTGAGCGTCTTGACAAACTTCTTACGCGCGAGCGGCGACGACACGCCACCGTGCGAAGAGGGTCCGGCTCAGGCGGGGGGCACAGGCTCTATCGGCAGCACCGGCCGCAGACATAACGGCTCCGCCGCTCGCGATTCCCTTGACCCGGACCCCCCCGGACCGCAGACTTCCCCCAGATGAGCGACGCACGACTCGGCTTCGGGCTCTTTTTGGCCCCGTTTCACGCCATGGGCGAGTCGCCCACGCAGGCGCTGGAACGCGACCTGGAACTCATCTCATGGGTCGACCGGCTCGGCTATGACGAAGCGTGGGTCGGCGAGCACCACACCAGCGGCTGGGAGACGATTGCCGCGCCGGAGGTGTTCCTGGCGGTCGCCGCCGAGCGCACGCGCCACATCCGGCTCGGCACCGGGGCCGTCAGCCTCCCCTACCACCACCCGCTGATGGTCGCCGACCGGATCGTCCTGCTCGACCACCTGACGCGCGGCCGGATCAATTTCGGGATCGGTCCGGGCGGGCACATCTCCGACGCGCTGATGCTCGGACTCGACCCGGCCGTCCTGCGTGATCGCATGGCCGAGGCCATCCGCGTGATCGTGCGCCTGATGACCGAGACCGAACCGCTGACGGTGCGCTCCGAGTGGTTCACGCTCGTGGACGCCGTCGTGCAGCTGCGTCCCTACCAGCACCCGACCCCGCCGATCGCCGTGACGAGCATGGAGTCCCCGGCCGGCATGCGCCTGGCCGGCGAGCTCGGCGCGGGCGTGCTCTCGCTGACCGTCGCCAAGGCGACCGGCGGGAGCGTCGACTTGCGCAGGCAGTGGGGCGAGGCAGAGCACAGCGCCGCGGTGGCCGGGACCCAGGTGGACCGGCGCAACTGGCGATTGGTGATCCCGGTGCATATCGCCGAGACCCGACGGCAGGCACTCGATCAGACCCGCGACGGCGGGGCGCGGCACATGCTCGAATACGTCGAAGCCACGACCGGACGGCCGTGTCCGGTCCCCGGACCGCCGGAGCAGATCGTCGAGCAGATGGCCGAGCTCGGCGCGTGGGTGATCGGCACGCCCGAGGATCTCGTGGCCGTCATCACCGCGTTGCGCGAGATGAGCGGCGGGTTCGGCACGGTGCTGTTCTGGGGGCATGAGTGGGCGCCGTTTGACGCGGTCAAGCGCAGCCACGAGCTGATCGCCCGCTACGTGATGCCCCAGTTCCAGGGCTCGCTCGACGGGCTCGCCGCCTCGAACGCCCTCGTGCGGGCGGGCGCCCAGCGCCTGCACCAGCTGCGTTCCGAGGCGACCGCACGGGCCAAGGCGGCGCCGCCGCCCGGCAGCTGAGCATCCGTGGCTCCCCGGCTCGGCGAGCGCCCCGGCGCGTTGGAACAGGCAGGGGCTGACGATGAACTGGTTGCCGTCGTCATAGCCCCACAGGCCCTCGCACGCCAGGAACAACAGCTGCCAGCGGCGTAATTGGCGTCCGGCGCGACGCGGGCCGACGTGCTCGGCGAGCACGGTGCGCGCGGCCTCACGATGGGCATCCAGATTCTCGAGCCACGCCCGCGCCGTCCGCGCGTACTGCGTGCCAGACACCCGCCACTGGTCTACCAGCGTCAACTCGTCGGCCACACGGGGCAGCAGATAGCCGGACGGCAGCGTGCCGCCCGTGAAAAAGTGCCGGCCGATCCAGTCCGAACGCGCCGGCGCGTCGAACCGAAAGGCGAGCGCGCGGTGGGCAACGACATGCACGAACAGCCGCCCGTCCGGGCCGCAGCCAGCCGGCCACGCCAGCCACAAGCGCACGGTGGTTGCGTACATGTTCGAGCATCTCCACCGTCAGGATCCGGTCGAATGCGCGCTTCGGCACGAACGGATTTACGTCGGCCGTGATCACCCGCACGTTGGCCAGGCCGCGCTCGACTGCCGCCTGTTCGATGTACCCGCGCTGGGACGCGCTGTTGGACACGCCCGTCACCGTGCTGGAGGGGCAGTGCTCGGCCAGCCAGAGCGTCAGCGAACCCCACCCGCACCCCAGATCGAGGATCTCGTGCCCGTCGCGCACTCGGGCGCGCTGGGCTTAGGGGGCCCGCGCTCGGCCCGCTCGCGGTGCTTGGCACCGTGTGCTGGGCAGCCGGCTTTGCCTGCGAGTCGATCGGGGACTTCCAGTCGGCGCCCTATCACGGCCGACCCCGCAAACCGCGGCAAGGTTCTGGACACGAGCCTGTGGCGGGACACGCGGCAGCCGAACTACCTTGGGGACTTCCTGGTCTGGTGGGGCCTGTGGCTCATCGCCGCCGAGACCGGCTGGGGCCTGCTCACGTTTGCGGGTCCTGTCGTGATGCGGGTGCTGCTGATGCGGGTCTCTGGGGTCAGCCTCCTCGAGCGCGACATCAGCGAGCGCCGCCCCGGATCTGCGGGCTACAGCGCGCGCACGAGCGCCCCTCCCCCGCGCCCGCCGCGCGGCTGAGCGACCCGATCCTCACCACGACCCGGCAGCGGGATCAGCCCGAGCCCGCCGCGGGCGAGACGCACGAGATCCCCTCGCGATCGAGCAGAACCTTGATGCCCCGACGCACTCGCGCCCGACGGCCCACTGCCGCCCCGGGCGGGTCTCGACGGTCAGCCTGATGTCCATGCGGTCCGCGCCGAACGCGTCGACGCCCAGGTCCTCGATATCCCCGAGGATGTCGGGACCGTAGACGGGGTCGCTGCGCAGGTCCGCCCCGGCCGCGGTGGCCAGCGCGAGCGCATGATCGACATCCACGTCATAGGGCAACGGCAGCACCAGGACGCTGCGCGAGAAGATCCGCGTCTGGCTGCTGGAGATCCGGATCTCACCGTTGGCCACGACATGCCGAGTGCCGTCGGCCCCCCGCAGCACGGTCGTGCGCAAGCCCACCGCCTCGACCGTGCCCGAACCGTGGCGACCCGCACGGTGTCACCCACGTCGTATTGGTTCTCCAACAAGATGAAAAACCCGGCCAACAGGTCCCGGACGAGGGTCTGCGCCGCGAAGCCGATCGCGATTCCGGCGATGCCCGCCGTCGCCAGCAGCGGGGCGACCGGGACGCCCAACTCCTCAGGGATCATCACCACCGCGGTGATCCACACGATCACGAGGACGACCGACAGCAGGATGCCCGTCAGCGTGTGGGCACGTTTTTGGACGGAGCTGGCCACCTCGAACCGCGACGACATCCGATGCTCGAGACGCCCGACCATGAGTCGCACGACGGCGCTGATCGCCGCCGCGACGGCAACGATCGCCACGACGGTCACGAGGACCTCGGCCCAATGACTCATTCGCCGTTACCCCGCCGCCGAAGACAGGTCGGCGGCGCGGCACGAGGACCGTATGCGCCTGCCGCGTTCCGGCGGTGCCGAGTGCCTCATGCAGCGCGGCGACGGCGACCTCGAGCTCCTCGACGCCCGGCGGCCGGGTGGTCAGGTGCTGCGCCCACATCCCCGGTGCCGAGAGGAAGCGCCAGCGCCCCGACGAGAGGCGCGCAGCCTGACGCTGGATCTCGAACGCGATCGCCGTCACCACCGGGGCCAGCACGATTCGCGTCGTGATCAGCGCGAGGTAGCTGAAGTTCCCAGTCGCCCACAGCACCACGCCGTACACGCCGATCGACACGATCGCCGAGACGACCAGGAACGAGGTCCCGCAGCGCGGATGAAAGCGCGTGAAGCCGGCGGCGGCGGCAGCGGTCGAGCGGCGCGCCCGCCTCGTAGGCGGCGATCGCCTGATGTTCGGCGCCGTGGTAGGACAGGATTCGGCGGAACGGCCGCAGCATGCTCATCAGCAGCAGCGTCCCGAGCAAGAGCGCCAGACGGATGGCGGCATCGGCCACGATGAACTCCGCGCCGGTCAGGCCGGCCTGCTTGGCGATGACGATCGGCGCCACCCGGAACGCGAGCAGCTGGACCAGAATCCCGATCGCCGCGCCGACCACCATGAGCACCTTGGCCCCCCAGCCGAGCGGCTCGTCCTCCGGCGGCTCGCCCGCGTCCGCGTCGTCCGAGACCGGCTCGGCCCAACGCAGGCGGTCACCGATCAGCATCGCCTCCTTGCCGATCGAGATGGCCGTGCGCATCGCGAGAATCCCCCGGGCAAGCGGCAGCTTCAGCCAGCGCCCGCTGGGGGGGTCCAGGTCGAAGCCCTCGGTCACGATCCCTCCCGTCGCCTCCTGCCGCACGGCGATGCCAACGCGCCGCGAGGTGCGCATCATCACCCCGCCAGGCAGCGCGTTGCCGCCGACCAGCCCGATCGACGCCCGGGTATCAGGTGCGTCACTCATGACCGGGCAATCCTGACAGCAGCGTCAATGCCCTGCACCTGCCGGCGTCCGACTGGACCTGGCACGGCATCCGCCACCACGTCGCTCAGACGGCGCTCACGAGGTCTGCCGCAGTGCGATCGTCAGCTCGACCAACCGCGCGTCACCCATGCCCGCGAGCTTGAGCGCCTCCTTGGCCAAGCGGCTGCTGTCGCGGGCCGCGGCGGCCATGCCCCGCGCCACTTCGAGCTGGAAGGCCCCGGTGACAGTGTGCGAGCCCGTATCGTGATCGGCGCCGAGCGAGCGGGCGATCCCCGGCATCCCTTCGAGCGCCGAACGCAGCTGCCACGCCGGATCGTCGACGGGCTCGTCGGCGCGATCGTGCGCGAAAACGCACTTCATAAACGCTCAGTCGGGCCATCGCTGTGTCCTACCTTAGGGGATGCCGGCCGAGTTGGCGCGGGCAGCCCATGCCCGCAAGCCGTCATCGCCCTCGACGGCCGCGAGCGCGTCGAGGGCCGCGATCCGGGCCGTTCCGGGAACCTCGGCGCGCGCGCTCCAGGACCACCCGCCGGCGAACCGCGCCGGACGCACGACTCCGATCCTGGCCCGATCCTGGCCCGACTGGCCCATCGCGACGTGCGCACCGTCAAGCGCAGGGTGTCGCCCGACGACGAGCACCAGCACCCCGTCCGCGCCGACCAGATAGGGGCCCGCGCCGCCGGTGAGTGCGACGCCGAGCTCAACCTGAACAAGCACGTCATCTGGCGCAGCCGCGCGGTCCGACAAACCGGCGATGAGTGCCTCGGCCTCGAGTGTCGTCACGCCCGGCCAGCGCACCGCGCCGTCGCTGCAGAAGACCCCCCAGCGCCGCGTGGGATCGCCGGCGCCCAGCGCCGCGTCGGGACACGCCACGACCCGCGTCATCACACCCCGCCACCTCATCGTCGGACCGGCACCGGCGCGCGCGGTGCGCACCCACGCTAGCGTGTTGGTGTGCGTGCGATGCGACTACACCGACCGGGCCCGATCACCGCCGATCGCCTCAGCGCCGACGAGGTTCCGGAGCCCGCCGCTGGCCCGGGCCGCGTCGTCATGCAGGTCGGCGCATGCGCGGTCTGCCGCACCGACCTGCAGATCGCCAGCGGTGACCTTGCCGCCCGGCGCCTGCCGATCACACTTGGCCACCAAGCCGTCGGCCGTATCGTGGACATCGGCCCGGCGGTCACCGGCTTGGGGATCGGCGACCGGATCGGGGCGTACTGGCTGGCCCACACCTGCGGCCATTGCCGGTTCTGCAGGTCGGGGCGCGAGAACTTGTGCACCGAGGCCGAGTTCCACGGCTGGGACCGCGACGGCGGGTACGCCGAGTACATGGCCGTCGAGGCAGCCGTGGCCGTACCGGTGCCGCCCGCAATGGACGACATCCAGGCGGCGCCGCTGTTGTGCGGGGGGGTCATCGGCTACCGTGCCTTGCGCCGAGCGCAGGTCACCCCAGGCGACCGGGTCGGCCTGTTCGGGTTCGGTGCCTCGGCGCTGTGCGCGATCCAGGTCGCCCGCCACTGGGACTGCGAGGTATACGTGTACACCCGCTCGGAAGACGAGCAGCAGCGAGCACGCGCCCTCGGAGCGGCCTGGGCGGGTGGCTATGAGGATCCGTGCCCGGTCCGGCTCGACGCCGCGGTGACGTTCGCGCCGGTCGGATGGGTGGTCACGCGCGCGCTGGCCACGCTCGAGCGGGGAGCCACCGTCGCGGTCAACGCCATTCATCTGGATGAGATTCCCGCGTTCGACTACGCAGACCTGTGGTGGGAGCGCTCGATCGCCAGCGTGGCGAACGTCACGCGCGCCGACGCCCGCGAGTTCCTGGAGCTCGCGGAGCAGATCCCGATCATCACCAGCGTCGACGTGTTCGCGCTCGAGGACGCGGCTGCCGCGCTGGCGGCGCACGAGGCCGGCGAGATCCGCGGCTCGGCGGTGCTGAGGATCGACGCATGATGCGGTCGTGGCGAACCCGAGGGGGGTAGGCCCGGCTCCCGGACCGGCGCTAGACTCACCTGCACGTGTTGCAACGCGCGCGTCGCGCGCAGGAGGGTAAGCGATGTCTGTCGTGGATCAGCTGGCGCGCCAGGCGAGCCGTCTCGCAAATGACGTCCAAGCCTCCCTCAAGCGTGCCCGCGTCGAAGGCGAACGGCGCCTACTGCAGCGCCAACACCGCGCGGCGCTCGAGGATCTCGGGCTGCGGGCCTACGAGCTCATCCGTGCGGGGGAGTTGCCCGAGGAGCCGTTGGCGACGGAGGTCGCAGCGATCGACCGGAAACTCATGGAGCTCGAGGCCAAAGAGCGCGAGATCGCAGAACTTCAGGAAGGACGAGCACGCAGCGGACTCCGACGATGACGCTGTCGACACCGCGTTTCCCATGATGGGGAACGCGTCGGGCGAGGGGTCGTCGGACCCCCACGGGACCCCGCCGGTGAACCCCGGGCCAGGCTGGGAAGCCACCGATCGTTTTTTCCGCAGTAACCGGTAAGGACCCTCCCGACCGGCTGTTGCCTGAACCGTCGGGGGTGGCACGTACCGTCCGGAAGGATGTATCTTGGGTTACCCGCACGTGCGAGGCTCGCTTGTCGACGCCTCGTATTGGCAAGGAGCAGTGGCGTGAGGGCAAAGCACGATGTTCAGGGCAATCACCGCTCCGAGGCCCCGGCATGTCACCGGTGCGGCCTCCCGCTGCTCGCGGACTCCGAGTACTGCCCGTTTTGCGAACGGTGGCTCGCCGAAGGCACGATGACGCGCCTGCTCGGGAACCGCCGCTCCCGCCGCGCGTCAACCGGCGAGCGCCGGCTGATCGGCATTTCGGAACACACGCTGCTGGTGGTCGGCGGGCTGCTGTTCGCCCTGCTTGCCGTCGCCAGTGTCCTCGTAGCGATCACCACCTAACGCCAGCCCACACCATGCGTGACCCGGGTTGGCAGGCGTGTGTGTGCGCGATGAGCGCGCGCCGCCGACGCGGGAGGCCACAATCCCTAGGAGTCCACGGATGAACACGACCAACGAGCTGTACGAGATCGGAGACGCCGTCATTGGCGACTTCCGCTGCGACGCATGCGACCTGCTGGTCAAATCCCCCAGCGAGAACGACGGCGTGCTGGTGTTGCCCCCCTGCCCGCTGTGCAACAACGGGACCTGGCGCCGGGTCTAACCGGCGAGTTCCGGGGGGTCGGCCAGGCCCGACATCAGGTCGATCATCTCGTCGACGTCGATGGCCGGCAGCGTTTCGAAGTGGGCGCTGCCCCGTGCCGCCAGCTCGAGCGTCAACCGCGACACCGACGCGGGGTCGGGCGCCTCGATGACGCTCAAGAAGTCATAGTCCCCGAGCAGTGCCCACTGGTGGAGAACCCGGCCACCGAGGGCCTCCACCTCGCGATTGACCTCCAGGAGTCGCTCCGGCGTGGCGCGCAGCGTCTGCATGCCCTGGGGGCTGAGCGTGGACAGCAAGATAAACGTCCGCATACGAGGCACCTTACGACACCGAGCCGCCGCACGGCAACGCGCATGTCGCACGCGGCGGCGCCCGACGAGGGCCAGCGCCCCACGGGCTACACTTGGCTCCCGTTGCGATCCACGTCCCAGAGGTGACCATGCGCGAAGCCGACCCGACTCTGAGCGAACTCCAGCGCGCCCTGCTGGGCTACGACCCGACCTCGCTCGAGAAGAACCTGATCGACTGGACCCGCGAACGGTGGAATTGGGCCGCCCGCGGCATGGTCTACGCCCGCAAGGAGGCGGCCGACACCGTCGGGGGCGTGGGCGGGATTCGCAGCGACGAGGGCAAGCTGGTCCTCGAGGTCGCGGCGCGCGTCGCGATCGCCGAGCGTGAGCTACTGATCCGGGCCTTGGCCCACCTGCTGCCGGAGTGGATCGAGTCGAACTACGGTCTGACCCCGGTCTCCCCGCAGACGCCGCCGGCCGACGAGCACTAGCCCCGCCGGACTAGGCGGCGGCCTTCGGCTCGACCGGATACCCCGCCGCCTGCCAGGCGTCCCATCCGCCGACGATTACACCCACGCGCGACTTGCCGTTGTCGAAGGCCCACAGGGCGATCTTCATGCTCGTGGCCTCGCCCGGTCGGTCACAGTAGAAGATCAGCTCCCGATCGCCGGGCAGGCCGGCGATGTGGGGCTCGAACTCCTGGGGATCGATGCGGATCGAGCGCCGAATCTGGTCGGTGGCATCGCGGTACCCGAGATCGCGCACGTCGACCGGCTGCACCGCGTCGCCCATCCGGAATGCCGCGAACAGGTCAACCGGTTGCCACCGCGACACGTCATCCCAGGCCATGCGTTGCTCCCTTTCGCATCCGGTTCGTCATTCGAACGCTAACAGGCGCGTCAGGATCAATCGGCCGCGGGTCCGCCGGTCGCGGCGGCGATGAGCTCCAGGATCGAGCCGGCGTGGCCGGCCGGCTTGACCTTGTAGAGGGCCTGTTCGAGAACTCCGTCGGGGCCGATAACGAACGTACTTCGTTCGACCCCCATGTACGTGCGCCCATACATCGACTTTTCGACCCACACGCCGTACGCCTCGGCGGCCTCGTGATCCGGATCCGACAGGAGCGTGAACGGCAAACCGTGCTTGTCGCGGAACTTGACGTGGCTCGCAATCGAATCCGGGCTGACGCCGATGACGCGCGCGCCCGCATCGTCGAAGTCGGCCGCACGGTCGCGAAACTCGCACGCCTGGGTGGTGCACCCACTGGTGTCGTCTTTGGGGTAGAAATACAGCACGACGCGGTGTCCGCGCAGATCGCTCAGCGCCACGGTCGAACCGTCATCGGCATTCAGACGAATGTCTGGTGCGGGTACTCCGGGCGCGAGTCGTGCCATGGCGATGCCTCCTTATGACGGGAATCTCGAGCGACGATAACGCCTCGGCTCCGTCGGCGGGCCGGGAACCGGCCGCGACGCAGATCCGCCATGCCGAATACGCGGATGCCGCCGCC
This sequence comes from uncultured Thermoleophilia bacterium, assembly GCA_963842065.1. Classification (GTDB taxonomy): domain Bacteria; phylum Actinomycetota; class Thermoleophilia; order Miltoncostaeales; family Miltoncostaeaceae; genus CAITWD01. The sequence continues at coordinate 254,867 of CAWJEW010000003.1, read as the reverse complement.
GTGGGCGAGCTGCTGGCGAGCGCCCTGGCCCCGAAATACCGACCGACGCTGGGCAGCCGGGCCGCCGAGGCGCTCACGCGCCTCATCGGACATGAACTGCGGACGCCGACCCATGGGTACTGGGTCGCCGAGCGGGACGCGCGGGTGATCGGCGCGGCGCACCTAGCCACCGCTGAGGACGTGCCGCCGACGGGGGTCGCCCAGCTGCTCGCCGACGTGATCGGCTGGAGCCGTGCGTTGTGGGCGCTGAGCGCGCTCTCAATTCTCGCCCACGGTCCGCTCGAGGAGGACGAGGCATACGTCGGCGAGCTGGCCGTCGCACCGGACGCGCGCCGCCAGGGGGTCGGGGTCATGCTGATGCGCCACCTGGACGCGCAGGCCGCCGCCCGCGGCAAGTCGCGGGTGACCCTGTGGGTGACCGACGACAATGACGCCGCGCGCGCGCTCTACGCGCGGCTCGGATTCACCGAGCACACCGGGCGGCGCTGGCACCTCGGCCGGCTGGTCTTCAAATCGCGCGGCGCAATCCTTATGGAAAAGCGGCTCACCGGCACCGCTTCCCCGTAATCGCCCCGGCGCGACGAACGACCCGCACCCACCGCGGAAAGGGCTATGTTTATTTCCAGACGGCCATTCCGCGACACGTCCCTGGCGCATCGCCGCTGATGATGCCTCGGGCGCCGCGTGTTCCCGGAGCATGCACATGCCACAACAGGGCCGAGGGCGCGAGCTCTCACGCACGCTGACCGCCAGCGAGGCGGCCGCCCTGATCGGCGTGAGCGTCGCCACCGTCCGCGGCTGGGCCGATCACGGGGTCCTGCCCTCGCATCGCACTGTCGGTGGCCATCGTCGATTCGAGAGCGCCGAGCTGCGCGTTTGGCTGCGTGAACGCGGCGCAACGATGCCGGCGCCCGTCGCGGGCGTCGCGCGCCAGACCAAGGACGTGCCGCCCTGCCCCGCGCTGGCGCGTCATCTGAACGGTCGCACCCGGGCCATCGTCGACCGCGTCGTGGCCGGGTATTGCGACGACGTCGCGACGCTCGGCGCACGCCCCACCGACGCCGCGATCCGCCGCCAGGCGACCCGCAGCCTGCGCATCGTGACCGCCGCCCTTGAGACCGGCAGCGTCACGAAGTCGGTCGCCCGCGCCGAGCTCGCCGGCTTCTCGGACGGTACCCACCACGACGGCTCGGCCGCGAGTCTGGTACAGCTGACCCGCGTGGCCATGGCGATCTCCTGCGAGGCCCAGCGGGCCATCGACGACGGCGTCGTCGAGGACCCGCGCGCCATCCCGGCCCTGTTGGCGGTCATCGACCACGTCGTGGCCGCCGATGTCAGCGGACTCCAGCAGGGGAGCTCGAGCCCGGTCGCCGTGGCGGCCGCGACCTCCGCGCCCCGGCCGCCACGGACGCCCACCAACTAGAACGACCCCGGGAGATTCCCGAGGCCGTTCCGTAGCGAGCCGATAAGCCGGATTCTGTCGTGGGCAGCCATCCATCTGGGACGACTGTTGCCAGCCGCCTCAAGCGACCGACCTGGAGCTGGGCGAGCAGCCCGTTGCGCTCCGATTTGGTCTTGCACCGGGTGGGGTTTACCCAGCCGACCTGTCACCAGGCCGCTGGTGCGCTCTTACCGCACCGTTTCACCGTTGCCGCGGAGCAACTCCGAGGCTGTTTCGTTTCTGTGGCACTTTCCCTAAGGTTTCCCTCGCTGGCCGTTAACCAGCACCCTGCTCTGCGGTGTCCGGACTTTCCTCGAACCGCATCATGCGGCGCGCGGCTGCCTAGCTCGCGAGCGGCCAGTGTAGCGCGCGACCCGCCCTCGGAGTGCCTAGAGCGCGCGGAGCACCCCGACGACTCGGCCGGCGACCCGGAAGTCCTCGCGCACCTCGATCGGCGCGAAGTCGGGGTTCTCGGCGACCAGCAGGACGTGGTCGTCGCGCCGCTGGAACCGTTTCACCGTCGCCTCCTCGCCGATCATTGCCACGATGATCTGGCCATTGTCGGCCGTATCTTGGCGGCGGACGGCGACGATGTCACCGTCGAGGATCCCGGCGTCGCGCATCGACTCACCCGTGACGCGCAGCGCAAAGTCGGCAGCGAAGGGTGTCTGGACCCAGTCGTCGACCTGCTCGTCGGCAAGCCGCGGCAGACCGGCGGCGACGGCCCCCACCAGCGGCAGCATCCCGACCGAGCGGGAGCCGGTGGACGCGTCGGCGGCGGCACGCGGACGACTGACATGTATTGCGCGCGGCTTGGAAGGGTCCCGGCGCAGATACCCGCCATCGGTGAGCTTGGACAGGTGGGCGTGCACGGTCGACGGCGACGCAAGCCCCACCGCGTTCCCGATCTCTCGGACCGTGGGCGGGTATCCGGTGCGGGCGCAGTGCTCCGCGATGAAATCGAGAATTTCGGCCTGGCGGCCACTCAGGTTCTCCATCGGGTCGTCTCCCAGCCGTTATCCATGTGGCGAACAGGTGTTCTGCATGGACCGTATCAGGCCATGACGCAGGTTTCTATTGTTCGGCTGCCCCCACCCGAGCCGTCCGGATCGGTATCCTCTACCGACGCTACGCGCCAGTGGCGGAATTGGTAGACGCGCAAGGTTGAGGGCCTTGTGACCCGTACGGGTCGTGGAGGTTCAAGTCCTCTCTGGCGCATGCACAGAAACCCCGCTTCGGCGGGGTTTCTCGTTGGAGCGCCAGCTGTCGCGACGCGGGCCTCGCCGCTCTCATGGTCACGTTTTGGTCACACTCCAGACGGCGGCCTCGGCGCGCAGCGCCGCGTCGCGCAGGTAGCCGCGCTCGAGGTGTCCGTAGTAGCGCTGGGTCGTGTGGATCGCGGAGTGGCCGAGCTGCTTCTGGACGAAGACGAGCGGCTCCCCCGCGGCCAGCGTCGCCGCGGCGTAGCTGTGCCTCAAATCGTGCAGGCGCACGGGCCGGTCGATGTTCGCCGCCTTGAGCGCGGCCCGATGCCAGGCATGCGACACGTAGGTCCGGTCAAGCGGTGTGATCCCGTCGGACCGGGCGAAGACGAGCCGCGACACCCGGTGCTCACGCGCGCGCCCTGATGATCGGCCAGGACGCCGGCGAGGCGCGGGCCGATTCCCACCCGCCGGGCGGCATCGCCCTTCGTGGAGCCCGTCGTCTCGCTCCGGCCCTTCAGGGAGCGCGAGACGACGATCGCCCCCGCCTCCAGGTCGAGGTCCGCCCAAGTGAGCGCGAGGGCCTCGGAGACCCGCAGCCCTGCCCCGACCAGCACCTCCGCCAGCGGCCGAGAGCGGGAGCCGCACGCCTCGAGGTAGCGCCGGATATCCGCAAGGCGCAGGTACTCCATCTCCCGGTGCTCGGCCGGCAGCCGCAGCCGGTGTCGGCTGCCCGCCGTGGTGGCCGCGGGGTTCGAGGGGATCAGGCCGTCCTCCACCGCGTGGCCGAGCATCAGTCGCAGTGGGACGATCACGTTGTTCACCGTCTTCGGCCGCAGGCCGCTCCCGGCGAGCGGCGCGACGAGAGCCCGCAGGTGACCGGGGGTGATGGCACCGAGTTTGCGATCGTCCAGCGCCGGGATGAGATACTTGTCCACTGACTTGCGGTAGTCCGCCCAAGTCCCGGGCTCGACCCGGGGGCGGTGCTCCTCGAGCCACCGAGGCTTGCTCGGACGGCCCGGTGATGTCGATCGAAGCCCAGATCTCGACCGGAGGCACCCCATGCTCCCGGGTATCGTTAAGGCCGGAACCGATAGCCCGGTATGTGACTCCGGTGTCACGCCTCCCGCACGGTCGCTCGTAGCGCCAGTCCAAAGCCCAACGTGCGAGAAATAGAATTCCCCACCGGGCCAGGTGGGGAACGCGTGTCACACGGACCCCACCTGCCCCTAATGGCGGTAGATCAGCCCGAATAAGCTGATCTACCGAGCCAGCGGCAGGTGAGCACTCCAGTCCCCCGGGCCGACGAGCCCCAGCGCTAGCGCGTGCCCCTGTCGCCGCGATGACCACAGAGTCGCTGGCGCGATGTGGTCTCGATAACAACCCGCTGATCGCCGCGCGCGTTGCGGCACTCGCGGCCGTCGATGCGCCAGTCGCCTCGTACCTGCTGGACGTCGGCCCGGCAATGGACGCCGGGGTCACGATCGAGCAGGTCCACGACATCTTGGTTGGCGTCGCACCGATCATCGGCACACCACGGACCCTTTCCGCTGCCGCGAAGATCTCCACGGCGCTGGGCGTCGTTATCATCGGGCTCGAAGCGGAGCTTGAGGCAGAAGACGACACGCAGTAGGAGGACTGACCGTGCGGTCCGAGTGATGAAAGGGGCACCGCGATGGCGGCGCGTCTCCTCGGCGATCTGAGCGCGCGCGAGCGACGGCGCGAGGTCGCTCGCTCAATCGTCCACGTCATCCTGGCGTGGGTGGTGCTCCTCGGCGTCTTCTACGCGATTCCGACAGGTCTGAGTTCAAACGCGGGCGACCTCGCGCGCGTGGTCATCGCCGTCGTACTGCTCGGGGCCGTCCTGGCGTGGCAGACGTATCGGATCATGCGGGCGGATTTCCCCGAGTTGCGCGCTGGTGTCGCCCTCGGTGTCGTCATCCCGCTGTTTTTTGTCCTGTTCGCGACGACCTACCTGTCGATGTCCGATGCGTCCGGCACGACGTTCACCCAGGGGCTCGACCATACGCGCGCGCTGTATTTCACCATCACGGTCTTCTCGACGGTCGGCTTTGGCGACATCACCCCGGCGACCGACCCGGCGCGTCTGGTCGTGTCCGCGCAGATGATCCTCGGCCTGATCCTCATCGGCGGAGTCGTGCGTGGCCTATTTGGGGCGGCCAAGCAGGCCGCTGCGCGAGCGGGCGCAACAAAATCCGACGACGCCTAGCCTGCGTCATGATCTCACCCCGGGACGTACTCGGGATCGCCCAGAATGCCTCCGCTGACCGCCGACATGGCCCCGGAGACGCCGCTGAGCGTCTGCCATCCGATCCTCACCCGCGCCGCCCGGTCGGCGGACCAACGGCTCATCGGGAGCGATGGGCCACGGCGCCCTCGCCGCCAATCGGCGCAACCTGAACGCGCGGCCCCACTCCGACGAGGCACCAGCGTTCAGGCGCGCCTTCGGGACCTCGTTGGTGAGCCCTGGTCCAATCCGGGCAACAGTGGGCTTGACCCCTAGGTCTCTAGTGATCGTTGCAACACGTCATCGTGGACGCAACGATCGGAGAGTGCCTTGGTGGCAGTCACGAGAGCCAAGGGTCTGAGGTTGACCCGACAAGAGCGCCTGGAGATTCGGCTGGGTATCGCAGCCGGTGAGTCCTTCGAACAGGCGGCCCAAGCCGTGCGCTGCACGGCAAAGACCGTGCAGCGGCTGCTCAATGTTGTTGGTGGTGTGCATCCTCGTGAGCGGGACCGTTCCAAGCTGCGACTCTCGCTTGCCGAGCGAGAGGAGATCTCGCTCGGGATCGAGGCCGGTGACTCGATGCGCGAGATCGCGGGCCGGCTCGGCCGGGCGCCCTCGACGATCGCTCGAGAGGTGCACAACGACGGTGGTCGTGTCCGCTATCGAGCGGTGCATGCCGACGAACGCGCGTATCGTCGGGCTCGGCGCCCCAAGGCCGCGAAGCTGACGCGCTGTGTAAGGCTTCGCAGCGTGGTCGAGTCGATGCTCGACAAGCGGTGGTCACCGCAGCAGATCTCGGCGAGGCTCGTGGTCGCGTTCCCCAATGATCTCGAGATGAGAGTGTCGCACGAGACGATCTACCAGTCGCTGTTTGTCCAGTCGCGAGGAGCGCTGCGCAAGGAGCTGGCCGCGTGCTTGCGCAGCGGTCGGACGCGTCGGCGTCCCCACGGCCGCAAGGACCCAGGTGGCTACATCAAGGACATGGTCCTCATCTCTGACCGTCCTGCCGAGATCGAGGACCGCGCTGTCCCCGGGCACTGGGAAGGTGATCTCATCGTGGGCGCGCAGGGCACGTCGGCGATCGTCACCCTCGTCGAACGCCAGACGCGTTACGTCATGCTCGCCCGGATCGGCCGCGACAAGACCAGCGTCCACGTCTGTCAAGCGATCACCGCACAAATCCAGCGCCTCCTGAGAGCACCTGGTCAAGTCGCTGACCTGGGACCGGGGCAAGGAGCTCGCGGACCATGTGCAGTTCAGCGTGGATACCCACGTGCAGGTCTACTTTTGTGATCCGCATTCGCCCTGGCAGCGAGGATCAAACGAGAACACCAACGGCTTGTTGCGCCAGTATTTCCCAAAGGGCACCGATCTCGCGGTGCACGACCAGGCGCGCCTCGACGAGGTTGCCTTCGCGCTCAACGATCGCCCTCGACGCACGCTCGGCTGGATGAAGCCATGTGAGAAGCTTGAGGCACTTGTTGGGATGACCGCGTGAGACCGCCCCCGCTTTGGTGGACACTGATCTACCCCGGATTTGGTGGAGTCGGGTTTCTAGAGTCCTTCGGCAGCAAGGAGGATTCCAATGCCCCGCCGCTATCCCGCCGAGATTCGTCGCCAGGTGGTCGAGCTCGCCCGCTCAGGCACCAAGGTCACCCAGCTGGCGACCACCTTCATGGTCTCCGAGGCGACGATCTACAACTGGCTGCGCCAGGATCGCATCGACCGGGGTGAGATTGCCGGAGCCAGCACCGACATGGCGCTGGAGCTCGCCGCCGCAAAGCGGCGCATCCGCCAGCTGGAAACCGAGCTGGCGGTGGCCCGCAAGGTCAACGAGGTCTTCCTCGAGCAGGGGGTCTCCCCAAAAGGCTCTTCCAGGTGATCGATGCCCTGACGGGTGAAGGCATCAACGTGCGCCACGCCTGCCGGCGTGTGGGGGTCAGTGAGTCTGGCTACTACGCCTGGCGCAGCCGGCCCGCTTCACCGCGGGCGCTACGGCACATCTTCTTGGCGACTCAAGATCACCCAGGTTCACCGCGACTCCGGCGGCGTCTACGGCGCCCACCGCGTCACCGCCGAGCTGCGCTTGGGCCGCCAGATCATCGTCGGCCACAACGCCGTCGCACAGATCATGCATGAGCTCGGCATCAAGGGCGTCCCCAGACGCCGCTTGCCGCGCGGCGCCCGGGTGGGCAACGTGGGCTTCGTGCAGCGACGGTTCGGACGCAGCGCTCCCGATCAGCTTTGGATGACCGACATCACCGAGCACCCCACCCCCAGAAGGCAAGGTGTACTGCTGCGCGGTCATCGATGCCTTCTCGCGCTACATCGTCGGCTGGGCGATCGACAGCACCCAGACAACCGTGCTGGTCACCAATGCGCTCGGGATGGCGATCCGTCGGCGCAGCGTCGAGGATGGCCTGGTGATCCATAGCGACAGGGGGGTCCAATTTACCTCGTGGGCGTTCAGCCGGAAGGTCCACGAATTGGGCATCGCACCCTCGATCGGGGCCGTTGGATGTCCCTACGACAACGCTGTTGTCGAGGCCTTCTGGGGCCGCATGCAGACCGAGCTGCTCAACCGCAAGGCCTGGAGGACCCGCATCGAGCTGGCCTCGGCGATCCACGACTACATCGAACTGTTCCACAACACCCGGCGTCGGCATTCGGCGCTCGGCATGCTGACACCAACCGAATACGAGAACCGCTACTTCCAAACCCACGAAGCCGCCTGACTCCAGATCCGCGACTCCACCAAAGTGGGGCTAGATCAAGGTGTCCACCGGATCGGGGCAGGCCCACTTTGCCGCGCAGCGGCATTCGGACCCATTTCGCGGTCGTCCTCTTCTGATCAGGACGTGCGATCAGGACGAGCGTTGCCGCAACCGACGCCCTCATCCGGGGCACGTGGTTGGCCAACTGAGGTCGGGGATCCTCCGCCGAACAGCCACGGGAGCGAACATAGCGGTCCCGGCATTGGGATCCTGAGGGATGCGAGAAGCGGCGGTGTCGGTCCCCTTGGAGGCGGATGACCCTGCTCGGAAGTGGGCCAGCCCAAAGCGTTACAGCCCGGCGTCGCTGGGGGCAGGCAAGCGGTATAGCCTGGGGATGAGACAACGACCGATGCCGGGCGGGCTCCGGGCCCCCCGAGCGAGGAGCATGCGACGATGGGTGCGTTTCCTCCGATCGCCGAGTACGCCTTCCTGTCGAACTGCGAGGACACCTGCCTGATCGCCCCAGATGGGTGCGTGGAGTGGCTGTGCCTTCCTCGCCCGGACTCACCAAGCGTGTTCGGTGCCCTACTCGACCGGACAGCCGGCTTTTTCCGTTTCGGACCCTCGAGTGCCAATGTTCCCCACGACCGCCGCTACCTGCCGGGCACATTGGTACTCGAGACGACGTGGCACACTGCGACCGGGTGGCTCGTCGTCCAGGACCTGATGGTGATCCGGCCCGCCGATAGCGGCAAGCGGCGTCCGAACTACCGGCGGGCCCCGACCGACTCGGCCGCCGCCGGCATCCTGCTCCGCACAGCGACGTGCATCGCCGGGAGGGTGGAGGTCGAGGCCACCTGCCTCCCGATGTTCGACTATGGCGCCGCCACCGGGCAATGGGCCTACGAAGGCGAGGGCTACGGAACTCTCCACGCCCGCGCACCGGACGGCGAGTTGGACTTGTCGGTGGTGAGCACCCTTCGATTGGGCGTGGCCGGAGCTCGTTGCTATGGCCGCACCACGCTGGCCGAGGACGAGACCAGTTCCATCGCCCTGTCGTGGGGGGATGCTCCGCCAGCGTCAGAAGATCAAACACAACGCGATCTCGACTCTACCGTCGAGTTTTGGCGCGACTGGCTGGCCACCGGAACCTTCCCCGACCACCCGTGGCGCCCATTCATCGAGCGAAGCGCGCTCACCCTCAAAGGGCTGAGCTACGCCCCGACCGGAGCGGTCATGGCGGCATCCACGACGTCTCTTCCGGAGACGCCCGGGGGAGCTCGCAACTGGGATTATCGCTACACGTGGATCAGGGATACGGGCTTCATGTTGCGGGCGCTCTATCGCCTGGGTTTCGACTGGGAGGCGCTCGAGTACTTCGCGTTCGTGCTCGAATGCCTGAGCCAGGGGAAGGTCGACCAGCCGTTTGAACTCCAGATCATGTACGGGATCGGCGGCGAGAAGGACCTTACCGAGCACACCCTTGATCACCTGTCCGGCTACGACGGAGCGCGCCCGGTGCGTGTGGGCAACGGTGCCTGGAACCAGCACCAAAATGACGTGTGGGGGATGCTGCTGGACGGCGTTGACACGCATTTCAAGAAGGGGGCGGCACAAATCGTCCCAGCGGTTTGGGAAGGACTGGCCGGCCTGGTCGAGGACGCCTTGACCCACAGCGGGGACGCCGATCAGGGCATCTGGGAGATTCGCGGCGAACCACAACATTTCACGGCCTCGGCCGTCCTGTGCTGGGTCGCGGCAGATCGGGGATCTGACCTGGCATTTCGACGCGGCGACACGGACCGAGCCGACCGTTGGCGTAAAGGGGCAGACCAAATCAAAGATGAGGTTCTGAGCAAGGGTGTTGACGAACAAGGCAGATTCCGGCAGGCATACGAAAACGACGCGCTCGACGCATCGCTGCTGCTGATACCCATCATGGGCTTCTTGCCCCCCGACGACGCTCGCGTTAAGGCCACCGTCCTTGCGATCGCCGACGAGCTCACCGAAGACGGCCTTGTGCTCCGCTACAAGATAGACAGCACTGACACCGGCTTCGAAGGCAAAGAAGGCACGTTCACCATCTGCTCGTGGTGGTTGGTTTCCGCGCTCGCCATGATTGGCGAGACGGACCGGGCCCGCGCACTGTGCAAGAAACTTCTGTCGTTCGCCGGCCCCCTGCTGCTTTACGCCGAGGAGATCGATGTCGCCAGCGGAGAGCACCTCGGAAACTTCCCTCAGGCGTTCACGCACCTGGCCTTGATCGACGCGGTGTCACAGCTCATCGACGCGGAGACGGACGCAGACTGACTCGGCGACCGAAAGCCGGACTTGTGCCAGCCGTGCGCCAGAGTCCCGCGCGCGCCCTCCGAGGCCCAGGTGCGGGCTCGTGCACTCTGCGCGATTCTCCCACACCGTCCCGAGATCCCCCAGGGTCCCCCCACCAAACCCGCCGACTCGATCGGTAGCGCGGCCGCGGCTAGCGCGCCGAAGCCCGGCCCGTGGTCACACTTTGGTCACGTATTCTCCGTCCGATACGTCCAGAACGTCCCGGCGCATGGGCGAAAGGCCGCTAGTCATGCGGGTCGGACACGACGCCGCGCCGCGGAGCCGGGTTGAGGGCCTTGTGACCCGTACGGGTCGTGGAGGTTCAAGTCCTCTCTGGCGCATCGACAGCAGCCCCGCTCCGGCGGGGTTGCTTGTTCGGACGCGTGGACCGGCGCGGTGACGCGAAGCCGACGCTCGGGCGCGCCGACGTGCCGGTGCGTGTTGGGGCACCGATCCGTGCCGATCGTGCCGGTGCGCGTTGCTGATACGTCGGAAAATGACCCTGGAATGGCCATTCTCGACCGTCTGCTATGTTCCGCCAAAGAACCGGTAACCGACTGGGGAACCGGCCCATGACGCGGCTGACGTACATGGCGCGGGGCGGAGGATGCGGCTGCAAGCTCGGGCGCGCGGCGTTGATCGAAGCCCTTGCGGCTATGCCGCTCGTCACCGACCCTGACGCACTGGTCGGGTTCGACCGCGCCGACGACGCCGGGGTCTATCGCGTCCGTGATGACCTCGCGATCGTCGCGTCGGTCGATTTCTCCACCCCGATCGTCGACGACCCCGACACCTTCGGCGCCATCGCCGCCACCAACGCCCTCAGCGACCTCCACGCGATGGGCGCGGCGCCCATCTTCGCCCTGGCGATCACGGCCTTTCCCGACTCCGCCGACCCGGGCGCACTCGCGCGCATCATGCGTGCCGGTGCCGAAGCCGCGATGGCGGACAACTGCCCGGTGCTCGGCGGCCATAGCATCTCCGACCCCGAACCAAAGTACGGGTTGGCCGTCATCGGAACCGTGCACCCCGAGCGGATCCTCCACAACGGCGCCGGCCACGCGGGCGACCTGTTGATCCTGACCAAGGCGCTCGGCGTCGGCGTCATCGTCACCGCCGCCAAGTTGGGATACGAAGATCACCTCGCCATGGATGCCGCGGTCGCCTCCATGCTGCGCTCGAACCGCGCCGGCGCCGAGGCGGCCCTCGCGGCCGGCGTCCGTTGCGCGACCGACGTCACAGGGTTCGGCCTCGTCGGTCACCTGACCGAATTGGCGGCTGCCAGCGAGACGGGTGCCGCGATCTCCGCTGCCGCGGTGCCACTCTTGCCGGGGGCCCGCGCCCTCGCCGGCGCCGGCATCACGACCGGAGGCACGCAGCGCAACCGCATATCTGCTGACGCGCTCGTCGACGTCGACGCGCAGGTGCCACGCGAGCTCGAGGAGCTGCTGCACGACCCGCAAACCAGCGGTGGGCTGCTGCTTGCCGTCGCGCCCGCCCGGATCGCCCGGCTTCGCGACGAGCTCGCCGAGCGGGGCGTGTCCGCCTGGCAGATCGGAGAGCTCACGCGTGGTTCGGTCGGTCGGGTTGCGGTGTCGGCATGAAGCTGCCCGGGCCCTCGCGCGGCTATCCGCCGTCAGAAACCGGCCTGCGCACGTTGGAGCGCGTCCGGGAATTCATCGTCACACAGGCCCTGCCGATGGTCGACGAGGTCGAGCGCACGATCGGCCCGACCGCCTTCGCTCTGGAGTCGGACGGGCGACTCGCTGACGCCATGATCGATCTCAAGCACCGCATGCAACGGGCATCCGCCCAGGCCGGCCTGTACTGCCCGCATCTTCCCGCGCCCGACGGGCTGGGACTCGGGCTCGTGGACACCTTCTACATTCAGGAGGAGGTGTACCGCCACGGCCTGCGTGGGGTGCAGTGGATGCTCGCCTGGACCGACGGCCCGAGCCATCTCGTGCGCGCGTGGAGTGCCGAGGCCCGCACGCGCCAGCTTGGCGACTTCCTGGGTGGGCGCACGACCGTGGCCTTCGCGCTGACGGAACCGGGCGCAGGCTCGGATGCCCTCGCGCTGGAGACCTCGGCGCGCCGCGTCGGCGACGCGTGGATCCTCAACGGCGTGAAACATCTGATCACGGGTGCGCCATTCGTCGACCACGCCCAGGTCATTGCGCGCGCGGATGGGGACGGGCGCCATGAGCTCACCGCGTTCCTCGTGCCGATGGACGCCCCGGGGGTGACGCGCGGGCCGGTGCAGCAGACCATTATGGGCGACGGCCAGACGGGCGAGCTGAGCTTTGCAGACGTACGCCTCCCCGAAAGCGCGGTCATCGGCACCCGGGGCCAGGGTCTGTCCCTGGTGTTCACCTGGATCAACTGGGCCCGCAGCCGTCGCGGAGGCATGTGCGCCGGCCTAGGCTGGCACTGTCTCGATCGGTCGGTGGCATACGCCGCGCAGCGTCGCGCCTTCGGGCGCCCGATCGGCGACTTTGGAGCGGTCGCCGAGCGGCTTAGCGATATGTACATGGACTGGCGCGCCATGCGGGCGCTCTCATTGGACATCCTGTCCGGCCTTGATGCAGCCGACTTGCTGGGCGGTGGGAGAGTCGGGCCCGCTGAGCGGCGTGACCTCTCAACGCTGAAGACGTGGTGCGACGAGGCGCTGCTGCGCATCTCGGATCGCGCAATCCAGGTGCATGGCGGCAGGGGCCTGCTTGCCGAGACCGGGTTGGAGCGCATCTACCGGGTGGCGCGCAACCTGCGCATCCCCGCGGGGACGACGGAGATCCAGCGAGCCATGATCGCCGAGAGTCTCGCCGTCGAGTCCGGTGGCACGCCGCCAGACTCGCTTACGGGATGAGCGGCTCGACGTCCATCGGAGCGCCGACGGGGTAGGGCGCCGTGGTGGGTCGCGCACCGAGAAACAACGGGCGGTCCGCGGCATTCAAGAGGACCGGCATCACGTCACCGCCCGTCAGGTGCCCAAGCAACCCCTGCGCATAATCGAGCTCGCCGAAGCGCAGCACGGAGTCGGCCCGAACAGCGGGTCCGGCGATCAGGAACGGCACCGGATCGCCCGAATGGATCACCTCCACCGAGGTGGGCGTTGCGTGGTCGCCAGTGATGCAGACGATCTCCTCGGCAAAACGCGAGGCGAGATCCCCGAGCGCGCCATCGACCGCCTCGATGGCGTGCCGCTTGACCCGTGCGTCCTTTGAGTGTCCGGCTTCATCGGTGGCCTTGAGATGGCAGAACACAAAGGTGGCGCCGTCGTCGAACGCCGCCCGTGCGAGGGCCAACCGTCGCCGCACGGCGACCGCCGGATCGTCACCCTCGACCGCGGGGACAAACCGCATGCCCACGGTCCTGGCGAGTCCTGCGAGGAGCGACGACCCCGCGATCATCACACCGTCAAGGCCGTGCCGGGCCCGAAACGCCGGGGCGGGGCGGGGTCGGCCCCACCACTTGAGCGTGACCGCGTCGAGCGCGGCGCGCCCCTCGCGTCGTCGCGCCGCGTTGACCGGATGCGCGGTGAGCGCGCGCAGGGCCGATCGGCTCCAGAGCTCCGCCGCGAGAGCCGTCGCGGCTGCCTCGGCAACGAGCGGACGAGGGCGCAACAGGGGGTAGCGATCGCGAAAGAACGGGTCCGAGTCGGTGACCGCATCATGGCCACCCGTGATCACCAGGACACCCTCGCCCTTCGCGGGTTCAAGGGCGCGGACCTCGAGGGAGACCCCGCCGACCGCGATCCGGGGCAGACTGTCCAACAGCGCACGGGCGTCCGCGGCATCGCCCGGTCCAGCCCGACCCGTTGCCCAGAGCATCCCGTCACGCAATCGGGTGCTTCGCAGCGCAACGTATGCGAGCACGTCGTCGGGGTCGGGCTCGAAACCGTGACCGCGTGCCTCGAAGACGGCGCGCCCGGGAAACTCCGACGTCCGATAGCCGAGGATCGCCCAGTGCGCGATCTCGCTGGACGGAGCCCGGCCCGCTCCGAGCGGGTGCAGCAGCCCAGTGCTTCCGCGCGCCGTGAGGGCGTCAAGGTGCGGCGTGTCGGCGACCTCGTTGGCGGTGCGTCCACCGTGGTCTGGGTGGCCACGATCGCCGAGCCCGTCAAGCAGGAGGACGAGGAGCGAGCGCATGTTCGGCGGGAAGGTTGTCGATGAACCGGGCAACCGCCGGGGGGACCAGACGACGCCAGTCGCCACCCTCGCGGATCATGGCGCGCACCTGATCGCCGGACACCTGCTTGCCTTCCGGGGCCAACAGGACCTCGACACGGTATCCGCGGGCGGTCAGACGGTCCAACTTCGCGTTTCCCCAGGGCGAGAACACGCGCAGGAAGTGGACCACATCGCGCGGAACGTAGTCGTCCCAGAGCCCGGGCTCGGTGATCGGGAACGGGATCACGCGGACATCGTCGATGCCGACCTCCGTCGCCGCGGCGGTGATCATGAGCATCCGCTCGGTGTAGGTGAATGGGTTCGACGCCGGCAGGTGTCGCGCCGGGTCGGTCGGCTCCGGCCGCATCGCCCTCCGGTCCGGGTTCGTGATGCCGACAAACAGCTCAGCACACCGCCCAGCCGCCGCCTCGAGATACGCGAGATGACCGAGGTGGATGGGCTGAAAGCGCCCATGGATCATGCCGCGCGGGATCATCGAGGCAGTTTATCGTGGGCGGCCAGGCCGATCGGGCCCCGCCTCGGCGGCGGCCGGACGACGTGCCCCGAGGGGCGAGCGGTGTGCCGAATCGGCGTTCCTGAGCGTCCCCGGGGCCGCGCCGATGGGAGGTCAGCCGGTCCGACTGGCGGCGCAGCGCGGACCTCGGTTGCCACGGGGGCGTGCCCCGACAGGCACGGGAAGCACGGCGCCGCTGCGTGGGCCGCGTGCACCGCACGCCGCCGACGGGTCGGCCCTAGATGCTCTCGATGAGGCCGAGGATCCAGCCGAGGAGGTACACCGACAACACTGCGCCGATGTACAGGACGATCGCAAGGACGATCGCGGCGATGAAGGATCCAACGAACCTGACGGGAAACGACTTGACGATTTCCGAGTTCACGTGCGCAAGCTTACCGGTCGATCGGGCATTCTGACAGGGGGACGTTCGCACGCAGCTCGGCGGTCGACCGGCCCGACCCCACGCCTACCAAGGAGCTCAGATGACCGAATCCGCGTTCCCTGCCGACGAGCGGGCCGCGCAGGTGCGCCAGGCGCTGTTGGAGACCATCCACGATCAAGTCCTGCGCGCCCCGAGCGCCAGCACGCTGTTGCGCCTGGCCGAGGCGTATGCCTGGACCGTGGCCCCGGACCAGCCGCACGGCGGGGAGACTCAGGGCTGACGCGGTGCTAGTAGTGGCGGGCCAGCAGGTACGTCGAGAGGAAAAACAGCACCGCGACCGCCACCGTGATGCGGTCGAGGTTCTTTTCGACGATGGCCGAAGAGCCACCGTAGCTGCCGCTGGTCGAGCCGACGCCGAAGGCACCGGACAGACCCGCATCACGCCCGGAATGCAGCAGAATCAGGAAGATCAGCAGGCCGCACACGATCGATTGGAAGACGATAAATAGAGCCGTCATGGGGCTACACGCTAGCATCCGGTGGCGCCGCGGGTGGCGGGCGCTCCGCCCCCAGTCCCCCGATCGCACGGAGGCCGAGTGAGCACCCTGCCCGACAACCTCGACGAGCTGCCGCTCCTCAACCCATCGGAATACCCGAACTGCTTCGTCTGCGGTCCGGCGAACCCGGTGGGCCTGCACCTGCGCGTCCACCGCGACGGCACCGACGCGGTCGCCGCCTATCGCCCGACCATCCACCAGGAGGGCTACCCGCAACGCTTCCACGGCGGGTTGGTCGCCCTGCTAGTCGACGAGATGCTGGTCTACGCGGGCGCGCCCCACGGTGTCTGGGGGATGACAGCCAAAGTGCGCTACTGGCTGCGCCGGCCGATTCCC
This sequence comes from uncultured Thermoleophilia bacterium, assembly GCA_963842065.1. Taxonomy (GTDB): domain Bacteria; phylum Actinomycetota; class Thermoleophilia; order Miltoncostaeales; family Miltoncostaeaceae; genus CAITWD01. The sequence continues at coordinate 238,973 of CAWJEW010000003.1, read as the reverse complement.
ATGGACGCCACGCTCGAGTTGCGCGGCCGCCTGACCCAGCGTAGCGATCGCGGCTTCCGCGCCGTCGTGGCCATCCGCCTGCCCGACGGCCAGCTCGCCGCCGAAGGCGAGGGCATGTGCGTGCTCTGGAATAGCGACAGCCCCGCCCCGGCGGACGCGCCCGCAGGCGCCCGCCACGAGCGCGGACTAGCGGCCCCTTCCCCGACCCCGGAGCGACCCGATGCAGATCCGCGCCTTATCCGACGCCACGCCATTCACCACGGCCGACGGCAGCACAATCCGCAGCCTGCTTGACCGCACGACGGCGCCGGTGCGCGAACAGAGCCTCGCCGAGGCGACGGTGCTCGCGGGCACGGCGACGACGCGGCACTTCCACCGTGTCTCGGAGGAGATTTATTACCTGCTCGAGGGCCACGGCGCGATGGAGATCGACGGGGAGCGCGCACGCGTCGGGCCGGGCGACGCCATCCTGATCCCTGCCGGCGCCTGGCACCAGATCACCGCCGACGCCGCCACCGCCATCCGCATGCTGTGCTGCTGCAGCCCGCCGTACGCGCACGATGACACCTTTTTCGCCTGAGATCTCAGACATCCGCACGCCCGAGCTCGCGCTGATCCCGATGGACCGGCGCCTGGCCCGGAGCATCCTGATTGCCGAGGCGCCCGAAGGCGCCCGCTGGGCTGAGGGCTACCCCACCGAGGGCTCACTCGCGTGCGCGACGGCGGTCATGGTCGCGCTCGAGGACGGTCGCACCGACCCGTTCGGTGCCTTTTGCATCGTGCGCGAGCGGGACGGGCTGACCATCGGTGACGCCCTGTTCCACGGACCGCCTGACGCGCGCGGCACGGTCGACATCGGCTACGGGCTGGTGCCGCAAGCCCGGGGGCACGGCTACGCGACCATCGCCGTCGTGGCGATGCTCGAATGGGCGTTTCGCCGGCCCGACGTGACGCGGGTCACCGCCAACACGACCGACGACAACGCAGGATCGGTCGGCGTCATGACACGCGCCGGGATGACGGTCAGCCACGGGCCCGGTGGCCTGGTCCGCGGCGTGGCGATGCGGGAATTCTGGACGCCGCCGGAGGCCAATCGACCCGACGACGCAGCCGCGGCCCACTAGGATGGCGAGGTCCTATCACCGCACCGAGGAGCCCGCGTGACATCGCAGCTGATCCGGATCGGCCACAGCCCTGACCCCGACGACGCGTTCATGTTCTATGCGCTCGCCAACGAACTCATCCCGATGGAGGGGTTTCGCGTCGAACACATCCTGAGGGACATCGAGACGCTGAACCAGTGGGCCGTTGAAGGGCGCCTTGAGGTCACGGCGATCTCGGTGCACGCGTATGCGTATGTCGCCAAGAACTACCGGCTGCTGCCGCACGGCGCGTCGATGGGTGAGAAGTACGGCCCGATGGTCGTCGCGCGCGGAGAGCTCGACCCCGCCGAGCTGCCGTCGCTGCGCGTCGCCGTCCCGGGCGCCTGGACCAGCGCGTTCCTCGAGCTGCAGCTGGCGGTGGGCCGCATCGCAGAGCCGGTCATCACCCCGTTCGACGAGATCCTCGATGTGGTCGCCGAGGGCAAGGTCGACGCGGGCTTGGTGATCCACGAGGGCCAGCTGACCTACCAATCCCAGGGCTTGGTCAACATCCTCGACCTCGGGATCTGGTGGGACGAGCTGACCGGCGGGCTGCCGCTGCCGCTTGGGGCCAACGCGGTGCGCCGCGACGTGGGCGACGACGCGACGCTGCGCCGGCTCTCGCACCTGCTGCGCGACAGCATCGCCTATGCGTTGGAGCACCGGAAGCCGGCCCTCCAGCACGCCGAGCAGTTCGGACGCGGCCTCGACATGGACCTCGCCGACAAGTTTGTCGGCATGTACGTCAACGAGCGCACCCTCGACTATGGCGAGGACGGCCGCGCGGCAATCGACGAGCTGCTGCGCCGCGGCGCCGAGGCGGGCCTGCTGGAAGGTCCCGTCCGAGTGGACTTCATCGAGGATTGATTCCGTGTCCGCGCGCGACTGGGACGCCGAGATCGATCGGTGGACCGAGCGCTTCCGCGATGTCCCCAACCCGCCGGAGCCATTCGCACGAGCACTTCGGGAGGGTTGGGATCCAGCTGCGCGCGCGCAGCTGGCCGCGGACGCAGCGGCCTACACCGAGCAGACGCGTGGTTGGCTGTCCCAGATCGCGGGCGCGGGGTGGGATCTGGTGCGCTTCGACGCCAAGGTCGGCAGCTGCGGGGTGTGTGAGAAGTACGTCGGCAAGGCGTACTCCCTGCGCGGTGAGCACCCCCAGCTTCCACCCCCGCCGCCACTGCCGATCTGCCCGGCATGCCGGCATACGTTGAACCTGCTGACGCCGTTCTTTCTGCAGAGCACTGGCCTGGACATCGACGACCTGGCCGCCGAGGCCCAGCCGTTCGAGGACGACTGGCAGTGAGCACCGATTCCGGACCGCCGCCCGCCCGGCCACTCGGCTTGGCGGGCATCATGCGCACCGCCCTGACCACCTACCGGGCCGTGCCCGTGCCGCTCGTGTTGGTCGCGCTGGTCAGCACCCTGCCCGAGGCCATTCTGCTGATCGGGAGCCAGCTTGCCTACGGCGGGCCGTCGACGCGGCTGCGCGAGCTGGTCCAAGAGCTGCTGACGCTGCTGCCGCAACTGTTGTTGGGCCAGCTGTCGATCGCGGCCACGACGGTGCTGATCCTGCATCTGATCAACGGCCAGCCGGCGCATCCCGGCATCGCGCTGGAGCGCGTCGGCGAGCGGTTCTGGCCGCTGGTCGCGGTGGTGTTCATCACGGCGCTCGGCATCCTGGCCGGCTTCCTGCTCCTGTTGATTCCCGGTATCTACCTCTTCGTCGTCTGGCTGGTCGCCCCGATCACGGTCGTGACCGAGCACCGCGGTATCCGCGACGCGATCAGCCGCAGCGTCGCACTGGTGCGGGGTCATTTTTGGTGGGTGCTCGGCAGCTGGCTGGCGATTCAGATCACCGTCGGGCTCGCGGGATTGCTGATCTCGGACCTGATCAGCATCCCGTTCGGCGCCGTCGGGGGCACGCTTGGCATCGTGCTGCGCGGGCTCGGTGCGTTCATCGCGCTGACGATCGTCGCGCCAGTCGGCAACGCGGGCGTCGCGCTGATCTACGTCGACCTTCGCGTCCACGAGCACCCGGTGTGGCCCCTTCCGCCGGCGCGCGGCACCGCCCGCGGGCGCTGACGGCGATGTGGCGACGCTCGGGCCCGGGCCGGCCGCGCATCAGTCGCCATCACATCTTCCGACTTCCATCGCACCGCCATAACAATTGAGTGCGACAGTCCCTGCATGGCTATCGCACTCAAAGATGTTTCCCAGCTTGCCCGCGACCCCGAGCCGCACCCGGTTCGCCTCGCGGCTCAGCATTGCGCGCATGGATCTGTTTGCCGGACTTCCCGCGGCCGACCTGACGATGCTAGAGAACCGCCTCCCGGTGGTCCGCTGGCCGCGCGGCGGTGAGATCCCCGAGCCGCTCCTGCGTCCCGACCACCTGTTTGTGGTCCGCGCCGGCCGGATCGCGGTGTTCGAGTCCACGGCGGCCGGGCACGAGGTGATGACGGCGATTCTCGACGACGGCAACGTCTACTCGACCCTCGGCAGCGCGACCGAGCCGGTGATCGCGGCGCTCGAGGATTCCGCGGTCTCCCCGCTGTCGGGCCAGTCGCTCGAGGCGCTCATGTCGCGCTACCCGCGCCTTGGCCGCAACCTCGCCCAGGTGCTGTCCGAGCGGACCTCGACGCTCAGCCAGACGGTTGCGCTGATCAGCGAGATGCGGGTCGAGGATCGCCTGCGGGCCCGCCTGCACCAGCTTGCGGACCGCTTCGGGGTCGCCGCGCCCGAGGGCATCCAGTTGCGGCTGGACCTGACCCACGCCCAGTGGGCATCGCTGGTGGGCGCTTCGCGCGAAGCGGTGACCACCGGCTTCTCGAAGCTCCGCAGCGCCGGCCAGATCACGATGGACGGCCGTGCGATCACGATCCCGTGGCACGTGGTGCCGCCGGTCGTCGCCCGAAGTGCCGGCCCACGCCGCCTAGCACTCCCGTGCCCGGGGCCCGGCACAGCCGGCCGCGGGCACGCAGCACGCCGACCCACCGCGCACGGGCGGCTTAGCCGCTCCCGCCCGCCTGCTGGAGCGCGGCAATCGCACCGCGCAGCGGGGTCAGGTGCGCCACCACCGTCGCGACGTTGCCGGCGTGGGCCGCGGCGTCGATGGCCGACATCTGGACGACGACCACGCCGAGCGGGCCGAGGATCGCCTTGCGCTGGGCATCAAGGCGCGAATCGTCGACTTCTTGGGCCGAGAGCCGCAGCAGCCCCAGCTGGGCCTGATGGAACGACGTGTCCAAGAGCGGTGCCGTCGCCTTTGCCTGGGCGGCGCTCAGGGTCGGCCCGTTCGCGGCAAGCTCCTCCGAGAAGGTGCGGATCGCCGACGCCGTCGCGGCCGAATCGCTCAGAAACACCTGGGGACCCACCCGCGTCTCGGCCGGCAGGGTGGTTGTCGGGGCGGGCAGCGAGGCGGCCCCGCAGCCGGCCAGCGCGACGCACAGCGGCGCGAGTACCGCGGCACCGACCCGGCGCATCTGAACCCTGTCTTGCCTCACGCGATCACCCTCGTCCAAGCCACTGCGTGCGCCATTGTCCCACCTGCATCGGCCGACGCACCGCCCAGGTGATGGTGCCACGGCGTCGCCCCGAGCGGTCCCCAGGCGGGTCCGGTCGCCCGCTATCGGACCGGACTGGCCGGCCGCTACGGGACGAGCACCAGCTTGCCGCGGGTGTGACCGGACTCGGCGGCTCGGTGGGCATCGGCCGCCCGCTCGAAGGGGTAGGTCTCCTGCACGACCGCGCGCACGGCCCCGCTGCTCACCAGATCGGCGATCTGCTGCAGCTGCGCCCCGTTGGGGCGCACAAGCATGTGTGCGCCCCGTACGCCGTGGGCCTCGGCGTCCTCTTGGGGCAGCGGGCCCAGGATCGAGACCATGATGCCGCCCGTGCGCAGAACCCCCCAGGAACGCTGCCGGACGTCCCCGCCTTGGCTCTCGAGCACGACGTCGACGTCGGAGAGGACCTCGGCGAAGTCGGTCGTCGTGTAGTCGATCGGGATGTCGACGCCCAGCTCGCGCAGGAAGTCCTGGTTCGCCGGACCGGCCGTCCCGGCCACGCGCGCGCCGCGTGCCTTGGCAAGCTGCACCGCCACCGAGCCGACCCCGCCAGCCGCGGCGTGGATCAGCACCAGCTGCCCGTCCCCGAGCGCGGCGAGCTCGAACGCCTGGTGCGCGGTCAGCGCCACCAGCGGGAGCGAGGCCGCCTCGGCGTGGCTGATGTTGGCCGGCTTGTGGGCGACGTGCGCAGCCGGCACCGCGGCGTACTCCGCATAGCCGCCGACGGCCTTGGGGAACCCGACCAGGCCGAAGACGTCGTCGCCAACGGCGAAGCCCTCGACGCCCGGGCCCACAGCTTCGACGACCCCGGAGATGTCCCAGCCGAGGATGACCGGCGGCTCGACGCCGCGGCTCTTCATCAGGCCACCGTTGCGGCGCGTCTTCCAGTCGACCGGGTTGATGCCGGCCGCCGCCACCCGCACCAACAGCTCCCCCTCGCCCGCCTCCGGACGGGGCACCTCTTCCAGGCGCAGCTCCTCGGGCTCGCCCCACTGATGAGTGACAAGTGCCCGCATCGTGCCCGGCATCGGATCCTCCACATCGTCATCTGCATGCCCGGGGAAGATTACCCGCCCCCGACGCACGTCGACCGCGTGTGCAGTTTGTGCCGGTCGCTCGTTGGGAACGTTGTGGCCGAGCGCAAACCGGGGCCGGTAGACTCAGCCGACCCGTGTGAACACCACTGAAAGGTCCGCGTGCCCGTCGATCTCGCCCCCGACCAGTTGGTCGTCACGACCGTCCGAACCCTGTCCATCGACGCGGTCCAGCGCGCTAACAGCGGCCACCCCGGCGCCCCGATGGGGCTCGCGCCGGTCGGGTGGATGCTGTTCGGACACCACCTGCGCTATGACCCGCTGGATCCAGAGTGGCCCAACCGGGACCGCTTCGTGCTCTCCGCCGGTCATGCCTCGGCGTTGCTGTACTCGCTGTTGCACCTGACCGGATACGCGCTCACGCTCGACGATCTGAAGGAATTCCGCCAGTGGGGCTCGGCCACGCCGGGCCACCCGGAGCGCGGGAATACCCCTGGGGTCGAGGTCACCACCGGCCCGCTCGGGCAGGGCTTCGGCAATGCCGTCGGCCTCGCCCTGGCCGAGTGCCTGTTGGCCACGCAATTCAACCGGCCCGGCCACGAGATCGTCGATCACCGGACCTGGTTCATCTGCTCGGACGGTGACCTGATGGAGGGCATCTCGTACGAGGCGTCCTCGCTGGCGGGACACCTGGGCCTCGGCAAGCTGATCGGCATCTACGACCACAACTCGATCAGCCTCGACGGACCGACCTCGCTGTCGTTCACCGAAAACGTGCCGGAGCGCTTCGCCGCCGCCGGCTGGCGGGTACTCGAGATCGCCGACGGCAACGACCTTGCCGAAATCGACGCGGTCCTGAGCGCGGCCGAGGTTTCCGACGGCCGGCCGACGCTCATCGTCACGGCCACCCACATCGGCTTCGGCTCGCCCCACAAGCACGATTCCTCAGCCGCCCACGGATCGCCGCTCGGGGTCGAGGAGGTCGCCGCAACCAAGCGCGCGTACGGGTGGCCCGAGAATGCGCAGTTCCTCGTGCCCGACGAGGTCGGCGCCTGGGCCCCCCATCTGCAGGAGCGCGGCCGCGCGCTGCGCAGCAGCTGGCAGGAAGCCTTCGAGGCCTATGCGGCCGAGCACCCCGACGCGGCCGCAGACGCGGTCCGGCGGATGCGCCAGCGGCTGCCGGACGACTGGCGGGCGGATCTGCCGAGCTTCGCACCGGGCGAGTCGCTCGCCACGCGCTCGTCGGGTGGCAAGGTCCTCAACGCCCTCGCGGCTCGGATCCCAGAGCTCGTGCAGGGCGCCGCCGACCTGTCGAGCTCGACAGACACGACCATCTCCGGGGGCGGTGACATCGCCCTGGACACCTTTGGCGCACGCAACGTCCGCTTCGGTGTGCGTGAGCACGCGATGGGCGCGATCAGCAACGGGCTGGCCGCGCACGGCGGCCTGCGGCCGGTGTGCTCGACGTTCATGATGTTCTTCGATTACATGAAAAACACGATCCGCCTGGCCGCGTTGCAGCACCTGCCGGTCGTGTTCGTCTACACCCACGACTCGGTCGGCCTCGGCGAGGACGGCCCGACCCATCAGCCGATCGAGCACCTGGCCGCACTGCGTGCGATACCTGGGGTCGTTGTGCTGCGCCCGGCCGATGCGACCGAGGCCGCCGGCGCATGGGAAGTCGCGATCACCCGCACCGACGGGCCGAGCGTGCTGGTCCTGTCCCGCCAGGGGCTGCCGACGCTCGAGCACGCCCCCGATGTCACGCGCGGGGCGTACGTCCTGCGCGAGGGCGCCGATTGCATCCTGTTGGCGACCGGCAGCGAGGTGCCGCTCGCCCGACGCGCTGCGGACGTCCTGGCGGATCGCGGGATCGATGCCCGCGTGGTCAGCATGCCGAGCTGGGAGCTGTTTCTCGCCCAGCCGCACGACTACCAGGACAGCGTGCTCCCGCCCGGCATTCGGAACCGCGTGAGCGTCGAGGCGGGGGCGACCCTGGGCTGGCACCGCTTCGTCGGGCTCGACGGCACGGCGATCGGCATCGATCGCTTCGGGGCGTCCGCGCCGGGCGACGTCGTCATGGCCCACCTTGGCATCACCGTCGAGGCGGTAGTGGAGGCGGCCACCGCCCAGGCGACCTAGCGCACCCGCCCGGAGCTGTTGACCGCGCACGATGCGCAACCCACCGCACCGGCTCCTCAGATGACGATTCGCATGCCAAGGTATCCGCGACACCGTCCCACGCAGGCTCGCCCGCCGCACGAGGAACAACCATGCAGGCCGTCGCGATGACCGGCGTCGTGCACGCCGCGCCGACCCCCAACGAGGCATCGCTGTGACCAGCGCCACGACCGTCGCCAACGACCCGCAGACTGCCTTTGATCTCGGCGCCCGTCTGTCCCGGACACCTGCACCGGCAAGCATCGTGATCTTCGGCGCCTCCGGTGACCTGAGCCACCGCAAGCTCATGCCGGCCCTCTACAACCTGGCCCTGCAGCAGCTGCTGCCGCCGGAGATGAACATCATCGGCATCTCGCGCAGATCATGGAGCGACGACCAGTTCCGCGAGGAGGTGCGCCAGGCGGTCGCGACGCACGGAGCCCACGACGTCCTGGACGCCGATATCTGGGACGCCTTTGCGCGGCGCCTGCACTACCTGAGCGCCTCGTTCGACGATCCGGGGGCCTACGACGACCTGCACGGCGTGCTCGCCCGGCTGAACCGCAGCACCGGTGGCCTCGGCAACCGCCTGTTCTACCTGGCCACCGCGCCGGAGTTCTTCCCGCTGATCGCCGAACATCTCGGCGACGCCGGGCTCGCACACGAGGATGACGACACCTTCAGCAGGATCGTCATCGAGAAGCCCTTCGGTGCAGATCTGGCGAGCGCGCGCACCTTGAACGACCGGGTCGGTGCCGTCTTCGGTGAGCGCCAGACCTATCGCATCGATCACTATCTGGGCAAGGAAACGGTCCAGAACCTCTTGGTGCTGCGGTTCGGCAACGCGATCTTCGAGCCAATCTGGAACCGTCGCTATGTGGACCACGTCCAGATCACCGTGGCCGAGGACCTCGGAATCGAGAACCGCGGCGGGTACTACGACCAGAGCGGTGCGCTACGGGACATCGTGCAGAACCACATCTTCCAGGTCCTGAGCCTCGTGGCGATGGAGCCGCCGGCGCGCTTCGACAGCCGCAGCGTCCACGACGAGAAGGTCAAGGTGCTGCGGGCGATCCCCGAGATCACCGAAGACAACGTCCACGAGTCGGCCGTTCGCGGGCAGTACCGGGCCGGGTTCATCGGCGGCCAGCCGGTCGTCGGCTATCGCGCCGAGCACGGTGTGGCACCCGATTCCAACACCGAGACCTTCGTCGCGATGCGGCTGACCGTCGACAACTGGCGGTGGGCCGGAACACCATTCTATCTGCGCACCGGCAAGCGGCTGCCCCGCCGGGCCACCGAGGTTGCGATCCAGTTCAAGCCGGCGCCGCACCTGCCGTTCGCCCACACCGTCGTCGAAACGACCGAGCCGAACCTGCTGATCCTGCGCATCCAGCCCGACGAGGGTGCCTCCCTGCGGTTCTCGGCCAAGGTGCCCGGGCCGCAGGTCGACATCCGCAGCGTCAGCATGGATTTCCAGTACGGCAGCTCGTTCCTCAAGCCCACCGCCGAGGCATACGAGCGGCTGCTGCTCGATGCGCTGCTGGGCGACTCGACGCTGTTCGCCCGCTGGGACGAGGTCGAGCGCGGCTGGGAGATCGTGGACGAGCTGCTGCGCCTGTGGGACGCGACCCCGATCGCCGCCTCGAACTACGCCGCCGGCTCCTGGGGACCGACCGAGGCCGACGCGCTGATCCGGCGCGACGGACGCGAGTGGCGGCGGCTGTGAGCGAGACGGCCACCGACGTCGCCTGGGACGGCCACGTCGCCAACGTCGGCCAGCTCCGCCGTGCGCTCACCGACCTGCAGCCGACCGGCCCCGGGGGCGATCCCTTGGCGGTGGCGACGGTGCTCAACCTGGTGGTGTCCGCCGAGCCCGACCGCGCCGCGGAGGCCGAAGCGGTCATCGAGTCGCTGGCCGATCACCAGCCCTCGCGCGCGATCATCGTCGAGCGCGACCCCGACGGGGACGGCATCGACGCCCACGTCGAGGCCCGCGCCCAGTTGATGGGCAGCACCCGCACGCCCTCACGGGTCGAGCTGGTGCACCTGCGCCTGCACGGCGCGGCCGCGGGCGGCGCCGCCAGTGCCGTGCGGGCCCTATTGCGGTCCGATCTGCCGGTCTATCTGTGGTGGCCCGACCTGCCGGACCCCGCCGACCCGGTCTTTGCCGACCTGGCCCATCGCGCCGATCGCCTCATCGTCGAAGCCGGGCATGTCGACGGCGCGCTCGGGGTGCGCCGGCTCGCCGAGACGATTTCCGACCGGGGACCGGCGGTGACCGATCTGGCCTGGGCGGCGCTGACACCGTGGCGCCAGCTGCTCAACCAGCTCACGACACGCGAGCACCTGGAACACATGCGCGAGGGCGCCACGGTCACGATTCGCCACAGCACCGCCGAGCCGAGCCTGGGTGCCCTGCTGTTGGCCGGGTGGCTGCGCGACAGCATCGGGCCGCGGACGACCGCGCTGTTCGCCTCAGCGCCACGCACTGGGGACCCGAGCATCTGCGAGATCCGCATGGCGGACCCCTCGGGCCGGGTCGTCGAGATCGACCGCGTGCTGGGGCGCCACGCCGCGGCCGTCGTCACCCACGCGCCCGACGGCTCCACGCACGATCGGATGATGCCGATGCCCGAGCCGTCGCGCGCCCAGCTGTTGGCGGGCGAGCTCGAGCTCCAGCGCCGGGACCGCCCGTTCGAGCGCGCCCTGCGCGAGGCGCGCGGCCTGCCCGGCGTGTAACCGCACGCCGGACGCGGCCACCCGACGCGATCAGTCGTTGAGCCGCGCGCGTTGCCCCGGCAGCGCAGCGAACTGCTCTGCCTTGCGGGTCGGCCCGAACACCACGACCAGGTCGCGCTCGTTCAAGATTGTGTCCTGGGTCGCGTACGTGAACCGCCCCCCGGGGCGCTTGACGCACAGCACCGTGATGTCGTACTTCTGGCGCACGCCGGTGTCGGCGATGCGCTTGTTGACGAACTCGGTCGGCACGGTGGCCTCGATCAGCACGAACTCGGTGTCGAGCTCTACGTAGTCGACGGTGCGCCCGGACATCGTGTGCGCAACGCGCACGCCCATGTCCCGCTCCGGAAAGATCACGTTGTGGGCTCCCACCCGCTGCAGGATGGAGCCGTGCTGGGTGGTGATCGCCTTCGCCCAGATCATTGGAACGCCGAGATCGACCAGCGCATAGGTCGCCAGGATGCTGGCCTGAATGTCGTTGCCGATCGCCACGACCGCCATGCCGAAGTCGTCGGCCCCAATCTGGCGCAGCACCTCGACCGTCGTGGCGTCGGCCTCGATCACGGTCGCGAGGTCGCCCGCGCTCTTGCGTACGACCGCCGGATCGGAGTCGATGGCCAGGACCTCGTGACCGAGGCGGGTCATGGTGCGGGCCAGCGCCTGTCCGAACCGCCCCAGCCCAATGACGAGAACTTGCTCTTTGTTAGCCAACGAGTGGTCGCTCCTCGGGATACGCGAATAGACGTTCATGCTCGTGGACGCTCAGCGCCACCGCAAGCGTCAGCGGACCGATGCGCCCCCAGTACATGAGCGCGATCTCGATCCATTTGGCCCCGGTCCCAAGATGGGCCGTGATGCCTGTCGAGAGCCCCACGTTCGAGAACGACGAGACGACCTCGAACAGGCACTGGTCGAGATTAAAGGGTGTCAGGATCATGTAGCCGATCGTGGCGAACAGCACCACGCTGATCGAGATGAACGCCACGGATATCGCCTGGCGCAGCACCGGGCCCGGGATCGCCCGCCGGAAGGCTTCCGCCGGACGCCCGCCGCGCACCTCGCTGATCACGATCAGCACCAGCACGGCGAAGGTCGCCAGCTTGAGCCCGCCGGCCGTCGAGGCGCTGCCGCCGCCGACGAACATCAGCATGTCGCCGACCAGACGCGTCTGGCTGTGCATGCCGGCGATCGAGATCGTGTCGAACCCTGACGTGCGGAAGTTGATCGAGGTGAACAGCGCCTCGCCAATGCGGTTGGCCGGGCCCATCGTCCCCAGGGTGGCGGGGTTGTTCCACTCGAACGCCGCCACCAGGGCCGCGCCGGACGGGATCAGCAGACCGGCGGCGGCGAGGGTCAGCTTGGTGTGCAGCGTCCAGGTCTTGGGCTGGCGCAGGCGGCGGCGGACATCGAGCCAGATCGGGAAACCGACGCCGCCGATCACCACGGCGATGGCGACCGGGGTCAGGATCCACCAGTCAGTCGAGAAGCGGGCCAGGTTACCGCTCCAGAGCGCAAAGCCGGCGTTGTTGAAGGCGGAGATGCCAAGAAACACTCCATGCCACGCGGCCTGCCAAAACGGGTAGCCGACCCCCAGCCAGAGCCGCAAGCAGATCGCCACGGCGACCACCAGCTCGACCATGGCCGTAAACGCCGCGATGCCGACGAACACCCGCCGGGCATCGTCGAGGTTGATCACCTCCATGTCGCGCTGGCTGATCAGGCGACCGCGCAGACCAAGCCGCCGACCCAGCACCAGGAAGATCATCGACGCTGCCGTCATGATCGCGAAGCCGCCAAGCTGAATCAGCACCAAGATCACGACCTGGCCGAAGGGGCTCCAGTAGGTGGCGGGATCGACGAGCGTGTGGCTCGTTACGCACACGGCCGCCGTCGCCGAGAACAATGCGGTCAGCAGCGGCGCGCTCCCCCGGCCACTGTGGGCCACCGGCAGCGCCAGCAGTACCGTGCCCGTCAGGATCGCCGCCGCAAACGCCAGGGCGACCAGCTGGCCCGGGTTCAGTGAGCGGACGAACCGCAGCAGGGTCAGTTGCTGCACGCAGACCGTCTGGGATCAGTTGACGCAGGCTGCACGATCACCTCGCGGGAGGACGAGACCGCAGGTCCGCGAGCGGCCGTTCGCGCGCGCCGGACGAGCAGAAGCCTACCGGTTGCGGACGATGCGACCGCGCCGCGCACGCACGGGCGACGAGGGCTCAGCCGCCGAGCGCGGCGTGCTGCGGCGTCACGGCCTCGATGAGTCCCCGCGCCTCGGGATGCCCAGCAAGATCGGCCACGAGCCCGACGAAGGCGGCCACCGCCGGATCGGCCTTCCCGCAACGCTCGACGAGCCCGCGCAGCACGACCGCCGGCGCCGCCGGGGCGCCGTCACGATCGGTCGTCACAAGCGCCACGTCCAGCAGGATCAGCGCCCGGGCCGCATCGGCCTGCGGCACGGGGAACTCCGGGGTGATCGGTGCCGCGCCCCGCCCGCTGAGCACCTGCGGTGCCGCGCCTGCCCAGGCCAGGACACGCGCCAGCTGCTCGTGACCAGCCCGCCGCAGTGCGCGCGGGCCGGCGAGGGTCACGGCCCCGGACGTCGCCCCCGGCCCGAGCCAGCTGAGCCACGCGGCGCACAGCAGCTGCGCCCGCGCGTCGCGCGTCAGTCCGGTGGCGCGCGCCAGACGGGCCGCCTGCTGGGCCACGCCGCGCACGTTTGGGTAGCGCTCGGGGCGGCAGCCTGTCGCGGCAAGCTCATGCGCACCGACCGGTGTGTCGGCCGCACGCCACGCGCCGGCTGGGGGCTCGATGGGCATCGGCGGCTAGGACAGCAAGGTCAGCGCCTGATCGACGACTTGATGCCCTTCGGCATCGGCGCGCGCGCGCTCCGCATCAGACACTTCGGGTTCCGAATCGCCAAGCAGCGTGGCCGTCAGACGCTGCCCGCAGCGTTGCTCGGCAGCCGCCAGCCAATCCAGCGGCAGCCGCGGCTCGAGCTCGGCCCCGATCATTTCGGCGAAGAGCATCGCCCAGGCGCGCGGCACGACGTCGGTGTTGTAGCCGCCCCCGCCGAGGGCGACCCAGCGCCCGTCGCAGGTTTCCTCGGCCAGCTGGTGGAGTGATCGGTACAGGCGCGGAAATGTCGGCATCGTGATCTGTAGGTGCGCCAGCGGATCCTTGTGGTGCGGGTCCGCGCCGTCTTGGGTCACGACGATCTCGGGCTCGAAGTCGATCACCGCTCGGGCGATGACCTCCTCGACCGCGCGCAGGTACGGCGCGTCACCCGCATACGGCGGCAGCGGGATGTTCACGGCGGTGCCTGCACCCGGCCCCATGCCGCGCTCGGCGAGCGCGCCGGTGCCCGGGAACAGATACCGCCCGCTCTCATGCACCGAACACGTCAGCACCCGCGGGTCCTCGTAGAAGATCCACTGCGTCCCGTCGCCGTGATGCACATCGACGTCGATGTAGGCGATCCGCGTGGCACCGGCCTCCAGCAGCGCATGGATCGCTACGGCGGGGTCGTTGTAGATGCAAAAGCCCGCGGCGCGATTGGCCAGCGCATGGTGCAGTCCCCCGCCGGCCGAGAACGCCTGGTCGGCGCGGCCGTCCCAGACCTCCATCGCGGCGGTGATCGACGCACCGCACAGAAACGCGGCCGCTTCGTGCATGCCGGCGAACGCCGGGGTGTCGCCCCCGGCGGCGAGCCCCCACTGGGCCGCATCCCACCCTTGGGCGAGCACGGGCTGCGCGCTCAGCCGCCGCACCGCGGCAACGTAGGCGGGCGCGTGCGCACGCTCGATCTCGGCGTCGCTCGCCGCGCGCGGGGCGACCAGCGTGACGTCGGGATCATCGAGCAGCCCATAGGCGCGGATCAGTTCGACGGCGAGCTGGCGGCGCAGCGGGGAGAGCGGATGGTCGTCACCGAGGTCGTAATCGGCCATGTGCTCATCGAAGACAAACGCGGTGCGCGGCATAGGGATATCGTAGCCGCCCGCCGTTGGCAGCTACAGGTCCACCCCGATGCGGCGGCTTACGGCACCACGACCGACCACGGCAGGATCCGGTGTGCGCCGATCAATCCTGCGGCGGCGTACGGGTCGGCGGCCACGAAGTCGCGCACCGGTGCATCGGTCGGGCTCCGAAAGACAAACAGCGCGGAGTCGACCGGGTCTCCGGTGGCACCCGCCATCACCAGGACGCCGTCGTCGTGGAGCCGACGCACAAGATCCAGGTGCGCCTCGCGGTACGGCGCGCGCCGCTCGAGGATGCCCGGGACGTAGTCGTACACGAGGACAAACATGGTTTCCGGCACGGCGTTCCGTTCAGCCGGCCACGGGCGACCAGGCGGCCTGGCGCCGGGCGGCACCGCACGGGCCGGTCATAGGTACCTGCTGGTGACCGGCATGCGACGGTCCTTTCCGAAAGCCCGCGGGGTGACCTTGATGCCGATCGGGCCCTGACGGCGCTTGTACTCGGCCCGTTCGACCATGCGCACGACGCGCGCCACGACCTCGGGGTCGTGTCCTGCGGCGATCAGCTGCTCCTGGTCGAGATCGTGCTCGACGTATCCCTCGATGATCGGGTCAAGCTCGTCGTAGGGCGGCAGGCTGTCGACGTCAAGCTGGTCCGGCCGCAGCTCGGCGGTCGGCGCACGCGTGATGCTGGAGGACGGCACGATCTCGTGGCCGGCCGATGCATTGCGCCAGATCGCCAACCGGTAGACCCATGTCTTGGAGATGTCGCGCAGTGGCGCGAACCCGCCGACCATGTCCCCGTACAGGGTGCTGTAGCCGACCGACATCTCGCTCTTGTTGCCGGTGGCAAGCACCAGGGCACCCGTCTTGTTGGACATCGCCATCAGCAGCGTGCCGCGGGTGCGGGCCTGCAGGTTCTCCTCCGTGACATCACGCGGCCGCCCGGCGAAGACCGGTGCGAGCACCGCCTCGAACCGCTCTACCACCCCGGCGATCGGCAGATCCACGAGTGTAATGCCCAGCCCGTCGGCCAGCGTTTGGGCGTCATCGCCGCTCAACTGGCTGGTGAACACCGAGGGCATCCGCACGCCGGTCACCACCTCTGCCCCGAGCGCGTCCGCCGCGAGCGCGGCCGTCAGCGCGGAGTCGATCCCGCCGGAGAGGCCGATCACCACGCCGGGGAACCCGTTCTTGCCGACATAGTCGCGGATGCCCGTCACCAGTCCGGTCCAGATCTCCGCCTCGGGCGCCAACGGTGCGGCCAGATGCGCGGTGTGCAGCGCGGCGGCTGGCGCCCGGGTGGCGTCGATCAGCACCGGTCCGACCAGCACGCGCTGCGGCAGGCGGCGCACCAGCGGCTCTCGAAGCCGGCGGCGCATCGCGATCCCTGGGTCGATGTCGGCGATGAGCAGCTCGGTGGCGAACTGCGTCGCCCGGGCCACCACGGTTCCGGTCGCGTCGAACACGGCCGAGCGGCCGTCGAAAACCAGCTCGTCCTGGCCGCCCACCTGGTTGCAGAACACCAGCGCGGCGCTGCAGTCCGATGCCCGTGTGGCCAGCATGCGCTCACGCGCGTCCCCCTTGCCCCCGTGCCACGGCGATGCGGACAGGCAGGCGATCACGTCGACCCCCGCGGCGTTTAGGTCACTCGCGACGGGGTCCGGGTACCAGATGTCTTCACAGATCGCCAGGCCGATCCGCAGACCAAACAGCTCCACCACGAGCGGTCCGTCGCCGGCGCGGAAGTACCGCGCCTCGTCGAAGACGCCGTAGTTGGGCAAGAAGCGCTTGTGGTACACCTGCTGAACGCGCCCATCGGCCACCACCGCCGCAGCGTTAAAGCAGTCCCCGTCCCATTCGACGCACCCGACCAGGGCGGCGCCGGCGGTCACGTGCCGGGCGATCTCCTCGAGGGCGCGTTCGCTGTCGCGGGCAAAGGCCGGACGCAACAGCAGGTCCTCGGGCGGGTAGCCGGTCAGGACAAGTTCGGGGAACACGGTCAGATCCGCACCCGCCTCGCGGGCACGCGCAAGCGCCTCGAGTACCAGGCGTGTGTTGCCGTCGATGTCACCGACGACGGTGTTGAGTTGGGCAAGAGCGACGCGCACAGTCAGAAAATCGTCGACGCGATCCACACCGGCGCACACCCACAGGAAACGAGCGCGCTAGTCTGAGCGTCGTACGCGCCTACGATACGCCTTGGCGCGCGCAACGCCGCAGCGAGATCCACGTGCGAGGAGCATTCGATGAGCAGCATGCCACCCCAACGCATGGGTCCCGGTAGTCCCGGCCTCGGCGGGAGCTCGCCGCGCGGACCGGGCCAGCCGGGCGCCGGCGGACGTGGAATGACGCCGGCCCAGGGCGCCCAAGAGGCCGAGCGCCGGCTCGGGCTGCCGTGCTACTACGCCGGCCAGCGCGTGAAGGCGGTCGTCGGCTGCGTCGCCTGCCAGTTTCAGATCAACAACCGCGGCCTGCTGCCGACCTGCCCGCAGTGTGGCGAGATCATCTGGGCCTATCTCGGCGGCGGTCCACGGCCGATCCCCGAAGGTGAGCAGCCGGTCGCGCCGACGACGGCCGCCGCGGCGGACGCGGACGTCAAGGTCCAGGAAGGCGTGTCCATCGGCGGCGACACCCCGTCGGTGACCGTCGAGGAAGGCATCAAGCTCGACTGACGACGGGCTGAGTGCCCGGATGTCACAAATTTCTTACAGTTCCCTGGCCGATCAATCACGCGACTCGACGGCAAACGTGCCGATAATTGGTCACGATGAGTCGTCGCGACGGAACCCGCCCCGACATCCAGTACGTGGCCAAGGGGCACGCATGAGATACAGTCACCGCCGGATCGCCGCGCTCGCGGTGGTCGTCGGGACCGCGGCGGCGGCCGTCGCGCTGGCCGGGCCGACGGTGGGTACCGGTTGGATCTCGGTCACCGGTGCCGACAGCGCCGGCGTGGTGCACTTCAGCGGTCAAGGACTGGTGCGGGGATCCATCAACGGCGGCCACCCGTCGATCGAGATTCACGCGGGCGCCACACCGATCGTCGTCGGGCTCGGGGGACGCCAGCGGCGCATCCCGGCAGGCGCCGATGTCCGCATCGCCCTTGACGCGGGTGAACAGTTCGGTGTCATCTCGACCGGGACGAGGCTGCAGGTCATCCTGCGCGGACCCGACATCGCCGCGACGATCGCGGGTACGGGCACCATCAGCTTCACCGGACGCGGGACCTATTCGTGCGGGTACCCGCCGGTCGGCCGGGCCTGGCCGAAGACGGCGCTGACACTCCTGCAGCCGAAGGCGACCGCCCTTCACGGTACCGTCAAAACCAGCAAGGATGCAGACTCGACGACCGTCGCGTGATTGACTGTCGTCCCGGAGGTAGACCGATCGGGACCCCAGGAACACAGATGACGGAGACCGCAGCCGGCGCCGACCACATCCTCATCATCGAGGACGAGGAGAACATCGCGTCGTTCGCACGGATGTACCTCGAGGCCGAGGGCTTCCGCGTCTCGGTCGCCACCCGCGGCGACGTCGGTCTCGACGTGGCCCGCAGCGACCACCCCACGCTCGTGGTCGTCGACCTGATGCTGCCGGGCGTCGACGGGTTCGAGATCACACGCCAGCTGCGCAGTACCAGCCGCATCCCGATCATCATGCTGACCGCCCGCGACGACCCAATCGACAAGGTCGTCGGACTCGAGATGGGCGCGGACGACTACATCACCAAGCCGTTCAACCCCCGTGAGCTGATCGCGCGGATCCGGGCCGTGCTGCGCCGCTCGGATCCATCGCTGCAGGACGCCGACGGGCCCGACGACACCGTGATCGAGCTCGGGGCGATGCGCATCGCGCTCGGCGGCCGCGAGGTTGAAATCAACGACGAGGTGATCCCGCTGACCCCCAAGGAATTCGATCTGCTGGTGCTGCTGGTGGAGAATCGCGGGATCGTCATGACCCGCGAACAGCTGCTGGAGCGGGTCTGGGGCTACACATTTCTCGGCGATTCCCGCACGATTGATGTCCATATCCGGCAGCTGCGACGCAAACTCGGAGACGCGTGCCAGATCGAGACGGTGTGGGGAACGGGGTACAAGGTGGTCACGCCGCGCTAGGTGACGCCGAAGCGCGCCCGTCGCGCTTCGCCTGGGCACTCCGCCAGACGCTCCGCGGGCGCCTTCTGCTCGGCGCCGTCGTCGGCCTGCTCGCCGCGGCCATCGTCTTCGCGATCGCGTCGTCCAGCCTGATCCGATCCGAGACGGCGCAGGCGAGCCGCCAGAGCTTCGACGAGCAGGCCGTGCGCATCGCGGACGTCATCGGCACCGAGACGCTCGAGCAGACCCTCAAGGGCGTGTGCGGCACCTACACCCCTGCGGACCTGGAGGCGTTCGTCGGCCCCGGCGCGCATCTCTACGTCGATTCGCCGCCCCTGTGCCCCGGTACCAAGCAGCCGCTTGAGAACCTGCTGCCGGCGACAGAAGTGCACATCGACGCCCAGACGCTGGCGCGCCAGGGCTACCAGCACGTGGACTTCAAGGCGCCTGGCGCGACATCGCCCACCGTCGCCACCGCGGCACCGATCATGGTCGACGGTCAATCCCTCGGCGCGGTCATCCTGACCAAGCCGACGTCGGCGGTCTCGACGAGTTGGTCCGACGTGGCCCCGCCCCTGCTGCTGGCGACGCTGATCGGGCTGATCCCGGCGCTCGCGCTGACGCTGTGGGTGACGAGCCGCCTCACGCGCCCGCTGCGCGAGATGGAAGCCGCCGCCGGCCGCGTGGCGAGCGGCGACCTGACCGCGTCCGTCCCGCCCGCCGGCACCGAGGAGCTCGATCACGTCGCGACGGCGTTCAACACGATGGTCGGACGCCTGCGCGAGCGGGAAGATCGCTCCCGTGCGTTCCTGATGAACGTGACCCACGACCTGCGCACGCCGCTCACCGCCATCCGCGGCCATGTCGCGGCGCTGCGCGACGGGATCGTCCCGGCCGATCAGGTCGACCGGTCCCTGGGGGCCATCGAGAGTGAGGCCACGCGGCTGTCCTCGATGGTGAGCGACCTGCTCGACTTGGCGCGCATCGACGCCGACCAGTTCCGGATCGCCCCGACGACGATCGACACGACGGCCGTGCTCGAGGATGCCCATGCCGCACAGGTCGCCGTGGCCGAACAGCGCGGGGTCGCCCTCGAGGATCGCATCGACGAACTGCCGGCCTTGGTGACCGACCCCAAGCGCTTCCGGCAGATCGTCGACAACCTCCTCGAGAACGCGATCCGCTGGACGCCCACCGGTGGTGTCGTGACGCTCGAGGCGCACCCGTCCAGCAACGGCGGGGTCACGGTGACCGTCTCTGATTCCGGACCGGGCGTCCCGCCCGACCAGCGCGAGGTCATCTTCACCGCATTTCATGCCGAGCCATCGCCAGACGGACGCACCGGCGCCGGACTCGGCCTGGCCATCTGCCGCCAACTCGCGCGTGCGCTGGGCGGCGATGTCGTGGTCGGCGAGTCGGTGCGCGGCGGAGCGGCCTTCGTCGTGACGCTGCCCGCCAGGGCAGTCAGCACGGAGCCGGCCGTGGCCTGAGCCCGCCGCATCCCGCGGCCGCGAGTTCGCCGTGCGTCGATGCTGGGGCGCGAGATCTTCGCCACAGGGCCAACGAACCGCGCACGGACCCCGGGCATACTTGACAACGACGACGGGGTGGAGTGCACTGCCGACCTGGTCATCCCCGAAATCTCACGTCCCCAGATCAACGCGTGCCCCCGCGTTGATCTGGGGCTAAATTCTGCGCGTCTTCGTCGCCCGGTCCTGCCGGGCGCGGGCCGCCTGCACGAGGCTCTTGATCACCGTGCTGGCCGGGTCCGCCTCGGGATGCCACTGGACCCCGAGCAGATAGCCCTCGGGCCGTTCGAGCGCCTCGATGATGCCGTCCTCGGAAAACCCGGTGGCGGTGAGCCCGTCGGCCAGCGTACCGACCGCCTGATGGTGATGCGAGACGACCCGGTGGTGCACCTGCGAGCCCGTCGCGTCGGCCGCCAGTGACCCGGGCACGAGCCGCACGTCGTGCTCATTGCCGGCGAAGCGGCCAAGTTGGCGCCGGTGGACGTCGCTGGCCAGCTCGTCGGGAAGATGCTGGCGCAGCGTGCCCCCGAGGGCGACGTTGATGATCTGGAGCCCTCGGCAGATGCCCAGCGTCGGCAGATCGTCGGCAATCGCGGCACGCACGAGGGCGATCTCAACCGCATCCCGGATGGGCTCCGGGGCCTCGCTCTCCGCATGCGCCACGTCCCCGTAGCGGTCGGCGGCAACATCGGCCCCGCCCAAAAGAATCAGTCCATCGATGCGGGAGAGCACCGACGCGGGATCGTCGACGAGCGCCGGGTCCGGAGGGATCACGAGCGTGCGTGCCCCCTCGGCCCACGCGGCCTCGAGGTAGTTGGCGGCAACCACCGCGGCCGGCAGGTCCCAGACCCCCCACTGGGCACGCTGCAGAGGCGCACAGACGCCGAGGACCGGTACGGTGCTCATCCCACCTTCCAGCCGATGTCGGTCCGCGCGCCGTGGACGACGATGTACCGGACGGTGCGGCCGTCGGGGCGGAACACCAGCGAGAGCGTCTCGCCCTCGGCGAGCGCGAGCTCGGACGGCAGCCGGCGAACGCGCACCTGTGTGTGCCGCCCCGCGTCGTCGGCGAGGTCGAGCCGGTAGCGGCCAGCCAAAAAGCGCATCTCCAGCTCCGGCCGCCCGACCAGATGGGCGCCGACGATCGCGGTGAACTCCTGCGCGCACGCCGGGCAGCGCACCGACGCCGCCGCACCCTGCTGATCGGGAATCGCGCTCAACGTGGCGCACGACGGACACGGCAGCTCGCGCTCGGGTACGCACGCGGCAGGCGCCTGCCGCGTGCGGTCGTAGTGGGCGCGCTGGTTGGCGTCGCCCAACACCTGCCAGGCGGCGTTCACTCGCCGGGCCATTCGGTCCGCCTTCTCGCGCAGTCCGGGGTCGGTGAACCGATCCGGATGGAACGCCTGCACCGCGAAGCGCCACGCGTCATGGACCTCATCGGTCGTCGCGTCGGGTGCCACGCCGAGGGCCAAGTAGTGATCGGGCTCGCTCACGCGGGCAGCGTAGCGCGGCCGCGCCCACCGCCGACGGGGTGCACCGCTACCCCGCCAGGAACCCGCAAGGTCCGAAGAACGACGAGGAGATGTTGTCGATCGAGTTGGCGCCGGTGACCTTGATGCAGTCACCCGTGCCGAACGGCTTGCCGACGTACTCGGCCTTCCCGGCGGCGTCCACGTGCACAACCCGGAACTGTCCGGGTGATGCGCCCGGCACACTCCGGCCGACCGACAGCCCGTGCGCGTAGCCGCTGCGGTATCCGGACGCGTGCTGCGAGCTGGCACCGCGATTCCCGATCGCCCATCCGCCTGCGCCGCCGGCGACCAGTAGCGCGGCGCACGCCGAGACCACCGCGACACGGCGACGGCGACCGGTCCGCTGGGGCTCGGGGTCGGCGATGTCGATCGGCGGCAGCTCGACGGGCGCGACGAGCGTGGCCGCGCCGGCGCCGTCGACGCGGGTCAGGTCGTCGGCCCCCGGCACGCGCGTCCGGTCCTCGCTGCCGCCGACACGGGTCGGGCCGTCGCCCGTATCGCCGGTCAGCACACGCGTCCAACCACCGGCGGCGACCAGGGTCCGCGCGTGCTCCGGAGTGGGCGCCGCCCATCCGGCGAGCGCCTCTCGCAGGGCCTCGACGACCTGCTGGGCACGGGCCGGTCGGTCGTCGGGATCCTTTGCCAATGCGGGCGCCAAGACGTCGTCGAGGCCATCGGGGAGGTGCGGATTCACCGCGAGTGCCGACGGGGGCTGCTCGCGCACGTGGGCGAGCAGCACGGCGCTGGCCTGCCGATGCACGAACGGCGGTCGCCCGCACAACACCTCGAAGGCCAGGACCCCAAACGCGTAGATGTCGGATGCCGCCGTTGCACCGTGACCGGCCGCCTGCTCGGGCGAGATGTACTCCACGGTGCCCAGCCAGTCGCCTCGCCGGGTCAGGCCGGGCAGATCATCCATCCGGGCGACCCCGAAGTCCGACAGGTAGGCGCGGTCGTCAAGATCCAGCAACACGTTGGCCGGCTTGATGTCGCGGTGCACGAGCCCGTGTTCATGCGCGGCGTCGACAGCCGAGGCGACGTCGTCGAGGATCGTGACGGCCCGCTGCGGCGGCAGCGCACCGAAGCGCGCCACCAGCTCGGCCAGCGAGGGCCCCGGAACGAGTCGCATCGCGATGAACGGCACGCCGTCGACGTCGCCGGACTCATAGACGGTCACGATCCGCGGGTCGTCGACGCGGGCGGCGGCGACGGCCTCCCGCCGGAACCGCGCAAGCTTGCCGGCGTCGTCGAGCTCGTTGAACACCTTCAGCGCGACGTCCCGCTCCGTACCGATCTGACGCGCCCGGTAGACGACCGCCTGTCCGCCCCGGCCCAGGTCCGCCTCGATGATGTACTGGCCGAACTGCTCGCCCGGAACTAAATGCACGGCGTCCTCATCCGTACTGACATTCCCCGATGGTACGCAAGGAGCGTCATTTCTCCCAATCCCAGGGGCATCGGCGGCCAGCCGGGCGCCGCGCGGGCATCGGCGACCCGAACGGTATCGGAGTGCGTCCGAGCGGCCTGCCCGGCTTGGTCGATAGGGTCCACGGTGCGCGTCGGAACCCCCGCGCCGGCGGTCCATCGATCACCGCCCCAGGCAAGGAGCCTTGCACGGAGCCTTCTTCGTCAGCAACGTTAAGATCCGCACCTCCGACAACGGTACGCTTCTGGTGACCGGAGCGGTCACCCTGACCGACGCCGAAGACGGTCGGTTCGCGACCGAGCAGGCGACCATCGGGCCGTGCCGCTGCGGCCACTCTGGGAACAAGCCGTTCTGCGACGGCCGACATTCGCGCACCGGGTTCGACTCCTGCCCCGGGCAGCCGCGTAGGCGGCGGCACGGCGCGTGCCACGGTGTCGGATCGGCGTGCGGCCCGGCGGGCGTGATGTCGGTGCGCCGTGGAACCAACGCGTCCCTGAAGCGGTGGTCGGGACGCACGAACCTGCCACGTCGCGGGGTGGGTTGCCCGCCCCGCGACGTGGCGTGGTACTAGATGATCTGGACTTGCTGGGCCTGAGGGCCCTTGGGGCTCTCGCCGGCCTCGTAGGACACCCGCTGGCCCTCCTCGAGGGTCCGATAGCCCGAGGCCTGGATCTCGGAGAAATGCACAAACAGGTCCTTACCGCCATCGGCCGGGGTGATGAACCCAAAGCCCTTGTCAGCGTTGAACCACTTTACGACGCCTTCCGGCATGCTACTTCCACCTTTTTCGGCGAGGAAACCCTGGACATCTCGGCCGAATCTCATGCCTTACGACGTCACTACTGTTCCGCGCAATTCTTTCCCCTGAAGGGGGCGTTCGTCGGTAAGCGTACTCCACAGAGCCGTGGAGGTCCGCCAGGAGACGATATACCCCTTGCCGGGGGCGCGCGTAAAGCCCCCGAACGGGGCGATTGGGGCGTTACAGCATGCGGGTTCCGCGCAACTGGCGGCAAACGGCTGCCGCCGAAGCGTCGATGTTGCAGCCCGGTAACACGCCGAGCCCGCTCGGGGCGGTCGCCCGCGTGGTCTAGAGTTCGGTCCCGTGCCTGCCGTGAAGCGACTCAGCCTGCTGCTCGTCACCAACGTCATCGCGCTGTGGGTGGCCGAGCAGTTCGTCCACGGGCTGAAGATCGACCACCTTTGGCCGACGCTGATCATCGCCGGTGCGGTGCTCGGCGCGCTCGACTGGGTTGTCAAGCCGATCATCAAGCTCCTCGCGCTGCCATTCGTGGTCATCACGCTGGGCCTGGTGCTGATCGTCATCAACGCCGCAATGCTGGGCCTGATGGCATGGCTGGTCCCCGGCGTGTCGCTGAGCGGCCCTATCGCCGCGCTGGAGTGCGCGATCATCGTGTCCATCGTCAGCTGGGTCGTCACGACGCTGTTCGGGCTGCGAGACTGAGCACGATGCGCGCACTGCCCCGCGCGGCGGCGCGCCGCCGGCCCGCCACTCCAAGGAGCATCTGATGGAAACCTGGGACGCCATCCGCGCACGCCGCAACGTGCGCTCGTTCAGCGACCAGCCGATCGCCGAGGATGCCCTGCGGCGGATCCTCGAGGCCGGACGACGGGCACCCTCGGCCCGGAACACCCAGCCGTGGGACTTCATCCTCGTGGCCGAGCCGGACCGACTCGTCGCGCTCGCCAAGGTCTGGCAGGGCGCCGGACACATCGCGCACTCGGCCGCGACGATCGCGATCGTCGCACCGAATGCCACCGATGCGCGCCAGGCCGGGCTGATCCAGTTCGACCTCGGGCAGGCATCGATGGTCATGGCCATCGCGGCCGCCGACCTCGGGATCGGCAGCGGCCATGCCGCGGTCGCCGACCAGGAACTGGCGCGGGCGCTGCTCGACATCCCGGAGACCCACCATCTGGCCTTCCTGCTCGCACTGGGCTACCCCGCCGACAAGCCGCTCGCTCCGCTGACCCGGATGGACCGGCGCAGCTTCGACGACGTCGTGCATCGTGAGCGCTGGTAGGCGCGCAGGCATGGCTATCGTGACGGGCGTCCCGCGGTGGCGCGAGACGATCAGCGGGGGGCGCGTTGGTGGTCGCGTTGCCTGACCCGGCGGGCAGCGCGCGACGCGCGGCGACGCGCCATCCGAGCTGGCGATCGACCGTCGCCCGCGCCGCTCTCGTCCTGGTCATCGACGTACTCGGGGTCCGCCTGGGTGCGCTGATCCTGCCCGGGATCACCCTGCACGGGTTCGGCGCCTTCATCGCGGTCATCCTGATCGCGTTGGTCAACGCCATCATTTGGCCCACGCTGAGTCGCCTCGTGCTGCCCTTCAGCGCGCTCACCCTCGGGCTCGGCAGCCTCGTGTTGTCCGGGGCGATGATTTGGATCGCCGGGCAGCTGACCTCCGACTTCCACGTCAGCGGGATCTTGTGGGGCATCGCGCTGGCATTTGTCGTCACCGTCGTCAACGTCGCGGTGTCGACCCTGCTGGGAATCGACGACGAGGGCGCCTACTGGCAGGGAGTGGTGCGGCGGGCGGCCCAGCGGCACGCGCCTCCGGCGAGCGAGGTGCCCGGGGTCTTGTTTCTCGAGATCGACGGGCTCGCCTACGAAGTGATCCAACGCGCCATGCGCAACGGCCACGTCCCGGAGCTCAGCCGCTGGCTCGACGAGGGATCGCACCGGCTCATGAAGTGGGAGTGCGACTGGTCGAGCCAGACCGGCGCGAGCCAGGCGGGGATACTGCACGGCAACAACGCCAACATGCCGGCGTTTCGGTGGTTCGAGAAGGATCGTGGGACCCCCATGGTCTCGAACCACCCACGCGACACCGCTGCCATCGAGTCCCGGATCTCCGACGGCTCCGGCCTACTCGCCGAGGACGGCGTCAGCCGCGCCAACATGTTCTCGGGCGATGCCGCACACACGCTGCTGACACTGAGCACGATCACCGAGCGCCACCGCGGGCGGATCGGCCAGGACTACTACGCCTACTTCGCCAACCCGTTCGCGATCGTTCGCACGTTCATCCTCACCGTGGTTGACGCGACGCGCGAGGTCTGGGCGGCTGCCCAGACGCGTCGCCGGGACATCCGCCCGCGCGTTCGGCGTGGCGGGCTCTACCCGCTGGTGCGGGCGTGGACCACCGTCATCCAGCGCGACCTGGCCGCGGCCACACTGATCTCGGACATCTTCGCGGGTCGCTCGGTCGGCTATTCGACCTTCGTCGGGTATGACGAGATCGCCCACCATTCGGGGATCGAGCGGCCCGAGACGCTGCATGCGCTGTCCCAGCTCGATCAGCAGTTCGGGCGCATCGTACGCGCCGCCGAGACCGCGCCGCGGCCATACCAGTTCGTGATCCTGTCCGACCACGGTCAGACTGACGGCACGCCCTTCCGGCAGCGCTACGGCGAGACCCTCGAGGAATTGGTGACGCGCCTGACCGGGGACCAGCGCGTGCAGTCGACCCTGCACGACGACGAGGGCTGGGGGCTGCTGAGCGCGTCGGTGACCGAGGCGGGAGCGTCGTCGGGGGCACTCGGAACCGCCGTACGCACGGCCACCCGCGGCAAGGATGTCGACGGGTCGGTCGCGCTCGGCCCGGAGGCCGCCCGCGCCAGGAAGCGCGCCCAACCGCAACCGGGCGAGGCGAACCTGACCGTGATGGCCTCGGGGTGCCTCGGTCTGGTCTATCTGACCGACGAGCCTGGCCGCTGCAGCTTGGAGCGCATGAATGACCGCTATCCGGGGCTGGTCGAGGGGCTCCGCGGCCACCCGGGCATCGGCTTCCTGCTGGTGCACTCCGCGGTCCAGGGAAGTCTCGTGCTGGGTCCCGCAGGCGTCCGGAACCTTGCCACCGGCGGGGTGGAGGGCGACGATCCCCTGGGCGACTACGGGCCCAACGCCATCGCCCATGTCCAGCGGACCGACGGGTTCGCGTACGTCGCCGACATCATGGTCAACGCGCGATACGACCCTGCCCGCGGCGCGGTGCCCGCGTTCGAAGAGTTCGTCGGTTCCCACGGCGGCCTCGGCGGCAGCCAGTCGTATCCGTTCGCCCTCGTGCCGGCCGAATGGCACGTGCCGGATGCGCCGATCGTCGGAGCCGAGTCGATGCATCGGCTGATGTGCCGGTGGCTCACCGATTTGGGCCAGCGGGGCGGGCTGCCCGTCGCTGAGCCGTACGCGGCCGGCCGACCCTAGAGGGCGCTCAGCCCGTTGAGGATGACGATCGCGCCGAGCACGGCTAGGACGCCAGCCATAACCGCATTGTTGTGCTGCATCAGCCAGTCCTTCAGCCGCTCGAGGCGACCGCGCGCGGTCGCCCGACCGGCGACGAGGTAGGCCAGCGACACCCAAAGCGGCAGCGTCGCTACGACGCAGAAGATCGCCGCCAGCAGCAGCGTCTGCCCGGTGTGGAGATCGAGCGCCCCGAGCGTTGCGCCCGCCGAGAGGTACATCACCAGGTTCTTCGGGTTCGCGATCGTGGCGCCCGCCGCGAGCGCGATGACCCCGCCCGTGCCCGTCTGCGCGACCCTGTCGAATACGGCCGGGACCTTGCGCTCATCGCGCCGTGACCAGTTCTTGGCTGCCAGTCCGAGCAACGCGCTCCCGAGCGCGATCAGCGCCCAGGCTTTGAGCGACGAGCCGTCACCGCCGGCATCGTCGACGCTCGCGTCGACCGCCAGAGCCATGACCGCCGGAACGACCAGTGCAGCGGCGGCGACCGTTGCGAGAAACGCCGCCCCGTTGCGCACCGCCGCCCGGGAGATGAGTACCAGGATCATGGCGATCAGCGGGAACGGGCTCACCGAGACGACCACGGCGATCAGGATCAGGTCCACGAGGGCGGCGAGCGTCATCGGCCACTCCGCGGACGGCGCAGCGTGCGCCGTGGCGCGGCAGGGGGATTCGGCACCGGGCACCTCGTCGTCGCGGGACGGTCGGCAGCCGAGCCGACCGCCTCAGACGCACGCCGCTGGTGCTTGGGGGTCTGGTGGGGAGCGCGAGCTTGGTGGCTGAACCCCGTGGTCCCCGATGGGGGCCAGCGACGGGGGTCCGGCTGTCGCGACGGTGCTGTCGGAGCATCGCGTGTGGGACAGCGAAACGGCTGTCCACCAGGGGCTCAAGAACGCCGTCGGCCCGGTGATTGGATGTCCCTGGCACGCTGCACCGAACATTTCCTGCGGACGTGTGCGCCCACCGAGCCAGCGACGGGGCGATATGGGCGCGAATCGGCGATCAACGAAAACCCTGAGGCCGGATGTAGAGATACCCGATGTCCCGGGAATGGATGTCGCCGCCGAACCGGATCCTAATCGTGCCCTTGGTCGGATTGTGCACCGTGAAGCTGACGCACCGCCCGGGCGCCAGGCTTAGGTTCTTGGGCAGGGTTGTGTCGCCGCTGAGGGTGAATGGCTTGGTGTAGGTATCGCCGCTGTTACACAGGCGCACGGTCGCATGGTTCTTGAGTGTCGCGATGAGCGGCGTGAAGTACCCGTGGGCCCATCTCCACTCGAGATGTGCGGTGCCGGCGCCTGCTGGGCCGGCGTTGGCGCCGGCGAGGGGGTCATTAGCGCCATCTCCCGCAAAGTCCTTTTGGAACGAGCCGCTCCACGGCACCGGCTTCCCACCGTCAGGGGTATAGGTTCCCTTGAATGTGTTTCGGGCGGCGGCGCCGACGATGGTGATGTCGAACGAGCCAGCATTGCTCGGGCTGTAATCGCTCTGGTAGCGGCCGACGAGACGGTACGGTGCCTTCGTGCAGCCCCGGAGTTTCCCTGCGTCACCGGGGGGGATTGGGGGGTCGTAGTAGCCACCGTCGAAGTAGTCCGACGGTGCCGCGCACGGTTTTCCGCCGATCGCTTTAAGGAGCGGAGCTCCGACGGCCGCGGTGTCGTGTCGCAAGCCGAACGCGCCAGTCGACGTCGTCCAGTCGCCGCTCCAAGTTTGCGTGCCACTCGGTGACGCGACTGCCGAACCGCCGAGCACAACGAGACCGCCGAGCGCCAACGATGCCAACAGACCACGCTCGGTGACAAACCGTGCCATCGCCCCCTCGCTGGTGCGACGTTCGCGATGTTCGGTCTCGGGACATCGGCATCCGTCGTACTCGGATCGCCGTGGGCATCCAGAACCAATGCGACGCCACGCCCAAGGACTACGGTCTCGGGGCCGCGAACCAGCATCATCCATGGGTAAACGCCTGCCAATGGGCCCGCCCTGGTCGGATGGCGAGGTGTGCGTTGCGCGTGGAGACCCTCTGGTCGATTGAGACACGTCGTCGTCGAATCTAGTGGGAAACCCTCACCGTGGCCGCGAGTCGCTTCCATGTCCGGGGTATCTCGTGAGCATTTTCTTCACTCGGTCGAGGGCGCGCGGTCGCCGGCTGGCGACCGGGCGTCCCCGTGATGGCGAGCTGGTCTTCGCGGACTGACGCGGCCTGCCACTCGGTGCGACCGGCGTCCCGCGATGCGGCTGGCATCGCATTCGTCAGGGGGCCGATGAGCCGTTGCCCCGATTTCACGATCTTCGGCACGCCTGGGCCGTGTGCTCCTTGAGGGTGGGCGTCCGTCCCCGGGGGCGTGGTGCGCGTCGGTCGGCGCCTGGTCGGATGTGGCCATGGTCACCCGCCGCGACGCCAAGCATGCGTTGCCCGACGAAGTTGCTGGCGCCGGTGCTCTTCTTGAGGCATGGCGTGCCGGATGGGGCCGCGGCGACTCGGCGCACCCGGGACCAACGTGGGACCAGTCTGGTCCATGTTGACCCATATTGTCTGCATTCGGCCGCGTGCACCGATGACCTGAACCCGCCAAGGACAAGGCGTTTTCGGCGTGTCTTTGGAGTGGAGGATAGCGGGATCGAACCGCTGACCTCCGCCGTGCAAAGGCGGCGCTCTCCCAGCTGAGCTAATCCCCCGAGACGCCCCTAGGGTAGCATCGGGGCCCCGTCATTCGGTACCTGAGGTGCGGACCATGGCTGACCACGACACCGACGTGTATGCGACGATCGAAGACCTGCTGGCCGAGACCCAGCTCAAGCATTTTGAGCTCGCGGAGCTGATCGGCGAATACCGGCGCCTCATCGAGGACATCCAGGAAAACCCCACCGAGGACCGGGTCAAGCTCGCGCGCGGGCTGCCGGGCGCCAAGTACCGCGTGACCTCGGAGTACATCCGCCAGAACTGGCTGAAGCTCGAGGTCGAGCTCAATCGCGCCTTCGGCAACCCAACCTAGGACGCGGTCGGGGACTCAGCCGGAGGTGAGCTCCGCCCGCAAAGCCGACTCGACGTCAGGGTAGGTGAAGACGTAGCCGGCCGCCGTCGCCGCGCGCGGGATGACATGTTGGCCGGACAGGGCGATCGCCGAGGCCTCCCCCATCGCCAGCTTGAGCGCGAACCCGGGCGTCGGCAGCACCGTGGGACGGCCGAGCACGTGCCCGAGCGCGTCCGCAAACTCACGCTGGCGCACCGCGTGCGGAGCGACGGCGTTGACCGGTCCGCGCACCGCGGGGTGCTCCAAGGCAAACAGGATCAACCCGGTGACATCGTCGATGTGGATCCAGCTCCACCACTGCTGCCCACCGCCGATGGGGCCGCCGAGCCCCAGCTTGAACGGGACCAGCTGGCGCTTGAGCACCGCTGCCTCGCGCGCGATCACGACGCCGGTGCGCAGCAGCACCACGCGCACGCCGTTGCGCTCGGCCGCCAGCGCCGCGGCCTCCCACTGGCGGCAGGTCACGCCCAAAAAGTCGTCAGCCGCCGGCGCGGCCTCGTCGACGGGTGCGTCGGTTTCGCCGTAGTACCCGACCGCGCTGGCGTTGATCAGCGTCCGCGGCCCCCCGGTCCCGATCGCCTCGACCAGTCGGCTCGTGGTCACGACACGGCTGTCGACGATCTCCCGCTTACGCTCGTCCGTCCATCGGCCGCCGCCGATACTGGCACCGGCCAGGTTCACCACCGCATCCACGCCTGCGAGCGCGCTGGGATCACCCGGCCGCGTGGCAGGATCCCACGCGACGCCGGGCGCGTCGGCCACCGTCTGGCCGCGACGCGAAATCGCCAGGACCTCATGCCCGCGTGCCAGGAGCGCCGTGGTGAGTCGGCGACCGATCATCCCGGTCGCACCGACGATCGCGACCTTCATCTGCTGCCCTCCTCGCGGATCGACCTTCCCCGAGACGGGATGGTAGGTCGCAACCACGCGCCCCGACAGGGGGTCCGCCGCGCGGGCGCCAGGGCGCCCGTGCGCGTTCCGATCAGGTCCGCGCCGGCGGCTCGCCGTGTCCGTAGGGACGATCGACGGCCGGGTGCGCGGCCAGCACCGCGTCGATCGCGCGGGTTTCCTGCTCGCTCAATGGTTCGCCGGCCAGGACCGCGTTGGCGTGCGCCTGCGCGGCGTTGCGCGCACCGATGATGGCGGCGGTGATCTCGGGACGGCGCAGGACCCACATCACCGCGAGCTCCGCCACCCCGCCCGGACGCTCGGCGGCGAGTTCCTGGAGCTCCCGCACGACCTGCACGCGCTCGGCGAACGCGTCGTCGGTGAAGAACTCGCTTGCCGCACGCCAGTCGTTGTCCGGAAAGCGCGTCGAGGCATCCATCTTGCCGGTCAACAGCCCGTGGGCCAGCGCCCCGTAGGCGATGACGCCCACATCATGGGACGCGCACCACTCGAGCTCGGCGGCCTCGATCTCTCGGCGCATCATGTGGTAACCGGGCTGGTAGCTGGCGATCGGCGCGACGGCGACGGCGGCCTCCAAGTCGGCGACCGAGTAGTTCGACACGCCGATCTGCCGGATCTTGCCGGCCTGGCGCAGCTCGATCAGCGGGCCGAAGGTGTCCGCAGGGTCCACGCCGGCAACCGGCCAGTGGACCTGATAGATGTCGACGTGATCGAGCCCCAGCGCGAGCAAGCTGCGGTCGAGGGCCCGGCGCAGGTAGTCACCCGACGCCTCGCGCCAGATCGTCAGGCCACCCTTGCCGAGCTCCCACGCGACGCCGCCCTTGGTGGCGACGATGACGTCCTCGGAGCGCGCACGTACGACCGTGCCGATGATCTGCTCGGCACGCCCCTGCCCGTAGATGTCGGCGGTGTCGATCCAGTTGATCCCGGCGTCGATCGCGGCGTGGCACGCGGCCACGGAATCGGCGTCCTCGGCGCCGCCCCAGCGCCCGCCGAACACCCACGTGCCGAGCCCGACGACGGACAGCTCAAGATCCGTCGTCCCGAGTTGCCGTCGCTCCACCTCGTTGCCTCCTGGTCGGGTACCGCTAGTGGCGGGGGTTGCCGTCGTCGTCCTCGTCGACCTCCAGCCGCGGCGTCACCGCGACCAAGAGCCCGCCATCGCCGTCATAGGCGGGAAAGAAATCGGCGATCACCGGCTGGTCGTGGTCGACGCCGGCGGGCCGGAAGGTGCAATCGACGTTCAGTTGGCGCACGCCCCACTCCATCGCGGTCGCGGCCGGGTCGCCTTTGGGGAAGTTGCCGAGCCCGAGCCGGCTGACGACCTCATGGCCGATCAGGTCGCCCTCGCGATAGCCGGTGACCGGGGTCGCCGCATGGCCGGCGGCGATGATGCGCCGCTCCGCGTCGCAGACGATCAGCGCGGTGGCGGGCCCGGCGTAGTAGTCCTCGAGCAGCTCGAACAGGAATCCGAAGCCGCACTTGGCGCATCCCAGCGGCTGGCCGTTTTCATTGCGCTCGGACGATGCGGACCTCCGCGCACAGTTAGGGCAGATGAACACCGGCATTAGTGGCAATCATAGCGAGCGGTGAGCGAGGGTCGCGTCCCCACGGTCGCACCGCCGCAGGCGCCCGTGCCGCGCGCGCTTAGGAGTGCGCGGTCACGTGGTGGTCACCGCACTCGCACCAGAAGATCAGCTTCCCGTCGCCGGAGCGGCCGACACACGCACACTCGCCGCCATGCTCGGGGCACGGCCGGTGCACGCCGGCCAGCAGTCCGCCGGAACGCACCGGAAACGCACCGGCGGGCAACTCGTTCGATCGGGCGCGAATGAGTTCTTGAGTCGTCACGCGTCTGCCTCCGTGCTCGTCTGTTCCTGCAGATAACGGTGTTCGTCCTGGATGCGCTGCTCCCTGCCCACCCCGAGGGTCGACCACAAGACTTCGTCGAGACCCTGATCATCACGGGCGGCGACCCGCCGCTCGAGATCGTGCAGACCCTCCCGCAGCTGGTCGGGCTCGAGGGGCGGACGCGTTGCCCGCATCACCTTCCCATACCGCGTTGGACGTACCTGCTCATCGACGTTGAACAGCTCCTCGTGCAGGCGCTCGCCCGGACGGATCCCGGTGATGTCGATCCGGATATCCCGGCCCGGCTGGCGTCCGGACAACTCGATCATGCGGTGGGCCAAATCGATGATCCGCACCGGCTCACCCATATCAAGTACAAAGATATCCCCGCCCTCGGCGATTCCGGTGGCTTCGAGTACCAGCTGAACAGCCTCCGGGATCGTCATGAAGAATCGGGTCATCTCCGGATGCGTCACGGTAACCGGGCCACCGGCGGCAATCTGGCGCTGGAAGATCGGCAGCACCGAACCCGAGCTGCCGAGCACGTTGCCGAACCGCACCGCCGCGAAGCGCGTGCGCGACGACTGGGCGCGCGCCTCGATGACCCGCTCGGCCAGCGCCTTGGTCGCGCCCATAACCGTCTTCGGCTCGACGGCCTTGTCGGTCGAGATCAGGCAGAACCGCTCGACGTCGAAGCGCTCGGCGAGATCGGCCAGCAGGTTGGTGGCCAGCGCATTATTGGCGATGGCCTGCAGCGGGTTGTGCTCCATCATCGGCACGTGTTTGTAGGCGGCGGCGTGGAATACGATCTGCGGCCGGTGTTCCCGGAAACACTGAGCCATCGACGCCTCGTCTTTGCAGTCGGCGATGATGGCGACCAGGTGCGTCGGCCCGTGGTCGCGCAGCTCGAGCTCGATCTCGAACAGGTTGTTCTCGCTGTGGTCGACCATCACCAGCCGGCGGACGCCGAGCGCCGCGACCTGCCGGCACAGCTCGCCGCCGATTGACCCGCCGGCCCCGGTCACCATCACGGTGCGCCCGTTCAGGTAGCGAGCGACCTTGACAAGATCGACCTCGACGGGGGCGCGCCCGAGCACATCCTCGACCCTGACCTCCCGCAGGCGCCGCACCGTGACGTCCCCGGTGATCAGCTCCGGAAGTCCCGGCAGCGTCGTGCATTTGACGCCCTGCTTGCGGCAGGCCTCGACGATCTCGCGCCGCACGGCGCCGGGTGCGCTCGGCATCGCGATGATCACCTCGTCGACACGGTGTTCGCGCAGGATCCGCGGCAGCTGGGCACGCGTGCCCCGCGTCTTGACCCCGTGCACCCGCAGGCCGCGCTTGCGCGGATCGTCGTCGATGATCCCGACCGGGATGTAGCCGAGCATGCGGTTGCGCTGCATTTCGCGGATCAGGATGTTGCCGGCCTCGCCGGCGCCGCAGATCAGCACCCGGCGCCCGGTCGCGACCAGCTCGCCCCGCGGCGGGCGCTCCATGATGCTGCGCACCGCGAACCGGGCGCCGCCGATCAAGAGCAAGTTCAGGATCAGGCTGATCAGCAGAACCCCGCGCGGCACCGGCAGCGAATGCGTCGGGTGCCAGCGGCTGAGAATCGTGATCACCAGCAGCCCGCCGATCACGACGCCGAGGACGATGGCCTGAAGGTCCCGCAGGCTCGTGAAGCGCCACCACTTGGTGTAGAACCGCAACGCGACGAACACCGTAATGTTCGTGACCACGACGACCCACACAGTCTTGCCGTAGAGGGAGTCGAAGC
Organism: uncultured Thermoleophilia bacterium; assembly: GCA_963842065.1. Taxonomy (GTDB): domain Bacteria; phylum Actinomycetota; class Thermoleophilia; order Miltoncostaeales; family Miltoncostaeaceae; genus CAITWD01. Next base: position 203,938 of record CAWJEW010000003.1, on the reverse strand, counting down.
GGTGCGGCATGCTGTCGTCAAAGCGCAGCTCGAACGCCAGCCAATAGCTCAACGCGAGCAGACACGCATCGACGAACGCCTGGCCCAGCCGATGGGCCAGCGTGCGAGCGGCCCAGCTGCCGGGGCCGTCGGCGAAATCGGTCACTGCGCCCCCTTCGCGACGGCGAGCATCAGGTCCACGAGCACGTCCGGGTCACGGTGGGTCGCCGGCACGCTTCGGTCCCGCTTTTGTACCACGACGGCCTGTGCATCTTCTAGTCGGCGCAGGCGCCCGGAGGCGATCAGCTGGAGGTCGACCGCCCCGAGCCGCCCGGCAAACGGGCTGTAGGCCGGCACCCCGAGCGCCGCGGCCTCGCGGTTCATCGTGCCGCCGGCGCTGACGACCAGGTCGGCCGCCGCGACAAGGCTCGGGCCGTCGACCGGGCGCTCGGGCACGATCGCCGCGCTCCCGGCAAGCTGGTTGCGCTGGTCCTCGGTGCGCGGCAAGACGACCGTCTGAACCTCCGGGGCGGCGTCGAGCAGACGCCCCAGCGTCGCCGAGAACACATCGCTGGACAGGCCGCGGTGATAAAGGGTTACCTCCGGCGGCGGTCGCAGCACGGCGATCACCCGCGACCCGTCAAGGCCGAGCTCATCCATCACGCCCGGGTCGAACACGTGGTCGGCAAGGTAGTACTCCTCCTTGAGCCCCGGATACCGAACGAGCTTCGGGGCCCGGATACCGTACCGCCACAGCGCCCACTCGGGAATGGCGCTGGGCACCAGCACGCGCGTGGCGAAACGTCCGTTCCAGTGGTGCATGACCGTCGCGTACTCGTAATCGAACATCGTGACTTGGGGCGTCCCCGCCGCGAAGGCGGCCGGGGGCTGATCGGTACTGCCATGGGCGATCGCCACGTCAAACCGCTCGCGGCGGGCGAACCGCGTCAGCGCCGTCGTGCGCGAGGCCATCGCCCGCGCCTTGCCCGCCCGGCCGGCGCCGCCGTGGGCGCCGTGGACCTCATGCGGAATCCCGTAGCGCTCGAGCAGGCCGAGGGTCTGCGCGAAATCGCGCGCGGTCACGGTCACCTCATGGCCGCGCGCGACCATCCTGGCGATCAGCGGCCGGAAGATCACGACATGGGGCGAGTTGGTCATGTCGACCCAGATCCGCAAGGGCCGCGGGTCTCCCGAGACCGCCTCCTGCACCGCCGCGGGTTCCGCGAGGGTCTGGCTCACCCGCGCGCCGGCACCTGTCCAATGACTTCGGCGACCGCCGCCACGACGTCCTCGACCTGCTCGCCGGTCATGTTCGGATGCATCGGGAGGGCCAGCGCCCGCGATGCGCACGCTTCGGCTACGGGCAGATCGCCGGGGCGATACCCCAAATCCGCGAAGACCGGCTGCAGGTGCATGGGGATCCCGTAGTAGACCGCAGATCCGACTCCGCGCGCGCCAAGGCCCGTTGACAGGGCGTCGCGGTCGTCGTGGCGGGCCATGTACAGGTGGTAGATGTGGCGAACCCCCGCGCGCTCGGCAGGAAGCTGCATGAACTCCCCGAGCCCGGCACTCGCGTAGGCCTCCGCCGCCGCCCGGCGCCCGTCGTTCCAGTCGTCGACATGGCGCAAGAAGATGCGGATCACGGCTGCCTGCAACTCGTCGAGCCGGGAGTTGTACCCGACTTCCTCGAACACGACCTTGTCCGCGGAACCGTGGAACCGCAGCCGGCGCACTCGGTCGGCAACATCCTGGTCGCGGCACACGACCATGCCGCCGTCGCCGATGCCGGGCAGGTTCTTGGTCGGGAAGAAGCTGATCGTCGCGATGTCAGCAAGTGCCCCGACCGGCGTACCGTCGCAGACACCGCCGAAGGCCTGGGCGGCGTCCTCGACCACCGGCAGCCCGTGCCGCTCGGCGACCGCGCGGATGGCGGGCATATTTGCCGCGTGACCGAAGATGTGGACGGGCAGGATCGCCCGGGTCCGGGCCGTGATGCGCTCGGCGATCAGCTCGGGGTCGATGCAGTAATCATCCGGATCGATGTCACAGAACACCGGCGTCGCGCCGAGTCGGGCAATGGCTTCGGCGGTGGCATAGAACGTGTACGGCGTCGTGATGACCTCGTCCCCGGGCCCGACGTCCAGGGCGTTGAGGGCGATCACCAAGGCGTCGGTGCCGTTGCCCACCCCGACACACGGGCGCCCGCCGAGGCGCTCGGAGATCTCGGCCTCGAGCGCGGCCACGTGGGGACCGAGGATGAAGCGGCCACTGTCCAGGACGCCGGCGATGGCGGCATCGATTTCGGCGCGCAGCGGACGATACTGGGCACCAATGTCCATCAGCGGAACGCTCAAGCAAACTCCTTGGCGGCGGGCAAGAGTGGGCGCGCGACAGCCAGCGGATCCGGGACCTGCCCATGCGGGGCAACCGCGGGCCAGTCTAGCGCGTGGATGTGAGTGACGCGTCCTGGTGAGCCGCGGCATCCGCCGCGGGCCGAGCCGGTGCGACCGCCGGCAGCCGCACCACGACGGTCGTGCCGAAGCCCTCGCGCGAGTTTGCCTCCACGGTCCCGCCGGCGCGCTCGACGATGTGCTTGACGATCGACAACCCGAGGCCCGTCCCACCGAGGCGCTTCGACCGTGAGGGGTCGGCGCGGTAGAAGCGCTCGAAGATGTGCGGCAGGTGCCGCTCGGCAATGCCCGGCCCGGTATCGCGGCAACTGATCACGACCCATTCGCTGTCGTCGGTGACCGTCGCCCGTACGAGGGTCTGCGACGCCGGCCCGCCGTACTTGGTCGCGTTCTCGACCAGGTTCTGCACGACGGTCGTGGCCATACTCTCGGTCAGCGGGACCCACGCGTTCGTCTCGACCTCGACGGTGATTCGCACGTCGTGCTCGGCGGCCAGATCGCGCAGCGCCTCCACGGCGTTTGCGACGGCCAGCCGCACATCGGTCCGTGCGGGCGGGGCGACGTCCGGGATGGCCTCCAGCTCGGAGAGGAACAGGACGTCGGTGATCAACGCCACCAGCCGCTCGATCTCGTTGGAGGCGCGGTCGACAAAGTGTGCGTGGGTCACGGGATCGATGTCCGCGTCGCCGAGCGCCTCGATCAGGCCGGCGAGCCCGGTCAGCGGCGTGCGCAGCTCGTGGGACACGTTGGCCGAGAACTGGCTGCGCAGTTCCTGGTACGCCACGGCCTCGGTGAAGTCGCTCATGAACACGAAGGCCTCTGACCCGGCGGACGTCGGGATCGGCTCGACCGACACGCGAAACGTGCGCCGCTCCTCGGCAAACAGCCGCAGCTCGAACGACCGGGAGGCTCCGGCTGCGAGGGATTGGGCGACCTCCTCGGCGAAGCGGTGCTCTCCGAACGAGGCCAGGATGCCCTGGCCCGCCCCGACATGTGGGAACTTCGCGCGTGCCAGGGCGTTGATCTCGCGGATCACGCCGGCGCCGTCGACCCGCAGCGCGGCCACCGGCAGGCGATCGAACGCCGCCCTGCGCCGACGCTCCTCCGACTCGGCCGCGGCGCGCGCCCGCGCCAAGTCGGCCGCCAGCTGGGCGTTGCGCCTTCGGATGCGGCGCGCAAGCGCCTCGGACACGACGGCGACGGCAAGTGCTGCCGCCAGCAGGACCACGATCGCGATGATCACGGCACCAGTATGACGTTTCGGCGCGCGTTGTGGCCACCCGCGGCCGGGATAGTGCTGTCACACGCGGGACATCCGTGGGCCGGTGTGCCCGGACGGCGGGTCGTCGCGGGCGCCCGGGGCGCGCGCCGCGATCATGTCGCCAGCATGCCGGTAGGGCCCCTGCGCCGTGTCGGCGCCGACCCGCCTGCCATGCTATTCCTGTTCCAGAGCCTCGATCTCCGCCTTTGTGGCGCGGATCTCGTCGACCAGCCGGGTCACCTCGGAATCGAGACCCGCCTCGCCCTCGCGCTGCCGGTACACCACGTGCCCGAGCTGTTCGGTCTGGCTGCTGAGCGTCCGCTTGAGCGAGAACAGCTTCCCTGCATCCTTGGTTTGATCGATGCCCTTCTGGGCCGCGTCCTTGGCAACCTTCGCCGCGTCCTTGGCCTTGTCCGTGATTCCCATCGCTTCCCCCCGGGGTCGCATCACCGTGGGGTGAGTCTAACGCCGGATTTCGCGCCAAACGCGCACCGCGAAGACGGTCGCGACGACCGCCGCCACGACTGCGACGACCAGACCCCAGTCGCGTCCCGTGCCGCCGCCGCTGATCAGGTTGGTGGTGGCGAACCAGAGCGGGATCGAGGACGCATAGGCCGCGATGCCGATCGGGTCGAGCCGCACCGGCAGCGCGATCCGGTTGACCTCGGCCAACAGCCCGACGACGGCGACCGCCGCTGCCAACAGGATCACGAACGGCGCGGGCAGCGCGCTCCAGCCACTGATGCTGTCATAGGACCCCAAGGCGAACCACGGCAAGAACAGGCTCAGGATGAAGACGATGTTCGCCCCTGCCGCGATGTAGATCTGCCGCCGGCGTACCGCCGCCGCCGAAGTGCTCACGTGGTCCCCCGCTGAATCGGCCCGTAATGGCCGGGAATAATCAGTGCCGGATCGAGCGCGGTGATCTTGTCATAGGCCGCGATGTGCTGTTCGCGGTGTTCCAGCCCGGCCGGGGGATTCCTCTCGGCAAACCAGGCGGGCTCGGGCCCCATGGTGTCGCCGGCGACGACGACGCGCCCGCGCTCGCTCTCGATCACGACGGCGATGTGCCCGGGACTGTGGCCGGGGGTGTGGATCCACCACAGCCCCGGCAGGATCTCGCCGCGTTCGCCCTCGAGGACCTTCACCTCGACCGCGTCGAGCCAGCCGCGCTGGCGTCGGCCGTAGGGGGTCTCCAGCTCGTCGGCGTGGACGTAGAGGTCCACGGGGCCCAGCTGCGGCACCGCGGAGATGTGGTCCGAGTGCAGGTGTGTCATGACGACCGTGCGCACGTCCGCGGGCGCCAGGCCGCGCGTCGCCAAGGCGGCGACGAGCATGTCGCCCTGGGTCTGGTAGCCCGGGTCGATGATGATCGGCGCCGCACCGGTGACGAGCACAGTGTTCGGCCAGGCAATCATCCCGTGGACCGCGTCGGGTAGCGCCCGGTACGCGCGGAAGGTAGACGGCCCGTCGTCCGCGCGCAGCTCGACGACATCGTCACCGCGCAGCGCCACCACGATGCGGTGGGCCGGGATCAGTACCTCGGCCCGCCAGCTGCTCACGGCAGCGCTTCCGTATGCCCGGTCAGCTTGTCGGCGCCCTCGGCCGTGCTGCGCTCGTAGCAGGGGGCCGCGCAGAACGGCGCCACGGGGTCGTGGCGGTACGCGAGCGCCGCGAGCTTGGAGCGTACGCCGATCCGCACTCCCGCAGCCAGTGGCGAGGCCGCAAGCACCACCACGCCACCGACGACAAGCAGTCCGCTGGTCGTCTTGCGCCCGAAGCTCATCCGCGTGCGATCACTTCAGCAGCGACAGGAATTCGTCGACGGGGATCGCGGTCAACGTCTGGAAGTGCGCGGTGCCACGCGCCGCCAGCTCCACCGACACCCGGGCAATCACCTTCTCGTCTGCGGCTTCGACGATGTTGACGAAGTCGTACGGGCCCAGGACCGCCCACTGCTGGACCACCTTCGCGCCCATCTGCTCAATCTCCGCGTTGACTTCCTTGAGGCGCATGGGGTTCGCCTTCAGGGTGCCCACACCGTGCGGACTGAGCGTGCTGAGCAAGATGTACGTTGGCACGCGAGCCTCCTTCACAACCAACGCGGTTCGACGTTGTGCGAGCGTAGCAGCCCGCCGCGCCCTGGTCGTCAATGATCGCTGGCGCCCTGGGCAAGCACGTCCGGGCGGCCACGGATCCGCGTGACGCCGGTACGCTAGGCCGATGCCAAGGTCCCGCTCCCTGCTTGTCCCGTCGGTCATCACCGTGGTCAGCGCACTGGTTGTGGTGGTCGCCGTGTTTGTGCCCTGGTACCAGACCGCCATCGGTCCGGCCAACGCGCCGGACACCGTCACGGGTTGGGACGCGACCGCTTGGGCCAAGCTGGCCGTTGCGGCGGCGGCCATCTGCGCGCTGAGCGCCCTGGTGGTGACGCTCGACATCCGTGGCGAGATCGCGCTGCACGGTCCGGTGCGCCGTGTCATGGCCGGCATCGCCCTCGGCACGGCGCTCATCGTCGCGGTGTGCGTGCTGTTCCGGCTCGTGTTTCCGCCGGACCCGGCGCTGGGGGTGACCCGCCAGCTCGGGCTCATCATCGCGGCAGTGGCCGCAGTGACGGGGCTGTGGGGCGCCGGCGCACTCTTGTCGCGAACCTTCCCCGAGCGCCAGCCACGCGCGCCGCGCCGGCGCCGCCGACCGCGCGCGCCCGGCCCGCCCCCGACGGACCGCGCTAGCGTGTAGCCCGAGATGTCGGACACCGAACTGCGCATGTGGGCCGCGTCCAGCGGCTGGGAGGGCCCGTTTCAGCACGAAGAGGTCATCGTGCTTGCCGGCGACCTCGACGCGGCGCGCCGGGCCGCCGAGCGGGCGTTCGCCGGCGTCGCCCAGCCGGTGTGCCGCGCGAAGATGCACATCGCCGACTTGGGACCGGTGCGGCCCGGCGCGACGACCCCGCCGCGCCGCCACGGTGACTCGTTCGCCGCCGGGGGCGCGCAGGTCGCGCAGCGCTGCGATCCGCCGCCGGCGCCGGGCACGATGCTCGGCTGACGCGAGCGCGCGGGTCGGGCGCCGAGCACCCGCCCCACATCGGGCCGATTACGCCGCCTGCGCGTGTTCCGCGTCGTCGACCGTCAACGTCAGCGCGCCGAGGTCGTTGGCGTCCAGTCGCACCGTGTCGCCTTCCTGGAACGCGCCGTCCAGCAGGCCGCGCGCGAGCTCGTCCTCGACGCGCTTTCGGATGACCCGGCCCAGCGGCCGCGCCCCGTAGGCCGGGTCGTAGCCCTCGTCGCCCAGCACGCGCCGCGCCGCCGGGGTGACGACCAACTGCACGCCGCGCTCGGCGACGCGCGTGATGACGGTTGCCAGCCGCAGGTCCACGATCGCGTCGATCTGCTCGCGGGTGAGGCGCCGGAAGACGACGATCTCGTCGATGCGGTTGATGAACTCCGGCCGGAAGCTCTCGCGCAAGACGCCCAACGCCCGTTCGCCGGCGATTTCCTCGTCGATGCCCCCGGTCAGGAATTGGCTGCCGACATTGCTGGTCATGATCACCACGACGTTCTTGAAGTCGACCACCCGGCCCTGGCCGTCGGTCAGACGACCGTCGTCCAGCAGCTGCAGCAGCACGTTGAACACGTCCGGGTGCGCCTTCTCGATCTCGTCGAGCAGTAGCACCGCGTACGGGCGGCGGCGCACGGCCTCGGTCAGCTGGCCGCCCTCCTCGAAGCCGATGTATCCGGGCGGGGCGCCGATCAGCCGAGCGACCGAGTGCTTTTCCATGTACTCGGACATGTCGATGCGCACCATCGCCCGTTCGTCATCGAACATGAACTCGGCCAGGGCCTTGGCCAGCTCGGTCTTGCCCACGCCGGTTGGCCCGAGGAAGATGAACGAGCCGATGGGGCGGTTCGGGTCCGACAGCCCCGCCCGGGACCGCCGCAGGGCGTTGGCGACCGCCTCGACGGCGGCCTCCTGGCCGATCACCCGCTCATGCAGGCGCTCTTCCATATGGACGAGCTTCTGCAGCTCACCCTCGAGCAATCGCGACACGGGGATGCGCGTCCACGCGGACACGACCTCGGCAACGTCTTCCTCGTCGACTTCCTCCTTGAGCATGCGCCGTTCTGCCTGGTTGCGCGCAAGGTCGGCGTTGGCGCCCTCTAGCGCGGCCTCGAGCTCGGGCAGGGTGCCGAAGCGCAGACGCGCGGCGCCTTCGAGATCGACCTCCCGCTCGGCCCGCTCCAGTTCACCGCGCGCTTGCTCGATCTGTTCCTTCAGGTCGCGGATGCGGGTGATCGCGCCGCGCTCCAGCTCCCAGTGCGCACGCATGCCGCCGGCCTCCTCGCGCAGCTCCCCGAGCTCTTCGGCAATTGCCTCGCGCCGCGCCAGCGAGGCGGCGTCGGTCTCCTTGGCGAGCGCCTGTTCTTCGATCTCGAGCTGGATGATGCGCCGCTGGACCTGATCCAGCTCGCTCGGGACCGAATCGATCTCGATGCGCAGGCGCGAGGCCGCCTCGTCGACGAGGTCGATCGCCTTGTCCGGCAGGAACCGCCCCGTGATGTAGCGGTCCGACAGCTGCGCGGCGGCCACCAGCGCCGCGTCCTGGATGCGGACGCCGTGATGGACCTCGTAGCGTTCCTTGAGCCCGCGCAGGATCGCGATGGTCGCCTCGACCGTCGGCTCGCCGACCAACACCGGCTGGAACCGGCGCTCCAGCGCCGCATCCTTTTCGATGTGCTTGCGGTACTCGTCGAGCGTCGTCGCCCCGACCGCGCGCAGCTCGCCGCGCGCGAGCATCGGCTTGAGCAGGTTCGCCGCGTCGACGGCCCCCTCGGCGGCCCCCGCACCCACGATCGTGTGCAGCTCGTCGATAAACAGGATGATCTGTCCCTCCGCCGCGGCGATTTCCCCGAGCACCGCCTTGAGCCGGTCCTCGAACTCGCCCCGGTACTTGGCCCCGGCGATCAGCGTGCCCATGTCGAGCGCGATCACGCGCTTGTCGCGCAGCCCGTCCGGGACATCGCCGCTGATGATCCGCTGGGCCAGCCCCTCGACGATTGCCGTCTTGCCGACGCCCGGCTCACCGATCAGCACCGGGTTGTTCTTGGTCCGCCGCGACAGCACCTGGATAACCCGGCGCACCTCCTCGTCGCGCCCGATTACCGGATCGAGCGCTCCGCTGCGGGCCGCATCGGTCAGGTCGCGTCCGTACTGCTCGAGTGCCTGATACTTGCCCTCCGGATGCGGGTCGGTGACGCGCATCGAACCGCGCAAGTGCGTCAGCCCGTCGCGGATCGCATCCTCGGTCACCCCGCCGGCGCGCAGCGCGTCACGGGCCGCCGAGGGCTCGATGACCAGCGCCAGGAGCAGATGCTCGGTGGAGATGAACTCGTCGGTCAGCCGCTCGGCTTCCTGGCCGGCACGCCGGATCACCCGCTCGAACGCGGGCGACAGCTGCTGTTCGACGTTGCCTCCGCGCACCTGCGGGCACTTGTCGACAGCTCGCTCGGCGGCCGTACGGACCGTATCGATGCCGGCGCCGGCCGAGCTGATGAGCGGATCGATCAGGCCCTCGCGTTGACCGAGCAGCGCCAAGAGCAGATGCTCGGGCTCCACCCGTTGGTTGGACCGATCCGCCGCAAAGCGGACGGCGTCTGCGAGTGCGGCCTGCGCCCGTTCGGTTGGCCGTTCAACTGGCATGCGTGCTACCTCCCCCGATTCTGCGTGGCCGGCCGTTCGAGTGGCACCAACGCGGTCTCGCCGCGAGTGACCAGCACCACCTCCGCGCGCGTCGCGCGACGCGCGCGCTCCATCTCTTGACGATGTTCCGTGCGTTCTGCCTCGAGCTGCTGCGCCAAACCGGCCAGCCGCTCCTCGGCATCGGCCAGCCGGTGCTCGAGGTCGAGGACCCGCTCGATCCCGGCGATGTTGAGCCCGGCCTCCGAGAGTGCGTGGATGCGCCGCAGACGCGCCAGGTCGGCGTCGGAATACCGGCGGGTCCGGCCCGCGCTGCGGCTGGGGCGGATCAGCCCGCGGCGCTCGTAGAGGCGCAGCGTCTGCGGGTGCATCCCGGCGAGCTCCGCCACCAGGCCGATCAAATAGAAGCCGCCGGTCGGTTCGTCGCTGCTCATCCGAACAGTCCCGTCCGCGGATTCGACCCGTCGAGCTCGGCGAACTGCTGCAGCGCGGCGCGCTGTTTGTCGCTGAGCGATTCTGGCACCCGCACGCGGATGCGGGCGATCAGATCGCCGCGCCCGGAGTGCCTGAGCTTCGGCGCGCCCTTGCCGGGTACGCGCAACGCGCGCCCGTCCTGCGAGCCCGCCGGCACCTTGAGCTTGACCCGGCCGTCAATGGTGGGGATCTCGATCTGGGCACCGAGAGCCGCCTCGGAGATCGTCACGGGGACGTCGATCGACAGGTCGTCGCCCTTGCGGTCGAAGATTCGGCTCGGTGTGACGCGCGTGATCACGATCAGATCGCCGGGCTTGCCCCCCCGCACGCCCGCCTGCCCCTTTCCGGCCTGCCGCACGCGCGTGCCGTCCTTGACCCCAGGCGGGATCTTGACCGGGTAGCGCTTGTGTTCGGCGACCGTTCCCGCACCGTGGCAGGTCGGGCACGGGTCGTCGATGATTGTCCCGTTGCCGTGGCAGCGCGGGCAGGTTTGCCCGAGCGAGAAGCCGCCCAAGTCACGGCCCGTGACCCCGCGCCCGCGGCAGTCCGGGCACAGTCGCGGGCTGGTGCCGACCTTGGCCCCCGAGCCCGAGCAGGTCGGGCAGGTGGCGTCGATGTCGGCGGTGACGACGATCTGCGCGCCGTTCATCGCCTGCTCGAACGAGAGCGTGACCTCGACCTCGACGTCCTCGCCGCGCGGCGGCGGCTGGTTCGCGGCGGTGCGGCCGCCGCCGCGCCGGAACATGTCGCCGAAGATATCGGCAAAATCGCCGAACCCCGCCGCCCCGCCCGCTCCGCCGCCGGGCGGTACGCGGCCTCCGAACATGCGCGCCGCGTCGTACTCGCGCCGCTTGTCGGGATCCGACAGCACGTCGTGGGCGTGCGAGATCTGCTTGAAGCGCTCCTCCGCGGAGGCATCGCCCTGATTGCGGTCAGGGTGATACTTGCGGGCGAGCTTGCGGTACGCCTTCTTGATGTCGTCGGCGCTGGCGTCCTTGGTGACGCCCAGGACCTGATAAAGGTCGTCCTCGGCCATGTTCTTCCGTCGCTAGTGGCTGCCGGGCGCCTGGGGACGCGTCGCCACGACCACCTTGGCCGCGCGTATGAGCTCCTGGTCGGTCCGGTAGCCCTTCTCGACGACGTCGACGACGACGCCCTCGGCGTGGGCGGCCGACGGCACTGACGCGATCGCGTCGTGGACGTTCGGGTCGAAGGGCTGCCCGACCGCGTCGACCTCGACGAGCCCGTGGGCGCCCAGCACATGCGCGAGCTGCGCACGCACCATGTCGACCCCGCCCGCCAGGGCCGGGTCCTGCTGGGACAGTGCCGCCACCGCGCGCTCGAGGTTGTCGAGGACCGGCAAGATCTGCTGCACGACGTCGCGGATCACCGCCGCGCGCTGGGTCACCCGCTCGCGCTCCGTGCGACGGCGGAAGTTGGCGAACTCCGCCCGCTCGCGCTGGAGCTGCTCGAGATACGCGTCACGCTCCTCACGCACCCGGACGAGCTCCTCATGGGTGGGCAGTGGCTCGACGTCGAGCTCGAGATCGTGCGGTTCGGCGTGCTCCTCGGGCGGCGGGCTCTCGGGGCCCGGCGGCCGTCCGAACGGATCGGGGATACCGTCGGTGCCCATCACGCGTGCACCGTGCCTTCCCCGGCGCCGTGACGGGTGCCGCCGCAGGCGACCGCACCCGTCAGCTGGATCGATGTCATCGCGGCTCCCCCGGCTCAGGCGTTGGACGACGGCTCGTCATCGACGATCTCGTATTCGGCGTCCTCGACGGTCTCCTCACCAGAGGTGCCTGCGGCGCCGTCGGCGCTCTGCTGAGCGCTGGCCTTGCGGTAGATCTCCTCCGACATCTTGTGCAGCGCATCGGTCAGCGTCTGGGTGGCCGCCTCGATCTGGGTGACGTCCTCGCCTTCGGCCGAGGTGCGGGCCGCGGAGATCGCCGACTCAATCTCGCTGCGCGTGGCTGCGTCGATCTTGTCGCCGTTGTCCCTGAGCTGGCGCTCGGCCTCGTGCACGCGCGCCTCGGACTGGTTGCGCGCGTCGGCAACCTGACGCAGGCGCCGGTCGTCATCCGCGTGCGCCTCGGCCTCGCGGACCATCTTCTGGATCTCGTCGTCGTTGAGGCCGGACGAGGCGCGGATCTCGATCTTCTGCTCGTTGTTGGTGCCCAGGTCCTTGGCCGACACGTTGACGATGCCGTTGGCGTCGATGTCGAAGGTGACCTCGATCTGGGGGACGCCGCGCGGCGCCGACGGGATGCCCACGAGGTTGAACTTGCCGAGGGTGCGGTTGTAGACCGCCATCTCGCGCTCGCCCTGGAGCACGTGGATCTCGACCTGGGTCTGGTTGTCGTCCGCGGTCGAGAAGACCTCGCTCTTGCGCGTCGGGATGGTCGTGTTGCGCTCGATCAGCTTGGTGAACACCCCGCCCTTGGTCTCGATGCCCAGCGACAGCGGTGTCACGTCGAGCAGCAGGATGTCCTTGACCTCACCGGCGAGCACGCCGGCCTGGATCGCGGCGCCGACAGCCACGACCTCGTCCGGGTTGACGCCCTTGTGCGGGTCCTTGCCGGTAATCTCGCGCACGCGCCCCTGAACGGCGGGCATGCGGGTCATGCCGCCGACAAGCACGACGTGGTCGATCTTGCTGCCGACTCCGGAGTCGGTGACCGCCTGGCGGGTCGGGCCCATGAGCCGCTCCAACAGCGGGCGCGTCAGCTCCTCGAGCTTGGCGCGAGAGAGCTGCAGGTCCAGGTGCTTCGGACCGGCCTGGTCGGCGCTGATGAACGGCAGGTTGATCTGGGCCGCGGTCGTCGTCGACAGCTCGATCTTGGCCTTCTCGGCGGCCTCGTAGAGTCGCTGCAGCGCCATCTTGTCCGCGCTGAGGTCGATCGCCTGGTCGCGCTTGAACTCGGCCACCATCCAGTCGACGATCGCCTTGTCGAAGTTGTCGCCGCCAAGGTGGTTGTCACCGGCCGTCGACTTGACCTCGAAGACCCCGTCGCCGATCTCCAGCACCGAGACGTCGAACGTCCCGCCGCCGAGGTCGAACACCAGAATCGTCTGGTCGTGCTCCTTGTCCAGGCCGTAGGCGAGCGCGGCCGCGGTCGGCTCGTTGATGATCCGCTTGACGTCGAGCCCGGCGATCTTGCCGGCGTCCTTGGTCGCCTGGCGCTGCGCGTCGTTGAAGTACGCCGGCACGGTGATGACCGCGTCGGTGACCATCTCGCCGAGGAACGCCTCGGCATCGGCCTTGAGCTTCTGCAGGATCATGGCGCTGATCTCGGGCGGGCTGAATTCCTTGCCGCCGGCCGAGATGCGAACGTCTCCGTTGGGGCCTTGGATGACCGCGTACGGGACGATCTTCATCTCTTCGTCAACCTCGCCGAACTTACGTCCCATGAACCGCTTGACGGAGAAGACGGTGTTCTCCGGGTTGGTCACCGCCTGGCGCTTGGCCACCGTACCTACCAGTCGCTCGCCCGTCTTTGAAAAACCCACGACCGACGGAGTCGTGCGGCCGCCTTCGGAGTTCGGGATGACCTCGGGCTCACCACCGGTCAGGACTGCCATGCACGAGTTGGTCGTACCCAGGTCGATGCCGATCGTCTTTGCCATGCGCTGTGTCGCCTCCTGGACAGGGCCATCGGGGGGCCCGTCGATGCCGATAGATCAACTTGCTGAAGCATAGATCTTAGTCAGTTCATGTCAAGTCGTGGCGGACAACATCTGAGCCGATATGACTCAACTTTTTCCGCACGTTGCGGGCCGGCCGGCACGCATCGCCAACACGATCCGGACGATGGACACGCGCGCTCGGACCGGCGCGCGGGGATGGCTCAGTCGGTGAGTACCCCGTCCAGGAGCACAACATGCACCCGCTTGGGTCCGTGGACGCCGATGATCAGCGTCTTCTCGATGTCGGCGGTCCGACTCGGGCCGGTCTGCACCGCCATCATCGACCCTGCCCCGAGGCGTGGGGCGAGCCGCATCAGGCTGACCAGCCCGTCGACGACCCGGCGTGTCTCGACCACGCACACATGCGTGGGAGCCACGAGTGCGCCGCCGCGTCCGGCGGCCCCGCCGGTCACGATCGAGCCGGTGGCCGCCACCGCGGCGAGGCACCCGGTGACGGTGGCGTCGAGCTCCCGGACGGCGGAGCGGTCGCCGGCGACGGCCTCATAGTCCACCACGTCATACCGCGCGGTCTCCAGGGCCTGGGCGATGGCCGGTCGCGCATCGTCGAGATCCGCGGTCAGCGCGATCCGGTGCGCACCGGCGGCCGCGAGCGCAGCGGTGATCTCGCCGATGAGCTCAGCCGCCGAGACGCGCATACTGGTCCCACCGGCCAGCTCGAGCTCCGCCTGGAATCGCGTCAGCGCATCCTCGTGCGGGGCGAGCTCGGTTGGGGCCATCCGCCACAGCTGGGTGTGCTCAGACATCACGCTCGCCGCGTGCGTGGAACGGGCGGCGCGCCGGCAGTGGGAGCGTGCGCCCGCGCGCCCAGCGACCGAGCGGCCCGAGGCTCGCCACGAGGCCGGCGGCGGCCATCAGCCGCACTGCGGCACCCACGGCGCGCGTCACCAGGCGATAGCGCCGCGCAGACGACCACGACCAGGCCCACAGCTCGGCGGCGAGCCGCTCGCGCCACGGGGCGGCGCCATCCGACACACGGGTACGGCGCAGGCGCAGCAGGAGGTCGTGCAGCGGAATCTTGACCGGGCAGATGTCGTCGCAGGCGCCGCACAGCGAGCTCGCCTGCGGGAGCTCGCCCCCGTCGTCGATGCCGCGAAACAGCGGCGTCAGCACGGCGCCGATCGGGCCGCCGTAGACCCACCCGTAGGCATGGCCGCCGACCTGGCGATACACCGGGCACACGTTCTGGCAGGCGCCGCAGCGGATGCAGTGCAGGACGTCCTGGAATTCGGTTCCCAGCAGTGCGCGCCGTCCGTTGTCCAGGAGCACGACGTGCATTGCCTCGGGCCCGTCGGGCTCGCCCTCGCCGCGCGGTCCGGACAACATGCTCACGTACGAGGTGATCAGCTGCCCAGTGCCCGCCCCGGTGATCAGCGGCAGCATCACCGCGAGGTCCTCGAGCGTCGGGATCACCCGTTCGATGCCCATCAGCGCGACGTGCACGCGCGGCATCGCGGTGCACATCCGCCCGTTACCCTCGTTGGTGACCAGCACGACGGTGCCGGTCTCGGCGATCCCGAAGTTGGCGCCGCTGATGCCGACGTCAGCATCCATGAACGCGTCGCGCAACCGCTCGCGCGCAAACCCGGTCAACTCGGACGCGTCGTCGGGCAGCTCCCGTCCGGCGACCCGCGAGAGGCTCTCGCGCACCTCGCCCCGGGTCTTGTGGATGATCGGCGCGATGATGTGCGACGGGCGGTCGCCGTCGAGTTGCACGACGTACTCGCCGAGGTCGGTCTCGGTGACCTCGAGCCCGTCGGCGACGAGTGCCGGGTTGAGGGCGATTTCCTCGGTGGCCATCGACTTGACCTTCACCACCCGGGTGGCATCGGCCTCGCGGCAGATGCGACGGATGTGCTCCCGGGCCGCCGCCGCATCGGCGGCGTAATGGACCTCGACGCCGTTGGCGGCGAACGCCTCGGTGAGCTTGGCGAGGTACCCGTCGAGGTCCGCCATCGTGCGGGCGCGGATCGCGCGCCCGAGCTCCCGCAAGCCGTCGTAGTCGTGACCGGCAAACCGCGCGCGCAGGTCGCGCACGGCGGTGTCGGTCGCGCGCGGCACCGCCTCGCGCAGAAACGGTTTGGCGAGCTGGACGCGCGATCGCTCGGCGAAGGTAGACGCGGTCAGCGGATCATCGCTCACCGCAGACCCGCCTCGTGCAGCAGCGTCGCGATATGGATCACCCGCGGGCCGTCGCCGGTACGCTTTGCGCGACCGCCGAGCTGGAACAGACAGCCCGGATCGGCCGAGATCAGCACCTCCACCCCGTTCGCCCGCGCGTCGTCGAGCTTGCTATCGGCCATCGCGACCGACACCTCCGGATAGCGCACCGCGAAGGTCCCGCCGAACCCGCAGCAGCGGTCCGCGCTGGCCAGCGGCACCAGCTTCAGGCCGCGCACGCAGCCGAGCACCGCGCGCGGCTCGCCGCTGATGCCCAGCTCGCGCAGCATGTGACACGAATCGTGGTAGCCGGCCGTACCCGACCAGCGCAGCTGGCGACGCTCGAGCACATCGAGGTGATCCGCCAGCACGGCGGTGAACTCGACGACACGCCCGGCGACCTGCCGGGCAAGCTCCGCATCGCGGTCGCCCGCAAAGAGCCCGACCCAGTGGCGGCTCATCATCGCCGCGCAGGAGCCGGCCGGCACGACGATCGTGCCGGTGGTCTGCGCGAGCGCACGTAGCGTCACGCGGGCCACGCGCCGGGCCTGGTCGTGAAAGCCGGCGTTGAACGCCGGCTGTCCGCAGCAGGTCGCGCCGCGCACCGGCCGCACCTCCAACCCGCAGGCGCCAAGGGCGTCCTGGGCGTGCTCGACGGTCTCGGGCGTGACGAGATCGCCCATGCAGGTCGGGAACAGAGCGACTGTGTCAGGCAGGTGTCAGCCCTTCCGGTGTCGGCGCAACGGGCAACGTGCGTGCGCCGCTCGTGGGATCGTCAGCGTACGACTGTCCATCGGCCTCGAAGGGGGTCAACATGACGAACCGGTGCACCAGGCCGGCCCGGGCCACACGGCGCCGGGTCGGTCGGTCGCGCTAGCCCTTGCGCGGCGGGCGCCCGTGGGCGTCGCACAGCTCCGGATGCCAGCGCGCAAAGTGCTGCTCGTGCTGGTTGGTGACCGCGCCGCCGGGGAAGTAGTGCGCGTAGAAGTCGAGATCCAGGTGCTGGGCCTGGCAGGTCAACCGCTGGTACATCGGGTCGATGTAGGCCGGGAAGCGGCCATAGGTGTCCCAGGCGTACTGGCAGTACGCCTTGACCATCTCCACGGTCTCCTCGTGGGGTCGCGGGATGGCCTGCACGAAGCTCTCGGAGTCCTTGTAGGGCTTGGCGACCTCGGGGTCCATGGCCGACCACTTGAGCTCCATGAACGCGTCGACGGCCTCATGCATGTCCGCGTAATACGGCGGCACAAAGGCCTCGACGACGCCATCCCGGCCGACGGCAAAGCCGTTGCCCTGCGCGTCGTGCTCAAAGCGGAACCCGAGCCCCGGGACATCGCCGCCGCCCATGACGAACTTGGGCAGGTAGCCGGTAAACGTCCAGCCGCCCAGGCCCATGGCCTGCAGGGCCAGGTTCATGTTCTGGCAGGTGAAGGCCTGCTCGACGACGAGCATCGACAACACCCGCTGCTCGAGCTCGACCATGCCCATCTTGCGCGACCGATCCACCCGCCCCGAATCGATCCACGACTGCAGGCCGGCCGAACGTCCGCCGTGCTGTTCGTCGACGATCGAGAAGGCGTAGCTGCGCGCCAGGTAGATGAACAGCACGTTGATGTACTCGAGGGTGATGTTCGTCACGGGCACAAACAGCGTCGTGCCAGGCTTATTGGCGTTCCACTGGTTGAAGTCGAAGAGCCCCGGCAGGGTCGTCGGGAGCTCCGCCCGTCCGTCCTTGAGCTTGACCCGGGCCCGGCGAAACATGTCGACCAGGATGTCGGCCTGCCGTTCGAGGGTGAGCCCCGAGAGCATCGAGATCTCGCCCGGCTCGGGCACCATCCCGAAGATGTTGAGCCACCACAGCCCCGCGTCGTTCGACCAAAACAGCTCGGTGCCGTGGTTGCTGCAGGCGCTCGGCCAGGTCCGGTTGGTCCACTGCACCAAGGTCGACATCCCGCGCACCGGGTCCAGGTCGGCAAGCGCCAGACCGTTCAGCCCGGCACCGGCCATCACCAGCAGCGCCTCCTCGAGTTCGGTCAGCGGCACCGGCTCATACGGGCTCTCGTACGGGATCACATCCGAGCCGACCGTCATGCCGAGCCCGACACGGCGGCTCTTGCGGTCGAACACGCTCTGGAAGTAGGGGTAGGTCAGCGCGTCGGACAAACCGTCGGCGGCGCCCTGGGACAGCCCTGCTCCAGCGGTGCTCGGTGTGTCGTCGGTCCTCACGGAATCATCCTCCTGCCAGCTGGTTGGGTCGTTGCACTGCCGCTCCCCTAACGCTTCACCACGATACCCGCGGCCTCACGGTCGAAGGTGTCGGGGGTGATGCCCTCATCGCGCAGCTTCACCTTCTGGACACGCTCGGTCGGGGTCTTGGGCAAGGTGTCGACGAACCGGATGTAGCGGGGCACCATGAAATACGGCATGCGCTCGGCCATCCAGTGGGTGAACTCGGCCGGGTCGGGCGCGCTGCCCTCGGCGATGCACACCACCATGATCTCGTCCTCGGAGGATGCGCCCTCGCCGGCCTTGACGCCGATGACCGCGGCCTCCTTGATCTGGGGGTGGTCCGACACCTGGCGCTCGACTTCCATGGATGACACGTTCTCGCCGCGGCGGCGGATGTAGTCCTTGACGCGGTCCATAAAGTAGATGTAGCCGTCGGCGTCCATGCGCCCCAGGTCGCCGGTGTGCAACTTCAAGTTGCGGAAATCCTCGGCGGTCTTTTCCGGCATGCCGTAGTAGGCGCGCATGACGATGTTGGGGATCTTCATGTCCACGACGATCTCGCCGGGGGTGTTGGGCGCAAGCGGCCGGTCGCTGCCCGGCTCGACGATCGTGACCTCATAGCCCGGGTTGGCCTTGCCGCACGAGCCCGGGATCGGGTCGCGGGTGGGGTCCATGTAGGTGGCCATGCCAGTCTCGGTCAGGCCGTAGCCCTCGATAAAGCGGACCCCGAAGCGCTCCTCGAACTCGTGGTAGATGTCCTTGGGCGCAGGGGCGGCAAACACGGTGTGCACCCGGTGGGCGCGATCGAGCTCTGAGGGCGGGATGTTGTAGATGAAATAG
This sequence comes from uncultured Thermoleophilia bacterium, assembly GCA_963842065.1. Taxonomy (GTDB): domain Bacteria; phylum Actinomycetota; class Thermoleophilia; order Miltoncostaeales; family Miltoncostaeaceae; genus CAITWD01. The sequence goes on along the minus strand of CAWJEW010000003.1, from coordinate 185,185 downwards.
CTCACCGCGCCGATCGAGTTGAAGATCGTGGCCTGGGCGTCTGCGACCTGGCGCCAGAACTGCGAGGAGGAAAAGCGCTCGACAAACGCGATCCGCCCGCCGGCCACCAGGGCCGGATAGGCCGACAGCACCTGGGCGTTTGAGTGAAACAGCGGCAGGCAGCTAAAGAAGGTCTCTTTGTCGAGGTCCTCCAGTGCGGTGCCGTTGAGCGTGCGGATCACCTCGAGCAGCCCCCGCGCCGAGAAATAGTCGGCGGCGTTTTGCTTGATCACGCCCTTGGAGCGCCCGGTGGTGCCGGAGGTAAACATGATCCGGGCATCATCGGTCCAGGAGTACTCGAGGTTCGGTTCGGCATCCGTGCCACCAAGCAGCTCGGCAAGCGGCTCCCAGGTCAGGGCCGGGTCCGGGCCCGCTTGGGCGCCGGTGGCAAACACGATCACGTGCTCGAGTTTGGGCAGCTCGGCCTTGATCAGGTCCAGCCGGTCCAGATAGACGTCGGCGATCACGAGCTTTTTGGCCTCGACCAGGTTGATCGTCCAGGACAGAAAATCGCCCTTGTAGGCGGTGTTGATCGAGCTCATCACCGCGCCGGCCTTCAAGATCCCGAACCACACCGGCACGAACTCGGCGCAGTTGGGCAGCATCACCGAGACCGACTCGCCCTTGTTCACACCGCGGGCGATCAGCGCGTTTGCGACCTGATTGGCCTGGGAGTTGACCGTGCCGTAGCTGATCCACGGCTCATCGGCGAACTTCAAAAACTGCGCATCGGGGGCGGCCTGGGCGCGCCCGCGCAAGATCTCCGCCAGGACCCACGTGGTGGGGTCTTCCTTGGTGTACCAGTCGCTCCAGTCGGCCATGGTGTCGCGTCCTAATCGCTGTCGTTTCTGATATATTCGCAGGCAAGTCACGCGAGGTGCTGCCCGGCGGCGTGGCCTCAGATCGTATCAGGACGCACGATCCCGGCGGGTACGAACCGCCCATTTATCGGCCGCTCAGAGCGGAGCGGCAGGGCGCCCGGAGGCGTCTGTCGTCCCCGTGCCGGCGCTCGGGCTCGCTGCTAACCTCCCGCCCGTGGATGAGACCGGCATAACCCGCCTCGCGCGCGTGTTGGACCGCGGTGAGTTCGCGGTGACCAGCGAGCTCGGCCCGCCGAAGCACGCCGGGATCGAAGACTTCTCCGAAACCGCGCGTCTCTTGGCACCGTGGGTCGATGCCGCCAACGTCACCGACAATCAGACCGCGCAATCGCGCATGGCACCCCTGGCGGCCGGTCGGATCGCACTCGACAACGGCGTCGAGCCGGTGATGCAGATCACCGTCCGCGACCGGAACCGCCTCGCGCTGACCTCGGACCTGCTTGGCGCATCCGCCCTGGGGCTGCACAACACGCTGGCCATGAGCGGCGACCCGATCCACATCGGAAACCACCCGACGGCCCAGGCCGTCAACGACATCGACACGCTCGCGCTGCTGCGGCTCCAGGACGCCCTGCGCTCAGGGCACTTTGCCAACGACGACCGGGAGCCGCTGCGAGGGACGGCCCCCGCGCTGTTTCTGGGCGCGACCGCCAACCCGACGGCGCCGGACCTCGACGCGGAGATCTCCAAGATCCGCGCCAAGATGGACGCGGGCGCGGACTTCTTCCAGACCCAGCTGTGTTACCAGCCCGAGCGGGTGGCGGCGTTCCTCGACCGGCTCCGTGCGGCGGAGTTGCCGGCGTGGCCGCGGCTGTTGATCGGCGTCGGCCCGTTCAAGCACCTGCGCATGGCGCTGCACATGCGCGACAACGTCTGGGGCGTCGACGTCCCCGAGGCACTGGTGTCGCGGATGGAAGCAGCATCCGATGAGGGCGAGATCGGCAAACAGATCTGCGTCGAGATCATCCAGCAGCTGCGGGAGCTCGACGGCGTCGCCGGCTGTCACGTTATGGCCGTAGCCTGGGAGCGCTCGGTACCGGAGATCCTCGTGCGCGCAGGCCTGCGCACCCGGGCAGACGCCGCCGACTGACCCCGCCTGCGGACGCCCGGGCACTGGGCTGGTCAGCGCGCGATTGACCGCAACAACGAAATGATCTTGCGTGAATCCCGGTCGTGGGCGTCCCGCCCCGACCGCCGCGTCAGGGATCAGTCAGCCGAACCGTCGGTCGACCTCGCCGGGCTCACTCCCACCAGGTCCGGCGCTCCACGAGCGAGCCGATCGCGATGCGGTCCCAGTACTGAGGCGCATCCTGGATCGGGCGGCCTGCGTTCTCCGGCGCCTCGACCCACCGACGGAAGTCCGCGTTGACCTGATCCCAGGCCTGATCGAGCTCCGGGATCCCGAGCACCTCGTACCGCACAAAGGCGGCGATCATCGCCGGGTTGCGCAAGGGCGAGACGGCCATCAGCCGCTCGGAGAGCAGGTGTGAGCTCACGCGGCCGATCTTACGTCCGGGCCCCCCGCGGCGTCTCCGGGCTTTCACGGAGTCGATCCGCCGCCGGCCCCTGATCGCATGCTGCACGGCGCGCATCTATCGTCCCGAGCAAGGCCGCATGTAGGGCTAACCGGGCTGCACGCGGAGGGAACGCGACACAGAGGGGCGCCGATGGCGGGCGAGGGATTCTTCATCGACCACGTGATCTACGGCTGCGTCGACATCGACGCGACCGCCGAGCGCCTGCGTCGCGACTACGGCCTCGGCTCGCTGCCCGGCGGCCATCACCTGGGCGGCACGACCAACCGCATCATCCCGCTCGAGCCGCCGACGTTTCTGGAGTTGCTCGGGATCGGGGACACCTCCCTGTCCGACGGCGCGTGGCTCGCGCAGGTCCTCGAGGGTCAGGACCGCGTGCTGTGGTGGGCCCTGGGAGTCGACGACATCGAGGAGTCGGCGCGGCGGCGCGGCTTGCCGGTCCAGCACGGCACCATGGAGATGAGCAACGGCACGATCGCCCGCTTTCGCACCGCGGGCATGCCGCGCTATCCCCTGCCGTTCTTCGTCGCGCCGGATGCGGACGACCAGCAGCGCGTGCGGATCTGGCGCGAGCGGTACGAGGCCGCCGGACACGATGTCGCGCCCGGCACATTCACGTTTGTCGAGGTCGGTGAGCCGGCGGACTACCTCGACGCCTGGCTGGGCGACCATCAGCTGCCCGTGCGCCATACCGCGATCCCGGAACGCGGCATCACCCGGTTCGGCATCGCGACGGCCAACGGGGAGATCGTGCTCGAGTAGTCAGCCGGTGGAGTCGGCTTCCTGGGCCAGGGCCCGCTCGAGGCCCTCGGTGGCGAGGGCGAGGATGGCCGGCACCCAGACCGCGTCCTCGGCAGGGTCGTCGGGTGGGTACCCCTCGGCCAGCACGCGCACGGCCCGGCTCGCCGCGGGCGCGCCGTCCACCTCGAGCGACCGCACCACCTCACGCGCCCAGGAGCGCGTCTCAGGGTCGCCCGTCGCACGCGCGAGCGTGTCAAGCGCCTCGCTGCTTTGGTCACGGTCGACGTAATCGACGATCTCGGTCGCGAAATCCTCCGGGTCGAGGTCCAGCAGGACGACCACCGCCGCACCGAGCGCGCGAGCCGCCGCGATCGCGCCCTCGCGACCTCCAGCGGCGACCGACGGTTCCGCCGCCCGCAGTCGATCCTCGGCGTGCCGCAGCGCAACGGCCAGCTCCTGCGCAGCGCGCACGGTGAGGGCGCGCGCGAGCGGATTGTCCGGATCCTCCAGCTCCGCCCAGGCGCGCACGGTGTCCAGATCGCGGCGGTCCTGGCCCTCGGCCCGGCCGAGGTGCATCTGAACCGCGGCGAGGGTCGGCGGCTGCAGATCCCGCCACAGGCCGTGCGTCGCCACCGTCACGAGCGCATCGAGCTCGGCCCCCTCGGGTCCCGAACCGTCCAGCGCGACCGCCAGCCGCGCAACGTCCTCCCCGAGCATCCCGCGCGGAAAGCTCAGGCCGGTGCGCCGCAGCACGCGCGCGGTCACCTGGGCGGGGCGCTCGGTGTCCTCGGCGGTCATCGGATCTCGTGCGCGATCACGCCGATGCGCTCGACCTCGATGCGCACGATGTCCCCGGGCTGCAGATAGCGCGGGGGGTCGAAGCCGCGGCCGACACCGGCCGGCGTGCCGGTCGCGATCACGTCGCCTGCCTCGAGGGTGAAACTGGCCGAGCACCATGCCACGAGCTCGGCGACCGGCGTGATCATCTGGCTGGTGTGCCCGTCCTGGCGCAACTCGTCGTTGACCCACGTGCGTACCGCCAGATCCTGGGGGTCCGGGATCTCCTCGGCCGTGACGATCCATGGGCCCATCGGAGCAAAGGTGTCACCGCCCTTGGCGCGGGTCCACTGGGGCTCGGCCCGCTGCATGTCGCGGGCGGAGACGTCGTTGACGATCGTGTACCCAAAGACGCCGGCAAGGGCGTCGGCAGGCGCGACATTGCGTAGGGTACGACCGATCACCACCGCCAGCTCGCCCTCGTAGTCGAGTTCGTGCGTGTACGCGGGGCGCACGACCGGCCCGGAAGGTCCGGCCACCGAGGTGACCAGTTTGGTGAAGATCGATGGCTCGCTCGGGGCCGCCTCATTGAGCTCTGCCACGTGGTCGGCATAGTTCATCGCGACGCCCAAGAGCTTCCCGGGACGCAGCGGAGCGAGTAATCTCACGTCGCCGAGCGACACTGGGGCACCGTCGGGTGTCAGGTCTGCTCCGCGCATCACCGCGTACATGTCGTCAAGACGCGTGGGCACAATGGTGTCGCCCTCGAGTCGCCCGATGCGGGGGGCGTTGGAGTCAAGGTACCTACACACACGCATGGCGGGCTATTGTAGCCGCCACCGGTTCAGGGTCCCTCACCCGCAGGCCGCCAGGAGGGGCGCGCTCATCTCAACAGGACTGCACGAGATCTCTGATGCCACCGCGCCACGGGGCGCGTTCGGGCGCACCCTGCTGGGGATCGCCAACGCGCTACGCCTGACTCCCAACGCACTGACGTTGCTGGGATTCGGCGGCATCTGCGTGGTCGCGATCCTGATCCTCGAGCACCAATGGGTCATTGCGGGCTTGTTGTACGTCGCCTTCAGCGTCGGGGATTCCCTTGACGGCAGCTTGGCGCGGGCTCAGGGCCGGGCAAGCCAGTTCGGCGCGTTTCTGGATTCCACGCTCGACCGCCTCGCCGAGGGCGTCATCCTCGGAGCGCTGGGCGTGATCTTCGCCGAACGCGGCCAGCAGTGGATCGTGGGGGCCTGTTTCATTGCATTGACCGCATCATTTCTGGTGTCCTACACCCGAGCGCGTTCCGAGGGCTTGGGGATCGACACCAACAAGGGTGGGCTCATGGGTCGCCCCGAACGACTGGTGCTGACCGGAGGCGGGATCTTCATGGGCTCCCTCGGGTCGGTTCTCGCGGCTGTGATCGTCGTGCTGGCGGCACTCAGCCTCATGACGATGGTGCACCGCATCTGGCACATCTACCGGGCCCTCCAGCCGGCGCCCGCATCCGCAATCAATCAGGGGAGCACAAAACCGTGAGCGAAACGGTCAACGTCGCAATCATCGGCGTCGGCAACTGCGCCTCGTCGCTCGTCCAGGGTGTCGAGTACTACCGCAACGCGAAGCCCGACGAGTTCGTACCGGGCCTCATGCACGTCAACCTGGGCGGCTACCACGTCAATGACATCCGCTTCACCGCGGCGTTTGACATCGACGCACGCAAGGTCGGTCACGACCTGTCGGCGGCGATCCTCTCCGAGCCGAACAACACCTTGAAGTTTGCGGATGTTCCGCACCTTGGTGTCCCGGTCCAGCGCGGAATGACCCACGACGGCCTGGGCAAGTACCTGAGCGAGATCATCCAGAAGGCCCCGGGCCCGACCGCCGACATCACCGGGATCCTGCGGGAGACCGAGACCCACGTGGTGGTGAGCTACCTGCCGGTCGGCTCCGAGCAGGCGACCAAGTGGTACGTCGAGCAGATTCTCGCCGCCGGCTGCGCGTTCGTGAACTGCATCCCCGTGTTCATTGGACGCGAGCCGTACTGGCAGGGCCGCTTCGTCGAGCACGGCGTGCCGATCATCGGCGACGACATCAAGAGCCAAGTCGGCGCGACGATCGTGCACCGGACGCTCGCCCGCTTGATGAACGAGCGCGGTGTGCGTCTGAAGCACACGAGCCAGCTGAATTTCGGCGGCAACACCGACTTCCTGAACATGCTCGAGCGCGAACGGCTGGCGTCCAAGAAGATCTCCAAGACCAACGCCGTCACGTCGATCCTCACCGAGAAGATCGCCAAGGACGACGTGCACATCGGCCCGAGCGACTACGTGCCGTGGCTGAAGGACCGCAAGTGGGCCCACATCCGCCTCGAAGGCGAGGGCTTCGGCGATGTCCCGATGTCGATCGAGCTCAAGCTCGAGGTTTGGGACTCCCCCAACTCGGCCGGCATCGTGATCGACGCGGTGCGCTGCGCCAAGATCGCGTTGGACAACGGCATCGCCGGCACGCTGGAGGGCCCGTCGTCCTACTTCATGAAGAGCCCGCCGATCCAGCACCCCGACGATGTGGCCCGCGAGTTGACGGAGACCTTCATTTCCGGGGAAGATCGTCGTGCCGTGGCCCCCGAAGGCCCCGTCACCGCGTGATCGACCAGCATGACCGGGAGTCCGCCATGCGCACTCCCGGTCATGCCGCATCGGAGGTACCGTGAGCGCAGCCTTGGCCATCGCGATCGTCTGCCCGACTGCGTGGCCGCCCGGGGACGATATTGCCTGGCGCGTTCAGGAGGAGGCCCATGCCCTGGCCCGCCGCGGCCACAAGGTCACGGTGTTCGCTCCCGGCACCCGCGCGGGCGACCTGCGCGACGGCACCGCCCGCATCACGCGCGCGGGCGACGGCCACGCGACGGCGATCCAGGCCTCACCCGGCACCCCGCGGGTGGTGATCGTCGGTCGCGCGCGACGCGGCGGCTCGCGCCTGGGCGTCAGCCCGTTCGACGCGGCCTCGCAACTCGAAGACGCCATCTCCGACGGCGACTTCGACGTCGTCCACGTCCATGAACCGCTCACCCCGACGCCGGGCCTCTCGGTGCTGCGACGGGCGACGGGCGTCACCGCAACCACGTTCCATCGTACGGACCCGATGACCGGGGCCGCGTTCATGGGATCGCTCGTCCAGGGCGCGATGGCGCGCGTCGACATCCGCATCGCCACGTCGAAGACGGTCGAGCTGGCGGTGACGCAGATCCTGGGCGGCAGCCTGACGGTAATGCCGTGGGCAAGCCGCCCGTCGGTGCCCAATCCGCCGGGGAACGGGATCGCCATCGTCGCACGGGGCCGCGACCGGGCCGCCCTGCGCTTTGCCGTCGCCGTCGCCCGCCTTGTGCCCCGCGAGCTGCGCGGGCCGGTCACCCTGATGGGCCCGCGCGAGGCCCCGTGGCGGATCCGGACCGCCGTGCCGAAAGCCCTGCGCCAGGACGTCCAGATCATCCCCGACACCGGGCCGGAGTCGTGGCAGCGGCTGCTTGACCCGGCGGCAATCGTCCTGCTGGGCACGCCCGGCGATGTCGACGGCCCCGTGGCCGCGCAGGCGATGGCCGACGGCCGGGTCGTGGTGGCGCCACGCAGCCCGGAGGCCGACGCACGCATGGAGGCCGGCGTCGACGCCGTCCTGCTCGTCCCCTTCGTGCGCGAGCCATGGGCCGAGGCGGTGTCCGCACTGCTCGCCGACCCCGACCGGCGCACGGCCATCGGGCACCGGGCGGTCGCGACCAGCACGTCATGGGACGAGATCGCCGAGGCCCTCGAGGACGCGTACACCGCCGCGCTCGGCCGCCACGAGCGCGGCACGGCGCCCTCGGAGGCCCGCGTCGTGGCCGATCTGCGGGTCCGACCGGCCGCGGGCACTGATGCCGCGCGGCTCGCGGCTGCCTGCTGGGAGGCCGGCCTGGACGTCGTGGCGATCGCGAGCCCGGACGGGGTCGAGGTGGCCGGCACGGTCGCCGCCGCCGCGCCGCCGCAGCTGACGGTCATCCGCGGACAGGAGATCCCGAGCGCCGACGGCACCGTGGTTGGGCTGTTCCTGAGTCAGAACGTCCCCGCCGGTCGCAGCTTCGCCGAGACCGCGGATCTGATCCACGCCCAGGGCGGGGTCGTGATCATCCCGCATCCGGCCACGGCCGAAACGCCTGCGCCGTGGCTGCTGCGTGCTCACCCGGACCGCGTGGACTGTCTGGAGCTGGCCAGTCCCGCCGGTGGCCCGGCACAGCGCCCCGTGCTGCGCGCCGCGCGCCAACTCGGGCTGGTCATCAGCGCCGGCAGTGGTGCCGACGGCCCCGAGGGACTCGGGACCGTCGGGGTGGAGATGCGCCCGTTCGAGGACGGACGCGATTTCGTCGAGGCGCTCGCCGAGAGCGAGCTGATCCGGCCGCGCCGCAGGCGCGCCCGTCGCGCTCGCGCCGCGCGGCGCACATCCTGAAACGCTGGTGCGCAGGAGTCCGGGATTGGCCGCTAAATATCTAGCTCGCAGATGACTTCAGAGCCTCCTCCCAAACGCACGGGCAACCGCGTGCGCGCACTGCGCCCGCCGGACCCCGACGAGACGCCCGACGCTCCCGACGACATCCAGGACGCGTACCTGAAGCGGGCCATCGCGGAGCTCGGCGCACTCAACGATGAGATCGCCGCGTGGGCGCTCCACCACGGCGCGTCGGCCCTGCCGGTGTTGAGCTCGGGCGCACCCCAAGCCGAGATCGTGATGATCAAATGGGCAGCCGGACTCGCCGAGCGCCAGGAAGGCGTGGCGTTCTTCGGGCGTGCCGGATCGGCGATCCTCAAGAGCGTCCAGCGCCTGGGCGTGGAGCCGCTGGCGCTCTACGGCACGCTGTGCGTGAAGCTCCCCGAGGCGGGCTTCCAGCCGCAGTGGCTGACGCGCGAGCTGCAGATCGTCATGCCCAAGCTGGTCATGCCCATGGGCGACGGGGCGCTCGAGGCCGTCAACTCGCTGAAGTTCCCCGGCAGCGCGCCGCTCGAGAACACGCCCGGCGCCGTGCAGAACTGGACGCCGACGATCGAGGCGATCGTCGTCCCGGACATCGACCAGTCGCTGGACGAGCAGTCGGCCAAGCGCGCGTTCTGGGCCGCCTTCCGCTCGCTCGGCGAGTGGTACCTGGCCCAACCGCCCTACTAAGCCGGCGGCGCTCCGGGATCGGTTGCCCGCGCGCTCCGCGCGGCGGCCGCGGCCACCTCGGCGGCGGTGCGGATGGCGGCGGCCCGGGCCGCGTCGCGTACGAAGCGCGCGACGGCCTCGATATGCGGCGTGTTCGGGAACATGTCCACCGGCTGGACGTACTCCAGGTCGTAACCCGCCGCAACGAACTTCGCCGCGTTCTCGGCGAACGTCGCCGGATGGCAGGACACGTAGACGAGCACGGCGGGCTCGAGATCGACCACGCGACGGATCGCGCGGCCCGACAGGCCCCCACGCGGCGGATCGACGATGGCGACGTCGGCGTTGGGCAACTGGTCGCGCTGCTCGCGCACCACGCGCCCGACATCACCGGCGATCACCCGGAACTGGGTGACCCCGTTGGCCGCGGCGTTGCGGGCCGCGTCGGCGGCCGCCTCGGGCATGATCTCGATCCCGATCACCTCGCGCGCGTGGGCCGCCACGGTGAGCCCGATGCTTCCGACCCCACAGAACAGGTCGTAGACGACCTGGCTCCCATCGAGGCCCGCGGCCTCGGCGACGCGCGTGTAGAGGTGCCCGGTCATCTGCGAATTGGTCTGGAAGAAGCTCTGGGCCGAGAGCGCCAAGCGGACGCCCAGGACCTCCTCAAAGACGTGGTCGCGCCCCCAGAGCAGGCGCATCGGCAGCCCATGGGTGATCTCCGAGACGCCGTCGTTGACCGCGTGCAGCAGCCCGACCAGGTCTGGGTGCGCGGCGCGCATCGGTGCCACGAGCGCATCGACAACCTCGTCCGCGCCCGGGGCCGTGACGACCGTCACCAAGAGCTCGCCCGTTGCGATCCCCTCGCGCACCACGACATGGCGCAGGGTGCCCGATTGCGCCCGCTGGTCGTAGGGTGCGATCCCGTGCGCCTCCGCCCACGCGCGCACCGTCTCGCGGGCGGCGTTGCCCGACGCGGTGGCCAGCAGGCACGCGTCGATGTCGACGACTTCGTCCCACCGCCCGCGCTGGTGAAAGCCCAGGCGCAGTTCCCCGCCGGGACCGGGCGCGGCCGAGTACTCCATCTTGTTGCGGTACCCCAAGCGGGCGATCGCGGGGTCGACGGCACGCACCTCGACGCCCTCCAGGTGGCCGATGCGCTGCAGGTGGTCGACGATGTGGGCCCGCTTGGCCTCGAGCGTCGCCGCGTAGTCGACGTGTTGCAGGCGGCACCCGCCGCATGCCGGTACGTAGACACATGGCGGTGTGACACGCACTGGGCTCGGTGCCAGGACCTCGACGAGGTCGGCCTCGGCCCAGCGCCGACGCGCCTTGCGGACGCGTACCCGCACCCGGTCGCCGGGGGCGGTGTCGGTCGAGAAGACGACAAAGCCATCATGACGGCTGACGCCCAGGCCCCCGAACGCCAGTGAGTCGACGTCGAGCTCGAGTTCGTCATCGCGTTGCGGTCGGGCCACGGGGGGTCGATGATAGCGATCCCCATGGCGCCGACGTCGACTGCACGCTGGAGCATCACCGGGCCGGTCCTGAACGGCTGGCGCATCACCGACGCCGTCCTGCGCATCGGCGACGGTGCGATCGCCGCGAGCGCCGGGCGCGGTGCACGGCGCCTGCGGCTGCCGGACGGGTGGATCGTCGCACCCGGGTTCTGGGACCTGCAGGTCAACGGCTTCGCGGGTGCCGAGGTCGCCGACGACCCCGCCCAGATCGCGCGCGTGGCGGCCGCGCTCCCGGCCCACGGGGTCACCGGGTTCTGCCCGACGCTCATCACCCGCACCCCGGCGGGATACCGGCGCGCGAGTGCCGCGCTCGCCGCGACGCGCTGGACCGGTTGCGGCGCCCGCACCCTCGGCGTCCACCTCGAGGGCCCGTTCCTGTCCCCCTCACGCCCCGGCGCGCACCCGTCCGGGGCGCTCGCGCTGCCGACGCCGGCGGCGCTCGCACGGCTCCTCGACGCGTTCAGCCCGCGCATCGTGACGCTCGCCCCCGAGCTCGAGGGCGCGCTCGATGCCATCGCCGCCCTGCACCGGGCCGGAATCATCGCCGCGATCGGCCACACCGAGGCGGACGCCGCGACCTGCGCACGGGCGATCGGCCTGGGGGCGCGCCTGCTCGTGCACGCCTTTAACGCAATGCCCGGCCTCACGGCGCGCGAGCCCGGACCGGTCGGGGCGTTCCTCGCCGCAGCGGGCACGCACATTGCGGTCATCGCCGACGGGGTGCACGTCGCCTCACCGACCCTTGCCGCGCTGGCCCGGGCCGCTGGCCGGCGCCTGATCAGCGTCAGCGACGCGGTCGCCGCCGCAGGCGCCCCCGCGGGCACCTACATGCTGGCCGGGCGCCGGATCACCAGCGACGGCCAGGTGGTGCGCGACCGGACCGGCAATCTGGCCGGCAGCGCGCGTTCGCTCGCCGACGGCCCTGCGACGCTCCGCGGCGCCGGGCGCAGCCGCGCGGCCGCCGTCGCGACCGCCGTCACGGCGCCGCGTCGCCTGCTGGGCGCGCGGGACCCGCTCCTGCCCGGGAGCCCGGCAGACCTGGTCCTCCTGGATGACGAGCTGCGCCCGCGCGCGACGCTCATCGGCGGCGCGGTCGTCTGGCAGGATCCGCGCGTTGGGATCGATTTGTCGTAGCCCGTGGCCAGCGCGGTCGGCAGCCGGGCGCAGCCGTCCTATACTCGGGTTTGGCGGCCGCCAACGTTGGCGGCCGCTCGGCGCACGCGCCCAGGACCGCGCCCCGATGCCCAAGCTCACGCTCTGGATGCAGATGTCGCTCGACGGGTACGCCGAGGGACCGGATCACGCCTTCGATTGGCCGGTCGTCGGGCCCAAGCTGCAGCGACGCTTCATCGACGAGCTGCGCCATGCGGACGCGTTCGTCTACGGCCGGCACATCTACGAGATGATGGCCGCCGTCTGGCCCGCGGTCGACGCCAGCGCCGGCGCACCGCCGGAGGCCGTCGACTTCGCGCGCATCTGGCTGCCGATGCCCAAGTTCGTCTTCTCCCAGACGCTTGCCGAGGCCCCGTGGAACACGACCGTGGTCCGCGGTGACGTGGCGACCGCCATCCGGGATCTGGTCGCAGACAGCCGGCGCGGCGTCGTTGCCTTCGGCGGTCCGACGTTCGCCACCACGCTGATGGGTCTCGGACTGGTCGATGAGTATCAGCTGTTTGTGCACCCGGTGATCCTCGGAGGCGGGACGCCCTTGTTCGGCGGTGTCACGCGGCGGCGGCTGCATCTGATCTCCACGCGCTGCTATGACGACGTCGTCGTCGCGATCCGCTACGCGAGCGCCCCTCCGCCCACCCCTCGCGCGGACGCACGCCGTGCGCGCCAACGACGCAGCACGTCGTTACCGTGATGTTTCGCTGCCCCGGGCCGTGGTGACCGCACGATGTGTCAGCGTAGACAGGGATGGCGATCACCGATCACGAGCTCGAGCTGATCGACGCCTACTGGCGGGCCGCGAACTATCTGTCGGTTGGACAGATCTACCTGCTGGACAACCCGCTCCTGCGTGAGCCGCTGGCCCGGGAGCACGTCAAGCCACGCCTGCTGGGCCACTTCGGCACCACGCCCGGCCTGAACCTGGTCTATGCGCATCTGAACCGGCTGATCCGTGCCCGCGAGCTCGACGCGATCCTCATCGCCGGTCCCGGCCACGGCGCGCCCGGTCTGGTCGCAAACGCCTATCTCGAGGGCACGTACTCGGAGCGCTACGCCCATATCGCCCGCGACGCGGACGGCATGCGCGAGCTGTTTCGCCAGTTCTCGTTTCCGGGCGGCATCCCGAGCCACGCGGCGCCCGAGACGCCGGGCTCGATCCACGAAGGCGGCGAGCTCGGGTACTCGCTCGCCCACGCCTTCGGCGCAGCGTTCGATAACCCCGACCTGGTCGTGGCTTGCGTCGTCGGCGACGGCGAAGCCGAGACCGGCCCGCTGGCGGCCAGCTGGCACTCGACGCGCTTTCTGAACCCGGCGGCCGACGGCGCCGTGCTGCCGATCCTGCACCTGAACGGGTACAAGATCGCCAACCCGACCGTCCTGGCGCGCATTTCCGAAGACGAGCTCGAGGCGCTGTTTGCCGGCTACGGGTGGCGCCCGCTCGTCGTCGCGGGGGATCAGCCCGCACAGGTGCACCGCGACCTGGCGGCCGCACTCGATACGGCCATCGACGAGATCACTGACATCCAGCGCACCGCGCGTGGCGGCCGCGCCGGTGCGGAGGTCCGCTGGCCGATGATCGTGCTGCGCACGCCCAAGGGCTGGACGTGTCCGAAGGAGGTCGACGGCCTGCCGGTCGAAGGGACTTGGCGCTCCCACCAGGTGCCGGTGACCGGCGTTCGCGACAACCCTGAGCATCTGGCGATCCTTGCGGCCTGGCTGCGCTCGTACCGGCCCGACGAGCTCTTCGACCGCGACGGCGCTCCGAACGCCGAACTTGTGCAGATCGCGCCGCGCGCGGGGCGGCGCATGAGCGCGAACCCGCACGCCAACGGCGGCGAGCTATTGCGGGAGCTCTCGCTGCCGGACTTCCGGGACTACGCCGTCCCGGTGCCGGCACCGGGCGAGGCGACCAGCGAGGCCACGCGGGTGCTCGGCACCTTCCTGCGCGACGTCATCGCCGGCAACCCCGACACCTTCCGGCTGTTCGGACCCGACGAGACCGCCTCCAACCGTCTTGACGACGTCTTCGCGGTGACCGACCGCGTCTGGGAAGCCGCCCTGCTGCCGACCGACGAGCACCTCGCGCGCTCCGGGCGGGTGATGGAAGTGCTCTCCGAGCACCTGTGCCAAGGCTGGCTCGAGGGCTATCTGCTCACCGGCCGGCACGGGCTGTTCAACTGCTACGAGGCGTTCATCCACATCGTCGACGCGATGTTCAACCAGCACGCCAAGTGGCTCAAGGTCTCGCGCCAGGTCCCCTGGCGGCGCCCGATCGCGTCGCTGACCTACCTCTTGAGCTCCCATGTGTGGCGGCAAGACCACAACGGCTTCTCGCACCAGGATCCGGGATTCATCGACCATGTTGTCAACAAGAAGGCCGAGATCATCCGCGTCTACCTGCCGCCAGACGCCAACTGCCTGCTCTCGGTCGCCGACCACTGCCTGCGCAGCCGCAACTACGTCAACGTCATCGTCGCCGGCAAGCAGCCGCAACTGGACTATCTGCCCATGGACGAGGCCGTGCTGCACTGCACGCGCGGGATCGGCGCGTGGGGCTGGGCCTCCAACGACGACTCCGGGGAGCCTGACGTCGTGCTCGCCTGCGCCGGCGACGTGCCGACGCTCGAGACGGTCGCGGCGACGGCCATCCTGCGCGCGCGGATGCCCGAGCTGCGGGTGCGCGTGGTCAACGTGGTCGACCTGATGCGGCTCCAGCCGGAGACCGAGCACCCCCACGGCCTCGCCGACGCGGAGTTCGACGCGCTGTTCACGACGGACCGCCCGGTCATCTTCGCCTACCACGGCTACCCGTGGCTGATCCACCGCCTGACCTACCGGCGCGCCAACCACGACAACTTCCACGTGCGCGGCTACAAGGAAGAGGGCACCACCACGACGCCGTTCGACGTGGTGATGCTCAACGACCTCGACCGCTTCCACCTGGTAATCGACGTGCTCGACCGACTCCCGGGGCCGCCCGGCGAGCATGCACGGCTGCGGCAGGACATGGTCGATGCGCGCCTGCGGGCGCGCAGCTACACCCGCGATCACGGCGAAGATGATCCGGTGATCAGCAACTGGACCTGGACAAACACCTGATGCGCACGGTGCTCGTCGTCAACGCGGGCTCGACATCGCTCAAGCTCCACCGCGTCGCCGACGACGACACCACCACCCCAATCGCCGCGTTGGAGGAGCTCCGCGGTGACCCGGTGGCGGCCATCGTGCACCGGGTCGTCCACGGCGGCGCGCAGTTCCGCGACCCCGTCATGATCGACGGCCGGGTCCGGGACGCCATCTTCGCCCTCGAGGCGGTCGACCCGATCCACAACGCCCCGGCCCTGCAGGCGCTGGAGCAGACCCACCGGCTCGTCCCGCGAGTTCCGGAGGTCGCGGTGTTCGACACCGGCTTTCACGCCACGATGCCCGCGGCGGCCTGCACCTATGCCCTGCCGGAGCGCTGGCGAACCGAGTGGGGCGTGCGCCGCTTCGGCTTCCACGGGCTCTCGGTCCAGTGGTGCGCCGAGCGCGTGCCGGTGCCGCGCCTGGTCGTCTGCCATCTGGGTGGCGGGTGCTCGGTGACCGCGGTGGCCGACGGGCGCTCGGTCGACACGTCGATGGGCTTCAGCCCGCTCGATGGCATTCCCATGGTCACGCGCTCCGGCGCGGTCGACCCGCAGGCAATCATTTTCGCCGTACGTTCGGCCGGGCTCGCGCTCGACGAGGTCGAGCACGACTTGAATTTTCGCTCGGGGCTCGTG
The DNA here is from genome assembly GCA_963842065.1 of uncultured Thermoleophilia bacterium. Classification (GTDB taxonomy): domain Bacteria; phylum Actinomycetota; class Thermoleophilia; order Miltoncostaeales; family Miltoncostaeaceae; genus CAITWD01. The sequence goes on along the minus strand of CAWJEW010000003.1, from coordinate 169,598 downwards.
GGGCTGGGCGGGTCGGCCGACATGCGCGAGATCGAGGCGCAGGACGGGCTGGCGCTGGCGGTCTTCGTCCACCGCCTCGCGGCGGCGATCGCGGCCATGACCACCGCGCTGGGCGGCCTCGATGGCCTGGTCTTCACCGCCGGGATCGGCGAGGGATCGGCCACGGTCCGGGAACGCGTCTGCGAGCGTCTGGGCTTCCTGGGGGTCGCGCTCGATGTCGCGCGCAACCGGAGCGCCAGGCCCGATACCCGCATCGACGCAGCCGGCACGGCGGTCGCGGTCCACGTCATCCACACCCGTGAAGAGCTCGTCGCGGCCCGCGCGGCACGGCGGCTCCTCGATGACGGGCGCGCGTGAGCGGCGATGCGCTCCGGCACCGCACACCCCTTCCCGACCCACGCACCGACATTAAACGCCCACGACGGAGGTACCGCGCTCGTGAACGCCCGCGCTCGTCGCATCAAGTACGTCACCCGCCGCCCCAGAAGGCACCGCGGCCGCCCCGGCCTCCAGGCCGCGACCATCGCACAGCGCCGCATCGCCTGCATGCTCGCCGCACGCCATGTGACCCCACGCATCTGGAGGCGCCGCCCGTACTAGCGCCGCCGGGGCGCACATCCGGTCCCAGGCATATCAGTCCGGCGGTTGGTCCTCAAAGATCGCCGCGCGACGATGCGCCAAGGCGGGAAGCGTCGCGCGAACCCGCTCGAGCTCGCCCAGATCGAGATCGGCCACCGCGATCCCTTCGCCCTCGGGGATCTCAGCGAGCACGTCCCCCCACGGCCCGACGATCATGCTGTGCCCGTATGACTCGCTGCCGTCCGGGTGGACGCCGGTCTGGTCGGCGGCCAACACGAAGACCTGATCCTCGATCGCGCGCGCCCGCAGGAGCACCTCCCAATGATCGCGCCCTGTACGCGCCGTGAATGCCGACGGAACGGCGAACGCCGTGGCCCCGAGTCCGACCAGGCGCCGGTAGAGCTCCGGAAAGCGCAAGTCGTAGCACACCGACATCCCGAGCCGCAGCGGCCCGGCCGAGGCCACGCAGACCTCGTCCCCCGGGACGGTGGTGTCCGATTCGCGATAGCTGCGCCCGGCCACATCGACGTCGAATAGGTGCAGTTTGCGATAGATGCCGGCGATCCCGCCGTCCGGGCCGATCACGGCGCTCATGTTGCGGACGCGATCGCTGTCCGGCACCCGCTCGACGATGCTACCGGCCACCACGGTGATGCCGAGCTCGCGCGCCCACCGCCGCGCCAGGACCAGCGACGGACCCTCGAGATCCTCGGCCCCGGCCAGAATCCGGCCGGGCCCGCCCATCACGTTCCAGGTCTCCGGCAGCACGACCAGCTGTGCCCCGTCGCCGACGGCCTCGCGCACCAGACGATCGGCGGTGCGGTGGTTGGCCGACACCTCGTCGCCGCTGGTCATCTGCAGCACCGCGGCACGAAGGACCCGCGCGGCGCTACGATCCACGATGCTCAGCCACAAGGGAAGGGAAGTCCATGTCGTCGCAGATTCTCGCGCAGATCGAGGATGTCCTCGACACCATCCGGCCCGCACTGCACGCCGACGGTGGTGACGTCGAGCTGGTGGAGTTCGACCAAGAAGGGTTCGTCCACCTGGAAATGCACGGGGCCTGCGGCGGATGCCCGATGTCGACGGCCACGCTCACGCTTGGGATCGAGGCCGAGCTGCGACGCCAGATTCCCGAGGTCGAGGGCGTCATCACGGTCTAACACCACAGGGCCCGCCGGCGGTGTCGGCGGGCCCTGTGGTGTTCTGGCGTGCCGCCGCAGGCGACCGCAATCGGGGTGCCCGGATTTGAACCGGGGACCTCTCCGTCCCGAACGGAGCGCGCTACCAAGCTGCGCCACACCCCGCCAAACCGCCCCGCGATGCTAGCCGATCCACCCGTCAAGGTTCTAGGCACCGGGTGCCATGGCCGCTCATCACGGTCCGGTTGCCGCGGTTGCTGCATGGATGCAGTTAGTAGTAGCGTTGACTGAATGTTCTTCCCCGAGGATTGACTGCGCGTGTCGACCGAGTCCACGACGTCAATTACTGCGGCATCCCCGCCCGAACTGCGTCCTTCCGGCGGCATCCGCGCGACCCTGCGTCGCCGGCCCTGGCTGCGCGAGTGGCTGATCTTCTTGATCGCCCTTCTGGCCTACGAAGGCAGCCGGGCGCTGGTGATCGGCAACGCGTCCCTGGCGGTCACGAACGCGACGGGGATCATCAACTGGGAAAAGAGCTCGGGGCTGTTCGTCGAGCTCTCGATCCAGCAGGTCCTGCTGAACCACCTGGATATCACCAAGGCCCTGAATGACTTCTACTTGTTGGCCCATTGGATCGTCACGCCGCTGTTTTTCATCTGGCTCTACCGTTCCCGGCGCGCGCTGTATCCCTACGTCCGCAATGCGTTCCTGGCGGCGAACGGCATCGCGCTGATCATCTACATCGTGTTCCCGGTCGCGCCGCCGCGCCTGATGACCGACATGGGCTTCGTCGACACCCTGGCCGGCGTCTCGAAGATCAACCTGCACGCCGGCGTGTTCTCCAAGTGGTTCAATGCGGACGCGGCGATCCCGTCGATGCACTTCGGCTATGCGTTCATGATCGGCGTCGTCGCCGTGATCCTGGTCAACAACTGGGCGTTGCGCCTGCTCGCGCTGGCCTATCCCACGCTGGTGTTCATCACGATCACCGGAACGGCGAACCACTACGTCACCGACAGCCTCGTCGGCGCGGTGGTGATGGCCGCGGGCTTCGTCTTGGTGCAGCTGTGGATGATGGCCTGGCCGCACATGCGGCCCAGGTTCGCCAAACTCGCGGCTCGCAGCACATCGCCGCAGAGCCCAGCGCTGCGCGCTCCCCACTAGCGGCACCCGACGGCGCGTGCGGGCGACGCGGGCCGCGGCCAATGTCTGCGCTCGCACCGCACAGATCGCGCCGACGGGGGATGGAGGCCGTCAGGTGCCCGCGCTACCCTCATGTGCATGATTGCTCGAACTCCCGGGGCGACAGCAGGCGCATGATGCGCCCCGGCGACTGCGCAGACGATCCGCAGCGATGCCGCCGGTCTCGGCGAGCCCAGTGGGTCCTGACGGGTCGCAACCACGTCGAGGAGGTCCAATATGGCCAATCACCTCACGCCCGATGAGCTGTCCGAAGCGCTGGGCATCTCGCGTAAGACCGTGCTGACTCTGTGCGTCCAGGAAGGCGTCCCCGTCTTCCATGGGCGGATCGACAAGACCCTGTTTGTCCAGATCATGGCCGCCGCCGGGCATCGCCTCCCGGAAGGCGTCCCGTCGGCCGACGAGGCCGTGCTCGCGCCGGGGTAGGGGCCGGCTCCCGGACGCGGCGCGCGACGCGGGGCGTCCCCCGTCCACCGCTCCACGTGAGGTCTAGCGCCGCCCGGAGCGCCCGGGGCTACGCCCCGTCCGCTCCGGGGTCGCGGAGCGGTGTCGGACGCGCCCCGGCGAGTACCTGGGCGAACGCGTCCTGATCGATGACCGGCACGCCCAGCCGGTTGGCCGTCGCCACCTTCGACCCCGCCCCGGGGCCGGCGACGACGAAGGCGGTCTTCTTGGAGACGCTCTCGGTCGCCGTGCCGCCGGCCGCGGCGATCGCACGCTTGGCCTCGTCGCGGGTCATGCCGTCGAGCGTGCCGGTGACCACGACAGTCTGTCCGGTCAGCGGGCCCTCGGCGGGGCGGCTTGGGCCCTCCTGGCGCATCTGCAGGCCCGCCGCCCGCAGGCGCTCGAGCGTCGCGAGGTTGGCCTCCGAGCTCAGGTACTCCCGCACCGACGCCGCGACGACCGGTCCGACCCCGTCCGCATCGGCCAGGTGCTCGGGTGTCGCCGCCAATAGATCGTCCAGCGACGGCACCACGTCAGCGAGGGCCTGGGCCGTGACCTCACCCACGTGGCGAATGCCGACCGCGTACAGCACCCGGGCCCACGGCTGGCGGATCGAGGCCTGGATCGCCTCGAGCAGGTTGTTGACCGAGGTCTCCTTGAAGCCCTCGAGGGCCAGCAACTCCTCACGGCGCTCGGCGAGCACGTAGATGTCGGCGACGTTGCGCACCAGGCCGGTCGCAAAGAACCGTACGACGGTCTTGGCACCGAGTCCCTCGATGTCCATCGCACCGCGCGATGCGAAATGTTCGATCGTCTGCACGATCTGCTCCGGGCACGAGCGGTTCGGGCAGCGCATCTGCACCTCGCCCTCGGGGTGGACGACCGGCGTGCCGCAGACCGGGCAGCGCTCCGGCATCCGGAACGGCACCTCCTCGCCGGTGCGGTCCTGGACCAGCGGCGCGACGACTTGCGGAATGACATCGCCTGCGCGCTGAATGACGACCCGGTCGCCGACGCGCAGGTCCTTGCGGGCGATGTCGTCCTGGTTGTGCAACGTCGCCCGGCTGACGGTCACCCCGCCGACGGCGACAGGGTCCATGACCGCATACGGCACCAGGGCACCGGTCCGGCCCACGTTGACCCGGATCTCGCGCAGGTATGTCGTGGCCGTGGTCGGCGCGAACTTGTAGGCGACCGCCCAGCGCGGGGCGTGCGCCACGGCGCCGGCGGCGGCTTGGGCGGCGAGCTCGTTGAGCTTGACCACCGCGCCGTCGATGTCGAAATCCAGCTCCGCCCGCTGGGCCTCCCACCACGCGCATGCCGCCGACGCGGCCTCGATCCCGGAGTAGAGCGCGATGTGCTCGTTGACGGGGAAGCCCGCGTCACGCAGCCAGGCCAGAAGGTCCATCTGGGTCGCCGGCGCAAGGCCCTCGGCGCCGCCGATCCCGTACGCCCACAGCGACAGCGGACGCTCCGCCGTGACGCGCGGGTCGATCTGTCGCAGGCTGCCCGCCGCGGCGTTGCGCGGGTTGGCGAACGTCGGCAGGCCTGCCGCCGCGCGCGTCGCGTTGAACTCGGCAAACGCGGCCAACGGCAGGTAGACCTCACCCCGGATCTCGATGATCGGCGGCACCGGGCCCGCACCGCCCAGACGGACCGGGATCGCGCGGATCGTGCGCAGGTTCTGGGTCACGTCCTCGCCGACCGCGCCGTCGCCGCGCGTCGCTCCGCGCACGAAGCGCCCATCGCGGTAGGTCAGCGAGATCGCCAGGCCGTCGATCTTCGGCTCGACGACGAACTCGTCAGGCGCGTCCTCGCGCCCCGCGCCACGCAGCGCCTCGCGCAGGCGCCGGTGCCACTCGAGCAGCTCGTCGGTCCCGCGCGCGTTGGCGAGGCTCAGCATCGCTTCGCGATGGGTCACCGGTGAGAACTGCGTCGCGATCGGCGCCCCGACCCGCTGGGTCGGGGACTCCGGGGTGATGAGGTCCGGATGGGCCGCCTCGAGCGCCTCGAGCTCACGCACCCAGGCGTCGTAGACCGCGTCGTCGACCGTGGGCTGGTCGTGGACGTAGTAGTCGACGCTGGCCTGCGTGATCAAGGCACGCAGTTCCTGGACGCGGGCGGAGGGATCGCTCATGGCACGCCGAGCAGCGCCTGACCGAGTTCCGCAGCCGTCTCGCAGACGATGTCCGGGCGCGCCGCCTCGAGATCATCCCGTCCGAAGAATCCCCACGTAACGGCGATCGTCACCATCCCGGCCCGCTGGCCGGCCTGGATGTCAAACGGCGAGTCGCCGACATAGCACCCGCCGTTGGCGGTCCGGCCGAGTCCGTCGAGCGCCACCCGCAGCGGCTCTGGGTCGGGTTTGTGGCGCACCGAATCGTCCGCGCTGACCACGATGTCGAAGTACTTGCCGACCGGGAGGCTGGCAAACGCCAGGTCCACCGCATCACGCGACTTGGAGGTCACCAGGCCGAGCTGACGCCCGGCCGCCGACAGTTGCTGCAGCAGCGGCGCGATCCCATCGTAGGAGGCGATCAGCTCGGCCGTGTGGGCGTGGTTCCACTCCCGGTAGACCCGGTAGAGCTCGTCGGCATGTTCGGGCGAGAAGGCCTGCATTTGTTCGAGCAGCGGCTTGCCGACGTTCGCCACCAGGCGCTCGTCGCTGAACTCTTGCCCGAGGACCGTCCGCACGGCGTGCCGGTGCGATTCGCGGATCAGCACCACCGTGTCGACCACGGTCCCGTCGAGGTCGAACAGGATCGGGTCGAATCCCGCCCCGCGGCTCACCGGCCATCCCCGTGGCGTCCCAGCCCGTAGTCGGCAAGCAGTCCGGTCAGCGCGTCCATCCCCTCTTCGTCGGTGAGCTCAAAATGCAGCGGCGAGACCGAGATCTCCCCGTCCTCCAGCGCGGCGAAGTCGGTGCCCGGCGCCGCGTGATACCCGGGCGGCTCGCCGTAGATCGTGTAGCGCCGGCGTGGGCCGTCGGTGCCTTCGAGCACCAGCTCGTCGTTGTAGATGCGCCGGCCCAGGCGCGTCACGCGCGCCCGCGGCGGATCGTGCGCAGGGCGGGCCGGTGCGTTGACGTTCAGCAGCACCGGCCGGGGGAAGCGGTGCTCGGTCACCAGCGGGACGAGCTTGGGCACGAAGTCGCACACCGCGCCGAACTCGTAATGCCGGCCGTCCCAGCGGTCGTCGTCCGTGCCCAGGTGCTGCTGCGAGACGGCGATCGACGGCCACCCGAGCAGGACCCCCTCGAGGGCCGCCGCCACCGTGCCTGAATAGGTGACGTCGTCGCCGAGGTTCAGCCCCATGTTGATTCCGCTGACGACCAGGTCAGGCACCTCGCCGACCAGCCCCAGCATCGCGAAGCGCACGCAGTCGACCGGCGTGCCGTCGGTGGCGTACGCCACCGAACCGTCATCCAGCTCGACCTGCTCGACATGCAGCGGGTCATGGATGGTGATCATGCGCGCGATCGCGCTGCGGTTCCGGTCGGGAGCGATCACGCTGACCCGGCCCACGACCTCTAGGGCGCGCTTGAGCGCCAGGAGACCAGGCGAGAAGACGCCATCGTCGTTGGTGACCAGGATGTGCGTCATTCGGCAGCACCGAGTATAGGGGCGTCGCCCCCGGGCTCCGGATAGCGCACCCCGACGAGCGTGAGCGGGTGCGCCGGCGCCGTCGCGCCCGCGGCGCTGCGTGGCGCGCCGGCCACAAGCTCGGCCATCTGCCCCGCAGGGCGGCTGCCACGGCCGACCTCGAGCATCGTCCCCACCAGGATCCGGACCATGTTGCGCAGAAACGCGTCCGCCTCGATGGCGAACACCACCTCGTCCCCCCTCTCCTCCCAGGCACAGCGCCACACCGTGCGGTCAAAAAACACATGCTCGGTCTTGGTGGGCGTAAACGCGGTGAAGTCGTGCCGGCCCGGGCACGTCGCAGCCGCGGTGTTCATCGCCCCAAGATCCAGCGGCTGCGGATGGTGCAGCACGCGCTCGCGGCGCAACGGCGAGCGGGCCCCCACGAGCACCCGGTACTCGTAGCTGCGGGAGATCGCGCTGGCGCGCGCGTCGAAGCCCGGTGCGGCGTGCGCCGCGCTGCGCACCGCGATGTCGGGCGGCAGGATCCCCCCGAGGCTCTTGACCAGCCGGCGCACATCGATGTGGGCCGCGCTCGCAAACGACGCGACCTGCCCGGTGGCATGCACGCCGGCGTCGGTGCGGCCGGCGACATGCAGCTCCACCGGGGAGCGCAGGATCACACCCAGGGCGTGGGCCAGCACGCCCTCGCACGTGCGCCGCTGCGGCTGCGCGGCCCAGCCGGAAAAACGCGTGCCGTCGTACTCGATCTCAAGGCGCACGACGTGCATCTCAGCCAACCTCCGGCACCAGGATGGCCCCTTCGCGCGGATCGGTCGCGGCGCGCTCGCGCTCGAGCTGACCGACCAGATCGCGGGCGCGCCCGAGCGCCAGCGCCGCGACGGCCGCGTCGAACGCGTCCTGGGCCTGCGCGGCAGTGCCCCCAAAAGCACCGAACGCGTCGGCCTGCTGGGTGACCACGGCACGGCGTAGCGCCGCCCCCGCCAACCGCTCGGCCGAAGGCGCGAGCTGGTGAGCCAACGCGCGCGGAAAGACCTCGACCGCCACGGGCAGGCGCGGCGGGTCAAACGGCCAGACCGACACCCCGACATCGCACAGGCTCATGAGCTCGGGCATGCCGTACAGCGACTGGGCGCCGACGCTACCGGGACCCGAGAGCTTGAAGAACGAGCTCGGCTGCGCGCCCGGACGCCGGACGGCCCGTTCGGTGCCCCGCAACGGATCGCCGCCCGCAGCGGGTCGCGGCCGGATCCCGGGGCCCCAGAACGGCGGCCCGAGCGCGCGGACGAACCCTGCATCACGGGCGATTCCGGCGGCGGCCCAGCGCCACAGCTCGCCGGCCGAGCGCATGCCGTGCGCCTCGAGGAACCAGGCCGGTGCGGAAAAGCAGAAATCCAGCCCGATGACGGTCTCGGGCTCCTCAACGACCAGCTCGGCCAGCCTGCGCGTGGTCTCGGTCCGGTCGCGTCCGGTCTCGAGCGCGACGAGCCGGCCGTCTTCGACGACCGCAAGCCAAATCGCGCGGGCGGCGGCCCGCCGGCCGGCCGCCCCGCTCCAGTCCACCCCGACGCAGCGCCGGGGGCCCACCGATCTAGGCGGCGGTGTTCGCCGGCTCGCGCGTCAGCTCGAGCAGCACCATCTCGGCGGCGTCGCCCTGACGCGGTCCGAGCTTGAGCACGCGCGTGTACCCGCCGTTGACATCCTTGAATGCCGGAGCGATCTCGTTGAACAGGAGGTACGTGACCTCCTTGTTGCGCAGCAGCGCGATCGCCTGACGACGCGCGTGCAGCGTGTCCGCCTTGCCGAGCGTGATCGCCTTCTCGGCGACGCTGCGGGCAAGCCGCGCCTTCGGTGCGGTGGTCTGGATACGGCCGTGCGTCAGCAGCGCAGTCGCGAGGTTCGCGCCCAGTGCCCGACGGTGGGAGCTGGAACGGTTGAGCTTGGGTCCTGAGCGCTGGTGGCGCACGGTACGTCTCCTTATGAACGGCGGGTACTACTCGGCGCGCAGGCTCAGCCCGTGCGCGGCGAGGTTTTCTTTGACTTCCTCGATCGACTTCTTGCCGAAGTTCGGGATCGCCGAGAGCTCGTCCTCGGTTTTCGAGACGAGGTCGCCGATGGTCTCGACGCCCACGCGCTTGAGGCAATTGTACGACCGGACCCCGAGCTCCAGCTCCTCGATCATGATGTCGTGCAGGTTGCCGCCCGGCCGCTCCTCTTCGGGCTCCGGCTGGCCGAGCGTCTTGACGACGTCCGGATCGGCGAACAGGGCCAGGCGGTGGATCAGCGTCTCCGCCGCTTCGGCGACCGCCGTACGCGGGTCGATGCTACCGTCGGTCTCGACCTCGAGGGTGAGCTTGTCGTAGTCGGTGCGCTGGCCGACGCGCGCCGAGCCCACCTCGTAGCGCACACGGCGCACGGGCGAGAAGTTGGAGTCGACGGGGATCACGCCGATGACCGTGTTCGGCCCCTTGTTGCCCTCGGCCTGGACGTAGCCGCGGCCGCGGGAGATCGTGAGCACCATCTCGAGCCTGGCGTTGGCCGCCAGGTTGGCGACCTCGAGCCCGGGGTTCAGGATCTCGAGATCCGCCGGACAGCTGATGTCTCCCGCGAGCACCGGGCCGGCGCTCGACTTGGACAGCTCGACCTCGATCTCGGAGACCTCGCCGTGCAGGCGGCACACCAGGCGGCGCAGCGCCAGGATGATGTCGGTGACGTCCTCGCGCACGCCCGGCACGGCCGTGAACTCGTGCTGGACGCCCTCGATGCGCACGGAGGTGACCGCCGCGCCCTCGAGCGAGGACAGCAGCACCCGCCGCAGCGAGTTGCCGAAGGTGTGGCCGAAACCGCGGTCCAGCGGCTCAACCTCGAAGATGCCGAGCGTGTCGGAGACAGGCTCGTAGGTCATGCGAGGTGACTGCTCGTCAATCACGAATCGTTCCTTGTTGTCCGGCGTCGGCCGGATGTATTACCGACGCAAATTGCCCCCCAGCATCGGTTCCCGAGCGCGCGTCGAGGCTCGGGCACCATCGCCGACGGGGATGGTTACTTCGAGTACAACTCCACGATCAGCTGTTCGCGCACGGGCGTGTCGATCTCGCTGCGTTCCGGAAGCCGCAGGATCTTGCCCGTCAGCGAGTCGTGGTCGGCCTGCAGCCAGGGCGCCAGCGACGAGACCATCTCGGTGTTCTGGCGAACCGTCGCCTCCGAGCCGGACTCGGGACGCAGGCTGATCACGTCGTCGGGCCGCACCTGGTAGCTGGGAATGTTGACCTTCTTGCCGTTGACCAGGAAGTGGCCGTGGCGCACCAGCTGGCGCGCCTCGCGGCGCGAGGACGCGAACGCAAGCCGCGTCACCACGTTGTCCAGACGCATCTCGAGGAGGCGCAGCAGGTTCTCGCCGGTGATCCCGGGCTGGCGGCTGGCCTTCTCGTAGTAGAGGCGGAACTGCTTTTCCAGGACCTGGTAGTAGCGACGCATCTTCTGCTTCTCGCGCAGCTGCAGCAGGTACTCGCTCTGGCGGATCCGGCCGCGGCCGTGCTCACCGGGCGGGTACGGACGCACGGTCACGCCGCACTTGGGCGTATAGCAACGGGCACCCTTGAGAAACAGCTGCTCGCCCTCGCGGCGGCAGAGTTTGCAGACCGAACCGGTATCACGTGCCATCGTGCTGTCCTCTAGACCCGGCGCCGTTTGCGGGGACGGCAGCCGTTGTGGGGAACGGGGGTCACATCGGTGACCGAGGTCACCTCAAGGCCAGCAGCCTGGAGGGAGCGGATCGCGGTCTCCCGGCCGGAACCGGGGCCCTTGACGTAGACGTCGACCTTCTGGAGGCCGTGCTCCATGCCCTTCTTGGCGGCGGCGTCCGCGGTCACCTGGGCCGCGAACGGGGTGCTCTTGCGCGAGCCCTTGAACCCGGCCGATCCGGCCGTCTCCCAGGCGATCACGTTGCCCTGCTTGTCCGTCAAGGTGACGATCGTGTTGTTGAACGACGTCTTGATGTGCGCCTGACCGACGGCGATGTTCTTGCGCACACGCCGACGAGCGCGGCCGCGCGTGACCTTCTGGCGAGACATGGACCCCTTTATTTCTTCTTGCGCTGCTTGCCGACGGTCTTCTTGGGACCTTTCCGGGTGCGCGCGTTGGTCTTGGTGCGTTGCCCGCGGACCGGCAGCGAGCGCCGGTGGCGCAGGCCGCGGTAGCAGGCGATTTCCATCAGGCGCTTGATGTCGTTGGCGCGCTCGCGGCGGAGGTCGCCCTCGACCACCAGCGCCTTCTCGATGACATCGCGCAGCCGCCCGACTTCCTCTTCGGTGAGGTCGCGGACGTAGGTGTCGCGATTGATGCCGGTCTCCGCAAGGACACGGTTCGCCGTGGGGCGGCCGATGCCGTAGATGTAGGTCAAACCGATCTCGACCCGCTTTTCGCGGGGAATGTTGACTCCGGCGATTCGTGCCATGGCTAGCCCTGCACCTGCTTGTGGCGGGCGTTCTGGCAGATCACCATCACCTTGCCGTGTCGGCGAATGACGCGGCACTTCTCGCACATCGGTTTGACTGAAGGGCGAACCTTCACAGCAATCTCCCGTACTGAGCAGACCCGGCGGCTGCCGGGTGCAGGGTCGTAGAAACGCTCGCGGCAGACTCTCCGCGAGCGGCCGCGCATACTAGCACGCCGCAGGTCCTCATAAGGCGGTCCCGCGCGGACCTGCCGTGAGAATCCTCGGCCCCGCCGCCGTGACGGCGACGGTGTGCTCCCAGTGCGCCGACAGCGTCCCATCCTTGGTCGTCACGGTCCACCCGTCCGGGCCGAGCATGACGTCCGGGCCGCCGATGTTGACCATCGGCTCGATGGCGATCACCAAGCCCGCGACGAGCGGCTCGCCGGTGCCGGACACCCCGAAGTTCGGTACGTTGGGCGGCTCGTGCATCGCACGCCCCACGCCGTGGCCGACCAGGCTCTCCACGCACGCGAAGCCGGCGGCCTCGACGACGGACTGGACGGCGCTGCCGATGTCACCAACGTGGTTGCCGACCGTCGCCGCGGCGATGCCCGCGGCCAGCGCGCGCCGGGTCACCTCCGACAGGCGGATCGCCTCGATGTTGCCGGTCCCGACCACGTAGGTCCGGGCGGCATCCGAGACCCAGCCGTCGAGCACCGCACCGCAGTCGATCGAGATCAGATCGCCGTCGACGAGCGCGTAGTCGCCCGGGATGGCGTGGACGACCTGGTCGTTGACCGACGGGCAGATGGTCGCCGGGAACCCATGGTAGCCAAGGAACGCCGGTACGGCCCGCGCGTCGCGGATCGTCTGCTCGGCGATCGCATCGAGCTGTGCCGTCGTGACGCCCGCGCCCACCGCCGCGGCCATCGCCTCGTGGGCAGCCGCCAGCACGGCGCCGGAGGCCGCCATGGCCTCAAGCTCCTGCGGGGTCTTGAGGATCCCGGAGGAGGCACGCGACGGGGCGGCGCCCAGGGCTCTAATCGCCCGCGAGGGCCGACGTGATCTGGCCATAGACCTGGTCCTGGGACTGCTCGCCGTTGATCGGGTGTAGCAGGCCCCGGCTGGCGTAGTAGTCGATCAGGGGGGCGGTCGACTCCTCGTAGACGCTCAGGCGGTTCTCGACGGCCTCGGCGCGGTCGTCGGCGCGCTGGTACAGGTCGCACTCACCGATCGCCTGGCACGTGGCGTCGCGCACGTGCGGGGCGAACACCTCGTGCCAGGAGCGCCCGCAGGTGCGGCAGATCCAGCGGCCGGCCAGCCGGCGTACGAGTTCCTCGCGCGAGACCTCCAGCGAGAGCACCGCGTCCAGCGGCGCGTCGAGCTCGGCGAGCGTCTGGTCGAGTGCCTGGGCCTGGGCGAGCGTGCGCGGGAAGCCGTCGAGCAGGAAGTCGTCCTCGCCCGGGGTCAGGCGCTCGCGGATCATCCCGATGACGACGGCGTCGGGCACCAGATCCCCGGCGTCCATGTAGCGCTTGGCCTCGAGGCCCAACCCGGTGCCCTGGGCCACCGCGTCGCGCAGCAGGTCGCCGGTGGCCAGGTGGGTCAGGCCAAGGTCGGCCTTGAGCCGATCGGCCTGGGTGCCCTTGCCGGCACCGGGGGGCCCGAGAAAGACCAGGCGGGCTATCGGAGGAACCCTTCATAGGAGCGCATCATCAGCTGGGCCTCCATCTGGCGGATGGTGTCGAGCGCGACACCGACCACGATCAGGATGGACGTCCCGCCGAGCACGCCAAAGAACACGTTCGACTGCGGCAGGTACTTGAAGATGATGCTCGGCAGCATCGCGACCAGCGCGAGGTAGATCGCACCCGGCAAGGTCAGGCGCGTGAGCACGCGGTCGAGGTAGACGGCCGTCGGGCGCCCGGGGCGCACGCCGGGGATAAAGCCGCCGTACTTCTTCAGGTTCTCGGCCTGGTCGACCGGGTTGAACACGATCGCCGTGTAGAAGTACGTGAACACGATGATCAGCAGGCCCTCGAAGATGATGTAGTACCACGACCCCGGGGCCAGGAAGGTCGAGATCGACTGGAAGACCGAGCCGCGGCCGGCGAACTGGGTGATTGTCGCCGGCAGGATCACCACCGAGGCGGCGAAGATCACGGGGATCACGCCGGCCATGTTGACCCGCAGCGGCATGTAGGTCTGGCCGCCCGTGGTCATGCGGCGCCCGACCATGCGTTTGGCGTACTGGATCGGGATGCGACGCTGGCCCTCGCTGATGAACACGACGGCGACGACGACCGAGAGCGCGATGATGAGGATCACGATCTGGTCGATCGGTCCGAGCGCGAGCCACGCGGTGACGCCGGCGGGGATCGCGGACACGATGTTCGCGAAAATGATCAGCGAGATGCCGTTGCCGATCCCCCGCTGGGTGATCAGCTCGCCGAGCCACATCACCAGGGTCGTCCCGGCCACCAGGCTGATCATGATGATGTAGAACTTGCCGGCCGTAAGCCCGGGCAGCCCGCTCTGGGAGCGGAAGTACAGGATGTAGGCGACCGACTGCAGCATCGCCAGCGCCACGGTGAAGTACCGGGTGTACTGGGTGATCTTCTGCTGGCCGGCCTCGCCCTCCTTCTGGAGCTCCTCCAGGCGCGGGATCACGACCGTCAGCAGCTGCAGCACGATGCTCGCGGTGATGTACGGCATGATGCCGAGCGCGAACAACGAAAAGCGCGTCAGCGCGCCACCGGCAAACAGGTTCAGCAGCCCCACAAGGCTCGAGCCGTGGCTGTTGATCGCGTTCTGGATCGCGGAGACGTTCACCCCCGGCACGGGGATGTAGGCCCCGAGCCGGTAGACGAAGAGAATGAACGCGGTAAAGCCGATCTTCTTGCGCAGGTCCGGAGAACTCAGCGCGGTGAGCATCGACTTCAGCACGGCGTGCTACCCCTCACCCTCAGTCCCGATGACCTCGGCGGTGCCGCCCGCGGCTTCGATCTTCGCCTTGGCGGCGGCGGAGAACGCGTGCGCGCGTACCGTCAGCGGGCGGTCGAGCTCGCCCTCGGCGAGGATCTTGACCGGCCATCCGCGGTGGGTGTTGTTCTTGACCAGCCCGCGGGCCTCGAGCTGGGCGACGTCGACCACCGAACCGGCCGGAAAGACACCCAGCTGGCCGACGTTGATCGGCAGGGTGTGCGTGCGAAACGGACCGAAGGGCATCGACTTCTTGTGGTTCGGGCCGCGCAGCTTGGCCTGCTGCATGTAGGCCGGGATCTGACCGCCGGCGTAGCCGGGACGCACCCCTCCGCCGGAGCGCGCGCCGAGGCCCTTGGTCCCGCGCCCGGACGTCTTGCCCGTGCCGGAGCCGGGCCCGCGGCCGATGCGCTTGCGCGGGTGACGAGAACCCGGACGAGGCGACAGCGACTCGAGTCGCACCTCGTTGGGGTCCACCGGCGTCAGTTCCTCAGTCGTCATCACGCAGCTCCTCGACACTCACCATAGATGCCACCACGCGCAGCATTCCACGCAGCTGCGGCGAGTCCTCGTGCTCAACAGTCTGGCCGATCCGGCGAAGACCGAGCGCCCGCAGGGTGCCGCGGTGACGCTGCTGGGTCCCGATGACCGACCGGGTCTGGGTCACGCGGCACCGGCTCATGCCGCATCCTCCGCGACCGCCGCGGCCTTCGGCGCCGAGCCGAGCATGTCGCCCACGCGCTTGCCGCGCAGCTCGGCGACCTCTTCCGGGGTGCGCAACTGCTTGAGCCCGTCCACGGCGGCCGTGACGAGGTTCAGCGGGTTGCTCGAGCCGAGCGACTTGCTCAGGATGTCGCGGATTCCGGCAAGCTCGAGCACGGCACGCACGCCACCGCCCGCGATGACGCCGGTACCCTCGGCGGCGGGCTTGAGCAGCACGCGGCCGGCACCGTGACGGCCCACGACCTGATGGGTGATGGTCGTCTTGTACTTGGGCACGCGGAACAGGTTCTTCTTGGCGTCATCCACGGCCTTCTGAATGGCAACCGGAACCTCGTTGGCCTTGCCGTGACCGACACCGACGGTGTCGACCTCGTTGCCGACGACGACCAGCGCCGAGAATGAGAACCGCCGACCGCCCTTGACCACCTTGGCCACGCGGTTGACCTGGACGACGCGCTCGTTGAGTTCGAGCCCATCGGAATTGACTTTCGGCTTACGACGCCGCTCGGCCACGAACCCCGCCCCTTCCTAGAAGACCAGGCCCGCACCGCGGGCCGCATCTGCGAGCGATTTCACGCGCCCGTGGTACTTGTAGCCGCCCCGGTCGAACACGACCGACTCGACCCCGGCTGCACGTGCACGCTCGGCCACCAAGCGACCGACCTCGGTCGCGGCGGCACCCTTGGTCAGCCCCCGCAGCTCGGCCTCGGTCGAACCGGCGGCAGCCAAGGTGTGCCCCTTGGTGTCGTCGATGATCTGCGCGTAGATGCGCAGGTTGGACCGCGACACGCACAGGCGCGGACGCGCCGCGGTGCCGGTGACCTTCGCGCGAATCCGGCGGTGACGCCGGTCGCGTTTTTGTTCTGACGAAAGCTGACCCATGGTTATGCCCTCTTACCGACCTTGCGCCGAATCTGCTCGCCGGCGTACCGGATCCCCTTGCCCTTGTAGGGCTCGGGTGGGCGAACCTCGCGAATCTGGGCAGCGACCTGCCCCACGGCCTGCTTGTCTATGCCGCGCACCACGATTTGCGTGGGGACGGGAACTTCGAAGGTGATGCCGGGCGGCGGCGGCATCGACACCGGATGCGAGTACCCGACCGCCAGCTCCAGCGACTGCCCCTTGATCGAGGCGCGATAACCGACGCCCACCAGCTCGAGCTCCTTGACGAAACCGTTGGTCACGCCCTGGACCATGTTGGCCACCAGCGTGCGGGTCAGCCCGTGCAGGGCACGGTGCGGCCCGCGGTCGGTCGGCCGCGTGACGCGCAGCTCGCCCTCGGCCTGCTCGATGCCGATCGGTTGAACGACCGTGTGCTCGAGTTCGCCCTTGGGGCCCTTGACCGTGACGTGCTGTCCGGAGATTTCGATGTGAACCCCGTCGGGGACGGGGATCGGTGCGCGACCGATACGGCTCATGAGATTCCTTGTCTGGTCCTTACCACACCGTGCAGATCAGCTCGCCGCCGACGCCGCGCCGACGGGCCTCCTGCCCGGTCAACAGCCCCTGCGAGGTGGAGACGACCGAGATGCCCATGCCGCCGAGCACGCGCGGGATGTCCGCGCTGGCCAGATACACGCGACGGCCGGGCTTGGACATCCGCCGGACGCCTGACAATACGCGACGCCGGTCCTTGTCGTACTTGAGGCGCACGGTCAGGTCGCGACCGGCAACCTCGTAGCCCGAGATGTAGCCCTCGTCCTGCAGCACCTGGGCGACGGACTCCTTCATCTTGCTGGTCGGCATCGTCACCGTGTCGTGCAGCGCGAGGTTCGCGTTGCGCAAGCGGGTGAGCATGTCGGCGATCGGATCGGTCAGCACGGCTACCAGCTCGCCTTCGTCATGCCGGGAATCACGCCCGCGTGCGCCTGCTCGCGCAGGCAAATACGGCACAGCCCGAACTTGCGGTAGACCGCGCGTGACCGACCGCACCGCCTGCAGCGGGCGTATTCGCGGGTCGGATACTTCTGTGGCCGCGCCGACTTGACGCGCAGGCTGGTCTTCGCCAACTCCAGGCTCCTCAAATTCTCGCTAGCGCTTCTTGCCCCGTACCGCCCCGCGCTTGCGCATCTTGCGCCGGTGCCGGATGGCGAGCTCGTCTGCCGTGTACCCCTCGGCCCGGAACGGCATCCCGAGGGCACGCAGCAGTTCGCGCGCCTCGTCGTCCGTCTTGGCCGACGTCGTGATCGTGACGTTGAGGCCACGCACGCTGTCGATCCGGTCGTAATCGATCTCGGGGAAGATGGTCTGCTCGCGCAGGCCAAGATTGTAGTTGCCGCGTCCATCGAACCCGTCCGGGTTGATGCCGCGGAAGTCGCGGATCCGCGGGAGCGCGATCGCGGTCAGGCGGTCGTAGAACTCCCACATACGATCGCCGCGCAGGGTGACCTTGCAGCCGATCGCCATGCCCTCGCGCAGCTTGAACTGGGCGATGGACTTGCGGGCACGCGTGATGACCGGACGCTGGCCGGCGATGGTCGCCAGCTGTGCGACGGCCTCGTCGAGCGCCTTGGAGTTCTGCTTGGCCTCGCCGACGCCCATCGAGAGCGTGATCTTCTCCATCCGCGGGAGCTCCATCGGCGACGCGTAGGCGAACTGCTCCTGCAGCCGCGGGCGAACGTCGTCCAGGTACAGATCCTTGAGGCGCGGACGGGGCGCCGTGGTGGTGGTGTGGTCGTCGCTCATCGCGCTAGTCGATCTGCTTTCCGCTCCGCACGGCCACGCGCACGCGCGTGCCGTTCTTGTCCTCGATGCGCACCCGGGTCGGACGCTTGGTCTCTGGGTCCACCAGCGCCAGGTTCGACAGGTGAATCGGCGCTGGCTTCTCGATGATGCCGCCCGGGTCGTCCGGCGGGCGCGGCTTGGTGTGCCGCTTGATGATGTTCAGGCCTTCGACCACGGCGCGGTCCTCCGAGGGACGGACGCCGAGTACCGTGCCGGTCTTGCCCTTGTCCTTGCCGGAGATGGCGATCACGGTGTCGCCCTTCTTGATGCGCGCGGGCATCAGAGCACCTCCGGGGCGAGGCTGATGATCTTCATGAAGTCCTTTTCGCGCAGCTCGCGGGCCACGGGGCCGAAGATGCGGGTCCCGCGCGGGTTCTGGGCGGCGTCGATGATGACCGCGGCGTTCTCGTCGAACGAGATGAACGTGCCGTCGTTGCGCCCGTGCGGCTTCTTGGTCCGTACGATGACGGCCTTGACGACATCACCCTTCTTGATCGCGCCGTTCGGGGTGGCCGCCTTGACGGTGGCGACGATCACGTCACCCACCGTGGCATAACGGCGCCGCGAACCGCCGAGCACGCGGATGCACAGGATTTCGCGGGCCCCGGTGTTGTCGGCGACGCGCAGGCGGCTTTCGTTCTGGATCATCCTGGCCCCCTTACTTCGCGCGCTCGATGATCTCGTCGAGCCGCCAGCGCTTCTGCTTGGACAGCGGGCGGGTCTCGATGACGCGCACGAGATCGCCGACGCCGGCCTCGTTGCGATCGTCGTGGACATGCAGCTTGCTAGAGACGCGCACGGTCTTCTTGTACTTGGGGTGGGCGGTCTGGCCGTCGATGCGCACGGTGATGGTCTTCTCACGCGCGGCGCTCACGACGACGCCCTGGCGCACCTTCCGGCGCGCGATCAGCTCTTGCGGCGACTCAGGCACCGGCGGCCTCCTGCTCACGTGCGATTTCGCGCGCCCGGGCGACGGTCAGCAGACGGGCGATGTCGCGCTTACGCGCACGGATCTCGGCCGTACGCTCGAGCGCGCCCTGGGCGTTCTGGAACCGCAGGTTGAACAGCGCCTCACGCGCGTCATTCAGTTCCACGGCGATGCGCTCATCAGTGAGCTCGTTTGCTTCGCTGCCCTTCACGATGACCTCACTGATCCTCACGCGTCACGAACTTGCAGCGCACCGGGAGCTTCATGGCCGCCAGGCGCATCGCCTCGCGGGCCAGCGGCTCGCCGACGCCCGACATCTCGAACATGATCCGGCCGGGCTTGACCACGGCGACCCACGTCTCCGGGGAGCCCTTGCCCGAGCCCATGCGGGTCTCGGCCGGCTTCTTGGTGACGGGCAGGTGCGGGAAGATGTTGATCCAGATCTTTCCGCCACGCCGGATGCGACGGTTCATCGCAATACGGGCGGCTTCGATCTGCCGGTTGGTGACCCACGCCGGCTCGAGGGCCTTGAGACCGTACTCGCCGAAGTGCAGCTCGGTCTGGCCCTTGGACAGCCCTTCGCGACGGCCGCGGTGTGCTTTGCGGTACTTCGTCCGCCTCGGCATGAGCATGGCTTAGCGACCTCCGCCCTGTCCGCCGCCGGCAGCGGTGCTGCCACGTCCCCCGCGCGAGCCGCGCTCGCCGTCCGGACGCCGGTCCCGGCGCGGACGCCGCGGCGGCGGAGCCGTGTCGAGGTCCACGCGCCCGCGCGCATCCGCGACGCCTTCAGGCAGCACCTCGCCGCGGTTGATCCAGACCTTCACGCCGATGCGGCCGAAGGTCGTCTTGGCCTCGTGGAAGCCGTAGTCGATGTCCGCGCGCAGCGTGTGCAGCGGCACGCGACCGTCGGAGTAATGCTCCGAACGCGACATCTCGGCACCGCCCAGGCGGCCCGAGCACTGCACCTTGACGCCCTGGGCGCCCGAGCGCATTGCCGAGGTGAGGGCGCGCTTCATCGCGCGCCGGAAGCTGACCCGGTTCTCGAGCTGCTCGGCGATCGACTGGGCGACCAGCTTGGCATCGAGTTCCGGACGCTTGATCTCGTTGATGTTGACCTGGATCGCCTTGCCGGTGATCCGGTTGAGCTCCTTGCGCAGCGCCTCGACCTCGGAGCCGCTCTTGCCGATCACGATGCCCGGCCGCGCGGTGAAGATGTCCACCGTGAGTTTCTGGGCGTCCTTGCGCAGGTTGATGCCCGACAGGCCCGCGTGGCTGAGACGATGGGTGATGTAGTCGCGCACCTTGCGGTCCTCGTCCAGGTAGCTGGCGAAGTCACGCTCGGAGAACCAATTCGACCGCCAGCCGGCAATGATGCCGATGCGGAAACCGCCGGGATGTACCTTCTGACCCACTGTCCCTACTCTCCTCGCGAACCGGTGGACCGACCGCCCGAGGCGGGGGCGAGCCCGATGGTGATGTGGCAGGTGCGCTTGTTGATCGGCGTCGCCCGGCCCTGGGCGCGCGGCCGGAACCGCTTGATCGTCGGGCCCTCGTCCACGGTCACGTGCGCCAGCACCAGGTCCTGGACGTCCAGGCCAGCGTTGTGGTCGGCGTTGGCCATGGCCGACTGCAGCACCTTGCGCACCGACTCGGCGGCGGCGTGCGTGTCGTAGGCCAGAATCGCCTGGGCCTGCGGCACGGACTTGCCGCGGACCAGGTCTGCGACCAGGCGCGCCTTGCGCGCGGAACCGCGGACATACTTGGCGGTCGCCGTGACGGCGATGCTGTCGTTGGTCGAGGTCGCCATCAGCGCATCTTCGCGGTGCGGTCAGAACCGATGTGACCGCGGTAGGTGCGGGTGGGCGCGAACTCGCCGAGCTTGTGGCCGACCATGCTCTCGGACACGAACACGGGCACGTGCCGACGGCCGTCGTGGACGGCGATCGTGTGACCGACCATCTCCGGGAAGACAGTCGATGAACGCGACCACGTGCGAATCATCTTCTTCTCGCCCGCGCCGTTCATCTGCGCGATGCGCTGCATCAGGCGCGGTTCGACGAACGGGCCCTTCTTGAGGCTGCGCCCCATCTAGTGACCCTCCGTGTGCTTGCCGCGCTTGCGTCCGCGGATGATGAATTTCTGGCTGGCCTTGCGCTTGTTACGCGTACGGTAACCATGGGTGGGCTTGCCCCAGGGGGTCACCGGGTGGCGACCGGAGTTTGACTTGCCCTCACCGCCGCCGTGCGGGTGGTCAACGGGGTTCATCGCCGAACCGCGGACGGTCGGGCGCACACCTTTCCAGCGGGAGCGGCCGGCCTTGCCGCCGGTCAGGTTCTCGTGGGTCACGTTGCCGACCTGGCCGATGGTGGCCCGGCACTCCACGTGGACCTGACGCACCTCCGAGGAGGGCAGGCGCAGGGTGGCGTAGTCGCCGTCCTTGGCCATCAGCTGCGCGCCGGTACCCGCCGAGCGACAAATCTGGCCGCCGTGACCGATCTTCAGCTCGATGTTGTGCACGATCGTACCCGTGGGGATGTCGCGCAGCGCGAGCGAGTTGCCCGGCTTGATATCGGCCCCGGGACCGCTTTGCACCGTGTCGCCGACCCGCAGACGCAGGGGCGCGAGGATGTAGCGCTTCTCGCCGTCGGCGTAGTGCAGCAGGGCGATGCGGGCGCTCCGGTTGGGGTCGTACTCGATCGAGGCGACCTTGGCGGGGATCCCGTCCTTGCGGCGCTTGAAGTCGATGATCCGGTACCGGCGCTTGTGACCGCCGCCGATGTGGCGGGTCGTGATGCGGCCGTTGTTGTTGCGGCCGCCGGTCTTCTTGACCGGCTCGAGCAGCGACCGCTCGGGCGTCGTCTTTGTGACCTCCTCGAAGTCCGAGGTCGTGATGAAGCGCCGGCCCGGGGAGGTCGGCTTATAGGTCTTGATGCCCATGCCTATCCACCCTCGAACAAGTTGATGCGCTCGCCTGGCGCCAACTCGACGATCGCCTTCTTCCAGCCAGGCCGACGGCCGCGGGTGGCCCCGCGCCGCTTTGGCTTGCTGCGGACGTTGACGATGCGCACATCGGTGACCGTCACGTCGAACTGCTCCTCGACGGCCTGGCGGATCATGGTCTTGTGGGCGTGATCCAGGACGCGGAACGTGTACTGGTTGTGCGCCTCCACCAGACCAAAGCTCTTCTCGGACACGACCGGCTGGATCAGCACCCGGCGGATGTCGTCGCGCAGATCCGTACTCATTCGGAACCATCCTTGGCGGCCGCACGCGGCTCGCCGATCGCCGCCAGACGGTCCCACGACGCGCGCTCGACCAGCAGGCTGCGTGCGGCCATCACGTCCACGGTCTCCAACTCCCAGCTCACGAGCACGTAGACGCCGCGCAGGTTGCGAAACGACTTCGCCGCGTCGGAGTCCAGCGCCTCGACGACCACCAGCAGCGGACGGGCCTGCAGCCCCTCGGGCGCGTTGTCGAGGAAGGCTTTGGCGGCCTTGCTCGACGGGCCGTCCCACTGTGCGTCCACGATCGCGACCGAGCCGCGCTCGACATGCGCCTTGAGCGCGCTGCGCCACGCCTGGATCTGCACCTTGCGGTTGACCTTGCCGCCGTAGCTGCGCGGGTGCGGGCCGAATGCCACGCCACCGCCGGCCCAGTGCGGAGCGCGGATGGAGCCCTGCCGGGCGCGGCCGGTGCCCTTCTGGCGCCACGGCTTGGCCCCGCCGCCCCGCACGTCCGCGCGCGTCTTGGTCGACGCGTTGCCGCCGCGGCGCGCGGCGAGCTCCTGCGTGACGACTTCGTGGATCAGGTACGGCTTGATCTCTTGTGCTGCCAGGCCCGCGGTGAGCTCCAGCTCTCCGGACGCGGTGCCCTCGGCACCCAGGATCTGGAGCGTGCTCATGCGGGCCTCACGATCACGATGCCGTTGCGGGCGCCGGGGACCGGGCCCTTCACGAGAAGAATGTTGCGCTCGGGATCGGCACCGACGACCTGCAGGCCGCGCTGCGTGACCGTGCGGGCACCCATGTGGCCGGCCATACGCACGCCCTTGAACACGTGCGACGGGTACGCCGACGCGCCGATCGACCCAGGCTGACGGATGTTGTGCGAGCCGTGGGACTTGGGGCCGCTGGCGAAGTTGTGGCGCTTGATGGTGCCGGCGAAGCCCTTGCCCTTGCTGGTACCGGTGACCTTGATGACCTCGCCGGGGGCAAAGTCCTTGACCGTCACGACGTCGCCGACCGACCAGCCCTCACCCACCTCGGCGGGCGAGAACTCGTGCAGGTGGCGCACCGGCGGAGCCGACGCCTTGCGCAGGTGGCCGAGCTCGGGCTTGTTGAGCAGCTTTGGGCGCACGTCGCCAAAGCCCAGCTGCACGGCCTCGTAGCCGTCGGTCGCCTCGGTCTTGACCTGGGTCACCGGGCAGGGGCCGGCCTCGATGACGGTCAGCGTGACGCGCGCACCGTCCTCGGAGAAGATCTGGGTCATGCCCAGCTTGCGTCCAATGATTGCCGGCATCTTCGCGCCTTACGCCTTGATCTCGATGTCGACGCCGGCGGGCAGGTCAAGGCGCATGAGCGAGTCGACGGTCTTGGGCGTCGGCGAGTAGATGTCGATCAGACGCTTGTGCGTGCGGATCTCGAAGTGTTCGCGCGAGTCCTTGTCCTTGAACGGACCCTTGATGACGCAGTAGCGGTTGCACTCTGTCGGCAACGGCACCGGGCCCGAAATGGTCGCACCGGAGCGTTGCGCGGTCTCGACGATCTGCGACGCGCTGCGGTCGATCTGCTCGTGATCGTAGGCCTTGAGCCGGATCCTGATCTTGTTCTGCTGCACTCTGCGCCCTTCTAGAGGAAAGAAAACCCCGCCCAGCCCCGATCACGGGGCGGGGCGGGGTATAACCTGCGCGACCTGCTACTGAAGAATCGTGCCGACCACGCCGGCACCCACGGTGCGCCCACCCTCGCGGATGGCGAAGCGCAGGCCCTCTTCCATGGCGATCGGCTGGATCAGCTCGATCTCCATCTCGGCGTTGTCGCCCGGCATGATCATCTCGACACCCGACTCGAGGGCGCAGACACCGGTGACGTCCGTGGTCCGGAAGTAGAACTGGGGGCGGTAGCCACCGAAGAACGGCGTGTGACGGCCGCCTTCGTCCTTGGACAGGACGTACACGCTGGCCACGAACTTGGTGTGCGGGGTGATCGACTTCGGCTGGGACAGAACCTGGCCGCGCTCGATGTCCTCGCGCTTGACGCCACGCAGCAGACACCCGACATTGTCGCCCGCGCGGCCCTCATCGAGCAGCTTGCGGAACATCTCGACGCCGGTGACCACGGTCGACTCGATCTCGGGCTTCATGCCGACGATCTCGATGGTGTCGCCGACGTGGACCACGCCGCGCTCGATGCGGCCGGTGGCGACCGTGCCACGACCGGTGATCGAGAACACGTCCTCGACCGGCATCAGGAACGGCAGGTCGGTCTGGCGCACGGGCTCCTCGATGTAGGAGTCCACGGCGTCCATCAGCTCGAGGATCTTCGCGGCAGCCTCGGGGTCGCCGTTGAGGGCGTTCAGCGCCGAGCCGGCGATCACCGGGATGTCGTCACCCGGGAATTCGTACTCGGACAGCAGCTCGCGGACCTCAAGCTCGACGAGTTCAAGCAGCTCGGGGTCATCGACCATGTCGGCCTTGTTGAGGAACACGACGATCGACGGCACGCCCACCTGGCGCGCGAGCAGGATGTGCTCACGTGTCTGGGGCATCGGGCCATCGGCGGCCGATACCACGAGGATCGCGCCGTCCATCTGGGCGGCACCCGTGATCATGTTCTTGATGTAGTCAGCGTGGCCGGGGCAGTCGACGTGCGCGTAGTGGCGGTTGTCGGTCTCGTACTCGACGTGCGCCGTCGCGATCGTGATGCCGCGCTCGCGCTCTTCCGGGGCCTTGTCGATCTCGTCGTAGGCCACGAACGAGCCAGACCCATTGCGCTCATTGAGCACCTTGGTGATGGCCGCAGTAAGTGTGGTCTTACCATGATCGACGTGACCAATCGTTCCCACGTTCACGTGGGGCTTGGACCTATCGAACTTCTCCTTGGCCATCAAACACTCCTGTCAGGCACTCGTGCCAAGCGGACCATCCGCAAGCCGTAGCTTCCGGACCTCTGATTCTCGATCCCGGGCATAGAACGCGCGCCGGTCAGCGCGCAGGTCGAGCCCGGGTGCTCATTAGAGCCCGAGAAGAGTAGCGAGGGGCAGGCGGAGTCGCAAGGCCACACGCGGCCCCTGCGACAGGACCGCTCGCCATCTCGGCCCTGCCCCAACGCTAGCATCGTTGGGGTGAGCGTAGACCAACTGATGGCACGGCTGCGCAACGAGATCGCGGGCACGCTCCGGGCAGACAACGCAACGTGCGAGCTGTACGCCAGCGACGCCAGCCTGTATCGCCGCAGGCCAAGCGCCGTGCTACGCGCGGGCGACCCTGCCGACCTTGAGGCCGCAATCTGCGTTGCAGCTGAGCTGGGAGTGCCGATCACGATGCGCGGAGCCGGCACCAGCCTCGCCGGACAGTCGGTCGGCACCGGCCTGATCATCGACACCGGCGCGCTCGCCGCGTGCGCGATCGACCCGGACGCGCGCGCCGCCCGTGTCGGCCCGGGCGTCGTGCTCGACGACTTGAACCGGGCCGCCGCCGGCCACGGGCTGGTGTTCGGACCCGATGTGGCGACGGCCAACCGGGCCACGCTCGGCGGCATGATCAGCAACAACTCCGCCGGAGCCCGCTCGATCGTCCACGGCCTCACCGCCGACCATGTGCGTGCGCTCGAGGTGATCCTGGCCGACGGGACCCGCGCGCGTCTGTGCCGCGGGGCCCCCGCCCCCGCCGTGTTCGAGGCCTGCCGGCCGCTCGGCGCCGCGTGGTCCGGGCCGAGCCTGTTGCGGCGGGTCTCGGGCTACAACCTGGACGCGCTGGCGAGCGACGATCCCGACTGGCCGCGACTTGTCTGCGGCGCCGAGGGCACGCTCGTGGTGATCGCCTCAGCGGAGCTTGGCCTGGTGCCGGTCCCGGAGTGCCGCGGCCTGGGGCTCGTGGGGTTTGCCGACGTCGACGCCGCGCTCGGGGCGGTGGTCGACCTTTTGGCCACCGGTCCCTCGGCGATCGAACTGATGGACGCGGCGATGCTCGACCCGGCCAACCGGGCCCCGGTCACCGCGGGCCTGACCGCGTTCGGCCGCGGGGCCGGAGCGCTTCTGGTCGTCGAGTACAGCGGCGCAGAGGACGAGGTGCATGCGGCCGTCAGG
Organism: uncultured Thermoleophilia bacterium; assembly: GCA_963842065.1. Classification (GTDB taxonomy): domain Bacteria; phylum Actinomycetota; class Thermoleophilia; order Miltoncostaeales; family Miltoncostaeaceae; genus CAITWD01. Next base: position 143,531 of record CAWJEW010000003.1, on the reverse strand, counting down.
GCATTGTCCGGTGCGCACGCGGTGCTCGATGCGCCGGGCCAGGACGCGGTCTGGGCGGTGCGGCGGGCCGGGATCTCCCGCGCCCTGCGTGGCGCGGACTTCGCCGCGTCGGCGCCCCCGACCGCGGACGCGGCGCCGCTGCCGTTCATCGAGGACCCGGCCGTGCCCCCGGCCGAGGTTGCCGCCTTCGCGCGCGAGGTGCGCCGCCTGCTGGCTGAGGAGGGACTCCCGGCGGTCTGGTACGGACACGCGAGCGTCGGGTGCCTGCACATCCGCCCGCTCATGGACCTGCGCCTGCCGGGCGCGGTGCGGCGCCTGCGTCGCATCGCCGAGGGCGTCGCGGACCTGGTGGTCTCCCACGGCGGCTCGCTGTCCGGCGAGCACGGCGACGGACGGCTGCGCAGCGAGCTGCTGCCGCGGATGTACCCGCCGGCGACGATCGGGGCCTTTGCCGCGCTCAAAGACACGTTGGACCCCCACGGACTGCTCAACCCCGGGGTGCTGGTCCGCCCGGACCGACTGGATTCCGGGCTCCGCATCATGCAGGCTCCGCACCGGCCCGAGTTGGCCACCAGCGTGTCGTTCGCACGCGAGCGCGGGATGGCCCGCGCCGCGGAGGCCTGCAACGGCAACGGTGCGTGTCGTGCACACCAGGGGACCATGTGCCCGAGCTTCCAGGCGCTCGGCGACGAGCGCCACTCGACCCGCGGCCGCGCGGTGCTCCTGCGCGCGGCCATCGAGGGTCGCCTGACGGACGGCCTGGCCGACGCCGGCCTGCACGAGGCGCTCGAGCTGTGCCTGGGGTGCAAGGCCTGCGCGACCGAGTGCCCGGCGGCGGTCGATATGGCGCGCCTGAAGGTCGAAGCCCTCAACGAGCGCTATGCACGCACCGGGGTCCCCCTGCGCGCCCGCGCCTTCGGCGCCACCCACACGCTGCTTGCCGCCGGAGCCCGCGTGCCCGCGCTGGCAGGCCTCGGGGGGCGCGTCGCCGGATACATCCTCGGTCGCCGCCCGCCGACCCCCCGTCGCGCGTGGGCACCGGCCTCGCCCGGCCCCGAGCGCCCGGACCTCGCGCTGATGATGGACACCTTCACCCGCTACCTGCACCCCGAGGTCGGGCAGGCGGCGCTCGACGTGTTCGCGGCTGCGCGGGTGCGCGTGGCGGTCGTCGACCCCGGCTGCTGCGGACGCCCCCTGCTCTCCCAGGGTCGCGTCGTCGCCGCGCGCAGGCGGCTCGACGGCGCGCTCGGGCGCCTGGCGCCGTACGCCATCGAGGGCATCCCGATCGTGACGCTCGAGCCCTCGTGCTGGTCGATGCTGACCGACGATGCGCCGACGCTGGTCGACGATCCGCGCGTCGCACCGGTCGCCGCCGCGATCGAGACCTTCGAGCACGCGCTCCTGCGGATCGGGGTCCCCGACCTGCGCGCGCGCCACGGCACCGCCATCGTGCACCGGCATTGCCACGACCGCACCGCCGGCGAGCCGGATTACCTGACCGAGCTCGTCCGCATGGTCCCGGGGCTCGAGGTGCGGCCGTCCGGCGCCGGCTGCTGCGGGATGGCCGGTGCGTTCGGCTACGCGCACCCCGAGCTCTCGCGCCGGATCGCCGAGGACCGCCTGGTCCCGGCCGCGCGCGCCGGTGACCTGGTGGTCGCCCACGGCTCCTCCTGCCGCCAGCAGGTCGCCGACTTCGCGGCGCGGCCCGCCCTGCACCCGGCGGTCCTGGTCGCCCAACAGCTGTCATGAGCCCAGACGGCCCGGGGCCCGCGCACGGCGTGGGCCCCGGGGGGAGTACTCCATTCCGTCCGCCTCGGCGGCGGACTGCGGCTATGCGGCGGAGCCCACCTTCTGGCGAATCTCCTCGGCGATGTGCGTCGGCACGTCGCTGTAGCGCTCGAACTGCATCGTGAAGGTCGCGCGGCCCTGGGTCGCCGACCGCACCGAGGTGGCGTAACCGAACATCTCCGACAGCGGCACGCTCGCGTTGACGACCTCGAGACCGCCCGGACGCGGCTCGGTGCCGGCGATGCGGCCGCGGCGCCGGGTCAGGTCGCCCACGACGGTGCCGACGAATTCCTTCGGCGCGACGACCTCGACGGCCATCACCGGTTCGATGATCACCGGGCTCGCGCGCTTGACGGCCTCCTTGACGGCCATCGAACCGGCGATCTTGAAGGCCATCTCCGACGAGTCGACCTCGTGGTAGGACCCGTCGATCAGCTGGACCTTGACGTCGACGATCGGGTACCCGGCGATGACGCCGCCCTCGAGGGCCTCCTTGATGCCGGCGTCGACGGCGGGGATGTATTCCTTGGGGATCGAGCCACCGACGATCTTGCTCTCGAAGCTGTAGCCCGCCCCGGACTCGTTGGGCTCGATCGCGATGTAGACGTGCCCGAACTGGCCACGACCACCGGTCTGGCGGACGAAGCGCCCCTCGACCTTGTCCACGCGCCGGCGGACGGTCTCGCGGTAGGCGACCTGGGGTGCGCCGACATTGGCGTCCACGCTGAACTCGCGCATCAGGCGGTCGACGATGATCTCCAAATGCAGCTCGCCCATGCCGGAGATGACGGTCTGACCGGTCTCCTCGTCGGTGCGCACGCGGAACGTCGGGTCCTCGTCGGCCAGGCGTTGCAGCGCCGTGGCGAGCTTCTCCTGGTCCTGCTTGGTCTTGGGCTCGATGGCCAGACCGATCACCGGCTCCGGGAAGGTCATCTGCTCGAGCACGACCGGCGCATTCGGGTCGCACAGCGTGTCACCGGTGGTGGTGCTCTTGAGACCCACGGCGGCCACGATGTCGCCCGCAGCAACCGAGTCAACGTCCTCGCGGTGGTTGGCGTGCATCATCAGCAGCCGGCCCACGCGCTCCTTGCGGTCCTTGGTGGCGTTGATGAGGCCCGCGCCGGACACGATCGAGCCCGAGTACACGCGCAGGTAGGTCAGACGCCCGACGTACGGGTCGCTCATGACCTTGAACGCGAGCGCCGCAAACGGCGCCGACTCGCTCGCCTCGCGCACCACGTGCGCATCCTCTCGGCCGGGCACGATCCCCTCGGCCGGTGGGACATCCAGCGGCGAGGGCAGGTAGTCGACGACCGCATCGAGCAGGGGCTGCACGCCCTTGTTCTTGAACGAGGAGCCACAGAGCACCGGCGTCACGGTCGCCGCGAGCACGGCAGTCCGGATTGCGGCGGACAGGCGCTCGGGGCTGATCTCCTCACCTTCGAGGTACGCCTCGGCAAGCTCGTCGTCGGAGTCGGCGACGGCCTCGATCAGCTTCTCGCGCGCGGCCGCCGCCGCGGCCGCATACACGGCCGGGACCGCCGACTTCTCCTGGATGGTGCCCAGGTCGTCGGTGTAGATGATCGCTTCCATCTTGACCAGGTCGATCAGCCCGACGAAGTCGGCCTCGGCCCCGATCGGCAGCTGGATCGGGATGGCGTTGGCGCCAAGGCGATCGATCATCGTCTGGACGGCCTTGTCGAAGTCGGCGCCAACGCGGTCCATCTTGTTGACGTAGGCGATGCGCGGCACGCCGTAGCGGTCAGCCTGGCGCCAGACGGTCTCGCTCTGGGGCTCCACCCCGGCGACCGAGTCGAACAGCGCAACCGAACCGTCGAGCACCCGCAGCGAGCGCTCCACCTCGACCGTGAAGTCGACGTGGCCCGGAGTGTCGATGATGTTGATGCGGTGGTCGTTCCAGAAGCAAGTGGTGGCGGCGCTGGTGATCGTGATCCCGCGCTCCTGCTCCTGGGCCATCCAGTCCATGGTGGCGCCGCCCTCGTGCACCTCGCCCATGCGATGCACGCGACCGGTGTAGTAGAGGATGCGCTCCGTCGTGGTCGTCTTACCGGCGTCGATGTGGGCCATGATGCCGATGTTGCGCACACGCTCGAGCGGTACGCGCTTTGTCGCCGTCGACAAGAGTGCTCTCCTTACGTTCTCAACTCGCACGTGCGCCCGCAGGCACACGTGTTACACCGACCGGAATTTGGTCCCGCCGCGCTGTTCGAGCGACGGGACTACGCGCTACCAGCGGTAGTGCGCAAACGCCTTGTTCGCCTGGGCCATGCGGTAGATGTCGTCCTTGCGCTTGAAGGCCCCGCCCTGCGAACCCAGGGCGTCAAGGAGCTCGTTGGCCAGGCGCTCGCTCATCTGCTTCTCACGGCGCTGCCGCGAGAACCCGACGATCCAGCGCACGGCGAGCGTCCGGCCGCGGCGCGGCTGGACCTCGATCGGCACCTGGTAGGTGGCGCCACCGACGCGGCGGGACTTCACCTCGAGCATCGGGGTCACGTTTCGGATCGCCTCCTCGGTGACCTGCACGGGATCGCGGCCCGTGCGGTCGCGGATGCGCTCGAGGGCACCGTAGACGATGCGCTCGGAGGTCGACTTCTTGCCTTGCTTGAGCACCTTGTTGATCAGCTGGGTGACCAACGTGCTGTTGTAGACGGGGTCCGGGTCGAGCGGACGAAGGGTAACTACTGCGCGACGTGGCATGGGCTACTTGGGGGTCTTGGCGCCGTACTTCGAGCGCGCTTGACGACGATTTGCGACACCGGCAGCATCGAGCGCCGCGCGGATCACCTTGTACCGCACACCCGGGAGGTCCTTCACCCGGCCGCCACGCACGAGCACCACCGAGTGCTCCTGGAGATTGTGGCCTTCGCCGGGAATGTAGGTCGTGACCTCCGCGCCGTTGGTCAGCCGCACACGGCAGACCTTGCGCAGCGCCGAGTTCGGCTTCTTCGGGGTGGTGGTGTAGACACGGGTGCAGACGCCGCGCTTCTGGGGGGCACCCCGGAGTGCGGGCGTCGAGGTCTTCGACGTTTTGGGCGTTCGACCCTTGCGGACAAGCTGGTTAATCGTTGGCACGAGCGCCTTTTGTCGCGATGGAAATTAGTGCGTGAGGGACCGCCCGGGACGAGCGGCTTCGGGACGTTAGCACACGGGGAGGGGCCCGATCGGCCGAAAGCCAGCGCGATCTGGCCGGGTGAGTCTCGCGTCGCGCGGGCGCACCGCGAACGGAGTCGGCCACGGCTCGCCGGCACGCGTTACGCCCCCGAGACACCGGCGCCACGGCGACGGATCGCCGGGGCGCTGGTGGGGTGCGGTGGGTGCCGAGCGGCCGCCTCCAGTGGGGCTACTCGCCCTCGGGAGTCTCCGGCTCGAAGTGGTACGTGCCACCGTCCTCGCCGAGGGCCGGCAGGGCGAAGTCGTCCTCGTCGAACTCGGCGTAGGGCGTCTCCAGGTCGAAGTCGAGCAGCACGGGGCCGCGCTGCACGGATTCGATCTCCAGCTGGCGGTAGTGGCGCAGGCCGGTGGCCGCGGGGATGAGTTTCCCGATGATCACGTTCTCCTTCAGGCCGCGCAGGCGATCCGTCTTACCTTCCAACGCCGCGTCCGTGAGGACCTTGGTGGTCTCCTGGAACGAGGCGGCCGACAGGAACGACTCGGTCGCAAGCGATGCTTTGGTGATCCCGAGGATCAGCGGCTCGTAGGACGCCTGCGCGTCGTCGACCTCACGCTCGAGGTCGGCGTCGGTGCCGTTCCACTCGCCCGCATCGCGCTGGGCCAGCAGCTGCCCGAACCGCTCGCTCGCCGCGCGGGCGTTCTCGCGGAAGAGCACCGGCTTGTCGACGAGCTGGCCCGGGAGGAAGTGTGTAATCCCCGAGTCCTCGATGCGCACCTTGCGCAGCATCTGGCGCACGATGATCTCAATGTGCTTGTCGTTGATGTCCACGCCCTGTGAGCGGTACACGTTCTGCACCTCGCGCACGAGGTACAGCTCGGTCTTGGTCGAGCGGTCGCGGTGGGCGCCGACGGGCAGCAGGTAGCGACCCGGGACGACCTCCATGCCCTTTTCGATGTGCGGCTCGGGACGGTCGGCGGGCAGGCGCAACAGGCGCTCGCTGGTGCCGGCTTCCGTGGCGACGTCGATGCGCAGCCACTGCTCGGTGCTGCCCTTCGGTGCCCGCTCACGCACGATCTTGGTGACGGTGCCGAGCACGCCGAGGGCGACCCCGGACGTGGCGGCCAGAATGTCGGCCGGGAAGGCCGATCCGAGGGTCAGCAGTGTGCCAGCGGTCACCCAGGAGCCGTCGGCGACGGTGATCTGGGTGCGCTTGGGCACGTTGTAGACATGCTCGCGGACCGGCTGGCGGGTGGCCCCCGTGCCGGCGTCCTCGACCGGGATGTACTCGGGCTCGACCAACACCAGCCGGGCAGCGCCCGGACGAGCCTCGTCGTCCTCGATGCGGACCCAGCCGTCGACCTTGGCCACGTGGGCGAGGGCCTTGGGCTTGCGGGCCTCGAAGAGCTCGACGATGCGCGGCAGACCGTGGGTGATGTCGGCCCCTGCCACACCCCCGGTGTGGAAGGTCCGCATCGTCAGCTGGGTGCCGGGCTCGCCGATCGACTGGGCGGCGATGATGCCGACCGCGTCGCCGGGCTCGCAGAGCCGGCCGGAGGCCGGGTTGCGCCCGTAGCACGCCGCGCACACGCCGAAGTCGCTGCGACACTTGAGCGGCGAGCGCATCACGGCCACCGCGTCGCGCGGTGCCCCGGACTTGTCGCGGCAGGCTGCACCGATCTCGTGGGCGAGCTCGTTGGTCACGAGCGTGCCGCGGTGATCCTCCTCGCGCTCGTCGAGCTCCCGCGGGTCGATGATGACCTCGCCGGTGACCGCGTCGGCGACCGGGCCGAGCAGGAGGCGACCGGCCAGGCTGAGGTTGATCCCACCGTCGCGGAAGATCGGCACGTCGATACCGTCGTCGGTGCCGCAGTCGTGTTCGCGAACGATCATGTCCTGGGAGACGTCGACCAGACGACGGGTCAGGTAGCCCGAGTCGGCGGTCTTCAGGGCGGTGTCGGCGAGCCCCTTGCGGGCACCGTGGGTCGAGATGAAGTACTCGAGAACCGAGAGCCCCTCCATGAAGTTGCTCTTGATCGGCCGCTCGATCGTCTCACCCTTCGGATTGTTCATGAGTCCACGCATACCGGCCAGCTGCCGGATCTGCTTGAACGAGCCACGTGCGCCCGAGTTGGCCATCATGTAGATCGGGTTCAGGCGGAACAGGTGGTCCTCCATCGCCCGGGCCACTTCGTCGGTGGCGCGGTCCCACAGGGACACCACCGCCTCGTGGCGCTCCTCGACGCTCATCTCGCCGCGGTTGAAATAGCCCTCGACCTCTTCGACCTCGTGGTCGTACTTCTCGAGGATCTCGGCCTTGTTCGGCGGCACGACGATGTCGTTCTTGGAGATGGTGATGCCCGAGTCGCTGGAGTAGCGGAACCCGAGCCGCTTGAAGGTGTCAAGCACCATCGAGACGATCGTTGGCCCGTAGAGGTTGACCATCTCCTCGATCAGGTCGGTGACCTCGCGCTTGGTGAACGTTCGGTTGGTGCGCGGGAAGCGGAACTCCTCCGTGGCGGCCTCCGGGAAGACCTCGATCAGGTCGGTCTCGACGGCGTGGTTGAACACCACCCGGCCGGCCGTCGTGATCTCGGTGATCCCGCGCCCGCGGTCGCGCAGCTGGATGACGCCCTGCAACGGCACCTGCCGGTGCTCGAGCGCGGCCAGCACGTCCTCGACATCGCCGAAGGCGGGCGCGCGCTCGGGGAGCCCGGCCCGCGTGAACGGGTCGGTGCTCCACCCGTCGTTGTCGGGGAAGCGGCGCTCATCGCCCTCGAAGCGGGCCTCGTGGCCCTTTGGCAGCGACCATTTGCGCGACTTGGGGTCGATCAGCTCGACCAGCTCCCTAGCGACCGTCGGGCCGTCCCCGCCGGTCGGACGGACGTCCACCGAGCGGCAATAGGTCAGGTAGTACAGGCCGAGCACCATGTCCTGACTGGGCACGGCGATCGGTCGACCGTGGGCCGGCGAGAGGATGTTGTTGGCCGAGAGCATCAGGATCCGTGCCTCGGTCTGGGCCTCGACCGACAGCGGCAGGTGCACGGCCATCTGGTCGCCGTCGAAGTCGGCGTTGAAGGCGGTGCACACGAGCGGGTGGATCTGGATGGCCTTTCCTTCAACGAGCACCGGCTCGAAGGCCTGGATGCCCAGACGGTGCAGCGTAGGGGCCCGGTTCAACAGCACCGGGTGTTCCTGGATGACTTCTTCCAGGACGTCCCAGACCTCGGGCACCATCGCGTCGACCAGCTTCTTGGCCGCCTTGATGTTCATGACCTGCTTCTGCTCGACCAGGCGGCTCATGATGAACGGTTTGAAGAGCTCCAGCGCCATCAGCTTCGGCAGGCCGCACTGGTGCAGGCGCAGCTCGGGACCGGCCACGATGACCGACCGGCCCGAGTAGTCCACGCGCTTGCCGAGCAAGTTCTGACGGAAACGGCCCTGCTTGCCCTTGAGCATGTCCGAGAGCGACTTGAGCGGGCGGTTGCCGGGCCCGGTCACCGCGCGTCCGCGGCGGCCGTTGTCGAACAGGGCGTCGACGGCCTCCTGCAGCATGCGCTTTTCGTTGTTGACGATGATCTCCGGCGCGCCGAGGTCAAGGAGCCGCTTGAGGCGGTTGTTCCGGTTGATCACGCGGCGGTAGAGGTCGTTCAGATCGCTGGTCGCGAACCGGCCACCGTCCAGCTGCACCATCGGGCGCAGCTCCGGCGGGATGACCGGCACCGACTCGAGCACCATCCACTCCGGGCGGTTCTCCGAGCGCCGGAACGCCGACATGACCTTCAGCCGCTTGAGCGCGCGCGCCTGGCGCTGGCCCTTGGAGGTCTGGATGGTCTCGCGCAGGAATTCGGTCTCCCTGTCGAGGTCGATGACCGCCAACAGGTCGCGGATCGCCGCGGCGCCCATGCCGCCCCGGAAGTACTCGCCGAAGCCGAACGGGGACGCGAACCGGTCGCGCATCTCGCGGAACAGCTGCTCGTCGGTCTCGATCTGGCGCGGACGCATGTCCTTGAAGGTGATCCAGGCCCGCTGGAGGCGGTCGACCGCCTCTTCGGTGTAGCGCTCGATGTCCTTGATCGAAAGGTCGGTCTCGCGGCGCAGCTCGGTCTCGGCCTGACGCTTGTCGGCGTCGGTCAGCTCGCGCTTGGCCGTGCGGTCCTCGGAGGTCCGGTCGCGCTCGAGGTCCTCGAGCCAGTAGAAGTCCTCGTCGGTGAAGGTGCCGGTCCCGCCCTCGCCGCGCAGCCACGCGGTCCGGCGCGCGAGGCGCTCCTGCAGTTCGAGCACGCGCTCCTCGCGGTCCAGCGTGTACTGGTCCAGTGCCTCGGTGATCTTGTCCTGGAGCATGTCGAGGTCCTCGGCACGCTTGTCGTCGTCGACCCACGTCACGATCGAGGCGGCGTAGTACAGGACCTTCTCGAGCTCCTTGGGGGCGATGTCGAGCATGTAGCCGATGCGGCTCGGAACGCCCTTGAAGAACCAGATGTGCGAAACCGGCGCGGCCAGGTCGATGTGGCCCATGCGCTCGCGGCGCACCTTGGCGCGGGTGACCTCAACCCCGCAGCGCTCGCAGATGATGCCCTTGTAGCGCACGCGCTTGTACTTGCCGCAGTAGCACTCCCAGTCCTTGGTCGGACCGAAGATCTTCTCGCAGAACAGCCCATCCTTCTCGGGCTTGAGCGTGCGGTAGTTGATGGTCTCGGGCTTGGTGACCTCGCCTGATGACCACTGACGAATCTGCTTCGGCGACGCCAGGCCGATGGAGATGGTGTCGAAGTTGTTGATATCGATCACGTGTGTGTGCTCCTCGTTGCGACGGGCGGTACGACGGGTACCGCTCGAGGTTGATTCCTCGACGGCGCCCCGGGGCGCGTCACGCGCGCCCCGGGGCCCCCGTCAGTCCTGGGCCTCTTCGTTGTCGCTGGGCTCGACGGTGGCGACGACCTCGGCCGGAGCCGACTCGCCGTCCACCGAGCTCTCGTCCTCGCGGCGCAGCCCGCCAAGGCCGCCCGAGAGGTCGATTCCGAGCTCCTCCGCCGCGCGGAGAAGATCGTCGTCCTCGTCCTTGCCGATGAACTCCGGCACCGCGTCGCCGTGCACCTTGACGTCGAGGCCGAGGCTCTGCATTTCCTTGAGCAGCACCTTGAAGCTCTCGGGGATGGACGGCTCCTGGATGTTCTCGCCCTTGACGATGGCCTCGTAGGCCTTGACGCGCCCGACGGTGTCGTCGCTCTTGATCGTCAGCATTTCCTGGAGCGTGTACGCGGCGCCATAGGCCTCCAGCGCCCACACTTCCATCTCACCGAAGCGCTGACCGCCGAACTGCGCCTTGCCGCCCAAGGGCTGCTGGGTCACGAGCGAGTACGGGCCGGTCGAGCGGGCGTGGATCTTGTCGTCGACCAAGTGCAGCAGTTTGAGCATGTACATGAACCCGACGGTGACATTGCCGTCGTACGGCTCGCCGGTGCGACCGTTGAACAGCCGGAACTTGCCGGAGCACTGGCGGCCCACCCGGTCGGTCTCGTCGATCGACACGTTGATCGGCACCTCAGGGTGGCTGTTGTGCCAGTCGATCAGCGCACGATCGACATCCTCCGGCGTGGCGCCGTCGAACACCGGGGTCGCCACGAACGTGCGGCCGAGCGGCATCCCGTCGTCGCCGGCCTCGGGTGTCCAGCCGTAGTTGGCGGCCCACCCGAGGTGGGTCTCGAGGATCTGGCCGATGTTCATGCGGCTCGGCACGCCCAGAGGGTTGAGGATCATGTCGATGGGGGTGCCGTCCTCCAGAAACGGCATGTCCGCGACCGGCACGATCTTGGAGATCACGCCCTTGTTGCCGTGACGCCCGGCGAGCTTGTCGCCCTCTGCGATCTTGCGGCGCTTGGCCACGTAGACGCGCACGAGCTGGTTGACGCCCGGTGACAGGTCGTCGCCGTTCTCGCGGGAGAAGACCTTGACGTCGATGACCTTGCCGCCCTCGCCGTGGGGGACCTTCAAGGAGGTGTCGCGGACCTCGCCGGCCTTCTCCTTGAAGATGGCCCGGATCAGCTTCTCCTCGGCGGTCAACTCGGTCTCGCCCTTCGGGGTGACCTTGCCCACGAGCAGGTCGCCCGAGGTCACCTCGGCGCCGATGCGCACAATGCCGCGCTCGTCGAGGTCCTTGAGGGACTCCTCGGAGCGGTTCGGGATGTCGCGGGTGATCTCCTCGGCGCCCAGTTTGGTCGTGCGGGCATCGATCTCGTACTCCTCGATGTGGATCGAGGACAACACATCGTCCTTGACCAGGCGGTCCGAGATGATGATCGCGTCTTCGTAGTTGTAGCCCTCCCAGGCCATGAAGGCGACCAGGACGTTCTTGCCCAGCGCTAGCTCGCCCATGTCGGTCGAGCTGCCGTCGGCCAGCACCTCGCCGGCCTCGACCTCATCGCCCATGCGGATGATCGGCTTCTGGTGGATGATCGTGCCCTGGTTGGAGCGCTTGAACTTCTCGAGCTCGTAGCGGACGGTCTCGCCCTTCTTGTCCTCGATGATGATCTGGCGCGCGTCGATCGCGGCGACCTTGCCGTCGGTCTTGGCGATCACCACGTCACGCGAGTCGATCGCCGCGCGACGCTCCATGCCGGTGCCGATCAGCGGGGCCTCGGTGATCATGAGCGGCACGGCCTGGCGCTGCATGTTGGCGCCCATCAGGGCCCGGTTGGCGTCGTTGTGCTCGAGGAACGGGATCAGCGCCGTCGCGACCGAGACGATCTGTGCCGGGGAAATGTCCATATAGTCGACATCTTCTGGCGCGAACAGCTCGGGCTCGCCACCGCGCCGGCACAGGACCGGGCCGACCAACTTGCCCTTCTTGTCCACCTGGGCGTTGGCCTGGGCGATGATCTTGTTCTCTTCCTGGGTCGCGTCGAGCCATTCGAGGTGGTCGGTGACCACGCCTTTTTCCACGCGCCGGTAGCGCGTCTGGATGAACCCGAACTCGTTGACGGTCGCATAACTGCCGAGCGAGCCGATCAGCCCGATGTTGGGGCCTTCCGGGGTCTCGATTGGGCACATGCGCCCATAGTGGGTCGGGTGCACGTCGCGCACCTCGATGGGTGCCCGCTCGCGGGTCAGACCGCCCGCGCCCAGCGCCGACAGGCGGCGACGGTGCGTCAGCCCGGCCAGCGTGTTGGTCTGGTCCATGAACTGCGACAGCTGGGAGGATCCGAAGAACTCCTTGAGCGCAGCGACCACCGGACGGATGTTGATGATCGTCTGCGGGGTGATCGTGTCGACGTCCTCGGTGCTCATCCGCTCGCGCACGACGCGCTCCATGCGGTAGAAGCCGATCCGGAAGGCCTCCTGGATCAGCTCGCCGACCGTGCGAAGGCGCCGGTTGCCGAAATGCTCGTACTCGTCGAGCTCGATGGCGATCTCATCGCGCGGATAGATCAGTGCGTCGGCGGCAAAGTCCTTGGAGTCCTCGGGCACGCCGATGCGGATCGGCAGCTCCACCAGGACGCGGATCAGGTCGACCAGGTCGTCGCTCATGCCCGACACCCGGCCGGTAAAGCGCGGGTTGGTCAGGGTGCGCACTTCCTGGTCCACGTTTGCGTCCAGGCGGGCGTTGAGCTTATAGCGACCAACACGGGTCAGGTCGTAGCGCTTGGGGTCGAAGAACAGCGACCGCACGAGCGACTTGCTGTTGTCGACGGTCGGCGGCTCGCCGGGGCGCTGCTTCTTGAAGACCTCAATCAGGGCGTGCTGCATCAACTCGCCCGTGCGCAGGTCGATGCGCTTTTCGATCTTGGCGATGTCGTCGTCGATCCGCTGGCGCTCGTCGGCCGGCAGATTCTCGATGTCGACGTTGAGCTTCTGCATCTCGTCGACGAGGGCGGCCAGCTCATCCAGGCTCTTGCGGTTCCCGCCCTGCGGGGCACCTTCGGTGGCGTCCCGGTCCAGGGTCGTCTGGATGAACGGGTTGACCCGGTCGGGGTCCTGCGGGTGGCGGAACAGGTTGGCAATGTCGTCGCGTGTGTAGCCGAGCGCGAACAGCAACGTCGTCACCGGCAGCTTGCGCTTGCGGTCAATGCGGACGTTGACCAGGCCCTTCTTGTCGATCTCCAGCTCCACCCATGAGCCGCGCGACGGCATCAGGTTCGCGATGAAGACCTGCTTCTCGGGGTCCTTGGGCTCCATGACATAGGCGCCAGGGGAGCGCACCAGCTGGGTGACCACGACACGCTCGGTACCGTTGACGATGAACGTACCCCAGTCGGTCATCAGCGGCACATCGCCCATGAAGACCTTCTGCTCGCGGATCTCGCCGGTCTCGCGGTTGATGAAAAAGACCTGCATCGTCAGCGGCGCGGCATAGACGAGGTCCTTCTCGCGGCACTCACGGATGTCGTTGTTCGGGACGATCTGGTCCAGCGGCATTCCTGGCTCCCAACCGCCGATGGAATACGAGCCGAACTGGACTGCCAGCGTGCCGGTGAAATCTTCGATCGGGGATATGTCGTCGATGGTCTCCCGGAGTCCCTCGTTGAGGAACCACTCAAACGACGCGCGCTGGATGTCGATGAGGTCGGGGACCTCCTCGATGTTTCCCAGGCGGGAAAACGAACGGCGGACGCGGGCAGCGTTAACCTTGCTCAAGTCGCGAGGCCTCCTGGACGAGCATGGTGGTCAGGGCGTGCGGGAGCGCGCCGCTGACGTGGACCGGGCTGGACGGGGCTCGGCATAGTAGCAGAGATCAGCAGCAGCGAGTCCTCCTGCGCGGTACTCGAACGAGTACCCGGAGGGTCAAGAAAAAAGAGCAGCTGAAATCACCCCGGCCCGACTGACTGAAATTCCAGTGTACCGAGTTCGACAGCAAGCCGCCACTACGTGCATACTCCGAAGGAATGACGTTAGGCCTAGTCTCACTCGGCGAACCGGACGACCCGGATGGCTTTATCACCCGCCTGGAAGGCCTCTTGGACACCACCCACGCGCTGTGGTCCGCCCCGGAGGAACGGCGCAGGATGCGCGCGTTCGGTTTCCGCCCCGCCGTCGAGGCCGGCGTCTTGAAGCGCGAGTGGCACGGGATGAGCGCGCGGATCTCCGCCACGACCTTTCGTGTCGCCCGGCCGGGCGCAGGCGAGCTGGTGTACCGGGAGGGCGATCGGGCGGTGCTGCTCAACGGGGAGCCGTTCGAGATCACCGAGGCATCGCTCGAGCTCGTGCGCCAGCTCTTGGACCTCGTGCAGAACTACGAGCGCTGGGTCGAGGTCCGCGAGGGACGCCAGGCCCGCATCGACCGGCTGGCCAACGTGCAGTCGCCCGACCGCCGTTCGATCAACGCCCTCGCCGAGACCCGCCGGCTCCAGCGCATGCTGCAGATTCCGCGTTCGCGAAGCCGCTAGACGGATCCGAGCCGCGGGGGGTCCGCGGCGGCGGCCGCGGACCCGCAAGGATCGCGTCGGCTAGACGGTGTCGCCGAAACGGCCGGGAATCGAGCCGCCTTTGATGACTGCGAGGTCCTCGAGCCAGCCACCAAGGCGCACGTAATCGGCGTCGTCTTCGGGCAGGCCGGCGCGGGCGGCCTCGACGAGGCCGATCACCTCATCGACGTTGGCTTTGTTGGCGAGCGAGACCTTGTCGCGGAGCTCGCTCTTGACGGAACGCTCGAGTGGCATATGCATCCTCCGAATCGCGGGGTGGATCTGTGACGGAACAGCTACTGCGTGCAACACGCCCCTGGCGATTCACATACGCCACGTGCTGCCGACCGCGACAAGTTTGGCGGTGCAGGGGCCCGGTTTCTAGGGGGGACCCGTGTTTTGCCGGCGCAGATGCGCCTGCCGGATCCGCACCGCACGCTGGCCCCCCGGAGAACGCACGTGGCCCACGCGACGCCGTACCGGGCGCCGCGCTGAGCGCGGCGCCCGGACCAGCGGTACTACTTGACCGACACCGAGGCGCCGGCCTCCTCCAGCTGGGCCTTGATCTGCTCGGCCTCTTCCTTGGCGACGCCCTCCTTGACCGCGCTCGGGGCGCCGTCGACGAGGTCCTTGGCCTCCTTGAGGCCAAGGCCGGTCACGGCGCGCACGACCTTGATCACCTGGATCTTCTTATCGCCGACGCCCTCGAGGTTCACCGTGAACGCAGTCTGCTCCTCCACGGCGCCGGCAGCCTCGCCGCCTGCAGCAGGCGCGGCCGCCACGGCCACGGGCGCCGCCGCGGTCACGCCGAATGCCTCTTCGATCGCCTTGATGCGCTCGGCCAGCTCGAGCACGGAAATGCCCTTGAGCTCCTCGATCCACTCTTCAGTTGTTGCCATCGATCGTCCTCCTCGTAGGTAAAAAAGATGCTGGTCCGGTTGGACGAGCGGGGGGCTAGCTGCCCTCGCCCGCGCGCTGGGTGTGCAGCGCGTTCAGGGCTTGTGCCAGCCCAGTGATCATGTTGTTCAACGATCCTGCAAGGCCGCGCAGCGGCGCGGCGACGCCGCCGGCCAGCTGGGCCAGCAGCTGCTCCCGCGACGGAAGGGTCGCAAGGTGGTCCAGTTCGGCGGCCGAGAGCGTGCGACCCTCGAGCAGACCGCCCTTGAGCTCAAGATGCTCGAAGCGCTTGGCGGCGTCGTTGAGCACCTTGGCCGCGACCGCCGGGTCACCATCGACCCACACCAGGCCCGTCGGGCCGTTCAGGAAGCCGAGCAGGGCCTCCTGGCCGGTGCTGGTCGCCGCGCGGCGGGTAAGCGTGTTCTTGGCAACCGTCAGGGCGGCCTCGGCGTTGCGCAACTCACCGCGCAGCGCCGACAGCTGTTTGACGCTCAGGCCCCGAAAGTCGGCGGCCAGAACGGTGCTGGTGGAGCGCAGCCGCTCCTCGAGTTCGGCGATGACTTCCGCCTTTTGGTCCCGTCGCAGTGCCTCACCTCCTCGTCATCTGGTCCGGCGGGATCGACGCGGACCGACGCGGGGCCGCCGGGGATCCGGCCGCACCACGAGGCACCTCGCCAACCTCGCACGGGTGGTCCCTTCGGACCGGTTTCAGGCGCCGCCACTCCGGCGCGCCCCCGTGGGTCTTTGGTCAGCTCGTAGCGGGAATGGCCGCCCTAGGCGGTCGCCTCCTCAAGCAGGTTGGACGTGCGGGTCGTGTCCACCGGGATGCCAGGGCCCATCGTCTGGGCGACGGTGATGGACTTGATGTAGCGACCCTTGGCCGCGGCGGGCTTGGCGCGCAGGATCTCTTCGACGACGGCCTGGTAGTTCTCCACCAGGGCCTCCTCGCCGAACGAGCGCCTGCCGATGCCCAGGTGCACGATGCCGGTGCGGTCGGTGCGGTACTCGACCTTGCCGCCCTTGACGTCCTCGACGGCGCGCGCGACGTCGAAGGTCACCGTGCCGGTCTTGGGGTTGGGCATCTTGCCCTGCGGTCCGAGCACGCGGCCGAGCTTGCCGACGGTGCTCATCATGTCCGGCGTGGCGATGGCCACGTCGAAGTCGGTGAAGCCGCCCTCGATCTTGGCCGCCAGGTCCTCGCCGCCGACGATGTCCGCGCCGGCCTCTTCGGCCTCGCGCACCTTGTCGCCCTGGGCGAACACGGCGACGCGTACGCTCTTGCCGGTCCCGTGCGGGAGGCTGATGGTGCCGCGCAGTTGCTGGTCGGCGTGGCGCACATTGACGCCCAGGCGCATGTGGACCTCGACGGTCGAGTCGAACCGCGTGAGTTCCTGGGACTTGATCAGGCGCATGGCGGCCAGCGGCGAGTAGATCTCGCTCGCGCTGACTTCGGCCTTGGCTTGCTCGTAGCGCTTACCGCGCTTGGACACTTCGATTCCTCCCTCATCGGCTGGGCGCCGACCGCGCAATCTAGCGATCGCGCGCGCTCCCCGCCAGTCAACTCATCGACCCCTGGTGTCACTCCTCGACCAGGACACCCATGCTGCGGGCCGTCCCGGCGATCATCGACATCGCGGCCTCGATGCTGTTGGCGTTCAGATCGGGCATCTTGGCCTCGGCGATCTGGCGCACCTGATCCGTGGTCAGCGTGCCGACCTTGTCGGTTTGCGGCACGGCCGAGCCGCTCGGGATCCCGAGCGCCTGCAGGATGAGCACCGGCGCCGGCGGGGTCTTGGTGATGAACGTGAAGGACCGGTCCTCGTAGACCGATATCTCCACGGGCGTCACCGTCCCGTTCGCGGCTTGAGTCTGGGCGTTGAACGCCTTACAGAACTCCATGATGTTGATGCTGGCCGCACCCAGGGCCGGACCCACTGGCGGTGCCGGGGAGGCCTGGCCGGCCGGGATCTGGAGCTTGATGATCTGCAGGACCTTCTTCGCCATGACTCTTTCTTGCTCGTCGTGTCTGCGGTCACGCCGAGACGAGGCGCCCGTTCGGCGCGGCTCGGCGGACGGCCATTGTAGCCGCCCCGCGCGCGACGCGGGGTGGTGCTGCGGTTACGCGGGAATTACGTGAGCTTCTTGACCTGATCGAACGACAGGTCGGCAGGCGTCTCGCGCCCGAAGATGCTGACCAGCACCTTGACGCGGCCCGCCTCGGAGTTGATCTCGGCAATCTCGCCGGTGAAGTCCGACAGGGGACCGGAGATGACCTTGACCGTCTCGCCGACGGTGAACTCCGCGCGGACCTTGGGCCGCAGCTCGGAGTGCGTACGCAGCAGGCGGTCGACCTCGCCCTGGGTCAGCGGCACCGGATCGCTGGAGGAGCCGACGAAGCCGGTCACCCCGGGGGTGTCCTTGACCACCCACAGCGCGTCCGGGGTCATGTCCATGTTGACCAGGACGTACCCAGGCAGGGTGCGCTTTTCGGTCTGGACCTTCTGGCCGTCTTTGGTTTCGACGACCTGCTCGGTCGGCACGACGATCTCGCGCACGTTCTCGCGCTGGCCGAGCGAGACCAGGCGGTGCTCAAGGTTGGCCTTGACCTTCTTTTCGTGGCCAGAGTAGGTGTTGATCACGTACCAACGAAACACGGGCGAATACGTCCCTTCGACGACCGGACCGGGGCTAGAAGATCGCGTGGACGATACGACTGACGATCGTGTCCACGATGTCAAGGTAAACCGTGACGATGGCGACCACGAGGATCACCACCGCCGTTGACTGAATGAGCTGGGGGCGCGTCGGCCATTGGACCTTGCGCAGCTCGGCGATGACGTCGCTGAGAAACCGTGAACCGCGCCGCTTGTCCTGGACTTCCTTGGTGACGGAGCCGGTCTTGGTGCGCTGTGATGCGGGCTTCGGACGCGGCGGCTGAGGTGTGTTCTTGCTGCTTGCCTCGCCCTTGCTTCGGCGCGCGCGAGCGGGCGGCGGGGGCGGAGTGCTCTCGCCTCCGTCGTCGTTCGATGATCCATCGTTGCGTGCGGGTCGAATGCGTGCCATTCAGTCCACAATGATTACAGGGCCGGAGGGACTCGAACCCCCAACCCCCGGTTTTGGAGACCGGTGCTCTACCAGTTGAGCTACGACCCTTCGAGTCGTCACGCCTGCGGCGCGACGAGCTAACGGGTCTCCCTGTGCGCAGTATGACGTCCGCACCAGCGACAGTACTTACTGAGCTCGATGCGATCGGGCGTGTTGCGACGGCTCTTGTTGGTCTGGTAGTTCCGACGCTTGCACTCTTGGCAAGCAAGAGTAATCGCGAGACGTTGTCCCGGTGGCACGTGCCAGCCTTTCGGTCGTGAATCGGAGAGGCAGGCTACCACATGCCTCGCGCACCGACAGACGCCGGCGGATCGGCTGCGTCGTCAGGCCGGGCGCGGTGCGTGACGCGTAAAGCGCGTGCGTGCGCCGGCCTGCTCGGCAAGCGCAGCCACCCGCAACAGGGCGGCCGAGGCGCGCTGCAGATCCAGGTTCGAGGCCGTCGGCAGGGGCTCGACCCCGAGCCCTTGGCACAGGCGGCGGTAATGGGTCACCAACGCAGGGCGCGCGACCGCATTGGGGGACCCGGCCGAACGGACGCGGTGGCAATGCTGCTGCACGTCCTCCACCGTGGGCACCCCTCGCGGGACGACGGTACGGCTCGGTGGGGTCATTGCTCCTCCAGCGTGTTCGAATCGAGGGGGATCAGGAGTGCGTCCCGCCCCGAGGCGGTGACGGACATCAGGAACCTGCGTCCGACGACCCCCATCTCGAACTCCTCATGGAGCTCGAAGACCTCGCACGACCCGTCGGAGGCGTACCCGGCCAAACGCAACGGCGCATCGGTATGGGAATCGAGTGCGGCGAGCGCGCGACCAAGGCAATCACGGGCGTGCTGGGGCAAGGGTTCGGCGGTTCGCAGTTCCGGCATCTGCCTTCACATCGGCGCGCCCGCCGAGCGCCTTGAATATTCGGTCATCCCAGAGGAGCGCGCCCGCGCGCGGGCCTATCCTGTTCGTCATGGATGACGATTTGGATCTCGCCGAGGCCGCCGCGTACATCCTCGGCGAGCGCCCCGAGCTCGACGAGGGTCAGGTCTGGGCGGTGCTCAGCGAGTTCGGCGATCCGCCGCCGGCCTCGAGCAACGACCTCGCTCTCGAGTTGGTCAGGTCCGCCCTGCCCGAGATCCCGCCACGCACCGCGCAGCGGATCCTGGTGGAGTGGCGCGCATACGCGTCGCTGGCGGGCGAGCCCGACTGGGACGACGAGGACTAACGCCCGCCGGCGCGGCGTCCCTAGGCCGGGCGGCGCCGGGGACGCGTGCCGGTGCCCAGCAGCAGCTCGCGCGCGGCGTTCAGGGCCACGGTGAGCCCTTCGGCCTGACCGCGGATGTTGGGGTGCAGGTCGGCGACGCGGTCGGGATGACAGCGCACGATCTGCGCGCGGAACGCGCGCTCGATCTCCTCGGGGGCCGCAGTCGGCGAGATCTCCAACAGCGCCGCGGCGTCGGCGCGCGAGGTCGGCACCGGCATCGCGCCGGCAACCCCTTGCGCCCGCAGCGCCGCGACTTGGCGCAGGATCGCGGCGACCTGGGATTTCTCGGTGCGCAGCTTGGCGCGGTCCTGGGCGAGCTGCGCCCGCTCCTCGCGCACCTCGTCGGCCAACTCCAAAAGGCGCCGGTCGCGCGCGCCGCGGTCCTCACGCAATCCGTCGAGAAAGCGTGCCGCATCGAACGGCTCGGGCGCGTCGGGCGGCAGCGGGCGCTCCGCTCCGCGTTCGCCGCGACGGATGCGCTCGATGACCTCCGCAAGCGACACGTGGGCGCGATTGCCGCCCGAGGGCCCGTCCGAGGGGCCGAGGCGGACCAGCTCGACGCTGTCCCAGGCCGGCGCGACGACAAACACCGCCGATGAGCGCCCGACCAGCAGCGCCCGCCGGGGCGCGTCGAGGCTCACCCCGAGCAGGCCGAAGCGCCCCTGGCCGGTGCCGGACGCGATGTCCTCGAGCTCGTCCCCGAGGTCCTCGAGCCGGCGGGACACCTCGCGTGCATCCGGGCCCGTGCCGGCATCGACGCCGTCGAGCACGTCGATGAGCGCCAGCGCCGGGTGGGACTGCCCGGCGGCAAGCGCCAGCCACCAGCGGGCCCACGGGTCCCCGTCGGCCTGGTGCGCCACGTGCAGCGCGGCATCCGGGTAGTCGAGCGCGTGCAGCGCGGCGGCCAGGTCGGCCCGCACGCGTGCGTCGCCGCCGAGTGCGGCCGCGGTACCCAGCAGCGCCACCTGGCGCCACCGGCCGGTCTCCCCTGCCGCCGGCGCACTGCCGGCCTGCATCACAAGATCCTCGCGCACGGGGCTCAGGGTAGCGCCGGCAGCGCAGCGGGTATCCTCGCAAACATGAATCGCCTCGCCGACGAATCCAGCCTGTACCTGCGCCAGCACGCCGACAACCCGGTCGACTGGTACCCGTGGGGGGCCGAGGCGCTCTCGCGCGCCGCGGCCGAGGACAAGCCACTGTTGATCTCGATCGGGTACTCGTCCTGCCACTGGTGCCACGTGATGGCCCACGAGTCGTTCGAGAACCCGGCGACCGCTGCGGTGATGAACGAGCACTTCGTGTGCATCAAGGTGGATCGCGAGGAACGGCCCGACCTCGACGCGCTCTACATGCAGGCGACGCTGCTGCTCGCGCGCCAGGGCGGCTGGCCCATGACCGTGTTCGCGACCCCCGACGGTCGCCCCTATTACGCCGGCACCTACTTCCCCCCGGTCAACCGCGGCAGCATGCCGGGCTTCCCCGACCTCTGTGCGTGGATGGCCACCGTCTACCGCGAGCGCGGGACGAACGTCGAAGCCCAGGCCTCGGAGCTGGTCACGCACATCGAGCGGATCGCGGCCCGCCGCGCCGCCGAGACCGGGATCTCGACCAAGACGGTGGAGGCGGCGGTCGGGGAGCTCGCCATGCACTTTGACCACGCCCACGGCGGGTTCGGGGGCGCACCCAAATTCCCACCCTCAACCGTGCTCGAGTTTCTGATCGGGGTCGATGGCGCCCCCGAGATCTCCGGTGCCGCGCATGAGATGGCCGCGGCGACCCTGCGGCGGATGGCCGACGGCGGCATCCGGGACCAGATCGGCGGCGGCTTCCACCGCTACTCGGTCGACGACATCTGGCTCGTGCCCCACTTCGAGAAGATGCTCTACGACAATGCGCTCCTGGCGCGCGACTACGTGCTGGCCGCCCGCGCGACCGATGACGAGCACTGGCGGGAGGTTGCCGAACAGACCCTTGACTACCTGGTGCGCGAGATGGAGCTCGCCGGCGGCGGGTTCGCGGCCGCACAGGACGCCGACTCGTCAGGCGGCGAAGGCGCGTTTTTCATCTGGACCCCCAATGACATCGCGGCGCTACTGCCCGACGATCAGGCGACGGCGGTCACGCGGCGCTTCGGCGTGACCGACGCGGGCAACTTCGAGGGGCGCACGATCCTGCACACGGCGCTGCCGCTGCCGCTGCTTGCCGACGAACTCGGGACCGATCCCGTGCCACTACTTACGGCGGCCGCCGCGACGCTGTATGCGGCGCGCAGCGCGCGTCCCGCGCCCGCGCGCGACGACAAGCTGATTGCCGCCTGGAACGGCCTTGCGATCGCGGCCTTCGCCGATGCGGGGGTGACCTTCGACCGTGCGGATTACACGGGTGTTGCCGCGCGCGCGGCGGCGCGCGTGCTCGAAGAGCTCGTCGTCGACGGGCGCCTGTATCGCACGCTTCAAGACGGCGTGGCCCGCCACCTCGGCCAACTCGAGGACTACGCGGACGTCGTTCACGGCCTCCTGCAGCTCTACGCGGCGACCTTTGCCCCGCGCTGGCTCGCTGCGGCACGGGCGCTTGCCGACGACATGATCGCCCTGTTTGCGGACCCGGCGGGGAACGGCTTCTTTGCGACCGGATCCGACGCGCCCGCGCTGCTGGTGCGCATGCGCGATCTGGAGGATCAGCCGAGCCCAAGCGGCAACTCACAGGCCGCATCGGTGCTGGTGCGCCTGGCCGGCCTGACCGGCCGCAGCGACTACCTCGAGCAGGCCGAGCGAGCGCTCGCGGTCGTTGGGGACGAGTTCGCACGGGTGCCGTTGGCGTTCGGCACCGCGCTCGGCGTGATCGACCGAATCACCCGCCCGCGCCGCGAGATCGCGATCGTCGGCGCGCCCGACGACCCGGCGACGACCGCCTTGGTCGCGATCGCACGCGACCACGCCGGCCCGGGCGACGTCATCGCATGCGGCGACCCGGCCGACGCCGCGGCTCAGGCCGCCGTGCCGCTACTGGCGGACCGCCCGCTGGTCGACGCTGCGCCAGCCGCGTATGTCTGCGAACACTTTGCCTGCCAGGCGCCGGTGACCTCCCCGGAGGCGCTCCGAGCGGCGCTCGCGAACTGACCCCCGGGGCGTGGCGTGGGGGGTGGTGGCTATCCTTCGCTCTATCGTGGCTGATCTCGATGAACTCACCACCATGATCGAGAGTGCGCTGCCCGGCGCCGAGGTGCAAATCGTCGACCAGGGTGGCGGCGACCACCTGTTCGCGTCGGTCGTGGCACCGCAGTTCGCCGAGGTTTCGCTGATCCAGCAACACCGTATGGTCTATGCCGCCGTCCAGTCGCGCTTCGACGACGGCAGCATTCATGCACTAGCCCTCAAGACCCGTGCACCGGAGGCGTCATGAGCGACACGCTCACCATGACCGAAAAGGAAATCCTCGACCAGATTCAGCGCGAGGTCGCGGACAATCGTGTGTTTGTCTTCATGAAGGGGACGCCCGAGATGCCGCGATGCGGCTTCTCCAACCAGGTGGTCCAGATCCTCAACCACCTGGATGTCGAATACGGTGCACGTGATGTGCTCACCGACCCGCGCATCCGCGAAGTACTGTCCGGCTGGTCGCAGTGGCCGACCATCCCCCAGGTGTTCGTCGACGGCGAGCTGATCGGCGGCTGCGACATCACCACCGAGCTCTTCCAGAGCGGCGAGCTGCAGAAGATCGTCGGTTCCGAGGCCGCGGCCTAAGCCGACCGCCGGACCCGCGGGGCACCGCCCCGCAGCAGCCCGTGCGACGCCGACGCCGGTCTACAAGGTGACCGGCGGAACGGCGTTGCGCTCGAGCGCCATCACGACGACGTCGTCGCGCAGTGAGCCGGTGTCGTGGCGGCGCGCGGCCTCGATCAGCCGCTCAATGCGCTCCTCGACCGCAGCGTTCCGCTCCTGACGCAGTACTTCGCGGACGCGGTCGATCCCGAACAGATCGCCGCTGGTGCCGGCCTCAAGCAGCCCGTCGGTATACAACACGAACGTCTCCCCACGGCCGAGCGAGAACGGTGTCGTCGGCCATTCGGCATCGTCCATTGCCCCCAAGAGCGGCCCGGAACCGACCGGCTCGATCTCCACGCAACCATCATGGCCGAGCACGAGCGGCGCCGGGTGGCCGGCAGAGGCGAAGATGCCATTCCCGTCGGGATCGACCAGCGCGTAGATGACGGTGGCAAACAGCCCCGCCTTGCGCAGCTCGGGGCGTGCCATCTGGGCGTTCAGCGCCGAGAGCACGTGCTTGGGGTCCGGGTCGACGGCGGTCATCGTGCGCCAGCCAAAGCGCAGGCCAGCGGCCTGGGCCGCCGCGCCCGCCCCGTGTCCCGCCATGTCGCCGACGATCATGGCCAGGCGCCCATCGGCGAGGACCTCGGCGTCGTAGAAGTCGCCGCCGATCAGGAGCGCTCGCTCGGCGGGGCGGTAGCGCGCGACCAAGCGGTACCCGAGGTACCCGGGCAGACCCGCCGGCAGGAGGCCCTGCTGAACGGTCTCCCAGAGCCGGCGCTCGGTGCGCTGGCCCGCCTCGCGGCGCGCGGCGGCAGCCACCGCATCCCGCTGCTGGTAGACCTGCCGCTGCATCGTGTTGAACCCGTCGACCAACTCGCCGAGCTCGCGCACGGCGCTGTCGCTGGCAGGCACCGGTTCGAGGAAGCGGCCGCGGGCCATGCGCCCGACGCCGAGCGCCAAAAGGTCGATCGGGATGCCGACGCGCCGCCACAGACGCCGCGCGGTCAAGGCGACGACCGCGAACGCGATCAGCGCGGCGGCGATGATGCCGATCAGCGTGATGTTGCGCCGGGTCTTGGCGGCATTGAACGACTGTTCCTTGGAGATCTGCACATCTGCCGACAGCTGCGTCGATGCGGCGCGGAATGCGGTGAACCATTGCTGGGCCACCCCCTGGTTGACCAGCGCAATCGCGGACTGGACATGTCCCTGACGACGGATCTGAACCAGGTGGATGATGTCGGCAAACCAGAGCTGCGCGTTGTCGTTGGCCCGCTCCACGTCGACGGCGAGTGTGGGGTCGTTGCGCACGAGATTCCGCAGCCGATCGAGGTCTTCCGGATAGCGATCGACGGCGGTGCTGTAGGGCTCGAGGTAGTCGCCGCGCCCGGTTAGGACGTAGCCGCGGCTGCCGGTGTCGGCGTTGAGCATGTCGATCAGCAGCTGGTTGGACGCGCCGAGCCGCGCGATCGCCTGCTCGCCAGCGTCCGAATACGCCTGGGCCGTGACGATCGTGCCGACAGCGGCGACGATGATCAACAGCAGCAAGACGACCGCCAGCGCCGCCACCAGACGCACCAGCAGACCGCGCAGCGACCGCCGCTCGGGGCGTGGCTGGCCGCGGGCCATCAGGCGCCCTGCGCGCGGCCTGCGGCCGCGACCGCGTGCCGGGCTGGCGACGTCACCGCCCTACCAGCATGTCGGACGTGACCGTTCGCCCACACGACGTCGCTCCTACGCCCCGCTGCCGATGAGCTCTGAGATATCGCGCACTCCCTCGGCGTTCATCCGCGCGATCAGGCCGCGATTGATGCGGGCGACCAGCGACGGACCGCCATAGATCAGCGCCGTCCAGACCTGCACCAGCGACGCGCCGGCGGCCAGGCGCTCCCAAACGTCGTCGGCGGTGGCGATGCCGCCGACGCTGATGACCGACAGCTCCGGCGCGCGGGCCACCGCGCGACGCAACATGGCCAGGCTCCGCTCGGCGAGCGGTGCACCCGAAAGCCCGCCCGTCTCGGCGGTCAGGTGCTCCGGCGAGTGCAGCCCATCGCGCGCAAGCGTCGTATTGCAGACGATCACCCCGTGCGCGCCCGCCGCTTGGACTTGGTCGATCGCCGCATCGAACTGGTCATCGGTGAGATCGGGCGCGACCTTCACAAGGATGGGCCGCCGCCGCGAGCCGGTGAGCGACGCCTTGACGCGGTTGAGCTCGACGAGCTCGTCGAGGATGCCGCCGAGCGCCACCGATTCCTGGAGCTCGCGCAGTCCCGGCGTATTCGGCGATGAGACGTTGACCACGATGTAGTCGGCATATGGCCAAAGGCGATCGAGACTCGCGACGTAGTCGCGCGTGGCGTCCTCGAGTGGCGTGACCTTCGACTTGCCGATGTTGACGCCAACGGGAATCCGGTGCAGCACGCCGCGGCGGTCCCACTGGGCCAGACGATGCGCGGTAGCGCCAGCGCCGTCGTTGTTGAAACCCATCCGGTTGATAATGGCCCGATCGGCAGGGAGCCGGATAAGTCGCGGTGTGGCATTGCCGTTCTGCGCCAGGGCGGTGACGGTGCCGATCTCGGCGAACCCGAACCCAAGCGCCTGCCACGCCGTGATCCCCCTGCCCCACTTGTCGTACCCCGCACCGAGGCCGACCGGGTTCGGAAACCGCAGCCCCCAGACGTGCTGGCCGAGACGTGGGTCGCGCACGCGCCAGCGCGCGAGCCCCAGGAGCGGCGCGGCGCGTTCGGCGACCGCCATGGCGCGCATGTGGGCCTTCTCGGGGTCCGTGCGGAAGACAAGCGGCCGTACCGCGCGGTACACGGGCCCGACGCTGTCCTCGCCCACGGGGCTCAGCCGAGGCCTTCGATTGCGACTGCCATCGCCAAGTCCGCTTCGGTCACTCCGCCCTGGCTGTGGGTCACCAAGGTGACGGTCACCTTGTTCCAGCTGATCGCGAGATCCGGATGATGGTTGGCAGCCTCTGCGGCACCGGTGATTCGGTTGACGAACATCACTGAACCAAGGAAGTCGTCGAAGACGAACTGCTTGCAAACGGCGCCGTTCTTGAGCGACCAGCCCGTCAGGCTGGCGAGTGCCGTCCGAATCTCGTCGTCACCAAGCACCGGCATCCATGCCTCCTCCGTGGCGTGCCTGCTTCCACCCTACCCTCAGGAGGGTGTCAGAGACGCCAGCAGATCGCCCGAAGGCGTAGAGGGCGGCACGGCCGGTCTCTAAGCTCTGGCGAACGCGGGCCGTTAGCTCAGTTGGTAGAGCAGGGGACTTTTAATCCCATGGTCGTAGGTTCGAGTCCTACACGGCCCACTCCCTCATATTCCTTGTCGGAACTGGCATCTCACGAATGTCGGACGTTCCGTCGGGCCCCCTCAGAACCCCAAAGTGGGAACAAAGTGGGAACATCTGACGCATGCCAGCGTCCTATGTCCGCACCTCCGTGCCGGGTGTCTACAAGCGCGGCTCGCGGTACGTGGTCACCTTCACGGACCCCACCGGCGTACGCCGCAAGCGCTCGGCCTCCACGCTCGCCGAGGCGCGCCTGCTCAAGTCGTCCCTGACGGCCGACGTCGCCCGGGGCGAGTACCGCGAGCAGTCGCGGGTCCGCTTCGACGGGTACGCGGCCGAATGGGTGCGTACGTTCCAGGGGCGCACCGCCCGCGGGATCCGGCCATTGACCTTGCGCGACTACGCGCGCGATCTCGAGGCCCACGTCATCCCCCGGCTTGGCCGCCTGCGCGTCGCCGAGATCACCCACCGCGACATCAAGCGGCTGGTGGCCGATCTCACCGAGGTCGAATACGCGCCGTCGACGATCCGCAACGTGATCGCCCCCACGCGGGCCCTGTTTGCGACCGCCATGGAGGATGGCCTGGTCCGGGTGAATCCCTGCACGGGAATCCGCATCTCCGGTCTTACGGCGCCCGACGATCACGCCCTCGCGCTCACCGAGGATGAGCTTGCGGGCATGATCGCCGCCGCCGACCCGGAATGGCGGCTGCTCGTCCGGTTTCTCGCCGAGACCGGGCTTCGCATCGGCGAGTGCATCGCCCTTCTGTGGTCGGACGTCGACCTCGAGGCGCGCCGGGTCCGCGTCGAGCGCCGGATGCTCGAGGGCACCATCGATCTGCCCAAGAGCCACTACGGGATCCGGACCGTGCCGCTGGCGCGCCAGATGGCGACTGACCTTGCCGCATATCGCCAGGCGAGCCTCTACCCCGCCGACGGCGATCCTGTGTTCCCCACCAGACGCGGCACGCACATCCACCCATCCAACCTCAGCCACCGGGTGATCAAGCCTGCGGCGGTCAGCGCCGGAGTTCCATGGGCGAGCGCCCACACGCTCAGGCACACCTGCGCGTCGCGCCTGTTCAAGGCGGGGCGGAACGCCGTGCAGGTCCAGATGATGCTGGGGCACCACTCCCCGGCGTTCACGCTGTCGACCTACGTGCATCTCATCCCCGACGACCTGCCCGAGCCGGAGTTCGCCTGACGCCTGATCAGGCTGCCCTGCGAAGTTCGGTCACCGGACGCACACACGCCTCGAGCTCACCTCGCAGCACAAGCGTCCGCCCGCCGTCCTTGTGGCGCGTCAGCTTTCGTTGGGTCAGCAGCGCGTGGATCCGCTCCCGCGAGCACCGCAGGAAGTCCGCCGCCTCGGCGACGGTGAGATACGGCGAGGCTGTCGCCGGTCCGGAATGGCGAGCGGAGAGCAGATCACCGACGCGGAGTGCCAGCTGAGCGACTTGGTCCGGCGTGAGCTCGACGGTGAGCCGCAGCGCCGGCCCGCGGGAGTTCGCGATCAGGCGTGCGGCGCGGGCACGCTCTGTCGCGATCCATCGGAGCGAGCCCGGTGTCGCAGAACCACGCGGCGCTCGGGACTGCCTGTCGTTGCTTCCCATGCATGACGGATGGGGCGCAGGTCGCTTATGAGGGGGCGTTCACCGCGGCGCCTCCCGCACAATTATGGACCTGCCCGTGACCGCCACGAGTGCCAAACCCGCCCCGGAACTCTCCGCCAACCACACTTTACTCCCGGCCCGCGGCCCCCATGAGCTCCCGCTCGGCGGCTCATAATCGCCTCTCGCAGGCCCAATCCGGCGAACACGGAGGAGCGAGATGCGTGTGCTGAGCTCGAGCTGCGATGTCGGGGTGTCGCAATGACCGGGCATGCGGTGCTGGTCGCCGGCGGCGGTCCGACGGGGATGATGCTTGCCGGCGAACTTGCCCTGGCGGGCGTCGACGTCGGCATTCTCGAGCGGCGCGTCACCCGCGAGCTCGCCGGCAAGCGAACGGGTGGGTTGCACGCACGCACCCTCGAGATCTTCGACCAGCGCGGGATCGCGGCTCGGTTCATCGCCGCCGGGACGGCGATGCAGGTCGCAAGCTTCTCCCTGATCCCGCTCGACATCAGCGACTGCCCGACCCGGCACAACTACGGGCTCGCGCTTTGGCAGGACGAGATCGAGCGGATCCTCGCCGAGTGGATCGCCGAGCTCGGCGTGCCGGTGTACTACAGCGCTGAGGCGACTGGGTTCACCCAGGACGACGCCAGGGTCGACGTCCATCTCGCGGATGGTCGCTCGCTACGGGCGGAGTACCTGGTCGGATGCGACGGCGGACGCAGCGTCATCCGCAAGACGGCGGGGATCGCATTCCCGGGTTGGGACCCGTCGACTAGTTCGCTGGTCGCCGAGGTCGAGATGCGCGATGAGCCGGACTGGGGTCTGCGTCGCGACGACAAGGGCACGAGTGGGTTCTCGCCGCTGGGTGGCGGGGCGCGAGTGCGCGTTGTAGTGCGAGAGCGGGAGGTCGGGCACACCGGCGAGCCAACCCTGGGTGATCTGAGCGACGCGCTCATGGCCGTGTGGGGAACCGACTACGGCGTGCACAACGCAACGTGGATTTCCCGGTTCACCGACATGACGCGGCAAGCAGCGTCCTATCGCGATCGCCGGGTAATCCTGGCCGGCGACTCCGCGCACATCCACTCCCCCGTCGGCGGGCAGGGTCTACAGACCGGCATTCAGGACGCGGTGAATCTCGGATGGAAGCTCGCGCAAGTCGTCAAGGGTGTCTCGCCCGACAGTCTCTTGGACACTTACGAGGCGGAGCGACACCCGGTCGCCGCGCGTGTCTTGCACAACACCTTGGCGCAGACCGTGCTCACCCGTGGCGACGATCGGATCAACGCCCTCCGCGAGACGATGACCGAACTGCTCGGCATGGACGAACCGCGTAAGCGGTACGGCGCGATGACGTCTGGGCTGGACATCCACTACGACCTCGGTGAGGGGCACCCACTGCTTGGGCGACGGATGCCCGACCTGGATCTGGTCACGGCGGACGGTCGGATGAGGGTGTTCACCTTTTTGCTCGATGCGCGGCCAGTCTTGGTCAATCTCGGCGATCCGAGTCGCATCGATATCGATCCATGGGCGGACCGGGTGCAAATCATCGACGCCGATTACGGGCGCTTCGGGGATAAACGTGGGTAGCTGAGCCCCCGCCAACGCCCGAGATCCCAAGTGCCACGCGCGATCTCGGGCCCCTGAGTAGGCTCGCTTCTTGCTAAGGGAAAATCGAGCAAGGAGCACGAGATGCGCGTGGCCGACATATTCAAGCGCCTGCTGCGAATCGACGCGGTGCGGGTGAGCGACGTGCGGATCGTCGAGGAACCCGGCGGCCAGGTGATCACCCTCACCGTTGCCCGGCGCTCGAACCGCCGCATGCACTGCGGCCGCTGCGGGCAGCGGGCACGGTCGGTCTACGACCGCCAGGTCCGCTCCTGGCGTCATCTGGACGCCTTCCGGGTGCGGTGCGTCCTCACGGCCGAGGTGCGCCGCGTGATCTGCTCCGAGTGCGGCGTCAGCGCCGAGGCCGTGCCGTGGGCCCGGCCGGGATCCCGGGTTAGCCGGGCCTTCGAGGACGCGTGCGTCTGGCTGGTGAGATCCGCGCCGAAGAGTGTGGTGGCCGAGTTGATGCGCATCGACTGGCACACGGTGGGCCGGATGATCGAGCGGGTCGTCGCCGAGCACAGCGCACGACGAATCGGCGACGGCCTGGATGGACTCGTTCGCATCGGGATCGACGAGGTCGCCTACCGTAAAGGCCATCGCTACTTGTTGTGCGTCACCGATCACGACTCCGGCCGGCTGGTGTGGGCCGCCCCAGGCCGGAGCCGCACGACGCTCGAGGAATTCTTCACGGCCCTCGGCCCCGAGCGCTGCGCCGCGATCGGGGCGATCTCGGTCGACCTGCACGACGGCTGGATGTCGGCGATCAGGGTGCACTGCCCGGCTGCGGCGATCTGCGCGGACCCCTTCCACGTCGTCAAGCTCGCTATGGGCGCCCTCGATGAGGTCCGGCGCGGGATGTGGCAGGAGCTCAGGCGCACCGACCCGGAGCGGGCCTCCTGGATCAAGGGCACCCGCTTTGCGATCCGCCGACGCGCGGAGAACCTGCGCGGCTCGGATCGCACGATCCTCGATGAGCTGAAGCTCACCAACCAGGAGCTCTACGCCGGCTGGCTGCTCATCGAGCAACTGCGCGGCGTCTATGTGGCCCACGACCACGACGAGGCCACAGAGCTCCTGGACGACTGGATCCTCGCAGCCCTTGAGTCCGGCATGGAGCCGTTCCAGCGGACGGCGCTCACCCTCGACCGCTACCGAGGCGAGATCGCAAACGCCATCACGCTCGGGCTCACCAACGCGCGCCTTGAGGGCATGAACTCCACC
Source organism: uncultured Thermoleophilia bacterium (assembly GCA_963842065.1). Lineage (GTDB taxonomy): Bacteria > Actinomycetota > Thermoleophilia > Miltoncostaeales > Miltoncostaeaceae > CAITWD01. Next base: position 112,441 of record CAWJEW010000003.1, on the reverse strand, counting down.
GTACGGCTCATCAGCCATCGGGCACGAGGCTTCCGACGGCTCGAATCCTTGCTGTCGATGCTGACCCTCGTTTGCGGCCGAATTCCCGTCGAGTTACCCACGTGAATGCCCGAAGAACCCGATTACGACGGCACGTGGGAACTCCCGGCGCTCGGTGCCGTCACGGCGCCCACCGCAGCGCTAGTCCGGCCCGATGGATACGTCGCGTGGGTCGGCGAGGGCGCAGATCTCGGCCTCGCGGACGCGCTCACGACCTGGTTCGGACCACCGGCAGCCGCGGCGTGATCCACTCTTTGGGATTGATCCGAGTGGGGGATTAACGGGATTTGGCCCAGGTCCGAGCAGCCCAGGTCCGGGGGCTCGTGAGAACTTTTCGGCGACTATCCCCTCACGGTAGGGAGTTGAGCTAAGATGACTCCCTACTACTACGGGGTTGTAGACACCCCAGAGGATGTTCTTCCAATGACCCTGCTGGGCGCTATTTATCTCGAGAAGTCGCGGCGCATACTTGTCGGCGCCGATCGACTCGTCTTGGACGCGGCGGCTCCGACGAACACTTTCAACGCAACCCACACCGACAAGTGGATGCAGGTCCCTGGTGAGAAAGGGGGCTCTTCGGGCATTCCCGTGGGTGGCCAGGCACTCCGGACGCCCCGGAATCGCTGCGGTGATAAGGGATTTGGGCTGCGGCCCGAGACACCGAAAGTACGGCACTTCAGAAGAGCGTGAACGCACGATCCTCGTAGGGCCCTGATCTCTCTTCCCAAGCGCAGTTTCGGGATCGAGTAAGGCGTGGAAGACCCACGACTACCCCCGAAGAGCCAGAAAGGGCTGATGTGGGGCTGGGCGGGGTCCGGTGTCATCGGGGGGCCGCTGAGAGAGTGGTTCAAGAGAGAACGCACTTGGACTAACTGGGAAGCCATAAGAGACGAGGTAGCCAGCGAGTTAGTCCGGATCGACGGCTCTGCGGCCCGTGACAAGGGCTCAACAGAGTGCGTGGTCGCGGGCTTTGTCGATCAGACCCCAGGGATCCTGCATGTGTTTTCTGATGGAGGTACATCGTGGAACTGCAACGGGCCGAACACAACGCCGCGATTCATAGGAGTGTGGTCACGTGAGACAGGCTTCGTGTGGCGATACGCGCATCGGTACCCTCCAGCCAAGGGCAATACGACCCAACATTTCTGCGACCTTATGCGCCTTAGTATCCAGGCAAACATATTGCTGAGCGGGTTCACAGCCTGGCAGATCCGGCCGGACGCTGAGCCGAAGAAGATCGCATGCGAGGCTCCCCCACTCCATCCATGGCCCGGCGACGCGCCCAGGCTTGGGGGTCTGTAATGACCACACATGGCAAGCAGACGCGGTCAGTGAATGACGTAGGGGCGGAGCCGGGGGATCACCCCATCTCGGCACGCTGTCAAGATCGTGACGAGGGCCCCGGGGAGTTCTACGTACGCCAGTGGCTCCCCGACAGCGGCTATTACCAAAGGGGTGCCCGTGATCTCCACGTTCACTTCGCAGGGGAAGGAAATCGTTCCGATCTGTGCGCCGTTGTTCGCGTTGCCGGGAATGGTGAGCGGACGCGGTATGCCGTCCAGCCCGGTGACGGTAATCGTCGGATCGCGCAGGGCCGACGCGATAATCACAAGCTCGCGATGCTTGTCGGCATTGGAAAAATCCTCCAGGAGCAGGAGCCCGTGGAGGTTGAGGTCGTAGAGTCCCGAATTGAACGGCTGCAACCACTTGATCGCTGCGACAGCCTCAGGCGACATGCCCGCGGTGTGGCGGCTCCAGGCTCCGCGAGCATCGGAGCGGTCTTTGCTCCCTTGCAGGTACTGCCCTGTGGTCGGGTCGCGTTCGAACGGGTCCCTGGCGAAGATGGGGAACTGAACCTTCCGCCAGTTCTCGCGCGGTGTGCAGGCGACAGCCAAGTGGTTGAGCCCCGAGCGAATATTGTGAATGAAATCTCCGATCACGACGGCCAACTCGTCGCCAGGCTGCTTCGTGAATCGCAGAGTGCGGACGCTGCCGCCCTGATCGTCCTCGACGCTCTTAGCCACTTCGTATGGGTGGCTATCGATGTAGTCGGCGATCATCCGTTGCGCCTCAGCGAGGTGTTGTTCGGCCCGCTGCATCTTCAGGACGTAGGAGGGGACTACACTGCCCATGCTCTACCCTTGGAGGACGATGCCAGAGGACAAGCCACCCACCCAGAAGACCCCGAAGGGCAAGGAAATCCCGATCCCGACGCGCGAGGAATTCGTACGGAATCTGGACAAGGTCGCGCCTCCGGTCAGGAAGTCACCGAGTGACGACGACAGCCCGACCAAGGAGCGCCCCGAACGTTGACCTGACGTCGTCGCCGCGGTGGTTGTACCGCCAGACGAACTCGTTGACGTATCCCTGCAACCACTTGGCGGACACGCCATGGTAGTTGCCCGCGAGCCCGGTCTTGATGTTCCCGAAAAAGCCCTCGACGGTCTGTGTGTGGACGTCACCATGGACGTAGACCCGCGCCTTGTGCTGGATCGTGTGGTGGTCGGGGTGGGTCTTGTGCAGGTTGCGGTAGGCGACCCACTCATCGGTGAACACACGGGCCGTCCGGTCGACGCTCACCTGCACGGTGTGAAGCGCACCCTCTCGCGGCTGGGCGAATGCGCGGACGCGACCACCACGCTCAACCATGGCAAAGATGCCGACCTTGCGGGTCTTGGCGAACTTGATCGCCTGAGCCTTGGTCATCCCGCGCGTCATCGACGCCTTGGGCCGGCCGCCGTACGCGGTCTCGTCGGCCTCGACCTCACCGGCCAGGGGCGTCTCGTCGGTCTGTTCCATGAGCTGGTTGCGGATCAGGTTGCACATCCGCCAAGCGGTCTTGTAGCCGACGCCGATCTCGCGCTCGACTTGCTTGGCCGATATTCCGCACCGTGTGCTTGTCATGAGGTACATGACGTAGAACCACAGGTGCAGCGACGTGGCCGACTTGTGGAAGATCGTCCCGGCTGTGGGGTGCAGGTGGCGACCACAGGAGTCACACGACCATGACGGGCGCGATGCAACCTTGTGGAACTTGCGCACCCGGCCGCACTTCGGGCAATCGGCGTGCTCGCCATCGGGCGACAGCCGGGAGCGCCACAGGTAGTCAAGGCAGGTCGCATCATCAGGGAACTCGCGCATGAACTCCATGAGCGAATACGTGGACTCCGACGCCTTGGAGCGGATCGGCTTGTTTCTATCGACCTTGGACATGGAGGTATTGTCCCATGAAATCTACCTACTGTCAAGGGATAGTCGCCGAACTTTCTCTACTCCCTCAAGCGCCTCAGGCGCAGAGGGAGCCGACGACATCCGGTCGCCGTTGAGTGACTGGTGTCGCCGGCAATCCGGACCGGTTCGGGAAGCGTGCGCGGCCTGCCTCAACTAGCGGGCGCTCGACCCCGATCGCCCCCCCCGCAGACGGCTCGCGCCGGCGACCTCCCATGATCCTCGAGAAGATCGGCGGCGGAATCGAGTTCAGTCACGACGAGCCAAGGAAGCCTCGACGGCCCCGGGGGAGTTTGCGCGATGTCGTCGATGCTCTGTGCCGGATCGTGCGGGCAGGGGGGCGCCGGCGGTAGGGCTCTATTGCCCTACTTGTAGAGCATTTCGACCACGGCATCAAAAAGCCGGTCACTCAGCAAGCCTCTCAGGGTGATCAGCATCGTGCTTTCCCGAGTTGGCCGATAGCGTGCTCTTGGCTGCCGTGCAGCGATCGCTTTGTTGACGGCCGCAACGACAACTTCCGGGCCGGGGGCGTTGGCATACCCCTTACGGAAACCCCTTCTATACGCGGCCAGCAGCTTGCCGTAGGCTTGAGGGTCATTTGATGCCTCGAGTTCCGCCATGGCCGCCGCTTCGAAGCCGGTATTGAGATAACTCGGCTCGATCACTACAACATGGATCCCAAATTGATTGACCTCCAGACGCAAGGCATCGCTCATCCCTTCAATCGCATGCTTTGTGGCCGCGTACCAACCCAACACGGGTATGGACAACTTGCCGACGACGGATGACATATTGATGATCAAGCCCGATTTTTGGGCCCGCATCAGCGGTAAGACCGCCTGTATCATTCGGCCATAGCCGAGAACATTGACATCAAAGACGTGCCGAACTTGTTCCTGCGTTGCCCCTTCGATCGTGCCGTAAAGGCCGTATCCCGCATTGTTGACCAGGATGTCCAGGCGGCCTTTACTCGCCGTGATCTTCTCCACGGCCTTGCAAACTGCGTCACCGTCGGTCACGTCTAACTCCAGGGGCGCAATATGCTCCGAGCGCATCGCTTCCAGCTTGCCTTCGCTACGGGCTGCGGCGAAGACGAAGTAGCCTCGGCGGGCCAGATCTTCGGCAATCGCCTTGCCATTCCCGCTCGAGGCGCCGGTGACTAAGACAACTCGTTGTTTGTCGCTCATGTTTCTCTCCTGATGTAGATCCGACCTGCTGTCGGCGCATTCGCCGACGGCTGATATCGGTTGTGCGGCCGCATTCAAAGCTTGGCGCTTGCACTTCGTAGCTGTTCAACCACGTCTCGCGTCGCATCCATGAATAGCCGGCGTAGTGGGCAGCTGCTGGGGCGGTTGCCGCAGGGTCGCCCGAGGCCGCGAGGTTGAGGTCGGCGTCCTCTCGGACACGAACGCCGACCTCGCTCCGCGGGGCTCAAGCCCCAGCTGGCCCAGGTGGTCAGCCGCCGAGGGTCTTGAGGGCGGCCGTGAGCGAGACCAGCTGGCTGAACAAGGTGTCGAGTTCACCTTCGCGTCGCTCCAAGGGCCTGAACGCGCCATTCTCGAAGTCGAGAAAGACTGACAGTGAGACCTGGGCTCGGACGTCGTGCATCAGGACGTTGGCCACGATGGCGCGCCAGTGCTCCACCGCGCGAACGCCGCCATCAGCCCCGTACGATACGAACCCGACCGCCTTATGATTCCACTCCGGATAGAGCAGATCGACGGCGTTCTTGAGCGCCGCCGGGACCCCGTGGTTGTACTCGGGGGTCACGAACACGAAGCCGTCAAGCGCATCGATTGTCTGGCTCCAGCGGCGGGTCGCCGGATTCTCGTACTGACGGTTGGCCGCCCCGGGCACGGTCGGCTCGTTGAGTAGCTCGAGCCCGTAGTCCTTGAGATCGATGAGCGCGAACTCGGCGTCCGTCCGCTGTGATGCACGCCCGGACACCCAGCGAGCGATGGACTCGCCGATGCGACCTGGACGCGTGCTACCGATGATGATCCCGATTCTCATGAGGTTTCCTTTCGTATGATCCCAACGCGCAGCCGCGGGACCACGGGGTCGAGTGGGGTGCGACACAGCGGGAATCCCCCGCGTGCGCGAGGTGGTCTCGGGCCCGAAGGGCGCCTGCACTGGCGACGAACCGCCGATCGCGTTGCTTACGCATCACGCGCGGTGTCCCTTAGACGAAGCCCGCTCGCTACACGCCAACCTCTGCAACGATCCTCCCGCTCTTGGCTGCGCCCTGGAGTGCCTCATAGTCGCGCTCGTTCTGGTCGGCGTAGGCCGAGGCGAACGCGCCGATGGCACGGTCGAAGATGTCGCTCGTGCCGAGGTAGGACGCGATCGCGATGCGATCGCCCGAGCGGGCGTGGGCGCGGGCAAGCGTCCACCCGCACCCGCCCGCATAGATGTCCATGCCCTTGGGCACCATCGCCTCGATCTCGGCCGAGCCCTTCCAGTCGCGCAGCTGGCGCACGTAGAAGTCGCGCTCGACACCGTCCGGGCCCGCCACGCGGAACCACCCGAGAAAGACGTCGCTTGCGGCCTGCATCACGCGCTGCCCGGCAACGACGCGGTGGCCGTGGTTGCGGTACTCGCTGCGCCCGCAGAACTCCTCCAGCACCGAGGCCTCGGCCTCCTTGATCTGAAGGAACAGGGGGTCTGCATCGTCGCGACCGAGCATCAAGGCGATCCACGCCCGCGTGCCGACACTGCCGACACCGACGACCTTGCGGGCGAGCTCGATGAATTCGTAGCCCTCCAGCAGCAGCCGCCGCTCGGTCTCGAGGGTCTTCCGGTACTCGCTCAGCCGCGCGTGCGCCCACTCATTGAACTCGTGCGCGGTCGCGTTCGGAAAGAGCTCGGTGACCGGCACGACCAAGGGTGGGTCGCTGACGATGCGCGGCTGGCCATCGACCATGTGGGTGAGTTTGTTGAACGCCTGCATGCTGTCGCGGGTGCGGGCCTTGGCGATGGCGGTCTTCGCGCGCTTGCGCATCTTGCGGGTGGCGACCCCCTGGAGCTCGGCCAAGGCGGTAGCGGTCTCCGGGTCGAGGCTTGCATAAAAGACCTCGAGGTTGGTCTGGGCGGCGAACTCGGCCATGGCCGTCCGGTAGCTGCGTGCGCTTGTCTCGACGATCGCAGTGCGATCGGCGGGGGTATAGCCGTTCTCCCGGGCCGCTACCTCCAGGCTCGCCGCCAAGCGCTTGACGTCCCACTCCCACGGCCCGCGTGAGGTCTCGTCGAAGTCGTTGATGTCGAAGATCATGCGGCGCTCGGGCGTCCCGAAGATCCCGAAGTTGGACAGGTGCGCATCGCCGCACAGCTGGACCCGCGGTCCGGAGGTTGGTGTCGTTGCGAGGTCGCTCGCCATTACAAGGGCTGCGCCGCGATAGAACGCAAACGGCGAGGCGAGCATCCGTCCGTAGCGGATCGGCACCAAGTCTGGGACCCGCGTCTCCCCCTGGCGCTCGAGCAGGGCGATCGGGTCCGGGCGGTCGATGGCGGGCGCGAACTCAGCCTGACGCGTCCGCGGCGTTGCTCGCCGAGCGGCTCGGCCCAACTGCGTGCGCTCTGCGACGCGCGGGTGCGCGACCCTGCGCGCGGGTGGGGTGCGTCGGTCGTTCTGAGGTTGTCTCGGTGTGGTCACCTCGGTCTCCTCTCCGGGCCTCGAAGCGCTTGGACGGTCGCGACCCGATGCGGTCCGAGGCAGTTCAGCGGCCGGGGCCGGCGGGGGGCGATCGCCCGGGACCGCCCCGGCTGCGGGGTCGAGCCAAGCGCCCGGCCCTCGGCGCCTTGCCGAGCGAGAATGGACATGCCTGGGACTCAGCAGACCGCCGCGCGCTAGCCGCCTTCGGACCGATGGATCTGGAACAAGACGTGGGCGGCGAGCAGCACCGCGATCACGAGGCCGATCGCCGCCACAAGCGGGACACCGTCAGCGACCGGCGCTGCCCGCGCCTGCCAGAGGATCGATGAGGCGACAAGGAGCGCCGCCGCGAGAATGCCCTGGACGAGCCGGTTCGCCACCCGGTCGGTGCCCGCGTGCGTGACCTGCACGTTGAAGGTTCCCGCGCGGAGTTGCTCGCCGACGACCTCAATCGTGTCGATGAACCTGCGCTGGCGACGAAGCCAGCTCCGGGCGGCGGACGTCAGGCGCTGCTCGATCGCCTGCGGCGACCAGACTTCGACGCGGAGCTTCTGCCAGTAGCTCTCGAGCAGCGGCATGACGTGGAAGTCGGCATCCAACAGTCGCGACGTACCCTCGAGCTCGCTCATGATCTGCAGCAGCATGCTGATCTTGACCGGAAGTACCAGCCGGTGCTTGTGGACGACCGCAGCGAAGTCTTGGATCGCTCGGTCCGCATCGATCGATCGCAGCGAGCGGTTCAAGTACGCCGAGGTCAGGCCGTCGAGGTCCTCCGCGAGGCCCGCGGTGTCCACGCCCGGAGGATGCTCGCACGCGTCGAGCAGCGCCTCGGCGAGGTCTTGTGAGCCCCCGCCCACAAGCGCGTCGAGCAACTCGACAAACTGCTCGCGCGTCCGGTCGTCGATGCGAACGACCATGCCGGTATCGATGATCCCGAGCCGGGAGCCCGACATCACCACCAGGTTGCCCGGGTGCGGGTCGGAATGAACAAAGCCGTTTCGGAAGACCATCTCGAGCCAGATCTCGGCGCCCCGCTGGCCGAGCGCCTTCCCGTCGATGACGCTGCGCGCTGCCGGCGTCAACGATGCGAATGTCGTCCCCTCGACGAGGCTCAGCGTGAGCACGCGCCGGCTCGACAGTTCCGGGTAGACGCGGGGGAAGACAACGTCGGGCTCGCCCGCGAAGTTCGCGGCGAACCGGGCCGCGTTTTGGGCCTCGCGCTCGAACTCCAGCTCTTCGAGCGTCCGCGACCGGAACCGCGCGGCGAGCTCACGCGGTCGGTAGAGGCGCAATTCGTCGGAGTGATCCTCCAGTACGCCCGCGAGGTAGGCGATCAGCTCGAGGTCGACATGGACGCGCTGTGCAATCCCGTCGCGCTGCACCTTCACCGCGACCGCGGAGCCGTCGGCGAGCTCAGCCCGATAGACCTGCCCGAGCGACCCCGCGGCGAGCGGCTCGTCGCCGAACGACGTGTAGAGCTCATCCACCGTCCGGCCAAGCTCGTGCTCGATCGTCTGGCGGGCGGTCCCCGTTGGCTCAGGTTCCACCTGTTCCTGCAGCTTGGCCAGTTCCTGGGCATAGTCCGCAGGCAGGAGGCCGGGCGTGAGGCTGAGCATCTGCCCGAGTTTCACGAACGTCGGCCCCAGCTCGGTCAGAGCGAGCCGAAGCCGCTCGGGCGCCGACCGAGTCGAGACGGCCGCGTCGCGCGGGTCCAGTTGGTGCCCCACCAGTCGAGACATCCGATCCCGAAACGGCTCACCAAGCCCGTAGCGCGCGAAGACCGCGACGATCTCGGCCAGGCGCTCTTGTTCGCGAACAACCTCCCCGGCACGCCTCATGATCGCGACCGGCGTCTCGGGCAAGCGCGGCCGGTGGCGGCCGTGGCACGGGGGAGCGGGTGCGCAGGGGCGGCCGCAAGCGCGCCCACGACTGCGCAGCGCAACGGGCCGCGCTCGATCAACTGCTCGCGCGTGTGGATGTACGCCTCGCCCGGCGGATCCTCGCCGTGGGGCATGGCACTCTGGGCGCCGACAATCCCGGCCGTCGTCGCCCTTGATGTTGCCCTTATCATCGAGGTTGGCCTCCTCCGCCTCCTCATCGGAGGAGGCTAGGCAGACGAGCTGAGCTTGTCTGCGACAACACGTTCATCTCGCCGTGCGATCCGGCGCCGCCCGAACCGGCACTTTAGCCCCTCTACGGTGTCCGCGCAGCCAGCCCAGAGCCCTCGGGGTATGGGGATCCGCTCGATGGCCCCGTCACCGGTAATGCCTAGCCGGGTCGCGCTCACGACCGGCCAATGGCGATCATCACGAGCCTCCGGACGCCGTCGCGCAGCCCGTCGGGCAGCCCCGCAGCAGGCGACGCCCCGGGATGCTGCGGGGCGATCCGCACCCGCAGCGCACCCGCGTGCACCGCAAAGCGCAGCGGCGGCTCGAGCACCAGCGCCTCGCCGTCGACGCCTGCCGCCACGGGTGCCGCGGATTCCACTTCGAACTCCGGCGCGGACCATTGGCGCCAACGACGGTGCGTGCTGGCGCCGGCACCCGGGGCGGCCCCCACCACGATGCCCAAGGTGCCTGCGTCGAGCCTGGGCCGCGCGCCCGCCGCAAGCACGTGTCCCAGGCGATACACGTTGTTGGAAACCAGGATCACGGCGGCCGAGTCACCGGTCGCGCCATCCGGAGATGTCCAGTGCAGATTCGCCGACCGCGATCGATCGGATCCCAACACGTCGGGCACCGTCTCGAGGATCGTGCGCAGCTTGGCGTCGCGGTAGCCCTCGCGCTGGACCGCCTCGGCATAGAGCCCCAGCGAGACGTTGTTGACGAACGTGCGGCCGTTGACCTCGGCGAGGTCGACCACGCGCTCACGTCCCGAGACAAACGCATCAAGCGCACCGACCACATCCTCGGGATCAACGCCGAGATCGATCGCGAAATGGTTGCGCGTGCCCGCCGGGATACAGGCAAACGGCAGATCATGCCCGGCCGCGATCGACGCGACGAGCGCCTGTGTCCCGTCGCCCCCTGCGGCCGCGATCGCGTCCGCGCCGGCCGTGATCGCATCGCGCGCCAGGCGGACGATGTCGTCGCCCGGGGTGAGCTCGATCGGCTCGATCCCGCGCGCACGCGCCTCGTCCGCAAGACCCGCTCTCAGGGCCTTGCCGCCCCCGGAGCGTGGGTTCCAGATGACGACGGCGTGCTCGGGCCGTGGCGCGGCAGGGAGTTCGGGTAGGTCCGCAACGACTCGCGCGGCCAAGGCCACGGCCGCGCCCACGCAGACGGCGGGCAGAACGGCATCAACCACAATGCCGCTGACGAAGCCGATGGCGACGGCCGCCACAAGTAGCGTGGCGCCCAGCGCAAGCAAGCCCTTGCGGGCAGTACCCCGACGCCGGAGGCCCGCCCACGCCACTACGGCCGCCGCAACCAGGGCCGCCCCGACCGCCAGGGCGCCAGGGAACGAGGCAACCGCGTCCACCACGAGGGCAACGCCAGCGGCGGCGAGCAGCACCAGCGAGGCAGTCGCCTGGAGGCGCCTCACACCAAGTCGCCTCGCCGCAGTCGGTTCATCGGCGATCTCCACCGGCGCCGGGCGGCACGCCGAGACATCCGTTTGGCCACTCGTCGAGCTTCAAAGGTTGCTGTCCTCGGTGCGTCGTGGTGGGCTGGCCCGGGTCTCGCTCGCCGACTCGAGCGCGAGCAAGACCTAGGCCAAACTCGATCGAGTCGAGCGGGCTGATGGGTTGGGCCGGCCTGCTGTCCATTCACCTCCTCCTCGATGAGATCGAAGGCTGCAAGTTGGGTTGTTGAGCTGGCTGCGCAGCACCGAGCGTGGCCCGTGCCAGGGCACCGTCCGCGCGAGCAGGACAATGATGTCCTGCTCGACCTCGACCATGCTCCACAATAGGCGGGCCGGGAACCAGGCGAACTGGCCGATCCTCCACGATCGGCCCTGTGCAGCTCGTTCCGACGCATTATCTCTGGGGCCTGCGCGGATGCGCTCGTCGCGCGACCTAGATCGTTCCCGGCCACACCGCGATCAGTCGTCCGAAGCCCTTTCTCGGATTCCCCGCGGCTCGATCGGCGCGTTCTTCCAATGCTCCATCCACCGACCCGGCTCGTGAATCTGAGCCCGGAGCGTGGGCCGTGAGGCCCACGCTCCGACAGGTAACGGCACGACCGTGGAGGTTCGCTCCTGACACTTCGCGAGCGTGCTCGCTTCAGCCGCGCGCCGCAGTCCCCGCCGCCAGCTCGTCTGCGTGCTTCCTGGCGACCTGCGCGTTGATCACCGCGTACTCGGCTTCCGCGATCGCCGAATACGCGAAGTCGATCGCATAAAGTGCGTCGGCTTCAGCATGGTCGGCGTGCCGCTGGGCCCTGGCGAGGTCGGTCTCCGTGATCTTGGTCTCGAGGGTCTTTTGGAGCTGGGCGCTGTGCTCGTTCCAGCTTGTCTGGATGTCGTTCCACGAGTCCGAGATCTTTCCCCGGGCTGCCTCGGCCGCTTGACGAAGCTGCTCAGCATCTTGCCGAGCGTCTTCGCGAGATCGTTCGCGGTCCTGCTCGAGCTCGGCCTTCGCCATGTCCCTCGCGGCCGCAGCGTGCTTCTCTGCTTCCTCGGCCCGCTCCGCGAGCCTGCGCAGCTGGTCTGAGAGAGCCATTGGCAACCTCCTTCGATGGGTTGATCTGTAGCCGGTGTCGCGGACACCGCGCCGGGAAATCCGCCCAGCAGTACTTCGTCAACGCGTCTGGCTCGGCGAGGCGATCGACAACGGCCCCTTCCTTCGATCACTCTCGCAGACCCGCAGTCTCCGGGGCATCCGTTGAAATCCCGCAACTTCGAGGAGTAGTCCTGGCTGATTGCTCGGCACGTCGGGCCGCTTTCCCGGTGCGCGGCCGCCGGCCGCGACATCCTGGTCTATCACCGGATCGGCGAAGGTCGCCCGGTCCCGCTCAGCGGTGACCGGGGTACTCGCAGGTGGGAACAGAGTGGGAACACGAACCCCGCGCAGAGAGGGCAGGCTTCCGACGCGGCCCCTTGAAAAATGCCTGTAAATACAGATGATCACGGGCACCCGGATAAGGCCTCACCCGACCATGAGGAGACTTTTAATCCCATGGTCGTAGGTTCGAGTCCTACACGGCCCATCAGTTGAACTGCCTGCTAAGCGCGGTCTTCTGCCTCGGTGTCGGTCCCATCCGCAGCGCCTCGGACAGCCGGGGGTCAACAGATGGGTCAACACTTTTCCCCATGAAAGCTTTCGGGCCGCATCACCAAGACCGAACGCCAGGCGCGGAGGCCGCGCCAGACCGCGAACATCGTCATGTTGGGTTCGCCCAATTGGTGTCCCCGAGCCAGAGTCCCGCACCCGCGCGCGCGAGATCATCTTTGGCCCGGCGATAGTCAGGCATCGCGCGCTCGACGTCGGCCCAAAATGTCGGCGTGTGGCTGGGGTGGGTGATGTGCGCAAGCTCGTGGACGATGACGTAGTCGACCAGTCGCGGGGGCAGTTGAATCGTGGCCCAGTGGAAGTTGATGCGGGTACTGGTCCCGAGCGACCCCCAGCGGTAGCCGAGATCGCGTACGTCGATGTCTCCCGGCTCGACGCCCATCCGTACCGCCCAGTCGGGGATTCGGCCCGAGAGGCATCGCAGCGCACGACTGCGGTACCAACAGATGATTGACCCGGTGCCGTCGCCGCGACGCACCGACGCGGCGGGAACCGTCAGTCGCCCGCGATATAGACGCGCCCTGGCCGACGTGCTCGAGTGGCAAAACCGGCGAGATCAGCCGCACAACGCGCCTACCCCCGAGAACCCGCACAGATAGAGCGCCGCGTTCCCGCAGGCCACCGGGGCACTCATCCGCCGACGATCCGAGGCAGTGCCCGATCTGCCAGATCGTGCTGCCGCTGAGGCAGCGGGCTTGCGAGCTCCTCGGGGTGCCCGACCCCGATGCCCTCGATGCCCTCGAGGAGGAGGAGCGTCGCCACCCCCTCAAGCTGCTGCGCCCGCAGGAGAGCTGTGGCGTGAAGACGAAGCAGAAGCAGTCATAGTTCGCCGCGTAAACGAGGACCCCGACGCCCGCGAGGAACCGCGACCCGGAGATCCGCTCGAATAGGAGGAAGAGCCCCATCGACCTCGCCGAGGCCCAGGAGATCCTGGAGAGGATCGAAAACGCTCGCGCCGAGGCGTTGACGGCCCTGGACCGGCTGCAGGCGGACATCGTCGCCGGCCGCAGCCTCGACGTTGCGCCCTTCAACACGATCGCCTCGCTGCAGACGCTCCACACGGCGGCCGCCGCTGAGCTGGGGCTGGACGTCGGGGCCACCACCGCGCAGATCGCGCAGGCGCTCAACGAGTCCGCGTCACGGGAGGCAGCGCGCGCCTCGCTCGCCCGCGCCCGTCGCCTCGAGGGCCCCGCGGCGGCGGCGGCGGCGATCTCCCGTGCCCAGGCGCTGGCGCAGCAACTCACCGAGCGCACCGAATGGGCCGACGAGGACCGCGCCCTGGCCGGGGCGCTCACGGCGCTGCTCGACCTGAGCGAATGCGATCCCGCCGACCTGGAGCGACTCCTGGCGTGTGAGGCGACCGCGCGCGCCGGGCTTCCCGACGACCTGCTCGGGCTGTGCGCCCTGGCCGGGCGGGGCGTTCACCTCAGCAACGGCGCGTCGCAGGTGCCCGCCGCATCGCGGGTGCCAGCCGATCAGCCGGTCACCGGGGCGCTCCTGACCGAGCCCGTCGTCGCGCCGGAGCAGGCAGAAGCGCGGGCGCCCGTCGCCGGGCTGACCGCGTATGAGCCGATCGCAAGCGGGCGCACGCAGATCATCGTGGCGATCGTGGTCGCCCTCCTGATCGCCGCTGGCGTCGCCTGGGCGGTCACGTCGCACAACAGTTCGACCTCGGGAAAGCCCGGCGCGTCGGCCAAGTCCACGACCAAGCCGACCACACCGCACAGGACCACCTCGACCGGCACGACGCCCGGCGCCCGCCCGGGCCGGATCGCGGCGGCGGCGGTCCCGCTCACCCTGACCGGCGCAGGGACCGGCGGGTCGTACGTCATCGTGCGGCGCCGCAGTGCGCCCGGGGCCGTGGTCTACGAGGGCATCCTCGCCCCGGGGGCAAGCGTGCACATTCGGGTCTCCGGGCCCCTCTGGATGCGCGTAGGCCGCCCGCCCCATCTGCGCGTCCTGCTCGGGGGTCGCTCGATCCCGCTGTCGGGCGGGACGGGTGACTTCACCGTCACCCGGACAGGCATCACCTCGCCAAGCTGAGATGGCCGCCTCGCGAGGGGCGATCTCACGCTCGAGTACGAGAAGCTCAGAGCACGCGGAGCGGGAGGGGGCTCGGCCAGCCCTCACGGGCGAGGAGCCGGTTGAGACGGCCCTCCCATGGCGAGTCCGACCAGGAGCTCCACGCCCGTGAGGGCACGGCCGGACGATGGATGGCCGAGCGCGGTCCTGGCCAGAAGGCCTCCATTCGCAGGAGGACTCCGCCGCGAAGAAGAACAAGACAGGCAGAAGAAGTCGTAGTTCGCCGCGTAGACGCGGACCCTCGGCGCTCGCGCGGAAGCTCGCGCCGGAGATCAGCTCGACAAGGAGGAAGAGTCCCATGGACGTCACGCCCGCCCACGAGAACCTGGAGAGGATCGAGACAGCTCGCAGCGAATCGGTGGCGGCCCTCGACGGGCTGCGCGCGGACATCGTCGCCGGCCGCAGCCCCGACCTTACGACCTTCACGACGATCGCGTCGCTGCAGACGCTCCACAGAGCGGCCGCCGTGGAGCTCGGGCTGGGCGCCGAGGCCACCACCGCGCAGATCGCGCATGCCCTCGAAGGGCACCGGTCATGAGAGGCAGAGCGCGCCTCGCTCGCTCGCGCCCGTCGCCTTGCCCGCCCTGACCTCCTGGGCGCAACCACGCTGATCGAGTTACTGAGCGCGCGCGGCAAGGACGTCGGCGCGCTGGACAGCCGGGTCGGCAGCGGACAAGGGCGGTGCGCCTCGAGGTCAGCCAGCGCACGGTCGCGGTGCGCGCCAGTCTCGATCGGGGCCGCCGCCAAAACTACCGCACCGGGGACGAGCGGCGCGACCTGACCGCGCGCCTCCAGCGCGCCGTGGACCCCGCAGAGCAGTCACACAAATCCTCAAATGGGTTCCCAACTGTTCGCCAACTTCGGTGGGGATCTTCTCGGTGGCTCGCCTCTCCGCTGCGTAGGCCCTGATCTGACTCCGATTCCTGCGTCTCAACGGCGGCCCCAACGTTTCTGACGCAGCCCCAACGTCTTCTGACGATGGCGCGAGGACCCCCGCGTGCGCGTGCAGATAGGACCTCGCCAAGTCGCGGACGGTCTCAACCTCACAGACGGGTTGCCGCCGCGCACGGATCGTGCTCGTGGCGAGCACACCGTTCTCCATCCGGCCCGGCGGCAGCCGGCGCCGAGGTCACGGCGATCAGTGCTCGCGTCGTGATGACGGCATCGTCGTGCACCGCGTGACCAGGTATTCGTCGATGCCCTCGACGCCGCCGGCAACGCCAAACCCGGACTGGCCGACGCCGCCAAACGGGGCCGCCACGCACGAAACGCGCGCGCAGTTGACCGCGATCATGCCCGCGTGGATGCAGTCGGTGAGGCGGGTGGCGCGGACGGGGTCCCCGGTGTAGAGGTAGGCGGCGAGACCGGCGGGGTGCGCATCGGCCACGCATACTGCCTCTTCCTCGTGCAGGAACGGTGCGAGCGCGACGATCGGCCCGAAGATCTCCTCGCGCATCACGCGCGCCTGTGGCGGGACGTCGCACATCACGACCGGTGCGAAGAAATGCCCGGCGCCGGGCACCGGTCCGCCGGCCAGGAGCGTGCGTGCACCGCGGGCGACGGCGTCGTCGACCAGCGCGGTCAGGCGGTGGACCTCGCGGGCCGCGATCATCGGACCGCAGGTGACCCCTTCGCGGACGCCGGGGCCGATGCGCACGCGCGCCACCTGCGCGGCCAGCCGCCGCGCGAACTCGTCGTAGATGCCGTGCTCGACGTAGAAGCGGTTGGCCGCCGTGCACGACGCGCCGCTGTTGCGCATCTTGGCGGCCACCGCGCCCGCCACCGCGGCATCGAGATCGGCGTCGGCGAACACGAGAAACGGTGCGCAGCCGCCGAGCTCCATCGAGGTCCGGACGAGCTGCGCGGCGCTCCGCGCGATCAGCTGGCGACCGATCGCGGCGGATCCGGTGAAGGTGAGCTTGCGGATGCGACCGTCTTCCAGCAGCGGATCCGTGGCGTCGTCATCCGACGAGACGACGACGTTCAGCACCCCGGGGGGCAGCCCGGCGGCGCACAGACAGCGTGCGAGCACCAACGAGGCGAGCGGAGCCGACGAGCTCGGACGCAGCACGACCGTACAACCCGCCGCCAGCGCGGCCGCGACTGCCCGGGCGGGGATCACGAGCGGGAAGTTCCATGCGGTGATGATCAGGCACGGTCCGATCGGGGCCCGCGTGACGATGTGACGGCGACTCCCGTCGGGGGAACGTGTCAGGTAGCCGTCGATCCGCCCCGCCTGATCGGCGAACCACTCGAGGTAGTCGGCGGCGAAGGCGACCTCGGCCCGCGACTCGGAGAGCGGCTTGCCCATCTCGCGCGTGATGAGCTGCGCCACCGAGGCCGTCTGCCGGCGCAGCTGCTCGGCGGCGTGACGCAGGATGCGGCTGCGCTCGCGCGGCGCCGCCAGCCCCCACTCCGATTGGGCCCCGGCGGCCGCCTCGAGCGCAGCGAGGCAATCCGACGGCGCGGCATCTGCGACCCAGGCAACGGGGCGCTCCGTGGCGGGGTCTTCGACCGCCAGTCGGCGCCCACCGGCCGCCGCCACCCAGCGACCGCCGATCAACAGCTCGCACGGAAGGACTCCGTCCACCGCCGACCTCGGCGCCCCAGCCTCTGACCGGCGGATGCCGGCGCCGCCGGGCGCGGCGGAAGTCATTTCCGTCGCGCCGGGGTGCGCCATGAGTGGAGTCTCTGTTGGCGGCATTGGTGATCCTCCTGGCTGCGCCCGTCCCCTGCTGTACGAGGCGGCGCGCCGTTCGCGGTTCAGCCGGTCAGGCGGTGACACGCTCCGTCAGCAGGCGCTGTCTGGTCGGCGCGAAGCGCGAACGCTCCTGGGTCGGGTCGGCGTCAGGAGCGTTGCGGTCGGACATTCCGCGTGCGCGGAGGTAGCGGGACCGCGCGACGACGAACTCATCCCAACCCTCCGGGAACTCCTGGGGGGCCGCGCCGTAGTCGAGGTGTGCCTCACTCGGCGTCGTCGCCACATGCGTGCTGCTCGCTTGCTCGTCAGTTCTCTTGGAGGGCATTGCTTGGCTCCTTGTGTGGTCGTCCGGTCGCGGGCCCCGGTGCCGACGCCGGTGACGGCGACACTGCGGTCCGCTTGGTCCTGGTGCCGGCCGGGGCGGCGGTGCGTCCTGGCCGGCACCACCAGCTTTCCGCGGCCTGGTCAGTGCGGCCAGGGACCCTAGGTATCAAGTTGGTTCACCCTCGCGCGGGCGCGGTCGAACGCGAGCGGCGCTCGTCGGCGTGGGCACGGCCTAGACTCATTCCGAGACGCCGTATGCGCGGGGTGGCAACGTGCCGCAGCCGGACCACCAACTGTCCCGACCGATGGACCTGACGCGGGTCTTCGAGGCCGAGCGCGCCGGGTTGCCGTTCCTCGTGTACCGGGATGGTGAGGGAACGCAGCATATCTATGCCCTCACGGGGGACATGCAGCAGGTCCACCTCGGCCGGGACGCCGCCTGCGATGTCGCCTTCGCGTGGGACGCGACCGTCTCCCGCGCGCACGCCGAGCTGCGGCGGGTCGGCAACGAGTGGGCCGTCGTCGACGACGGCCTGTCGCTCAACGGAACCTGGGTCAACACCGACCGCGTCCTCGGGCGACATCGGCTGCGAGACCGTGACACGCTGAAACTGGGCGACACCACGGTCGAATTTCGCGCGCCGGCGGCGCGCAAGAGCGCCGCGACCGACGCCCGGCGCGAGTCCGTCGCACCCGGTCAGATCCCGCCGATGCAGCGGCGCGTGCTGGTGGCGCTCTGCCGGCCGAGCCTCGCGGATCCCTTCGCCGCGCCCGCGACGAACGACGCGATTGCCGCCGAGGTCTGCCTCAGCGTGCCGGCCGTCAAGACACACCTCAGGGCGCTGTTTGTGCGCTTCGGCATCCGCCAGCTGCCGCAGAACCAGAAGCGGGCGATGCTCGTGCATCTTGCCGTCGAGGCCGGCGTTGTATCACGTCGTGATATCGCGTAACAACGTCGTGTTCGGGTCCTTTACAGGGGCGTGGTCGAGGGTCTAGGTGTCGTGCCTACACAGGTTCCGAACGCGACTGATCGGAGCCTGACCCCCGAGGGCGCTGTGGGTCCGCCGCTCGTTGTAGTGACGGAGCCAGTATGGCAGCGCCCGCTGGCGGTCGGTGTGGCTGGCATAGACAACGCCATGACCCCATTCGCGGGCCATGGTCTGGTGAAAGCGCTCGATTTTGCCGTTGGTCTGCGGGCGGTAGGGCCGGGTGACCAGATGGCGGATCTTCTGGTCGCCGAGCAACTGGGCAAGCGACTGGTTTCTGGTGTAGCTCCAGGCGTTATCGGTCATGAGTCGCTCGCACGCGGATTTCGTGGGATCCAAACCATTCGATCGCCCGCCGGGTAAACCCGGTCACGGTGCCTGCGCGCTCGTCGAGATGCAGCTCGACATACGCAAGGCGTGAGTGGTCGTCGATGATCGCGTGGGCGTAGGTGTACCCGACACCGCGTGAGCGGGTGCCGCGCTCGCCGGTCACGGCGTGACCGGGTCGCATAAAGCGCGCATAGCGCTTGGTGTCCATGTGCAGCAGATCGCCCGGGCAGGGCCACTCGTAGCGAATTGCCCGCGCACAGGGTGCCCGGGCGATGCGCGAGCACCCGTGGCGAGCAAGGACCTTCCAGACGCTCTGATGGGCCATCCCCAGTTCGCCGGCAATCAGCCGCGGTCCCCAGCCGGTGCGCCGACGGGCGAGCACGATCCGGGCCTGGGTGTGTGGATCGAACCTGCGTGGTTGGCGATGCGGAACACAGGACCGATCGTGCAGGCACGCCAGCCCCTGGCGCTCGTCGAGCGAGGCGACGCGCCAGCGGGTCACCCACTCCCACGCGGTCGAGACGCTCACACTCAGGCAGGCCGCGGCCTGCCTGAGTGTGAGCCCATGGTCTTCCACCAACTCGACCAGCCGAAGACGCCCGCGCGGGGTGAGGACAGCGTTAGGGCGAGACATCCGAACCTCCCGGGTTCTGTGAGCTTTGACACCCACAGCCTCTCGGGAGGTTCGGACTACCGCTCAGGCGTTCGGAACGTGTGTAGGCGGGTCATCTAGGCTCGCGCCACCGGTCGTCTTTGGCCGGGCCACCCCGCACTGTCGCCCAGCATGACCCCAACGACGTGGATGCCGCAGTCGGCCAACCGACGCGAGGCCTCGGGCGGCGCGCCCTCGCCGAACGACGGCCTGCTCGCCGCCGGAGAGCAGGTCGCTGGCTATCGGATCGACGGGCTGATCGGACGCGGCGGGATGGGCGTAGTCTACCGCGCCTACGATCCGCGACTGGGGCGCGAGATCGCCCTCAAGGTCATCGCACCGGACCTCGCCGAGGATCCGGGGTTCCGGCTGCGCTTTGTCAGCGAAGCCAAGGCCGCCGCGGGACTCCAGCATCCGCACATCGTCGCCGTCTACGGGGCCGGCGAGGATCAGGGTCGCCTCTACATCGCGATGCAGCTGGTGCGCGGCACCACGCTGGAGGACGAAATCGCGCGACAGGGGCGCATCCCACCCGGGCGTGCCGCGCGCATCATCGCACAGGTGGCCGAGGCCCTCGACGCGGCCCACGCCCACGGGCTCGTGCATCGTGATGTCAAGCCGGCGAACATCCTGCTCGACGGCCTCGGTGCAGACGACCACGCGTTCCTGAGTGATTTCGGTCTCGCGATTCCGGCCGAGGGGACGCTGCGGGACCGCGGCGACGGGCCCGGCGCGGGTACCCCCGAGTATCTGGCGCCTGAGCAGATCAGCGGCGGGCCCCTCGATGCCCGCACCGACGTCTACGCGCTGGGCTGCGTCCTGTATGTGGCGCTCACCGGGCAGGTGCCGTTTCCCATGGCCGCTCCGCGCGCTGCCGAGCACCGACAAGAGCCGCCCCCGGTCAGCCAGATCGCGCCCGACCTCCCCGCCGGTTTCGACGAGGTGGTGCTGCGGGCGCTGGCCGCAGACCCAGCCGCGCGTTACGCAACGGCCGGCGAGCTTGGGCGGGCGGTGCTCGCCCTTCGCTACGACGTCGCGCTCCTGCGCCATCCCCGGGATGCACCCGCTGCCGCACGCATCGCCGACCGGCTCAGGCTCAGCCGCCTGGACCCCTGGACCGAGCCTGGCGACAGCGTTGCCGAAGGGTTGCGCGCCTCCAACGCCTGCGCGGTGATCGTCGGCACGGAGGGCCTGGGTGCCTGGGCGCGCGAGGGGCTCGCGGCCGCAGCGGACCTCGCCGAGCGCGACCGGGGATTCCGGATCGTCGCGGTGCTCCTGCCGGGCGCTCCCCCACCCCACGATCCAAGCCTGTCGTTCTTGGCCTCCCGCCCATGGGTCGATCTCCGCACCACCGACGAGGCCGAGGCCATCGACAATTTGGCCTGGCTCGTCCGTGGGGGCGGGGACGGCTCCGCAGCGACGGCCGCAGAGGTGGCCGCGGTCTGCCCGTACCAGGGTCTCGCCGCCTTCGACGAGGATGACGCCCGGTTCTATGTCGGCCGGGAGGCCGAGATCGCCGACGCCATCGCGCAGTTGCGGATGCTGCGGTTCCTCGCGGTGCTCGGCGCCTCCGGCAACGGCAAGAGCTCGCTCGTCCGCGCCGGGATCATTAGCGCGCTACGGGCCGGAGCGATCACGGGCAGCGAGGAGTGGCCGATTGCGGTCATGACGCCGGGCGATGACCCACTCGGTGCCCTCGCCGATGCGCTGGGTCGGATGGGGTTGGACGAGGCGCCACCTGAGGCGGCGGAGCTTCTCGCGCGCGCCTCGGCCCTCGATGACTGGGCCGGGCGTGCGCTCGGTGCGTCGCGTCCCGCGGCGGCCGTGCTCGTGGTCGATCAGTTCGAGGAGACGTTCACCAACTGCCCGAGCGCCGCCGCGCGGGCCGCCTTCATCGACACCCTGGTGTTCGCTGCGACGATTCCGGCGGGACGCCTCATCGTGATCCTCGCGATGCGCGCCGACTTCGTGCCGCGCTGCGCGGAGTACCCGCGTCTGCGGGCCCTGCTGGGTGACACCCAACTCATCGTCGGCCCGCTCGATCCGGCCGGGTTGCGCCGCGTGATCGAAGAGCCCGCCAGGCGGGCGGGGCTCCAACTCGAGCCCGGGCTCGCGCGCACGATCATGGAAGATGTCGTGGACGAGCCGGGCGCGCTGCCGCTGCTTGAGTACCTGCTCTTCGAGCTTTGGCGCCAGCGGCGCGGCGCGACGCTGACCCTGTCGGCGTACACCGCCAGCGGCGGGGTCGACGGGGCGCTCGCGAAGCGCGCCAACGCGGCCTACCAGTCGCTGTCACCCGAGCGCCAGAGGATCGCGCGACGGGTGCTGCTGCGGCTCGTCCAGCCGGGTGAGGGCAGCGAGGACACGCGCCGACGGGTCGACTTCGATGAACTGGTCCTGGTTCCGGACGACCGCGCCGACGTCGAGGCGGTGGTCGGCGCGCTGGCGACCGAGCGTCTGGTCACGACCGACCAGAGCCGCGACGACTCAGGTGGGACGACGGTCGAGATCACCCACGAGGCACTGATCCGCGGCTGGCCGGAGCTGCGAAAGTGGATCGAGCAGGACCGCGAACGGCTCCGCCAACGGCGACTGCTCACCGACGCAGCCGGCGAATGGGAGCGCTCGGGTCGCAGCGACGCGGGGCTGCTGTTCGCCGGTGCGCGCTGGCGCTCTGGCAGGAGCAGGGCACCGAGGGGCTCAATGAGCGCGAACGGGCATTTCTCGCCGCGAGCATCGATCGCGCGGATCGCGAACGCCGCGCGCGATCGCGGCGGCTGCGGATCGGGGTCGGCGGCCTCGCGGCCGCGCTGATCATCGTCGCGGTGGTTGCGGTCATCGCCTTGATTCAGAAGAACGATGCCGACAACGCACGCGAGTCCGCGCTCTCGCAGTCGCTTGTCAACGCCAGCGCGCTCCAGCTCAGTCAGGACCCCGAGCTCGCCGTGCTGCTCGGCGTGCAGGGATACCGGGCGCGTGCGGATGTCGCCTCGGAGGACGAACTTCGCCTCGCGTTGCACGAGGATTACGTGCGGGCCGCGGTACGTCTCCCGCAGGGGCACTTCGTGGCGTTGGCTGACGTTGGAAACGGCCGCATCGCCCTGGTCTCCGACACCGGCAAGATGTCGATATGGGACTCGCTCCATGACACGCATGGGCAGCACCTGCAGGCCGTGGCCTGGTCGACCTCGCCAATTGTCGACATGGTCGGGCTCTCAGGTGGCAGGGTCGCGACGATTGACCAGGCAGGCAACGTCGCCGTTGGCATCCCGCCCTCGCCGGCGCACATCATCGGCCAGCATCCGACGGCCCAGGCCATTGCCGCGACCCCAGGCGGGACCGGATTCGTCACCGTCGGCAACGACGG
This sequence comes from uncultured Thermoleophilia bacterium, assembly GCA_963842065.1. Lineage (GTDB taxonomy): Bacteria > Actinomycetota > Thermoleophilia > Miltoncostaeales > Miltoncostaeaceae > CAITWD01. The sequence goes on along the minus strand of CAWJEW010000003.1, from coordinate 89,850 downwards.
CGTGGCGCGGCAGTGGAGCGCAGATGGCGGCGCGCCGACGGTCCTGGTGCACACGAATGACCAGTACGTCTCCGTGGCGCCCGCAGCGGGGGGCCTTATCCTACTGGACGACGCGAACGGCGCCGTGTCAGCGTGGCGGGGAGGCCACCCCGTCGCGGGTGCGGCGCTCCAGGGCCTCGACGACATCAACTGGGTCAGCTCTGGTGCGGGCGGCAGGTACGTCGCCGCAGCAGCCCTGGACGGATTCTTCATCTGGAGGGTTGCGGGCGACCAACTCGTCCGCGTGATGCGGGTGAAGGAACCCGAGGGTTCGAATTGGGTCGCAATCGCCCCAGACGGACGAACGGCGGCCAGCGCGGACGGAGACAGCCAGATTCGGCTGTGGTCGCTTCCCGGCGGGCAGCAGGTGGGCGACCTGGTCGGCCTGACCGGGACGGGCTTCCGAGTCGCATTCGATCCGGTCCAAGACCGGCTCCTCGCCGTGGCGTTCGACGGTTCGGCACGTTCGTGGGATTGGCAGGCGGCGATCGATCCGACGCTCACGGATCCCGCCCTGCCGTTGTCGTCGGCGGGTGACAACTCCAAGGGGAGCCTCGCGTTCCTCCAGGATGGACGGGCCGTGGTGATCGACGCGAACGGCGACGCGCGCGTGTGGACGCCAGCCTCGGATGCGACGTCACAGCTGTACGGGCAGGATGGCAGCGGGGTATCGGCGGCAGCAATCACACCAGATGGTCGGACCATCGTCGCCGGATACGCCGATGGCCACCTCCAGGTTCGGAACGCCCTTGGGCAGACGCTGTTCGCCATGGGCCCATCCACGGCGGCACCCGAGCAGTTTGCCCTCACGCCGGACGGTCGCACACTGGTGGCCGCGACCACGTCGAGCGTCTTTCGCGTTGACGTGCGAAACGGGGCCCGGCCTGTCAGCGCTCCGATCAATGGCTCGCCGACGTCAGTGGCGCTCGCGCCGGACGGCGGGGTCGTCGCGATCGGAACCGCGGACGGCGCAACGATGCTTTGGGGTCCGAACGGTTCGCTTCGAACGATTGCCCAGCAGCCGGGTCAGGTATTCGGCTTGGCCTTCAGTCCGGACGGGCGATACCTGGCGAGTGCCGGCTCAGACCACCTCGTGCGTGTGTTTGACCTGACCGGGGACCGGCCGCCGATCGTCCTCCGTGGACACACCGGAGAGGTTGTCGACGTCGCCTTCTCCGCGAGTGGGCAGTACCTGGCAAGTGCGGGTTTCGACGGGATGCGTCTCTGGGACTGGCGTCGCGGCGTAACAGTGCTCGACGTATCGAGCGGCGATCGTCATGACTACACCGTGGCCGTGTCGGCGGATGGGCACCAGGTCCTCGTGCTCAACGACGGCGGCACGGTCCGGGCGGTGACGTGCGACGTCTGCGTGCCTCAGTCTCAGCTACTCGAGTCTCGCCGCATCTCGCGTGACGCGCGACCTCACCACGCAGGAGCGCGACCGAGTTCTTATCCAGCTAGCGCCGTCGCGGGCGGCGAACACCGAACAGGAGACGGCCATGCCCAACCCAGTTGACGACATCGACCTGAATTACATCCTCAACGCATCTCTCCCAGCGACAGGACAGCCTCCTGTCATGCTGGGCTCGAACCAAACCTATTACCTGCAGAATGCGATCGTCCTCCGCGGCTACCTCGCCGATCCGCAGCTCGCGATGTCGACGGGGACCCAGCTCAATCCCACGCCAAATCCTCTCATCGCTCTTACCGGGAATGGCTCGGTGCAAGTCTGGCGCATCTATCTCTCGGCCCGAATGGATGTCTACGTCGACTTCTTGGCGCCGACGCAGTGCGCATCGCTCAGCACATACCGGCGACGCCCGACGAGCTGACTAACTGGGACACTACGTATAGCGGACCGCCGACGCCGGCTCCTGACCACCCCGGGCCGATCACGCCAACCGTCCAGTTGGTTGATCTCTGGCTCAACCGGATCCCCTCGGTAACCCTTCCCCAGAGCGGCACTCAAGTCCCGGTCGTCCCGCGCCGCTACTTCATCGCGAAGGAGCTGCACGCCGCCACCGGGTTCGTCTCGGCGGCACTGCTCGAGGACATGATGGGGCCTGCGCAATCGAGCCCTGCATGGCCCGAGCAGAGCTACGGCAACTGGGGCCAGGGCTGGCCGCACCGTTCGAGTCCGAATGATCCCTGCTGACTAGGAGGTGTTTGCCCTCATTGACCACTTGTGCCGCCTCGACGTGATCGATCCTGGCGACGTCGCAGCCGGACTCGTCGTTCGTGACGTGTCGCCGCGGCACCGCGTGTACCTCGTCAGCGGTGCCGCGTCCGCGGCGGTGAAGATGCCGGCGGCACCGACGCGCGGGCATCTCATTCTGCAGGAGCGAGATGTCCTCGAATGGCTTGGACCCAGAATCCCAGGACTTGCCCCGACGGTCCTCGCATGGGACGCCCAACGTGAGCTTCTCGTACTCGAACTCCTGGCCGGAGAGACGCTCTCCCAGCACGTCGGTCGGGTCGGGCATCTCAGCGACAACGTCGCGCGTTGCCTCGGTGAGCGGCTGGCCGAGTTGCACGGGCTGACCGCGCGTCCGCCGTACACCGCCGACGTGCCGGCGGTGCTTCGGTTCCACCGGCCGGTGCCCTCCGAGCTGGGATATTGGACGCACGCGCAGATTGCGCTCACCAAGCTGGTGCAGCGGTCATCGGCGGCATGCGCGGGTCTCGACACTGCCGCGGCTGGCTGGCGCCCGTCAACGACGATCCACGGTGACATTCGGTGGGAGAACGTCATGGTGTCGGCTGCACCCGGAGTTGCGACGCTGCGCGTGATTGATTGGGAGTCCGCCGGTTGGGGCGACCCGTGCTGGGACGTTGCTGCCGCGATCGCGTGCACGGTTCGCGACGGGCTCGCCCGCGCTGCGAATGCGGGCGATTCGGTGTCGGAGTTGACGCTCGCAGCGGACCTCGTTGTCGAACAGGCGCGCGCCGCAGTGGCCGCCCTGTGGACCGCCTGGGAGGCCCCCGTGGGCTCCCACGGACGGTCGGACGCCCGAATGCGGGAGCACACGATGCGCCTCGTCGGCGCGCGGCTGCTGCAATTCGCGAACGAGATCGCGATCGACTCGACCCAGCTCGGTCGTCCTGCACTGCTGATCGCGCGCGTCGGGATGGACTGCCTCGAACGACCGCGAGCGGCGGACGCCGTATTGCTTCCGTCCGGTCCCGACGATTGGGAGGCGGCGTGGTGATGGCTGCGCTCGATCGACTCCGAGACCTGATGGACGGCGTGCGCGTCACCTCGCCGACCTCGTTTCAGTGGTACCACCGGCACGTGTCGTTGCCGGTCGCGCCGCACGCCCATGGCACCGCCGGGCCAGCCAGGGCGCAGATGATCAACCACCTCGAGCGGTGGGTCTACACGCGGTACTACCTCACCGGGGGACGACGCCTCGAGCCCATGCCGCCCCCGCCACGGCCATGGCTGTCTGAGCTCCCAATACAGTTGCGTCACGCAAACTGTGGCACGGCCCTGTGGCAACCCGACTGGACGATCGTCGGCCGCGACGGGGAGTTCGTCGTCGTTGAACGCGCGTCCCTCCGGGTCTGGGCGCGCCCGGAGGAGATCGTAGCCGACGGCGCGACCGTACGGCTCCGCGTACCGGTCGATCTTCCAGGGTCATCCCCGGGATTCTACTGCGCGCGCGGGGAGGCACCACCGCGCGGCACGGTGGGACCGTACGATCGCTACTACTGGAATCTCCGCCCCGCAGGCGCCGTCCCGCTCGTCCGCGGGCTTACGGCGCGCCTCAACGAGGCCAACGTCCCGTTCTTGCTCAAGATCATCGCTGACCCCGAAGCGTTCGGTCGCGCGGATGCGGGCATGCTCCAGGTCGAGCGCACCGATCGGGAGTCGGTGCTGAACGTCGTCCGGGCGGTGTACGCCGACAGCGCCGATGTGCTGGAGCCGCCAACGCCGGCATTTACCAAGGCCCTGGCGCCGGGCCTGGGGTACGGGCAGCACGTCGATGATGGCCTGAGCTTCGGCGCGATGCGCTCGCTGCTCGTCGCCGAAGCCATCGTCGCGGCGTTCGAGCGCGGCGAGGACACCTCAGACGGGCGGCTGGCCACCATCCGGCGCGTGTTCAATGCGGCCGGTTTGGATCTTGATCGACCGCACCTCGCGCCGAACGCGTCTGCCGACGCGGATCCGGAGTTGCCGACCTTCAAGCGACTTCGCACGTCGGGAAGGCGCCGCCAACCCGGCCTCCTCGAAGTTGCCGACCGCATCGGCCACCGACTCTGTGACGAGGCGATCTGGAGTGGCGACGCCTGTACGTGACTCGGCCCGAGGCCGAACCAACGACCCGACCTCCCAGTTCAGATACCGATCGCCGAGGTGGGCGCGGGCCTCTACGACGGAACGGCAGGCATCGCGCTGTTCCTCGCGGAGCTCGCACGTCGCACCGGCAACGTCCCTGTGCGTCGCACTGCAGTTGGCGCAGTCCGGCACGCGCTGGCGCGGCGCGCGGAGCTGCCGGCCGAGGAGCGGGACGGTCTGTTCGGTGGCCTCACGGGGATCGCATTCGTCTCGGCCTATATCGGGGCGCTGCACGAGATTCCGAACCTCGTCGATCGCAGCCTCGAGCTCGTCGACGGGCTTCGCGCGCCCCTCGGAGTCGATGTGATGGACGGGCGTGCGGGCATGCTGCTCGGACTGCTTGCGCTCGCGGACGTGACCGGTGAGCCCAGGTGCCTCGAGCGCGCGAATGAGATTGCCCTCCCGCTCGCCGGTGAGGCGATGCACGGGGCAGATCTCGAGACTGTCGGGTTCGCGCACGGATGCGCAGGACTCGTCGCGGCACTCGCGGCGGCTGCTCGGGCGACGGGCTCCCGTTCGCTCGATTGACTGCGTAGCGCAATTGCGTCCGACCATCATCGCCCGAAGCACCGAGCCAGGATTGTCATGGTGTCATGGTCTGGCGGGAATTGTTTGCGCGTTGGACGACGGCGAGGTGCGGGGACCCGCTGGGCGTCTGTGCATTGAGCTTCACGAGCATCTCGATGCGCAACACCATGACCTCTCGCTCTGCCATGGACTCTTTGGGGCTGCCGACGCGCTCGTCGAGCTCGCCGCCCGGTGCTCGGCGTCATCCGACATGTACACGGATCTGGCCCAGCAGGTCGGGGAGCGGGCATGGTCGGCAACCCAGGCGCGCGGCCGCTGGGCGTGCGGCATGCTGGGCGAACCACCGGGGCTCATGCTCGGCCTTGCGGGCATCGGGCTCGGATACCTGCGGCTGCATGACCACAGCACCTTCTCCCCGCTCGGGTTCGGGGCGCCCCAGGCATTCATGCGGTCGCGAGCCGCGGAAACCATGAAGGAGATCGCCTGATGCTTACCGCTCACATCGCGTTGGTGTCCCAGTCCTCCCGAGCGCCCGATGAGATGGTCATGGCCGTCGCCGCCGCGGTGCAACGTCAGATCGTGCGTGATTTCAGCCCTGTCTGGGGCGTGTCGGCAACGGTCGAGCCGTTCTCGCGCCTCGATCAGGTTCCAACGGGGTATTGGCCGATCGTGCTTCGCGATGACGCGCCGGGTCAGAACGCGCTGGGAATGCACCTCGATAACCGCGGACAGCCGCTGTCGCTGGTGCAGGCGGTGAACATTTGGTCGGTCAGCGCGAGCCATGAGGCCCTGGAGATGCTGGCCGACCCGTATGGGAACCGGCTTGTCCCTGGCGGCTCGCTCCGACCCGGCCAGGGTGTCGTCGAATACCTCGTCGAGGTGGCGGACCCGGTCCAGAGCTCCGCCAATGCATACTCGGTCAATGGGATCCTGGTGTCGGACTTCGTCACGCCGGACTACTTCCAAGATCCGGCACCGGTGGCGGGCGCGACCTATAGCTTCACTGGAGCGGTTCGACGCCCGCGGGACGTTGCCGACGGCGGCACGGCGACCTGGAGGGACCCGATAAGCACACATTGGTGGCAGGCGGAGCGCGATTCAGGCCGGCTCGTGTTCACGGACCTGGGCGTGCTCCAGGGTGGTGCGGTGGGTCTTCGACGCCTCGTCGACGACAAGACCGCACCGAATGATGAGCGGCTGTACGGAGTGCCACCCGACAGCCCAGTCCTCGTTGCGGCGCGTGAGCGCCTGCGAAGCGAACAGGCGGCGGCATCGTCGCAGGCCCGAGTGTGGCAACTCGTGATCGAAGGTGTCGTGTCAGCAGGCGGCGGCGCCCACCCGCGAACACCACGCCGTCGAGGTGGACCTTGAGGTCGCCGAAACAGGGGACATCGCCGCAGCTGGAAAGCTGAGCAAGCCGTCGCGATATGTCTGTCACCAGGGAGCAGCTGATGATCCCGCCGACGACCGTCGGGACCGTGTCCCCGTTGGGGTTCTCGGCCTGCCCCATGCGCCGGACATCGTCGCCGTGGATCGCGAACGAGGTCACCATTCCCCCGAACCAGCCAACGATCAGCACCCCGACAACGACACCTCCGGCTGATTGGCGCTAACCGCCGACGCACGCGTCACGCCCGCGATCTTGATCGCGGACCAGATCCCACCCGGCACGATCCCTCTGGAACACCGAGCTCGAATGTCGGCCACGATCGGTGCTGCCCACGCATCGAAGCCCAACGGGATCTGCGACAGGTACGGGCAGCAGCCGCGGCGTGGTAGTCATGGAGGCCACGATCGGGAGCTCCGCAGACACTGCGGACGCCACTGGCGCCGCACCGCACCTGTCGGCGCCAGCGCAGCGATGTCGCAGCACGCGGTCCAGCACGAGCGGGCATGCACGGACCAGAAAGCCGGGCGAATAGCTCACACACATACGGCTTCGTGTGCGATCGGGCGCCTGCGGGAGTAGCCGCCAACCAACGGCTGGGATCAGATCTGCGGGCCGTCGGGGATCGATGTCCCTCGAAGATCTGTTCCCTGCCACGAGGGATGGTCAACGAACGGACTATGCAGCTTCATGAGGGCCGTCTACGCTGACTCGCCAACCTGGGCTCGCAGCAGCCGGGTCGGGAAGGACGCTGGGTATGGGTGCGCAGGAAAACAAGGCCGTTGTTCGTCGGTCCATGGACGAGGTCATCGCCGGTGGCAATCTCGATGTCGCAGACGAAGTGCTTGCGCCGAACTACGTGAACGTTGCGATGGGAGGCGCCGATCTGGCCGGCCTGAAGGCAATGGTCGCTGCGATGAGTGCGGCACTGGGCGAACAGCGGTTCGACGACGAGGAGCTAGTGGCCGACGGGGATGCCGTGTTCGCCCGGTTCAACTACACCGTCACGCTCCCGGACGGGAGCACCGCGACGGCCCGAGCTCTCGCGTACTACCGCCTCGCCGATGGCAGGATCGTGGTGAATGACGTGATGTTCGACCCAGATCTGATGCCGGTGCTCGGACCGCTCAGGGCGCAGCCGCCTGGCCGAGAGGCCCAGACTTTTCTGGCTGGACGCAGGTTCGAGCCGCGATCCAAGAGCGCAGACCGTCGGGTGGGAACATCCGCCCGACCAGCAGGTTCAGACCTGCGGGTCCGATGATCCAAGAACTCCCTGCAAAATATCAACTACGTGCAGCCGCCGAACCTGGTCGAGTGCCGGTCTGGCCGGACTTCTAATCCCTCCTCAAGACGGGCGGCCTTCGGCTGCCCGTCCGCCCCTCGCCTTCGATTGAGGCTTCGGCGTCGCGGCGTCCGGAGGACCGAGGCACCCCGAGCAGACCGGATCAACATCGCGATCGGTAGAACGCCCTCGGCTACCCGGCCCAGTTTGCGTCGACGCTTCGCTCTACGCCGCCGCCAAGTTCATGATCATCCCGAGGTTTGCGACCCCGGGGCAGTCCAGTCACCCGTGAAGAGCGTCGGCGCAATCGGCAGCTCGAAAATCGCCGGCCCCGCGAGGTTCACGCGGACACTGGTGGCCTTTCCCGGTTGACGGCGTCGAGCAGCAGCCTCGCGGCCATCGTCGCCCCGTCAACTCGCTCGCCCCGCACGAGCGCGGCCAAGCGCTCGCCGTCTTTTTCGGGATCACGGGCGCACTGACCTCGGTCGGCCCGATCGCCGGCAGCTTCCTCCTGCCGTGGACATGGCGGGCGATCTTCCTGATCAACATCCCGGTCGCCCTGATCGCGCTCGTACTGACGCTCTGGGCGCGACCGCACGACGAGCGGCGCGCGACCCCAATGGACGTGCGCGGCGCGATCCTGATCTGCGGAGGTATGGGGCTTGCGGTCCTCGGGTTCCAGGAAGCGAGCACGTGGGGATGGACATCGGCTGCGACCCTCGGCTGTATCTTCGGAGGTCTCGCGCTCATCGGAGCGTTCGTCGCGGTCGAGCTGCGCGTCCCGAATCCGCTCATCGAGGTGCGGATCTTCGGACACGGCGGCTTTGCCGCCGACAATGTTGTGCTGTTTCTCGTCTGCGCGTGCTTCGTGCCGCTGTTCTTCTTCGCCTCGGTGTACGCGCAGGTCGTGCTCGGGTACAACGCGGGACAGACCGGGCTCTACATTCTGGTCGTCTTCATCGGCTTCGCAGGCGCAAGCCAGATTGGCGGCCGCATCCTCGACCGCCGTGGGGCGCGCCCGGCGGCGATCGCCGGCTCGGGGCTGGCGGCGGCCGGCTTCGCCCTCTGGGCAAACCATCTGCACGAGGGCCTGGGCTCGCAATGGCCCTGGGTCGTCATGGCCGGCGCGGGGATCGGGCTCGTACTTACGCCGGTATCGACCGATGCCGTCAACCGCGCTCCGCGGGGCAGCTACGGCGAGGTCACCGGCGTCACCCAAACCGTGCGGTACTTTGCGGCGAGCCTCGGCCTCGCCGTCCTCGGGACGGTGCTGATCGATACCACCAGGTCGAACATCCTGGACTCGCTCACCCGGGCGGGCGTCCCACGAACCGAGGCGGCGCGGGTGGCCGCGAGCCTCAGCTCGGGCGCGGGCGCCGAGTCGCGCCCCGCGCCCGGTACCGCCGCCTATCGATTGTTGGGTACCGTCCAACATGACTACGCCGACGCGACACGGGTGGTCTACCTCGCTATGGCCGGTGTGATGGCGGCCGCCTTCATCATTGCCTTGCGGCGGATGGAGCGGGGGATCCCTGGGGAGGTCGCATCGGCGCCCGTCGGCGAGCCGGCCGAGATCGGCACAGCCAATGCCACCGCCGCCGAAATCGCCGACTGAAAGGAGGTCACGCCATGAACACCGTGCGCGACGGCCTCATCACGAAGCTCAGCCCCTGGTCCGTCGAGGAAACGCGCGCTCGTCTGTCCGCAATCGTGGCGGCACGCGGCATGAAGGAGTTCGCCGTTGTCGACCACAGCGGAGAGGCCGAGGCGGCCGGGCTCGAGTTGCGCGACACCAAGCTCGTGATCTTCGGAAGCCCGCTCGCCGGCACGCCCGTCATGCAATCCGCGCCGCTTGCGGCGCTTGATCTCCCACTCAGGGTGCTGATCTGGGCGGACGGCGACCAGACGAAGGTCAGCTACACCGCCCCGTCTGAGCTGGCCGCCCGCTACGGGCTCGGCGAGGAACTCGCGGACCGGCTCGGCGGCATCGAGGTCGTCACCGACGCGGTGGTTGACCGATGACCTCTCAAAAACGGTAGGCGGCCTCGCGGGACACCGTTGCTTGTCAGCACGGCTCGGTCGATCCCTGGCGACATAAACAACCAGCCCCCGGTCAGGGACAATGACCCGCGCTCTGGCGTCGGGGCTCGCCGTCGGCGTCGACCCGGCCCCCGGGCTTATGCACGTTGACAGGCGCTACCGGGGGTCGCTTGCAACCGACGTGATGGAGCCGGTACGGCCGATTGTCGACAAGGTCATCCTCGAAGTGCTGGCAGCAAGGGAGCTCGAGCGAGGCGATGTGGTCGAGACGCGGGAAGGCGTCTGTCGGCTGGGGTCGGGTTTGGCCCGAGAGCTTGCCGAACATGCGGACCTGCTCCGCTCTGCCGACGTGCCCGAGGCTCGTTTGCTGCGAGCCCGGCTCGCGTCGCGCGAGAACAACCCCAGAGGCGCATACTGACGCCGCGTCTCCAAGACCGCGCCTTCACAGAGCCGAAGTGAGCTGGCACGCGGCGGGACCCGCGAATGCTCGTTGGTCAGATCGGTAGCGAGCAGTGAGTTGAGCGGACTCTGCAGGTGGGTTGGTGGGCGCGCAGGGACAAACACCAGGTCGATCCCCGTTGTTTCCCCGGTCGATCCCGCTCGTTTCCCCTATTGACGGCGTACAGCAGAATGGCAATTTATTAAACGATTCGACACCACGCCGTCGCGTCGCGTGACGCCGGATCCTTCCATCGGAAGAAGCATCAACGGTGAGCAGCCACTACGAGGGACGTGAGGTCAGCACCCCCGCCACAGAACGCCCGCAGCGAGGCGAGGCGAGGTCTCGGGATACTTGTCTGCCTGATCCTCGCGGTGGCGATGGCGTTGTCGTTTAGCTCACCGGCAAAGGCAGCCCCGGGTGACTACTCGGGGGTCAGGTCAGTTTGGTTGGGAATTCTCGTCTAAGGGCAGGGCTTAGGGATTCATCCGTTTGCATCCGCAAGGGTTGGCGGTTTCGGACCTAGGCCTGTAGATGCACCGATTGCGCCGCTCAGATGCGGGAGTCGCACCCATGACACCCGGCAATCGATCTGAAACAAGACGACGACAGTCGTGCTCGCCGCCGCTTGGTCGGTCGTCCTGCTGGCACTCAGCAGGACGGTCATCGCCCGCGTCCTCGGAATCAAAGTCACTCGGAGTACCGCGCTCGCCTCAGCGTGCGTCGGCATCGGAATCGGCGCACTGGTTGTCGAGACCGCGGTTGGTCGAGTCAGTGGATTCACTGCCGCGCTCACGTTCGCCGTCACGTCCACCCTTGCGGGACTCGGCTTCGTGGCGATCGTCGGACTGCTTTCGCGCTCGCGACGTCGTACAGTCGCCGTGGCTCCGACACCGACGTCACACCCACTGCGGACGGTTACCTTCAGCCTCGCACGTGGTCGACGCTACCTCGAGTTGACCCGCATTGCGACCCGCCACGGCCTGGGACCGCTCGCGAAGCTCAGTCACCGTCGGAGTGCGGAAACCCCGGCGATGGTCGGCGCCGCCCTCCGCGGTGCGCTTGAGGACTCCGGTCCCATCTTCGTCAAATTCGGCCAGGTGCTCGCCACCCGAACGGATTTTCTGCCCCCGGCCATCGCTGTTGAACTGGCCGTGCTTCACGACCGGTCGACGACGCTGGCCGCAACGGCGATCCACCCAATCATCGAGGCGGAGTTGAGGCACCCGATTCACGAGATCTTCTCCCGCTTCGATGACGAACCCCTGGGGGCCGCGTCCCTAGCACAGGTGCACGCGGCCAGGCTCAGATCGGGCGAAGAGGTCGTCGTCAAGGTGCAGCGACCCGGCATCGACACCCAAGTCGAGCAGGATCTGCGCATCCTGCTGCGTCTTGCCCAGCGGACCGAAGAGACCGCGGCCTGGGCGAAGGCGGTCGGCATCGTCGACCTGGCACGAGGCTTCGCTGAGAATTTGCGGGAAGAACTGGACTTCAGGTGCGAAGGGCAACATCTCGCCCTGCTCCACGAAGCAATGTCCCATTCCAGTCACGTGCGGGTGCCGCGGCCATACCCGATGCTCACCACGCGTCGAGTCCTTGTCGAAGAGCGCATCTTCGGCGCCCGCCTCAGCTCGCTCTCTCCCGCCGACGTTGAGGCGCACGGTTACCAGCTCGGGCGCACCCTTCTCGACAGCTTCCTCACCCAGCTGTTCCAAATCGGCGTCTTCCACGTCGACCCTCACCCGGGCAACGTCCTCGTCCTTGGCCAGGAGTCGCTCGCCCTGCTCGACTTCGGATCGGTAGGGCGACTCAGCGCGCCCCAGCAGCGAGCGCTCTCACACGCGCTGCTCGCGATAGCGCGCCGGCGGCCGCGCCTCTTGCGTGATGCACTACTCGAGCTCTGCCCTCCCGCAGATGCCATCGACATCGATGCCCTCGATCGCGACCTGGGCCGGCTGATCACGGTCGAGTTCAGCGCTCCATCGCAGCGCACCACACGCGTCGTGGAGGGCCTCTTCCGAATCATGGTGCGCTACCGAATGGTCGTTGATCCTCAGTTGGCGGGGATGTTCAGAGCGCTCGCCACGCTTGAAGGAACCCTGACGACGCTGTCCCCCGACTTCGACCTCCTCGCCGAGGCAACGCGCTCGGTGTCCCGATCTGGGGTTGGACTGCCTGGCGCCGTTCAGACCGCTGCGGATCTGACCGACGATATCCTCGAGCTACTTCCGCTGATCAGGCGCATTCCTCGTGATCTCGACCGACTCGGACGCCAGGCCGAGCGTGGCGAGCTCACGCTGCGCGTCCGGCTTTTCGGAGATCAAAGAGACGTCGAACATGTCGACCGCGTCATCGATCGGGCACTGCTTGCATTCTTCAGCGGGTCCATCGGGCTCATCTCCGTCTTGCTGCTTGCGCTTGCATCGGCCGCCCCGCGCGTCGATGGTGCTCCGCTCAATCAGGTCTTGGGTTACGCCGGCCTCACCGCTGCCACGGTACTCGGCCTGCGGGTGCTTGCGACGATAAACAGGAGTGAGACGTAAGGCGACGTGACGTACTGGCGCGGAACGATTGGGTACACGTCCCGATTGGAGCTCACCGCGACATTCCGCTAGCCATCGTCGAACCAGCTGCGGCGCCTCACCGTGCTTGAGCAGAACCTTCGCATCGGAAATCGTTGCCCACACCTGCGCGAGGCGACGGCAAGCCCGGGGCGGAGGGTGGGCGAAGCCGGGACGGCGTCCCCTTCACTGCCCGAGCAATCCCATGCCAACCTAAGGCATGCATACCAATGAGGGTGGCCCTCCCTAACCGGTGAGGCCCGGGAATACGTCGCTCGACGTCGTCGCGGCCTCCCTTCGAGGACTCAGTTCTCACGTCGCGCGGGAACCTTGTCAGGCTTGAACGAAACTCTGACGCTGCGTGAATACGACGATCTACTAGTGCCAGCGGAGATTGTCGGTCACGAACACCGTGGTACCGGCCAGAAATGCCAACTCTTAGAGGGGCTGGATGATTGAACCACGTTAGTCAGATATACAGGTATCACGCGCAGTGCGTCATGCGGAAACACTCTGCCAAGCGCGCGCCTCGTAGGTCTGTCCGGGTTATGTCGACTTCCTTATCCCCTCGACCGGCTGAGGGGTTAGGAGCCAGAGAGGCCTAGGAGCCGTCAAAGTGTGACATCGAAGGTCGCGGGACCTCGGGCTCGACGCGAGTCAGCCGCTGGGACCAGCAACACCAGCGCCTGTTCGGTTGAATTGGTGACGACGCTCAGCAGCCGGCCCGGCGGCTGGTGCCGGCGCGGCATACACCGACCCCGTGATCTCGCCTCGAGGCCCAAACGGGGGTGCGCAACGCCGTGCGCCCCGCACCCCCCCAGAACCGGATCAGCGGGCTCCGACTAGAATCCGCCGATACCGTTCGGCGACCCGAGGCCCGTCGGGCCATCCCAACCCTGCTGTGCCGTGCATAGCAAGATCGGCACGCACGTGCCGTTGGTTCCGCTGGTGATGTCGAAGAAGTTCGCGGAATTGTAGTTCGTGTAGAGCGATCCGGGAGCCGCCGGTGCATTTCCGGCGAGACCGATGACGCCGCCGATGAGTTGCGTCGCCACGCTGGTCCCACCAACCATGCCGGGGAACCATCCGTTGTACCCGGCGGTGTCATAGACCGCGACGCCCGTATTCGGATCGGCATCGGCGGCCACGTCGACAACGGCGCGCTCGGTGCCGCACGCCGCCGCCGGACCCAGGAAGCTGATGGGCACGAACGTCGTCTCGTACGCACTGCAGCCGGAGCCGCCGCCGCTCCAGGCCGTCTCGGTGAAGGTGCGACTCGGGGGGGTGTTGTCGTTCAGGGCCAGGCTCGTCCCACCGACCGCGACCACGTTCGGCGAAGTCGAGGGATAGATCGGGCCTCCGGCGTACCCGGAATCACCCGTAGCCGCCGTAATGGCAACCCCGGGATGGTTGAAGTACATGGCGTCGAACGTCGTATCGCTTGAGGAATCCGTACCGCCCCAGCTGTTGTTGATGACGTTCGAACCGAGTGTCGCCGCCGTGTTCTCCGCGGTGCCGAGATCGGCATAGCTCGCAGCGTTGGCCAACACCACCAGGATGTGACAATTCGGGCAGACCGCCGAGACGGTGTCGACGTCAAGCGCGGTCTCCAGGTTCCAACCTTGGCCGGGGCTTGTGTACCGCGGAAGCTTGGCGGTCCCGGTTTCCCCGACGACGCGAAGGCACCCAGAGGCGGTCGTGCAGGGGGGCAGATGGTAGTAGCTGCGGTATGCGGCCAAGTCGCTCGCGAGATGCGGGTAGTTGTAGGCGTCCACGATGGCGACCGTCTGGGTCGCCCCGAGGGTGGGCGTCAATTGCGACAGACCGTAGGCGAACTGCAACTGCGCCGGACCGTAGCCTTGCGGCGAGCTCGAAAAATATCGCGCCGGCCTCAGGCTGCGCGGGGTGGCGTCCGACCGAACCCACGCGGTACAGCGCACCTGGTTGGGGCCGCTCGGTGTCGCACATGCCGCGGCGTGGACCCCCGCGGGGGCACCGAACGCCAGTGCGGAGAACACCATCATCAGTATGAGGGCCACGGCACCGACCCCCCAGCCGCGCACGCCCGCTGATCGATGCATTGCTCAATCCCCTATCGCGTTGACGACGCCCCCCGGCACCGCATCGGGGCAGATCTCACCAAACATCATCGGCAGGTCGGGTGCCGAGCGATACCCTCCCATCGCCTGGTTGGAGATCTGACGAGACGACCACCCGAACGTGCAGGCTGGCACTCCGACACTCTCCCGGGCGTGCCGGCCTGACTCATGCTGGCGGCCTGCGACTGGTGTGGACCGGTCGATTGGATTCCGGACAGTCCCACCGAGGGCCTCCCGTCAAACGATCGCCAAGGTGCTCACAGGGGGGACAAGGTGGGAACACGAGCGGAGTCGGCACGGGCCGCTCCTCTGACAATGCATCCTCGGAAATACCTGCAAAAGATCGATACGCATGACCATTCGGATACGGTCTGATTCGACCGCAACGAGAGTCTTAATCCCGTGGTCGTAGGTTCGAGTCCGACACGGCCCATTCTCCCCACGTCCGTCTCACGACGCCCCTGTCCGCAGAATGGAAGCGCCCGCGCACTCGCGACGTGGAACGGCGAAGGTACTGTCCGAGGGGCCGTGCCAAGACTCCGGCGCGTCCCAGGCGGCCGTCTGGGAACCGAACGGACACTCGCGTGAATTCGGTCACCGCACCGGTCGGGCATTTCCGGCGGGCGACGGGGCGGCTGGCAGTGACCACCCCGATGGGCAACCGGCCACCGCCGAACCGACTCGGCACGCATTCCGTGGACGAGTAACCACGTCAGACGCCCGACCGCCGTCCGCTCGCGCTCTCGCGACCGCCCTCCACCGCCTTGGGACAGTGCCCTACCGACCCGGCGATCATGGCCACGCCGAGCCGTTGTCGTGGGACGCGCAGATTGGGGCGTCATCGATCTGAGCAGGTGGTGGATGCGTCCGAGCGGCACAATGCCGCGGTTGGCGAAGGCGCCCCGTCGAGCGAGTGCTGGAGTAGACGCCGACCACGGGCTGGGATCCGATCTGCGAGCGGTTGGGGATCCATCTCCGAGGACCCGTCCCCGATCACCAAACGTGCTCAACGAATGGCGTGTGCACTTCGGGAGGCCCCTCTACACTGACTCGCAAACGCGGACTCGCAGAAGCCGTGTCGGGAAGGGGAAGCCCGGTATGGGTACGGAGGAAAACAAGGCCGTTGTTCGTCGGTTCACGAACGAGGTGCTGGCCGGCGGCAATCTCGATGTCGCGGACGAGGTGCTCGCGCCGAACTACGTAAACGTCGCACTGGGAGGCGCTGATCTCGCCGCCCTGAAGGCAATGGTCGCTGCGACCCATGTGGCAGTTAGGGACCAGCGGTTCGAGGACGAGGAGTTGGTGGCCGACGGCGACGCCGTGTTCGCCCGGTTCAACTACACCGTCACTCTCCCGGATGGGCGCACCATGACGGTCCGAGCGATGGCGTACTACCGCCTCGCCGATGGCAGGATCGTGGTGAATGATGTGATGTTTGACCCAGATCTGATGTCGGTGCTCGGACCGCTCATGGCACCGCCCCCTGACGGACAGTCCTAAACCTCTCCGGCCGGGGGTCCCACAACGCCGGGCGAACGCGTCCATAGTGGGGTCTCCGAGGTGCCGTTCGGGGGCAGGCAATGTTCGCGAGCGCGATTCCCCTTGCAACGGCGACCTCCGGCAATCTCCACTCCGGATCTCCCGACCGGAGACCCTCAGGGCGCCGGTCGGTGGGAACATGGTGGGAACACGAGCCGAGCGGGCCCAGCAGACTTCTCAGACGACGAATCAAGAGAATGTCCTGGAAAAGCACAATGACCAGGCATTTTGAGGCCGTCGTAGAGCGGGCCGTGACAGGACTTCTAATCCCATGGGCATAGGTTCGGGCCCTACTCGGCCCATTCAAAGAACTGCCTGCTAAACGACTGTTTGGCCCCGGCTCACAACGGCATCTCCTCCCCCAGAATGGCCATGGTGCCACTCAGAGCGTCCCTCGTGCGGTTTTGTCACGTGCGGATCAGGGCGTCCAACTCAGCCCGATCGACAAGGGCTCGACTGCCACGCTTGTGGGGTGTCAACCGCCCGTCGGACCGCGCGTCATATAGACGAACGACACGGGTTCGCGGATGGCCTCTGCTGCCTCCTTGACGGTCAGCAACCGGCCGGGGAGATCGGTGCGCCGCTGTGTCAGCTCGGCGAAGCGGGACGTGGCCCAAGACCTCGCTGCCCATCGACTCGCCACCCCGTTGTTTGACAATGCGGATCCGATCTTCGCCAACGCGGCCGGATCGCCACTCGATGCGGGCAACTTCAGCGCACGCATCCTGAAACCGGCCGCAGAGTGCGCTGGCGTTCCGTGGGCGACCTTCCACATGCTCAGGCATACCTGTGCATCAAACCTCATGCGAGCAGGCGTCACGCCCAAGCAGGTGTAGATGTGGATGGGCCACCATTCGGCGGCGTTCACGATGACGACCTACGCCCATCCACTGCCGGATGACCTGGCGGACGACGACATCCTGGACCGGTTTGTGGTGAGCCCGCCCGTGGAGCCACCACCGCCCGGGGTCGTGAGGGAGATGCGCGAGAGTCACTGAGGGGACACCCGACGCGAGCTGAGCGCGGCCGGCGGGCAGAAGGTCCGGGTACGGCCCCCCACGTCGCCTAAGCTCTGATGTGGGGAGCACGTCCGGACCTGGGACTAACCTCGCTGAAGTGTCGGCCTGGACGAGCTTGATCGCGATTGGGGTAAGCGCAGGAGCCACGGTCGTGCTTGCTGTGGTTGCCTCCAAGAGCTTCAGGCGCTCATATACGGCCATTAAGGCCTCGGAGGAGACGTGCCGCTGGGTCATGGCGCGCGTGCAAATGGGTGCCTGCCTGACAGTCGTTGACAATGGCTCAGTCAGGTCGGTCAACGACAGCCACGAGATTGGCTTCACCGTGGCCAACCTCGGAGCAGCCCCCGCAAGGATTACGCACGCGCTCCTGACGCTCAAGGGCAGCCCCCACAGCGTCGAGCCTGGCGCTTATGTTCGCGGATTAGGCGAAGCTCCCGAAGCCCTGGATCGCCAGCGCCGTATCGGATTTCCCATCGATGCCGAGCTGGCGAAGGAACTCACCCCCGGAAACGGTGTGACGTTCCCGGAGGGCACGACCCTCGACGTCAGCTACTCCGACGACTGCGGGGATCACGAGGCCCACTGGGCACTCGCGACCGGGCCACGACCTGCCGAGTCTGGGCGCACGCGACGCCCAACTGCCGCGTGTCGGCACGCGTGGGAGAGACGGCCGTCCCAGCGCCAAGGATGACTACGAGTTCCTTCCCCACTCGCGGTTAACCCCGCCGAGGAGACCCTGCTCTCGGGCGTCAGGAATCGGTCGAGTGCAGCGTTCATTGCGTCGATCTGTGGACCACGAGCCTGGCTCACGGACAGGTAGCTACGGGCCTGTTGCAGGCAAAGACCTGCTTCGCCAAAGTGACCAAGCTGAAGTTGATTGGAAACGGTCGTGATGGATCTGCTGCAACAATCACCACAACGATGACGCCAAGAACCCACAAGGGGCGGTCATGAGGGCGCGGACCGGTGCCGCACTCGTCGGCGGACTCGGCGCAGCGGCCGGTCAGTTCGCTCCGGCAGCGACGTGCTTTCCCATCGTCCGGCGCCTCGCAGAACCCTGGGTGCTGTGCCGCGCCCGCACCGGGCGCCCAGAGATTGCGCTCACCTTTGACGATGGCCCCGATCCGGAGATGGCGCCGCGATTTCTTGACGTGCTTGGCCAGACCCCGGCGACATTCTTTTGGCTTGGATGGCGGGTGCGGGCCCACACCGATGTCGTCCGCGGTGCAGTCGCACATGGACATGAGATCGCCTGCCACGGCGATAACCACCGCAACCTTGCCCGCCTGGGTCCCCGTACGACGATTGCTGCGCTCAAACGGGCCCGGAACTCCATCGTCGAGGCCGCGGGGCGCGCACCCGCCTTCTATCGACCCGCCTACGGGGTCTGGAACGGCACCGCGTGGGCCATGGCCCCGCGTCTCGGGATGCAACGTACCTTGTGGTGCACATGCGCCTCGGACTGGGACGCCACCACCACAACCAGGCACATCGTCGACCGCATCCTGGCCGGCGCGACACCGGGAGCGATCCTGCTGCTGCACGATGCCGACGGTGCGCCGGGCGCACCCGAACGCACCCTCGCCGCGCTGCCAGAGATCCTCGACGGCCTGCACGAGCGTGGCCTTCGTCCGGTGACCCTGTCCCAGTTGATTGCCCCATCGGACAGCTCCGGCGCGGCCAGCCCACCGATGGGCCTCAGCTAGGCCTTGGGTATCACGGGTGACGGGGCCTGTTCCGGTCGACGCCACTGGAAGTACACAAATGTCGCGCCGGCCGCCGATGACCGCGACGAGCGCGACCCAGAAATTCAATCGCTTGCCCAAGATGTAGGTCGCGGGCTCCACCCGCATCAGCTCGAGGATGCAGCGGATCACGCAGTAGAGGCAGACATACAGGCAAAACAGCGCGGGCGGGCGAATCCGATACCGGTGGCTGAGCCACAACCACAGTCCGGAAAGGCCAATGTCCCAGATCATCTCGTAGAGAAATGTGGGTTGGACGGTCGTGTTGTTCGCATAGCGGGCAGGCCGGAATTGCGGGGCGATGCGCAGGCCCCACGGCAGCGTGGTGGGCCCACCAAAGAGCTCCTGGTTAGACCAATTCCCGAGACGGCCAACGCCTTGGGCAAGCCCGGTTCCGGGTGCCGCAGCATCCATGAATGCGGTCACGCTCGCGACGCACACGAGCGTCGGCGAGGATCACGGCCAGAACACCAATCGCCAGTGCTGCTCGCGATGCGGATCGCCGATCGTGAGCCGCCTCGACGCGATGCCGGACCTCGCCTTCATCACGGCCGGCACCCTCGCGGACACCTCCTGGCTCCAACCCACGCTCGAGCTGTGGACCCGCTCCGCGCAGCCGTGGGTGCCCGCGCTGCCGGGGCCAAGCGCCTCGAGCGCGGGCCGGCCTGAGCCCGACGGCGGCGCATCGGGACGCGTGGCTCGCTGACATGCGGCGTCACGGCGTCCCGGGACGCCGCTGTTTCACGAGGCGCGCCGCCGACGAGTCGGCAACGTCAGACGACCATGCCTTTAGCTAGGTTCGCAGAGAATGGTGCTCTGAGCTCGGTGCGCAGAAAACTATGCCGCTAGCCAGGTTCTCAGCCCTGGGTGCTTCGGTATGTTAATCCAGGGAGCAGGTCGTGGCAGCGTCCGGTCCATGTCCCCCTTTGGCAAGGGGGACAGCAGTGCCCGAGCACCAGTTCAACACCCACGATTCGCTCGATAACGGCGTTCGGCCCCCGTTGGTCTCTCGCTCCGTGGACGTCGACGCGATCGCCATCAGCGGTAACGGGGGCCTGCCACGAGACCGCCGCGCGCGGCTGACGTCGTCGACACCGACGGTCGCGGTCCTCCTTCCGTGCCGGAACGAAGCAGCAACGATCGGGAAGGTTGTCAGCGACTTCCGATCTGCCATCCCTGATGCGACCGTCTATGTCTACGACAACGCGTCGACCGACGGCACGGCAGCGGCGGCAGCGGCGGCGGGTGCCGTCGTGCGCTATTCGCCGGTCCCAGGCAAGGGTCGCGTGCTGCGCCAGATGTTTGTGGACATCGAAGCCGCAATCTTTGTGATCGCCGACGGCGACGACACCTATGACGCCCAGGCGGCGCCGGCGATGATCGCAAAGTTGCGCAAGCACCAGCTCGACATGGTCATTGGCACGCGCGTCACGTCTCCTGGGGACCGCGGCGCCTACCGCCGAGGCCACCGCCTGGGCAACTGGTTGCTGTCGCGGTCGGTGAGTCGGATCTTTGGAAACGGGAGCGCCGACATGCTGTCCGGCTACCGGGTGCTCTCGCGTCGGTACGTCAAGTCGTTCCCCGCACTCTCCAACGGGTTCGAGACCGAGACGGAGATGACCGTGCATGCGCTCGAGCTGTGTTTGCCGTTCGAGGAAGTGCCGAGCGCGTATCACGAGCGGCCGGGCGAGTCGACGAGCAAGCTACGCACCATTCCAGATGGCGCGCGCATCCTGAAACTGATCCTCGTGCTCTGCAAGGATTACCGCCCGCTACGCTTCTTCGGGTTCACGGCCGGTGCCGCGGCGGCCCTGGCACTCATCTGCGTCCTGTTGGGGTTCGGCGACCTCCATGCGTGGACCCCTGCCACGTTCTGTTTGGCCGGCCTGAGCGCCATCGCGGCGCTGAGCATCCTCGCGGGCGTGGTGCTCGACTCGCTGCGGCGCAGCAACCGCGAGATGAAGCGCATGCTCTATGTGGCCGTCCATCCGACGCACGGGCCGGTGTACGACCGGCGCGGGGGCGGATCGCAGCTACCGTGGTCGGTGCCTGAGCCCGATACGACAGTGCCTGTGACGGTCCCCGCCAACTCGCAGCGCGAGGCTCGAGCCCAGCAGTGGCGGCGAGCGACGGATTACGAGCCCGCCTAATCGTCACACCCGGTCGAGGGACGCAGACCGGACAGGTTTCCGGAGCACGGCGTGTGGCCATTGTGTCGGACGCGGTGTACCCTGACGACGCAGGAACGAGAGCATTCCCCCAAAGGACGCGCGACCCTTGCAGGAGGCGGTGATACGTGGCCGCTGGGCGGGACCGGGTTCGGACCGGACACGGGGCTGACCGCGTCGCTTGTGCGTCTGGGGGTGCGACCGTTCGAGCAAGAAGCTCTGCTGACGCGACGGCCTCACCTGTCTTCAGATCCTCGGACGAGTGCGCTTGTCCCGGTCCGCGATCGGCGCGGCGCTCCGAGGACCCGCGGTGCGTGGATGTTTTCCGCGCGGGGCGCGATCGAGGGGGCGGGGGGCGGATCCCCAACCCGCGCGATACTCATCCTCTGACTGGGCCGGCCAATCGCCAAGCAACCCGGATGACCTCAATGAGCGCCGCGTTCGCGCAGGCCGGATCACGGGAGCACGCATCCGCCGACGATGGGAGGCAGTGCACGATCTGCCAGATCGTGCTGCCGCTTAGGCAGCGGGTTGGCGAGCTCCTCGGGATGCCCTACTCCGATGCCCTCGACGCCCTCGACGCCGTTGAGGAGGAGGAGCGTCGCCACGCCCTCAAGCTGCTGCGCCCGCAGGAGAACTTTTCCGTGAAGAAGAACAAGCAGACAGCAGAAGCAGTCATAGTTCGCCGCGTAAACGAGGACCCCGGCGCTCGCGAGGAACCTCGACCCGGAGATCCGCTCGAACAGGAGGAAAAGCCCCATGGACCTCGAGGAGGCCCACGAGATCCTGGAGAGGATCGAAAACGCTCGCGCCGAGGCGTTGGCGGCCCTGGACCGGCTGCAGGCGGACATCGTCGCCGGCCGCAGCCTCGACGTTGCGCCCTTCAGGACGATCATTTACCTGCACACGGTCCACACGGCGGCGGCCGCGGCGCTGGGGCTGGACGCCGAGGCCACCACCGCGCAGATCGCGCAGGCGCTCGACGAGTTGATGTCACGGGAGGCAGCGCGCGCCTCGCTCGCCCGCGCCCGTCGCCTCGAGGGCCCCGCGGCGGCGGCGGCGGTGATCTCCCGTGCCCAGGCGCTGGCGCAGGAACTCACCGAGCGCTCCGAATGGGCCGACGAGGACCGCGCCCTGGCCGGGGCGCTCACGGCAATGCTCGACCTGAGCGAATGCGATCCCGCGGACGTGGAGCGACTCCTGGCGTGCGAGGCAACCGCGCGCGCCGGGCTTCCCGACGACCTGCTCGGGCTGTGCGCCCTGGCCGGGCGGGGCGTTCACCTCAGCAATGACGCGTCGCAGGTGCCCGGCCAATCGCCGAACAACCCGAGGTGACCTCCATGAGCGCCGCGTCTCCGCAGGCCGGGCCACGGGAGCACTCATCCGCCGACGATCCGAGGCAGTGCCCGATCTGCCAGATCGTGCTGCCGCTTCGGCAGCGGGCTGGCGAGCTTGTCGGGGTGCCCGACTCGATGCCCTCGACGCCCTCGAGGAGGAGGAGCGTCGCCACGCCCTCAAGCTGCTGCGCCCGCAGGAGAGCTGTGGCGTGAAGACGAAGCAGAAGCAGTCATAGTTCGCCGCGTAAACGAGGACCCCGACGCCCGCGAGGAACCGCGACCCGGAGATCCGCTCGAACAGGAGGAAGAGCCCCATCGACCTCGCGGAGGCCCAGGAGATCCTGGAGAGGATCGAAAACGCTCGCGCCGAGGCGTTGACGGCCCTGGACCGGCTGCAGGCGGACATCGTCGCCGGCCGCAGCCTCGACGTTGCGCCCTTCAACACGATCGCCTCGCTGCAGACGCTCCACACGGACGGCCGCCGCTGAGCTGGGGCTGGACGTCGGGGCCACCACCGCGCAGATCGCGCAGGCGCTCAACGAGTCCGCGTCACGGGAGGCAGCGCGCGCCTCGCTCGCCCGCGCCCGTCGCCTCGAGGGCCCCGCGGCGGCGGCGGCGGCGATCTCCCGTGCCCAGGCGCTGGCGCAGCAACTCACCGAGCGCACCGAATGGGCCGACGAGGACCGCGCCCTGGCCGGGGCGCTCACGGCGCTGCTCGACCTGAGCGAATGCGATCCCGCCGACCTGGAGCGACTCCTGGCGTGTGAGGCGACCGCGCGCGCCGGGCTTCCCGACGACCTGCTCGGGCTGTGCGCCCTGGCCGGGCGGGGCGTTCACCTCAGCAACGGCGCGTCGCAGGTGCCCGCCGCATCGCGGGTGCCAGCCGATCAGCCGGTCACCGGGGCGCTCCTGACCGAGCCCGTCGTCGCGCCGGAGGAGGCAGAAGCGCGGGCGCCCGTCGAGGAGGCGCCGCCGGCCGCGTCCGTGCCCGTCGAGGAGGCGCCTGCGCCGCAGGCCCCCGTGGCGGAGGCGCCGCCGGCCGTGTCCGCGTTGGCGTCCGGCGAACCGGTCCCGCGGGGGGGCGTCGGCTGGCTTCCTGCCCTCATGATCGTCACCGCCATCGGCCTGCTGGTCGTCGTGGTGCTTGTCTGGCGGGGGGAGATCGGCGGGTCGTCATCGTCGACCCCGCGACCCTCCACGGTCCCGCCGACCGCCGCCCCCGCGGGCGCGCCGCCCGCCGCCCGCCCGCGCCGGATCGCGGCGGCGGCGGCGGTTCCGCTCACCCTGACCGGCGCGGGGACCGGCGGGTCGTACGTCCTCGTGCGGCGCGCCAGCGCGACCGGGGCCCTGGTCTACGAGGGCATCCTCGCCCCGGGGGCGAGCGTGCACATTCGGGTCTTGGGATCCCTCTGGATGCGCGTAGGCCGGCCGCCCCATCTGCACGTCCTGCTCGGGGGTCGCTCGATCCCGCTGTCGGGCGGGACGGGTGACTTCACCGTCACCCGGACGGGCGTCACCCCGGCAAGTTGAGGCGGCCGCCTCGCGAGGCCCGAATGTGCACGCTCAAGGACGGGAAGCTCAGCGCACGGCCGGACGATGGATCGCCGAGCACGGTCTTGGCCGACGGCCGGCATGGGAGCGCTGAGGTCACCCTCGGTCTGCCGGGGCGCGGGCATGGATTCCTATGGAATGGCATGGCCTCGGTCCTGAGCTCGAGGAGGAAAAGAATGGCCATCAAAGGACATTGTTTATGCGGAAGCATCACTTACACCTGCCGCGAGGAGCCGGTCATGACCGCCGCCTGTCACTGCACCGGCTGCCAGCGCCAGACCGGGACCGCCTGCTCGGTGGTGGTGGCCCTGCCCGCGCCTCGGCTCGAGGTTCGCCGGGGTCACGCTCGCGACGCACACGAGCGTCGGCGAGGATCACGGCCAGAACACCAATCGCCAGTGCTGCTCGCGATGCGGATCGCCGATCGTGAGCCGCCTCGACGCGATGCCGGACCTCGCCTTCATCACGGCCGGCACCGTCGCGGACACCTCCTGGCTCCAACCCACGCTCGAGCTGGGGACCCGCTCCGCGCAGCCGTGGGTGCCCGCGCAGCCGGGGCCAAGCGCCTCGAGCGCGGGCCGGCCTGAGCCCGACGGCGGCGCATCGGGACGCGTGGCTCGCTGACATGCGGCGTCACGGCGTCCCGGGACGCCACTGTTTCACGAGGCGCGCCGCCGACGAGTCGGCAACGTCAGAAGACCATGCCTTTAGCTAGGTTCGCAGAGAATGGTGCTCTGAGCTCGGTGCGCAGAAAACTATGCCGCTAGCCAGGTTCTCAGCCCTGGGTGCTTCGGTATGTTAATCCAGGGAGCAGGTCGTGGCAGCGTCCGGTCCATGTCCCCCTTTGGCAAGGGGGACAGCAGTGCCCGAGCACCAGTTCAACACCCACGATTCGCTCGATAACGGCGTTCGGCCCCCGTTGGTCTCTCGCTCCGTGGACGTCGACGCGATCGCCATCAGCGGTAACGGGGGCCTGCCACGAGACCGCCGCGCGCGGCTGACGTCGTCGACACCGACGGTCGCGGTCCTCCTTCCGTGCCGGAACGAAGCAGCAACGATCGGGAAGGTTGTCAGCGACTTCCGATCTGCCATCCCTGATGCGACCGTCTATGTCTACGACAACGCGTCGACCGACGGCACGGCAGCGGCGGCAGCGGCGGCGGGTGCCGTCGTGCGCTATTCGCCGGTCCCAGGCAAGGGTCGCGTGCTGCGCCAGATGTTTGTGGACATCGAAGCCGCAATCTTTGTGATCGCCGACGGCGACGACACCTATGACGCCCAGGCGGCGCCGGCGATGATCGCAAAGTTGCGCAAGCACCAGCTCGACATGGTCATTGGCACGCGCGTCACGTCTGCTGGGGACCGCGGCGCCTACCGCCGAGGCCACCGCCTGGGCAACTGGTTGCTGTCGCGGTCGGTGAGTCGGATCTTTGGAAACGGGAGCGCCGACATGCTGTCCGGCTACCGGGTGCTCTCGCGTCGGTACGTCAAGTCGTTCCCCGCACTCTCCAACGGGTTCGAGACCGAGACGGAGATGACCGTGCATGCGCTCGAGCTGTGTTTGCCGTTCGAGGAAGTGCCGAGCGCGTATCACGAGCGGCCGGGCGAGTCGACGAGCAAGCTACGCACCATTCCAGATGGCGCGCGCATCCTGAAACTGATCCTCGTGCTCTGCAAGGATTACCGCCCGCTACGCTTCTTCGGGTTCACGGCCGGTGCCGCGGCGGCCCTGGCACTCATCTGCGTCCTGTTGGGGTTCGGCGACCTCCATGCGTGGACCCCTGCCACGTTCTGTTTGGCCGGCCTGAGCGCCATCGCGGCGCTGAGCATCCTCGCGGGCGTGGTGCTCGACTCGCTGCGGCGCAGCAACCGCGAGATGAAGCGCATGCTCTATGTGGCCGTCCATCCGACGCACGGGCCGGTGTACGACCGGCGCGGGGGCGGATCGCAGCTACCGTGGTCGGTGCCTGAGCCCGATACGACAGTGCCTGTGACGGTCCCCGCCAACTCGCAGCGCGAGGCTCGAGCCCAGCAGTGGCGGCGAGCGACGGATTACGAGCCCGCCTAATAGTCACACCCGGTCGAGGGACGCAGACCGGACACGGGGCTGGCCGCGTCGCTTGTGCGTCTGGGGGTGCGACCGTTCGACCAAGAAGCTCTGCTGACGCGACGGCCTCACCTGTCTTCAGATCCCCGGACGAGTGCGCTTGTCCCGGTCCGCGGTCGGCGCGGCGCTCCGAGGACCCGCGGTGCGTGGATGTTTTCCGCGCGGGGCGCGATCGAGGGGGCGGTGGCGGCGAGCGAAGCGTCCGGGCCGTGAAGGTCTGCGGCGCATGAGGATCTGTGTCGTCGGGGCCGGCACCCGCTTCCTCAGCGGGCTGTCGACGTACACACACCGACTCGCGCACGAGCTCGCATTCTCCCACGAGGTCTCCGTGATCCTGATGCGCCAGCTGACGCCGACGGCGCTCTACCCCGGACGCAGGCGGGTCGGGAACTCGCTGTCTCGGATCGCATACGACGACACCATCCCCGCATACGACGGGGTCGACTGGTACTGGGGCCGCAGCATGATGCGCGCTGCGGCATTCCTGCGGAGCGAGCGGCCGGACGTGCTGATCCTCCAGTGGTGGACCCGAGCCGTGCTCCACTCCTACCTCGCGCTCGCGCGAGTGGCGCGGAGTATGGGCGTGCCTGTCGTCATCGAGTTCCACGAGGTACTCGACCCAGGCGAGGAGAGGCCGCCGCTGATCGGGGCGTAGGTCCGCGTGATGGCCGCGCGGATGGACAGCGCATCCGCCGGTCGCGTCCTCCCCTGGGCCTAGCGCGCGTGGGCTCAGGTACCTCCGGCCCCAGACCATCACCCGACACGAGAAACGATGACCGCCTTCACCCGCTGGTACAGGGGCGAGAGCATCAGGGAGGTCAGACCGCCCGGCTTCGCACCGATTCGGGTGACCGGCGTCGAGGGCACCGCACCGCTTCCGGACATCGCAAGCCACCACAACGACCGCAAGTACGGCGCGGCATGGGTCCTCGTGCGGGCGCACGGCGAGCCGGTCGGGTCGCTCGCCGTCATGCTCGGTCCTGAGGGGATCTCGTCAGTGGACCTGGCCGGGCGCGTCGACGACGAGCTGGGTGGCGCGCTTGCACGGCATCTCCGCGCCGATGAGTCACCATCGCGCCTGCCGGCGGAAGCCACACGGCTCGATCCCGCGCCGGCCTGCGAGCGCCGCCGCCGCGCGTTTCTAGCCGACCCCCCGTTCGTCAGCGTCGTCATCCCGTCTCGTGATCGCACCGAGCGGCTGGAGCGGTGCCTGGAGGTGATCTTCGCCTGCGAGTATCCGGCCACCCGATTCGAGATCGTCATCGCGGACAACGCGCCGGCGACGGACGGCACGCATCGGCTCGCGCAGGACCTGGCGAGCGCGGGACGGGCGGTCAAGTACGTCCGCGAGGATCGCCCCGGCAGCGCGAGCGCCCGTGACCGTGGGCTCGCCGTCGCCGAGGGCGCCATCGTCGCGTTCACCGACGACGACGTTCGCGTCGACCCGAGGTGGCTCACCGAGCTCGTTCGCGGCTTTCACGCGGCGAAAGACGTCTCGTGCGTGACGGGCGCCATTTTGCCGCAGGAGCTCGAGACGCCTGCTCAGGTCTGGTTCGAACAGTGGGGTGGCTTTACGCGAGGGTTCGAGCGCCGGGTTTTCGATCTCGGCGAGAACCGGCTCGACACGCCGCTCTACCCGTACGCCGCCGGGGTCTACGGCGTCGGGGGGAACATGGCGTTCCGCGCTGACGACCTGCGCCGCATCGGCGGCTTCGACCCCGGCCTCGGCAACGGCACACCGGCACTAGGGGGCGTCGACAGCGAGGCTCTGCTCCGGACCGTCTTGAGCGGCCTACGTCTGGTACACGAACCGATCGCGCTGGTGCATCACACGCACCACCCCTCGTTCGAGGACCTGCGCCGGCAGATCTTCAGCTACGGCACCGGCCTCAGCGCGTACCTCCTAAAGACGGCCTTGACGGATCGGCGCCATGCCCTAGCGCTCGCCGGGCGCGTCCCGGTCGGCATCCGGTTCGCCCTGAGCCCGAGCTCTTCAAAGAACGCGAAGAAGGCGGCGGGCTACCCCCGCGGTTTAACATGGCTTGAATTGCGGGGGATGGCCTACGGTCCGATCGCCTACGCGCGCAGTCGTCACCAATTCGGTCCGCACCGGGTTCCGCTCCCCGCAGAAGGTGGAGTGTGATCGGCCCGGTCGATAACGCTGCGACCACCGCGTCCGTGACGGATGCCCCGGGGCCGGTTGCAGACCAGGGGTCCGGATCGGACGCCCATCGAGCGTCCGTGCTCGCCGTCACGGAGCCGCCCACCAACGCGAAGGCGGGGATGACGGAGAGCGACCGGACCCAGCAGGTGCTTGCCGCGGCGGTGCGCTCCGGGAGCTCGGCCAGCTCCTGACGCTCTCGGCGGCGCTCAGGGCGAGCGTTCTCGGCCCCCTACCCGACCGAGGCCGATGACATCATGCAGGAGCTGGGAGCGGCATGCACCCAGGACGTGCCGTCGCTCGCGCCGCTGGCACAGGCCGCCCGCGAGGCCTCGCGGGCGGATGTGAGCATCGCCGACAACGACCTCAGCCGTGGCCGCGATCTCGCGGAGATGGAGCGGGTCGTTACACAGACGCGGGCTGACGGGCGCGATCTGCTCGAGCGCCCCCGCTCAGGCAACTTCCAGCGTGCCAGCGGCATCTGGCGGCGATGAACGAGCGGTGGCATCGTCGTCCGCGTGCTTCGGCCGGTCGCCCGCGAGGAGGTCCTCCAGCGGACGCTCCGGCTGCGCAGCCATCCCGAGGTCGAGCGGGAGATCGACGCGATCTGCATGGGTCGCGGGGTCCAACCGGCTCGAGGGTCGCGCCCGCCTCAACCTGCTGCGCCCGCAGGAGAACTCCGCCGTGAAGAAGAACAAGAACAGGCAGGAGAAGTCGTAGTTCGCCGCGTAAACGAGGACGCCCGGCGCTCGCGAGGAAGCTCGCGCCGGAGATCCGCTCGAACAGGAGGAAGAACCCCATGGACCTCGCGGACGCTCACGAGAACCTGGAGAGGATCGAGAAGGCTCGCAGCGAGTCGGTGGCGGCCCTGGCCGGGCTGCGCGCGGACATCGTCGCAGGCCGCAGCCTCGACCTTGCGCCCTTCGACACGATCGCGTCGCTGCAGACGCTCCACAGGACGGCCGCCGCGGCGCTGGGGCTGGACGCCGAGGCCACCACCGCGCAGATCGCGCAGGCGCTCGACGAGTTGACGTCACGGGAGGCAGCGCGCGCCTCGCTCGCCCGCGCCCGTCGCCTCGAGGGCCCCGCGGACCCGGCCGCACCGACGCGCTCGCCGAGCCCGGACAGGCCCTCGAGACGCGCCTTGCCCGCCATGACTTCTTGGGCGCGACCGCGCTGATCGAGTTGTGCTGCGCGCGCGGCGAGGACGTCGACTCCCTGGAGAGCCACGTCGGCGAGCGCACCAGGGCGGTGCGCCTCGAGGTCGGCCAGCGCGGTCGCGGTGCGCGCCAATCTCGATCGGGCTCGGCGCCAGAACGACCACACCAAGGACGAGTGGCGCGACCTGACCCCGCGCCTCCAGCGCGCCGAGGACCCCGAGCGCCGTGACCCCGCCGGTGCGCTCGTCGAGCTCGAGGCCGTGGCGAGTTAGCTCGAGGAGGCCCGGGCCGGCACACGCAGGCGCTTCTCGGACCGTCTGGAGGAGCGCCGCAGTTCCGAGCTGGTGGCGCGGGTCGCCGATCGTATCGAGGACCTGGCGGAAGTCGGTGACCTGGCGACGACCGAGGAGTGCCTGGTCCTGGCCGAGGCGGGCGAGGAGCTGCCTGCCGACGACGACATCCCGGACCATCGGGGGAGTTCTTCCCGGCCGCCCCCGAGGCGCTCGCCGGGGTCGCGTCGAAGGAACTGGTCGGGGCGGCCCAGCGCGGTAAGCGCCTGGGCTCGCTCGACTTCGGCGGCGGCTGCGGGGCCCAGCGCAAGGTGGTGGCGCAGGCGCTCGGGAACGGGTTCGACAGCTTCCCCACGAAGGGCTCCGAGCGGCCGAAGACGATGCGGTCTGCGCTGCGCCTCGCCGGCATCGAGGCCAAGGGCGCGTCCCGGTCGCCCGGCCCACCGGAAGGCGCGGAGCGGTTCTGGTACGACCTGGTCGGGGTGACGCGCGCCGGCCAAGACATGGTGCCCGCCTTCGGATCGGCCAGCGACGAGATGCTGCGCGTGCGCATCTGCGGATCGGTGGAGCCCGCGACGCTAATGGGCTGGGTGTCCCAGGACACGTC
Source organism: uncultured Thermoleophilia bacterium (assembly GCA_963842065.1). GTDB lineage: Bacteria > Actinomycetota > Thermoleophilia > Miltoncostaeales > Miltoncostaeaceae > CAITWD01. Next base: position 59,452 of record CAWJEW010000003.1, on the reverse strand, counting down.
CGGGCGCCCGCTGATGGTGCTCCAGCGGGGCGTCATCGAGCCGCCGGCGCGTCGCACGCGCGCAACGACCTGCCGCAAGTCCAGCCGACCGGTGATCGACGCCGCGGCGATGGCCCACCTGCCGCTCAGGGCGACCGGCGTTCCGACACCCTGATGCGCATCACCCTGCCGTAACGGCCACCAATCCGTGCCAGGTCGAGGTGGGCGGCAACGTCCCGGTCGAAATGTTCTACGGCCGCTCCGAACAGCGCGCCCGGATCATCGACCAGACGGGGACCCCGCTCATGTGCGGCGGCCGCCAGCCGGGCAAGTCCGCGCTGCTTCGCGTCGCCGCCCCCCGCTTCGAGCGTACGCCGAGCTGGATCGCCCTGTACGTCGACGTCGCCGCCGCCGAGATCGGCACCCGACGGGGGACCCCGGACTCATCTGGAACTTGCTCCACACGCAGCTGCGGAGCCGCGACATCGTCAGGCCGAGCCCGGCCGGCGGTGCGTCTTGAGCTCGCGCTCATGGAGCGCGAGGGGGTCCTCGGGAGAGACGGCCTCGAGTACGCGCTGACCCCGCGTGCGACCGGCCCCAGCCAGGCCCCGGATCTGGGGGCGCTGCGCGATTGCTTGGCCGCGACTCGGGCCGAGCGCGAGACGCTCATCCGTTGCCACACGGTCGTCCTCTTCCTACGCCGGCTTCCCGATGGCCAACAGGCGAGCTCCGCCAAGCAGCGCGACTTCGCCCGCGAGGTGGCCGCGGAGGGACTCGACTACCATCTGGGCGAGAGACTTCCGCCCGGATATGCTTATGTGAGCGTCTATGAGGGCGCGATCGAGGGGGCGGGGGCGCGGATCCCCAACCCGCGAGATACTCATCCTCCAACTGGGCCGGCCAACCGCCACGCAACCCGAGGTGACCTCCATGAGCGCCGCGTTCCCGCAGGCCGGGCCACGGGAGCACTCATCCGCCGACGATTCTAGGCAGTGCACGATCTGCCAGATCGTGCTGCCGCTTCGGCAGCGGGTTGGCGAGCTTGTCGGGGTGCCCTACTCGATGCCCTCGACGCCCTCGAGGAGGAGGAGCGTCGCCACGCCCTCAAGCTGCTGTGCCCGCAGGAGAACTTTTCCGTGAAGAAGAACAAGCAGCAGCAGAAGCAGTCATAGTTCGCCGCGTAAACGAGGACCCCGGCGCCCGCGAGGAACCGCGACCCGGAGATCCGCTCGAATAGGAGGAAGAGCCCCATCGACCTCGCCGAGGCCCAGGAGATCCTGGAGAGGATCGAAAACGCTCGCGCCGAGGCGTTGACGGCCCTGGACCGGCTGCAGGCGGACATCGTCGCCGGCCGCAGCCTCGACGTTGCGCCCTTCAACACGATCGCCTCGCTGCAGACGCTCCACAGGACGGCCGCCGCTGAGCTGGGGCTGGACGTCGGGGCCACCACCGCGCAGATCGCGCAGGCGCTCAACGAGTCCGCGTCACGGGAGGCAGCGCGCGCCTCGCTCGCCCGCGCCCGTCGCCTCGAGGGCCCCGCGGCGGCGGCGGCGGCGATCTCCCGTGCCCAGGCGCTGGCGCAGCAACTCACCGAGCGCACCGAATGGGCCGACGAGGACCGCGCCCTGGCCGGGGCGCTCACGGCGCTGCTCGACCTGAGCGAATGCGATCCCGCGGACCTGGAGCGACTCCTGGCGTGTGAGGCGACCGCGCGCGCCGGGCTTCCCGACGACCTGCTCGGGCTGTGCGCCCTGGCCGGGCGGGGCGTTCACCTCAGCAATGGCGCGTCGCAGGTGCCCGCCGCATCGCGGGTGCCAGCCGATCAGCCGGTCACCGGGGCGCTCCTGACCGAGCCCGTCGTCGCGCCGGAGCAGGCAGAAGCGCGGGCGCCCGCGGCCGTCCCGACCGTGTACGCCGCGCCACTAAGACCAAGACGGCGACGAGGCCGACGGCCGGCGACCGTCGGCCTCGTCGCCGTCTTGGTCGTGGTCGGCCTCGGTGTGGCGCAGACAAGCCCTGGAGGCAGGCTGCTCCGCGCGCTGGGCATCTCATCGCCGTCGGAGCCCTACACGGAGATAGCCTTCGTCAATCCCGGCGGTCCGTGGACACGGGCGGCGAATGCCACAGTGGGCTTTGCCTTCTGGGTCCACAATGTCGAGGGCAGCGCCCACACGTACCGATGGATAGCGACGACGCAGGCACCCGGTCGTGCGCCGATCACCGCGGCGTCGGGGCGTCTCACACTCGCTGATGGCGCATCCAACACAGTCCGTCTCCGCATCCCCGTGGCGTGCACCGGCGGCCAGTCTCGGGTGAACGTGTCGCTCGGCGGCGCCCATCAGACGATCGGTTTCTGGCTCCCCTGCGCATGAGCCGCCGACCCCCGACCATCGCGATCGTGACAGACTCGATCCTGCCCTACCACAGAGGCGGCAAGGAAGTGCGCACGTACGAGGTGACAAGGCGCCTGGCCGAGCGGGCCGAGGTCCATGTCTACACGATGCGCTGGTGGGACACGCCCAGAACGCGCATACAGGACGGGGTGACGTTCCATGCCCTTTGCCGCAGGATCCCGCTCTACGCGGGCGAGCGGCGTTCCACGCGCCAAGCGGTCGTGTTCGCCCTGGCGTGCCTGCGCCTCGCTACCCGCCGGTGCAGCGTGATCGAAGCTGACTGCATTCCGTATCTGCACCTCTACACGCTCCGCCTTGTGGCAACCCTTCGGCGGAAGCGATTGGTCGTGACATGGCACGAGGTCTGGGGACCGGAATACTGGCGTCGCTATCTCGGCCGTCGTGGTCGCATCGCCTGGTGGATCGAACGATGCGCCATGCGGCTCCCAGACGAGATCATCGCCGTCTCCGAAGAGACGAAGCGGCGCCTGCATGTACACATTGGCGATTCCGTCCCCCTGACGGTCGCCCCAAACGGCATCGATCTCGAGCTGGTCCGCGGTGCACCCGTCGCAGACGATCCGGCCACTCTGGTCGTCGTCGGACGACTCCTCGAGAACAAACGCGTCGACCTCCTGCTCGATGCGGTGGCGCTCCTGCGCTCGCACGGGGTCATGGTCACGTGCCGCGTAATCGGCGACGGGCCCGAGCGGGAGTCTCTGCAGGCGCATGCCACGACGCTCGGCATCGCCGACGTCGTCGACTTCCGTGCTGACGTCAGCGACCAGTCCAGCCTTTTCTCACTGTCAAAGGCCTCGCACGTGTTCGTCTTCCCGTCCGAGCGCGAGGGCTTCGGCATCGCAGTGCTTGAAGCTCTTGCGTGCGGGCTGCCGGTAGTGACGACATCGTCCCCGGACAACCTCGCCGCGCAATTGGTTCTCGATACAGGCGCGGGAATCGTCTGCGATCCAACCGCTCAGGCACTCGCTGACGCGGTGTTGAACGTGCTCGCCCACCCCGAACAGCCTGGAGCAGCGGATACGTGGCTGCGCGCGTACGATTGGGATACGATCACCGACAGCGTGCTCGCGGCCTTGCTTTCGCGAGGATCGGTTGCGCCAGCACCGAGTGGCATCGTCTCGGCCGGGACCAAGATCCGTCCGCATCAGCACCTTGGCCGCTGGACGGCCAAGCGATGGTCATCCCTCTTTGCCAATCGGGGGGCGCGCCGATGAATCTCCGAGTTCGACACAGGGGCACCGGCGTCGACCACCGCGAACCTGAGAGACCAACGAGGGATTTCAGCGGGCGGCGCAGACGAACGGCCCATCAGACCGGCGGTGACCATCTCCAGTAGTCAGACAACCGCCGGCCTTGCGCACCACCCCGTTCTGCGAGAGCGTCGTAGGTGGGCAGCCTCACCCCGCCGATTCCTCTCGGATGCAAAGCGCGCAACAGTCGCCGAGGTCGACGGGATTACCGCGGAAGCCCCATGTCTGTGACGCGGCCCCATAGCAACGCCGCGATGCCGCACGGCGAACCCGGTCACTCGTGTGGTGCGAACAGAGATAAGGGATTGCCGTGCGTGTCGTTCGTCGTGATCGCCTTCAACGAGTCTGCGAATATTGCCTCCTGCCTGCGGTCTTTGGCGGGACAGGACGCGCAGTGCCAACTCGAGTTCATCGTGGTCGACGATGGGTCGACCGACGACACGAGAAGGATCGCGGATAGCTTTGCGAGACAAGACCCGCGGATACGGGTCATCGCGCTGACGCGCAACCAAGGCCGCGGGGCCGCCCGGGCCGCAGGCGTCGCGGCCGCGCGCGGAGACTACGTCGCCTTTGTGGATGCCGACGTTGTCTTGCCCGCCCACTGGCTGGCCAGGGCCCTCGGATGTCTCGCAAGCGGCCTCGACGCGTGCGGAGGTATCGCGGTACCGGATGGCGACGCCACCTTCCTCTTTAATCGCTTCGGGCTTCGTCCTCGGCCGGTCTCGCCATCCAGAACGGTATCGGGCAACAACTCGCTGTTTCGCCGCTCAGTCTTCGAGCGGGTCGGCTTCTCCGCCCAGAAGCGCAACGGGGAGGATGTCGACTTGGTGCATCAAATGGAGCGCGTTGGACTGCGGCTGCGAACCGTGACCGATCTCATTGTCGAACATCGAGAATCAAAAGGATTCCGAGATTCGGTGCGTTGGCTGTTCGCGAGCGGGATCGGGGCAAGTGCGCAGTTGCGCGAACAGCGCCGGGTTCGGAAGCCCGACGTCGCATTCGCCGGCCTCGTGGCGTCGATCGTCGCTGCAGGCATGCTGGTGCACTCCGGCCGCGTGGGCGTGCGCGCTGCGCCGGTCGTTCCCGCGGCCTACGTCGCGCTCACAGCTGGGATGCACCTGTCAAGTCGGTTCGACGTCCGCGTAACGCCACGCCGCAGCACCGCGGCCTGGCTCTGCAACTGTGTGCTCATCGCGAGCTACTACGGGGGGCGGCTCCGTGGCCTGCTCGGCCCCACGGAAGGCGGCCGATGATCGTCCCTGGCGACACGAACTCCGGTCCCGATATCAGTGTGATCGTGTGCTCCTATAACGGCGCGACACGCCTGCCTGAGTGCCTGCGCGCGCTCGAGCACCAGTCCATCCGGCAACGGATGGAAGTCCTCGTCGTTGATGACGGCTCGAGTGACGGCACGAGCCACGTCGCCGAGCGCTTCGGTGCTCGCGTGCTACGCCATCCGACAAACCGGGGCCTCGCTGCAGCTCGAAACACCGGTGTGCGGGCAGCCCTGGGCGAGTTGGTGATGTTCACCGACGACGACATGATCCCTCGCGAAGCATGGGCCGAACGTCTCGAGCAGGCCCTCGGCGCCGGCGTGGCCGTCGCCGGCGGTGGGATCGATATGCTCCTCCTGCCCGGTCTCCTCGCGGGATACCTCGCGCGGAACAATCCGTTTACTCCGCTTGAACTGTCGCTGGGGCGTAATGACGGGCCACTTCGTCGGCTCGCCAAGTATGTCTCCCGCCAATGGGCGGCGCCCTTGGACGAGGCACGTGACGTGTCCGCCATCATGGGAGGCAACTTCGCCTGCCGACGCAGTGACCTTCTTGCTGTCGGCCTGTTCGACGAGCACCTTGTGTCAGGCGAGGAGTATCAGATCTGCTGGCGGCTCATCGAACATTTTCCCCAGCGGAGAATCGTGTTCCAACCTTCTGCACGCGGAACCCACGTCACCCAGTCCAGTGCGAGGAGCGTGCTACGCCGCGCGCAGTGCTATGGGCGTGGGGCGTGCGACCTCTTCATAGCCGGGCGCGTCAAGAGCCCAACGCTCTTCTTCATGCCGCTGTTGGAGGTGGGTCTGGTGGCGGCCTCAAGACGGCGCCCTTACCTCCTGATCGCAGCCATCCTCGGACCTCATATCTTGTTTCCCAAGGGGCCCCGGCTCGCCCTCTCGTCGCGTCGCGCGAGCGCCGCGCTGGACCCGTACATCCAGATTGGCATCGAGGCTGCGCACGACGTCGGTTTCGCGCAGAGCCTCGCGGGTCTGACTCTGTCGCGAGCGACCGGTGCACGTCGGGGGTCCCAGAAGCCAGCTGCGGGGCGCGACGGACGATGAGCAGCGGCTTGGCCGCCAGCTCGCTTCCCGGCCCCGCTCGTACGCGAACCCGCACCGCCCTTCCGATGGTTGCCGGGATAGCCGCCATCGCAGCGCTCGTTCCCGCGCGAGAGCTGTGGCCGGCGCAGCTCGCACTTCTCGGCCTGCTCTTGGTCGTCCCGGGGTTCGCGCTGCTCCGAGCCGTGCGCGTGCCGCCGCGGGCGGTTGCTGCCACGCCTATCTACGTGCCCGCCGCGTCCATCGTCGTCCTTCTAGCGGCCGGCCTGGCGGTGGACCTGATCGGACCCCAGATCGGTGTCGACGCGCCCCTTCGCACCCTGCCGCTGCTTATCAGCGTCGAGACGCTTTGCGCCGCTCTGGTCCTGATCGCGGCGATACCCAGTCCCCGCCCCCGCGATCTCCGGCCCCGGTTCGCTCTCCCGCGCGCCCGAGACCTTTGGCCCGTGGTGCTGATCTTGGCTTCCGCCGCCGGCGCCGCGCGCCTCACGACGGGGCACGGACCCGGCCTCGCGATCGCGGCCACCATTGTGTGCTTCGTAGTCGCCGCCGTCGCATTCGTTATCGCGCCCCGACTGACTCGAACCCAGATCGCAATTCTCCTGTACGGGGTGGGGCTTGCACTCGTGTGGTCCTTTTCGCTTCGCACCGGCTCTGTCGTTGGATGGGACATCACGAGCGAATACCACGTAGTCCAGGCGACGCAGGCCGCAGGCGTCTGGCACGTCTCACACCCGTCTGATAATTACAGCGCGCTGCTCAGCCTAACCGTGCTGCCTGCGGTCTTGCACGGCATTGCCGGCGTGTCGGACCTTGCCTTACTGAAGGCGGTCTATCCGGCTCTCTGGGCCATCTACCCCGTCATCGCGTTCATGATCGCCCGACGTCACCTGGCGTCACGGTACGCCTTGCTCGCGGGGCTGCTGATCCTAACTCCCAGCGCATTCCTGGGGGACATGCCCACGTTTGCACGTCAGGAAATCGCCCTTCTCCTGTTTGGTGCCCTCGTCGCGCTGTTGCTGGACACGAGCGTTCCACGGTGGCCCCGACTGTCGCTGTCAGTCCTGCTGGGCGTTGGGGTAGTGGTGTCCCATTACTCCACGGCGTACTTCATGATCGGGGCACTTGGGGTGGCGGTGCTCCTCCAGTTCGTCGTTTCCCTCGTTCGGCCCGTTTCTCGCGCCGACGTCGGGTTTGTCTGCGTCCTGGCGACGCTAGTCGCCGCCTCCTTTCTGTGGTACGGGCCGATAACCAACGCGGGAGGGAACGTTGGTGGACTCAGCAATGCATTGGCGTCGAATGGTGTCGCGGTTCTCCGTACCGACCTCCTCAGGGGAGACCCCGCCCCTCCTGCCATCAACGCCGCGACCTACACACGGGAGGTCGTGTCAGCCTACGCCGTGGAGCTTCCTACGATCATGCCGCTGGCCGACGCTGCATTGCCCGAATACCAACTGAAGGACGCAAGCACGCCCCAACCGCCTCCTCGCGCACCTGGGCTGGCGAACAGCCTTACGGTTCTCACACACGTCCTCGCCCCAATCCTTGTATTGGTATCCGTGTTAGCCGCAATGCTCCTCGTGGTGCGGCGTCAGACGCCAGCGATACTTAGGCAGCTTGCATACATCGCGGTAGGCACGGTCCCACTGCTCGTCGCGGTCCATATAAGCAGGACCATCGCAGCCCAGTACGGTTCCGACCGGGTCGCTTTGCAGGCGTTGCTGCCACTTTCAATCGCCGTCGGCTGGGCCGCTCAACAAGGGGTCCGCCGATTGCACCAGCAGCTACTGCGCAGCGTTGCCGTCGGCGTAATTACTGTCGCACTACTCGTGCTTGTGTCGAACAGCTCCGGTCTGACGGGGGCGACGCTCGGCTCGTCAACACCGATCAACCTCGCGTCCAGTGGGACCCAGTATGAACAATTGAACATCACGGCACCCGAACTCGCGTCGGCGCAGTGGCTCGGATCCATGACGGTCTCTCATTCCCCGGTCTACGCGGACGCATTCGGATCGATTAGGCTGTTTCTTGAGAGTGGCAACGGCGTCGAGGTGCTCGGTGATCTCGCCCCGCAAGTGATCGATCGACATGCCTGGGTCTACGCCTCCGCCAGGAACATTGTCGACGGTCGAGCTGAGAGCAACGCTCCGAACAACAACGACGATGTGACGTACCAGTTCCCGCTTGCGTTCCTCAGTGACAACTTCAACACCGTGTACGCAAACGGATCTTCCGAGGTGTTTCATCGATGATCTCGATCGTGGTGATCAGCAAAGACGAGCCTGCGCTGGATATGACGCTCACAGCCCTGGGCACGCAGGCGGCCGCCTCGGCTGAGCCGGTAGAGGTGTTAGTAGTCGACGCATCGCATAAGCGCCTCGACGCAATCCGGCGGGCCCATCCAGAGGTCCTGTGGATCGACTTCACGGCCCCTGGGGGCGTAGGTATAGCGATCCCGCATCAACGGAATGCGGGCGTGATAGCGTCACGCGGCGAAATCATCGTGTTCATCGACGCGGGCTGCCAGCCACGCGAACACTGGCTCAGACTGCTGGTCGCACCAGTCCGATCCGGCGACGATACCGTGTCCGCCGGCCTGACAACGGCTCCCGACGGCCCGGGGCCGTACGGCGACGGGCCTGCCATGAAGATCCTGGCGCCCGGTTATCTCAGCGAGTGCGGCACCGGGAACATGGCAGTCCACCGGGCGGCGTTCGACGCGGTTGGCGGTTTCGACGAGCGATTCGAATATGGCTCGGACGTCGATTTCTCGTGGCGCCTGGTGGACGCCGGTCACGCAATCCGATACATACCAGAGGCCGTCGTCGCCCACGACTGGGGCACCGCACGGCGCCAGCTCCGGCGATCGTATGTCTACGGACAGGCTCGGGCTCGCCTCTACCGAATGCACCCACATCGGCTACGTCGCCTTTTGCATGACGACCCTGTCGCGCTCTTTTTTCCGCTGTTCTTGCTCGGATTACCGATCGCCATGCGGTACCGCTGGTACCCAGCGCTACTTCTGCTGCCGGTCTGGCGGAACCGCAGCCGCGGCCCGCTCCGCGCCACCATCAGCAACCTTGCCTACGGGCTCGGCGTCCTCAGCGAATTCGGGCGGCGATAATGGAGGCGGCGCTCACCGGCACTTGCCGTGGCGACGAACTCGACCAACCATCGTCCACATATCGCGCCGCCACGCACCGCTACAAGTCGGAGTATTGAACCCCAACTGGTGGGTGGAGGTTTCTTGGCTCTTCGGGGGTAGTCGTGGGTCTTCCACGCCTTACTCGATCCCGAAACTGCGCTTGGGAAGAGAGATCAGGGCCCTACGAGGATCGTGCGTTCACGCTCTTCTGAAGTGCCGTACTTTCGGTGTCTCGGGCCGCAGCCCAAATCCCTTATCACCGCAGCGATTCCGGGGCGTCCGGAGTGCCTGGCCACCCACGGGAATGCCCGAAGAGCCGGTTTCTTTTGCCTGTGCGCTCAACACGTGTACGAGTCCTGTGCTATCACGCGATCGCGGCATTCACACGCAGCTTTGGCAAGGCGTCCGCACTCACGGCGAACACGGCACGCCGATCCCAGGTGTAATCGACCACTTCACCCCTTCCAGCGGGGTAGGCGGCGCTGTCACCGCGGCCTCGCTTACGGGGCTGGAGAGGGCCACTCACGGCGAAGGCACCGTGCCTGGATGCCGTCCTCCTCGCGTTGACGCCTTCCCTTTCACGTCCGGATAGCCGCGGACGGGGCGTGCGTTGGCCGCGGCTCCAGCATGAGCCGATGCGCGAGTCCCATGACGTGACTGCAGCGTGTCGGCATGGCCCACTCATCGCTCACTTCAAGTGATCATGATCGACGTGCAGCTCCCGATGCCGCGTTGCGGGGTGGCCGCGTGCGGGCGAAACGCTGCCCAGCTCTCGGTCTCCACGTCCGTCCGAGCCCCAGTGGCCAGATCCGCGTCATCAATGCTCGCCGTGCGCTCGCGGGGTGGCCGGCCTAGCGCGCCGGGGTCGCTCATGGCTAACGGTCTCTGACGTCGCCAACACATCCATGCGCCGGTCGGATGAGGAGAGAACTAGACTACGGGGTGAACGTTGAGCATCGGATGAACGTCGACTCCTTCCAACATATGGTGGCCACAGAAGGCTTCGCGCGGTGGCGGGAGCCTTCCTGGCCGGAGTCACAGGCCCTAACTAGCGTCGTCGCCGCCCACCAGTATCGGACTCCGATCAAGCTCTTGAACCGGTATCTCGGGAGAGGCGACTCACGGGCAATACTCGATTGGGGATCGGGGTCGGCGGTCTTTTCCTATGCGCTCGCAGCAGAAGGACACCGGGTAAGCGCGATCGATCTCGTGCGGCCTCCGATGGAGGAGTTCATCCAGCGCAAGACGGACGGGCGGTTCGCGTTCACCACGGCGAGCGATCCCGTGATCCTGCCGTTTGACGACGAGACCTTTGACGTCGTTCTCTCGATGGGCTGTCTGGAGCATGTCCGGGAGACCGAGGGGAACGAACACCGATCGCTCATAGAGGTGCAGAGAGTCATGAAGCCGGGCGGGGTCTTCATCTGCTGCCACTTCCCGAATCGATACAGCTATATCGAAGCGGTTGCGCGCGGCATGAGCCGGTCGTCCTTGTACGCGCACCCGTTCCGTTACACCCGAGATGACATCTCGGCGCTGGCGCGTGGTACGGGGCTGAGCGTGGCCTTAGAACCTCTAACACAATGATGCCCGGTAGCGGGAGTAGGTCAACACGCACACTGCCAGCGCCAGCAGCGCGTCGTGGGTGGCCTTGGAGCGGTCGGTGCAGATGAGCAGCCGGCGCTTGTTGTGTAGGTGGCTGATCGTGCGCTCGACGACCCAGCGGTGGCGGCCGAGTCCCGACCCGTGCCCGGTCCCGCGGCGTCCGATCCGGTGCGCGATGCCGCGGGCGCGCAGCAGACGCCGGTACTTGTCGTGGTCATATCCGCGGTCGGCGACGAGGCGCTCGGGTCGGTGACGGGGCCTGCCGCGGGCTCCCTTGACATGTGGGATCGCCTCGATGAGCGGAATCAGCTGGGTGATGTCGTTGCGGTTGGCGGCCGTCGCCGACCAAGCCAGGATCACTCCGGACGCGTCGGTGATCAGGTGGTGTTTGGCGCCGGCCCGGCCTCTGTCGACCGGGCTCGGCCCGAGCCAGGAGCCCCCTTTTTGGCCTGGATGTAGGAGGCATCGACGATCGCGCGCGACCAGTCGATCTGACCGGAGCTGTGAAGGCGCTCCAAAAGGAGCTGGTGCAGCCGCTGCCACACCCCGGCCTGCTGCCAGGCGTGCAGGCGCCGCCAGGCGGTCATCCCCGAGCCATACCCCAGCTCCTGGGGCAGGTGCTCCCAGCCGATGCCGGTGTGCAGGACGAACAGGATCCCCTGCAAGACCAGCCGATCGTCAAGCGGCCTGCGGCCGGGGTAGCGAAACCGCCGCGGCCGTGCGGGAAGCAGCGGCGCGACCAGCGCCCACAGCTCGTCATCGACGATCCACGGCTTTCTGCGCGAGGCGGCCATCGGCATCTCCCAGTATCGCGGACGGGCTCCGTGCACTGGGTTCAGCGCCGAGAGGCGGCCACCTTCGTTTCGTTAGAGCTTCTTAGTCGAGGCCTACGGCGCCATTCCACGGAACCCGCTGTCAAAGCTCCCTCCGCGGCTTCGGGATTCCTATTCTTTCATCCGTGCTGTCGACCGGTGTGATGACTTCGTGGCGAGTCACGTTGGCGTCGTTTGTCAGAATTTTGCCTGGGTCGGGGTGAAACCCGCGTAGAGGCGGCGCGTCAGTTAACAACGGTGATCACCGGTACCGTCGTCGCCGGGTCGGCCTCGGTTGGCAGCGTCGGGGGCGCTGGGCAAGGTACCGCGCCAAGGTCACCTGCGTGCATTCTGCGCTGCCTCGGCGAGGCGCGTTTGGCCCCCGTCGATTTCTCGTGGCGCCTGGTGGACGCCGGTCACGCAATCCGCTACATACCAGAGGCCGTCGTTGCCCACGACTGGGGCACCGCACGGCGCCAGCTCCGGCGATCGTATGTCTACGGACAGGCTCGGGCTCGCCTCTACCGAATGCACCCACATCGGCTACGTCGCCTTTTGCATGACGACCCTGTCGCGCTCTTTTTTCCGCTGCTCTTGCTGTCAAGGGCGCCCGAAAATGCACCCCTTTGCAACGGTCGAAAATGCACCCCCCTTCGGCACCGCGGTGAGATTCGACCCCGCGGCTGGGTGTTGCGGCGGTATCTCGTGCCGTGAGCCGGAGGCGAGCAGAACGAGATACCGCCGGCTGGGTGTTGGTGGGGTGGGTCAGGTATCGGCCGGCAGCCGGCCGAAGTCCCGGTCTTTGAGGCGGTAGCTGTCGCCTTTGAGCGAGAGGATCTCGGCGTGGTGCACCAGGCGATCGATCATCGCGGCGGCGGTGACCTCGTCGCCGAAGATCTCGCCCCACGCCCCGAAGGGCTTGTTGCTGGTGACGATCAGGCTCGCGCGTTCGTAGCGCCGACTGACGAGCATGAACATCAGGTTTGCCGCCTGGGGATCAAACGGGATGTAGCCGGCCTCGTCGCAGATCAAAACCGGAATGCGCTCGAGGCGTGTGAGTTCATCCTCGAGCCGGCCCTGGCGCTGGGCGTCGGTAAGCAGCGCGACCCATTCGGTGGCGCTCTTGAAGATCACCCGTTGCCCGGCCAGGCAGGCCCTGATCCCGAGTGCGATCGCCAGGTGGGTTTTGCCTGTCCCGGGCGGACCCAACAGGATCACGTTCTCGCGGCCGTAGAGAAAATCGAGCTGGCCGAGGTGCTCGATGACGGTCTTCTTGACCGAGCGCTGGAAGGTGAAATCGAATTCCTCGAGGGTCTTTCTAGCCGGAAACCGCGCAAATGTGATGCGGTTCTGGCCGCCGTGCGCCTCGCGGGCTTGGACCTCTGTTGACAGCAGCGCCTCGGCGAAGCGCTCATAGCTCCAGTCCTCACTACGCGCGCGCTCGGTGAGCTTTGGCAGCGCCCTGGCCGCGGCGGGGGCCTTGAGCTGGCGAAACAGATGCGTCAGTTCAGAGGTGTCGCTCATGCGATCAGGGCGTCGTAGGCCGCAAGCGGCCGCACCTCGACCTCGGGTTCGCGGGTGAGTTCGCCGCGGCGCTCGCGCAAGCTGCGCGCGTGCTCGAGGGCGGTGATCGTGCGGTGGCGGGCGAAGCTGCGCTCGTGACGGCCTGCACACTCGCCGGTATCCAGCGCTGTCGCCAGCACCTCACGCTGCGAGACGCGAACCTCGACTCTGCGTCCGACAAGGTGTGGGTCGAGTGAGTAGTCGTTGGTGTCGAACCGCAAGTACGGATCCGGCGGCACCCTGGTCACCCACTGACGGTCAACCTCAGGCGCGTGACCAGGCAGTGCCCGCATCACTTGGCGCTCGCCGATCAGCCGATCCACGGGCCGGCAGCGCAGCGTCTTGTGGGTCCGGGCGTTGGCCTTCTCGCACCATGCACCCAGTTGCAGCTGGTAATCGAGTTCATTGGCAAAGCGGCGGCCCGGCTCGAAGTTCGTCTCCAGGTACCCCTGCAGGCGCTCGACGGCCCCCTTGGCCTCGGGGTCAGCTCGCTCGCAAAAGGACCAATCCACCTTCAGCTGGCCACAGAATGCGGCATAGACCTCGGTCGGGCGGCCACCGCCTGCGTGCAGGCACCCTTCCCTGTCCCACACCAACAGCTGCGGCAGCGCACCCAAAACGCGCAAACACCGCATCATCCCCCACAGCACGTCGGGGGCTTGTTTGCTGAACACAAGCGCTCCGGCGCCGGCTCGCGAATAGCCCAGGCACGCCACGACGACCCACGCCCGCCGGGTTTGGCCGTGACCGACCGGCACATGCCCAGATGGCTCCCACAGATCGAACTGGCAGATCTCGCCCGGGCGGTAGATCGTGCGCTGATAGGTCCGGCGCTTGTCAAACAGCGGGCGGACCTCGCGCAGGTAGTCGTTGACGATCGTCTGAGCACCGTCAAACCCCAACGGCTCGATCAACTCTTTGACCCGCACCGCCGGAAGCTTGGGATCCCGCCGCAAGAGCTCGTGGATCTCATCCTTGAACGGGTCGAGCTTCGACCGGGCTGGCGCCCGACGATAGACAGGCGGACCTTCGGAGCGCAGCGCCCGCCTGACCGTGTTGCGATCGATCCCGTACCGCCTCGACAGTTCCTTGATCGACACCCCGCGAACGAAATGCTCCCGGCGCAGCTCCGCCCACCGCTCCACGTCAAGCACGCCCTTCTCCCGGACTCGAACACCATGAACGAGCCCAAGTTCAACACCCCGCCCGAAGCCTTCGCCACCACCCGACAGAGGGGGTGCATTTTCAAACGGCGGAGGGGGGTGAGTTTTCCACCGTTGCCGACACTTGCTCGGATTACCGATCGCCATGCGGTACCGCTGGTACCCAGCACTGCTTCTGCTGTCGGTCTGGCGGAACCGCGCCGAACACCCCTTGGGCACCATCGTTAACCACCTCACCTATGGGGTAGGCGTACTGCGGGAGCTCGGTCGGCGATAGAGCTGCAAGCGCGCCTCCGCAGCTTTGCCGTGGGCTCGGGGCACGCCGGACGTGCAAGAACCGCGTACCGTGTACCGCGGCGTCACCCATAGGAGGGTCCAGAGTACGCGGCGGTTCCACCTTTCGGACCGCCCGGATACTACGTAACCCTCGCGCCCCTTGGCGTCGAGGCGAATCCACCCGACAACTCAACAGCGACAGCCGAAGGCCTCTCGGGCGAGCCTTCAAGGGGTACACGAAAATGGACAGCTCGCACTTCACTCCTCCCGTTCGCGACAAGAACAACTTCATAGTCTTCGGCGCTCCACAGATCTGCGATGAGGAGATCAACGAGGTCATCGCAAGCATGCGCGCGCATTGGCTTGGGACGGGCCCGAAGGTCGCCCACTTTGAGGATCTATTTGCTGCCTATAACGGAAGCAGTTATGCCCTCGCTGTGAATTCCTGTACGGCCGCCCTTCATCTCAGCGTATTGGCCGCAGGCATCGGCCCCGGGGACGAGGTTATTACGTCCGCCCTCACCTTCTGCGCAACGGCCAATGCCATCATCCACGCTGGTGGGACTCCGGTCATTGCGGATGTTGATCCCGCGACGATGAACATCTCGCCAGACGCAATCTCATCGCGTATTACATCCCGCACTAGGGGAATTATCCCCGTCCATTTCGCTGGTCGCTCGTGCAACATGGACCGGATAATGGCTCTTGCCAAGCGCCACGACTTAGTCGTGATCGAAGACTGTGCGCATGCCGTTGAAACCCAGTGGCGCGGTATTCCCGCGGGCCGGCATGGCGAGCTTGGTTGCTTCAGCTTCTACGCCACGAAAAATATAACCACAGGCGAGGGGGGGATGGTTATAACGGACCGTCAAGATTACGCAGAGACCATCAAGATCCGCGCCCTCCATGGAATGACGAAAGATGCGTGGCGACGCTTTTCCGACGACGGGTATCGCCACTACCAGGTTGTCTATCCCGGTTTCAAGTACAATATGATGGATCTACAGGCGGCGATTGGTATCCACCAGCTGAATCGCGTGGAAAGTAACTGGCGGCGCAGAAGAGAAATCTGGGATACGTATCAGAGAGAGCTAGCCGATACGCCTCTCATATTGCCCGCGGATCCCGAACGCGATACGCGTCACGCCTACCACGTCTATACGCCGCTGGTGGATAGAGAACGAACGGGAATGGAGCGGGACGCATTTCTTGATGCGCTCAACCAACAGGGGGTTGGTGCTGGCGTTCACTACCTTGCCCTTGCCGACCACCCATTCTACCGCGACGGTCTTGGGTGGCAACCAGAAATGGTTCCCCACGCGACAAGGATCGGACGTCAAACGGTCAGTATCCCACTATCGCCGAAGCTGACGGATGTTGATGTTGCTGATGTAATCACCGCTGTGCGTCGGGTGCTTGGAGTGCCGGGATAGCACGCTTGCAGCTAATGACGTAGTTCGCCTGGGAAATAGATCTGAGCGAGGCGCTCCCCCTGGTGGCGACAATCGAAGTCGCGCTCCACGAGGGCGCGATTCTCTGCCGCAATCTGCGACCAATCACGCATTGCCAGCAGCGCCAAGCAGGCTTCGGCTAAGGCCTCCGAGTCGCGCTCCGGGCTGAGAAGGGCGCGATTCGAAGCACCAAGCACGTCTGGAATGTCGCAGTGCCTCGTGCTCAGAACCGGAAGCCCCGCAGCCGCCATCTCGAGGATTGACACCGGTGCGCCGCCTTCGGTGTCCCCATCCGCCGCGGTGACTGACGGGGAGATGAAGATGTGGTGGCGGTACCCTTCCTCGAGGAATTCCTCGTACGTCCGTGAGCCGAGAAATGCGACGTGATCACTCAGCCCTGCTTCCCGAACCGCGGCAAGTATCCGTTGCTTCTCGATTTCCCCTTCAGCACCTTCAGCGTTGCCGATGACGGTCACCTTGAGGCTGATGCCCGCTCGAGACACCTCGCCCAAGGCTCGCATGGCATACGGAATTCCCTTCTTTTCCGTAAATCGGCCGGCGATCAACACGCGCAACTCCTCGCCAGCCGACCAAGGAAGGGATCTAAAACGAATCCGCCGAGCATCGACGCCGATCGCGTGGACGCGCACCCTTGTCACCGGGCAGCCCAGTTCGACCAGAGTGCTTCGCAAGCGTGGGCCTTCCGCGAGAATGACATCGGCCGAAGCAAAGAGCTTTCGATAACGAGCGCGCCAGCTTGCATCCTCAGCAGGAATCTTGGTTGCATCAAACCCATAGAAGGTGACGACATGACGAAGATCGAGGCGTCGAGCAAGACGGCAGTCATACCACCCGATGTTCCCAAAGTGCGAGTGCAGCACACGTGCTCCACTTGCGCGCACAGCCTCTTCGACGGGACTAATCGGCACAGGCGAGAATCGGCGGCGCGCCCGCCAGATCAACCCTGTCGCTCGTCTCCCGTTGTCAACATAGATCCGGTCAATCGGGAACTCGTCCAGGTTCGACGTTGTAGCGCAAGCCACCGACGACTGCACCCATGGCGGGAGATTCTCGATCTGATTTGCAATCCAATTCTCAGTCCGCGGAAGCCAATTCGCCACGGAATGGACGACGCTATTCCGTTCGCTGCTGCTCACGCTCACGCCCTGACGGAGGATTGGGCACGCAATCCCGCAAGGACCTACAAAGCAGTTGTGGCCTGCGTCTATCGAGCGGAATCGCAACCCGCCGCACCTCCGGGGAGTCTACCGGTGGTTGCGGAGCGCGCGTCGGAGCTATTTGCTGAGGGCCAGCGCACAGGGCAGGTGGTGCGACCAAAAGTGCTGTGCCCCATCGTGGAGGCCTTGGCGCCTGAGGGCCACGGCACCAAGCGGGTCTGCCGGATCCTCGGCGTGCCATTTGCCACATCTTATCACTGGAGAAATCCCCCGGTGACGGCACGTGCGATCCGCCGGGCATGGCTGACCGACGTGATCTGCGAGATCCACGCGCGATCGCGCCAGACCTACGGGATGCGGCGTATCAGGGCGGAGCTCGCTGATGTCTACGGACATATCGCCAACAAAAAGCTGATCTCCTCAATCATGCGCAGCGAGCAGATCGCCGGACTGGCCGCCCGACGGCGGCGCAGGTCCGGCCCCGGGCATCGGCCCACCAACGAGGACCTGGTGAATCGCGATTTCCGACGCGATGGCCCGAATCAGCTGTGGATGACCGACATCACCGAGCATCCCACCCGTGAGGGAAAGCTCTACTGCTGTGTGGGTCCTGGATGCATGGAGCCGTCGCGTCGTCGGCTGGTCGATCGATCGGCGACCGACTGCAGCGAGAGTCAACTCTGCGCTCGGGATGGCGATCGATGCGCGTCGCCCGCCCGAAGGCGCCACGGTACATAGTGATCACGGATCTCAATTTACTTCCTGGACATTTAGCCAGCGCATTCGCAACGCCGGCCTTGCCCAGTCCCTAGGCACCATCGGCGATGCCTTCGATAACGCCGTCGTCGAGAGCTTCTGGGCCCGGATGCAGACCGAGCTGCTCAACCGTCGCAGGTGGAAGACACGGGTCGAGCTCGCCACGGAGATCTTCGACTGGATCGAGGTGTTCTATAACCGCGTCCGGCGCCACAGCTCCATCGGCATGCAGTCGCCGACCAGGTTTGAGAAGCTTCACCAACAGCTGACCACAGCCGCCTGAACTCTCATAACGCCGGTTCAACTTCCGGGGGCCAGATCATGTGGCTCAGTTTCCGGGGGTCATTTCACGGGGCATGCGATCCTCCTTCGAGGTTCACGCCATCACTCCCACAAATCGCGTCCAGGATTTGGGGACCAGATCACGTGGACCAGTTAGCGGGGTCCAGTCACCGGCATGGGCGCTGACCGCCGGACCCGTAGGACGACACTCGCAAAATGGGTGGGCTACTCTCCGGCCGGGAGATACTTGTACCTCAACACCTTAAGCCACGGAGCACCATGGAGTTTGGTTTGGGACGGCCGGCAGTCGAAGTGCTCATTGCCACCCATGAGGAACGGGTGCTCGGGCTCGCGAGCCGACTCCCACCGCCGAGTCTGGGAGTCGCCTGGTTGGTTTCGCACCAAGTGCCAAGCGGCCGGGTGTTCGACGTCGCATCGCTGTCCGCTCGGATGGATGCGCGCTACTTCTGCTGGCCCGATAACGGAACATCGAAGAACCGAAACCATGCCTCGGAGATGGCTCATGGCGAGATCTGCCTGGTCGCCGACGACGACCTCTCGTTCGTTCCCGGTTGGTTCCACCTGATTGTGTCGGCGTTCCACGATGAGCCCCGGATTACATTTGCGACGTTTTCCTCGCTGTCGCGAGATGGGAGACCGCGAAAGAGCTCGGACGCCGCGGAGCCGCGCCCGCACAACGTGCAGACGATTGGCGCCGTGTCGGAAGTCGAGATCGCATTTCGCCTTGATGCTGTCCGGCAGCTTCGGATGAGCTTCGATGAGCGTGTCGGCCCTGGCACCAGAATCTCGATGGGGGAGGGCTATTTCTTTTTGCGTGACGTCCTCGACCGCGGTGGCGCCGGCTTGCAGATTCCGAGGCCGATCGTCCGAACCATGAGCGAAGCGTCATCGGGCGAACGGGGGCGGCCCCTTGAGCCAGGAATTCGTGAAGGCCCAGGGCGCCTTCTCGTTCTCCCAGTCGGGTTATCGGGCCTTTTTGTCCATTCCGAAGCACGCGGTCCACCTCGCGGCGCGCGACCGGGAGTGGAAGCGCGTTCCGGAGTTTGCGTGGAACTTGACTCTCGGGGCCGTGATCGCCGAGCGCTTGCGCTTGTCGCGCGCTGCGGAGGGCACCCATGGGTAGTGTCGTTCCCGGACGCCGGACGCCGGCCGCAGGCCGATGCTGCGGATCGGGTGTGACCCGCAGTGCGCGGGAACACCATGCATCGGGGGCAGCGGCCCGGGTCAGCTCGAGAGCGATGACTGCGCGTCGCGGGTCCGCAAGGGACTTCGGAGGCGTGTCCGCGCCCCGCCGCGCTCTGGCGCCGCCGATCTCGTGATCGTTCGGCGACAGTCAGACGATTCCGGCAGATAGGACTCGTGGACGGGCACTACGGCTTGACCACCACCGGGCGCCTCGGCCGGGTAGGGTGCCGTCCTCAGACAGTCCGTGAGACGCACTGAGTCGCACTCGCCTTGTCAACTGCCACAGCCGCCTAAGGTTCGACGATGGCTCCGCTTCTTGCCGTAACCCCGCACGCTGACAACGGAATATGCATGACTGACCCGTTGTGGGCACGCGTCCCGGTGGCCCGTTCTGACCGACGCGCCTCCAGGCTCTGGCCTACGCCTAGAGCGTCTCGGCGACCGTACCAATCGACATGCGCTTCGCCCGGCCCCCTCCCGCTGCGCACATCACGCTGCAGATTGGTCGATGCGCCCGGGGTGCGTCCGCCGATCCAGCAGACCATCCAGCGCGCGCGGTGTCGGACCAATTCGGTTCGCGAGACAGCTGGGTGCACCAAGCCACGATGGCTACCGGCACATGCGTCTGCATAGCATTCGCGCCAAATCCGCCGGGCGCTACTTCGAACCGGTACCCGTCGATAGCGTTCGACGCTCAACGATCCGAAGCACGGGCATCGTCTTGGCCTCACAAGGGGCCAAGTTCGTAATTGCCTTTTTGACGGTCGCGATCATGGCCCGGATACTCACACCGTCCGACTATGGAATTTTTGCCCTGCTGCTTGTGGTCGTGAACTTCATCTGGGTCTTCAGCAACTTGGGCCTCTCGGCCGCGACGGTGCAGCGTAAGGTACTAACTCCCGATGAGGCCAGCTCCTTGTTCTGGGTAAATCTCACGGCCGGTGTGGCGATGGCTCTTCTGTGCTTCGCCATCTCGCCGTTGGTGGCCGCGTTCTTCCATGAGCCCGCTCTGAGACCTGCCATCAGCGTCATGGGCACCGGGTTCATATTTTCCTCAGCCGGGATCCAGCACCGAGCCCTACTCATGCGCGTTTTGAGTTTCGGCAGCATCGCGATTTGCGAGCTCAGTGCTCAGGTCCTGAGCTCTCTGACTGGAATCGCCCTTGCGGTTGCCGGAGCCGGGTATTGGTCCCTCGTAGCGCTACAAGTTAGTTATGGAATCATTTCGTCGGCGCTCTTCTTTTGCGCCAGCGGTTGGACTCCCCGTAGAGTGAGGCACCCCCTCCGCAACCGACAGCTATTTCAATTCGGTGCCAACGTCACGGGATTCAGCATCGCGAATTTCTTCGGTAAGAATCTCGACAATATCTTGATTGGGAAGGTGTATGGATCCTTCCAGCTCGGGAACTACTCGCGTGCGTACAATCTGCTAGTAGCACCGCTCGTGCAGATCATGTATCCAATCGAAGACGTAATCATGTCGGCACTGTCTCGTATTGGTGTCGATAACCGGGAGCGGTTCAGGAATACGTTTCTGTCGATCGGCACGAAACTGAACTTGTGCACGATGCCTCTGATCGCTTTTGCGATCGTCGATGCGCACTCCATTGTGCGCATCGCTCTGGGACCGCAATGGGACGAGGCAGCAAAGATCTTCTACGTGCTGGGAATCGGGGGTCTTGTCGAGCCAATGACCGTCATGACGAGCTGGCTCTTCGTCGGCGAGGGCCGGACCCGTGATTACTTGATCACGGGGCTCGTCGGGGTTCCAGTGATGATCGTTGGGTTTCTGGTGGGCCTCCCATATGGGCCCGTTGGAGTGGCGACTGGGTATACGGTCGTGACGTGCGTGGGACTAGTTCCGCTGTTCTGGTTTGTCGGACGGTCGGGGCCCGTGTCGAGCAGGGATCTGTATCGGACCTTGGGCCTTGGCGCTGCCGTGGCGGGCGCGGTGGCGGTGGGAGCCGTGTTCGGGCGCGAGGTCCTGGCGACGGGCAGCGCGCTCGTGACGCTCCTGACTTCGGGGGCGTTCGCCGTGTGCGCCGGGTGCATTGCGGTCGCCGCGATCCCCAGGGCCCGCACCGAGGTTCGAGAGCTCTACCTCCACGGGATGGCGATACTTCGCGGGGGCGGGCCACGGGCCTCCGTCTAGGCGCGTTGAACTGTCGCCGGAAGGTGCGGGTCGTCTTGCGGGTGACCGAACCCCGATTCCGTCACCGACGCTACGCCGGTGGCCGTTCGAGTCAGGTGGCTGTGGGAGGCATTCTCATGCCCCTACAACACCTACCGACCCCACTCCTCCCTCGGATGTCGCGCCCTGGCATCCTTCGCCGCCGAGCCGGCCCGCCAATCGACCAGAATCACATAAGGGCTCTTCGGGCATTCCCGTGGGTGGCCAGGCACTCCGGACGCCCCGGAATCGCTGCGGTGATAAGGGATTTGGGCTGCGGCCCGAGACACCGAAAGTACGGCACTTCAGAAGAGCGTGAACGCACGATCCTCGTAGGGCCCTGATCTCTCTTCCCAAGCGCAGTTTCGGGATCGAGTAAGGCGTGGAAGACCCACGACTACCCCCGAAGAGCCACATAAGGGCTGGCACCGGAAACGCGGTCCGTAGACCTTCTCTAGCCAGCCAGCACGAAATACGCAGGCTTGCGCGCGCCCGAGGCAGTGATTAGGCCGAAGTTGTTTTCGGTGTTTGTGGTGCTGACGCCGTTGTCCTGGTAGGTGAACAGATAGATTGAGCCGATCCAGCTGTTCGCCATTGCGAACGAAAGCGCCTGCTGGAACTCGTCTGCCTGCGCGTTCGGCCCAGCGATGCCGGTCGACGATGGCTCGTTTGACGGCCAGCCGACCTCCGTGATGTCGACTTTCTTGGCGCCGTCGCCGTTTGCGATCATCACCGACCGGATGCTTGACGTCGTGGCGTTCATCATCGACCACCCATTCCATGGAGCAAATTGGTTCGGAAGAAGCGGCCACCCATAGGGGTGGAACCCAACCGCGTCGAACGATGACTTGGCGCCACCGGCGTACATCGCATTCAGGAACGTAATCGGATCTATGCCGCCGGAAGCCCCGCTGGGCGTTCCGCCGTTCGACAGACCACCAGAGATCACGGTCGCACCTGGATCGGCCGCTTTGATGGCGGCTGATGCGTCAATGAGAAGCGTTGTATATGCCTGCGCGTTAGCGGCTGGATACCAGAATATGTCGAGATTCGGTTCGTTCCAGATCTCAAACGTGCTCCCGTCGGACGACCCGTAGCGGGCGGCTACCTCGCCCGCAAAGGTCGCGAATTGCGTGGGATCGGACGGCTGCGCCCACCAATTCCCAGATGCACTCGCCCAAGGCGCGCAGCCGTCGATGATGAAGTCGATACTCAGGCCGTGCGCCCGAATCGCGGCCACGGTCTGGTCGAGTTGTGACCAGTCGAACGACGTAGGACCGCTGGGTTGGATATTGGGCCAAGAAACGTCGATGCGGACGGATGAGACATGAAGGTTGTTCTTCATATCGGTCAGATGGGCCGCTTGTGTGGCTGGTCCTTTGTAGTACAGGTTCGGGTCGGCAATACCGATTCTCAGCCCATTCTTGCTCGCAGTAATCAACTTGGCGACAAAGGAAGCTGGCTTGCTCACTGTTACGATCGCAAAGGCCGTCTTGCGCGAGTTCGCAGTCCCGCAGGTCACGGCGACCACGCGTACGTGCGACCACTTTTCAACCATGCGGTACGCCGCCGCAGGGTGCCGTGTCAGTTCGCGCCAGACCGGTCCCCACAGCGCGGGCCGGTAGCGCTTGTGCACGTCCCGCCGGAGCATGACCATCAATTCTTGATCAACCTGGCTCCTGCTGTGTGACGACCGGCAGATGGCGCTGCTGGTCGACGCGGGGTGCGGCACGGCCGTCGATGTAGCGACTGCCGCACCCACGGACGCCGAGGTCGCCAGTGCGAACACCGCGACGCGCAGCGCGGCGCCTCGGGAGAACTTGAACATGGTGGGCGGCCTCTGGTCGGGTCGACTCACCAAGTCCATCGGCCCGCCCGATGTGCAACTTAACGAGCGAGCCCGGCCGGCGGGGTCGCATCGGTTGGGTGAACGGCCATGGGCGTCCTGCGGGGGCAGAGGGCAGTGGTCCACCCGGCGCGGCCCCCGTTACAGGCCGAATGGACGATCCGGTCAGCCAGCCTCATGAAACATCAACGCCGAATGAGACCGAGTGGTCCGGGGCAGCCCAGAGGCCTCCGTCAGACCCACGACGGCTCACATAGCGGGTGGACCGATCGACGGGGCGAGCCAACGGGCCAACGCTCCCACGATGGGTCAGCGAGCTTATTCAGGGCACGACCTGCCCTTGTGAAATGCGTTCCGACGCGCGCTTGATCGGTGGCGAGCTCGGCCTCGAGCTCGGCGATCCGGCGCCTGGCCGCCCGCAGCTTCAGTCGATTCCTGGCTCGAGGTGCCAGGCATCTCCCCACGATCGATCTTGTCCTGCCGGACCCACCGAATCACCGTGGTCTCGGGCACCTCGACGTTCGCTGCGACGTCGGCCACACGACGGCCATTGCGGACCTGCTCGATGACCATCGCACGGAACTGCGATGCATACGAACGAGGCATGAGATCCTCCCTCGAGGTTCACGCCCTCACTTTCACAAATTGGGTCCAGGATTTGGGGGTCAGATCATGTGGCCCAGTTCTCGGGGGTCACCTCAGACGGTCACGGTCTCGGCCATCCCCTCGCGCAGCGAGTTGGCAGCACCCGGGTGCGTATGGGCGAGCTCACCTGCAAGCAGCTCCAGACGCTCCAGAGCCCGGTCGTGGTGTTGTTCAGCCCAGGCTGCCCGCAGCCTGCGGCGTACCAGCGCCCGGTCGCGCTCGGGCAGGTGACCCACGACGTTGCGCTCCTTGTGGCGGATACAGCGCGGGCCTCGACCTCAACCCCGACGGGCTCCTGTACCCGCCCGTAGCGCCGGCATGAGACCCCGGCGAGCATCCGCTCGAGCACGATGCGCGAGAGCGGATCACGATCGGCGAAGTGCTGATAGACCGCCAGCGCGACCTCTCCGGAGCGGTCGGTGGACCTGACCCGGGGGCGCTCGACCCCCACGCGCCGGCCCCCGAGGGTGACCTCACCGGGCCGGTGGCCGTGGCGCACGGACGAGCGATCCGGGTCGTGGCGACCCTTTGGGCCGACGACCTCGGTGACCTCTTCTTCCATCGGCTCGGCCAAGACGCCCAGGCCGACTCCCACCGAGCGGGCCTGCAGGCCCTCCTGAACGACTCCGACAAGCTCCCCGAGCACCTCTTGGACGCGTAGGGGGAATGGGTGTTGGGTGTTCATGCCGGCGTTGCCGGCCGGTACGGTTCCCTTCACGGTGGTCTTCCTTGCGATCTGGGCGATCGCCTCGAACGCTGCGAGCGGCAGCGGACGAGGCGGGAGGACCGCCATCTTTCAATTTCTTCGGGCTACGGGACAACCTGCGGCTTTCAATTTCTATGGGCTGCGGGACAACCTCAGCGAACCCCGCAATACTGGAGGAAGATCGCACCGCATGGGTTGTCGCTGGCCGACTGTGCGAGCGTACGTGGCGACCGTGCCATCTCACGAGGTGTCCGCGGAGCGAAACTGGCCATCGCATCAGGGCCTGCATTAAGCAGCACCCCATCGCGAGGCCTCCTTCTAGGGCACCAAGACAATAGGGCACCAAGAGAACTCCGCCCTCGGTGATTAGATCTTCCAACTCCCCCGACTCACGGCTGCCGATGAGCGGAGCGCACCCAGTCCAAGAAGGAAGTGAGAACTTGGCAGGTCGCCTCTGATGTGGATTCTCCTTAAGGCGAGCAGGTCGGCCGCCGGACCGTTCGTGCCGGCTTCTGTAGTGCATGCGCCCGCGAAACCTGATGCCCTAAGGACCTGACGTACGGCGAGGTCCTCTGCGCCAAACGGGTACGCAAAGCTCGCTGCCTGAATGCCGAATTCGCCCTCAATGACCCGATGGCATCCAGCCACCTCATGAGCCGCCTCAGCGCTCGAGATATCGGTGAGCCGAGGATGCGTCATCGTGTGCCCCCCGATCTCGATTCCGGCAGCGTGGAGCTTGCGCACGTCTTGAGCGTCAAGTATTTCACGTCCCCGAAGTTCGCTACCACCCCAGTCGGCCCGCCCTCCGAGGACGCTTGTGACAATGAAGACGGTGGCGGTTATGCCGTAGTGCCGGAGAATCGGCAGAGCGACCTGGTAATTGTCGGCGTATCCGTCATCAAAGGTGATGACGAGCGACCGTTTCGCAGGCATCCGGCGGGATTGTAGCGTCTGGATGAGCTGTGCAACTGTAAGTGCCTCAACGCCGGAACGCCAAAGCCAATTGAGTTGCCGAGCAAATTGTCTTTCCGGGACCACGTACTCGGATGCGGGTTCGCCCGGTTGGCCAACGGCGTGGTACATGAACACAGGAACGCCAGCTCCGAGGCTTCGCCACCGTGAAAATCGACTGCTGGGCGAACGTGTGTCGGAACTCACGCGAGCCGGCCCGGTGCAGCCGGTGCCGGATGGTCTTGCCCGAGGAGGCCGGAATCGGCGTCATGCCGCACATCGGGGCAAAGGCGGTCTCCGAACGCAGCCGCTCCGATGCGAACTGCCGCAACGCGCCGGACCCATTCTTCCTGGCTCAACTTTGGCGGCATCACCGAACAATAGCCCTGGCCGGTGACGCCATCTATGACGACTGGCGCTTGGCTCCCCACACGGCTGCGGACCCCGGGGTCTGCGCGGGCATGAGCCGCCTTCACTTTGACGGAGACGGAGTTCTTAGGTTTCCGTGTTTGTGAGGACGGCGTGTTGTGGGCGCCGCCTGAATACTGGGCCAGTCGCGCCGTCTGAAAAGTAGGCCACTGGAGCGCGGCGACCCGGTAAGCGTCCGGGTCGGCCTGGACCCTCGTGTGATTCACATCGGATCGCACGAGGAGGAGCGGTGGTCACGGTGCAGCAGTGGGCGGATATACGACGGATGGTGCTGGTGGAGGGCCTCTCCCAGCGCGAAGTCGCTCGGCAGTTGGGCCTCGCGCGCGACACCGTCGCCCGGGCGGTGCGCAGCTCGAGGCCACCGACCTACTCACGTGCCCCGGCCGGATCGAAGCTCGATCCCTACAAGGCGTTCATCGCCGAGCAGCTGGCCGTCAATCCGCGCATTCCCTCCCAGCGCCTGCGGGAGCTGGCCGCAGATGTCGGCTATCAGGGCGGCAAGACGATCTTCGACGCCTATGTGCGTGAGATCCGCCTGCAGTATCTGACTCGCCGCACCTTCCAGCGCACGATCTACCGCCCGGGCGAGCTTGCCCAGTGCGATCTGTTCGAGCCGCGCGATGCCATCCCGGTCGGCTACGGGCAGGCCCGCCGGGGCTTCATCGTCACGACCGAGGTCTGCTACTCGCGGGCCATCGCCGCGAGCCTGGTGTTCTCCAAGACCGCGCCCGACATTCTGTGGGGGCTGGCGCGCAATCTCATCCGGCTGGGGGCGCTGCCGGAGCGGCTGGTGTGGGACCGCGAGGGGGCAATCCACCAAGGCGCAGGCCGACCGACCGATGCGTTTGCCGCCTTCTGCGGCCAGCTGGGGGTCGGCTGGGTGATCCTCGATGCCGGCGACGCCCAGGCCAAGGGGGCGCTCGAGCGCTCGCACCGCTTTGTGCGCACCAACTTCATCCCCGGCCGGGTGTTCGCCAACCACCTGGATTTCCAGGCACAGCTCGATGCGTGGTGCGATCGGGTCAATGGCAGGGTGCACCGCACCACCCGCGCCATCCCGGCCCAGCGCCTGGCAGATGAACACACCCGCATGCGCCCGCTGCCCGAGCGCCTGCCGGACTCCGACCGCCGGTTCATCGTGCGCGTGAGCGCCCAGCCCTATGTGCGCGTCGACAGAAACGACTACTCGATCGACCCGCGCGTTGTCGGGCGGCGGATCGAGGTGAGGATCTCCCAGGCCCACATCACCGCCACGGTGCTGGACACCGGAGATCTGGCGGCCCGACACCGGCGGGTTCTCGCCGGCGGCCTGACCCTCACCGACCCGGCCCATCAGACCGAGCTTGACCGGCAGCGCGCCCGCAGGCGGCACCGGCGCGAGATCGAGGTCGAGCTGCGGCCGCTCTCGCGCTACGACGCCCTGATTCCGGCATGACGAGCGCGTCGGAGCTGGCACACCTGTTCCGGGTGCTCAAAGCCCCCGCAGCGGCGCGGGCTCTTGCCGCGCTGGCCGAGCGGGCGCGCCAGGAGTCCTGGAGCTACGAGCGCTTTGCCGAGGTGCTGCTGGGCACGGAGGTGGCCGCCAGGGAGTCCCACGGCGGCGAGGCCCGGATCAAGACCGCTCGGTTCCCGGCCCGAAAGACCCTCGAGGAGTTCGACTTTGCCTTCCAGCGAAGCGTCAAGCGCACGATCGTCGAGCACCTGGGGCAACTGGACTTCCTGCACGGCAAAGAGAACGTCGTGCTCTTGGGGCCCCCGGGCACCGGCAAGACCCATCTGGCGATCGCGATCTCGATCCGTGCCTGCACCTCCGGGCACCGGGTGGCCTTTGCCACGGCCACCGAGTGGGTGGCCCGGCTCTCGGAGGCCAAGCGTGCCGGCGAACTTGCCGCAGAGCTGCGGCGCCTGTCGTACATCCCGCTCGTCGTCGTCGATGAGGTCGGCTACATCCCCTTTGACCCTGAGGCCGCCAACCTGATGTTCTCGCTCATCTCGGCCCGCTACGAGCGGGCCTCGGTGATCGTGACCAGTAACAAGCCGTTTTCCGCCTGGGGCGAGATCTTCGGCGACGAGGTCACGGCCACGGCGATGATCGACCGCCTGGTACACCACGCCGAGATCATCCCGCTCAAGGGCGACAGCTACCGGCTGCGCGGCAAGGGGATCCCGCCGCGCGCGGGACACGATCCGGCCGAACTGGCCTGACCGGCTCTCGGACCCCCCACCCCACGACGACGTCCCGCCACGCGCCGATTCGCTCACGCTTGCCTTGGGCTCGCGCTCGCTGAATCGGCGCGTTCACCGCGAACCCTCGGGTGGCCTAGTTTTCAACCGGCGGAATTGGCCTAGTTTTCGACCGGCGTTGACACGTGTCCCGATTCTGAAAGGGCAGCGTCTCAGCCATTGCTGCAGCGCTAGTTCTCGCTGTTGCCGCGTGGGCGCTGCCGTCTGCGGCGGCCGGCAACACGTCGTCGACGTCTTCCGACCCGTCGGGCGTGGCGATCCCGTCGGTCAGTCCGCCAGGCTGGCGCAGAGTGTTTACGGACGACTTCACACAGGACGTACCGGTCGGTCGCTTCCGGTCAGCGATCTCCGCATCGTGGTTTGCCTATCGGGATGGCCTCAAGGACTCGGGCAAGCACGGCACCTACATGCCACCCAAGGTTGTGTCCATCGCCAACCGGATCATGAATATTCACGTGCACACAGAACACGGCGTGCATGAGGTCGCGGCCGTACTACCGATCATCGCGGGTGCACACGGGCGCGACGGCGGACTCCTCTACGGGCGGTTCATGATCAGGATGCGAGCCAATGCCATCCCCGGGCATAAGCTCGGGGTAGTCCTGTGGCCCGACAGCGGAGCCTGGCCCAAGGACGGCGAGATCGACTTTCCCGAAGCCGACCTGGGGAAGTCGATTCACGGCTTTGTGCACTACCAAAACGGTGTCCGCCGGGACGATCAGGCGGGGTTTGTGTCATCCGCAACATATGCGAAGTGGCACACCGCGACGGTCACGTGGCTCCCCGGAAGTGTCACCTTTCAGTTGGACGGCCACCTTGTCGGCCGTGTCCGGAAGCGCATTCCGAACTCGCCACTGCACCTGGTGATCCAAGCAGAAACCAGAATCGGTGGCTCGGTTCCGGCAGCCTCCGCAGCGGGTAACAACACGGCCCAGGTAGATGCCCAGGCTCGACAGCCAGATGCTGGCAGGCACGACACCACGGGCCCAACGGCTTCCGAGACGCACCCGCGCAGCCTCATGGATCGCAACAACGGAGATGCTCCTCTATCCCGTCAAGCGGCGGCGCCGATCTCTTGCGGATCGGGCCCGCCGCGTGTGATGGCGTTGTAGAGCTCGCGCGCCACGTAGCCCTTCAGGCAGCGCATGAGCTCCTTAGTGGTCGTGCCTTCGGCCAGGCGACGGGCCATCTACTGGCGGCTCGGCGTGTTGGAGCGCAAGCGCACCACGCAGAGGGTGTGCACGGCCCGATTGGCCTGACGGTTGCCGCCGCGGTTGAGACGCTGGCGCTGCTGGCGACCCGAGGACCCATCACGGGGTGCGACCCCACAGACGTTGGCAAATGCTGCCTCGGATCCGAGTCGCCCAGCGTTGTCGCCAACTGTGAGAAGCACGCTCGCGGCGATCTCGGGGCCGACGCCGAACAGATCAAGCAGCCTGGGGCAGGCCAGACGAACCAGTCGGGCGATCTGGGCGTCTGAAGAGCTTGGCTTCTTGCTCGAGGTGCTCGTCGCGCCGGCCGAGCACGACCAACCCGGCAATCGCATCGCGCCCGACTGGCCAACACGACGCGCGATCCGATTCGGACCGGATCCCTGAGTGGTGCACCCGGCCGGGGTGCCCGCGCTCCGGCGTAGACGCCCGCGTAGGGGCATCACCGTCGCTGTCGCGCGGCGGCTCGCACGATGGGATCGACCCGGTGCGACGACGTCGACGACATCGTTGGTACCATCTGGAGGCCTGCTTTCCGATGGCGGCCGCGCGATGGAGCTCGCGCGTTCCCACGCGTTTTCCGGCGCTGATGGCTCCTGTTGGCCGTGATCTGCGGCGCGGAGGCCGGGTATGAGCAATCCATCAGCCACGGATGCCGGGATCGAGGATGTACCCGGTGCGCGGACCCTCGAGACGGTCACGGGGGACGTCCTGGAGCTGATCGGTCGCGTTCTGGGTCCGGACAAGGGAGCTGCGCTCGCGGCCGCCCGTGCGCGAGTGGAGCACAACTGGGCGCACCTGGTGGTTGCAGGACAATTCAAGCGTGGCAAGACCACGCTCGTAAATGCGCTGGTCGGCCGGGATCTGTTGCCCACCGCCGTGACGCCGCTGACATCCGTCGCCACACTGGTGAGATTCGGGCCGCACGAATCTGCGACGGCCGTGTTCGCGGGCGGGACCTCACGCCAGATCGGCATCGACGAGCTTCCGGACTACGTCACCGAAGCCGGCAACCCCAACAACGCTCGCGCCGTGATCGACGTGACCGTCGAGCTACCGGCACCCGCGCTTCGGGGTGGCCTCGTGCTGGTCGATCTTCCGGGTACCGGGTCGCTCTCTGCGCACAACACCGACACGGCGCACCGGTTTCTGAGTCAGGCTGACGCGGCCCTGTTCGTGCTCTCGGCCGACCCGCCGATCTCAGCCCACGAGATCGAGGAGCTCGCCCTGCTTCGCCGGTACGTATCCGAGGTGATCTGCGTCATCAACAAGGTGGACCAGGTCTCGGCGGGCGACCGTGAGGCCGTGCTGTCCTATACGCGCCAGCAACTGTCGGCAGCCGGCTGTGCGGAAGTCCCCGTGGTGACCGCATCCGCACGGCTGGCCCTGCTCGGGTCTGACGGCAGCCGGGAGGCAGCGGACGGTCCTCTCGCTGATCTGCAGCGTGCCATCGACGAGCGGGTGCACGCGCGCATTGCAGCGATCGGTGCGGCGACGCTGCGACGCCTGGCAGTGTCGGCGCTTCGCGACGTCGACGCTGCGCTCGAGCTTGAGCGGAGCGCGATGCACCTCGGAGACCAGGAGCGGGAGGCGAGGAGTACCGAATTCGAGGCAATCGCCGACGGCGTGCTGCGTGAGCTGGCCGACGGCGCCGTCATCGCTCGGGCGCGCGCCCAGCGCGCCATGCAGGTCGACATCGAACCGCGCATCCGGGCGCTCGCCGATGCGGCGGCGCAGTCGATCAGCGGTGAGCTTGTCCGCGACGCTGGAACCAACGATCACGCGGATTCAAATCCTGACGCGCGGGCGAGGCAGTTGGTCGAGACGGCCGTTGACGCGTGGGTTGACGAGGTTCGCCCGGTGCTCGCCGCCGCGGTCGACCCGATTCTGCAGGCCGAGGTTCGCGCGACGAATGGTCTTCGCGACCAGGCGATGCGACGCGCGGCCGCGTTGTTTGAGTTGGCGGTCCCGCCAGCGATCGCGTCGGTATCCGAGGTCGCCGTCGACACCGCGGATCTGCTGCGTCTCGACGACCAAGCGACAGGGGGCCTTGAGCTCGCGGTGGTCGCGGCCCGGCGACACCTGCCGGGTTCCGTGGGGCGCTGGGCCGGGCGGCGGGCGGCCAGCGTGCACGCGCTCGAGCTCGTCGATCGCCACGCGGGGCGACTTCGTGCTGCATGCGCCGACGCCGTCGACGAAGCGTTGCGCTCTGTCGCACGCAGCCAGCGCGACTCGCTCGAGGGCACTCTTGACGTGGTCAGAGCGGCCATCAGCGCCGCGGAAAAGTCGGCCCGAAGTTCCGCGGTACTTCAGGCTCACCGGCTGACCGAGATCGACGTGCTATCCGACCGCGCCGCCGTCCTCATCAAGAGGGTCTCGATCACCGACGGCGACGGGTCGGTGCGACAGTGGATCTGAGTAGCCTCCGACTCGTCGACGCTCTTGCTGAGGCAGGGTGTCCGCTGTGTCGTGAGGGCGCGCGAGATGAGCGCCGGGAGATCGTGACGTTCATCCGGGAAGGGCGGTTTAGCCCGAAGAGCCGCCAAGTGTTCCTCGCGGGCGGTGGCTACTGCCGACGCCACGCGTGGCTCCTGCATTCGCGCGCAACTGAACTCGGGACCGGCGCGTCCATCGTCGACCTCTACGGCATGGTGCTTGGACATGATTTGCGTGAGCTCGACGAACTCGACAAAGGGCTTGTTGGAAGGCGTCGGCGTTGGTCGCGACGCGTGCTCGCCCGGGGTCCGTGCCTGGCGTGCCAACGATTGCAAGCCGCGGCTGAGCGGCA
Source organism: uncultured Thermoleophilia bacterium (assembly GCA_963842065.1). GTDB lineage: Bacteria > Actinomycetota > Thermoleophilia > Miltoncostaeales > Miltoncostaeaceae > CAITWD01. The sequence goes on along the minus strand of CAWJEW010000003.1, from coordinate 27,050 downwards.
CGCGTACTTCTTCGTTGAGGCGCTGCGGGAAGACGTCGTGCGTCAGCGCTACCGGCGCAGCGACGGACTCTGCGTCCAGCACGCCTCGTCAGTACTCGCTGCCGGGCTCGCGGAAGCCGAACTCGACGTCGTGCGCTTCATAATCGACGATCTTAGGTCACGGCTGAACGCGGCGGCTGGCCTTCTCGCGGAGTACAGCCGCAAGCGCGACTACCGATACGCGGACGAGCCCAAAGGCGATGAGCAGCAATCGTGGACGGATGTCATCAGACGCTATGTCGGCGAGGACGCTTGGCCTGGAGAGGATTGGCCTCGGTGATCAGCAGGCGACCCGCTCGTGCCCACCCTTCCATTGAGGCGGGCGCGATCCCCGTGCCCGTTCCGTGAGCCCGACCCATTACTGCTGGCACTGCTATGCAGAAAACGCCGACCGCACTGGGGCATGCGTTCAGTGCAACAAGGACGTCGGCGCGCCAACGGGTGCCGACTACGTCGAGATGCTTCTGTGGTCGCTCGGCCACCCCGTTGTGGATCAACGCATGATTGCCGCCCAAATCCTCGGCCAGCGACGCGAGACCCGAGCCCGCACCGCCTTGCGCGAGCTGGCGCTCGGGAGGGCCGACCCATACCTTGCGGCAACAGCGCTGGCTGCCCTTCTCGAGATCGACGGGCCCGGCGCACACCGCGCGCTGTTGGAGCACCTTGAGTGCACGGGGGCGCCGGTCGTCAGGGCCGTCGCCGAAGAGGCGCTCGGACATCGATGACGAGGCCTCTCGTGAGGTCGGGCACCCGCGTACTCCGCACGGCGAACGGTATGCCACACGCACGCGCGAAGGCGGACTCACATCACATCCTCAGCGCTTCAGCCCCGCATACCGGGCATCGTCGCCGAGCTCGCGCTCGATCGCCAGCAGGCGGTTGTATTTTGCGACGCGCTCGCCCCGCACCGGAGCACCGCTCTTGATGCGACCGGCGCCGGTGGCGACCGCGAGATCGGCGATAAAGTCATCCCAGGTCTCACCGGATCGATGTGACACAAATGCCCGATAGCCCGAGGCACGGGCTAACTCGATGGTCGCGAGCGTCTCGGTCAGCGTCCCGATTTGATTCGGCTTGATCAGCACCGAGTTGGCGATCCCCTGGCGAATGCCCTCAGCAAGGATCTCCGGATTGGTGACGAAGATATCGTCGCCAACGATCTCCAGGCCGGCGCCGAGTCGTGCGGTGAGCGCCTGCCAGCCGGGCCAGTCATCCTCTGCCAATGGGTCCTCCAAGAGGACAATCGGGTATGCCGCGACAAGCTCCGCCCAGTAGTCGATGAGCTGCTCGCTGGTGAGGGTGCGGCCCTCGCCGGCGAGGACATAGGCTCCGTCGCGGTGGAACTCGGATGCCGCGGGATCCAGGCCGAGTGCGACATCGGCTCCGGGCCGCAGCCCCACGCGTTCGATGGCGGCGATGATCAGCTCGATCGCATCGCGGTTGTGCGCGAGATCGGGCGCAAATCCGCCCTCATCCCCTACGCCCGTTCCCAGACCGCGTGAGCGCAGCTCGGCCTTGAGCGCGTGGTACACCTCGGACCCCCACCGCAAGCCCTCCGCGAAGCTCGGGGCGCCGACCGGGGCGATCATGAACTCCTGCATGTCAACGGAGTTGTCGGCGTGGGCACCGCCGTTGACGATGTTAAAGAACGGCACGGGAAGCAGGGTCGCCCGCTCGCCGCCCATACGGCGATACAGCGGTGCTCCGGCCGCGGTAGCGGCCGCGCGCGCCACGGCAAGGGAGCAGCCGAGGATGGCGTTTGCGCCCAGGCGCCCCTTGTCGGTGGTGCCGTCCGCGGCGAGCATCGCGTGGTCGATCGCCGCTTGTTCGTCCACATTACGGCCGATGAGGACCCCAGCGAGCTCGCCCTCGACGGCGCCCACCGCCAACAGGACGCCCTTGCCCGCATATCGAGCCGGATCCCCATCGCGGCGCTCGACGGCTTCCCGGGTACCGGTCGAGGCCCCCGATGGCACGGCGGCGGTCGCACGTATCCCGGAGGCCAGGGTCACTGTGGCCTCCAGTGTCGGATTCCCGCGAGAGTCAAGTATCTCCCGTGCTTCGAGTGCGGTGATGTGCGTCACGACCCCTCCAGATCTACATGGCTTGATAGCTCGGATTCGGCGGCGGGGTTCCGAGCACCACCGAGGCTAGCCAAGGCACCGAACCGACCAGCGGTCGGCGGTACCCGAGTACGCCCTGCGCCGGTTCTCCCTCGCGCCGCCACGGATCCCGGATCTGTCCACGGCCGAGGAGGACGGGCGGAGCCGCGGGAGTACGTCATCTGACTATCAAGACGGGCACCTCGGAGTGCTCAGCGACCCGATCTGCGGTCGAACCGAGTAGGTGAGACTGCAAGAAGTGCCCCTTGTGGCCAAGCACGATCAAGTCCGCGTGAACCTCGCGCGCGGAGCGGGTGATCACCTCCGCGGCATGACCGGCCCGCAGCTCCACCTCAAGCTCGACGCCGGCGAGCGCTGCTCGGACCCGAGCCTGTTCGGCAAGGTCGGTGAAGAATCGGTCCTTCTCGCGTTTGACTTCGTCAACCTCGCCGATCGTGGCGGCGTATGCGGGAAGTGGCCCCTCCACAGCGAGCGCCGTAAGCCGCGCATCCAGAAGGGCCGCGAGCTCGATCGAGATATCGAGCGCTCGCTGGGACGCATCGGAGCCGTCGATCGCCACCATGATGTGTCGAAAGGGCACTAGCCGACCTCCTCGATCTCAGGTGCGACGGACGCCGGATGCAATCCGCGCGCATATTCGTCGTGCGCGGTCGGCTGGAAGAACCGCTGTGCAATCGCGGTCGGAATGACAGCCGACAAGATCACGACCCCGATCAAGAGCGAGAACTGGGTGCGAGTGATGATGCCAGCGTCCAGGCCGTACAGGCTCGCAATCGTGCCGAAGGTCAGCCCGGTGCTCATCAACAGGGTGGCAAACGCGCCGTGTGGTGCGAACGTACGGCGCGCGATGGGATAGACACCGGCCAACTTGGGCAGCAACTTGGCGGCAAACAGCAGGCCGAGCACACCCAGATTCGCCCACAAGGCTGGGAGCGAGACGCTCATGCCGCCCTTGAAAAAGAAGAACGGCGTCAGGAATGCGAACGCCACGATCCGCAGACGCTGCTGCTCACGCCGGTGTTGGGCATAGTGGCTCGAGAGCGCCAAGCCGAGAATGAATGCGGGCAGGACTGCCTGCGAGTTGGCGCGGTCGCCCAGCCACATCAAAAGAAACAGCGCCGCAAATACGAGCTTGATCTCGGGCTCGATGACCCGATCCCCGTAGCGGCCGAAGAAGGTCGGCGCGATGCGCGGAAGGCCCACGATCAGGAGGAGCGACACCGCCACAAATGGCACGATCCATATGGTCGGCGTGATGAACAGCACCGAGAGCGCCGTCACGGTCAGGAGGTCGGTCACGAAGGTCGCCGACATCAGTCTTTTGCCCACCAGGGTCTGGTTGAGCCCGCTCTCTACGAGCACCGCGTAGACCACCGCAAGGCTCGTCGTCGAGAGCGCGATGCCGCAGATCTCGGCCGCCTGGCGCGTCCAGCCGAGTCCCCAGTAGGCAAACGCGCCGGCGACTACCGCAGGCCCGGCGAACGACACAGCCCCGACGAGCGTGCTCGCCCGCCACTCGCGGCGGAACAGCGGCACGTCGACCTCCGCGCCGGCCAGGAACGTCAGCACGACCCCCGCAAATGAAGCTACAAAAGTGAGCCACGTCGTGACGTGAAGATTGAACGCGTTGCCGACTATGACCCCGAGGGCCAGCTCGACCAACGCGACCGAAAAGCCGATCTCCACCGAGATCATGCTGGCGGCGAGGATCGCCGCAGCAAGGATCGCGGCCAGCCCAAAGGTGCCCATTACCGCCCTCCACAAGGTGCCGTGGTCTACCTGAGGTAGAGGCCATCAGCCCCGATGGGGCGGTTCAGCGCGAGCCTCATCGCGCGGTGGAGAATCTACCAGCTCTGCGGCGGCGTTCCCACCAGCGAGGGCGCGGGAGCCGAGCGCCCCCACAAGGGTTGCCGGCCGAGCGTTTCCCAGTGAGCACCTTTTCCTCAGCGTCGCAGCGTGGCAACGAGGCGCGCAGGAGACAACAGAAGGTCGAGTGCCCGCGTGATATCTGCGACGACGACGTCGGCAGCCTCAACCGCCATACGTGCCGCGCCTTCGTGACCGACCACGCAGATACCGACCGCGGCTGCTTCGAGGGCGGGCGCATCATTTCGCCCATTGCCGATGACCGCCGTGCATGAGGCGCCGAGCTCGTTCACGATCGCAAGTTTTGCGGTGCCTTGCGCGAGCGGTGCGAGCTCGATTCGGCGGACGCCCAGCTGCACGCTAGCCTCGCCCGCTGTGCCGAACGTGTCTCCTGAGACGAGCACGATGTCCAGGCGCTCTCGGAGGCGCGCGACCTGGTCCCGGACGCTGGGAAGGACCGCGCCGTCGACCGCGACGGTGCCGTTGAGATCGAGCACGAGGTGGCGGAGCACGAGGTCACCGTCGGGGAGCGGAATGACGATCCCATCAGGTGCGCGGGGCGGGTCAGCCGAGACAGACCTCAACAAACACGACTCCTGGCGCCGCCGGTCGTTCACACACACACGCAGGTCGACTCTAGCGCGACGACTTGGGCGCGCCCGGGCACAAGAACATGGTGCCGACGTCCGCACAGCCAACTGGAGCCAAAGCGGCGAATCGCCGCATTGTGTGGGGATCATCCGGGTTTCGTCGACTCCCTTAACCCCTCATCGCGTTGAGGGGATAAGAGATAACGCCGATCGAAACCGGACCGGCGCTGGGGTCGGCCTGATCTGGTCGCGGACGGGTGGGGTGTGGGGAAGGAGTGGACGGGGCACGCCGACGTATCACGCCAACCCGGGATCGGACGTCGAGTCGTGTCCTTGGCGCCGCCGGATAGGCTAGTCCACGCATGCAAGATCGATTGGTCCCATGATCCTCGACCTGGTCGTAATCGGGCTGGCGATAGCGCTCTCCCCGATTGCGCTGACGACGTTCCTGCTCATCCTCGCGTCCAAACGCGGCGTCAGGAACGGCGCGGCCTTCACGTTGGGCTGGCTCGTCTCGCTCGTAGTGGTCATCGCCGCCACCCTGTTGATCACCCAGAACAACCCGCCCAAGCCCAACTCGGCTCCCGCGATAGCGGCACTCGTTGTAAAGCTCGTGATCGGCCTCGTTCTCATCTACTTCGGCATCCGTCAGCGCCGCCGGATGGGCAGGCCCAAGCCGCCCAAGAAGACTCCGAAATGGCAAACCGACATCGACAACATGTCGATGTGGTTCGCGTTCGCACTCGCGCCGTTGACGCAGTCGTGGGGCAAGATCGCAGCAGGCGTCACAGTGATCGTCAATGCCAATCTCTCCTCGTGGCAGGACGACCTGGCGCTCCTGCTGTTCTGCCTGATCGCGAGCTCGATCATCATCACGCTGGAGCTCCTTGCTGCCTTCAGGCCCGAGCGCGGCCAAGACTTCACCCGGAGGATCAGGACCTGGATCGAGTCCCATACTGACCAGGTCATCGTCATCCTCTCCTTGGGACTCGGCCTCTATCTGGTGGCGAGCAGCATCTACTACCTGGCCACTTCCTAGGTTCGTCGGCCATGGCGAGCGACGCAGCGCTCATCCGAGCATCGCTCCGTGCGCCGTGCGATTCGCCGTCGTGACCGCTGACTGTCTAGCGATCGGCAGTACGGCAGCAGCAGGGACTATGGATCGTCCCGAGCGCCGAGTGGGCACTCCTTCAACCCTCGGCAGAGGTCGGGAGAGGCGATGGACCACAGTCCGCTCGCCACCATCGGGCGCTGCCTGCACACCCGGCCCGCCGCCGAGCAGGCGGCAGCGTTCACGAGGGCGTTTCGCTCGATGCCCCCGCACGGTACGGCCGTGACGATCGCCGAGCGACCCCCGCTTACCCTGTGCAGCGAACCCGCGCCACGACGGGGGGTCATCGCTCTCGCATGAGCCGTGCTGAGTCGCAGCAGCCCCAAGTTCACGGGTTCGCAACCGACGAGCACGGCCCGCAGGTCGGACCGTGACCGCCTGTAGGTTGACCGGTGCCGAGTTCTGCTGTTGATCTCGCTCAATCGAAAGGACCACCATGCCCGACGCACCCGGAGAGAACCCCGTCCTCGACACCATCGCCGCGATGACCGCCGAGTCGGTTGCCCGGTGCGGCCTCGACGACAACTCGCTGATCGCCGCCCGAATTGCCGCACTCGCGGCCGTCGATGCACCTGCCACCTCGTACTTGCTGCACGTCGGCCCGGCGATGGACGCCGGGGTCACGATCGAGCAGGTCCAAGACATCTTGGTTGCCGTCGCGCCGATTGTCGGTACGGCGCGGACCCTTTCCGCAGCCATGAACATCACCGACGCGCTGGGAGTCGTCATCATCGCGCTCGAAGCCGAGCTTGAGGCCGAAGAGGACGCCGAGTAGGGCGACCGGACGGTGGCTCGCTCAACCAGGCGCGAGCGAGCCACGATGCCGTGGCCGAGAGATCCCGGCGCGGGAGCAGCGCGCGACCCCTGACACCGCTCCGCGCCGCGGTCCACGGCGGCGACAGCACGCACCATCGATCTCCCGGTGGGCTGTGCGCTAGCGTTGGCACCGGTGCCTGAGTGGTGGTCGGATGACCGACCGGTCCACCAGTACGCGATCGGAGTGACGGAAGGCACGCTGCGGTGACGGCCCATCGACTCGCGGACCTCAGCAAGCGCGCCCGCCGCCGCGCGGCCACCCGGGCCGTCGCCGAGGTCATCGTGGCGTGGGTGGTGCTCATCGGCTTGTTCTACGCGGTTCCGGTGGGGGTGAGCTCGGGGGCGGGCGACCTCGCGCGACTGGTCATCGCCGTCGTAGTGCTCGTAGCCGTCGTGGCGTGGCAGACGTTTCGGATCATGCGGGCCGATCTTCCTGAGTTGCGCGCAGCTGTCGCCCTCGGGGTCATCATCCCATTGTTTCTCGTCCTGTTCGCGACGATCTACCTGTCGATGTCCCATGCGTCTGGTACGACGTTCACCCAGGGGCTCGACCATACGCGCGCGCTGTATTTCACCATCACGGTGTTCTCGACGGTCGGCTTCGGCGACATCACCCCGGCCACCGACTCGGCGCGTCTGGTCGTGTCTGCGCAGATGATCTTGGACCTGGTCCTGATCGGCGGGGTCGTGCGGATCATCGTCGGCGCGGGCAAGCGAGGCCTTGCACGGGCGGGCACAACCGAATCCGAGGACGCCTAGCCCGCTCGCGCCCTGGCGGTGACTCTTTAGCCGTGCACTCCGACGGGGCGGAGGCCGATATAGATCAGCACACCGATCAGCGGCAACACGAAGACCAAGATGAGCCAGCCCACCTTCGTCCATCCCGAAATATCATGACGGCCAAATACATCGACGACGACGGCAATGAAGAGCACCAGGAACATCACGAACACGAAGGCGACGGCCACCGTCCACAGGAAGTGCAAGAAGCTCATATCGACCATCCCATTGTGGGTGCACGAATCGCGGCGCTGACGCGACCGCGAAGAGCAAAAGGCCCTGCCGTGACCCTACCCCCGACCATCAGCAAAAAGGGGGGTGCCATACGGCTGCGTGCACGTCGCTCACGCGGGCTTCAGCGTGGTCTTCGCCGAGTGCTTTTGCATCCGATCCGCGATGAACATGACCACCAGACCGAGCCCCATGCCGGCGAACGTGAAGAGCACGCGCTTTCCCTCCGCCGAGTAGTTGGTTGGGTTGGGCAGGTCCACCAACGGGCCCTCGGGTGCGTCGAAGGCCGCGATCGAGGTGTTCGCCACCGTCTACCGGGCCGAGCTCAAGCCATTCGGCATCGACGTGGTGGTGATCGCGCCGGGCAACATGCGCACCGGCGGCCCGGCGAAGACGGCCTCCAATCTCGAGCGGGTCGCCGACGGCATGACGCCCGACCAGCGCGAGCTGTACGGGGACGCCTTCGCCGTATTCGCGTCGACGATGAACACCATGCAGAGCAACGGGCTCGACTCAGCCCTCGCGGCCTCGGAGGTGATCGATCTGTCGGAGCGAGTGCCCGCCCCGAGCCGCGCACCGGTCGGCCCCGACGCCGAGGACATGCTCCGCGCCGCTCGCGAGAAGTCGGACGCCGACCTGGACGCGCTCCGCCTCCAGCTCGTCGGCCTCCGCTGAGCCCCCCAACCGTTCCACCCAACCAGAGGAGTCCCGCCGTGATCGAGCTCGTCGACACAAACGACGCCCGCGCCGTCCGCAACAAGGACAACATCCTTGCCTTCTATGACCTGATGATCAACCAGAAGAAGCCCGAGGAGGCCACCTCCAAGTACGTCAGCCCCTCGTACATCCAGCACAACCCGCTCATCCCTGACGGCCCCGAGGCGCTCGGAGGGTTCTTCGGGCAGGTCGCGAAGGAGCGCGCCCGTCCCCGGATCGTGGTCCACCGCATCATCGCCGTCGACGACTACGTGTGGGCGCACGTGAACTTCCTCGGCCTGTTCAACGATGACCCCGACGACCAGGGGCTCGCAGGCGTCGACATCTACAAGATGGACGCCGACGGGATGGCGATCGAGCACTGGGACGCCCTCCAGCTGGTCGGCAGCCCGACCAACTCCGCCCCGTGGCTCATGCCCGACGTCCCTCGTGCCAACGCGAACGGGATGTTCTAGACCGGGAACCCGAAATCCCGACGCGCCGGTGCGCGGCGTCGGGCCGTGCACCGGCCGCCGAGCCGGGCGAGTCTGCGCCTCGCCCGCAGGTTCCGAACGGAGGCCCTTTGGCCCGCATCGCCGCCGTCTGCTACTTATCGCCCGGACCCGCGCCTGCTGACGGTCGTAGGCGTCGAGATGACCCGAGCGGACGAGCAGGCGCCGGGCTACGACAAACGCCGCAGCCTGTCGCATGACCTTTCGAGCAGATTGTCGATCGCGCAGTCCCTATCGCTCACCGGGGCTGTCGAGCTAGACGATGGATCGGCGAGTCGACCCCCGGGGCACGGCCCAGGGTGACACACCCTGCGGGCTCTTCGACGTCATCTCGCCGTGACACCCTGATCCCCAGTGAACTGGGGACGGTGCTCATCGGCATCGTCATCGGCACGGTCGCCCAATGCGGTTTCTTTTCACCGACCGACGGCTATGTCTTCATTGGGCTTATCGCGCTCGCCGCTTGGCTCGTGGTCACGAGCATCCTCCCGATGCGTGCCGGTAGGGCTCAATGAGCGATCGAGCTGCACGAGTCCCTCGGTGCCCTACCCGGGAGGCGCGTGCCGTGACGGCTCGGCGTCACCGCCGTGATCGACTCGGGCAGACGCGGCGAGCATCGATCCGGCCCCGACGACCGGTACGCCGTCGACTGGTGCCGGACCGGAACTTGCAGTGGCCGTCGTTGGCAGCGATCTTGCGGTCCGCCTCGGTCTGTGGGCGGAGTCTGGACCTGCCGCGGCAGACTGCGGGCCGCCAAGCCACCCGAGCGGATAGACCGCGTCAGCGAGGGGAGCGACCCCGGATCGCGTTCGCGCGTAGTTCAAGATCTTGGACGCGGTCCTCCAGGTCACGTGCGTGGACCTCAAGCACCCGCCGCGCCTCAACGCTCAACTCGCCATAGGCCTGGAGCTGGTCAGGATGAAGTTCTTGAACATCGACCCACATGAACGCGAGAGCGGTTGGCCCTGGCGCGGGCCCCGCTGCTGGTTCGTTGATGTCGATGGCCTTCCGCATGGCCGCGATTGACCCCGCGAGTCGATCCAGTTCGTGTTGCATGCCTTCCCTGGGCAGGCTCCCAGCAAGCTGCTCGATGTGGCGTAACCGAACGGAGATGGAACGCCGCTGGTGGTCGGTGATCTGCGCTTCGGGCGGCATCGTTGGCTCTCGATGAATGGTGCGGTTTCTCGGCAAGCGCGTCGCGCTTGAGGATCAGCGCCGCGGAGCAGCGATCGACGTCAAGCGCGCGAATAGAGCTTGCCACGCGAGATCGCTGGGCGCGCCGAGGCAGGGCAACTCGCCACCGCCATCTCGGTGGCGGAACGGCCTAGCCGGTGGTCTGGTCGCGAATCGTGTCCCCTGCACGCCGGCCACCCCGCGCGAGAAGGGCTCGGCCGAGTCGGGGGTGCGCTACCTGAAAATGAGCTTCTGGGACCTGTTCCTGTCGGACGCTTTCAGTTTCATACCCCCGACTCCTCGAGGCCGACGAGCCCCGCCAGGTGCGAGCAGAAACAGGCGATCGCCGCCGGCCCGAACTACGACGCCGCCGAGCGGTCGCGGCGCCTCAAGGAACTCCTGGAGCGCTACCCGCCCCTGTTCTGAGCACACGCGACCGGGGGCACGGGCGGCCACAGCCCCACCATCACGGACCGCGACACATCGATGTGCGTCATACTTGGGCGATTCTCCTCCCACCGTTCGAGGGTGGGGTGACGGTACGCACTTTGATCGCTGGCCTCGACGGTTTGCGCACGCCCATCGGATTGTCGGCGCCCCCGGCGAGCAAGCTGCTGCGGAGGTGCCCGACTTCCGGTACCAGGCTGCTGAGCAGCTTCAATGCCGACGCCGCAAGCTGACGCGCGAGGTCAGGGCCCAGCCGGCAGACGCCCTCTCGGGTCTCGACGACATCGCCTCGCGCGAGCTCCCGTCCCGTTACTGAGTCGAGCACGACCTTGTCGACAATCGGCCGTACCGGCTCCATGAGATCGCTCGCAAGTGACCCCCGATAGCGCGTGTCGGTGTGCATCAACCCGAGCGCCGGATCAAGCCCCGTCACATGGCAGGCGAGGATTGCCTCCGTCTCGAGGATCGCGTAGCCGTAGTTGAGCATCGCGTGAACCGGCGTGGCCGCTCGACGAGGCTTTTTCTTCGCGACAGCCGGCAGGTTCAAACGCATGTCCCACCCGTCGTCCCAGACGCGATACGAAAGGCGGCGTAGTTCCAAGAGGGGTTTGGGCCGTGCGCGACGACCTTGACAGGGATCACCCATATCAACTATTGACCAGAGTCCTGATGTCCGCGGCGAGGTCTGCCACCGGGATGATCGTGGAGCCGCTGTAGGTCCCGATCTCCTGACCCTGTTTGTTGATCAGGTAGACCACGGCGGAATGGTTGACCTGCGGCATGTACATGCGCATCGCCGGGACGTAGATCTCCGCGCCCGGTTTGACGCTGACGTCCCAGGCCTGCCACAGGGGGGAGAGCTGGCTGCGCGTGCCGATGATGTAGTTCATCCGGCCGGAAAGGTCGTGGACGGCTAGGAAGTGGTTCACCTCCGCAGGAGTGTCCCCTTGCGGGTCCACCGAGATCGCGACGACGTCGATCCCGCTCGTTGTGGCCGGGCCAACCTCGTTGAGTGCGGCGGCGATCTCGCCGGCGATGATCGGGCACGTGGTCAGGCAGTGTGCGTAGAAGAAGGTCACCAGCGCAGGGCGCCCACCCTCGGGGACGCTCACCAGCTGCCCGGTCGAATCGCGTCCGGCGGTGGCGGGCGCGGGTAGCGATGGGTTGATCGGGGAGGCGTGCAACGATGACGTGCCGCTGCCGCTGACCGCGAGACCGGCGGCGAAGACGCCCGCGACCACGACCACAATCGCAGCGAGGCTCAGCATTCGACGGCTCATTGGACCTCCTGGCTGGATGTGGCCGTGCGTCGCTCCGCTTCGGTGAGCATTGCGCGCAGCGCGGTCCTCTGCCGACTGCAATGCGCCCACGAGTCCAGGGGACGTCCGTCACTCGCCGATCCGGCGGCAAGTTTCCTACGGTGTGTAGGAGAACGGTGAGGGTGACATCCGACCCCTTCGCCGTGCCCGCCCCCTAGCATAATGCCGCCCATGACCACAGCTCCTTCCGTCGGGCACCTCGCTCCAGGTGTCGCCGCCGACGAGTCCGTCGGTGCGCGCGCTCGCGACGCCGTCGGCTGGGACAGGCGCGACCGGCGGCGCATGCTGCAGCTCGGCCTCGGGCTCATCTGGCTCATCGATGCCGCCCTGCAATTCCAGCCGTTCATGTTCTCGAGGGCGTTTCCGGCCCAGATCATGGCGCCGACGGCAACCGGGGTCCCCGGCGTGCTCGGCGAGTCGATGACGGGAATGGCGCACTTCGTGGAACCGCACATCGCCGCCTGGAATACGCTCTTTGCCCTCACGCAGCTGGCGATCGCGCTCGGAATCTTCTGGTCGCGCTCGGTCCGCTGGGCGCTGGCGGCATCCGTGGGCTGGTCGTTGATCGTCTGGTGGTTCGCGGAGGGCTTCGGCGCCGTGTTCACCGCGGGCTCGCCGACCATGGGCCTTCCGGGCGCTGTGATCCTCTACGCGGTGATCGCGATCCTCGTGTTTCCGGTGCCCGAGGACCGTGTTGTGGTCCCCGCCTCGGGTACGCTCCGATCGGTGGCCGAGCGTTCCCCCATCGGCATGGCGGCCGCGCGCCTGCTGTGGGCGGCGCTGTGGATCGGCTTTGCCGTCTACCAGCTGCTGCCCTCCGACCGGGGCGCGGATTCGCTGAGCGGCATGGTCTCTGGCATGGGCTCCGGGGAGCCGGGCTGGATCAGCGGCCTCGATACCCGCATGTCGCAGATGTACGCGGGCCACGGGGCCCTGATCTCGCTGCTGTTTGCCGTCGCGTGCGTGGTGATCGGCCTGTCGGTGTTCGCGCGCTGGGACATCGCCGGGATTCTGGTGCTGGCGATGCTGGTGGGGGTGTGGATCTGGCTGGCTGAGGACTTTGGGGGGATCCTCACGGGGTCCGGAACCGACGTCAACAGCGGGCCCCTGATCGTCCTGCTGGCGCTCACCTACTGGCGTCCAACGCAACCCATGCATTCAGGTTAACGTACGGACTCCGCTTGAAACAGGCTCAGATCGCCGACGACGGGAACGATCCCAAACCAGACGCAGAGGTCGTCGACGCGACGCCGCATCAGACCGAGACCTGCCGTCTCGGAAGCTCCAGCCGCCCTCAGGTGGCCGGGCTGATCGTGACGAGGAGCCTGGTCTGCGCCAAAGACTTCAGTGCGGACCCTTGGCACTGTCCTAGCGGGCGGATTGAACAGCACGTCCCGGGTCCACTAGGGCGTCCGGCGGCGCGATTGGTGCCGGGGATGCCGAGCGCCGTGGGCAGCGAGGTCAGCGGCGGCCGGCTCTCCGGCGAGCGCGTGCGCGCAGCGCGGGCCGTTCGCGGTCGCTGCCGCCGTGCCCCACTCTACCCGCGCGGGGCCCGTCCCGACGGACCCCGCACCCGGGCATGGTCAGTTGGTGAAGGTCAGGTCCCAGACGCAGGCGGCGCCGAAGGCGTTCGCCCCGACCAGGCCGTTGGCGTGCAGGTACGAGTGCCCGCCGAGCGTCGCGACGTCGATGTCGTTGTAGCCGCCGTTGAACCCGTACGACTCGCCGGCCGTGTTCTGGACCTTGTCATAGCCGACGTTGGCGGTCGCGCCGGGGGCGAGCACACTGGACGGCGACTGGCCGTAGTTGGAGTACTCGGTCGCGACCTGGGCCGACGACGCGCCGCCGTTACGCAGCGTCGTCTCGGCGTTCCACACGCCGGGGCTGACGCTGACGCAGGTCGCGGTGACCTGCCAGGGCGCGTGATTGAACAGCAGGCGGCTCTGGCCTCCGGACAGGCGCACCAACCCGCTGTTGTGCAGGTAGTTCGCCGCGTACGGCGTTGAAGGGTTGGGAATGTCGGGCAGGCCCGACAGGTTAAGCTGGGTCTCGGAGAGAGTGTGGTTCTTGAGCGCGGTCCCCGGCACGGTGTGGGGCTTGATCGACCCGCCGTTGATCATGGTGGCCGCGGACGCGACGGAGCCCCCGAGGGCGATGGCCAGCGCGGCATAGGCGACCACGGTCGCGTGGCTTGGAAGGGGCAGACTGCGAGGTGACACGGTGACCTCCTGGTGCGGGGCACTCGGCGCAGGAACGGGTCCCGTGGACCCGCCGTGACTGCCGGTGCTTGGGTGACTGGACCGCGACGCCAAGCTGGCCGGATCGCCGGGGCTGGTTGCGACGTCGCGAGGTTGTTGGACGATCATCGCCGCCTGCGGACCCGCCCTCAAGCCCGCCCGCCGGCCCTATCCGGATCGGCGGGATCCCGATCGTGCAAGTGGCGTTCGAGGTTGCGAGCGTGGGCCGCAAGCGTCGCGGCGACCTCCTCGCCCGATCGCCCGCCGTGGCCAGTATGGTCTGGTCAACCGCGAATCCACGTCGCCGCGCGCTTCAAGTCAGACTCTGTGCAGTGCAAGCAAAGGGATCACCCAGCTAAGGGATCGTCATTGGCATGGCGCGCTTGATTTCGCTTCTCGCACCAGCGACGGTCGGGGTGCGCGCGAGTGGAGTTGACCCGCTTCCGTTGACACCCTGATCTAGCCCCACTTTGGTGGAATCGCGGATCTGGAGTCAGGCGGCTTCGTGAGTTTGGAAGTAGCGGTTCTCGTATTCGGTTGGCGTGAGCATTCCAAGCGAGGAATGGCGGCGCCGGGAGTTGTGGAACAGCTCGATGTAGTCATGGATCGCCGAGGCCAACTCAATGCGGGTCTTCCAGGACTTGTGGTTGAACAGCTCGACCTGCATGCGGCCCCAGAAGGCTTCGACGACAGCGTTGTCGTACGGGCAGCCCACGGCCCCAATCGACGGGGAGATACCCAGGTCGTGGACCTTCTGGCTGAACGCCCACGAGGTAAATTGGGCGGATTCAATCGGTCGTCGCAACACCTCGAGATGGAGGTGGTCAGCGATGGGTGTTCGGGAGCGTCAACAAGCCGTCCGTGCGATGCGGGGCCAGATGTGGTCACCAGGTCGGCCGTCCACAGCGCGGCGCGAGGATCGGGTGCGGTTCTGGGAGGCCGTTGCCCAGGGCCTATCGACGGAGGACGCCGCCGCGCAGGCCGGGGTATCGCCCGCTGTCGGATCCAGGTGGTTCCGGCAGGCTGGCGGGATGCCTCCCATCTCGTTGGCCCCGGTATCGGGGCGCTATTTGTCATTCTCCGAACGTGAAGAGATCGCGATCATGCGCGCCCAGCGGGCCGGGGTGCGTGAGATCGCCCACCGACTGGGTCGTGCCCCCTCGACGATTTCGCTGAGAGCTTCGGCGCAATGCCTCCACGCGCACGTATCGCCTGGAATACCGGGCAACGACCGCACACTGGCACGCCGAGCGGCGCGCCAGCCGCCCCAAGGTCTCCAAGCTCGCCGCCAACGACGTGCTTCGCCAGTACGTCAACGATCGCCTGGCCGGTGTGATCGCCAGGCCTGACGGCGAGCGCGTCGAGGGGCCCGATGTGCGTTGGATCGGGCGGCGTCACGGGCGCCACGCCGACCGGCGCTGGGCCACATCGTGGAGCTCAGGAGCAGATCTCACCCCGCTTGGCGGTCGATTTCCCCGATGATGCGTCCATGCGGATCTCGCACGAGGCGATCTACCAGGCGCTCTATGTCCAGGGCCGCGGGGCGTTGCGTCGCGAGCTGGCCGCGTGCCTTCGCACCGGGCGTGCGCTGCGCGTGCCCCAGGCGCGTACCCGGGGCCGGGGCAAGGCGTTCGTCAGCCCCGAGATCATGATCTCTGAGCGCCCCGCCGAGGCCCGGGACCGTGCGGTTCCCGGCCACTGGGAGGGCGATCTCATCCTCGGGTTGGGACGCTCGGCGATCGGCACCCTGGTGGAGCGCACCACCCGGTTTGTGATGCTGTTGCACCTGCCTCGCATGGACGGGTACGACGACGCGCCCCGGGTCAAGAACGGGCCCGCGCTCGCCGGGCACGGGGCCGAGGCCGTCCGGGACGCCATCACCACCTCGATCACGACACTGCCCGAGCAGCTGCGCCAGTCGCTGACCTGGGACCAGGGATCCGAGATGTCCCAGCATGCGCGGCTGCGGATCGCGACCGGCCTTGAGATCTACTTTCGCGACCCGCACTCGCCCTGGCAGCGCGGCACAAATGAAAACACCAACGGCCTCTTGCGCCAGTACTTCCCCAAGGGCACCGACCTCACCAGACACACCGCTTGGGACCTCGACGCCGTCGCTCACGCCCTCAACACGCGGCCACGCAAGACGCTCGGATGGAGGACACCGGCAGAGGCCCTCGACGAGCATCTACTCTCTGTCCAACAAGCCGGTGTTGCGACGACCGATTGAATCCGCCTTGGACACCCCTGTCGGTGTGGATCACCAGGCCATCTTCGATGCTGCGCCGACGGATGGCCATTCCGAGCGCATTGGTGACGAGCACAGTCGTTTGGGTGCTGTCGACCGACCAGCCGACGATGTAGCGCGAGAATGCGTCGATGACCGCGCAGCAGTACACCTTGCCTTCTGGGGGTGGGGTGCTCGGTGATGTCGGTCATCCAAAGCTGATCGGGAGCGCTGCGTCCGAACCGTCGCTGCACGAAGCCCACGTTGCCCACCCGGGCGCCGCGCGGCAAGCGGCGTCTGGGGACGCCCTTGATGCCGAGCTCATGCATGATCTGTGCGACGGCGTTGTGGCCGACGATGATCTGGCGGCCGAAGCGCAGCTCGGCGGTGACGCGGTGGGCGCCGTAGACGCCGCCGGAGTCGCGGTGAACCTGGGTGATCTTGAGTCGCCAAGAAGATGTGCCGTAGCGCCCGCGGTGAAGCGGGCCGGCTGCGCCAGGCGTAGTAGCCAGACTCACTGACCCCCACACGCCGGCAGGCGTGGCGCACGTTGATGCCTTCACCCGTCAGGGCATCGATCACCTGGAAGAGCCTTTTGGGGAGACCCCCTGCTCGAGGAAGACCTCGTTGAGCTTGCGGGCCACCGCCAGCTCGGTTTCCAGCTGGCGGATGCGCCGCTTTGCGGCGGCGAGCTCCAGCGCCATGTCGGTGCTGGCTCCGGCAATCTCACCTCGGTCGATGCGATCCTGGCGCAGCCAGTTGTAGATCGTCGCCTCAAAGACCATGAAGGTGGTCGCCAGCTGGGTGACCTTGGTGCCTGAGCGGGCGAGCTCGACCACCTGGCGACGAATCTCGGCGGGATAGCGGCGGGGCATTGGAATCCTCCTTGCTGCCGAAGGACTCTAGAAACCCGACTCTACGAAACCCGGGGTAGATCACCGAGTCAACGAAACTCGGGCAAGACCATCGAACCGCGACTCAGAGAGGAAGTCGGCGTACAAAGAGACCGCGTTGTTCTCGCCGGTGCTTGCGGCGAGCGCCTGCTTGAACATCGCCTCCGCCGCGTCATCGTCGCGCCGGACCCGCCACAGAAAACGTGCGTAGAAGCCGTGGGGGGTGACGTGGGTGTTCTTTGCGGGCGGTTCTGCGCAGGCGATCCGGTAGTACTTCTCTGCCTTCTCATAGTCTTAGCGCCGCTCCTCAAGGAAGCGCGCGTAGTGGCCGCCCGCATGGGCGAAGTTGGGCTTCAGGGCGCCCGACTTCTCGATGGCCACCGTCGTCGCCGAGGCCACCCGCCCCGGGATGAGCGCCGACCACCGGACGCTGGCTGCACGCCCAGCGTGTTCCCACGTCGCCTGACCGCTCGACCAGGAATGGCGACGAAGGTCGGACGACGCCGGAAAATGGGACCATCAGCCCTGCCCGCCGCCCCGTCGCCGCGTGGACGATTGTGTCGTAGGTCGTAGCGCCCCGTGGGCTCCCGCGACCAGGGCCAGCCACCGCACGCGGAGAGGGAGGTGACAGCCATCACGTCCGAGACGGGTGTAGCAGGACTTTCGATCACCGACCGGCGGACCGGGCGCACCTACGAGGTGCCCATCGAGGACGGTGCCGTCCACGCCACCGCCTTGCGCCAGATCAAGACCTCGGAGGAGGACTTCGGCCTCCTTTCGTACGACCCGGGCTTCATGAACACGGCCTCGTGCCGCAGCCAGATCACGTATCTCGACGGCGGCGCCGGCATCCTGCGCTACCGCGGGTACCCGATCGAGGAGCTGGCCGAGCGGTCCTCGTTCCTCGAGGTCGCCTACCTGCTGCTCAACGGCGATCTGCCCGAGAGGGACGAGAAGAAGCGCTGGGTGGACCTCGTGACCCACCACACCTTGGTCCACGAGAACATCAAGAAGTTCATCGACGGCTTCCACTACGACGCCCACCCGATGGGTATCTTGGTGAGCACCCTCGCCGCGCTCTCCACCTTCTACCCCGAGGCCAAGCACATCGGCGATCCCGACGTGCGGCGCCTGGAGATCGTGCGCCTCATCGCCAAGATGCCGACGTTGGCGGCGTTCGCCTATCGCCACGCCATGGGGTGGCCCTACGCCTACCCCGACAGCGAGCTGTCCTACGCCGGCAACTTCTTGAACATGATGTGGAAGACGTCCGACGCGCGCTACCGCCCGAACCCGGTGTTGGAACGGGCCTTGGACGTGCTGTTCATGCTACACGCCGACCACGAGCAGAACTGCTCGGCAAGCGTGATGCGCGCCGTCGGCAGCTCCCACACCGACCCCTACACGGCCGCCGCCGCAGCCGCCGCGGCACTGTACGGGCCGTTGCACGGCGGCGCCAACGAGCAGGTGCTCCGAATGCTGGCTGAGATCGGCTCGGTGGACAACATCCCCGACTACGTCGCCCGGGTCAGGCGCGGCGAGCTGCGCCTCATGGGCTTCGGGCACCGCGTCTACAAGAACTTCGACCCCCGGGCGAAGATCATCAAGCACATCGCCGACGAAGTCTTCGAAGTGACCGGCCGCAACCCGCTCCTCGACATCGCCCTCGAGCTGGAGAGGGTCGCCCTCGTCGACGAGTACTTCATCGAGCACAAGCTGTACCCGAACGTCGACTTCTACTCCGGCATCATCTACCAGAGCATGGGCTTCCCGGTCGAGATGTTCCCGGTGCTCTTCGCCATCGGGAGGATGCCCGGCTGGTTGACCCAGTGGGAGGAGGGCGTCTCGGATCCCGAGCAGAAGATCTCGCGCCCCCGCCAGGTCTACGTCGGCAACCCAGAGCGGCACCTGGACGGACCGTCCCCCTCGGTCGGCGTCTCGCCTTCCTGACGGCGATCGCTTCGGCGGCGTCGGCCGGCGTCAGTGACTCGGCCGGCGTGTCGCCGATCAGCGGCAAGACCCGGTCGAGAGCGACCCGGTGCAACACCGGGTCGAGTCCGCCACGTCGATCCTCGAGGCCTGCCGGGTTCACCCTCGCGAAGGAGCGGTGCTCTCATGTCGTCGAGAGGCTTGGACCACTGCAGCGCGGAAGTGCCAGACTGGTCGCCAGCGAGGGTGCACTCCGCGGTCACCATGACGACGATCCAGCGGGGCCTCCTGACGATCTGATCGAGCGTGGTTCGAGGGATCTGAACTTCCTGGTCCGTTCCCCAAGTAAGGACGGCCATAACGAGGCTCTTCGGGGGTTTAGGTGGGTAACTTCACCGGAATCCGCCCGCACACGAGGGTGATCATTGCCATGAGCGATTGCAGCCTGCGGTAGCCGCGGGCCCGGTGGCTGAGCAGGCGCACGGTGGAGTTCATCCCCTCAAGGCGCGCGTTCGACAGGCGCTCGGTGATCGCGTTGACGACCAGATCGCGGTGGGCGTCGATGGTGAGTGCGCAGGTGATGAACGGGTCAAGATCGCTGCCCAAGGCCGCAAGGATCCATTCATCGAGAAGCTCATGCGCATCGGCGGCGCAGTCGGCCTCGTAGACGCCGCTTGAGCTGCTCGACCAGGAGCCAGCCCTGGTAGATGGCGTGGTTGTCACGCTCCAAGGCATCGAGGATCGTCCGATCGCCGTGGCGCAGGTGCGATGCCCGGCGGCGTACGGCGAACCGCGTCCCCTTGATCCAGGCCGCACGTGCGGGATCCTCCTCGCGAAGCCGCTGCCAGGCATCTCGGCGCACCCGCTCAAGGGCGTCTGCGGCCAGCTTGATCACATGGAAGGGGTCCGCACAGATGCGTGCGCCCGGGGCGTGGGTGCGCGTGGCGGTGATCCAGCCGCTGTTTGAGGTCGAGCGACACTGCCTCCAGATGCCGGCGCCGCTCGGGCCCGAGCGCGGTGTAGAAGGCCTCGAGGGTCATCTGGCTGCGGCCCGGGGCCGCCCAGACGAGCTCGCCCGAGTCATGGTCGCTCACGCAGGTCAGGTCGCGGTGCCCTTTGCGGTAAGCGAGCTCGTCAATCCCGATTCGGGTAAGGCCATCCAAGCCGTCGCCGTCACGCTGGGCGACGTGCTCGGCGACGACCCGCTCGATCATCCGGCCGACCGTGTGCCAGTCGACGCGCATGAGTGCTGCCACTGTGGACTTGGGCGCGGCCTTGACGAGCCACACGCAGGTGTCCTCGAAGGCCCGGGTGAAGCGGGATCCGGCTCTGGCCCACGGGACGGATTCGTTGCGCACCCCACACGTCGGACACTCCAGGCGCCGCAGCTGGCAGCGGATGGCGCACCGGACTCGGCCCAGATCCAGATGCCGCCACGTCACCAGCCGGCTGTCGTAGGCGGTGCGCACCCGCATCGCGCAGCCGGAGCAGCGCATCACCCGGCGCTCTTGGAGGGCCACCTCGACCACGACCTGCTCAGCGCCGTCCTCCCCGACGAGCTCAACCCCAACGACCCGCCCGCGGCCAAGCCGCAGAACACGCTTCAATAGCGTGGTCACGCGCATCCGATGCTCCCGTCTTCGGTTCTGTGAGAAGACGTGAAGTTACGGTGAGCACCGGATTGCGCGTGGCACCGATTCTCAAGCCGATCTCGGCCTGTTCAGCGCGCGCGCTCACTCACTTCGATGCCCGAAGAGCCTTGAATCCGCGCTCAACCCAAGCGAGAAGGCACCGTAAGATGGTGAGTGACACGTCGCAGGCGGTGCATGCGGACCGTGCTGCTTGCTGTCCAGGGAGAGAGCTCAGATTGATGGCTCGTCTCGGCTTGGCCGATCGCGACGATCTTCTGCACTGGGGCCGCTCTCAGGGCGCCCCGGCTGACCTGCCCGATCTCGTCCGACAACTGATCCTGGAGACGACGCCGGGCGTCGCTCTCGCTCGATTTCGCCTCTGGCGTCGGCGTTTACAGTTCTGGCTGGGACGGGACTGCGCGAGCGACCACCGACGGGTTGAACGTGTCGGCAGGTTTGTCGCTTTGGGAGCTGTCGACGCGCAGAGACGTCAACGCCAAAGCCGACGACGACTACAGCGAGCGAACAGACACCCCTGATGGCACACCGACGACGCAGGCGACGTACGTCGCCGTGTCGACCCATGTCTGGAAGGACCGCGACGCGTGGGCGCGCGGCAAACGCGGAGATGAGCGTTGGCGCGACGTCAAGGCGCTTGGAGTTGACGATCTCGACACCTGGCTGCGGTACGCCCCGGTCACGCACGCCCGGCTTTCCGAGAAGCTCGGCCTTCAGCCCCACGGGATCGCTACGACAAAGGCTTGGTGGGAGAGCTTCGCTCACGCCACACTACCTGTGCTGCCGGTAAACGCCGTGCCGGCCGACCGCGTACAAGCCGTCGTGCTCGCGTACGAGACCGGGCGTATCCAGCCAGGCCAGGACGAGTGCGGATGACGCAACGTCGCGTCCCATCCGGGACCCGATTCCCGCCGCGTGGCTGGGCGTAACACCGTCTCTCAAACCTGATCCCACACGCAAGGTCGGTCGGTAGGCCCGGTCCGCAACGCCGTCAGAACAGGCTCGGATTGTGCCTGATGCCGGACTCGGGCGACGCGTCGAGCACAGAACGCGAGAAGGCTCCCCGATGACGACCACCGATCCCCCACGACGCATCGCGACCGCCTGCCAAGGGGGTGGGAGTCATACGGCATTCACGGCGGGCGTGCTCAAGGGCCTCCTGCGCGACGACGTCTTGCGCGACTACCGCGTGGTCGGGTTGAGCGGGACACCGGGGGGCGCGGTGTGCGCGTTGCTCGCGGTTCAACTAACGGACAAGCCGCGCCAGGCTACGGGGCAAAAAGGGGAGCGAAAATCTCCACTGCGGATCCGGCAGCAACATAAAGGGAATCGTCGGGACCGATGGCGATGCCCCCAGTAGCATCCACCACGGCGATCGGGGCGACATTGCCGCTGGCTCCCGATGCGAAGATGCTGATTCCTGCACCATTCTCTACGTAGAGCCGCCCGCCTGAGTCCACAGCAATCTGGCCCGGCGAGGTCAGGCCTGTGTTGGGTCCTGCGAGTGTCCGGACCACATTGGTTGTGCCGGCAGCGAACTCAACAACTCCGGCACCTTGGACAGCGTAGAAATTGTTGTTTGCGTCGGATGCCAGCTCGCCGTAGTTCTGCTCGTTGCCTGAGGTGGGTGAATTGAAGGAGCTCGTCACACCCCCAGCTGCGACCGAACCCACACCAATGCCAGGGTAGCCATAACCGACACTCGTACAGTAGATCGCTCCTGATGGAGTCACGGTAAGCCCGCCTGCATAACCCCCGGCGCCAAAAGTGCCAAACGATGGTCCATACCCGGAGCCTGTCTCGGGGTAGTCCAGGATTGCAGCTCCCGTGTAGCCCTCGGTCTGAGAAACGTAGAGGGTTCCGCTCGAATCAAATGCGAGCGCCGTGTTGACCGACCCAAGCCAACAGTGGGCAGCGGGAGTGCCAGCGCCTTCAACACTGCAAGGATCGAGTACTGCGGATGGCGTCACGTTCCCAGTGCTTCCTGGACTGAAAATGCTTACAGAACCGTTGGGGCTGGGTGTGTCACCTACGGCTATCGTGCCATCCGGGGCGATGGCCACGTAGGCAGCGCCATTCAGCTGCGTATTCGAGCCACTAATTGTCGCCGTCGGCGCGACGGTGATCGGGCCGGTCGTTGCGCTTCGCGAACCCGGTACCGAACTCGCGTACGCGGTACCGTCGCCGATCGCGGTGAGGCGGATGGTGTAGGTCGTACCGCCGACAAGCCCAGTGAAGACGTGGCCCGTCGTCAACACCGTCACCGCCGCTTGGCAGGTGTTGCCCGCCGAATCGCACAGCTGGGCCGAGTACGACGACGCGTGCGGCACGGCGCTGAAACTGTTGAGCGTCAGCGAGCCCGGACCGGGGGTCAGCGCAAAGGTGGGCGTGGCAAGCGGTGCGGCGGCCGGCGCTCCCGTTTGCGAGCCGACCGCAGAGTTCGTGTACATCGTGCCGTCGCCGATCGCTGTTGTTGCCTGCCGAATCGCACAGCTGGGCGCTGTACGAGGATGCGTTGGGCACGGCTGTGAAGCTGTTGATGGTGACCGAGCCTGGGCCGACGGCCAGCGAGAAGCTGGGTGTGGCAAGCGGTGTGGCGGCCGGCGCTCCCGTTTGCGAGCCGACCGCAGAGTTCGTGTACATCGTACCGTCGCCGATCGCGGTGACCTTGACAGTGTAGGTGGTCCCGTTGCTCAGGCTGGTGAAAGCGTAACCCGAGGTCGTCACCGTGATCGGTGCCTGGCAGTTGTTTCCCGCAATATCGCAGAGTTGGGCGGCGTACGAGGACGCATTGGGCACCATCGTTAAGCCGCTGATCGTCAGCGAGCCACCACCAGGGATCAGGGAGAAGCTGGGCGTCGCGAGTGGCGTGGGCTCGGGAGTGCCTGCCAGGACCACCGTCGTCGAATTCGCGTACGCGGTGCCGTCGCCGATCGCGGTGAGGCGGATGGTGTAGGTCGTACCGCCGACAAGCCCAGTGAAGACGTGGCCCGTCGTCAACACCGTCACCGCCGCTTGGCAGTTGTTGCCTGCCGAATCGCACAGCTGGGCGCTGTACGACGACGCGTTGCGGCACGGCGCTGAAGCTGTTGAGCGTCACCGAGCCTGGGCCGACGGCCAGCGAGAAGCTGGGTGTGGCAAGCCGTGTGGCGGCCGGGGTGCCGGTCCTCGATGCTGCAGCTGAGTTTGCGTATACCGACGGGTTGCCGTTGGCCATCAACTTGATGGCGTAGGTCGTCCCGCCAACAAGTCCGGAGAAGGTGTGTCCCGCGGTGGTGAGACCAACCGCGCTCTGGCAGTTCCCCCCGGACGCGTTGCACCGTTGGGCGCGGTATGACGACGAATATGGGACCGGGTTAAAGCGGCCGATCCTGAGCAAACCTGGGCCGGGGGTCAGGCTGAAGTTGGGTGTCGCGAGAATGATCAGCGGCACGCTGATGCGCGAGGCCGTCGCCGAGTTCGTAAACGACCTGCCGTTGCCGATCGCAGTCAGCTTGATCGTGTATTTCCTGCCACCGACAAGCCCTGAGAACGTTCGTCCGGCCGTCGTGACCGTGACCGCCAGCTTGCAGGCCCCGCCCGCGGCGTTGCACTGCTGGGCGCGGTATGTGGATGCGTGCGGGACTGCACGAAACCGGTTGAGCGCAAGCGAATTCGCCCCTGGGCTCAGCGTGAATATCGGTGTGGCGAGCCTCTTCGGCTTCGGCGGTCTAGCAGCGAACACCGTCGCATTGGTAAGCCCGATGGTGACCCCTATGAGAGCAACTATCATCAGAGCGATGAGGGCGACGTATCGCGCCGGGGATGAGTTCGCTGGCCTGCTGGCCATCTGGTTCTCCAATTGGGCCATGTAGCCCAATCATCAACCACCACCGCCCGCGGGAAGCACCATTCGTAAGTACAGAACGACCCGTTCGTGAGGACAGAACAACCCATTCGTGAGTACAGGAGTACCCGCTCGTCTCGCCCCAGTCACGGAATCAGTGACTCCTCGAGGAAGAGTCGCTTGACCAATCTCAAATCGACAACAACTGCACCCACCCCGAGTCCAAGCCGAGTCGCTTCGGCCCCAAGAGACTCGCCATGACCGCGGTAAGCGTCGACGGATCGAGACGCGCGAGAATTGCTTCGCAATCAAGCGGGAGCGACATTTCGTCAAGAGCATCGCCGGAGCCGGCGGCCGCCGGCCATTCGTCTCAGAGACCAACACCCCCGAAGCGTCCGGGTTTCGTCGACTTCCTTATCCCCTCAACGCGTTGAGGGGTCAGGAGAGAGACAGAGGTGAAACCGGTCAAAGTGTGACATCGGCACGGTCGCACAATCCGGTTCTTCTCACCGAACGACGGCTATGTCTTCATCGGGGTTATGGCGCTCGCCGCTTGGCTCGTGGTCACGAGTATCCTCCCGATGCGTCTGCCGGTAGCGCTCAACGAGCGATCGAGCTGCAGGAGTCCCTCGGCGCCCTACCCGGGAGGCACGGGCCGTGACGGCTCAGCGTCACCGCCGTGATCGACTCGGGCAGACGCGGCGAGCACCGATCCGGCCCCGACGACCGGTACGCCGTCGACTGGTGCCGGACCGGAACTTGCAGTGGCCGTCGTTGGCAGCGACCCCCCCACCGCGTTCAGCAGCCCGCCGAGCAGGTCCAAGGGTACGACCAGCTTGGTCGAGGGAGAGGAACCCACCTGTTTCAGCGTCTCGAGGTACTGGAGCTGCATCGTGTTGCGATCGAGGCCCCGCCCGACGACGAGGATCTTCTCCAGCCCTGCTGCGAGTCCCTCCGCTCGGAGGATGGTGGACTGCCGCTCCCCTTCCGCAGCAAGAATGGCCGCCTGCTTCGTGCCCTCGGCAAGCGTGATGGCAGCCTGCTTCTGGCCTTGCGCCTCCGTGATGGCCGCTCGCCGCGTACGCTCGGCCGCCATCTGCCGCGTCATGGCCTCGAGGACATCTTTGGGCGGATTCACTTCCCGGACCTCCACGGTCGTGACCCTGACACCCCAGCGCTCGGTGACCTCGTCGAGGCGGATGCGAAGGGACGCGTTCATCTCCTCGCGCTTGGAAAGCACATCGTCCAGGGGCATGTCACCGACGACACTGCGAAGGGTGGTGGCGGCCACGTTCTGCGCAGCCCCCGCGAAGTTCTGCACCCGGAGCACGGACATCGCGGGGTCGACGACCTGGTAGAAGATGATGAAATCGATCGAGATGGAGGCATTGTCCTGGGTAATCGCCGTCTGGTACTCGATTTCGAGGAACTGCTCGCGGAGGTCGACCCATGACACCCTGTCGGTCACCGCGTTAATGAGGACGAGGCCCGGGCCTCGAAGCCCGATGGCCCGACCCAGGCGGAAGAGCACGATCCGCTCGTACTCACGGACGATCCTGATCGACCTCCAGAGCGAGAAGAGAATGAACAGGACCAGGACCCCGACGACGATGCCTACGATCACGTTCTTCCCTCCTCATGTCCGCCCACGTCACGGCCGGAGGCCTGAACATCCGGGTGCTCGGCCCAGACCTCTAGACGCACTCCGGACCTGCGCAGCACTTGCACCCGAGTGCCCGCCCGCGCGATCCCGTTGACCGACGTCGCGTGCCATTGTTCGCCCCGGACGCGAACGAGCCCGTCGGGGGTCAGGTCGCCGACCGCGAGGCCCTCGGCTGCTTCGAGACGATCGCCGCGGTACTCGACCGTGCGCAGTCTTGAAAGGCCGTACCAGCCCATGACCAGGGCAGCCGCCGAGACGACGACGACGATACTCAGCAGCGCCCACAACAGTGTCGCCGACCCCCCGACGACGGCCATGAACATGAGCCAGGCGGCGGCGAGGATACCCAACCCGCCCGCGCCGATGTGGACGTGCGGCCCCAAGTGGGCGCCGACCAGCAAGGCGACAACAACCAGGCCGATCAGGATAGCGGCGTCGATCCACATGCGCCCCTCCTCAGTGGTGCGCGACGTTCATAATACTCCCGACTACAAGGGCGAGGCGGTCGCCCTGTGGCTCGCTCGGTTCGGAAGACCGGGGCTTGTGAACTCCCGGGTTCGCCCACGGCGCTCGCAGCGGGAGCGGGAGCAGGTTCGCCGTCTTGCGCTTCGCAGCTTTCAGCCGAGCGTGTCCGGGTTTCGTCGACTTCCTTATCCCCTGATCGCGTTGAGGGGAAGGAAGAAATGGCCCCGTGAAATGTCGCAGGCGCCTCGACGTTCGCGGGGAGGGAAGTTTGCGATACCCGGGCATGACGCCTGGGTATTGGGCGGTGAAGCCTGCATCCACGTGGACTTCACGAGCATGGAGACCTACGCCAAGAAGACATAGACCCGACCGCTCCTGGCACGGTTCCGCTGGTCGCGGCCACAAGCGCGTTCCGTCAATGCAACCCCCGCGCGGTTGCGGGCCGTCTCAGCACCGAT
>CAWJEW010000002.1:0-599437 GCA_963842065.1 uncultured Thermoleophilia bacterium | reverse complement strand
ACCGTGGCCGCACCGGAGGTTAGGTACCGCTCGCGTAACACCGTGCGAGCCTCGTCGGACGGGGAGTTACGTTTCTCGCTATTTGGGGGTTGACTAGGCGCTACGAGCGACCGTGTGACGGATCCTCGGTCGCTCGAGCTGGTGCGGTCGCACCGGGGCTGGGGCCGCACCAGCGACCCCGGGCCGCCAGGCGCACCGTTGGGAAGCGCGAAACGGGCGCGTGCCACAGTCCGTGGCACAGTCGGACACCGATTCGGGCGGTCGTGAGCGGTCTTGCGCGGAGCGAGCCATTGACCGAGATTGCCGCGGCCATGCGGAAAATCGCATGACCATGACGCAAACGATATGCGAGACTGAACCGGCCGGAACGGTCCTCGTGACCGTTCCCGACGCGATCAGCTGGGCGCAGATACCTGTCGAGATCGGCGCGTGATCTGGGATTGGCCGAGCTCCGTGCGCGGATCGTCGTGGGTCAATGCGTTTGGCGGGTCGTACCGACGGGCAGCCACCATCGCAACGACCGCTCCGGACGCGTCGCGGGGGCGCAGCGCGCGAAACCCCCGTCAGCGCACGCGGAGACGATGACTGGGCTGGAGCGGTCCGCACCGACGTCAACGCGGTGGTTCGCTGGCCGCTGCGGCGGCGTCCGGCCGCCGCTCACCGGCCAGGCGCTCTGCGCGAGCCCTGATGCCCTGGAGCATCTTGCGTTCCATCAGCAAGCTCCCCGGCTCCATGACGTACATGTACGCGAGTCGTAGCGCGGTGGGCATGTGCGCCAACCGGATGCGGTTGCGGCTCACGAGCCGTGTACCGGTGCCCGTCGGCGTCACGAGAAATGCCCAGACCCAACTGCCATCCTCGGACTGCACGACCAAGGCTCGGTCGGTCTCGAGTACGTGGACCTTGAGGCGCGGCCCAGTGGCGCCCACGGGCATGACGTCGCCGACGTTCAGATCCTGGAACTCGGGCAGGATCCGGTCCGCGCTGTGCATGTCGAGCTTGAACAGGTTCTCGATCCAGTCATAGGTGTAGGCGCCGCCTCGTCCGCTTCCCATCTGCACGAGCCACGGCCAAATCGACCCTGGCGGAGCAGCGATCTCGATCGCGCGCGTTGAGATCAGGTCCGCGTCGGTCAAGAGCTCATCGCCCGGAAGTTGGGCGTCTGCTTCGGCCGGCGTCGCGCCCCAGGTCAGGCACCACCGACGCCACGTGAACGGGTACGAAAGCGCCGCTCCGAGACCGAGTGCAACCAGAATCGGCCAACGAATGCTGCGATGTCGAACCATCGACACTCCTCACGCGGCGCCGGAGGTCGGGCCGGCGGCATGCCCGTCACGTGGGCGTCGCTGACGGATCGTCCGAGCTTGGCGCCCGAGATCTTCGCAGACTCCGTGACGGCCGCCAATGGATGGTCGTGCGGAAGGAACCCGGAAACGCTGCAGCGACGCGCGCGCGGCGAGCAGGGTCTCGGCGCGGCATGGCGTGCGCGCCAGGAATTTCGGTGGAGTCTTGACCTTGATGCCGACATCATCGAACATATGTTCGATGATTGTTGCGATCGCGCTCCCCCGCTTTCCCCTTCTGGTAGCCATGCTCGCCAACGGCATCGCGTTCGACACGCCCGCGGCGCTCGCCCCTGCGCCGGGAGCCGCACAGCTGGTCGGCATGTGCACCCGCGCGGCGGACCTCCACGGCGTGCGCCCGGGCTTGCGCGTCGGCGAAGCCATCGCGCGCTGCCCGGACCTGGTGCTCATCCCGCCGGACCCCGATGCCGTCGCCGAGGCCCACGAGCGGGTCCTGATCCGCCTCGAGGAGCTGGGCGCGAGCGTGGAATCCGACGAGCCCGGCTGTGCGTGTTTCGACGACACCGGGCTCGTGCGGCTCCATGGGGGCCGCGAGAGCATGCTGCGCCGCGTGCGGGCGGCGCTGCCCGTTGGCGCCAACGGGCGCATCGGGGTGGCGCCGACGCGCTTTGCCGCACAGCAGGCCGCCCGTCAGGCCCACCCCCGCGCGCCGCTGGTGATCGGATCCGAGGAAATCGACGCGTTCCTCGCACCGCTCCCGGTGGGGCGCCTCCCGATTCCCCGCGCGGTCGTCGACGCCCTCTGGGACGTCGGGATACGCACCATCGGCGCCGTCGCCGCGCTCCCGCGTGCCGCAGCGCTGGAGCGCATGGGCTTCGACGGTCTGCGCGCCTGGCGCATCGCGCATGGCGAGGCCGATGGGCCGTTGCGCCCCCGCATCCCGCCGGAACCCCTCGAGGCGCACTGCCGGTTCGAGGAGCCGGTGGGCGTCCTGGGTACGATCGAGGTCGCCGCCCGGCTGTTGATCACCGAGCTCGCCGATACGGCGCGTCAGCGCGGCACCTCACTGCGCACCCTGCACATGCGCGCCCGACTCGCCGACGGCGGTTCCTGGACGCACAACATCGCGCTGCGTGAAGCCACCACCGATCCCGATCGCCTCGCGCTTGCCGCGCTCGGCTCGCTCGGGCAGATCGGCGCGCCCGTCTCCGAGCTCGCCATCCGCACCGACGCCTCCGGCGCTCAGGCCACGCGCCAGATGGCCCTCGAGCGCCCCGAGCACACCGAACGCCGGCGACGTACCCGCGAGGCCATCTCGCACATCCGTTCCACGCTCGGCGACGACGCCGTCATGCAGGCGATCACGCTCGAGCCCTGGTCACATCTCCCCGAGCGGCAATGGGCACTGGTCCCCTACGACATCTCGCTGTCCCACGGCCCGCGCGAGTGATCTGCACCCCCGCCGGCCTACCCCATGCCATCGAGGTCATGGGGCGTCGTCGCGGGGTTGTCGACATCCGCGACGAGTGGATCGTCCAAGACCGCTGGTGGACCGACCAGCCGGTCGAGCGGCATTTCTTCGAGCTCGTGGTCGAGCCGGGACGCGTGGTCACCGTGTTTCGTGACCTGCGCAACCACGAGTGGTACGCCTACGGCGGGCACGATCACGTCAATGGGGTCCTCCGGAACCTCGACGCGCGCGGCGCCTGAGCGCCGCACCGTCGCCAGCCCGCCCTCCGGGGTCAGGCAGGCGACGACCGACTCGCGCGCCATCGGCCGGCCGAAAAAGTACCCCTGGGCGGCATCGCAACCCAGCTCGCGCATGCGCTCGGCCTGCGCGGCCTCCTCGATGCCTTCCCCGATGACCCGCAGACCCAGCCCGTTGCCCATGCGGATCATGCCCTCGGTGATCAGGGCCTCGTTGGCGTCCATGAACACGCCCTGGACGAAGCTGCGGTCGATCTTGATCCCGCTGATGGGCAACGAGTGCAGATACGCCATCGACGAGTAGCCGGTGCCGAAGTCGTCGATGTCGATGCCGACGCCGATCTCCCGCAGCTCCTGCAGCTGCGCCCGTGCGGCCTCGAGATCCTTGACGACCGCCGTCTCGGTGACCTCGAGGGTCAGGCGCGACGGGTCGATCCCCGCCTCGTCGAGCAGCCGCCGAATGATCCGCACCAGCCCCGGGTGCGTCACCTCCGAGGCCGACAGGTTGACCGCCATGCGCAGCGGCGCCGGGCAACGCTCGTCGAGCCAGCGCAGGTCCTCGAGGGCACGCATCAGCACCGCCGCATCGAGCGTGATCGCGGCACCGGTCGACTCGGCGATCCCGACGAACACCGGTGGCGCGATCTCACGTCCGTCGGGCATCGTCAGCCGCGCGAGCGCCTCAAGTCCCTCGACGCGACCGGTCGCCAGACTCACGATCGGCTGATAGACGACGCGCAGTCGGCCGCTGCGGATCACGCTGCGCAGATGGGCCAAGATCTCGAGCCGGTTTTCGGATTTCGCGCGCATCCCCGCGTTGAACACGCGCCAGGTCGAGCGCACCTCCTTGGCCCGGTAGAGTGCGACGTCGGCGTCGCGCAGCAGGTCCGCCGGGCGGACGTCGGTGTGGGCGCTCGCGGTCAGGACGCCGATGCTGGCGGTGACGTTGACCTCGTAGGACCCGAGCTGGAAGCGCTCGGACAACAGCGTCACGACCCGGGCCGCGAGGCTCTCGGCATCGCTGTTGGAGATCTGCGGCGGGCAGATGATCACGAACTCGTCGCCACCCAACCGTACGACCCGATCGCCCGAGCGCACGCTGCGCACGAGACGCTCGGCAGCGAGCCGCAGCAGGTCGTCGCCGGCGTCGTGGCCGAGATCGTCGTTGACCACCTTGAACCCGTCGAGATCGATGTAGAGCACCGCGAACTGGCCCTCGCCGGCCGCCCCGTCGAGCAATCCCTGCAGGTGCTCGGTGGCCCACCCGCGGTTGTAGAGCCCGGTCAGATGGTCCCGGGTCGCCTGCTGCTGCAGGGTGTGGTGGGCGGCACGCGCCCGCGATTGGGCGCGGTTGTTCTCCTGCAGCAGCCGCGCCATCCGCAGCACGATCACCACGCTCACCAGGATCGTCACCACCGCAGCGACGTGACCGAGCGGCGGCAGGCCCAACACGGGCGCAAACAGATCCAGGAACGCGGGCAGCGCCAAGGCGATCGCCAGAAACACCAGCCGCGTCGCGTGGTCTTCGTGTGCGTCGGCGGGCAGGCGCTCATCCAGCTTCAGCGTGGACGGGTGCAGCGCGGCGGCGGCGGCGAGCAGGTACGCCATCGGGTAGGCGAAGTTGCTCACGGCCACGTCGGCCGCGTAGTACCCGACGCCCAGGGCGTACGAGACATCGGCGGCGTACATCGCGGCAAACGCGCCGACCATGAGCGCCAGCGGTGTGCCGCGGCGCCCTGGCGAGAGCAACAGCCACGCGATCCCTCCCAACAGGGGTACATCCAGCACCGCGTAGATCACGGCGAGCACGTTGGCCCCGTTCCAGCCGCTGCTGAGTGTCCCGGGTGCGATGAGTTCGAGCTGGACGAGAATCGTCCCCAAGGCGATCGTCAGTGCGAGCGCGTCAAGGGCCGACGATCGCGCGCCGTTGGCGCCGCGCGCCACCACCAGCCGGATCAGACCCCCGGCGATCAGCGCGTAGCCGAGCATGTAGAAGGGGTCGGCGATCGAGGGCTGGGGCGGGCTGCCGCCCGCGAAGATGTCGTAGCCGAACCAGATCGTCTCGGCGATGCCCCAGCTGACGTACCCGAGGGCGAACAGGATCCAGGGCCGGCCAACGCGAGCCGAGCTTGGGCGTACGCGCCAGAGCCAGACCCCACCCGCCGTCATGGCGCATGCCGCGATGACCCCGTCGGAGGTCGTCTGGTCCGCAAACACGGCGCTCGCCACGCTGACGATCAGGCCGACACACATCCCGACGAAGATCAGCCGCTCGCGCGGACTGCGACGAAGGATGCGGTGCGGGATCTTCATGCCGATGACCCGGTGCGTGCGTACACATCCCAACGCGCAACGCGCTCGCTGCGGTGCTGGTCACCCGGCCGCCGCGACCGCGCCCACCACGCACCGGCTCGGCCGCGCGGTGTGGCGCCGGAGGCCTCAGGCGGGTCCAACCTAGGGGATGTCGCACACACTCCAGCGCCCTTTCGAGGTGGCTCTGGAGCAGATATCGACACACGCGGCTGGCGACTCAAGTGCTCGGGCGCGCGTGCCCCGCGTGCGGCAGCTCCCGCAACACAATGGGGTTTTAGTCGGACTTGTGCACCGGATCATCGAGGCGGCCTGAATGTCGTGCTGATCGGGGTATCGCTGGCCGGCTGACCGGGCGCAGCCGTCGGACGGCATGCCGTTGGGAAAGCTCCCGAGGTATGCGAACATATGTTCGATGACCGCCGCCTACATCGAGCTGCATGCCCACTCGGCATTCAGCTTCCTCGATGGCGTCTCGACGCCCGAGGAACTCGCCGACGCCGGTGCGGCAGCTGGCTACTCGGCCATGGCCCTGACCGACCACGACAGCCTGTGCGGGTCGCTGGCGTTCGCCTATGCCGCACGTGATGCCGGCCTCCAGCCGATCACCGGCTGCGAGATCACCCTGAGCGACGACAGCCATCTCACCCTCCTGGCGGCCACCCCCGCCGGCTACGCCAACCTGTGCCGGCTGATCACGATCGCCCACGCGCACACGCGCGATGCGCGCGACCGCCGGCTTGGTGCGCCCGCCCTCGATCCGGCGATTCTGGGAGGCCTCGCCGACGGGCTGATCTGCCTGACCGGATGCGCCCGCCGGGGGCTCATCCCCCGGCTGGTCGCCGCCGGCCAGCAGCAGCGGGCCGCAGCATGGCTGGTGCGCCTACGGGAATGGTTCCCGCCGGGGCATCTGTACATCGAACTCCAGCGCCCCCATCGCCGCGGCAGCCATGCGCTGGTGCGGGGTCTGCGCGAGCTGGCACGCAGCGCCGGGATCCCGGTCGTCGCTACCGGGGACGTGCACGCCCATCACCCCCATCGCGCCTTCCTGCAGGACGCGTTCGTGGCCATCGGCCATCGCCAGACTCTCGACGCATCCGAGCAGGTGCGACGCGGCAACCGCACCGCGGTCCTGCGCACGCCGGAGCAGATGGCCGAGCTGTTCACCGAGGTCCCCGAGGCCGTCATGGCCACCGGTGAGATCGCCGCACGTTGCGCGTTCGATCTCACCCGCGATCTGGGGTACCGGTTCCCCGACTTCGTGGCCGGACATTCCGGCGAATCCGCACGCGCGGCGCTCACGCGGGTGTGCACGTACGAGCTGGGCGTCCACTACCCCAACGCCGCACGCCGCACAGAGGCACACGCACGCCTCGACCGGGAACTGGCGCTCATCGAGCACCACGGGCTGGCGGGGTTCTTCCTGCTGCACCGCGACATCCTCGAGTTGGCCCGCGACGTCGCGCTCGAGGTGCGCCCGGCGGGCTCCGCGCGACGCCAGCTCCCCCCGGGCCGCGGACGCGGCTCATCGGTGGGTTCCATCGTCTGCTACCTGACCGGGCTGTCGCACATCGATCCGATCGCCAACAATCTGTTTCTGGGGCGCTTCCTCAACCGCGACATGGCCTCGGTGCCGGATATCGATCTCGATTTCCCCCGCGACATCCGCGAACGCCTCATCGCCGAAGTCATCAGGCGCTACGGCCACGAACACGCCGCCCTCGTGGCGGCATTCCCCACCTTCAAGGCGCGCATGGCGATCCGCGAGCTGGGCAAGGCCCTCGCGCTTCCCGAGGCAGACCTGACGCGACTGTCGCGACTGGCCGACGGCTGGTCGAGCGCGAGCGATCTGCGCCAGGAGCTCTTGCGGCTGCCCGACGGCGAGGGCAAGCTGCGCTCGCCGCGCTGGCGCGCGCTCATCTTCCTGGCCGCCCAGGCGGCCGGGCTGCCGCGCCATCTTTCCCAGCACTCGGGCGGCATGGTGGTCAGTGCCCAGCCGCTGGTGGAGATGGTGCCGGTCGTGCCGGCCGCGATGCGCGAACGGCAGATCTGCCAGTGGGACAAGAACTCCTGCGCGGATGCCGGCTTCGTGAAGATCGATCTGCTGGGGCTCGGCATGCTCTCGGCCGTCGAGGAATGCGTCGACCTGATCGCACGCACCGCTCATGCGTCCATCGACCTGTCACGCATCGACTTCGCGGATCCGGCGGTCTACGCCGAGATCCAGGCCGCCGATACCGTCGGCACGTTCCAGATCGAAAGCCGGGCCCAGATGCAGAGCCTGCTGCAGACGCGGCCCGAAAACCTCGATGACCTCACGGTGCAGGTGGCGCTTATCCGCCCCGGCCCGGTCTCCGGCGGAGCCGTGCACCCCTATGTCCAGCATCGCCGCGCGCGGCGGGCTGATCCGGATTTCGTGCCCCCGTACGACCACCCGCTCCTTGAACCCGTCCTGCGGGAAACGCTCGGGGTGGTGGTGTTCCAAGAACAGGTGCTCGAGGTCGCAATGGCGCTGGCGGGATTCAGCTCCGGAGGCGCCGAGGCGCTGCGCCGCGCGATGAGCCGAACCCGCAGCCGCGAGGCGATGCTCAAGCTCTGGGACCAGTTCCGCGACGGTGCACGCGCCCGCGGGGTCGATGATGAGACCATCACGACGGTGTTCGCCAAACTGGTCGGCTTTTCGAACTTCGGGTTCCCGAAGGCCCACTCGGCGGCGTTCGCCGTCCTGGCCTACCAGAGCGCGTGGCTCCGGCGCGCGTATCCGGCCCAGTTCCTGGCGGCGCTGCTCAACGCCCAGCCGATGGGCTTCTATCCCCCGGCGAGCTTGGTGCGCGACGCCCAGCGCCGCGGCGTGCGGATCGTGCCTCCGTGTGTGAACGCCGCCGAGGCGATCTGCACGCTCACTCCCGACGGCGCCGTGCGGATCGGCCTGGGATACGTGCGCGGGGTGCGCACCGATGCCGCATCGGCGCTTGTTGCCGAACGGGACGCCGGCGGCCCCTTCCGGGATCTGGCCGACCTGTCGGCCCGCACCGTGCTGCAGCGCCCCCAGCTCGCCCAGCTCATCCGCGCGGGGGCGTGCGACGTGTTCGGCCCGCCGCGTCGCGCGATGTTGTGGCAGCTGCCCGGCCTGAGCCGCCCCATCTCTCACGACGCGCACACCCAGCTGGCCCTGGCGCTGCCGGCGCCCGAGGCGCCGGCGCTAGCCGAGCAGGACCGCTTCGAGCGCATCGTGACCGACTACGAGACCATGGGGCTCTCGGTCGGCTGGCACCTGCTGGCGATCCTGCGGCCTCAGCTGCCGATCGACACGCGCACGGCGCGCGAACTGGGCGAGCTGCCGACCGGAACGCGGGTCTGCGTCGCCGGGATGGTGACCGCCCGCCAGCGGCCCGGCACCGCCAAGGGCATCGTGTTCCTGCTGCTGGAAGACGACACCGGCATGACCAACGTGATCGTCTACCCCGATTGCTACGAGCGTCACCGGACGCTGCTGCGGGCCGAGCCGCTGGTCATCGTGCACGGCCGCCTCGAACGCCGCGACCGCAACATCAACGTGATCGCCCAACGCATCGAGCGGATCGCACCTCCCGCGGACCGGACCAGCCAGGAGGCCGTGCGGGCGCGGCAGGCGGTTCCCGCCGGGCAGCACTTCGGCCGCGGGCGCCGATAGCCGCGGTGGCGCCAAACTGGTGCCACCGCGCAGTAGGATGAACCCCATGCACCGGATACGCTCGCGACGCCTGCGGTTCATCATCATTTGCTCGGTCATCGCGGGCTACGTGGCGGCCACGCTCATCGCGCGCCGCCGCGGCTACAACCTCGGTGGCACCGTCGTCGTGCGCTGCCGCCAGGGGCATCTGTTCTCGACCACCTGGATCCCCGGCGCCTCCTTGAAGGCCGTTCGCCTGGGCTGGTTCCGGCTGCAGCGCTGCCCGGTCGGGCATCACTGGTCGCTGGTGAGTCCGGTCAGGGGTGCCGACCTGACCGACGAGGAACTCCGGTTCGCCCGCGAGCACCGCGACCTGCGCATCCCCTAGGCGCACCACGTCGCCCGTGGACGCGCCACAGCGCTGGCGCGATCAGCGGGCAGTGGCCCGGTAGGCCTGGGTGAGATAGGGAAATGCGATCGGTTCCTCGAGGCGCTCCACGACCTCGCCTACGTCCCGCATCAGGCCCGCGCGCTCGTCGTCGTCCATCACCGCGACGTAACTGGTCGACAGGACCCTGAGATACAGCTGCCGGCGGTCCACCATCTGGACATGGCGAACCCCCTGGCGGGCGATGCGCCCGAACGGACCCGCGCCCAACACGGGGGTGTAGTCGGTCCCGGCCGCATACGGGCTGCAGCGATCCCACCGCATGGCGCGCGAAAAGTCGGCGACCCAGCCCACCGATTCGTCCCGGTTGTTCCACAGCAGCCCCAGGCCCCCACCCGGCACCAGCACGCGATGGATCTCGGCGAGCGCGGCTGGTGCGTCGAACCAGTGAAAGGCCTGGGCGACGAACACCGCCTCGACAGAACCATCCGAGAGTGGGATCGCGACATCACGCCCGTCGAGCACGCGGACGCCCTCGACCGACGCGCGCAGGACCTCGCGCATGCCCGCCGACGGCTCGATCGCGATGACCTCGGCAAAGCGCGCGCGCAGCTGACCGGTGAGCAGCCCGGTCCCGGCGCCCAGGTCAACGACCCGGTCGTCGGCGTGGAGCCCAAGTGCGCGTACGAGGAACTCCAGCGCGGCGGGCGGATATCCCGGACGGGCGGCCTGGTAGTGCGCGCCGTCGGCGAAGCCGCGACTCCCCAGCTCATATCGAGCGCCGGCGTCGCCCGCCGCGACGCTCACTGCGACACCCCGAATCCGCCCCCGGGAACCGGCGACGCCGGCGCGGTGCACCGGATCGGCTCGCCACGCCGCGACCCGTCGCCGGCCCCGGCCGTGCCGGCCGAGTCAGGCGATGCTGGTGCGGTTCCCGAGATGCTCCTATTCATGCAAAAAAATGGTGGCTGATGCGAAACGTCCGATCCGCGAGGAGACTCGCACTCGGACGACTCGGTCGAACGCTAACCGATCACCCGTACACCTCCCATCGCCCAACTGGTCTCCTATGGGCAGTTCGCAAGCGATCGGTGCCGCGAGCATTCCCGGACCTGAACGTTGGACGAGGGAACGGGCTTGCCCAAGGGTCAGTCGCACCAATCGCTGGGAGTGAACGCGCGGGTCGGTCCGATCGCCTGCGCGCTTCCGCAGACCCTCGCGAGCGACTGGTCGATCCCGCACACGCTCGACGCGCTGCTCAGTCCCGCCGCCGAGATCCCGATCCCGGAGCCACCAGGCGCCGGCGACGAGGACGCGCGGGCCGACAGCGAGGTCGTCGCCACCACCGCACCGCGCCCGGTGCCCGCGCGCGACATCGACGAGATGCCCGACACCCGGGAGGACCGCCATGTCGCGCAGCACCGCGCGCCGATCGTGCCGAAGTCCCGGCGCCGCACTCGGCCGTGCGCATCCGCGATGCTGTCGCACCGGCGACGATCACGCATCCTCCCGGGGCGATGTCGTCCTCAGGTTCCCGCCAACTGCGCAAGCTTGGTCACCGTGCGCCAGTTGCGGGTCGTGGCCGGAACCATGAGCCGACGTTCAAAGAAACCGTTGCTGAGCGCGGTGCGGCCGTAGCCGCCAGGGCACCAGACGTACACCTCGCGGCCCGCCACCCTGAACTCGTCCGTCCCCCCGACGCCGGCATCCAGGCGCCCGTACGGCGTCCTCGTCTGGCGGCCGCTCGAGGAAGGTCACATACAGCGGCTTGGTCTCCATGTGGTCGCCGTACGGGTTCGCCGCGATCACCCGTGCAAGCTCCGGCGCGGTGCGCAGCACCACCGGCACCCGATGGCCGGTCATCGCTTCGATCGCAGACCGGATGTCCTCAGCGACGGCCGCCCGGTCATCCCGTCCTGTGCGGAACATCACGTTGCCGCTCTGGATGTATGTCGCGACATCGTCGTGCCCAAGTGCCACAAACAGCTCACGCAGCTCGCGCATCGGCACGGTCCGACCGCCGACGTTGACCCCGCGCAACAGGGCGACGTAGCGGTGCGGCGCGTCCACCGTGTTCCCGCCCGGGCCAGCGCGAGGTGCACCCGCCACCGCTACGGGTCCCGCGGGTCGCCGTCCGGCGTCGCGCGCCTGCTCTTCACGGTAGCGCCGGAAGACGTCCATGAGGTCGTGCCGGGCGTCCGGCGAGAGTGCCTCCGGCTCGACCCTGCCGAGGGCGGCGGTCACGGCGCGGATCTGCGCGAAATGGGCCCGGCAGTTCGGGCAGCTGCGCACGTGGTGCTCATAGCGGCGCCGCTGGCGCCACGACAGGGCGCCCTCAAGGTAATCGGTCGCAAGCTCGACGGCGTCCCGACAGGCCAGATCCGCGTACAGCAGCGGCACCGCTACTTCCCCCCCTCGAGCAATGCCTCAATACTACGGCGCAGACCCGCGCGGCCCCGGTGGAGCAGAACCCGCTGATTTGCCGGAGTGATCTCAAGCATTGCGCACACCTCGTCAGAGGTCAGTTGCTCGATATCGCGCAGCGTTACGACGGTGCGTTGCGCCGGCGGAAGATCATCCAGCGCAGTGGACAGCTGCGCGAGCATCGGCGCGTGCACCAATCGCTCCTCGATTTCCTCGGTAAACGGCACCGGTGGCTGCGCCCAACTGCCGTCCGGGGCGAAGCGGGCCGGGTCTTCAGCGCGGGCGTCGTCGGTGTGATCGAAGGGGACCGTCCGACGCTCGCGCGTGGCCATGGAGCGCGCCTGGTTGATCAGGATCGCGTACAGCCACGTCTTGAGCGACGAGCGCCCCTCGAAGCGGTCGAGCCCGCGCAGCATCCCCACCCAGGTCTCCTGGACGACCTCCTCCGCCAGCCCGCGCGTCGGGACGAACCCCTGGGCGACGCGGATCATCGCGGTGTGGTGCGCGGCAATCAGGCCCTCAAACGCCTGTTCGTCACCCCGGCGGAGGCGTGCGATGAGCTCGGCATCGTCCACGGTGCCGGATCGTACCGAACCACCGTCCGGGTTCCGAAGAACCCGGTTTTCGGTGCGCGGGTGTAACGCGGCGGCCACGAGGCGCACTACGCGTCGTAGCCCAGCACCCGATAAGGAGTTCCCATGAGATTCGTCCTTCGCTCCGTGGCCGGTGCAGCACTGGCCACCGCCGCGATCGCCGCCCCCGCGGTCGCCGCCCACGGGCACCAGCACACCTGGCCCACGTCGGCGGTGTTCGTCCAGACCGACAGCACCTCCGGCAACCAGGTCCTCGCCTACGCGCGCGCCTCAGACGGCACACTGACCTACGTCGCCAGCTACGCGACCGGCGGCAACGGCCTCGTCGCCAGCGGTGCAATGGCGGACCCGCTCGCCTCCCAGCGCTCCCTGGTCACCGCCGACCACGGACGCGTGCTGTTGGGCGTCAACGCGGGCAGCGACACCGTGTCGGTGTTTGGCGTCAATGGCACCCACCTCACGCTGCGCCAGACGATCGCCACTGGCGGTGACTTCCCGGCCAGCATCGCGGTCCACCACAATCTGGTGTACGTGCTCAACGCCGGCGGCGAGGGCAGCGTCGCGGGCTTTACGCTCGGCCATGGGCGCCTGCACGCGCTCGCCGGGTCCTCGCGCACCCTGAACCTCGGCAACACCAACCCGCCCAACTACCTCGCCTCTCCCGGCCAGGTCGGGTTCTCGCCGAACGGCAGGCAGCTGATCGTCACCACCAAGGCCAGCACCAGCAGCATCGACGTGTTCCGCGTCGGCCCACACGGACGCCTGAGCGCCACCCCGACGTCAAATACCTCCGCAACGCCCGTGCCGTTCGCGTTCGTGTGGGGCCCGAAGGGCACCCTGGTCGTCGCCGAGGCCTTGGACAGCACCGTCTCGACGTACACGCTGGGCTCGGCCGGCACCACGACGCTCCTCGGCTCCGCCCCGGACGGCCAGGCCGCGCTGTGCTGGATCACCGCGGCGCGCGGCTACTACTTCGTCTCCAACGCGGGGAGCGCCAACGTCAGCGCGTACCGGCTCAACAGCGCCGGCCAGCCGGTCCTGGTCGGGGTCGCCGCAACGACCCAGGCGGGCACGACCGACTCCGCGACCGCCGCCCACGGCAGGTTCCTGTACGTGGAGAACGGCGTCGCCGGCTCGGTCTCCGAGTTCTCCGTGGGATCCACGGGCACGCTGACCAACATCGGCCCCGTGTCGGGTCTGCCGACCGGCGGCATCGAAGGCATCGCCACCGTCGGCTGACCGTCCCCACGCGGCCAGCGGCCGCGTCCCTGCATCAGGCCCCGGCCCCCGGGGGCCTGGTGCAGGGGGCTTGCTGCCGTAGGCAGGCCGCGAGCTCGAGCTCCAGGTCGACGATGGCCCGGGAGATCTCATCCTCGAGCCGCTGACACAGG
Organism: uncultured Thermoleophilia bacterium; assembly: GCA_963842065.1. Classification (GTDB taxonomy): domain Bacteria; phylum Actinomycetota; class Thermoleophilia; order Miltoncostaeales; family Miltoncostaeaceae; genus CAITWD01. The sequence goes on along the minus strand of CAWJEW010000002.1, from coordinate 585,668 downwards.
GCCGGCAGCTCGGACGGGTTGCCGTCGCGGGCCGTATCTTCGGCCGCCGCGCCCGTCCGGGCCGCCTCCCGAGCACCGAACAGCCCGCACGTCGACCTGAGCACGTGGGCGACGTAGGCGACCGCGCCCGGGTCCTTGCGCTCGAGACCGATCCGCATCGCCTCGCGGCGCCGCGGCGTCTCCGTCTTCCAGGTGGTAAACAGGCGCACGGTCTCCTCCTCGCCGATCTGCTCACCCAAGGTCTCGATGCCCGGCTCCGCCGCGGCCGACTCGGCGCGGCCCTCGTCGGGGAGCCAGCGGGGCGAGGCCAGCTCGAGAGCTTCGATCGTCGGGGGCCTGGCGACCTGGCCGTCCATCCCCGCTGCCAGGCACGCCTCGCGATCCTCGGGTCGGCCGTCAGCCGCCAGCGCGATGATCGGCGTGTGCTGGCCCAGCTCGGACTCGCGGCTCCGGATCCGGCGGGTCGCCTCGAGCCCATCCATCTCCGGCATCCGGCAGTCCATCAGCACGAGCGCGTACGGTCCCGGGCGCACGCCGAGGGAAGCCCGCGCAGGAGTTGGGATCTGCAACCTGGGGGTCTACTGCCTCCGGAAGGGGGGAATCTGGCGTTTCCAGATCCACGCGCTCAGCCGAAACCGCGTCGCTTTGGCTCGTGCGTTCGGTCGCCTGAGGGAGATATCGGCCGGCCGCCGCGGCGACCGGTTGGGTACGTCGGCCGCTCATCGCGCAAGCAAGATCCGCAGGCTCAACAGCACCAGCAGCCCGGCGATGACCGCCAGTTCCCTCCACAGCAGCTTCCGCTCAGTGCGGCGATCGTGGGCAGGCTCACGCTCGGCGTCCCGGGGTTGCTGGGTAGGAGTCGACGTCGTACTCATCCGTAGACCTTTCCGGTGTTCTCGGTCTTGTCCCAGTTCATCTCCTCACCCCTGGCTTCCTTCACGTACCACGCAAACGCGATCGCGCGCAGGAGCAGGCCGTACACAGAAATGGGGATCAGGCCCGTGAGCATCGCCTCGCCCGTGTCGCCTGATCCGCTGTCGCCGACGAGTCCGCACGTCCGGCATGCCTGCGGGCCCGGTCACACGACTCGAGGCGATACGGGTCGGATCACACGCACACCCGACGCCGCTCCGGGCTCCCGCAACGTCCGGACGTGGGTCCGCCGGACGGCTCGCGGGCTTGTGAGACGGTGCCGTCCCCCGTGCGGAACCCGTCGCCGCGCGCGGTGCACACGTAGCGCGCATGGCGCGGGTCGTCGCCGAGCCTGCGGCGCTGGTTGGGCAGGTGCACGTCGATCACATGATCGTCGCCGAACCGGTCGTTGCCCCACACGCGGTCCAGCAGCTGGTCGCGGCGCAGCGTGATCCGTGGATTCTCCGAGAGCGCGTCCAACACGTCGTATTCGATCCGCGAGAGCTCGATCTCCTGACCGTCCAGCCAGACCCGGCGGGCGAGCGGATCGATCCGAAACGCGCCAAACACACGCTCGGACTCTGCGGCGACAACGACGCGGACACCGCGCGGCGGCGCCTTGATGCGCGCCACGAGCTCACTGGGAAAGAACGGCGTGACCAGGGAGTCGTCGGCACCCACCGACAGCCCGATCAGGCGGTCGATCTCGGAGTCCCGGGCGGTGAGCATCAGGACACAGGCCTCGGAGAACGTGCGTAGCTGGCGGCAGACCTCGATGCCGTCGAGCAGCGGGAGGGTGCCGTCCAACGCGACGATATCGGGATGAACGCCGCGAGTCAGCTCGAGCCCCGCCTGTCCGTCGCGGGCGACCCCGATCGCGACGCCCTCCGGGGTCAGCGCCGCGACGACCACGTCCAGGAACTCCCGGGTGTCCCCGATGACGAGAATTCGGGTGCCGGTCTGGGATCCGGATGGCGTGCGGCGATTCTGCCAGCAGCGTCCTCGGGTCCATCATCGTGCAAACGATGCGCGGCTCGCCCAGGCGACCCTCGAACCGGACGACGGCGTCCTGCGGCGCAACCTCGGGCATGACCCTCCTTCGGGACGGTACCCTCGCGGTATTACCCGGCAGCGTGCTCCCGCTCGACGACCATCGCGATTCCCTGGCCGCCACCGATGCACAGCGAGGCCAGCCCGAAGCGCACGTCGCGCCGCTGCATCTCGTACAGCAACGTCGTCAAGACCCGCGCGCCGGACGCACCGACCGGATGCCCGAGGGCGATCGCGCCCCCGTTGACGTTGGTGATCTCGTGGTCGAGACCCAGGGTGCGTATCACGCCGAGACTCTGCGCCGCGAACGCCTCGTTGAGCTCGATCAGCTCGATGTCGGCGAGCCCGAGCCCGGCCTTGGCCAGTGCCAGCGGGATCGCCTTGACGGGCCCCATGCCCATGATGCGCGGCGGCACGCCCGCCGTCGCCCAGCTGCGGATGCTCGCCAGCGGCGCGACCCCTGCCGACGCGGCAGCCTCGCGACTGGCGACCACGACCGCCGCGGCGCCGTCGTTGATGCCCGAGGCGTTGCCTGCGGTTACCGTGCCGGCGGGATCGAAGGCGGTCTGCAACGCAGCGAGCATGTCCGGGGTCGTCTCGGGGCGCGGATGCTCGTCCACGATCACCCGCAGCGGCTCGCCGCCCCGCTGCGGCACGTCGACGCCCACGATCTCCGGCGCGAATCGCCCGTCGGCCATTGCGCGGGCGACGCGCCCCTGCGAGGTCGCGGCAAACGCGTCCTGATCCTCGCGCGAGATGCCGAGATCGGTGGCGATGTTCTCGGCGGTGACGCCCATGTGCACGCCGGTCATCGCGCACCACAGACCGTCGCGCAGGATCGAGTCGTAGAGCGGGCCGTGGCCGAGTCGATACCCGGTGCGGGCCTGCTCGAGCAGATACGGCGCGCGGGTCATGTTCTCGGTGCCGCCGGCGACGACGACCTGCGCATCTCCCAGCTGCACCTGCTGGGCGGCCATCGCCACCGCCCGCAGTCCGGATCCGCACAGCTGGTTGACGGCGGTCGCGGGCACCTGGTCACCCAGACCGGCGCGCAGCGCGGCCTGGCGGACGACGTTCTGCCCGAGGCCCGCAGAGAAGATGTTGCCGAGGATCACGTCGTCGACCGTCTCGGCCGGGATGCCGGCGCGGGCGCAGGCTTCGGCGATGACGGTGGCCGCCAACGCGGTGGCGGACACCGACGCGAATGCGCCGTTGAACGAACCGATCGGCGTCCGCACGGCGCTGACGATCACGGCGTCACTCACGGGGCCTTCGCCCGCGTCGCGGCGCGCCCGGTCGGTCTCCCCGGCACGCGTCGGTGCGACGCGCCGGTCCGCCAGGGATCAACCACGCGCCCCTCGGATTGCACGCTCAGGCCGTGAAGCTCTTCCCGCAGCCGCACGAGGCGCTGGCGTTCGGGTTCTTGATGACGAACCCGGCGCCCTGGAAGCTGTCCTCGAAGTCCACCTGTGCCCCGAGCAGGTAGGGCACGCTGAAACGATCGACGATCACCGTCGCTCCGGCGTCCTCGATGACCTCGTCGCCGTCCTCGGGCGCGCCGAGCGAGAGCGCATACTCGAACCCCGAGCATCCTCCCGGGATCACCTGCAGGCGCAACCCCGCACCCGGTGCTTCCTCGGCGACCAGCTCTTTGAGGTGCTCTGCGGCGGCGGGGGTGAGTGTCACCATGAGCGCTTCCGTCCTGTGGCTCGACCTGCGACGTCTGTGATTGTGGCAGGCCGGCGATCGTCGCGCAAACTGATTACCCGGTAAATCATACCGGTCGTCCGCCCCACTCGACGAGCGCGTCCGCCATGCATTAGGCGGCATCGGCGATCTCCCGCAGCGCACGCACCAGGGCGTCGGCGTCCGGTTCCAGGGGGCGCACGACGAGCGTTGCGACCCCGGCGCGGCCAAGCGCCGCGATCCGCTCGGCGATCGCGTCCGGCGGGCCGCACAGCGTCAGCGCCCGCAGCATGTCCTCGGGGATCGCGCGCGCCGCCTCATCGCGACGCCCGGCCAGGTACAACTCCTGGATTATGGCCGCTGCCTCCGGCCACCCGAGCCGCGCGACGACCTCGGTGTAGAAGTTGGCGCCGCGGGCACCCATCCCGCCGACGTATCTGGCGATCTCGGCCCGCATGAGATCACGCAGCGGCGCGACGCGCGGCTCATCGCCGATGGCACACGCCATGCTTACAGTGATCTCGAGTGCACCCAGCGTCGGCGGCCGCGCCGCCCGACCGCGTTCCAGGGCCGGTCCCCACACGTCCTCGACCCGCTCCGGCACGAAAAACAGCGGGTACCACCCGTCGGCAAGCTCCGCGGCGAGCTCGACCATCGCGGGCCGCATCACCGCCAGGTGAATCGGGATCGGCCCGACCCCGCCGGGTGCCAGCAGCCGCAGCGGGCGCCCAAGGCCCGTGCCCTGGCCCTCCGGCAGCGGCAGCCGGACGCTCCCCCCCTCGTAGCGCGAGAGCCCACCCGACCACAACATCCGGCACACGCCGACCGTGTCGCGCAGCCGCGCACGCGGCTGCGCGTACGCAACGCCGTGAAAGCCCTCGATGACCTGCGGTCCCGAGGTCCCGAGCCCCAGCTCGAATCGACCGTCCGAGAGGACCGCCAGGCCGGCGGCGGTCTGCGCGATCAGCGACGGGGTCCGCGTGTGGACCGGCATCACCCCGGCGGCGATGACCAGCCGAGATGTGCGTGCGGCAAGGAAGCCGAGCACGCTCGGTGCGTCGTAGCCCCACGCCTCAGGCACCCACGCCACGTCGAGCCCGACCGCCTCGAGGGCGACGATCGTGTCGATCTGTGCGCGCGGGTCGCGCGTGTAATCGATCGAGATGCCGAGGCGCATCAGGGGCCCACGTGCCGGACGCGGACACCGGCCCGAACGACGCACCCCGGCATCACCGCACCAGTCCGGGCAGGTACGCGGCCGGGTAGCGCTCGCCCGCCGCTGCGCCGCGCGGTGCGATCGCGTCGAGCTCGGCCAGGTCCGCGGCACTCAGCTGCACGTCGGCGGCCCCCGCGCTGTCGGCGACGTGGGCCGACTTGCGGGCGCCGACAAGCGGCACCACGTCCTCGCCCTGTGCGCACAGCCACGCCAGCGCCAACTGGGCCAGGGTGATCCCCTTGGCCGCGGCGAAGTGCGCAAGCGCATCGACGATCGCGAAGTTGGCGTCCAGGTCGGCGCCCTGGAAGCGCGGCAGATCGCGGCGCCAATCGCTCCGCTCAAGGTCCTCGGGCCGTCGGATGCGCCCGCCGAGCAGGCCACGCGAGAGCGGGCTGTAGGCCACGAAACCGATCCCCAGCTCGCGGACCGTCGGCAGGATCTCCACCTCCACCTCGCGGGTCAGCAGCGAGTATTCGCTCTGCAGCACGGTAATCGGGTGCACGGCGTGCGCGCGGCGAATCGTGGCGGCGCTGGCCTCCGAGATGCCCAGATAGCGCACCAGCCCCTGCTCGACGGCCGTGGCCATCGGCTCCCAGGTCTGCTCGATCGGCTGGTCGATCGGCACGCGGTGCAGGTACCAGATATCCACGTGATCGACACCGAGACGCTGGAGGCTGCCCTCAATCGACCCCCGCACCACGTCCGCCCACGCCCGATCGTCGCGCGCGTACTGACGGAAGTTGAACTTGGTCGCCAGCAGCACCTCGTCGCGGTAGGCGGCGATCGCGCGGCCGACCATCCGCTCGTTGTCGCCGCTGCCGTAGACCTCGGCGGTGTCGATGTGGTTGATACCGAGTTCCCGTGCGCGTTCGAGCGTGGCGTCGGCCTCGCGCTCCTCGATCGAGCCGTAGATCCCGGTGAGCGCCATCGCACCGAACGCGATCTTCGATGACGACGGTCCTGCGGCCCCCAGCTGGCGATGCTCCACGTCGACCCTCCCGGTCGGGGTTCGTGCGCAACCGGGCGCACCCTCCCGGTCATCCTGCCAGCACGCGCCCCGTGGGCGCCCGCCGACGGCCGCCGCGTCTGGTCCTGCCGCAGCCGTCCACGGCGGGTCGCAATCGTCGCGAGTAGGATCTGCCCAGCGCGCTCCCCACGACCGGGAAAGGCACATACGTGATGACCCTGCTGCAGTTGCGCAAGTGCCCCTGGGCCGCCGCCGTCCGGCAAACCCTGGCCAACGTCGACCAGGACTACGGCGTGGTCCAGGTGCCCTACGACCGCAGCGCTGCGCCACCAGGTCATCGACCTGACCGGCCAGGACAAGACGCCGGTGCTGATCGACGGCGACAACGTGATCTGGGAGTCCCGGCGGATCGTCGCCTACCTGTACGACACCTACGGCGATGCCCGTCAGCACGAGCGGGCGCAGGAGATCCGCGACGAGATCCGCGAAATCACGGCCACATCCTGAGATCGGAGACCCGACACATGCCTGAGCGATACGCCAAGGTGGACCCCAGCACGTTGCAGGAGCGCGAGCGCAGGGGCGGCGGCGCGGCCTCCCGCGATCTCGGAGGGGCCCTCGGCGCCGAGAACATCACCGCCCGGGTCTGGCGCTACGGACCCGGCCATGAAATGGCCTATCACCGTCACCGCGTCCAGGAGGAGTTCTACCAACTGGTCTCCGGGGGCCCGCAGGAGGTCCTCATCGAGGGCGCAGCGGTCGTGGTCAACGACGGCGAGTGGCTGCGCCTGCCCAAGGACACCAACCGTAAGATCCAGAACCACACCGACCGTGAGGCGATCTGGCTGACGATCGGTGCACCTCCCGGCGAGGGCATCACGGACGGCATGCGAATCGACATCGAAACCGGCCAGGAGATCCCCCGCTAGGACCATCGCCGCCCCGTGGGCTCGGCGCCGCCGACCCGGCCCCGGAGCCGGGGAGCGCCGTCTGTACGATCGCCGCATCCAGCGCGCCGGGCAGCCCGGCGCGCCGGCGATCCCGAGACCCGATGCCCAGCTCCCCGCCACCCAACGCCCGCCTGTGGGCCCGCCTGGAGGCTCCGGCGGTGCTCTGGGCGCTCGCGATCCTGACGGCGGCCGCGGCCGTCGCCCTCGTCGCCGTCGCCACGCGCAGCGGCTCGGCCGTCTCCCCGGACTCTGCGACCTATGTCGCGGGCGCCCGCAACCTGGCGGCCGGCAACGGCTACGCGGATTTCCAGCTGGTCCCGATTACCGACTGGCCACCCGGGCTGTCGGTGACGCTCCTGGTGCTGCACTGGGCAGGCATCGGCGCGTTGACGGCCGCCCGCTGGCTCAACGCCGCGGCCCTCGGCGCGGTGGTGCTGTTGACCTTCGCGCTCGGCCGCCGCTATGTGGCGCGCGGCTGGCTCGCACTGGTGGCGGCGATGGTCGCCGGCTTCGCGCCGGCCATGCTGGGCGTGTTCAGCTTCGTCTGGAGCGAGCCCGTCTTCTGCGCGCTTGACGCTGGCGGTGCTCGTGGCGCTCGAGCCGGTGGCCCGGGACCCGCGCGCGTCGTGGTGGCTGATCGCGGTCGCGAGCGTGCTCGCCGGCGCCGGGTTCGCATACCGCTACGCGGGCATGACGCTGATCGCGGTCACGGTGATCGCCGTCGCGGTCGGCGCGTGGGGGTCGGGCGCGAGGCGCGTGGCCGGCCGCGCCGTGGGAGCGGTCGGGATCGGCCTCGTCCTGCCCGCGCTGATCGTCGGGCGCAACCTGACCCACGGATCGCTGACCGGCCAGCGCATCCCGTCCACCGAGACGCTGCACGGTGTACTCGACAGCTCCGAGCACTTTTTGGTCGGCTGGCTGCTGGCCGACCACCATCCCGGGCGGGCCGTGGGCGGCGTGCTGGTCGTCGCCGTCATCGCGGCGACCGCGATCGGGGTCGCCCTGCGGATCCGGCAGGTCGGGCTGCGCGCGGCCGGGACCCGCGCGCTCGTGCCGTTGGTCGTGTTCGTCGTCGGCTACGGGCTCTACATCTTCGTCACCGAGTTCGAGACCTCGATCGATCCCCCTGACGACCGGATCTGTTCACCGCTGCTGGCGCCGGCGGCGATCCTGATCATGGTCGCGATCGACGCCCTGCTGGATCGCTGCCCGCCGCGCTGGGCCGGCGCGGCGGCGGCGACGACGGCGATCGTACTCGGTGCCTGGATCGCGGCCATGCTCGTGGTCTCGGCGGCCCACGCGCGCTCCGACGGACAGGACGGGGTGCGCTTTAGCGCCGACGGCTACACGACCGACCACTGGACCGATTCCGCCTTCATGCGCGCCGTGCAGGCGCTGCCGGCCGGCAGCGTGCTGTATTCCAACCAGCCGGGTGGCGTCTACCTGGCCACCGGACGCCAGCCGATCACCTACTCCGGACAGCCCACGGCGTACCCGCCGATTCCCGTCGGCCAGCAGGCGACCACCCTGATCGCCGACATCGCGGCCGCCCGAGGACCGGTCTACGTGGTGTGGTCACTGCCCAACCACCGCCCGGACCTGGTGACGCCGGCGTACCTGGCAACCCGCGGCGTCCGGCTCGCGCCGGTCCTGACGAGCCCCGGCGGCACCATCGAGCGCGTCGCCGGCGTCGGCGCCTGAGCGCGTGGGGTCTCGCTACGCGTCGGCGCGCTCGGGCTCGTGTGCCGAGATGCCGAACGTTTCCCGGACGTTGGTGACCATCTTTTGGAACTCACCCGCGTTGCGCAGCGCGTAGTCCTCGGCGTTGTTGTTGAACACCACCACGACATCCTCGACGCGCTTGCTCATCTGCACGACGGGCGCGACGAACTCCCCGAGCTCCTCTGCCGAATAGCGGTAGTTGAACCGCTCGGCCACCGATCCGGAGCCCTGCCAGGTCTCGGCGTTGCGCCCGTGCAGTCGCAGGTAGCCCAGCTCGGGGCACGTGAGCTCGATCAGCGGCGGCATCGCCGAGACCGCCGTGGTGCGCGGCGCATCGACGCACACATACGCGGCATCCCGCTCGGCCAGCATTGCCATCGTGGCCTCGCGTGCGGCGCCGGTCACCCACGACCGGTGGCGGAACTCGACCGCAACGCGCACCGGCGCGAAGCGACTGATGATCCGGGCGACCTCGGTGCGCTGCGCATCGCCGCAGGCGACCGACGGGGGGAGCTGCAGGAGGATCGCCTCCAGCTTGCCTGCCATCGGCCCGAGCGCCTCCAGCAGCGTGTCGATCGCGGCATCGCGCAGCTCCCGCGACGGGCGTGCGATGCGCCCGCGCGCGTCCGCGGTGAACGGCAGCGTGCGCAGCGGACCGGGCAACCGCGACGGATCGCTGCGGTGGCCGGAGATGACCTGATGGGCCTTCACGACGAACCGGAATCCGTCCGGCGTCCGCGCGGTCCAGTTCTCGACGGTCCGCAGCGACGGCAGCGCGTAGAAGGTCGCGTTGACCTCGACCATCGGGAAGTGCTCGGCGTAGTAGCGCAGCCGCGCGGCGGCATCGTTCTTGACCTCACGCGGATACCAGCCGGCCTTGATGAACTCCGGGTCGGTCCACGAGGCGGTCCCGACGTAGATCGCCATCAGCCACGCGCCCTGTGGCGCCGGCAGGCAGCCCCGGCTGGTGTGAATACACCGTCCATACCGACTGCGAGCTTAGCGCCCGGTCATGCGCCGGCGGGCTCAGCCGCTGGGTTCCGGCTCCTGATCGGCCACCAGGGCGGCGGGATCGCGCTCCACGAGCCGGTCCAGGGCCGCGACGACCTCCGGGCAGAACTGCGCTCCGGACAGGCCGCGGATCTCCCGCACGGCGTCCCGGAACGGGATCGCGATGCGGTACGGGCGATCGTGGATCATGCAGTCCAGGGCGTTGGCCACCGCGATGATGCGGCTCTCGACGGGAATCTGCTCGCCTGCGAGGCCGTTCGGATAGCCCGTGCCGTCGACGCGCTCGTGGTGGAACCGGACGAACGTGCGCACATCCCCGAGGTCGGCCCCCGAGAGCATCCGGTAGGCGATCTCCGGATGCTGGCGCATCTCGTCCCACTCGTGGGGCTCCAGCGGACCCGGCCGGCTGATCAGCTCGTCGCTGACGCCGATCTTGCCGACATCGTGCAACAGGCCAGCCAGGCGCACTTCTTCGATCCGGTCGACCGACAGGCCGAGTTCTTGCGCGAGCATCGCGCTGATGTGCGCGACGTTGTGCGCGTGTCCGCGCGTGGTCGGATGACGGTCGTCCACCGCTGCGGCGACGCCGACGATCGTCGCCAGCAGCGACTCGGTCGCCTGGTGCTCACGCAGGTCCTGGTCGTCGATCATGGCCGCGACCTCGCGGTCGAACAGGAAGGTGCGGTCGCCGCCGTGTCGGCGCGCAAGCGAGAGCGCCGCCCGGGCAAACCGGGCCAACTGATCGGCGTTGCCGGCCTGATCGGGGAAGCTCGCGACGCCAACCGACAGCCCCGCCCCCGCGGGGACCAGGCCCGCGATGCCGCAATCCCTGCGCACGCGTTCAGCGATCCGGAACGCATCGAGTCCGGCCGAGGCGGGCAGGATGAGCGCCAGCTGGTCGTCGGCGATGCGGCAGCCGACGTCGGTCGCGCGCAGGCCGGAGACGATGTGGTCGACCAGGTTGCCCAGGAACGTATTGGTGAACTCCGCTCCGGCCTCGCGGCGCAGCTCGCTCAATCCGTCGACGCCGAGGACGATCAGCGACAGCGATTCCCGGCTGCGGATCGCACGGTGGGTCTCCTGCTCGAGCCGCGTGGCGAAGTAGCGGTCGTTGAAGAACCGCGTCACGGGGTCGACCGTCGCCAGGGCCGCGATCCGCCCGCGCATGGCGGCGGCGCCGAGCGTCGCGGTCGCGTGGTCGACGAGGCTCTGCAGGGCCTCGAGGTCGTCCGCGTCCAGGCCGCCCACATGGTCGGTCACGATCGCCAGGATGTAGGTGTGGTCGTCCTCGCCGCGGACGACCACGAGGCCGATGCCGACGACCCCGAGCTCGCGTAGCGGTGACGCCGTCGGGAGCGCTCCCGCCCACGGCCGGCCCTCGACGCACAGGCGTGACAGGTCGCTGGCCACAAGGCCGGCCAGCGTCTGCTCGGCGACCGGATCCAGCCCGGTACCGGCGATGATGCGCCCGTACTCGGCGGCCGCAGAGACGAGGATCGCGCCGACGCCGCCGACCAGCGTGCAGCTCGCGTCCACGAGCCGCCCGAGGCCGCGATCGGCGACATCGAGATCGCGAATCGAGCGCACCGCCCGTGCGAGTCGGCGGGCGCGGGCGCGCTGCTCGACCGCGCGACGACCGAGCCGCTCGGTCGCGAGCGCCTGCGCCAGCTGCGCGCTCAGGATGTTGATCACCGGCATGGGTTCGGCATCGATGCCGTCGCCCCACAGCGACAGGGCCCCGAGTTGGACGCCGGCCGCCATCAGGCAGACGACGTGTCCGGCCCCGTCGGCCGGCGTCTGGCCGATCCGCGCGCACGGCTCCGGCGCACCGACATTGTTCAGGCGCACCACTTCCCCGGCGTCGGCGCCACACAGCTCGCATGCGGCCGCCAAGGCGATCTCACAAAGCCGCTCGGGGTTGCGCTCGTTTGCCATGAGGTCGACGGCCTGAGCCAGGCGGACCGTCGCCACGTCGTCCTCGTGCTGCCGCGCCCCGGTGATCACACGGCCTCCTCGCCGTCGATGCTTGCGTGTACCCATCGGCACACGTGCGCAGCAACTCAAGGGTCGTGCATCCCGGGGGATGCCCGGTCTGGGCACCCCCGGGTCACCCCGGCTCAGGCCGGCAGCGCGGGCATCCGGGCGAGCTCGGCCGTGGCGTGGTCGAGTTCGTCCTGGGAGTACTCGGAGTCGATCATCTCGCCGGCCAAATACTGCTGGTAGGCCGCCATGTCGAAGTTGCCGTGGCCACACAGGTTGAACAGGATCGTCTTGGAGACGCCCTCCTGGCGGGCGCGTTCGACCTCATCGACCACGCCGCGAATCGCGTGCGAGGCCTCGGGCGCCGGGATGATGCCCTCGGCGCGACCGAACAGGACCGCCTGGTCGAAGCACTCGAGCTGACGGTAGGCCCGCGCCTCGACGAGGCCGGTGTGGACCAGGTGCGAGACCAGCGGCGCCATGCCGTGGTAGCGCAGACCACCCGAGTGGATCGACGGCGGCACGAACGAGTGCCCCAGCGAGTGCATCGGCAGCAGCGGGGTCATGCCGGCCGTGTCACCGAAGTCGTACCCGTAGACCCCGCGGGTCAGGCTCGGGCACGACGCCGGCTCGGCGGCGACCACCTTGATGTCCGCCCCGGCGAACTTCTGGGCAAGGAACGGGAAGGCGAGCCCCGAGAAATTCGACCCTCCGCCAACGCACCCGACCACGACATCGGGCTGGGCTCCCGCCATCTGCATTTGTTCGACGGCCTCCTGGCCGACCACGGTCTGGTGCAGCAAGACATGGTTGAGCACGCTGCCGAGCGCGTAGTTGGTGTCCTCGTGCGTCGCGGCGTCCTCGACGGCCTCGGAGATGGCGATGCCCAGGCTGCCGGTCGAATCGGGGTGCTCGGCCAGGATCGCCCGGCCCGCGTTGGTCTCCGGGGAGGGGCTGGCCACGCACTCGCCGCCCCAGGTCTCGATCATCACCCGCCGGTACGGCTTGCTGTCGTAGCTGACGCGCACCATGTACACCTTGCACTCGAGGCCGAACAACTGGCAGGCAAGCGCCAGCGCCGACCCCCATTGACCGGCGCCGGTCTCGGTCGCCAGCCGCCGCACGCCCGCCTGCGCGTTGTAGTAGGCCTGCGGGACGGAGGTGTTGGGCTTGTGGGAGCCGGCCGGGCTCGAGCCCTCCCACTTGTAGAAGATCTTGCAGTCGGTGCCGAGCGCGCGCTCAAAGCCCAGCGCGCGGTGCAGCGGGGTCGGCCGCCACAGGGCGTAGACCTCCCGCACCGGGTCCGGGATGGCGATCCAGCGCTCTTGGCTGACCTCCTGAAGGATGAGCTCCATCGGGAAGATGGGCGTCATCATCTCCGGCCGCAGCGCGCTGCCGTCGGGGGCCAGCGGCGGCGGCATCGGTGTGGGCAGATCCGCCGCGATGTTGTACCAGCGCTTCGGGATCTTGTCTTCGGTCAGCAGGTAGCGATGCTGCGACATGCGGTCCCCTCTCGGCCGTCGGCAACGATGGGCTGAGTGTATCCCCCGCCGGCGGGCGCACCGCGCCGCCGGACCCGATTCAGTCGCCGAGTTGTCGTAACTGCTGATCGAGCCGCGCGAGCTCCTCCGGACTCGCGTCCACGCCGGCCGGCGCGATCAGGCGATTGCGCCGGATCCAGGCGCGCGCGATCAACGGAATGGCCACCAGGCCGGTGAGGATCAGCACCGCCGGGACAACCCACACGATCAGGTCGAAGCCCGACTTGGGAGGCGTCGCGAGGATGTCGCGCCCGAATTGTTGGACCAGCGACTGCTCGATCTGGCCCGACGTCCAGCCGTCGGCGGCCTTCTCCTCGATGTAGGCCTTGATCCGCAGCGCCGACGGGGCGTTGGAGACGTTCAGGGGGACCTCGCAGGTCGGGCACTTGAGCTGCTGCTCGAGCCCGAGCACATCGACGCTCGCCACGGCGGGTGCCGCGGCGACGGCGAGGATGAGCGCCGCACACAGCGCGGCCAGCAAGCGGCGCGACATCGCGTTAGGTCCGTTCGGCGATCACGGTGTTGAGGACCGACACGAAGCTGTTGACGTTGGCGGTCGACCCGGACGCCGACAGCGGACCGCGCAGCGCGGCGGCGATCTTGCCGTCGCGATCGATGATGAAGCTCTCCGGCACGCCCGTGGTCCCGTAGGGGCCTTCGATGTTGCCCTCGCCGTCGCGCACGGTCGGGAACGTCAGCCCGTACTCCTTGTGGAAGCTCAGCGCGTCGCCGGTCAGATCCTTGACGTCGATGCCCAGGATGTAGACGCCCTCGCCGCGGTACCGGTCCCACATCGACTGGAGGATCGGGGCCTCATCGGTGCACGGCACGCACCACGACGCCCAGATGTTCAGGACGACCGGGTGCCCGCGCAGCTGCGAGAGCGACAGGTTCTGGCCGGGCGCAGGCAGGCCCGCGGTGCTGGTCAGCACGGGCAGCGTGAACCCGGGTGCAGGGACGCGCTCGCCCTTGGCGATCGCCGCGTCGATCGAGTTGTTGACGTTGCGGTTGATGAGTCCGACGATCAACAGGACGGCAATGGCGGCGATCACGACGGCGCAGAGCGAGGCGACCGTAATCTGGCGACGATCCCAACCGCGGCGTTCGGTCGGGGGCTTGGCGGGGTCGTCGGAGTTCACGCGGCTAAGCGTAGCGCCACAGCCGCGTGACGGACGTCCGTCCTGGCGCGTACCAACGGCGTTCGCGTGCGGCCGGCGCCCGCTATCGGCGCCCGAGCAGCTCGGCTGCGGTCGCGACCGGGTCGTTGACGCGCATGAGCGCCTCGCCGACCAGGATCGCGTCAACGCCGGCGTCCTCCAGGTCCCGGACGTCCTCCCGGGTCGAGATGCCCGACTCTGCCACGACGATCACCTCGGCAGGAACGCGGGGCCGCAGCCGCAGGCTCGTCGTGAGGTCGACCTCCAGGCTGTGCAGGTCGCGGTTGTTGATGCCCACGATCCGCGACCCGACCGCGCGCGCGGTGTGAAGGTCGGCCTCGTCATGGACTTCGACGAGCGTGTCCAGGCCGATCGCGTCCGCGGCGACGATAAGCGCGGCGAGCGCATCGGCGTCCGGAAACGCCGCGACGATCAGCAGGGCGGCGCTGGCACCGGCGAGCCTGGCCTCGACGAGCTGGTACGCGTCGACGATGAAGTCCTTGCGCAAGAGCGGTGTGGCCACGGTGGCGTGCGCGGCGATCAGGTCGTCCAGGCTTCCTCCGAACCACCTGGGCTCAGTCAGTACCGAGATGGCCGATGCCCCGGCCGCCGTGTAGGCGGTGACGATCGGCGCCACCTCGGCACCGGCCTGGATCGCGCCGCGTGACGGGCTGGCCCGTTTCATCTCGGCGATAAGGCTCATGCCAGGGGTCGCCAGCGCCCCGGCGAACGAACCCACCGGCGGTGCGTCGGCGAGCTGGGCGCGCAGCTGTGCCTCCTCCACCTTGGCGCGGCGCTGGTCGACGAGCTCACGCGTATGCGCGATCACCGTTTCGAGAAACGTGGGCACGCGGCGGTCCTCCGACGGTCAGGTCGTGGTGCGGGGGGCGAGCCGCTGAGTGGCCGCGCAAAATGCCGCCAGGCGTTCGACGGCGGCGCCGCTGCTGATGCTGCGGGCGGCGCGCGCGATGCCATCGGCCAGGTCGTCCGCCGCCCCCGAGATCCAGATCGCTGCGCCGGCATTCAGCACGACGACGTCGTGGGCCGGGCCCGGCGCGCCGGCCAGGACCTCCCGGATCTGTCGGGCGTTGTCGGCCGGCTCGCCGCCGGCGAGCACGTCGCTGCCCGAGGCCGCGAAGCCCAGCTCTGCCGGATCGATCTCCAGGTACCGCACCTGGCCGCTATCGACCTCATATGCGTCGGAGATGGTCGCCGCGGACAGCTCGTCCATGCCGTCGCGCCCACGGACGACCAGGGCGCGGTGGGTGCCCAGCAGGGCGAGGGCCGTGGCCATGCGCTCCAGCGCACCCCGCTCGGAGACACCGATGACTTGGTGCGTGGCGCCGGCCGGGTTTGCCATCGGGCCGAGCAGGTTGAACACCGTGCGCACGGCCAGCGCACGACGCACCGGCACGACGTGGGCGAAGGCCGGATGATGCGCGGGCGCGAACATGAAGCCCACCCCCGTCTCGGCCAGGCACAGCGCGACCGCGTCGGGCGACAGATCGATGCGGGCGCCCAGCGCCTCAAGGACGTCCGCGCTGCCGCTCCTGCTCGTGTTGGAACGGTTGCCGTGCTTGGCGACCGCCACCCCGGCCCCGGCCGCGACGAACGCCGCCGCGGTGGAAATGTTGAAGGTGGAGATCCCGCCGCCGGTGCCGCAGGTGTCGACGAAGGGCCCGGGCGGCCCCGTGACGGGGACCAGATGCGCCCGCAGGACCTCGACCAGACCGGCCAGCTCGTCGGCGGTCTCGCCCTTGGCGCGCAGGGCGATGAGAAATCCGGCAGCCTGGATCTCGCCGGCCTCGCCGCTCATGACGAGGTTCAGGACCTCGGCGGCGCCCGCCCGCCCGATGTCCTCGCCCTCGAGCAGGCGATCGATGGCGCAGGAGACGACCGGCGACGGCATCAGACCTCGAGGGCCAGGAAGTTGGCCAACAGCGCCTTGCCGTGGTCGGTGAGGATCGACTCCGGGTGGAACTGGACGCCCTCGACCGGGACGTCACGGTGGCGGATGCCCATCACCACGTCCCCGTCGCACCACGCCGACAGCTCGAGCCCGGGCGCCAGCCCGGGCTCGACAACCAGCGAGTGGTAGCGGGTCGCCACCATCGGGTCCTCGATCCCGGCGAACACCGTCCGCCCGTCGTGGTGGATGCGGCTCGTCTTGCCGTGCACGGGCGCGGCGCCACGCACGACCTCGGCGCCGAAGGCCGCGCCGATGGCCTGATGGCCAAGGCAGACCCCGAACACGGGCACCTTGCCGGCGAAGTGGCGGACCGCATCCACCGAGATGCCTGCCTCGCGGGGGGTCTTCGGCCCGGGCGAGATCACCAGGTGCGTCGGCCGCAGGGCCGCGATGCCGGCAACATCGATCTGGTCGTTGCGGTGCACGACGACCTCGGCCCCGAGCTCACCGAAGTACTGCATCAGGTTGTAGGTGAAGCTGTCGTAGTTATCGACGATCATCACGCGCGCCACGCCGCTCACCATCCCCGCTGAGTCGCCGCGACCTCGATGGCCCGGAAGAGGGCCGCGGCCTTGTTTTGCGTCTCCTGGTATTCGAGCTCCGGAACCGAGTCAGCGACGATGCCGGCGCCGGCCTGGACGTGCACGCGCCCCTGGGCGCAGACGATCGTGCGAATCGTGATCGCGGTGTCGAGGTCGCCGGTGTAACTCAGGTAGCCCACGGCCCCACCGTACGGTCCGCGCTTGGTCGTCTCAAGCTCATCGATGATCTGCATCGCCCGGACCTTGGGGGCCCCCGAGAGGGTCCCGGCCGGGAACGTCGACCGCAGCGCATCGCAGGCCCGTCGCCCGATCGCAAGCTCACCGACCACGCTGCTTTCGATGTGCATCACGTGGCTGTAGCGGTGCACGCCCATCAGCTCCTCGACCCGGACGCTGCCGACCTGGCACACGCGCCCGAGGTCGTTGCGGCCGAGGTCGACGAGCATGACGTGTTCGGCGCGCTCCTTGGGGTCGGCCAGGAGTTCCTCGGCGAACTGCCGGTCCTGCTCCTCGCTGGCACCACGCGGCCGGGTGCCGGCGATCGGCCGCGTGTGGACCGTGCGGCCCTCGACCTTGACGAGCGTCTCGGGCGAGGACCCCACCAGCGCGTACCCGTCGAATTCGACGAAGAACATGTACGGGGACGGGTTCACGGCCCGCAGCCCGCGATAGATCGCGAACGGGTCCAGGTCGACCTCGGCGGAGAACCGCTGGGACGGCACGATCTGGAACGCGTCGCCGGCGACGATGTACTCCCGGCAGCGCTCGACGGCGGCGTGGAAGGCGGCCCGGGTCGTGTTGCTGGTGACCTCGCCGAGGTGCGGGGCGTCGGCGTCGGCCCGCGGCGGCTCGGCCGCCAGCGGCCCGACGAGCGTCGCCTTGAGCTCCGCGATCGTCGCCACCGCCGCCCGGTAGGCCGGCTCGGGGTCCTCCGAGTGCGAGAGCACGCACGGCACGCTGACGGTCAGCGTGTGCTGCAGGTGGTCGAACACGACGACCGGCCCGGTGATCATCACCATCAGGTCGGGCAGTCCCAGATCATCGGCGGGACCGGTCCCGATGGGCTCGACCTGGCGCACCAGGTCATAGGCGAAGAACCCGACGGCCCCTCCGACGAACGGCGGCGCCGGACCCGCGGCAGGGCAGCATGCCGACGGCCTCGACGACGTCCTGGACCGCCGCGAACGGGTCGTCTGCGTCCAGGATGCTCGCCACGCCGTCGGCGGTCGTGTGCACCAGCTCCCTGCCGTGCCCGCGCACAATCGCCTGCGGCCGCACGCCGATCATGGAATACCGACCCAGGCGGCCGTGTTCGGCCGACTCCAACAGGAATGCCGGCCCCCCGTCGCGCAACTTGAGAAATGCGGCGACCGGAGTCTCACAGTCGGCGATCCAGCTGTGGGTCAGCGCGACTTGGCCGCCACGGGCCGACAGCTCCCGCACCTCCTCGAGCGTCGGCGCCACCGTGAGCTCGGACGCCGGCGGCAGCACGGTCATATGCAGATCGGTCATGCGGGGTTTGCGCGCGGAGCCTGGCGGCGCGCCAGCTCCGCCGCGACCTCGTCGGGCCGGACCCCGGACGCCTCCCAGAGCACGGTGAGGTGGTACAGCAGGTCGGCGCTTTCGTAGATCACCTGGTCGCGCTCGACGCCCTTGGCGGCAAGGACGACCTCCGTCGCCTCTTCCCCGACCTTCTTGCAGACGGTGTCGATGCCGCGCGCCAACAGGCTCGCGGTGTATGAGCTCGACGGGTCGGCCTCGGCAGCCCGGGCGGCAACGGTCTCGGCCAGATCCGCGAGCGCGGCGAAGGGTGCAGCGTCGTCACCGGACAGCTGGGTGAAAAAGCAGGTCCGTGCGCCGGTGTGGCACGCCGGGCCCTCGGGCTCCACGAGCACCAGCAGCGCATCGGCGTCGCAGTCGGCGAGGATCCCGCGCACGTGCTGGATGTTGCCGCTCGTAGCACCCTTGTGCCACAGCTCGCCTCGCGACCGGCTCCAGAACCAGGTCTGACCCTCGGCGAGGGTCCGCTCGAGCGCGTCGCGGCTCATGTACGCGACGCTCAGCACGCGCCCGGAGCTTGCGTCCTGCACGACCGCCGGGACGAGTCCTCGTGCGTCGAAACGCACCTGGTCGACGCTCATCGGCCGAGCCGGTTCGGGAGGAGTCATGGCTGCACCCTGGTGTCGGTGGCTCGGATTTGCTCGAGGACCTCGACCGCGCTGGCGGTACCGACGCGGGTCGCGCCGGCGGAGATCATCGCCTTAACGTCCGAGACGGTCCGGACGCCGCCAGAGCGCAGTGACGCCGATGTGGTCCGGCAGCGACTCGCGCATGAGCTCGAGATCTTCGAGCGCGACGGGCGTCCCGACGCCGCTGCAGGTCATCGCAAAGTCCGCGCCGGCGTCGGCGACGATCTTGCACGCCATCCGCACGAGCGCCTCGTCCAGCAGCGGCGCCTCGATGATCGCCTTGACGAGCACCTGGCCTCGGGCGTCGTTGGCCGCGCGCGTGCGCACCGCGCGCACCAGCTGCATCAATTCGTCCCGAGCCACCCCGAACGCCCCGGCGCGCAGCGCGGCCACATTGATTGGCACGTCGAGCTCGTCGGCGCCGTCGCAGACGGCCCGCTCGGCCAACGCGATCTGCTCGCGGGCGCCCCGCGCGGCGGGCGCGTCGATGATCGCGCACGTCTTGACGTCGCTGCCGCGCAGCCGCTCGGCGACGACGCGCGTGTACCGCGGGCTCGCGCACACGGCAGCCACGTGGACGGCGCGGGCGCGCTCGCAGGCACGCTCGATGTCCTCACGCGTCGTCTCTGGTGCAAGCACGGTGTGGTCGAGCGTCTTTGAGAGGTCCGCAGTACGCATTACCGACGCTCAAATCGCATTGCGACCCAGTATATCCGGCGCCCGCGGCGCCCAATCCGACGCCTGGCGCTGAGCGTCACAAGCCCAGGCGGTTCAGCATCGAGTCGTCCTGACGCCAGCCACGCCGCACCTTGACCGTGAGGTCCAGGTGCACCGGTACGCCCCAGATCTCTGCCAGCGCGTGACGCGCGCCGGCGCCGATCTCGCGGATCATCTGGCCGCCCTTGCCGATCACGATGCCCTTCTGCGACTGATGGTCGACCAGGATCGACGCCACCAGGAAGATGTTGCCACGGTCGGCAATAAGCTCCTCGACCGACACGGCCAGGGCGTGCGGCACCTCCTCGCGCAGGCGCTGGAGCGCGGCCTCGCGGATCAGTTCGCCGGCCTGCTCGTCCGGGGTCTGATCGGTCGACTGCTCGGCCGGGAAGTACGCGGGCCCGTTGGGCAACAGCGGCGCCAGCTCATCCCGCAGTGCGGCCAGCCCGTCGCCGGTGATCGCGCTCACCGGGTGTACCGCCACGAAGCCGGGCACGAGATCGGCGGCGGCGGCGATCGTCTGGGCGATCGCCCGCGGACGGGCGGCGTCGGTCTTGTTGACGACGATCAGCGTCGGTCGCCCGGTCTGGCGCACGCGCTGGGCGATGAACCGGTCGCCGGCCCCGATCGCCTCGGCCGCGTTGACGACGAAGATCACCGCATCGCAGTCGGCCAGCGTCTGATCCACGGTGCGTTGCATGCGTTCGGTCAGCGCATCGCGCGGGGTCTGGAAGCCCGGGATGTCCTGCAGCACGGCCTGCCAGCCGTCACCGTGCACGACCGCCGAGATCCGACGGCGCGTCGTCTGCGGCCGCGGCGAAACCGCCGCCACGTGCGACCCGGCCAGCGCGTTCGCCAGCGTCGACTTGCCGACGTTGGGCCGGCCCGCCAGCGCGACCAGCCCCGACCGGTACGAGGTTGTGGGTTCCACCCGTGGATCTCCGAGCTCGTTGGACGCGTCGCGCGTGGCCAGGCTACCGATCGCCGACGCTCAGCCCCAGAGCTGGAACACGATGATCGTCAGCCCCGTCCCGATGAACGCGCCGGCCATGACTTCCACCGCGGAGTGGATCCCTGCCTCGACCCGCGACTGGGCGACCAGCAGCGCCATCAGAAAGGCCAGCATCGAGACCAGTCCCGCGTGGGCGAACGGGTCGGCGATGATCGTGATCGCGGTCCAGCCGGCGAAGGCGACCGCGGCGTGGCCCGAGGGCAGGCCCCCGCGCAACGGCATGCCCTGACCGGAGGCCGCCTTGATCGCCAGCACGACCACGAGGGTCAACAGCACCGCGCCCGCCACCAGGAGCGTCGGGGCGCCATGCAGACTCGTGCTGAGCTCGTGGTGCGGATCGGAGATGTGCGAGTAGAAGACCAGATATGCGGTCGCGACGGCGTTGACGACGGCGATCAGGACCGCGCCGGCGGCGACATCCTTGGCGACCTTCACCAGCGGGTGGTAGTCGGTGATGACCGCATCCATTGCGGCTTCGATGGCGGTGTTGAACATCTCGGCAACGAGCACAAGGCTGATCGCGGCGATGACCGCGACGAACTCCAGCCGCGAAAGGTCGAGCGCGAGGCCCAAGACGAGCACGATCGCCACCGCGGCGATGTGCAGCTGCATGTTCCGCTGCGTGCGGATCGCCCAGACGATGCCCGCGAACGCCCACGTGAACGACCAGCGCAGCGAGCCCTGCGCGGGCAGGGCACTGTCGTGCCGGAAGCGTCGCAACGGTGACGCCGCGCGCGGCGGGGCCCCCGGGTTCGGCGCCCCGGGCTTTTTGTGTCCGGTGGCGGGGCTCATGCCGCCTCGCGGTCGGCATAGCGATCCATCAGATCGTCCTGCAGAGCGAGCATCTCGCCGGCATCGGTCTCGTGGTCGTGGCCCAGCAGGTGCAGCAGCCCGTGGACCGCGAGCGTCTCGAGCGGCTCCTCGGCGGCCTCCGGGCAGATGACGATGTCGCCGAGCTCCGGCGGCGGCCCGTGCTCCGGCCAGCCGGCGACGACATCGGGACCGTCAACCGGAAACGACAGCACGTCCGTCGGGACCGGCGTGTCGCGATGCGTGCCGTTGATCCTGGCCATCTCGTCCGGTCCCACGACGATCAGCCCAAGCGACGCGCGCGTGATCGCGAGCTCCGCGCAGGCGAACTCCAGCACCTCGACCAGCCGCGCGGTGATCTTCGGCGGGGCCTGGGCCTCGATCTCGATCACCTGCGCTCCGGTGCGTCGTCGATGGCGGCGTAGGCGTCGACGATGCGCTGGACCAGCCGGTGCCGCACGACGTCGTGGCGATCGAGCGTGACGAACGCGATGTCCGGCGTGCCCTCGAGGATCCGCCTGACGGTGATCAGCCCCGAGCCACGATCGCGCGGGAGGTCGACCTGCGTGACGTCGCCGGTCACCACCATCGTCGAGCCGAAGCCGAGCCGGGTCAGGAACATGCGCATCTGCTCGGGGGTCGTGTTCTGGGCCTCGTCGAGGATGATGAAGCTGTCGTTGAGCGTGCGGCCGCGCATGAACGCCAGCGGCGCGATCTCGATCTGCCCGCGGGTCACCAACGTCTCGACCCGCTCCGCGTCGAGCATGTCCTGCAGCGCATCGAACAGCGGCCGCAGGTATGGATCGACCTTGGCAGCCAGATCGCCCGGCAGGAACCCGAGCCGCTCGCCCGCTTCGACCGCGGGCCGGGTCAGGATGATCCGCCCCACCTCGCGTCGCGACAGCGCCGCGACCGCGAGCGCGACGGCCAGGTAGGTCTTCCCCGTCCCGGCCGGCCCAATGCCGAAGCTGATGGTGTGGTTGCGGATCGCGTCGACATAGCGCTTTTGCCCGAGGGTGCGCGCGGTGATGGTGCGCTGGCGGTGCCGCCAAACGACGTCTTCGAGCATGGTGCCCACCGGCTGGCGCACGACCGCCGCATTCGCCAGCGCCTCGACGGTGTTGGCATCGACCGGCATCCCCCGTCCGACCATCCCTGACAGCTCGTCGATGATCTCCACGGCGGCTTCGACGGAGTCCTCGTCGCCGTTGAGTAGCACCCGGTTGCCGCGCATGGAGATCGTGAGTTCGAGCCGCTCCTCGAGCTCCCGCAGGACGCGGTCCTGCTCGCCCGCCAACTCCACGGCGACCGGATCGGCCACCTCGATCGTTCGCTGTGACATCAGCGCCGCCTACATCGAGTCCGACAAGAGCGCACCTCCGAGGATGTGCCAATGCAAATGAAACACCGACTGTCGGCTGTTCGGGCCATGGTTCGTGACGACGCGGTAGCCCCCGTCGACGAGGCCCGCCTGATCCGCGACCTCGGCCAGGAACACCGTCATCTGCGCGCGCTCAAGCTCGGACAGCTCCCCGACCGCCGAGAACGAGGGCACGTGCCGGCGCGGGACGATGACCACGTGCACGGGTGCCTTGGGGGCGATGTCGCGAAACGCGACGAAGTGATCGTCCTGATGGGTGATCTCGGCGGGGATGTCGCCGGCGACGATGCCGCAGAAGATGCACTCGCTCATCCGTTCGTCTCTCCATGGGTCGATGTCACGCGCCGCCTGCGCTCGAGGTAGCCCGGTCGCAGCCAGGGCGATGCTGGCGGCCACGATCGCCGCCGTCTCCGCACGCAGCGTTGTGTCTCCAAGGTGACACACCTCGGCGCCCGGCGGCACGCAGCTCATCGACCTCGTGCCCGGTGAGGCCGCCGTCCGGGCCGACGACGAGCACCAGCGGCGCGCCCTTGGCGCACCCTCGCGAGCGCACGGCTCAGCGGGGTCGTCGCGTCCCGATCGAGCACGAGCGCGCGCCGACCGCCGAGCGCGGCGCAGACCGCCGCAGGTCGTCCAGACGCCCTCGATCTCAGGCAGCCCGCCCTGACCGGACTGGCGTGCGGCCGCCTGTGCGACCCGGATCAGCCGCTCGCGTCTGCGCGCCCACGCGGCCGGCGTCGGAACGCGCTGCGAGCGGTGCCCGGCGAAGATCACGATCCGTTCGACCCCGAGCTCGGTGCATTTCTCGACGGCCGACGTCGAGCCGCCCCCACTCGCACATCCCCACATACAGCGTCACGGGCGCCCGTCGCGCGGCGCGCGCGGGCGCGCCGGCAAGCTCCAGCACTGCCTGCTCCCCGGCCTCGACAAGGGTCGCCGGCCAGATTGCGCCGCCGGGGGCGATGACCTCAACCCCGTCGCCGACCCCGCGACGCACGACGCGGGTGAGGTGATGGGCATCGGCCGCTGGCAGGGTCACGCGTTCGCCGCGCCTCGGGCTCATGATCGAGCAGGTACCGAAACGTATGGCTCACGGGCTCCTCAGGAGCACGCTCCCCCATTCGGCCCCCATGCGCCGGTCGGACGGCACCAGCCCAGTCACCGCCCAGGCCCGGCAGACGGGGTCGATCTCGTGCGGTCGCATCCCGCTCAGGATCGCCGCGCGCGGCGGATGTTCGGCGATGCGTACCGCAAGCGCGGTGAGGATGCCGGCGGTGAGGTTGGCGAGGATGACCTCGGCGCGCCGGCAGCGGCGCCTCGAGCGCGTTGCGCAGCCCGACGGCCAGCCCGACCCCGTTGACCCGCGCGTTGGCGACGGTCGCCGCGACGGCCAGCGGATCCCGGTCCCAGGCCCAGACCGGGGCGAACCCCAGTTTCGCCGCGGCGATGGCAAGCACGCCGGACCCGCATCCGATGTCGACCAGCGGCCCCGGCGCCAGCGCCAACAGCAGCTCCAGGCAGCCACGGGTCGTGTCGTGCTGCCCGGTCCCGAACGCCATCGCCGGATCGATGACGACATCCACGGCGTCGCCGTGAGGTCCATGCCACGATGGGCGGACCCGAATGCGTCCCGCCACCTCGACCGGCTGATGGAACTCGCGCATGGCCGTCTGCCAGCCGGGATCCTCATCGACCCGCGCGAGTTCCGTATGCCCGATCGGTGCCAACAGCGCGCCGAGCCGGGCGGCCGCACGGTCGGCGCGTGCGGACGCCACCCAGAACTCCAGGCGGATTCGCTCATCGTCCAGCGGCGTCTCCCGGCAGCCGGTGCCGAGCACCGCGCACGCCGCAGCAAGCGTCATCTCCGCCTGCGCCGCAGGCACGACGACGCTCAGCCGGACGAGCTCAGCGGAAGGCGTGGCGGAGCCGGTCGAAGAAGCCTTCATCCTGCCGGTAGTCCCGATCGTCCAAGACCTCGGCGAGCTTGGCCACCGCCTGGCGGGCCTCCTCGCTTTCGACGCGCGGCACCTTGACCTCGACGACGACGCGGTGATGGCCGCGTCCGCGGCCCTGCACCGCGGGAAACCCCTTGCCCCGCAACACGATCTGCTCGCCCGACTGCGTCCCGGCATGCAGCTCGACGGTTTCCTCGCCCTGCACCGTCGGGACGGTCGCGGTGGTGCCCAGCATCGCGTCCGTGACGGGGATCTCGATCCGGCTGATGATGTCCAGCCCATCGCGCCAGAAGCGCTCGTCGTCGGCGACGCGCACCTCGACGTACAGGTCCCCCGCGCGCCCGCCGCGGGCGCCGGCGTGACCGCCCCCGCTGACACGGATCTGCTGGCCGGTGGAGATTCCGGCGGGGACGTTGACGGTCACCGTGCGGTGCGCACGCGTGCGGCCCTCGCCGCGACAGGTCGGGCACGTCTCGCGCGGGATCTTGCCGACGCCGCGGCAGGCCGGGCAGACCTGCGCCCGGACGAACTGTCCGAACGGCCCGCGGCTGACCTGACGCACCTGGCCCTGACCGGCGCACGTCACGCACGGGTCGATTTCGGTGCCGGCCGGATACCCGCGTCCCTCGCAGTGCTCGCAGGTGTCGATCCCGTCGAACTCCAGCTCGCGGTCCACGCCGGTCGCCGACTCGACGAAGCTCACCTCGACCTGGATGCCGAGGTCCTCGCCCTGCCCCGGCGTGGCGTGGCCCCGTCCGAACATGTCCCCGCCAAAGACCGCGTCGAACAGATCCTGGAACGACGCGAAGTCGTTGAAGTTGGTCGCACCGGTCCGGTTGGAGAGCCCCTCGTGGCCGAAGCGATCGTACGTCTGGCGCGTCTCGGTGTTTGAGAGCACCTCGTAGGCCTCGGCGGCCTCCTTGAAGCGCGCCTCGGCGCCGGCATCGTCCGGGTTGACGTCCGGGTGCAACTCCCGCGCGCGCCGGCGAAATGCCTTCTTGATCTCGTCGTTGTCCGCGTCGCGGCGAACGCCGAGCACCTCATAATAATCACGCGTCTGATCGGTCATTCGGCTCCGCTCAGCCTAGCAGCCGCCGCGCCGACGCCCCCGGGGGGCCCTCAGGCGTCGTCCTCGTCCTCCTGCTCGTCCTCGTCGCCGTCCGGATGCGTTGCCAGGTTTGCCTGGGCCTGCTCGATCAGCGCGTGGGCCTCGTCGAGGCTCGGGGCGCTCAGCAGCAACCGCGACAGGCTGCGCGCGTCGCGGGCCACCAGGTGGTCGACGGCGCCTTCCTCGATCCAGAACGGGGCGGCGTCGGGATCCTGGCGCAACAGCTCCACGGCCTGATGCCCGCAGTCGAGCGTGTAGGTCGCGATCGCATACTGGCCCGCGGGCGTCTGGCCGGACTCCGGGCGCCACGGCATCAATGCCGCGGAGCGCACCCCTCCCGGCTCGATCACCTCGGAGGCGAGCTCGATATCCCGCCAGGTGAGATCCACCGGTACCCGCAGGTCGAACAGCAGGTCCTCGGCGTCGCCGACGTGATCGGCGGCGCTGGCGATGACCGCCGCGACCCAGTGCGCTTCGGCGAAGCTCAGACCCGTGAACAGGTCGGCCTCGTCGAGCATCGGCGCAAGCTGCGCCTCCGGAAGCGTGGTGATCCCCACCGCGTACTCCTCCGGCCCGACCGCGCCGGCTTCGACCTTGGCAAGCACCCGCACGGCGGCGTTCGGCTCACCGCGCAGCGGGCGACGCCAGACCTCCAGGATTTCGTAGCGATCGTCTATTCGTAGACCCCTTCCAAATAGCGCGAGAACACCGCGGCGGCCTCACGAACGGTGGACATGGCCAGGCGGTAGTCCATCCGCGTCGGGCCGAACAGCGAGATCGTGCCGAGGTTGCCGCGTGCGACCCCATAGTTGGCTGCGACCATGGACAGCCCCTGCAACCCGGGCTCGGACAGTTCGCTGCCGATGTGCAGGTACACCTCGTTGCGCGACATTGCGCGGCGCAGCAGGGCCAGAAGCGTATACCGCTCTTCAAGCTGCTCCATCAGCGCGCCGATCGCCGCGAGGTCCTGGCGCGATTCGGCGACGAACCGGGCCCGCCCCCCGACAAACAGATGGTCCGAGGTTTCCTCGGCCATCTCGGACAGGGCGGGGCTGAGGGCGTCGAGGAATTCGTGCTCGCGGACGCTGAGGCTGGTATCGCTCAAACGGGCATCGAGCGTGCGTGCGCCGACGCCGATCCCGGACAGACGCTCGTTGAATACCGCCTTCGCCCAATCGACGAGGCCAGGGTCGACCGGTCGCTCGAAGGCGATGATGCGTGTGCTCACCGATCCGGTTGACGTGATCACGACGACGGTCACCAGTTGCGGCTGCAGCAGGAGCACCTCGACATGACGGATGGTCGCGATCCGGGTCACAGGTGCGGTCACGACGCCCAGCAGCGAGGTCAGCTCGGAGATCGCGTCGGCCAGCCGTTGCAGGGCGCCCTCCACCTCGGTGCGCATCTCGCGCAGGTCGACCGCCGTCGCGAGCGCGTCGGCCGGAATGACCGCGCCGCCGCCGCGCGGGACCAGGCGGTCGACGTAGTAGCGGTACCCGCGATCGGTCGGCACGCGACCGGCCGAGGTGTGCGGATGACCGAGACAGCCGAGCTCCTCCAGCCGCGCGAGCTCGTAGCGCACCGTCGACGGCGCGAAGTCGATCCCGTGCGTGCCGGCGATGTGGCGGCTGCCGACCGGCGTGCCGCTCGCGATGAAGCGCTCGACGACAGCACCGAGGATCTGCTCCTGACGTGGGCTGAGCTCGGGCAGCGGGCCGCCGGGCCCGGATCCGGGAGAGGTGGTCATGCGTACTCCATGAGTTCGTGCAGTACCGCATTCTGGACAAAGCGGCCACGGCGCGTCAGCACGACCCGGCCGGCCGCCGCCTCGAGCAGGCCGCCGGCCTCAAGCCGGACGAGCCCTTCGGGATGGTCTGGCGGACCGGCCCACTCGATGTCCAGCGGCCGATCCAGGCGCAGGCCCAGCATCCAGCGCTCCCGGCGCCGGGTCACCGCATCGAGCGTCTCGGTCGTCCGCGCCGGCACGCCGTGCGCCGCGACCTCGCCCATGTAGGCCGCCAGCCCGGTGCTGTTGCGCCAGCGGGTGTCCCCGACGGTGCTCACGGCCCCGACGCCCACACCGAGATAGTCGCGCGCCGACCAGTAGGCCAGGCTGTGCCGGCACTCGTGACCCGGCCGCGCGAAATTGGCCGTCTCGTACCAACGGTACCCGGCGGATTCGAGCCGTGCGACGATCGACTCGTACGCGTCCGCGGCCCAGTCCTCATCCGGGAGCCGGGCACCCATCCGGGCGAGCGCCGTGTCAGGCTTGATCTCGAGCTCGTACCAGGAGATGTGGTCGACCCCGAGCGCCAGCACCTCGCCCATGTCCGCCGCCAACTGCGCGGTGGTCTGCCCGGGGACGCCGAACAACAGATCGACGCTGACCGACCGGAAGCCGGCCTCTTGGGCGCAGGCGACCGCCCGGCGGACCTGGTCGGCACTCGCGCGCCGGTCGAGCGATCGCAGCAGCTCCGGCTGGAAGGACTGCGCGCCGATCGACACGCGCGTGATGCCCGCCCGGCACAGCCGGTCGAAGGCGGCCCGGTCGACCGTCTCGGGGTTGGCCTCGATCGACACCTCCGCCCCGTCGCCCAACGACGGTGCAAGGTCCCCCAGCAGCTCGGCGATCCGGCGGGGGCGCATCAGCGTGGGCGTCCCGCCGCCGAGATAGACCGTCTCCAGGGCGCCGATCCGCCATCGCTCGGCTGCGAGCTCGGTGCGCAGCGCGGCGAGGTACGCGTCGCGACGCTCCAGGGCGCCCACCTCAACGACGAAGCCGCAATACCCGCACCGTGACGCGCAGAACGGCAGGTGCACGTACACATGGCGGACCATGGCCCCTACTTTCGCACCCCGGTTGTGTCCGAGCCCGAGCCGAGCGTGAGCACCGACAGGAAGGCCTCCTGGGGAACCTCGACGTTGCCGACCTGCTTCATGCGCTTCTTGCCCTCCTTCTGGCGCTCAAGCAGCTTGCGCTTGCGGCTGATGTCACCGCCGTAGCACTTGGCCAGCACGTCCTTGCGCCGCGCCTTGATCGTCTCCCGGGCGATGATGCGCCCGCCGACAGCGGCCTGGATCGGCACCTCGAACAGCTGGCGCGGGATGGTCGCGCGCAGGCGCTCGACCAGCGCCTTGCCGCGCCCGTACGCCAGGTCCCTGTGGACGATCATGGACAGCGCGTCGACCGGGTCGCCCGCGAGCAGGATGTCCAGCTTGACCAGCGGGCTCTCACGGTAACCGGCCAGCTCGTAGTCGAGCGAGGCATACCCGCGGGTCCGGCTTTTCAGCTGGTCGTAGAAGTCGGTGACGATCTCCGCGAGCGGCATGTCGTAGACGATCTGCTGGCGCTGTTCGATGGGGGTCATCGTCACATATTGACCCCGGCGTTCCTGACACAACTGCATGACCGCCCCGACGCCGTCGGCAGGCACCAGGATGGTGCAGCGCACGTACGGCTCGCGGATGCTCTCGATGTTGGTCGGCGGCGGCAGCTCGACCGGCGAGCGCACCGACAGCTCCTCGCCGCTGGTCGTGGTCAGGTGATATTCGACATTCGGCGTCGTGGCCAACAGCTCGAGGTCGTACTCGCGCTCGAGCCGCTCGCGCACGATGTCCATGTGCAGGAGCCCGAGAAACCCGCAACGGAAGCCGAATCCGAGCGCCTGTGAGGTCTCCGGCTCCCACTGCAACGACGCGTCGTTGAGCGAAAGCTTCTCGAGCGCGTCGCGCAGGTCCGGGTAGTCGTCCGCGTCGAGCGGGAACAGGCCGCAGAACACCATCGGCTTGACCTCGCGGTAGCCCGCAAGGGCGTCGGGCGCAGGCCGCCGGGCAATCGTCAACGTGTCGCCGACCTTCAGGTCGCCCACCGACTTGAGCCCCGTCACCAGGTAACCGGACTCCCCGGCGCCCAGATGCCCGGTCGAAAGCATCGTCGGGGTCATGACGCCGACCTCCTCGGCGGCGACCTCCCGCCCGGTCTGCATGGCGACGAGCCGATCGCCCTTCGAGAAGCCCCCGTCGACGACACGAACGAATGCCACCACGCCACGGTACTGGTCATAGACCGAGTCGAAGATGAGCGCGCGCGACGGCGCAGCGGGGTCACCATGCGGCGGCGGTATGCGGGCGACGATCGCCTCGAGCACGTCGGCGACCCCCTCCCCCGTCTTGGCGGAGATGCGCACGACGCTGGCCGGGTCCACCCCGATGAGCTCCGCCACGGCCCTGCCGTGCAGCTCGGGATCCGCCGCCGGCAGATCGAGCTTGTTGAGCACCGGGATCAGCTCGAGGCCCCCCTCGACGGCGAGGTAGGTGTTCGCCAGCGTCTGGGCCTCGATTCCCTGGGTCGCATCGACGACCAGCAGGGCACCCTCGCACGCGGCGAGGCTGCGGGAGACCTCGTAGCTGAAGTCGACATGGCCGGGTGTGTCGATGAGGTTGAGCTGGTAGGTCTGGCCGTCGCGGGCGGTGTAGAACACCCGCACGGCCTGGGCCTTGATCGTGATCCCGCGCTCGCGCTCGAGGTCCATCGAATCGAGGATCTGCTCCCGCATGTCCCGGTCGGTCACCGCGCCGGTCAGCTGGAGGATGCGGTCCGCCAACGTCGACTTGCCGTGGTCGATATGCGCGATGATGCAGAAGTTGCGGATCAGGTCCTGTTGCACTCAGGTCATCGTAGCGCCCGGACCAGGCGCGCCAGTTGGCTCAGTTCAGGCACCTTGATCGCCTGCGCCCCGGCGAGGTAGGCGACCCCCGCGGCCACCGTCGCCGCCGACATGCTGATCAGCTGACCGATCAGCGATGTGCCGACGAGCGCGTTCACCACGTGCCAGACCAGCCAGGTGAACCCCCCCATCACGACCCCGGCGAACACACATTTCCCGAAGCCGCGGGTGAGGTCGCGTCTGGGCATGCCACCGATCCGGCGGGTCAGCAGCACCATGAGCACGCCGAAGGTCACCACGCTGACCAGCGATGTCGACAGGGGAATGCCCGGCGCGCCGAAGGGCTTGTAGAAGGCGAGGTCGCCCGCCGCATTCAGCCCGAGCCCGAGCAGCGCCACCTTGGTGGCGATCCAGGGCTCCTGAAGGCTGAAGAAGGTCCTGATGACCAGCAGGCTCGCCCCGTTGAACACGAGACCGAGCGTGAAGGTAAACAGCGCCTCGGAGGTCAGGTGCGTGGATGCCGCGTTGAAGGCCCCGCGCTGGTAGACCAGCCGAGTCGCCGGTTCGGCCAAGACCATCAGAAAGATCGACGCCGGCACAAGCATGAAGAAGATCTGCCGAAGTCCCTTGGCCACCATCTCGCGGACCCCGGCCAGGTCGTTGCGGGCGGCCATGCGCGAGATTGCGGGAAACAGCACTGTCGAGATGGCGACCGAGAACACGCCCTGCGGCAGCACATAGAGCCGGAACGCCTTGTCGATCGAGCTGACGGCGTCGGCACTCACGAGCCCCGCAAAGACGTTGTCGACCGAGGCGTTGATGTTGATGAGCCCGAGCCCGAGCGACACGGGCAGCATCATCACGAACACCTTGCGCACCTCGGGCACCCCGCGCCCGAGTGAGAACTTGAAGGGCCCTTTGCCGCGCATATACGGCAGCAGCCACAGCAGCTGCGCGAGCGTGCCGAGCACGATGCCGATCGCATAGCCCATGACCCGCTCGCCCGGCGGAAGCGCGACTTCGGCGATTCCCAGGCAGACGATGATCACGGCGTTCCACAGCACCGGGACGAAACCGGTGACCCCGAACTCGCCGTTGGCCTGCAGCACCGCGGCCATGATCCCGGTCAGCGCCAGCAGCAGGATGATCGGGAACATCACCTGCGACAGGCGCACGGTCTCGGCCTTGAGCTCCGGCGAGAGACCCAACGCGAACCACGGCATGAAGATCGGGGCCAGAACGATCGCCACCAGGGTGATGGCCCCCAGCACCATGACCACCAGACCGATGACGGCGCCGACGACGCGGTCGGCCTCCTTCTTGCCGCCGCCCTCCACCAGCTGCGTGTAGATCGGGATCAGCGCGGCCGACAGCGCCGAGTCGGCCACCAGGCTGCGCACGATGTTCGGGACGTTGAACGCGATGACAAACGCGTTGATGTTGCCCTGGGTCCCGAACATGGCGGCCGCGAGGATCTCGCGCGCCAATCCTGCAATGCGACTCAGGCCCGTCCAGACTGCGAAGATCGCGGTTGACCGGCCGGTGGGCCGCTCCACCTCGGGGATTTCCCCGCGGACACCCTCGTCGGCGCTGACTGTCTCCCGGGCCACCAGGATGTCGTCCAGCAGCTCCCGGGTGGAGACCGCGTCGTCCTTGGTGGTGGGGGGCTCGCCTGTCATCTGATCGGTGGTACCATACGCGGCCGTTCAACCGACGGAGGGCATCGCCAGGTGGCGAATATCACGCAGCAGAAGAAGCGCATTCTGATCTCCGAGCGCCAGCGCGCCCGCAATCTGCGGTACCGCTCAACGATCAAGACACTGACCCGCAGGCTCGTCGAAGCCTCCGAGCAGGGCGAAGCCGACGTGGCGCAGCGCGCCCGTGAGCTCGAGCACCTGATCGACCGCGCCGCGGCCGAAGGCGTGATCCACGCCAACAACGCCGCGCGCAAGAAGAGCCGGGTCGCCAGGATCGCCGCCGGCGCCCCGATCGCCTAAGCCGCCTCCGCGGCCGAACTACACCAGCGCAGCGCCGCGCGCGATCGCCAGGAGGTCGCCAACGGCCGCCTCGAGCACGAACAGCGCCCCGCCGAGCTCGCGCCGGGCGGAGACGCGCGTCTCCATCTCCAAGCGCGCCAGGCGCGCAACCGCGCGGTCGGCGGCACCGCCGGGAAGCGCCCGCGACTGCTCGACGACCTTCTGGGCGGGATATCCCCGCATACCGGTGGCCGCACTCACGGCGTCGGCGCTCACGTCCGGCCCGAGCTCCTGGGCCCGCGCCACGGCGCGGTAGTGCCGCGCCAGTCCCTGGACGATCACGATCGGCTCGGTACGGTCGTCGCCGGAGACCAGATCCCCGAGGAGATCGAACGAGCGGGGCGCATCGCCGGCGACCAATGCATCGGCAAGCTCGTAGACGCGGGCCTCGGGATGCTCCGGCGTAATCGCGACGACCATGTCGCGATCGATCGGCGCACCACCCGCATATGCGACGAGCTTCTCGGCTTCGTGGGTGAGCATGAGCGCACTCATCCCGGTGCGTTGGGCGTCACTGGGTTCGCCGCAGGCCCGCTCCACGACGTATCTTGCCAGCGCCGGACCCACGTGGCCGCCCAGGCGCTGGATCTCCTGGGCAAAGTGCCCCTCCAGCCACTTACGGCGCTCTTTGGGTGTGCTCTTTTCCGGGCCCCAGCGGCGAAGGTCGCCGATGCGCTCGACGGCCTGCTGGAGCCGTTGCGGGAGCGGGCCCGTGGACACCAGCGTGACCACGCTGGTCGGGTTCGGGTCATCGAGATACGCGACCAGCACGTCCGCCTCGGCGGCGCGCCACGCATCGGCGCCGCTGACGATCACGGCCTGCAATCCGCCCAACGACAGCGTCTGCAAGGCCGCGACGACGTCACCGATCGGTGCGTCCTTGGCGTCGAAGCGCTCCGGCTCCCCACCGCCGTCGCGGACCACACGCCCGACGAGACGTGCGAGCGCCCGGTCGACCTTGGGCCAGTCTTCTCCCTGAAGTGCGTAGACGGGCAGAAGCGGCTCGGCGCGGGTGGACATCGACGTGGATCGTAGCGTCCCGCGCCGCGGCGGCGACCGCTCGGCCCCTGCTACTCGACGACGAAGTTCACGAGGCGTCCGGGGACGACGATCTCGCGCACGATCTGCTTGCCCTCGAGCGCACCCACGACCTTCGGCCGCGTGCGCACGAGTTCCAGCACCGCGGTATCCGCGAGTCCGGCCTGGGCCTCGAACCGGTCTCGCAGCTTGCCGTTGACCTGCACGACCAGGGTCACCTGGTCCCGCACCAGGAAGGCCGGGTCCGCGGTCGGCCACGCAACCTCCCAGAGCGCGCCCCCGCCGAGCGCGTCCCAGAGCTCGCAAGCCACGTGCGGCGCAAAGGGAAACAGCACCGAAACGGCGGTCTGCACCGCGTACCGGAACGCCGCCTGGGCACCGGGCTCGTCGCCCGCGCCCTCGGACTGATACCGGGTACACGCATTGACCAGTTCCTGGATCGCTGCGATCGCCGTGTGGAACGAGAACCGCTCGGCGATGTCCGCCGTGACCTTGGCGATCGTCGCCTCGGCCCGGCGCACGAGTTCGAGCGAGTGCGGTGCGCCCGCCAGGCCCGACGGATCGGGCCGCTCCACCAGCGTGCCCGGCCCTGCGGCGCGGGCGAGCCCCCAGAGGCGATCGAGGAGCCGGCGGGCGCCGACGACGCCGCGGTCGCTCCACTCGATGTCGTCCGCCGCAGGCCCCATGAACAGCACGTACAGGCGCAGCGTGTCGGCACCGTATTGTTCGACAATCTCGTCCGGCGAGACGACGTTGCCCTTGCTCTTAGACATCTTGGCGCCGTCGCGGTAGATCATCCCCTGGGTAAACAGGCGCGCGAACGGCTCGCGAAAGCCGACCAAGTCGAGGTCGTTGAGCACCTTCGTGAAAAAGCGGGCGTACAGCAGGTGCAACACGGCGTGCTCGACACCCCCGATGTACTGGTCCACCGGCAACCAGTAGTCGGCGAGCTCCCGCTCAAACGGCGCGCTCGACAGATGCGGCGCGGTGTAGCGCAGGTAGTACCAGGACGAGTCCACGAAGGTGTCCATCGTGTCCGTCTCGCGCCGGCCGGGTCGATTGCAGCGCGGGCACGTGGCCGCCAGGAACTGGGCACTGGTGGCAAGCGGGCTTTGCCCCTTCGGGGCGTAGTCCTCGACGTCGGGCAACAGGACCGGCAGCTGGTCGTCCGGCACTGCCACGGGACCGCAGTCCGGGCAGTGGATCACCGGGATCGGGACCCCCCAGTAGCGCTGGCGCGAGATCAGCCAGTCCCGCAGCCGGTAGCCGATCGTCGCCTCGCCCAAGCCGCGCTCGGCCAGCCACGCCGCCGCGGCCGTCTTTGCCTCGTCGACGCTCATGCCGTCCAGGAACCCGGAGTTCACGAGCCGCCCGTCCTCGACATAGGCCTCCTCGAGCGGCGCGTCCGCAGGCGTCTTGGCGTCGGCGACCACCCGCCGGATCGGCAGCTCGTGCTGGCGTGCAAACGCGAAGTCGCGCTCGTCATGTCCCGGCACGGCCATGATCGCCCCGGTTCCATAGTCCATGAGCACGTACTCGGCCACCCAGACCGGGATCCGCTCGCCGCTGATCGGGTTGACCACGTGGCGCCCCGTGAAGACCCCGGTCTTCGGCTTGTCCGCCGCGCTGCGGTCGGCCAGCGAGGCGCGGGCGGCGGCGCCTGCGTAGGCCAGCACCGCCTCGGCCTCCGGCCGCCCCTCGACGAGCGTCCCCAGCAGCGGGTGCTCGGGGGCCACCAGGAAGAAGGTCGCGCCGAACAGCGTGTCCGGCCGAGTCGTGAACACCGGGATCTCGTGCGCCCGGTCCTCGGTCCAGAACAGTACCCGGGCACCCTCGGACCGGCCGATCCAGTTGCGCTGCATGGCCAGGACGCGCTCGGGCCAGTCCTCCAGGAGCCCCATGTCGTCGAGCAGCGCCTGCGCGTAATCGGTAATGCGCAGGAACCACTGGGTCAGCTGCCGCAGCTCGACTTCGGTCCCGCAGCGCTCGCAGCGCCCGTCGACCACCTGTTCGTTGGCAAGCACCGTCTGGTCCACTGGGCACCAGTTGACCGCCGCCTCGCGGCGCTCCGCGAGGCCCCGCTCGAACATCCGCAAGAAGATCCACTGGGTCCAGCGGTAGTACTCCGGATCGGCGGTCGACAGCTCCGTGTCCCAGTCGATGGCGAAGCCGAGTCGCTTGAGCTGATCGCGGATCCGGGCGATGTTGCGCGCGGTGACGATCGCCGGGTGCTCGCCGGTGCGGATCGCCGCGTTTTCGGCGGGAAGCCCGAACGCGTCGTAGCCCATGGGATGAAACACCGCCGCGCCGCAACGGCGCCGGTGATGTGCGATCACATCGCCCATCGTGTAGTTCTTGACATGACCCATGTGGATCTCGCCCGACGGGTACGGCAGCATTTCGAGCACGTACGACTTCGGACGGTCCGACCGCTCCGTCTGCACTCCATCGCGGGAGATCGTGGCGCCCATGAACGCGCGCCGCTCGGCCCAGACGCGTTGCCAGCGCTCCTCGACCTCGTTGGCGTGGTATCGATCCGGTATGACGTCGTGTCGTTGTGTCATCGGGGCGCGAGTATATCGGCGCACCCCTCGTCCCCTGAGGTAACCCCTCTGCGCCCTTCGATCACCATCCGCGCGGTCGAGCTCGACCGTGACTTCCCTGCCATCATCGGCCTTTACCGGGCACATGACTGGAGCCACGCCAATGACCCGGAGCGCCTGCACACCGCCGTGCGCTGCTCGTCGTACTCGGTCGTCGCCGTCGAGGACGACACGATCGTCGGATTCGCCCGGGCGATGAGCGATGAGGCCTTCGCCGTATACATCGCCGACATCCTCGTGGCGCCCGAGCGCCAGCGCGAGGGCATCGGACGGGCGCTCACGCAGGCCATCCAGGACCACTATCCCCTGGCGCTGTTCCATCACCAGGTCTTGATCGCCGAGCGGGGTGTCGAGGGCTTCTACAAGCGCCTTGGCATGACGCCGGTCTCGGCGTTCGGGCTGACCGCATTCATTCGCACGAGCGCCAGCTGAACTAGCGCGGAAACGCAACCTGGGTCGAGAACACCGTGGCCCCGTCACGGCGCTCGAAGATCCGCGCGAGGTCGTCCTTGTGCTGCCAGACGTGCTGCTTGGCGAAGTCGCGGGCGTCCTCGGCCAGGCTGAACACCTGCTGAAGGATCACTTCGCCGCTCTCGCGTGCGGTGATCTCGACGCACCATCCATCCGCGGGCGGGAATGCGCTCGTCTCCACTCGGGCCTCCTTGGCACTCGGGGCGAATGAGCTTAGCCGTTCCGCCCGGCACCCCCGCGACTGCCCGGATGAAGATGTCCACGCACGTCGCTAGCGTGTTTTGCATGCACTGGCTCAACACCCATCAGCCGCTGATCGAGACCATCGCCATCGGCGTGCTCGCGCTCGTCGCGATCATCGTCCTGGTCGCGCTGGTCAAGGTGCTGCGTCAGGGGCGCCGCGCGATGTTCGGCGCGCAGCCGGTGATCGGTCCAGCCGAATTCGCCAGCGCCGCCGACGGCGGCCTGGCGTTGGTCGTCCCGTTCGCCAACGCCGCGGCCGCCAACGCCTACCGGTTCACCGCGCGGGTGACCGCCGACCGCGTCTCGACCGACGCCCCGACCGGGCCAGTGACCCTGTTCGGCTACGGGGCCGACCCGGTCGACAACCGCCTGCGGATCCCGTTCGAGTGGCCCGTCGGGATCCTCGACGCCGAGGTCACGATCACCTGGACCTGGCACGACGCCGCCGGCGACTGGGACGGGCGGTGGCGCGGTCACATGCGTGTCCCCCACCCAGACTTCCCGGACGACCTCGCGGGCGACTCAGCCCCTGCCGATGTGCCGGTCGAGAACGCCGGTCGCCCACCCGACGATGCGGCCGGGGATCCGGCGGCCGAGACGGCGTCGGTTGCCGGCGAGGGCCGCGTAGACCCACTCAGTCACATCCGGGGCGGCACCGCTAAGCACCCCAAGCACACCGAAGCCGGGCAGTAACCGGCACAGCACTGGAACGGCGGCCGCCGCCGAGACCACGCGTCCGTCGGGGGCGACAAGGTGCCAGGACCGCGACCACGCCGGCGGCGGGACGGGCGCCAGGACCGCCGGGATCCGCGGGTCCTGCAGCGCCATCGGCACCAGCCGCCCCCGACGGTCGGCGCAGAGGACCAGCGCAGCCGCGACCCGGCACATGCCGCACGCGTGGTCATACACGATGACCCAGCGCGGGCGCACTGCGGTTCGGCTCGGCATCCCGTGTCCGCGGTCAGTCCCGCGCCGAGAGCGTCTCGCGCCCGTGCGGGGCGACCAGGCTCATATGCGGCCCGACCGGGACGATGCGGGTCGGGTTGATCGTCACGTGGGTGCGGTAGTAGTGGCGCTTGATGTGGTTGAAGTTGACGGTGTCGGCGACCTTCGGCTGCTGGTACAGGTCGCGCAAGTAGCCCGACAGGTTCGGGTAGTCGACGATTCGGCGCAGGTTGCACTTGAAGTGGCCGACATACACCGGGTCGAAGCGCACCAGGGTCGTAAACAGCCGCCAGTCGGCTTCGGTGATCCGGTCACCGAGCAGGTAGCGTCGCTGGCCAAGGCGCGCCTCGAGCGCATCCAGCGCGCCAAACAGATCCCAGAAGGCGTTCTCATACGCCTTCTGGGTGGTGGCAAAGCCGGCGCGGTAGACCCCGTTGTTGACATGGGCGTACACCGCGGCGTTGATCTGGTCGATCTCGTCCTCGCGTTCCGGCGGGCAGTACACCGGCGCGTCGGCCGCCGCGCGCGCCCCGAACTCCCGGTCGAACATGCGGATGATGTCGGCCGACTCGTTGTTGACGATCGTCCCCGTGACCGTGTCCCACAACACCGGCACGGTCACGCGGCCCTCATAGCCGGGTGCGCTCGCCTCATAGGCCTGGCTGAGGAACGTGAACCTGTTGACCGGATCGGGCGTGTTGCCTGGCCCGTCGGCGATCGCCCACCCGCGCGCGTCGCGCTCTGGGTCGACGATCGTCATCGAGATCGCATCCTCGAGCCCCTTGAGGCGGCGATAGATGATCGTGCGGTGGGCCCAGGGGCACGCCAGCGACACGTACAGGTGGTAGCGCCCGGCGGCGGCTGGGTACGGCGCCTCGGGGTCCGCGCGGACCCAGTCCCGGAATCGCGACGCCTGGCGCTGGAAGTTCCCGTCCGGGCCTTGTTCGCGCGGAAACGCAGCGGGCGAGGGCTCGGGCATCGGCACTCCGGATCAGACGGTGGGCTCGGGGCGTCCCCATCTTCACACGTCACCAATCCGGGCGCCCCCGCAGACCCGCCTCCGGCGAAGCATCGGATGTAGCCTCTCCGGGGACATGCTGGCAGGTGCTCGTTCACCGGCGGCGCGGACCGCCCCGGCCGTCAAGGAGTGCGGATGAAGATCGAAGTTGGCGTTTCTGGACTGACGCGTCCCCCGGTTGACGCGCTGATTCCCATGGCGAAAGCGCTCGAGGACAACGGCTTCGAGGCGATGTGGTTCGCCGATCACTTTCTGCATTGGTATCCGCCGAGCGCCTGGACGCCGGACGTGTTCCCGCAGGCCGCGACCGAGCCGTCCCCGCACACCTTCATGGACCCCGGGCCCCTGATGGGCGCGGTCGCGACGCACACCGAGCGCATGTATGTCGGCACCGGGGTGACCGATGCGATCCGGCGCCACCCCGCCGTCATCGCCCAGACGTTCGCCACGCTGGATCACTTGAGCCACGGCCGCGCGCGCCTGGGCCTTGGCGTCGGCGAGGCGGAGAACATCGTGCCCTACGGCCTGCCGTACGATCGGACGGCCTCGCGCCTGATCGAGGCGGTCGAGGTGATCCGCCTGTTGTGGTCGACGACGGACCCCGTCGATTTCGATGGCGAGTTCACCCAGCTGCACCAGGCGGTGATCGGGCTCGGCCCGTACGGCACGCGCCCGCCGGAGATCTGGATGCCGGCGCACCGCCCACGCGTGCTGCGCGCGACCGGACGCCTGGCCGACGGATGGATGCCCATCATCGTGGACGCCGCCGAGTACCGGGCCCTGCTCGGCGACGTCCGTGCCGCCAGCATCGCTGCCGACCGGCCCGCCGACGCCGTGCGGCCAGGCCTTTATGTGTGGGTCGTCTGCGATGAGGATCGCGACGTGGCCCAACGCTTGTTGGACTCCCCGGCGCTGCGGATGATTGCGCTGACGGCCCCGGCCTCGCTCTACGAGGCCGCCGGGGCGCAGCATCCGCTGGCCACCAAGTGGGGGCTGACGCACTTCGTCCCGACCGAGCTCACGCGCGAGGAGGCGCTCGCGGCCGCCCGCGCGGTCCCGGACGAGGTGCTGCGCGGCTACTACAGCTGGGGTACCCCGGACGACATCGTGGCGCGATTGGCGCCGTTCATGCAGGCCGGCTGCGAGGTCTTCAACCTCACCAACGTGAGCCCGGCGGCGGACCCGTCGCTGGCACCGCGGGCCGGCGCCCGCAACCTCGACATCGCCACGGCGCTGCGCGCCAGGGCGGCCGAGATCACCCCGACATTCGTCAACTGATGCCGATGCGCGCCCGAATCGCGGCAATCTGTGTCGACGCGGCGACCGTTGTCGCGTTCGTGGCGTTGGGCCGCGACAGCCACGCCGAAGGCGAGGCGGTCGGAGGCATCGCCACGGTCGCAGCCCCGTTCCTCGTCGGCACGGCGATCGGCTGGATCGCGTCGCGGCACACGCGGCGCCCAGCCGGCGTGCGGACGGGTGCAGTCGTCTGGGCCTGCACCGTCGTCATCGGGTTGGCCCTGCGCGGGCTGGTGTTCGGGCGTCCGGCGCCGGTGCAGTTCATCGTGGTCGCCGCGACGTTCCTCGCGCTGATGCTGTTCGGCTGGCGCGCGCTCTGGCTGCTGATCGTCCGCATCCGCGGGCGCGAGCACGCGACGTCGGAGCCCTCGACGCCGTAGGGATCAGTCGGCCGACGTCGCGACGACCTCGGCCTCCCGGGCGTCGACGGGCCCGGGCTGGTCAAGCTCTGGCGCCCAGACGCGGGCGAGCGCCCACCCGAGCACGACCAGCACGATCATCATCGCCGCGGTCGCGCCGAACAGCACCCGCGCACCCCACGCCGCATACAGGGGTGCCGCGACGAAGGCGGTGAGGCCCGCGCCGAGGAACCCGACCCCGCGCGCGAGGCCCTGACCCGCCCCGGCCCGTTCGGTGCCCGAGGCCCGCGCCATCGCCGCGGCGGTGCCCGGCCCGGCGAGCGCCTGCCCGACGGACTCGATCAGGCTGACCACGATGATCACCGTGACGGATCCGATCAGGCCGTATGCGAACACGATGATTGCCACGATCCAGATGCCCCACACCGACCCCTTGAGCGGGCCGACGCGGTCGATGAAGCGCCCGGCGATCGGTGCGATCACCATGAACGGCAGCGTGAAGATCGCCAGGCTCGCGGCGATCACGAAGCCGCTCGCGCCGCGGTCGGCCAAGAACTTCGCCCACATGGCGCTGTAGGTGCCGACCGGCGCGGTGACCGCCAGCGACAGGATCAGGGCGACCCACACCGCGCGATGACGCAGCAGCCCGAACGACAGGCTCGACGGACGCTTCGCCGCGACGTCTGCGGACGTCGCGGTGGGCGCGGCAGGTCTGACCGGCAGCCGCACCCCGAGCACGACGGGCAGCAGCACGAGCGCCACCACGCCGGCGATCTCGAGTCCTTCGGTACTGCCGAACCTCGACAACAGGAGTGCCCCGATGAACGGGCCAGCGGCGAACCCGCCGAACTCGGCCACCTGCAGCCGCGCCAGCCCCTCCCCGACCTCCTTTGGGTCGGACCGGATCACGATGGCCGAGGCGGTCGGCACGAACAGCCCGTAGGCGATTCCGGCGAGGGCGCGCCAGAAGGTCAGCAGCACGACCGAATCGGCGGCCCCGGAGCCGACCAGCGACGCCGCGGCGAGCACCACGCTCGCGACGAGCATCACGCGCTCGTGTCCCCGATCGGCCTGCGGGCCGAGCAACAGCTCCGTCGCGACACCCACCAGCAACGTGACGCCGGCGATGATCCCGAGACTCGCGACCGGGAAGCCGTGCGACTCCTGAATGGCGGGGATCATCGGCGCGATGGCCAGCACCGCCGAGCTCATCAGGAACATCGCGAGATAGAGCCGCACGCAGCGACT
This sequence comes from uncultured Thermoleophilia bacterium, assembly GCA_963842065.1. Classification (GTDB taxonomy): domain Bacteria; phylum Actinomycetota; class Thermoleophilia; order Miltoncostaeales; family Miltoncostaeaceae; genus CAITWD01. The sequence goes on along the minus strand of CAWJEW010000002.1, from coordinate 543,869 downwards.
ATAAAGACCGCCTGCGACGGTCCCGCGGCGCCGCGGGCCTGCAATGGGCGTTGCAGGCTGCGCAGGCCGCCGGCCGTCGTTGCCCGGTGTCGGGGGTCGCGGCATTCGGCAGCGCGTTCGTCAGGCGCACCAAATGGGATCCGCGGCGCCCCGCGCCGACGCAACGGTCGCGACCGAACTTGCACGCTGCATTTCACACTCTCCGCGACGGCGCCTCTAGCGTAGGTCGTACCTACTCAGACGCGATCCAGCGTGAGCCTCCAATGTTCACGCCACGAATGGATTCGGCGGACCGCATGGGTCGGTGGAACAAGTGAATCCATGATTGGAGTTGGATCATGCCCAGGTGCTATATAGTTCCATCTAACCGTGCATCGCGCGGTTTTGGCGAACGTTCAACGAGCACTGTCTCGCCCGTTTCTCGGAGCGGTTAGTCGATGGCGGGAGAATGTCGCCGCGGACTCGGGGTCGCACGCTAGCGGCCCCGACACCCGCACCCAGTCCGGACCCGACGGCCGGAGCGCGCAGTTCTTGACAACATGACGCGTATGAGGCGTCGCGTCGTCGTCACCGGCATCGGCATCGTCAGCCCCCTCGGCAACTCCGTGGAGGCCGTTTGGGATGCCCTTGTGGCGGGCACCTCGGGAGCCCGACGTGTCACGATCGACGGCATCGGCGAGCTGACGGCATTTCCGGTCGACGGCGTGGACGAAGCCGCCCGCGCCGCCTTCGGCCCGCGCGACGCGCGGCGCATGGATCGCGCCGGGCAGCTCGCCACGCTGGCGGCGGCCGCCGCCCTTAGCGATGCGGAACCCCACGGGATCCCCCCTGAGCGCATTGGCGCAGCGATCGGCTGCGTGCACGGCGGCGCGCAGACCCTGAACGACGCCGCCGTGACGCTTGTGACCCGCGGCGCGGATCGGGTCAGTCCTCTGGCGATCCCGCTCGGGCTCACCAACGCACCGGTGGCCGCCGTCACCCGGACGCTCGACGTGCGCGGGCCGGCGAGCGTGGCCGGGACCGCCTGCGCAGCGGGCACGGATGCGATCGGTACCGGGTTCGAGCTCATCCGCAGCGGTCGCGCCGACCTCGTGCTGGCCGGTGGCGCCGAGGCGCCGCTGGCCCCGCTCGTGGCGGCCGGGTACCGCCAGCTGGGGGCACTCAGCCAGACCCAGCGCCCGCCCGCAGAGGCCTCCCGCCCGTTCGACGCCGCCAGGGACGGCTTCGTTATCGGCGAGGGCGCGGGCGTCCTCGTGCTCGAGGAGCGCGAGCATGCGCGTGCGCGCGGCGCGGTGATCCACGCGGAGCTCATCGGCTTCGCGAGCACGTGCGATGCCGGCCACCTGACGGATCCCGACCCGGCGGGGACCGGTGCGACCCGGGCGATGGTGCTCGCGCTCGCCGACGCCGGCGCCGACCCGGAGGACGTCGGCTACGTCAACGCGCATGCGACATCGACGCCCGCCGGAGACCGGGCCGAAGCGCGTGCGCTCGCCGCCGCGGGGCTTGCGGGCACGCCGGTCTCGGCCACGAAAGCCGCCCACGGCCATGCGCTTGGCGCCGCCGGCGGCATCGAGGCGGTCGTGACCGTCCTCGCCCTCACGCATCAGATACTTCCGGCGACGCTCAACCTGGAGCACCCGGACACGGATGTCGAGATCGCGCATGTCCGCACGCCGCGCCCGGCCGCGATCGAGATCGCCATCTCCAATTCATTCGGGTTCGGCGGTCACAACGCGTGCCTGGTGATGCGGACCCATCACCCGACGTCCTAGTCCTGGCGCTCGGCCTCCGGGTGGGCCGCATGCTGGTGCCGGGCGTGCTCGTCAAGTGCGCCATCGACAAAGTGTGTCGAGACGGGCGGCGTGTGACGGGCGACCACGTCCAGCAACGCCTGCCCGCTCGCCTCGGGATCCGGGGTCGGCCCCGGGCCCTCGTGGACCAGGCGATCGACGTCCAGCGGCAGCGGTGACCGCACCGCAGCCATCCCGAGTTCGTTGCGCAGCGCATTGCGTTCGGCCTCGTGGTCGCTGGGGTCCCCCGCTCGACGCAGATGGGGATCGTTGCCGTTGGCCATGAGCGCGTCTCCCGAGTTGTTACAGGAATGTTACCGCGCGATCCCGACCAACGACGGACGACACGCGTCGGGCCGCCGCCGCACGTGTCGACGACGGATCTGCCGACGCATCCGGGACGTAATCGCGCGCAGCTAGCCCAACGGGGCGCGCGCGGCGCGTTCCGGGGCACCGAGCGGCTGGTCCGAGCCCGCCCGGCGGCGGGCGCGTCGCGTCCAGACCTCGACCGCAATGACCGCCAGCGCGACCGGGACCGTCGCCGGGAACTCGGTCACGCGGAAGAAGGCCAGGTCACCGATCAGCGCGAGGACGATCACGAGCAGTGCCGTCCGGTTCTGCACGCGCCGATTGCGCGCCAACAGTGCACCGGCGAGTCCCGCGACAAACAGGTCGCCGTAGCCCATCAGCGCGGAGCCGAACAGCTCTGACTGCAGCCGCGGCAGCTGGGCGACCGGGTGCGCGGCGCCCAGGACCGAGTTCGGTTTTTGCAGCTGGTCGTTGACGACCAGGGCAACGTCGACGACCGCCATCGCCACGATGCCGAGCTTGACCACCCCGGCGGGTGCGAGGCCGACGAGGATGACCCCGAGGCTCACACACGACAGTGCCGTCAGCGCGAGGGCCGCGCTCTCCCCGGAGAGGCCGGTCGGATCCGCCCACGCCACGATAAACAGCGGGACGACGCAGATGGCACACACCGGCCGCGCCCCGTGCATCGACCATCCGAGGGCCGCCGCGGCCAGGATCGGCACCGCGACCAGGGCGAGATACGTCAGGCCCTGCGGCGCGTCGGCAACGCGCGTGAGCCCGTACGCGACGCCGACCAGCGACGCGAGCGGCACGAACGCCCACCACCCCGAGCGGAACCGGCGCAGGCGTGCCTCGGCCCACGGCCACGGCGCCGGCACGGCGACCAGCGCACCCTGCACGATCGACAATATGCCGATGGACAGCCAGAACGGCACGCGCCCCGCCCGCTACGGGACCACCGGCGTGTACCGGTTGGTCATCACGTGGTTGGGCCCGTTCATGCTGTCGGCGACCACCACCCCGCTGGTCGGCTCGATGTCGAGCTCCATCCACAGCGGGGTCTGGTCGACCGCCCCGGCGATGCGGACCGCCGGCACGCCGCCCACCGTGACCGTGCCGAGCACAACCGACGCCTGTATCCCGGGCACCATCCAGTCGAAGCCGCTACGCCAGCCGGGCCAGGAGAACCGCAGGATCCCGTAGGTGCTGCGCGAGATCACCGTCGAGCCCTGGTAGAGCGTCTGTACGGCCTGCGGGGTGGCCGACATCGACTTGCGCCCGAGCGTGTACTCCCGCATCGCGGCAAGTTTCAGCGTGGCCCGGCGCGCCAAGGCCAGCAGGGCGGCGCCCGAGCGGGGATCCGTCGGCAGCGAAAACCGTGCGAGCGCCGGGGCGCCGGGCGCTGCCGACGCGCGCACGCTGGCGCTCGCGAGCACGGTCCGAGGCACGTCCGCGCCCCAGCAGCCCGCCACGCGCCGCCCGAGCGCGATGCCTGTCGTACCAGGCCCGGAGATCCACAGCGTCCCGGCCGCCATGGCGGAAGCCGGCCCGTTGACCATGCGCACGCTCACCGGCGTCGCGGCGGGCGTCCCCGACCCCGCGGTGAGGGCGATGACGCCGGCATCGATGCCCTGCCCGATCGAGACGGTGCCGGCGTCCGCGGGCCCCAGGCAGCTTGCCGGAGCCGAGCGGACCGTTCGCGCGACCAGCGGCACGGCGACGAGCGCCCCAGCCGCGGCCAAGGCCACTGCGACCAGCGCCAAGCGGCGATATGGGGCCTGTCCGGCCAAGACAACCTCCGCGACGAGTCCCTCGGCGACGCCGCACCTGCGGACACCGGGGCACGCCTATTGTGAACGCTCGCGGCGCGTCCGGTCCGGATCGTCGGCACCCGGGGGCGCCGGTCGGCGGCGCAGCGGCTAGAAGCCGGCGATCCCGTCCGGCGAGCCCAAGCCGGTCGGGCCGTCCCAGCCGGCGGCCGCGGTACAGGCCAGCGGCATGCCGCAGCGGCCGTTGCTGCCCGTCGTGATATCGAACAGATTCGGCAGCGTGTAGCTGGCGCTCGCGTACAGGCTTGCCGCCCCGCTTGTCGCGACAGTGGATGCATTGCCGGCCAAAGCGTAGATCGCGCCGATGATCGGCGTGGCGAGGCTCGTGCCGCCGATCATCCCCGGATACCAGCCCGGATAGCCGTAGGAGTCGTAGACCGCGACGCCGGTCGCGGGATTCGCATCGGCCGCCACGTCGGCGAGCGCGCGCCGCGTGTGGCAGGCGGCGACGGCGTTCGACAGCGCGGCCTGCCAGGCCGGCATCGCCTCGAAGGCGCTGCACCCGGAGCCGCCATCGGCCCAGGCTGTCTCGGTGTACCCGCGCGCGCTGCCGGCCGCCGGGCTGAGCGTGGTGCCCCCAACGGCGATCACGTCGGGCGACGCCGCGGGGTAGATCGGCCCGGCCGCATAGCCCGAGTCGCCGGTCGCGGCAACGATGGCGACGCCGGGGTGATTGAAGTACTGGCTGTCGTAGGTCGCATCGCGAGCGGAGTCGGTTCCGCCCCAGCTGTTGCTGATCACGTGCGCGCCCAGCTTGACGGCCTCATTCTCGGCCGCACCGAGGTCCGCGTAGGTGGCCGACGTCGCTTCGACGACGGCGATGTGGCATCGCGGGCACACCGCCGACACCATCTCCACGTCGAGCGAGGTCTCGAGGCCCCACGCCGGGCTGTCGATCGGCACACGGCTCGAGCCGGTCTCGCCGACGATGCGCAGGCAGCCGGACGCCGTGGTGCACGCCGGCAGGCCGAAGTAGCTGCGGTAGGCGGCGAGGTCGCTCGCGAGGTTCGGGTCGTTGTACGCGTCGACGATCCCGACGGTCTGAGTCCTGGTCGGGTCCGTCGGTGCGATCGCGGCGAGGCCATAGGCAGCCTGGAGCTGCGCGGGCCCATACCCCTGAGGCGCGGTGACCGCTCGCTGCATTGGCCGGTTGACGAACAGGGCTGTGCACCGCACACGATTCGGCCCGGTCGGGGTGGCGCACGCCGATGCGGTGACGGGTGCTGCGGATGCGACGCCCGCGAGGACGAATGCCGCCGCGAGGGCCATCACGCAGCTAGCAATGGTGCGCATCATGTTCCATCCGTGGTCCACTGACGCCTCCGTCGCGTCCGCCCCGCCGGCCGACTCCTTCGGCCCAATGAATCAACGGCACGCAACGGATGTGAAGGTATACCGGCGCTCCGGCCGCGAACCCCCCTATTCGGAGGGTTCGCCGCCCGACCGGCGGTACGGCGCTCGGGCCGGTCAGCGGGTCGGCGTCGAGACCGCGTAGCGCGGCAGGTGCGCCAGCAGCCGTACCGCGACCCCGTAGAGCGTCTGCTTGCCGTACGCGTGGGTACCGTCGTTCATCGTCATCACCGCGAGCGACACGCGGCTGCAGCCGCGAACCAGCAGCGCGACCTGGTGGTCGACGCGACCGGTTCCCGACCCCCATCCGCCCTTGAAGTACAGCGACCAGCCCGGCAGTGGTACCCGGCCGATCCCCCACCGCTGTGCGGGGACGATCGACGCGAGCTGCCCGAGCGCGAAGCCGCGATGGCGCGGAGCGATGTACGCGTCGATGCGCAAGAAGAACAACGCCTGATCGTAGGCGGTCGTCTTGGAGAGTCCCCAGACCGCCGCCGGGCGGAAGCTGCGCATGCCGACCCGATGTGCGAGCGCCACCAGCCGACCGTCGCCCACGATGTTGCGCACAATCGTCGCGGCGGTGTTGTCCGAGCGCCGGATCATCGGCGTCAGCAGCGCGGTGTCGACACGCGTCAACGCACGATCGCGCACCGCGGGCACGTCGAGATACGCCACCAGGAGCATCGCCTTCAGCACGCTCGCGGTCACGACGACGTGCTGGGACCGGTAGCCCCAGGCCCGCCCGTTCGCCCGCACCGCAAAGGAGATGTCGCCGTGCCTGGTGCGGGCGAAGGCGATGGCGGCCTGCGTGTCGGGGGACCAGGCCGCCAACTGGGCCGAGGCCGACGCCGCGCAGCCGGATGTCGGCGCGGCCGACGAGGAGCCGGCACCGATGCCGGCGGCGACCGCGAGCGCCACGCCCGACACCGTGACGGCGGCGGCCCGCGCCCGCCAGCCCCTGATCCCGCGTCGCCCTGTGCTACTCGACATCTGCCCGCCCGCTCCGGCTGCCATCGCAGCGTGAATCTAATCCATGGCGCGATCGGCGGTGACGGCGACCAGCGGCCGCGCGACAGAGATCTGGCCGGTCTCGGCCGACGCGGGCGAGCCGAGACCGGTGCGTACTGCGGCTCGCCCGCGTCGCAGGGCCGTACCGCCACACGGTCCGCCCCGCGGACGCGCCCGCGCATGCGGGCTATCCGTGCCTCGGGTGTGGCGTGTCCGCGGGCGGGCCGGCCGCATCGTCCGACGGGGGCTCAGCGGGGTCGGCCTCGAGTGGCGCCGGCGCCGTCGTCGCCGCGAATTCGGCGCTGGCCAGCCATTCGTCGATCTCGTCGGTGGGTCGCCCGAAGACGTTCGTGCCCGTGGGCTTGGCGCGGACCCGGTGCGCGACGCCGACTGCGCCGGCCGCGATCGCGGCGCCGAGGAAGCTGATCCAGACCAGGAGTGTGAGGTCCGGGTGCGACGATGACGCGATGCTCGGCCGGGCGACACCGACCGGCGCGGGTGCCGCCTTGCGGACCGGCGCAGGCGCCGGAGGGGGCGCGACCGGCGGCGGCGAGGGCCGCTCCAGACTCAGGCGCTGCGAGATGGACTCGCCACCGGAGGACCTGGCGAAGGAGCGGCGCCGACGCGGGCTGGCGGGTGTCGCGGAGATGCGGGGGATCGGCGCGAAGTGGATCGGCACAAGTCCGGTCGGCGTCGGGGCGGGTACGGGTACGGGTACGGGACGGGTACGGTCGTCGACACGGAATCGCCGAGTGCGACGCCGGACACGCTGCCGGCCGCGACCAGCGCGCACGCGAGCGCGAATGCGCGGGCGCGGCCGTGCGGCGATCGCTCGCGACGTCCTCGGGAGCTCGTGGTATCCGCAGCGCTGATGCCGACGTCCTGTCGTTGCAGTGCACCGCCCACGGGTCATTACAACCCCCCGGGACGTGGATTGACAGTCCTGTTCGACACCGAGAGCAGAATTTCTTGGTGCGCGGCGGGGCAAAAAACGCGCTGCAGGCGACATTTCGGGCATCGGCCTGCTCGCCAGACACCGGCCGGCCGATGGTCCGGCGAGGCCGGGCACATCCGAGCGCCGTCGCGACCGCCGCGAGCAGCGACTGCATCCTGACCGGCTTGGACAGATATCCGTCGCAGCCCGCCGCAATGGCCTGATCGCGATACTCCTGTCGTGCGTGGGCGGTCACGGCGAGCATCGGGACGACGCCTGCGCCACGCGCCTGCTCGGCGCGTCGGATCGTCCGAGTGGCGCCGACCCCGTCCATCTCCGGCATCTCGAGGTCCATGAGGATCAGATCGACGCGTGCGGCCGAGGGCGCAGCGCCGCGCGCCATTGAGGAAGACCGGCCGGCTGGCCGCGTCGGTCTCAAACAGGACCTCGACGAGCAGGTCGAGCCTGCGGCGCAGGCCGGTCTCAGCCTCGACTAGAGCCTGAGCTGGCCCCCACCTTGCCATTACGTGCAGGTCGCTGGCAAGCCCGCCGCCGCTCTGGAGATCCGTGCGCAGCATGTCCGGGAGCCGCCGTTCGGCCGCGAGCGCGATGTCATCGGACGCGATGTCCAAGGGACCGGGTACCGCTCCCCGTAGCGCGGGAAGCTGCTGCGTCAGGCGAACTCCTGCCCACCCGGCGTACGGCCCGATGTGCCGTCGGACAGGATCGTGGCGGTGTCGCCGCGTTCGTACGCCGCGCGCCCGGCCCGGTCGATCCAGAGCGGCATCACCACGCCTGCCACAAGGACATCGCGGATCTCGCGCGCGGCCGGTGGCCCTTCGAACGCGGTACGCGAACGGGCGTTGAATCCGACCTTGCCGGTGATGTTCACCACGCGGTCGCCTACGTCGACGAGCTCGGGGATCGTATCCGCCCCGGCCGCTCCCGTCCTGAACGCGCCCGACTCCTCGATCGTGCTCAGACTGCCGACCGGCTCGGCACGTGCACGGCAGCCGGGCTCCGACACGACCGGCGTCGAGATAATCATCATCTCGCTGGGCGCGGCCCGGTCGATGAATGCCAGCGAATCCGACAACAGCGTGTCGACGCGGTCCGGCTCGTCGACGACCCACCACGGGATTCCGTGCTGCGCAACATCGTCGTCGCGATCGCCCACCAGGATCCGGGCGGTTGTCTTCCGGTCCACGGCCGACTCCATCCTCGGGCCAGCCCGGCCCGCGTCGCGGTCTCGATGCGCGACATGTCCCGCTCCCGCATTCCGAGGATGGGCCGGATGGGTCAACGCCCGATGCCCCGTGTCGCACGGTCTGCTCAAGTACGGGCTTGCGCGGCCCGCCCCGCGCGAGCGACCGGCCGGGAACGTCGGTGGCCTCAGCGGTGCCGGCGGGATATCGTCGGCATACTCGGTGGCGTGCCGGTCCCCGCCGGCGCCGTCACGACATGCCTGCTCGCGGCGCCGATTCGGAGGCGCCCTGATGGGACGTACCTGCAGTGAGCGCTGATCCGCCGATATTCGCGCGACCGGAGACGCGACAGCCCGACGCGGACGACGCACGAGGCGATATCTGGGTCGTGCTGCAGGTCATCGCAGGGCTCGCCGTCCTTGTCGTCGGCGCGTGCGGCCCCCGCCCCCGCCGGGCCCGGAGGCTGCGCCGCACCGCGGGGCTTGTACTCGGGATGTTCGGGGTGGTCGCGATCATGACCGCGCGCAGGAACCTCGGTGATGCCTTCTCGGTCTTTCCCCGTCCCCGACAGGGAACAGCGGTCGCCGAAGAAGGCGCCTACCGCGTCGTGCGCCACCCGATGTACACGGGCGTGCTGGCGCAAGCGGCGGCGATCTGCGTCGCGGGTTCGCCGTGGGCGGCCGTGCCGGCCGGGGCGCTTGCCGTGGTTCTCGATCGCAAGTCCGCCGTGGAGGAGACGCGCCTCGTGCGCACACACCCGGGGTTTGCCGCCTACGGGCGCCGGACGCGCTGGCGCTTTTTCCCCGGGGTGCGATAAGCGGGCCGCCCCCCCCGGCGACTAGAGCTCGAACACCGTCCGGCCGCCGACGGCGATCAGTTCCTCAAGCCCGCGCCGACCCTCGCCGATGAGCGGGCCGCCGTGGGCGAGCAGCACGTGCTCGAACGCGTAGCCGTCAAGCAGCCGCGCGAACGCGGCGAGCAGCCCCCGCTTGGTCTCCTCCGGATTGTCCATCAGCCAGTCCGGCACGAAGCCGAGATCGTGGCTCCCGTGCGAGGCTCCGCTGACCAGCGCGTCGGCGAAGACCATCGCCCGCGCGTCGCGAAGATAGAGCGCGGTGTCATCCGGGCAGATCACACCGACCTCGCAGGCGATCACCCCGCCCGGCAGCACCTGGCCGGGCGCAAAGCCTTCGAGCACCTCCCCATGGGTGAACTCGTGCAGCCCGGCCCGGTTGACATGGATCGCGCATCCGAAGGCTGCGGCAAATGCCCCGCTATCCCGGAAGTGATGCCGGTTCGACAAGAGGACCGCCGTCGGCGGCATCGGCCGGGCGGCGAACCAGTCGAGCCCGACGTCCGACGGGACCAGCGGATCGATCACCACACCGGCACCGTCGAGCCAGTAGGAGGCGACCTCGATGTGCAGCTTCGGGTGGATGGACGTCCAGTGAAAGACGCCGGGAAGAACCTCCTGCATGTCGCAGACGATACCCGCTAGGCGCCGGTCCCCGCGGGCTGGCTGTCCCGAGCACGGGACGCCCCCGGTCTGCCGCAGCAGGCCCGGCGCGACGGGACCGCACACCGCGACGTGGGTCGGCACGGCCCGTGCCCGTCGCATCGTCCGGCGTCGGTGTGTCGGCATCACCACGGAGCGGTGCTCCCCGCAGATCTGCCGCCGCTGGCCACGGTTGGCGCCGGGCGCGGCCGGGAACCAGCGTGCCGGGGCGATGACCGGTGAGGGCTCCCGGGTCGACGACACGACTGGACGGCGCGCGGCGGCCCCCTGGGCGATGGTGCGTCCGTCGCCGTCCAGTCGACGCCCCCGGCAGGAGGAATGGCCTGAGATGCAGCGCCGGACGGCAAGTCCGCGTCGCCTTCCGCCGCTGTCTGTCGGGCTCGGTGGTGCCTCGCGGCCGATGCTGTGCGACCACGCGTTGTTGACCAACGTGCAGCATCTCGCCGGCGCTGCTAGGTTCGCTTCATGACTAGCGACGTTCAGGAAACCGCTGGTGGATTGCGGATTACGCGTGGCACCGAGGCCGGCGTCGCCGTGCGACGGCTCGATGGCGAGCTTGATCTTGCAAGCGCTCCCGAGCGCAGCAGTGCCGTGCAGCACGCGCTCGACTGCGCAGCCCAGCCGGTTGTCTCGGACATGTCGGGCGTCGGGTTCATCGACTCGACCGGCGTGCGGACGCTCGTCGAGGCTCAGCGGCTGCCCGGACGCGACCTCGTGCTGTTGGCGCCCTCGGGCGCGGTGACGCGCGTTCTCGACCTGACAGGCCTGCGTGGCCGCTTCGCGGAGATCGCAGCGAATGACGATCTCACGACGCTCCAGCGCTGAACTCGAGGTTTCGCTCGGCCTCCATGAGATAGGTACGTTCCATGTTGTGGTCACCCGCGTCTTCCGACCGATGAGCGGTGCCCGCGACTCCCGTCGCGAGGCCCTCATCCTCGAGCACCAGCAATTGGCCAGGGCCCTCGCCCGCCGCTACGCGAATCGCGGCGAACCGGCCGACGACCTCGAGCAGGTCGCCATGATCGGGCTCATCAAGGCCGTCGACCGCTTTGATCCCGACAGGGGCGCCGACTTTCACGCGTTCGCCACCCCGACGATCCTCGGAGAGATCCGTCGTCACTTCCGGGACAAGACCTGGCCGATCCACGTCCCACGGGGACTCAAGGACGACCACGCCGCAGTCACCACCGCGACAACCACGCTGACGCACACGCTCGGGCGCAGCCCGACGATCTCCGAGATTGCCGCCGAGGCCTCCTTGAGCGACGACCGGGTGCTTGACGCGCTGGCCGCGCACGCGGCATATCGCCCCAACTCCCTCTCCCAGTCGACCGGGTCCGATGAGGACGAATCAGACGTCGAGATTCCGGTGGAAGAAATCGGGTACCACATCGTGGAAGGTCGGACTGCGCTTCATGAGGGCCTTGCGCGACTGCCCGCCCGGGAGCGCCTCATCCTCCATCTTCGGTTCGATCAAGGCATGATCCAGTCGGAAATCGCAAAGATTGTCGGCGTTTCGCAGATGCACGTCTCACGGCTGATCGCACGGGCGCTCGAGACCCTGCGACACGTGGCCGAGGAGGGGGACGTGTGAGCTCGATCCGTGCGACGGCGCCGGCCGGGCCGGCACCGGTCATCCTGTCCGTCCCGGCCGAGCCCGAGTCGGTCTCGCTTGTCCGACAGGCCGTCACGGGAATCGCCGATGTGCTCGGCATGTCGCCCGAGGGACGTGACGACCTGCGAATCGCCGTGACCGAGGCAGCGACCAACGTCGTCGTCCACGCCTATCGCGACCGGCCCGGCCCGATGCGCGTCGAGGTCTGGACGGACACCGATCGGATGGTCATCCACATCACCGACCGCGGCTGCGGCATCGTGCCGAGGGTCGAACGGGTCACCCCGGGATTGGGACTGGGCATCCCGCTCATCGCGGCCCTGTCGGAGGAGATGTCCATCACCGCCAACGACGACGGCTCCGGAACCCGGGTCGGCATGACCTTCCGGATCCGATGAACGACGGCATGCCCGCGCACGGTCGGATCCCGTCGACCCCCGGTGCGGTGAGCCTCCGCAGGCACACGAGCGTGGATGCGTATGACGTTTCCAGCGGTCCGGCCGACGGCGGCCATCCCGGCGTCACCGGCTCGCGCGCCGGCGCGACGAGACGATGATCTCCGGTCCCGCGGTGCTCGATCTGGCGCCCGGTCCCACCCTGCTGCCGGTCCTCAACCGCGTCGTGAATGCGATCGGGGGGCAGGCCGACATCGAGTTGGACCGCATCGGGGATCTTGAGGTGCTCGCCGAAACGCTGAGCGCATCGGCGCACCGCTTCACCCCGGACGGACGCGTGCAGTTTGCGCTGCTGCCGGAGGTTGGCGTCGTCGTGCTGCGCGTCGGTCCGCTCGTGGCCGGCGGCGCGGGGAGTCTGATCGCGGCGTGTTCGGTGCCGGAGCTGGGGCAGGTGATCGAGACGCTCGCCGACAGCGTGCGGATCGACGCGGGTCCCGACGGCGACTACCTGGCCCTCACCGTCGCGTCAGTGCGCCGCGACCAGGCGCCGGCGGGTCGCTCAGGCACCGCCTAGCGCCACCGCGAGGTCGATGGCCGCCCGTCGCGCGCGGCCCGGATCCGGGAAACGACTCCCGCGCGCGATTCTCGGGGCTGACCCAGGTTGCGGCGCGCGAACCGAGCTCACCGGTGATCCAGGGCGCACTTGTCGTCGGTGCCGGCAAGCCCGACGGCGCGGCGGCCATCGATCTTGGCGATCCGACCGGCGATGCTGCCGATCGCGCCGGCGGCGCCCGAGACCACCACGGTCTCGCCCGCATTGGGCTGGCCGATGTCGAGCATGCCGACAGAGGCCGTGGCAGCGAGTGCGGCGGACGTGCCAAACGCTTCGGCGACGGAAACCGGGCCGGTGTCCGCCATGACCCGGAGCGTCCCGGAGGTGGCGAGCTGACAGTCCGCCCAGACTCCCAGCCCGATGACGATCGAACCCGCGGGCAGCCCGGCGTCGTGGGAGTCCAACACGCTGCCACAGACGATCCCCCGCATCGGATCGTCGAGGGCCACGGCCGGGATAGAGCTGTCGCGCGTCATCCAGACGAGGCACGTCGGGTCGAGCCAGAGCTAGTTCAGCCGCACGAGGCACTGGCCATCGTCGGGCCCGGGGCCTCAGTTCGTCTGGACCGTGATGTCGTCCCGGTGCTGCCGAAGCCTCTATCTGTCTCGGGTGGATGGAGTCTCGTATCATCCACACGTGACACCGGATGCGATCCGATTAATGCCGGCACCGAGTCGACACCCTCTCGATCCGAAAGGCACCTGCCGTGGAGATCACCCGCACCCCCGCCGGGACCCGGCCGGGGCCCGCCCATTGGTTCACCGGCCAGGTCTGGATGGAAGACCTCGCTGCGCCGCCGGCGCCATCGCGCGTGCACGCGCTGCGCGTGCACTTCCCCCCCGGCGCGCGGACCGCCTGGCACCGGCATGCGCTCGGGCAGGTGCTGTACGTGACCGAAGGCATCGGGCTCGTGCAGCGCCGCGGCGCCCCGCCGCAGGTCATCCGCGCCGGCGATGTGGTCTGGTTCGAGCCCGACGAGGACCACTGGCACGGCGCCGCTCCTGATCACTTCATGACGCACATCGCCATCCACGAGCTCAACGAGGAGGGCGAGGTCGCCGACTGGGGCGACCAGGTCTCCGAAGATGAATACCGGCAGCCATCGCTCGATGGATAGGCCGCACGTTGGTCGGCGGCCAGGCCACGCCGCCGAGCTCATACGGTGCCACCGCTGGCAATCTCGAGTCTCGGCCCGGTCGCCGGCGCGCGTCGGCGGCTTGCGCCGGATCTCCCGGGTGTCGCCGGGGCCGCCGCGTCCCGCGCGCCGACCCATGGGCGGGAACCCCGGCTGCGGTCGAGGAAATGGAGGATAGCGGGTTCGAACCGCTGACCTTCGCGCTGCCAGCGCGACGCTCTCCCAGCTGAGCTAATCCCCCGGATGCGCCTGTGAGTATAAGACAGTTCCCGCACGGTGCAACCGTCGGGACCCGCGATCGCCCGGCGCGACCCGGGCGTCGCCGGATCGATGCATCGGACCCGCGGCGCGCGCGTCCTGGCGGTGCGACCGGGGGTCGTCCCGCCGAGACGGCGGTGCGTGTCGGCCTAGTCAACGAAGAACACGACGGCCACGACGACGCCGATCACGACCACGACCGCCCGTAGCGCCGTCGGGTTGATGAACCGCACGACCCGCCCCGCCAGCACCCCGCCGAGCAGCGCGCCCACGGCCATGACGATGGCGGCCTCCCAGACGACATGACCGCTGAAGACGAAGAACAGCGCCGCCGCCACGTTGGCCGCGAACGACGTGGCCTGCTTGAGCGCGTTGATCCGCACAAGCGTGTCGGGCACCACAAGCGAATACAGCGCCAGCAGGATGATGCCGAGTCCGGCACCGAAAAAGCCGCCGTAGATCGACCCGACGAATGCCACCAGGCCGGTCAGCACGAGGCTTCCGTGGGTCGCCGGATGACTGACCCGCGCGCGCACCCACCGCTTTGCGATCGGATCGATCGCCAGCAGCCCGGCCGCGATGAGGATCAGCCATGGCACCAGCGCCCGGAACGCGGCCGCACCGACGATCAACAGCAGCGCTCCCCCGACCAGGCCGCCGGCGATCGCGGGGATCGCGACCGCGCGTACCCTGGCGCGCTGGCCCTCAAGGTCTGCCCGCTGGGCAAGCGTGCCCCCGATGTATCCGGGGCTGAGCGCAACGGTGTTGGTGATGTTGGCGTCCAGCGCGGGAACCCCGACCGCCGTGAGGGCCGGAAACGTGATCAGGGTGCCGCCACCGGCGAGCGCGTTCACGGCCCCGGCGGCGAGCGCGGCAAGCCCGACAAAGCCCAGGTCAAGCGCGCTCAGGCTCATCGCGGTCCCCGCCCGCGTGAACGCACGCGGGCTAGACGGCAGACCGGACCCATGTCGGCGCGCCGGCGGCCCCTAGGAGGCCGTGGCCTCGAGCACCTGTTGCGGGGCCTCGCCCCACAGGCGGTCGAGACGATAGAACTCGCGCGCCTGGGGCGTGAAGATGTGGACGACGAAGTCCAGGTAGTCCATCAGGATCCACTCGGCTTCGCGCTCGCCCTCGACCCGGCGTGCCCTGACGCCATGATCTTGCTTGAGCACGCGACGGAGCTCGTCGGCGATCGCCGCGGTCTGACGGGGGGTCGTCCCGGTGCAGACCACCATGTAATCCGTGTAGATCACCAGGCCGCGCATATCGAGGATGACGATGTCGCGGGCTTTCTTGTCGGCGGCCGCATCGGCGGCCACCATCGCCAGTTCATGAGGTGTCGCGGGAGACTCCTAGCTCGAGTGCACTGTCAGCGAGGGTACGGCCCGCGCATCGTCTTGGCAAGCATGGTCACCCGTCACACGCGCCGGGATCGGCCGAGGCCAACAGGCGCGCCACACCTGCGGGGACCAGATACTCGATCGGTGCGCCGGCCGCCAGGCGCTCGCGGACCATCGTCGAGGATACGTCGACCTCCGGTGCCTCGAGCACGTCGACACGGCCCGGCGCGACCGCCGCTGCGGTCGCCTGCAGCTCCGGCGCATCGATTCCTCCCCGCGAGATCACCGCCAACCTGGCGAACGACAGAATACGTTCGGGCTCGTGCCAGGCGGCAAATCCCGCCAGACGGTCGGCCCCCATCACGAACCACAGCTCGGCGCCGGGCTCGCGGGCAGCGAGCTCGGCCATCGTATCGGCGGTGTAGCTCGGGCCGGGGCGGTCGATCTCGGTCCGCGAGCACCGCCAGCCCGGATGCCCGTCGATCGCCGCCTCGACCATGGCGGCGCGCAGGTCGCCGGGGAACTGCGGTGCCGGCCGATCCGCGGGCAGACCGGCCGGGACGAAGATCAGCTCATCGAGCCCGAGCCGCCACCATGCCTCTTGGGCAATCATCAGGTGCCCGAGGTGTGGCGGGTCGAAGCGGCCGCCGAGCACCGCGATGCGCCGGCGCGGCCGCTGGGTCACCGCGTCCCCGGTGCGTCGGCCAGCACAAACCTGTCACGGTGGATTACCTCGACCCCGGCATCCGGGAACACGCGCAAGAGCTCGTCGGTCTTCATGCCGACAACCTGGCGCAGATCGTCCGAGGAGAAGGCGGTGATCCCCTTGCCGACCCGGCGCCCGTCGGCGTCGTCAACCTCGACCGCGTCGCCGGCGGCAAACGCACCCTCGACCCCGCTCACCCCGACGGCCAGGAGCGAGGTGCCCTGGCGGCGCAGCGCCCGTGCGGCACCGGCGTCGATGCTGATCCGCCCCAGCGCGGGCTTGGCGTAGCGCAGCCACAGCTTGAAGGCCGACTCGCGCCGTTCGGCCGGTTGAAACCGCGTCCCAACGTGATGGCCGGTCGCAACTGCCGCGAGCACGCCGTCGTTGCGCCCCGAGGCGATCACGCAGGTGACCCCTGCGCCTGTCGCCATCGTCGCCGCGGCGATCTTGGCGGACACGCCACCTCGCCCGAGCCCCGACCCGCGCATGTCGGCCAGCTCGACGTCCTCCGGACGCGTCGCGGCCGGCACGTCGCCAATGAGCACCGGCGCCCCGTCTGGCCCCACGCCGTAGAGCCCGTCGCGATCGGTCAACAGGACCAGCCACGTCGCCGCCATCAGGATCGCCACCTGCGCCGCCAGCACGTCGTTATCGCCGAAGGTCAACTCGTCGGTGGCGGTCGTGTCGTTCTCGTTGATCACGGGAACGACGCCGAGATCCAACAGCCGCGCGAGCGTGTTGCGGGCGTTCAGGTAGCTCGAGCGCTGCTCGAGGTCCGCCGAGGTCAGCAGCACCTGCGCCGGCGTCACCTCGTGGCCGGCAAACATCTCCAGGTAGCGCTGAAACAGCACCCCCTGCCCCACGGCGGACACCGCCTGCAGGTCGGGCAGCGCCGTGGGCCGCTCGCGGATCCCGAGCCGCCCCAGCCCGCAGGCGATGGCCCCGCTGGAGACCAGGATCGGCCGGTGCCCGAGCCGGCGCAGACGGACCAGGTCCCGGACCCGTGCCTCGAGCACGTCGGTCCGCAGCTGGCCGTCGGCGTCGACCAGGGTCGAGGAGCCGAGCTTTGCGACGATGACGCTCACTGCCGGCCCACCCCCAACGCGCCAAGCACGCCTTCCCGCAGCGCGGCGATACCCTCGCCGGATTCGCTGTCGACCGCATAGTCCGCCCACGGCGGCACCCGCCTCGGGTCCGCCGAGGTGGCCACAACGATACGGCGCGCACCGGCGGAGGCAAATTGACCGATGGTCGCCTCGACCGCCGCGATCCGCTCCGGCGGCGGAGGGATTCTCGGCTCCGGCGCCCACGCAGTGCACGATCACGCGGGCCCGCTCGCACTGGGTCAGGAACCCGTCCGGGCGGGGCTCGGCGTCGGCGCCGACGCCGGGCAGGTCCGCGACCAAGTGAATCTCCAACTCATCGTCGACCAGCGGGCCGAACGTCGGCTCCCGGGTCGAGTGCGGGTACGGTGCCACGACGGCGGCGGCGCCGGTCAGTGCCACCAACAGCGCGCTCTTGCCCGAGTTCGGAAGCCCGACGATCGCGACATCGATGGGCAACCGCAGCTCCAGCGTCAGCCATGCCGCCTCGCCGGATGCACCGGGAACGGTCTCGCGCGGAGTCCGGTGGGTCGATGAACGAAACACCCGGTTCCCGATCCCGCCGTTGCCGCCGCGGGCGACCACAACACGCTCGCCGGGCGTGCGGACCTCCGCGACGACCGCCTCGTCGCGCACGATGCGCGTCCCGGGCGGCACGTGGACCTCCGCGTCCGCGCCCTTGCGGCCATGCCGGGCCCGGCCCTCGCCGTTGGCCCCCGCAGCCGCCGTGTGGTGCACCGCGTGCCGGAAGCGCGAAAGGTCCACGACCTGATCGTCCGCGATGACGATGACATCGCCGCCGCGACCGCCGTTCCCGCCGTCGGGACCACCCTTCGGGACGTGCGCCTCTCGGCGAAACGACAGACCGCCATCGCCGCCACGCCCGCCTTCGACGTGAATCCGTGCCCTGTCGGTGAACGGCACGGCGGCTCCGCTTACGCGGAGGCCGTGACCTCCGGGTGAACGGAGATCCGGCGGCCCTTCCGGCCGTTGGTGAATTCGACGCGCCCAGCGACCTTCGCGAAGATGGTGTAGTCGCGACCCATCCCGGCGCCGTCGCCGGGGTGGAACTTGCTGCCGCGCTGGCGGACGATGATCGACCCGGCCGGCACGACCTGACCGGCAAAGACCTTCACGCCGAGCCGCTGTGCGGCAGAGTCGCGTCCGTTGCGGCTGGAACCGCCGCCCTTCTTGTGTGCCATCTCCGGCTTCCCCTACGCGATCGAGTCGATGCGCACGCGGGACAGCCGCGAACGGTGGCCGCGCTTGCGCTTTGAATCCTTCTTGGCCCGGTACGTGAAGACCAGCAGCTTCGGGCCCAACACGTGTTCCTCGACGGTCACGTTGACCGTGCCGCCGTCGCTGAGCTCACCGCCGGCGGTGCCCGTCGCGAGCACGGTCGGCGAGAAGGTCGCGCCGGGCTCGTGCGCCAGACGATCCACGAGCAGCTGCTCGCCTTCCTGCACTCGGTACTGCTTGCCCCCGAGGGCGATTACCGCGTAATCCGGCACACTTCCCCCAACCGGTCGGTCGGAACTCATCGCCGCCTGCAGCCAGCACAGGTCGGTGCCGCAGACTGCGGCGCGGCTCGGGAGGATAGCAAAGCCCGAACCGGTTTCGCACGATTGCCGCCCCCCATGCGCGCCGGTACGACGCGCACAGGGACGCGACGCGCTACGCGGCGCTGCGTGCGCGCACGCGCACCGCACCGTCGTGCAGGCCACGGTCGGAGTCCAAGTGGATCCGTTTGCCGACCAGTTCCTCGATCTCGGCAGCGCGCGCACGGCCGTCGTCGTTGAGCAGGGCCGCGGCGCGCACGCTGACTTGGACGCTCAGCTCGTCGTCGTCGACGCCCATCGCGGCGCGCACGATCGCGCGCGAGGCGTCAATCGCGACGGTGTCGTCGGACAGGACGATGCCGACACCCTCGCAGGGCGCGCAGCCCTCGCTCATCACCTCCCGTGGGCCGTCGGAGATGTTCTGGCGGGTCATCTCCACCAGGCCGAGCGACGAGATCTCGGCGACGAAGGTCCGGGTACGGTCGCGCGCAAGCTCGGCGTCGAGCACCCCTTTCACCGCGCGGCGATTGGCCGCGTCGCTCATGTCGATGAAGTCGATGATCACGATCCCGCCGATGTCGCGCAGGCGCAGCTGGCGCACGACCTCGACCGCGGCCTCGAGATTGGTCTTGGTCACCGTCTCCTCGAGGCGCGTGCCGCCGCGGCCGACGTTGCCGCCCGAGTTGACGTCGATGACCGTCATGGCTTCCGTGTCGTCGATGATGAGGTAACCGCCCGACTTGAGCGGCACGCGCCGGTCGAGCGTCGACCGGACCGCCTGCTCGGCGCCGTGCTCCTCGAACAGCGGCCGCTCGCCGTCGTACAGGCGCACGCGGGACGCGATCCCCGGCGAGGTGCGCTTGAGGAAGTTGAGGATGCGCTCGTACTGGGCCGGATCGTCGACGAGCACTTCCTCGACGTCCCCGTTGAGCAGGTCCCGGATCACCTTCAGGGAGACGTCGGCCTCGCTGTAGAGCAGCGTCGGCGAGCTGACCGCGTCGGCCCGCTGGCTGAGCGCCGCCCACAGGCGGCGCAGCGCCGCGTAATCCCGGGCGATGTCGTCGGCCGATGCGCCCGCGGCGGCCGTGCGCACGATCAGCCCACCCTCCAGCGGCAGCGCGGTGCAGATCTTGCGCAAGCGGCGCCGCTCATCGTCGAGCAGCTTGCGGCTCACGCCCAACCCATCGCCGTAGGGCACGTAGACCACGAAGCGCCCGGCAAGCGAGAGCTGCATGGTCAGGCGGCAACCCTTGGTGCCCATCGGGTCCTTGGTCGCCTGGACGAGGACCTGGTCGCCCTTCTTGAGCAGATCGGTGATCTGGCGCTTGTTCCTGGGCACGCCGACGGCGACGACCTCGTCGACGTGCAGGAAGCCGCTCTTGGGCAGCCCGACGTCGATGAACGCGGCTTCCATGCCCGCCAGCACGTTGCCGACCCGGCCCTTCCACACGTGCCCGACGACGGAGCGCTGCCCGCGGCGCTCGATATAGCACTCCGCCGTGCGCCCGTCCTCAAGGAGCGCCACCCGTGTCTCCCACGGGTCGACGGAGACGAGGATTTTGGTCTTCAGCGTTCCTCCTGATGCGGTTCGCGGCCGTGCATGGCGAGGCGACGCGCCACCATGCCGACCAGGCGAGTAACCGTGTACGCGAGCCCTCCGCGCACCGCGATCCTCGTAAAGGGTACGAATGCCGCCAGACGGCCCGCCCCCCGCTGCCAGAGCGGCGCCAGGAGTGCGACCGACGCCACCAGACCGGCGTGCTTCGGATCGATCCCGCCCTCGGACGTGCCCGTCGTCGCGGCGACCAGCGTCGCGTGGCCGGACTTCATGCTCTGGGCGGTCTTAGCGGGATCGTCCATGAGCGCGGCTTGGATGGCGTGCCGCTGCGCCAGGCGCTTCTCCATCCGCTCGGCGACGTCGGGCAGCGACGACGCGTACCGTCGCCGGTACCCGCCGCCGCCGTTGATGACTTGGTCGTCGCGGCCGCTGGTGATGACAAGGTCGGCCACGCGGCCGCGCGCCCGCGCGAGGTCGGCGCCCGAGATGGCATCCACAAACAGCATGACGCTGATCCCGACATCCCGGTCGGCGCGCAGCTCGCGCTCGATGGCGCGGCGCTGGACCGCGTTGCCGACGACGATGATCAGAGCCTCGCCTCCGGCGCGGCGGTGGTCGCCGACCAACCCGGCAAGGTCCGCGTTCGGCGCACCCGGCGCGGCGACGCACACCAGCAGGTCGGCCGGGCCCGCGATGCCGACCCGGGCGTCGAGTGCAGCGGCGAGCCGCGCGGCCGCTGGCGCGTCGCCGTTGTCGACGACGACGATCTGCCCGGCGTGGTGCGCGTCGAATCGCGCGTTCAACACGGCCACCGCCAGGGGACTCGCCCAGCGAGCCGCCGTGCGCAAGGACCTCGCGCCGCGCCCCACTAGATGGCCATCCGGCGGCGATGGATCGACAGCAGGACGCCCACCGCCGCCATGTCCGCCACGATATGGCTGCCGCCGTAGCTGACGAACGGCAGCGGAATGCCCGTGATCGGCATCAGGCCGACGTTCATGCCGATGTTCACGACGCCCTCGAAGCCGAACATGGCGCAGATCCCTCCGGCGACGATCTGCTCAAACTGGGTCGCGGCCTGCGCGGTGATCCGCAGCGCGCGCCAGATCAGGATGCCGAACAGCACCACCACCGTGGCGGCCCCGACGAACCCGAAGACCTCGCCGACCACGGCGAAGATGAAGTCGGTGTGACCCTCGGGCAGGAAGTTGTAGACGGTCTGGGTCGCCCCGGCGACCCCCTTGCCGAGCGCACCGCCGGATCCGATTGCGGTCTTGCTCTGGGCCAGCTGGTATCCGGACGTGTTCCCGGATCCGCCGTTGAGGAACGCGGTCATGCGCTGGAGCTGGTACCCCTTGATGACGCGAATACCCATGGAGGGCAGCACGCCGAACGCCATCACCATGGCCGTGGCGATCATGACCCCGCTCACGGCGAAGTGCTTCCACGGCGTGCCCGCGATGAACAGCACGCCGGCGAGGATCGCGAAGTAGATCAGCGACATCCCGAGGTCGGGCTCGAGGAAGATCAGCAGCGCCGGCGCCGCCGTCACGACAGCCAGCGTCAGCGTGGTCCGCCACCGCTCGATCTCATCGATCCGCTCAACTGCCATCGCGGCGAGAACCACCACGAGGGCGAGCTTGCCGAACTCGGACGGTTGGAGCTGGAACGGCCCGACGCTGATCCACGCATTCGCGCCCCGCACGGTCACGCCGATCGCGAACACGACCAACAGCGCGCCGAGCAGCCCGCCCAACAGGACGCGCGGATACGGCTGCAGGCGACGGATGTCGAACACCGCAAACGCGACGCAGGCCGCGACGGCCGGGATCAGGAAGATGATCTGACGCGTTTCGAAGTACCCGGGACTCCCCGCGACCGCGTGGGACGTCGAGGTCTTGATCATGAACACGCCCAGCACGAGCAGCATCGCGGCCACGACCACCAGAACCCAATCCATTCCGGCAAGGAAGGCCCGCACGCCGGTGCTCGTCGCGCCGCGGGACACGCGCGTGGTCGTGAGCGTCGTCAATTCGACTTCACCGGCGGCGGTGTGCCGCACAGATGCGGGTTGAATTTGGTCGGGCCATACGCCGCTATCGTGCCACAGACCGCGGGGGCGGCGGCAGTCGCGCCGACGCCGCCGTGCTCGATGATCACCGCCACGACGATCTTCGGGTTGTTAAACGGCGCGAAGCCGACGAACCAGGAGTGGTCGGGCGCGCCGTTGACACCGGACTGGGCGGTACCGGTCTTGCCGGCCACGACAGGGCCGCCGGCGGCGGCCACGGGGCTGAACACACCCGAGGCGGTCCCTTGAGCGCCCTGGGCGACGAGGTACAGCCCCTTGCGCACGACGTCCAGGTCTGCCGGGTTGAGCCCCAGCGAGCGCGGCGGCGTCACCCCCGACAGCTGGCGCACGACCTGCCCGCTCTGGTTGGTGACGTCCATACCGAGCGTCGGGGTCACCATGCTGCCGCCGTTGGCAATCGCCGCGTACGCGAGGGCGAGCTGCAGCGGCGTGACCAGCAGGTTGCCCTGTCCGACGGCCATGTTGATGTTGTCGCCGGGAAGCCACGTCTCCATCGACGGCTCATCGAGCGCCCCGAAGTAGGCGACCTTCCATGCCGGCGTCGGCACGCGTCCCGGCTGCTCACCGGGCAGGTCAAGGCCGGTCGTCGCCCCGAAGCCGAAGCGCTCGGCCCAATCCTGCTGCTGTAGGCCCGAGTTGGCGTTGCCGGTCTGGCTCGCGACGTTGGCGTGCAGGTGCCAGAACCGATCGCCCACTTGGTAGAAGTAGGTGTCTGACGACACCTCCAGCGCCGTCGGCAGGGTAAGCAGCCCGTTGTCTTCCTTTTCGAAGTTGGGGAAAACGGTGTTGAACAGGGTGATCTCCGACGGGCCGTCGATGAGCTCGGTCGGGCTCAGGATCCCGAGCTCCAATGCGCTGAGCGAGGTCACCCCCTTGAAGGTCGAGCCGGGCGGGTAGGGGTTGATCGCCCGGTTGAGCAGGACATCCCCGCTGCCGGCCCCCGTGCCCGACGCGTACTGAGTGACGAGCTTCTCGTTCGCGGGGCTCGGCTGCACGAACGCGTTCGGGATGTAGGTCGGGTAGGACGCCATCGCCAGGACCTGGCCGGTGTTGGGGTCGATCGCGACCCCTGCCGCCCCCGTGGCGGTCCCCGAGGACTGCACGCGCTCACGCAGCTCGTTCTCGAGGGCCAGCTGGGTGGGCATGTCGATCGACAGCTGCAGGGTGTCGCCTTGGACCGGGGGCGTCGAGGACAGCGGTGCCGAGCTCACCGGGTTGCCGGATGCGTCGACCTCGACCTCGGTCTGACCCGGCACGCCGCGCAGGTACTGCTCGTACTGGTACTCGAGGCCGGCTTGGCCGACCTCTTCGTTCCCGACGTAGCCCTTGGCCAGGTAGCTCTTGTACTCGCTCTGGTTGATCAGGCCCGTGTAGCCGAGGATGTGCGCGGCGGTCGTTCCCAGGGGGTAGTTACGCACGTAGGCGCTCTGGAGCGCGACGCCCGGAAACTGACGCAGGCGCTCGGAGATCACCGCCTGCTGGATCGGCGAGATGTCTTCGGCGAGCACGACCGGCTCGTAGGGCGAGGAGACCTCGCCGTTGTTCATCGCGGCCAGCAGGTGCGCGGCGCCGGTGTGCAGTACCGGTGCCAACATCTGCATCTCGGTCGTGCGCTGCGGCCCGGTCAGCTCGAGCGGGAACGCGACGACGTTGATGCTCGGCAGGTCATTGGCCAGGACCACCTTGCCGGTGCGATCGGTGATCAGCCCACGCGGTGCCGGCACGATCACGGTGCGAATACTGTTGGCGGCCGCGGCCTGCGCATAGCTCTGCGCGTCGATGACCTGCATGAACCACAGGCGCACGACGAGCACCGCGACCGCGGCAAGCGTAATCCCACCGATTACCGCGATCCGGAACGCGGTCCGGGGATTCAGCGGGCGCTGGCGCCGCCGTCCGGGGCCGCCGGGAGCGCCTCCCGCCGGCGAGACCAGCCGCGAACTCATCCGTCGCCGGGGATCGCGTACGGCTCAACGACACGCGGGGCGCCCAGCGTCCGCCGGGCCACCGCCACGACTGGAGCCGCGATCAGCCCGGTCAGGATCGCCGATGCCAAGAGAATCCGCACAACATCACCAAAGTCGAGGGGGCGCGACAACATCAGCTGCACGAAGGCCTCGCCGATCTGGACCACGGCTTCAGCGATCACGCACAGCACGACCGGCGGCAAGAGCCCCCGCACCTCGTCGCGGCCGCACAGGCGCCCTGCACCCCATCCTACGACGAGATAGAGCAACGCGAGCACACCCAGGGTCCCGACCGGGGACGTCAGCTCGACCAAAAACCCGCCGGCCGCGCCGGCGACGGCGCCGACCAGCGGACCGCGCAGGAGCCCGACCGCCACGATCACGCAGACCAGCACGTCCGGAATGCCACCGGCGATGTTGATGAACGGCATGAGCGAGACCTGCAGCAGCACCGCGACGACGACGAGCACCGCGACCATCCATAACCGCGGCGCCCGGACAATCGCACCGGCCGACGGCGACTCGGTGCCGCCGGCCGAGATGATCATGGGTGGCCGGGTGCTC
The DNA here is from genome assembly GCA_963842065.1 of uncultured Thermoleophilia bacterium. GTDB lineage: Bacteria > Actinomycetota > Thermoleophilia > Miltoncostaeales > Miltoncostaeaceae > CAITWD01. Next base: position 519,017 of record CAWJEW010000002.1, on the reverse strand, counting down.
ACGGCGTCGATGCTCGCTGCTTGGCCAGCGCGCTCTTGGGCGCCAGCGCGACCACGTACGCCAGCGAATTCGGGTCGACGAACGGATCGACCTGCACGGTCTGCTCGACATCGGTCTCCCGGTGGCCGACGCCCTCGACCACGCCGATCGGGATGCCGCGGGGGTAGATCGACAGCTGACCGAGGTCCCGGAACCCGGCCGTGTAGACGATGTCACCGTCGGCGATCGGCTTGCCGACCGGGATGCCGGTGATCTCGAACGCCCCCGGGGCGGTTGGCTGCAGGATCCCGAAGGCCGAGTTCGCCTCGGTGATGGTCACCCCGACGCTCGACTGCGGCTGGGAGAGGAAGGAGACCGTCGAGCTGATCGGCCCGGCTTGGGTGATCACCCCGACCAGCGCCGGTCCGGCGGTCCCGGCGGCGATGACCGGCGCGTTGACGATGACGCCGCTCGAGGTCCCCTTGTCGATCCGGGCCTCGTCGTAGTACGGCGAGGCGGACCAGCCGATGATGTCGGCCGGGACCTGCGTATAGTCGACGTTCCACGCGTTGCCGAGACCGGGGATCTGAATCAGCCGCTGATTCTCCTCGTAGTTGAACTGGCCCTGCACGATCTCCGCCTTCAGCTGCTGGTTTTCCTTGGCCAGCTGGGCGGCCCGGTCCCGCGCGTTGACCAGGCTCTTGGCCCAGTCCCAGGCATTGCGCACCGGCTGCACCGCGCGGCTCATCCCGTCCTGGACCGGGGTGACCAACGTGCTGGCCCCACTCTGGATTCCGTGCAGCGGCCCGCTCGAGGTCTCGCGCCCGTAGATCGACAGGACGATCACGCACAGCACCACCAGGCCACCGACGATCAGACGACGGGCCATGACGCGTCGGTGCGCGAGTGGAGTGTTGCCCTGGTTGCTCACCGGAGTCGGCGACGTCGCACGCGCCGGCTCAGTAGCGGCGCCGCGAGCGTCCCTTGCTGGATCGCCTCATGACCTCGAATTCTTCCAGGGACCGGCCCGATCCGACGGCAACGCAGGTCAGCGGCGACTCGGCGACGTGAATCGGCATCTCGGTCTCGCGACGCAGACGCTCGTCGAGGCCCTGCAGCAGCGCACCGCCCCCGGCGAGCATGATGCCGCGGTCCATGATGTCCGACGCCAACTCAGGCGGGGTCTTGTCGAGCGTGCTCTTGACCGCGTCGACGATCTGGCTGACGGGCTCCTCGAGCGCTTCGCGGACCTCCTCGGAGGAGAGCACGACGGTCTTGGGCAGCCCCGTGATCATGTCGCGCCCGCGAATCTCGGCCTGTACCTCTTCGTGCAGCGGGTTGGCCGAGCCGATCTCCAGCTTGACCTCCTCGGAGGTCTGGCTACCGATCATCAGCTTGTACTCGCGCTTGACCCAGTTGATGATCGCCTCGTCCATCTCGTCGCCGCCCACGCGGATCGACTGCGCGACCACGATTCCGCCGAGGGAAATCACCGCGACCTCCGTCGTGCCGCCGCCGATGTCGACGACCATGTTGCCCGTCGGCTCGGCCACGGGCAGGCCGGCCCCGATCGCGGCCGCCATCGGCTCCTCGATCAGGTATGCCTGGCGCGCGCCCGCCGACAGCGTCGCCTCCTCGACCGCGCGCTTCTCCACGCCGGTGACACCCGAGGGCACACACACGACCACGCGCGGATGCGCCCAGCGGTTCTGGTGCACCTTCTGGATGAAGTGCCGCAGCATCTGCTCGGTGACGTCGAAGTCGGCAATCACGCCGTCTTTGAGCGGACGGATCGCGGTGATGTTGCCCGGCGTGCGCCCCAGCATCCGCTTGGCTTCGATGCCCACCGCGTGCACTTCGTTGGTGCGCTGGTCGATCGCGACCACGGACGGTTCCGAGAGGACGATGCCGCGCCCGCGGACGTAGACGAGCGTGTTTGCGGTTCCGAGGTCGACAGCCATGTCGCGGCCGCCGAACCCGGTCAGGTAACCGAGGAACCCGATCGGACTGCTCCTTGCCGTATTTCGAACCTGCATCGCACGGGCTTGTGCCGGCCGATATTAGCCGAGTAATGGCCTGCTGCCAGCGGCAGAAGCACAGCGTGCAATGTGGCGTGCACACGGGACGGTAGCGAGACTACGGTCCCCGCGCCACTCGCCGCGGTGTTCGCTACCCTGATGTGCGTATGCCGCCCTTGTTCGCCGACGACAACAGCTCGTACCGCCGAGCGATGCGCCGCGCCGACCAGGATGCCCGTGCCCGCGAGCAGCGGCGCACGGAAATCCTCGAGACGCTGCGACGCCTCCGGGACAAGGGCAACGACCCGGCCGAACTCGCGGCCGCCGAGCGCTCGCGCCGGCATAAGGAACTGCTCGAGCGCTACCCGCCGCTGTTCTAGCTAGCGCGGCACCGGCCCGGGCCAGAGCCCTGCCTCGCCCAGAAGGCGCGCCACCAGCGCCATCGGCAGCCCGACGACGTTCGACGGATCACCCTCGACCCGCGCGCACAGCGCGGCCCCGGCGCCCTGGATCGCGTAACCGCCGGCGCGCTCGCGCCACTCCCCGGTGCGCACGTACCAGCGGATCTCGGCGTCGGTGAGCGGGCGCATGAGCACCCGCGTCGTCTCGTGGGCGGTCCGCTCGCCGGCGCCGGTGATCAGCGCCACCCCGGTAATGACCTCGTGAGTACGGCCGGCGAGGGTCGCCGAGCATCGCCTCGGCCGCGTGATGATCCGCCGGCTTGCCGAGCACGACCCCGTCGCGAACGACCTCAGTATCGGCCGCCGAGGACGGCGCCCTCATGCGGCACGCCGGCACGAGCGGCGACCTCACGCGCCTTGCCGAGCGCGTTGGCGGTCACGACCGCGACCGGGTCCACTCCCGCCGGTGTGCTCGTCGAAGCCGGCCGCGACGACACGGAACTCGAGCCCGAGCTGGCGCAGCATCGCTCGCCGCTGGGGCGAACGCGATGCAAGCAGGATCACAGCTCCGGGAAGTGCAGCGCGAGCTCGCGCGCTGCCGATTCCTCACCGTCGGAGCCGTGGATGATGTTCTGGCCCACGTCGAGCGCGTAATCGCCGCGGATCGTGCCGGGTGCAGCGTTGAGCGGGTTCGTGGCGCCCATCATGGTCCGCATGGCGCCGATCGCACCCTGTCCGTCGACTGCCATCATCACGACCGGCCCCGAGGTGATGAAGTCCACCAGTTCCCCGAAGAACGGTCTGTCGCGGTGCTCGGCGTAGTGGGCCTCGGCGGCCGCTGGCGAGACGGTCAGCTTCTTCAGGCCGCAATCACGAGACCGCGGCGCTCGATGCGCGAGATGATCTCCCCGGTCAGCCCGGCGGCGACGCCATCGGGTTTGATCATGACAAATGAGCGCTCGCTCAATCGAACCCTCCGGGTCAGCTCGGCGTATCGGTACGGGTCTGGCGGATCGCCTGGGCCTGGCCGGTCTCCCCCGGCTGGTCGAACGGCACCCCCGACGGCGCGCTCTCGCGGTTGACGCGATCGGTGACGCGCAGGCGGAACTCGAGCTCGGTCAGACGCGACTCCAGGTCTTTCAGGTCGTCGCGGGTCACCGCGCCGGCCTGCATGCAGGATGTCCCGGGCGTCGACGTCGGCGCCGATGCCAAGGCCGTCGCGCGCGATGATGCGCGAGACCATCTGACGGCCCTCGTCATCGCCGAGTCTCATGCAGCCGGCGCTCCAAGGCCACCAGCTCCAGCTCGCGCTCGCGGGCCTCGTCCATGATCTCCGGCGGCCGGATGATCAGGTAGATGATCGGCCCGAAGAACGGTATGCACGACCGCCAAGACGAGCGCGATCGTGACCATCACCCCGTTCTCGGTCCGCCGCCGCACGTCCTGGTAGATCCACCAGATCAGCGCGAGCCACAGCAGCACCAGGAAGACCTCGATGCAGCAGGCTGAGCGCGCTCCAGAGGCCTGAGCTGAAGAAACTGGTCACGGTCGCAAACGGGTCGTTGTGATCAATGGTTGGCATCCAAACTCGTTCCGAAATTGTGCGGGGCGAGCATAGCAGGGCGTTTCGCAGCCATTTCGGGTCTCTTGGCACACCATGACACTGCGCCGCCGCTCAAGGAAGGCTCATTCATGCCGGTGGGTCGCGCGGCGACGAGCCCCGCCCGCAGGTCACCGAGCAGATACAGCGAGCCGCAGACGACGACCCCGCCGTCGTGGCCCGCGAGGGCCACCGCCCGCGCGAGGGCGGCATGCGGGTCGCTGACGACCTCGCAGACCGCGTCCTGGCGCCGTGCGGCCTCGGCGACGTGCTCGGGGTCCGCGGCGCGCCGGTGGCTGGAGCGGGTGAGCACCAGGCCGCTGCAGAGCGGAATCAGCGGCGCGAGCATCGCCGCGACATCCTTGTCGCCGAGCACCGACACGACCCCGACCGGGCGGATGCTGGCAAACACATCGCCGAGTGATCCGGCAAGCGCCTGCATCCCGGCGGGATTGTGGGCCCCGTCGATCACGATGCGCGGCGCGCCGTCAAACAGCTCAAGACGCCCGGGGATCCGCACCCGCGCGGCGACCTCGCGGACGCCTCCGGATGCGAGGGCGCGCCCGAGAAACCGCTGCGCGGCGGCGATCGCCACGGTCAGGTTCTCGCGCTGGAAGCGTCCGTTGGCGCCGACGACCAGCCCCGGATACTCGGCGTCGCCGACGCGGACCCGATAGCCGCCGGGCCCGTCCTCGGCCCGGACCTCGCGACCGACCAGCCATCCGGTCAGGCGGCGCGCAGCCATGATCGCGGCCACCGCGTCAGCCGCAGGCGCGTCCAGACACCCGACCACGAGCCGATCCGAGCCGTCGGGCGCCACCGCCAGCTTCTCGCCGGCGATCTCCCGGACGGTCTCCCCAAGCAGCTCGGTGTGCTCGCGCGAGACGTTGGTCAGCACCGTCACTGCCCCGCCGTCGAGCACGTTGGTCGCGTCATAGCGCCCACCGAGCCCGGCTTCGACGACAGCGACATCGACGCCCGCCGCCGCGACCGCCACGAACGCCGCGGCGGTAAGCACCTCGAACTGGGTCACCGCGTCGTCATCCCGGTAGCCGAGGCGCTGCACGGTCGCGCGCACCCGTCCGAGCGCATCGGCGAAGGCGGCGTCACCGACCGCCCGGCCGTCGATCATCACCCGCTCGGTCCACCCCACGACGTGTGGGGACAGATAGGCCGCGCTGCGCAAACCCTCACCGGCGAGGAGCGCCGCCAGCAGGCGCGCCGTTGACGACTTGCCGTTGGTCCCGACGACATGGATGGCCGGCTGCGCGCGGTGGGGATCGCCGAGCTCGGCGAGGATGTGCTGCATCCGCGCCAACCCGAAGCGCATGCCGAGGATGTCGAGGCTCTCGACGTAGGCAAGCGCATCGTCGAGGTTCACGTCCCGAGCGCCCCGATCTGCTGCGCCACAACCTCACGTTCCGCCGCGAAGCGGCGAACCTTCTCGCGCTCGGCTTCGACCAGGTCCGCCGGTGCGCGCGCGACGAAGCGCTCGTTGCCGAGCATCGACTCCGCCCGCGCGAGCTCGCGCTCGATCCGCTCGAGCTCGGCCGCCAAGCGCGCGACCTCGGCGGCGGTGTCGACCTCCCCGGCGGGCGCCGCGATGCGCAGCTGGCCGGTCTCCAACGCCACCACCTGGGCATCCTCACCGACGGGGCCGATCTCCGCGATGGCGAGCCCCGCAAACGCCGGCGCCAGCTCCCCGAGGGTGAGCCCGTCCAGGGCCACGGTCACGCAGGTCCGGGGGCTCATCCCGTGGCGGCTGCGCCACGCGCGCACCGCCGTGACGGCCTCCTGGAGGCTTGCCACGAGCGCCTCGGCATGCGCGTCACGCGCCGATGGCGGGCGGGGCGGGGCGTGCAGGAGCATCAGGCCCTCGGCGCCGGGCAGCTGCTCCCAGCAGGCCTCGGTCACGAACGGCATGACCGGATGCACAAGCGCCAGGATCTGTTCCAAAAGATCGCCCGCGACCTCCGGGGTGGCCTCGTCGCGCTTGAGCAGCTCCAGGTACCAGTCGCAGAACTCGTCGAAGACCAGGTGGTAGATGACGTCCGCGAGGCGGCTGAACTCATAGCGGGCGATCAGCTCGGACCCGAGCTCGATGGCCTCGGTGACCCGCGACGCCATCCACCGGTCGGCGGCGGTGCGCGGCTCGGGCGGGGCCGCCGCGCCGGCCTGGCCGCCACGCGCGATGACCAGCCGCGTCGCGTTCCAGATCTTGGTGACCAGCTGCCGGCCCTGCCGGATCTTCTCGGCTGAAAAGCGGACGTCCTGCTGGCTGCTCATCAAAAGCAGCCCGAACCGCAGGGCGTCGGCCCCGTGCTCGTCGATCAGCTCCAGCGGATCGACGCCCGTGCCGAGACTCTTGCTCATGCGGCGCCCGTCGGCCGCCTGGATCACCGAATGGATATAGACGTCGCCGAACGGGACCTCGCCCATGTACTCGATGCCGAGCATCACCATCCGGGCGACCCACAAGAACAGGATGTCGCGCGCGGTCGAGAGCACGTTGGTCGGGTAGAACCGCGCAAGCTCCGGCGTCGCGTCGGGCCAGCCGAGGGTCGCAAACGGCCACAGCCCCGACGAGAACCAGGTGTCGAGCACGTCGGGATCGCGCTCCCAGCCCTCGCCCGCGGGGGCGTCGAGGCCGACGTAGACCTCGTGGCCCCGGTACCAGACCGGCAGCTGGTGTCCCCACCACAGCTGGCGCGATAGGCACCACGGGCGAATCTCCTGCATCCAACGCATGTACACGCCGGCCCAGTGGGCTGGGGTGAAGGTGACCGAACCATCTTCGACGGCGGCCATGGCCGGCTCGGCCAGGCCCTTCATGTCACAGAACCACTGAAGCGAGATCAGCGGTTCGACGCGGCGTCCGGAGCGGTGCGAGAACGGCACCGTGTGGGTGTACGGCTCGGTCCCGCGCAGCGCGCCCGCCGGCGTCGAGGTCGGCCATGACGCGCGCCGAGCACTCCTCGGGGCTCAGACCCGCGTAACGCTCCCCCATCGCCGCCACGATGCGTCCGTCCTCGCCGATCACGCTGATCGCCGGCAGGTCGTGGCGGAGCGCGAGCTCGAAGTCGTTGGGGTCGTGCGCCGGGGTGATCTTCAGGCAGCCGGTCCCGAACTCGGGCTTGACGTAGGCGTCGGCGACGATCGGCAACTCGCGCCCGACCAGCGGCAGGATGCACGTCGTGCCGACCAGGTGGCGATAGCGCTCGTCGTCCGGATGCACGGCGACGGCCGTGTCCCCGAGCATCGTCTCGGGCCGGACGGTCGCGACGATCAGCTCGCCCGAGCCGTCGGCCAGCGGGTAGGCGATCCGCACCAGCGCATCGGTGACCTCGCGGTCCTCGACCTCCAGGTCCGAGATCGCCGAACCGAGCCCTGGATCCCAGTTGACCATGTAGAGGTCGCGGTAGACGTGGCCCTTGTTGTAGAGGTCGACGAACGTGTGCTGCACCGCCCGCGCATAGCCCTCGTCGAGCGTAAAGCGCTCACGCGAGAAATCGAGCGTCGCCCCGAGCCGGCGCAGCTGTCCGATGATGGTCCCGCCGTACTCCTCGCGCCACGCCCACACGCGCTCGACAAATGCCTCACGCCCGAGGTCCTGCCGGGTCAGGCCCTCGCCGGCGAGCGACTTCTCGACCTGTGCCTGGGTGGCGATGCCGGCGTGGTCGGTCCCGCAGATCCACAGCGTCTCGTAGCCCGCCATGCGGTGATAGCGGATCAGGACGTCCTGGATCGAGTTGTTGAGGGCGTGCCCAATGTGCAGCGCGCCCGTCACGTTCGGCGGCGGGATCGCGATGCTGTAGGCAGGCTTGCCGGAATCCGGATTCGCCCTCAGGGCGCCGGAATCGTTCCAGGCCGCAACCCAGCGGGGCTCATCAGCAGCGGGGTCGTAGCGGAGCTCACCCCCGCCTGGTGCTGATGAGGCGTTCTTGGACTCGCTCACCCTCCAGCCTCGGCGCGGCGTTCGCGCCCTGGGGCTTCGGTGACCAGCGTCGGCGGCAGGCCCTTCTCGATCGTCTCACGGGTGACCACGCACTTGACCACGTCGTCGCGCGAGGGCAGCTCGAACATCACGTCCATCAGCGCGCCCTCGACGATCGTGCGCAGCCCGCGCGCACCGGTCTCGCGTTCGAGGGCACGATCGGCAATCGCGGTCAAGGATTCCTCGGCGAATGCCAGATCGACGCGGTCGAAGCTGAAGAAGCGCTTGTATTGCTTGGTGAGCGCGTTGCGCGGCTCGGTCAGGATTTGCACAAGGTCGTCACGGCTGAGTTGGTGCACGGCCGAGATGACCGGAAGCCGGCCGATGAACTCGGGGATGAGCCCGTAGTTCATCAGGTCTTCGGGCAGCACCTGGCTGAACAGCCCGTGCGGGTCGTGATCGTGGCGCGAACGCACGTCGGCGGCGAAGCCCACGCCTTGGCGCCCGGTGCGGCGCTCGATGATCTGCTCCAGGCTCGCGAATGCCCCGCCGCAGATGAACAGGACGTTCGTCGTGTCGATGCTCAGGAATTCCTGGTGCGGGTGCTTGCGGCCGCCCTGCGGCGGCACCGAGGCGACGGTGCCTTCGAGGATCTTCAGCAGCGCCTGCTGCACGCCCTCGCCGGAGACATCGCGGGTGATCGACGGGTTGTCGGCCTTGCGGGCGATCTTGTCGACCTCATCGATGTAGATGATCCCGGTCTCGGCGCGCTTGACGTCGAAGTCGGCGGCCTGGATCAGCTTGAGCAGGATGTTCTCAACGTCTTCGCCGACATAGCCTGCCTCGGTCAACGCGGTGGCGTCCGCGATGGCAAACGGCACGTTGAGGATCTTGGCCAAGGTCTGGGCCAGCAGCGTCTTGCCGCAGCCGGTCGGGCCGAGCAGCAGGATGTTGCTCTTTTGCAGTTCGATGTCCGACTCCCCGGCCGACATCATCTGCACGCGCTTGTAGTGGTTGTACACGGCCACCGACAGCGTCCGCTTGGCTTCGACCTGCCCGACGACGTACTCGTTCAGAACGTCGTAGATCGCCTGCGGACGCGGCAGCGTCTCGAGATCGAACGCGGCCGGTGCGGTCAGCTCCTCGTCGATGATCTCGTTGCACAGGTCGATGCACTCGTCGCAGATGTAGACGCCGGGACCGGCGATCAGCTTCTTGACCTGGCGCTGCGACTTGCCGCAGAAGCTGCACAACAGCTGTTCGTTCGCATCGGGAGACTTGGCCATCTAAAACCCCGTCATGACGTTGGCTGCCCCCGCACTAGTGCGAGGTGATCACCCGATCGACGATGCCATAGTCCTTCGCCTCTGCAGCGCTCATGAAGTAGTCGCGCTCGGTGTCCTTGCTGACCTTCTCGAGGGACTGGCCGGTGTGCAGTGCGAGGATCTCATCGAGGGTCTTGCGCAGCTGGATGACCTCGCGCGCGTGGATCTCGATGTCGGTGGCCTGCCCGGAGAAGCCGCTGGAGACCTGGTGGATCAAGATCTTGGCGTTGGGCAGCGCCATGCGCTTGCCCTTGGCCCCGCCGGCGAGCAGGAATGCGCCCATGCTCATCGCGATGCCCACGCAGATGGTCTGCACGTCGGGCTTGATGAACTGCATGGTGTCGTAGATGGCAAGACCCGCGTACACCGACCCGCCGGGCGAGTTGATGTAGATCGAGATGTCCTTGTCCGGGTCCTCGGACTCCAGGTGCAGCAGCTGGGCGACGATCAGGTTGGCGATCTGGTCGTCGATCGGCGTGCCCAAGAACACGATCCGCTCGTTGAGCAGGCGCGAATAGATGTCAAACGAACGCTCGCCACGCGAGGTCTGTTCGATGACCATGGGAATGAGAGGGCTCAACGCGCGTGGCCTCCTGGCGTCACTTGGCGTCTCCGGGCGTCCACAGTTTGGCTCCCGAGGGCGCCTTTTCCTCCTCGGGCGTCCACAGACGCTCGCGGGCCTCGGCCTGCTCCATCGAAATCGGAACGGCGTTGTCCACAAGGAACTGGACCGCGCGGCCCAGCCGCAGGTCCTCCCGGAGGCGCTCAAACGCTCCTTCGGACCGGACTTCGGCCATCAGCTCGTCGGCGTCGCGGCCGACCTTCTCGGCGTCCTCACGGACCTGGGCCTCGACGTCGGCGTCGGTCACCTCGATGTCCTGTGCCTCACACACGGCCTCCACGACCAGCTCGCGCCGGATTGCCATCTCGGCGTCTGGTCGGAGTTCTTCAACGACCTGCTCCAGCGTCCTGCCGGTCGCGCGCAGGTACGACTCGAAGCTCACGCCGCTGGGCAGGGAACTCGCCGTCTGGTTCAGGATGCTGCCGATGCGCCGCTGGATCATGATCTCGGGCACGTCCATGGTCGCCTCTGCGACGGCCGCATCGATCACGCGGCGCCGGAACAGCTCGTCGACCCGTGCCTGCGCGGCCTCCTCGAGGCGTCGAGTGATGTCGGCCTTCAGCTCCTCGAGTGTGTCGAACTCACTGTTCTCGGCGGCAAAATCGTCGTCGAGCTCGGGAAGCACGCGCTCCTGCACCTGCTTGACCTGCGCCGTGTACACGACCGTCTTGCCGCGCAGTTCCTGGCGGCTGTCGTCGTCGGCGTAGGTGATCTCGATGCTGACCGACTCGCCGGTCCGGCCGCCGCGCAGCTTCTGGTCGAAGCCCGCCAACAGCCGCTCGGAGCCGAGCTCCACGACGTAGTCGCGGGCGCTTGCCGAGGCCAGACGCTTGCCGTTGACCGCACCGTCGAAGTCGACGACCAGGAAATCACCCTCCTCGGCGGGCCGATCGACCGGCGCCATGCGGGAGCCCCGCATCCGCAGCCGCTCGAGTTCGGCGTCGAGTGAGCCGTCGGGGATCTCGAGCTCGTCCTTGCCGACCTCCAGGCCCGTGACGGTCCCCAGTTTGGCCTTCGGCCGGGTCGGCACGACGGCACGGAACCGCAATTCGCCCTGCTCGGGCACGTCGTCGAGTGCCAGATCGGGCTCGTCGATTGGGCGGATGCCCGACTCCTCGACGGCCTGCTCGTACCAGTCGACAAGGGACACTTTGAGCATTTCCTGGACGACCACCGGTCGCCCGAAGCGGCTCATGACGACCGACGCCGGGACCTTGCCCTGGCGGAAGCCGGGGACCTTGACCCCGCGCGCGAGACGCTGGAGTGCTTGATCGAACGCCTGCTCGACTGCGTCCTCGGAGACCGCGACGGAAAGCTCGACGCGACCCTCTTCGCTGGACGTGATTTCAGTAGCTATCGACATGCTGATGCGGGTGAGAGGATTCGAACCTCCACGGGTTGCCCCACTAGGACCTAAACCTAGCGCGTCTGCCGGTTCCGCCACACCCGCCCGGTCGGCGGTCGGAGGAGGGTGAACGATGGGACTCGAACCCACGACCGCCTGGACCACAACCAGGAGCTCTACCAACTGAGCTACGTTCACCATGCCGGACGCGCGCCCGGACCGCGCAACAATAGCGCACGGGTACCGGCCCTCCGGCGCAATCCTATTGCGAGATGTCGACCACGACCTTGATCGCCTCGGCGCTACGTGCCAGCCGGAACGCGTGATCGATCTCCACAAGCGGGATCCGGTGCGAGACGATCAGCTCCGGATCGATCGCCCCGTCCTGCAACAGTTGCAGCGCGTTGCGGGTATCGGCGGGCCCCGCCGAGTACGTGGACTCGATCCGCACCTCGCGGAACCATGCGGCCCCGAGGTCGACCGGCACGGGCTGGCCGGGTCGCGGTGGCGCGAACAGCTGGACGACGCCCGCCGGACCGGCCAGCTCGACGCCCGCGTCGATCGCTTCGGCCGCGGACGTAGTGACGAACACCGCCCGCGCCCCGTCGCGGCCCACCAGCTCCCGCGCCGCCGTCGCGGTGGGCACCTCAGGCGCCTGCGCACCGGCGCGCCGGGCGAGCGCGCGCCGCTCGGCACGCGGCTCGAGCGCGATCACCGCCGCCCCGAGTGCACGGGCGGCGAAGATCTCCAGAAGCCCCATCGACCCTGCCCCGATCACCACGACCGGATCGCCGGGACCGATGCCCGCCAGCGCCTGGCCGCGCATGACGCAGGCCAGCGGCTCGATGAGCGTTCCCGCAAGGTCCGAGAGCCCGTCCGGAAGCGCAAGCACGTCAAGCCGTGCGATTTCGGCCGGCACGCGGACAAACTCGGCCAGCCCGCCCGGCTCGATACGCGTCGATCGGAAGGTGGCACAGAGGGTCTCGCGCCCACGCCGGCAATACGCGCACGCCATGCACGGCACGTGATGATGCACGAACACCCGCGTCCCGGCCGCAACCGGCGCGCCGACACCGGCCTCGACCACAACCCCGACGGGCTCGTGCCCGAGCACCAGCGGCGCCCGCGGATCCTGATACCACTGCATGAGATCGCTGCCGCACAGCCCGCACGCGTGCACCCGCACGACGAGCTCGCCCTCGCCGGCGACGGGTCGCGGCAGGTCGGTGAGCTCGATCCGTCCTGCCCCGTGGTACATGGCCGCGCGCATGGTGCCGCAAGGATGTCAGCTTCGGTCGCGCCCGGCCGACGGGTCCTGGCACAATCCGGGGCGCGCACACGGTACCGCCCCCAACCGAAGGACCCTGACCATGCAGGCTGTCTACGCCACGGGAATCGACTCCGAGGCCCCCCTGGATGTGCTTGCGATCGGCGAATGCCCGGAGCCGCACGTCCCGGTCGGCTGGACGCGCGTCCACGTCCGGGCGGCGTCGCTCAACCACCACGACCTCTGGACGCTGCGCGGGGTCGGGGTGCGTCCGGAGCACGTCGGCACGCCCCTCGGGACCGACGCCGCCGGCGTGACCGATGACGGGCGCGAGGTGATCATCCACGCCGTGCTGGGGACGGCCGGCCCCGGCGAGGACGAGACGTTGGCCCCGGATCTGCACCTGCTCAGCGAAGCGGGCGTCAGCGGCACGCATGCCGAGCTCGTCGCGGCGCCGGAGCGCAACCTGATCCCCAAGCCCGCCGAACTCAGCTGGGCGGAGGCCGCGTGCCTGCCGACCGCGTACCTGACGGCGTATCGCATGCTGTTTTCCCGGGCCCGGCTGCGGCCGGGCGATCACGTGCTGATCCAGGGCGCCGGTGGCGGCGTCGCCACGGCGGCCATCGTCCTCGCCCACGCGGCCGGCATCGAGGTGTCGGTGACCAGCCGCAGCGAGCGCAAACGCCAGGCAGCGCTCGAGCTCGGCGCGGATGCCGCGATCGAGGTCGGCGCGCGGGTGTCGCGTCGCGCGGACGCCGTCATCGAGACGGTCGGCGCGGCCACGTGGGACCACTCGCTCAAGAGCCTGCGCCCGGGCGGCACCGTCGTGGTGTCCGGAGCCACGAGCGGCGGTGATCCATCCGCGCAGCTGGCGCGGCTGTTCTGGCGTGGGCTCGGGGTGCTGGGAAGCACCATGGGCACCCGCCAGGAGTTCGCGGCGCTGGTCAACATGCTCCAGACCACCGGTGCGCGCCCCCTGATCGATTCGGTCCACCCGCTCGCCGGCGCCGCGGCGGCATACGGGCAAATGGCCGGGGGCGAGACGTTCGGCAAGCTCGTGCTCGAGGTCGGCCCCTAAGAAGGTCTTTCACAATGACCTCAGGCGCCGCCAGCACAGGATCGCGCAGGCGAGCGTGAGGAACGCGGTGTGGATGGCCGGATCGCGTTCATAGCGAATCCGAAGGCGCCTGAAGTTGTGCAGGTGCGCAAAGCCGCGCTCGACCACCCAGCGCTGGGTTCCCAGCCCCGAGCCATGCTCGGTCCCGCGTCGGGCGATGACGGGTGCGATGCCACGGGCTCGCAGCAGGCGTCGGTGGGAGTCGAAGTCATAGCCGCGATCGGCCAGGATTCGGTCGGGTCTGCGGCGGGGCCTTCCGCGCCGACCCCGGACAGGTCGGGCATGCAGGTCATCCAGCAACGGGATCAGCTGGGTGATGTCGTTGCGATTGCCGGCCGTGAGCGCGACGGCAAGGGGGATACCCGTCCCATCGACCAGCAGATGGTGCTTGGAGCCCATCCGGGCGCGATCAACCGGCGATGGCCCGGTCAGGAGCCCCCCAAAAGCGCGCGGATATGGGAACCGTCGACGCTCGCGCGCGACCAGTCGATCGCACCGGCGGCGTTGAGCTTGACCAGAAGGCGCTGGTGCAAGGCATCCCATATGCCCGCGGCCTGCCAGTCGCGCAGCCGCCGCCAGCACGTCACCCCGGACCCGTAGCCGTACTCCTGGGGCAGGTCTTCCCAGGCGATCCCGGTGTGCAAGACATGCAGGATTCCCGAGAGCACCAGTCGGTCGGGGATGGCCTTGCGACCCGGGTAGCGCCGGCGCCGCTGGCGCACCGGAATCAGCGGGGCGATCTCGGCCCACAGCCCATCATCGATCTCGAACCTGGACGGCACCTCCATGACCTCCGATACTCGCCGACATCGCCGACGGATTCGAGATCACGGCACCACGACCTTCTTTTTGAAAGACCTTCTAAGACGCATCCCCGTTGTCTCGCGCTGTGAGCTGCGGGTAAGGTACGTACGGACAGTCTTTGGACAAACCCACGGAGGGTCTGTCCAAGTCGTCCGCCACCGACTGCGTCGACCACATGATGAGCCCGAGCACCCACGGATATCTGCGCATCGGCGAGCTCGCGCGTCGGGTCGGCCTCAGCCCCGACGTGCTCCGTGCGTGGGAGCGCCGCTACGAGATCCTCGATCCCGAGCGCAGCCCTGGCGGGTTCCGGCTCTATTCGGATGCCGATGTTGGGCGCGTCGTGGCCATGCAGCAGCAATTGGCGACCGGCTTGGCGCCCGCACAGGCGGCCGCCCGCGCCCGCGCGGAACTCGACAGTGCCAGCCCGAGCCAGTTCGATGGGGATCCGATCGCCACATTGCGCGCAGCTCTCGAGCGTTTCGACGAGGCGACCGCCCACAAGGCCATCGACCACCTCCTGGAGCGGTTTACGATCGAGTCCGTGGTCTCAAACGTGGTGATTCCCTACCTGCGCGACCTCGGCGACCGATGGGCTGCCGGCGAGATCACCGTCGCGCAGGAGCATTTCGCCAGCCGCGTGCTGCGCTCGCGCCTGGTCGGACGGGGCCGCGGCTGGGACGAGGGCACCGGACCCCGTGCGGTGCTGGCCTGCGCGCCGACGGAGCTGCACGACCTGCCGCTCGTGTGTCTCGGGCTCGCCCTGCGCGAACAGGGCTGGCGGATCACCCTGCTCGGTGCCGACACGCCGATCGACACGGTGCTGGCGACCGCCGACGTCCTCCACCAGGACCTGACGGTCCTGTCGTTCATGATCGGCACGGCGGTCGAGATGTCGCGCCAGACGCTCGCCGAACTCGCCCGACGCACGCCGCTTGTGCTGGCCGGCCCCGGCATCTCGGAGGAGATCGCGACCGCCGTC
Source organism: uncultured Thermoleophilia bacterium (assembly GCA_963842065.1). Lineage (GTDB taxonomy): Bacteria > Actinomycetota > Thermoleophilia > Miltoncostaeales > Miltoncostaeaceae > CAITWD01. The sequence goes on along the minus strand of CAWJEW010000002.1, from coordinate 503,623 downwards.
GGTGCCGTCTACGTCAACGGGGATCCCATTTCGGTCGCACGGCACCTCACCCTCGAGCGGCCGGTCGTGGCTCCTGAACCCGTTGCCGTCGGCGGCGAGGGCGGCGGCGCCCGCCAGCGGGTCGCCTAGGTGCTGTATCCCGGAACGTTGTTGACACACCCGGCTTGAAGTAGGTGAGCCCGCCGGGCGAGTGTGGAGCTGTCCAAGGCGACACACGAACCCGGAGGGCTCACCCATGCACCGTAACGCGCCGCTGACCCCTGAGGGCAGGTTGCGCCTGTGCCATCGCATCGGCAGTGGCTGGTCGGTCGCCGCTGCAGCCGAGTCCATGAACGTCTCCCGGCAAACCGCATCCAAGTGGTGGGGCCGGTATCTGCGTGAGGGGATCCCGGGCCTTGCCGACCGCTCGAGCCGGCCCCGGCGCAGCCCGCAGCAGACCCCGGGCGCTACCGAACGGCAGATCCTTCGCTTGCGCCGTGATCGCAAGCTGGGCCCGGCGCGCATCGGCGGCATCCTCGGGATCCCCGCATCGACGGTGCACCGGGTCTTGGTGCGCCACGGGTGCAACCGCTTGCGGTGGATGGATCGGCCCACCGGCCGTGTGATCCGCCGCATCGAGACCTCGCGATGCGGCGAGCTGGTGCACATCGATGTCAAAAAGCTCGCCCGGATCCCGGCTGGCGGCGGACATCGCATGCTCGGGCAGGTGGCGGGGCGACCCCACCAGAAAGACGGCACCGGCTATGCCCATATCCACTCGGCCATCGACGCCTATTCGCGACTTGCCTATTCAGAATTCGGCGGTCCAGAGAACGCCCAGACGTGCGTGGGGTTTCTCGAACGCGCGAGACGGTTCTTTGCCGGCTACGGCATCAGGATCGAGCGGATCCTCACCGACAACGGGGTCGGCTATCGCAGCACCCGTTGGGCACAGCGCTGTGGCGAATTGGGCATCGCCCACACCCGCACAAAGCCCTACCACCCGGCGACCAACGGCAAAGCAGAGCGCTACAACCGCACGCTGCTGGACGAGTGGGCCTATCAGCGCTTCTACGGCTCAGAGGCCGAGCGTGCGGGAACCCTTGACGGCTTTGTGCACGCCTACAACCATCACCGCTACCACACCGCCGTCGGCGGGCCACCCGTCAGCCGCGTCAACAACGTCTCTGGAGATCACACCTAGGCGCGCACCGCGCGCCGCGCGGCTGCGACGGCAGCGCCGACGGGTATGCCGCCGCCCGGGACCTCCTGGCCACCGACGGGACCTCCCGTCTCTCGGCGTACCTGCGGTTCGGCATGTGCACCGGCGCGCAGATCGGCCGCGCGCTCGGACTGCCCCGGCGACTCGGCGACGGGCGGGCCGCATTCTGGCGCCAGATCGCCTGGCGCGAGTGCTCCCATCACCACCTGGCGCGGAACCCGCATGTCTCCCGGCAGGGGTTGCGGGCACCGTTCCGAGAGATCGCCTGGTCCGATGATGCGGTGGCACGGTCGCGGTGGCGCGCCGGACGTACCGGTTACCCGCTGCTCGACCCGGGCACGCGCCAACTGGCAACCGAGGGATGGATGCACAACCGCGCCCGCATGGTCGCCGCGTCATTCCTGGTCAAGGACCTGCTGGTCGACTGGCGTCCGCGGTGAGACCGTGTTCATGCAGGAACGCATCGACGGCGAGCGGGCCAACGACAACGGCGGCTGGCAGTGGACTGACGACACCGGGACCGACGCCGCCCCCTACTCCCGCATCGTTCACCCCGGTGCTCCAGAGCAAGACGTTCGACCCAGACGCGGCGTACATCCGCCGCTGGGTCCCGGAGCTCGGTGACGTTCCGGTGCGCGTCGTCCACGAGCCCTGGCGCACGGGCCCGGCCGAGCAGCGGGCGGGCGGTTGCGTGATCGGTCAGGACGACCCCGCACCGATCGTCGATCACCGCCTCCAGCGCGCGCTCGCGCCCGAGCGCTACCGCGCCGCCGAATCCCCGCGGACTAGCGGCGCGTCAGGCACGATCAGGCGACCGACAGGCCCTGGTGTGGCAGCGGAACAATTGCCTCCAGATGCTTATGCGAGGGGCAAAAGCGCGAACCACGCAGCGGCTCGCGGCCACAGGGCCGGCCCTTGCGGTTGATCGACGCGCAGCGCAGCGCACCAATCCGCCCGGTGTCCGGACCGGCTTCGGCCACGAGCACCTCGAGCGCGGCGCTGAGATGTTGCTCGATGATGCGGTAGCAGTTCAGCTGCTCCTGGACGGGAAACAGGAACCGCACGTTGGAGAACAGATCGCGTGCCGGACGGGGGTACCGCCGCAGATCGCGGGCGATGCGGGCGACGGTCTGCTCGCACGCGGCAAGCAGAACGCGCTCGGAGCGTCCGGGGTGCTTGGTGTCGGCAATCACCATCGGCTTGAGCTCTCGGTACAGATCGCGACTGATTTCGAACACTGGGGCCTCGGTTCTGAAAATGCCTGCCGGTCGCGGCGCCAACGCGCCGTTACGCTGTACCCGGATCCCGCGGTTTGAAACCGTCAACGAAGCGATCCGTGCGCGGCACCGGGGGAGAAGGTTCTCAGCAGGTCACCCTGTTGTCAATGGTATGTCTACTGTTGGTCGATAGTTTGTCTACAGCGCGCGGAAACACCGCCCCCTGCGTTATTCGTCCGCGGGACCGAACCGGTTCGCGCCGCGGGTGCGGATCGGTCGCCCCGGGTCGTGCACCCCGATCGCATCCACGCCGGTCACCTCCCCCGAGGTTACCGTGACGACCCCCCCGCCCGCCGTGAGCAGCCGCAGGGCGCCGTCGGCATTCACACCGTCGGCCACGCCGTTGAGGGTGCCCGCGCCGACGGCGACGCGGACGACGCGCCCGGCCAGCACATCCCACCGGGCAAAGGCCTCGATGACCGGCGCGTCGCCCCTTGCGTACCAGCGGCCAAACCACTCCCCCAGACCGCAGAGGACGGCCGCGAGCACCTCCTCGCGCGGGACCGCAGTCCCCACGACCTCCGCGATGCTCGTCGGCTGCCACCGGCCCGCGTCGAGGGCCGGACTGCGGCGCACGTTGATCCCGACGCCGACGACCGCCCACGCGAGGCGCTGCCCGGCACTGGCCAGCTCGCACAGGATCCCGCCGAGCTTCTTGCCGCCCACCGACAAGTCATTCGGCCAGACCAGCCCAATCGGAACACCAAGCGTGGCGAGCCCCTCGGCCACCCCGACGGCCGCGGTGATCGGCAGGAGCCCGACGTCCCGGCCCGCGCGCGAAGGGCGCAGGAGCACCGAAAAAAGCACCGCGTCCCCGGGTCCGGCGATCCAGGTCCGTCCGCGGCGCCCGCGTCCGGCGCTCTGGGAGTCGGCACCGATGACGAGCCCCTCTGGCGGCGCCGGCCCGCGCCCGCAGCGCGATGAGGTCGTTGGTCGATCCCACCTCGCCGGCCCAGACGACCGGGCCCGCCACCGGAGCGACCAGGCGCCGCTCGACCAGCGCGATGTCGATGGCGTCAGGCATCGGCGCTCCGGTGGACGACGGCGCCGCCGACCACGGTCGCGACGATCGGCAGGTCCGGGAGCTCATCGACCGCGCACGCGACCGGGTCCCCGCCGAAGACAGTGAGCTCGGCCGGCGCGCCGACGGCGATTATCCCGCCGCCGGGCTCGCCCGCGGCGGCCGCGGCCCCGCAGGTGTACGCGCGCAGTGCGGCCTCGGCGTCGAGCGCCTGATCCTCGCGATAGCCCGGGCCCGCGCCCCAGCGCGGCGGCGCCGGCGCGCCCACATCAGCCCCAGCCGGGGGTCCACGTCGGCGACCGGCCAGTCCGAGCCGAACGCGAGCACGACCCCGGCACGCGCCAGATCCGCGCACGGCCACCCCCACCGCTGCCGTTCGGAGTCGAGGCGACCCCGCCAGGCACTCTCCGGCGCATCGACGACCGAGCTGACGTGGATCGGCTGCATGCTCGCGATGACGCCGCCGGCCGCGAACCGGCGGACATCGCGCGGATCGCACAGCTCCGCGTGCTCGATGCGGCGCGGGACCCGCTGGACACCAGGCGGCGCGGCATAGGCGTCGAGGGCGGTGCGGATGGCGCGGTCGCCGATGGCGTGCGTGGCACAGCCAAGGCCGGCCGCCATGCAGCGCGCGACGACGGCCGCGTACCGGGCGGGGTCGGGCCAGTTGGGCGCCGTCGTACGCGCCGTACGGATCCGGTGCCGCGAGCCACGCGGTGCCCTGGTCGACGACCCCATCGAGAAACAGCTTGACCGCCCCCGATCGCCAGCGCCGACCCGATCCGGCCGGCGCGGGCGATCGCGTCGGCGACCTGGGCGTCGTCCATCGCGGGCTGCAGCCACACGTGGACGATCAGTCGCACGGGCAGATCCGCGTCGACCTCGAGGGCGGCAAGGTCGGCGAAATCGCCCGGCGCGTCATCCATGACGTGTCCGGCCACCAGGCCATGCGCGGCCATCCGCTCCAGCTGGGCGCGGTACAACGCGCGACGACGCGCCGCGCCAAGCGGCGGGATCTGGGACCGCACCGCTTCCATGGCGCTCGGCTCGCGCAGTTCGCCCGTGGGAACGCCCGCGTCGTCGCAGACGATCTCGGATGCGTCGCAGAACGTGCGCGGGCCGTCGACCCCTGCACGGCTGAGCGCCGCGGGGTTGGCGAGCGCCCCATGACCATCGTAGAAGCTCACGAAGGCCGGACGGCCCCGGACCGCGGCGTCGAGGACCGCGCCATCGAGCAGGCCGCCGAACCACTCCCGTCGCAGGCCGTGGGCGAGCAGCCAGCCGTCGTCGGGACGCTGCGCGGCGGCCGCTGCGAGCCGTGCCAGGGCGTCCTCGAGGCCCGCGGCTCCGGTCAGGTCCGCGTCGCACGTCGCGCGGGCGCCCCACAATGCGTGGCAGTGCGCATCGACGAGCCCCGGCACGACGACCCGACCGCGCCCGTCGATCACCTCGGTGCCGCGACCGCAACGGGCCCTGACCTCGACCTCGTCGCCCACCGCCACGATGCGGCCGTCGCGGACGGCGACCGCGCGGGCGATCGGCGCGTCCGGATCCAGCGTGCGGACCCGGGCGCCGGTGATCACCAGATCGGCGGCCTCGGACACGCCGGCGAGCGAGTCGGCGGTGCTACCCGCGCGCTCGGCGCACAAGCGCCCAGGCGCCCGGCAGCAGCGCTGCGGCGAGATAGAGCTTGAGAATCTCCCCCGGCACGAACGGATACAGCCCGTACTCGAGGGTCTTCTCGAGGTTGGTGTGCAGAACATGCTGAAGCCACAGGCAACCGCACAGGAAGATGAACACGTTGCCGGTGAGCATCATGGTGCCCGAGGTCGCGAACCGTTTGTCCCAGCCGCGATCGGCGAGGTGCCCGACGAGCGCCGCGGCGATCAGGAATCCCACGATGTACCCGCCGCTCGCACCGGTCACGACGTGCCAGCCGTCGGTGTGGTCGGCGTAGACGGGCAGCCCGACGATGCCCATGAATATGTATAGGCCCATGCTGAGCGTTCCGCAGACGGTACCCAGGGCGCCGCCGACGAGCAGCACGGCAAAGGTCTGGCCGGTGATCGGGACCGGAGTGAACGGCAGCGGGATGGAGATCTGCGCAAACGCTGCGACGAACAGTGCGCCCCCGAGCACCAGCAGCGCGTCGGTGAGGATGCCGGCCCGCGGGAATACCGCGCGGCGCAGTGTGGCAGTCGATGCGGTGGATGCAGTCATGCGCGGAACTCTACACGCGAACTGGGTGGCGGAATTCCGAGGATTCGGCTCACCCGGACCGTCCCCCGCGGCCCAACACGGCGGGCGTCGTTGCCATTGGAACAGAGCGGTCAATCGGCGTGCCCATCGCGTCGCGCGCAACCGCGCGCCGTGCGATGATGGCGCTCGCATTCTTGATCCCGAAGGCAGCCGGAAATGCCCGATCCCCCGATTCGCGTACTGCTCGTCGATGACCACCGCGTCCTGAGGACCGGCTTGCGCCTGATCCTCGACCACGCCGAGGGGATCGAGTGCGTCGGCGAGGCCGCATCCGCCGAGGAGGCGCTGCACGTCTCCGATCGCACCCATCCGGACGTCATTGTCATGGACGTCCAGATGCCCGGCATGGGCGGGATCGCCGGGACGCGCAGCATCCGCGAACGTCATCCCGACGTCCACGTGGTGATGCTGTCGATGTTCGACGCAGCCGAGGATGTGCGGGCGGCGTTCGCCGCCGGCGCGCAGGGGTACCTCATTAAGACGGCCGCCGAGGAGGAGCTCGTCGATGCACTGCGGGCGGTCGTGCACGGGCAGCGATACCTCCATCCCGCGCTCGGCGCCGCGCTCGCCCAGCCCGCGCCGCCTGACCCCCTCGACGGCCTGACCGAGCGCGAACGCGAGGTCCTGCAGCTGCTGGCGCTCGGATACGGCAACCAGGAGATCGCCAGCCGGCTTCACCTCTCGCCGCGGACGGTTGAGACCCACCGCGCCAACATGATGAACAAGCTGCGCATCACCAGCCGGGCCGACATCGTGCGGGTCGCGCTCGCCGCCGGGATCCTCAACGCCGACACCGCCGACCAACCAGGCCACGACGCGCATGGGCCCGCACAGATCGACTAGGGCCGGGCGGCCGCGACCCGGTCGTCCGGGAGGCGGGTCCCGTGCGCGGCCCGCAGGGTAACCGCGGGCTCCCCGCCTGGCCGCACAAGCAGGAATGCGAGCGGGTAGTGTTGAACCGTTGTGCCGAGGGCGTGACGAGCGCCGGTCGTCGAGCAGGGGATCTCCGCGTGAATGTGCTTGAGCGCCACCGCAGCGTCGGCCCGCCCGCCGCAACACGCGGGCGACGCCTGGTGATCGCGGAGACCGCGTGACCGAGTTCTCCCTCGACCGCCTGCGCGTCCCCGCGCCCGCGCACTTCCGCGGACGCGGCGTGCTCGTGGGCGTGCTGATCTTCTTGGGTTCGCTGATGGTGATCATCGGGGTGCTGGCCATCTGGCTGAACACGGTGATCTTCGACTCGTCCACATGGCGCGCGACGAGTCAGCAGCTCATCCAGAATCCGGCGGTCCAGCACCAGACCTCCGAGTATGTGGTCGACCAGCTCTACAACTCCAGCGCCGTCGAGAGCCAGGTCGCCGCGGCCCTGCCGCCGAAGCTCCAGCCCTTCGCGCCGGCGGTCACCAGCGGCCTGCACAACGTCGCCATCGACGCCGGGGATCGCTTGCTCGCCACCGCCCCGGTCCAGCAGCTGTTCGTCGCGGCCTCGGTGAAGGCCCACGATGAGTTCGCGCTGCTGATCAACGACCAGACGAAGTTTGCCAAGATCGACAACAACAAGATCGTCCTCGATCTGCACCCCATCCTGGTTGAGATCGCCGACAACGCCGGCGCCGGCGCCCTCGCCCAGCGCGTGCTGCCCGCCAACGCGGGTCAGCTGGACATCATGAGCAGCAACCAGCTCTCGACGGTCCAGACGGCGGTGCGCATCCTCCATGCGCTGTCGATCTGGGCGGCCTTCATCTGCGTGCTGCTGTTCGCAGTGGCGGTCTGGCTTGCACACGGCTACCGGCGGCGTGCCCTGCTGTGGTCCGCGATCGGAATCCTCATCGCGACCTTCGCGCTGATCTTCATCCGCCGCGAGCTGGGCAGCCTGATCATCGATGCATTGGTCGGCAACGTCTCCGTCCGTCCGGCACTCATCACCGCGTGGTACATCGGGACCAACGTCATCGGCACGATCAACCTGACGCTTCTCATCATCGCGCTGGTCCTCGTGATCGGGCTCTGGCTCGCCGGCCACGGACGGTCGTCGGCGGCGGCCCGCCGTCGCCTCGCGCCCTGGATCACGAAGCCCTGGTACGCGTTCGGGATCCCGGCCGTCATTCTCTTCCTGCTGGTGGTCTGGGGACCGCTGCCGGTCTTCGAGAAGCCGTTCTCGGTACTCGCCATGGTGGTGCTCGGCGGGATCGGCATCGAGGTGCTGCGCCGCCAGACGATCGCCGAGCAGACGGGGGCGCCGCCCGAGCCCGCCCCGCCCCCGCCGCCCTGCCTAATCCCCTGCCCCGCGGGGCTACCAGTCGGGTCCCAGCAGTTCCGGAACGTCGATCGCGGCGACCGTATTGAGGAGCATCACGACGCCGAAGAATTCACGCACCCGGTCGGTGTCGCCCCCGGCGGCAGACCACACCGTCTTGTGCAGCGCTCGCACGTGCGCCTGCACGACCTCCCGCACCTGCTCGTCATCGACGGCCACGCCCACCGCCTGGACGATGACCAGCGCCAGCTCGCGCCGGTCGGTGATCTCCCGGTAGGCCTCGCGCATGATCGCCAGCCGCTCGTCGGCGCTGGCGGTCCTGGGCACGTCCGCCAAGCCGCCGGCGATCGTCGCGAACGCGGAGTCCACGACGGCCACAAACAGCGCCCGCTTGCCGCCGAACAGGCGCACCACATACGGCTGCGAGATGCCCACCGCGCGGGCCACGGCATCCGTGGTCGTCCGCGCGTAGCCGTGTTCGGCGAACAGGCGCACCGCCGCCGCGACGATCTCCTCACGACGTTCGTCCCCAGTCATGCGCGTCGACGGCTGCATGTGACCAAGGTTATCATCGAATGTCAACTTACCGAAGGACAGATCAGGAGCCGTCCGGACCTCGCCCGGCCCGGCACGATAAGTTCCCCATGTCCGCACCCGGCAGCCAGGAGGCCGTTATCTCCCGCGCCACATACCTCGCACCGCTCGCCGAACTCCTGGTGGGACACGGTGCCAACGTCCAACCCGGCCAGGTCGTGGGCATCTCCTCCGGTCCCGGCAAGGAGGACCTCACGCGCGCGATCGCCGACGCCGCGTACCGGCGCGGCGCCAAGTACGTCGACGTCGTGTACTTCGACCCGTATGTCAAGCACTCGCGCCTGCTGCACGCCGACGAGCAGACCCTCGGCTGGGTGCCCCCGTGGATCGGTGAGCGCATGCTCCAGCTTGGCGAGCTGCACGGGGCCACCATCTCCCTAAGCGGCCCCACGGCGCCCGGGCTCATGGACGATATCGATCCGGCGCGGGCCGGGAAGGACCGCCTGCCGCAGGTGCCGGAGACGCTCGAGGTCATCCACAAGGGGCTGCTCAACTGGACCGTCGGCCCCGGGCCGACGCCCGAGTGGGCACGACGCGTGTACCCGCAGCTCGACGTGGCCGCCGCCTACGCGCGCCTGTGGGAGGAACTCGGGCACGTCCTGCGGCTCGACGAGACCGACCCCGTCGCCGCGTGGAAGAAGCGCAGCGGGGATCTCATCGACACGGCGACACGCCTCACCGAGCTGCGCCTGGATTCCCTGCATTTCCGGGGCCCCGGCAGCGACCTGGTGGTTGGGTTGCTGCCCGGGTCAGTGTGGATCGCCGCCGCCATGACGACGGCCGACGGCCTTTCGTTCGCCCCCAACCTGCCCTCGGAGGAGATCTTCACGGCACCCGACCCGGCGCGCACCGAGGGTGTCGTGCAAGCGACCCGGCCGCTCGACATCGCCGGCACGGTGATCACCGGGCTGCAGGCGCGCTTTGAAGGCGGGCGCATCACCGACATCGGCGCGGAGTCCGGTGCCGAGATTCTCGCCGGGCGCTGCGCGGTCGACGACGGCGCCTCACGCTTGGGCGAGGTCGCCCTGGTGGACGGCAGCGGACGCATCGGCCCGCTCGGCACGGTCTTCTACGACACCCTGCTCGACGAGAACGCGGCCAGTCACATCGCCGTCGGCGCCGCCTATCCGGATGCCGTCGAGGAGTCCGACCACGAGCACATGAACCGCTCGGGCATCCACATCGACTTCATGATCGGATCGCCGGAGGTCGTGGTGACCGGCATCACCCGTGAAGGCACGGAGATTCCGGTGCTCGTCGACGGGATTTGGCAGATCTGACCGCCAAGGCGGCCGCCGTCAGCGTGGCGCGGTGGCCGCCGGCGCGCCATCCGCGGTGCAGTGCAGCACCCAGACGTCCACCGTGCCGTGGTCGAAGCTATGACGGGCACACGACGCCGCGTACAGGTAGGCAAGCGTGCCGCGGGCAATAGCGGAATCGAGCGCCAGGTAGCGGCCGGAGCCGGCGGTGGTCGTAATCACGACATCCGGGTGCGCGGCCCGCAGCGCAACAGGGTTTTGGAGCACGTACCAGGCAGGATAGGACACCCCGTCGGCCGTCTGGGCGCGCAGGACGACCACGTGCCATTTGGACGGATCGACAAAGGGGCTGTACGGATCGACCACCACGGTCGCGCCGGTCGGGACATTCGCCTGGATCCACGCATACGACTGCGCCTTCTGGTCACTCAAGGAGTTGTGCAGCTCGCCGGCGGTGCCGTACAGGGTCCAGCCGAGCGCAAGCACGATCACCGCCGACAGGCCCGCGAGCGCCGGCCGGCCCCAGCGCGCGCGGGCGCGGTCCCAGATCTCCAGGCCGCCGATCACGACCAGCAGTGCGAGTGCCGGGATCAGCGGCAGCAGGTTGCGCTCGAACCGAACCGTGACCGATGAGAGCACGACGTAGTAGGCCACCACAAACGCGCCCACGATCACCAGCTCGCGCCGCGCGCGGGCCCACCACAGCCCGACCAGGCCGACGAGAAACAGCCCGTAGGAATCGAAGATCCAGCGCAGGTTGGTGCCCGGCGAATCGCCCTGCGCGCCGATGTGGCCGGTCGAATAATGGGTCTCGTCGAACTTGAGCCCTTGCACGAGGCTGTGGAAGTCGAAGATCGCGTATGGCGTCGTGACGAGGAATGCCGCGATCGCGCACCCGGCGGCGAGCAGCAGGCGCAGCCAGCGGCCACGGTCGCTGGAGAGCAGGTGTGCGGCGATCAGCGAGATCCCCACGATCGCGCAGTTGTATTTGGACGAAGCCGCCAGACCGACCATGACGCCGGTGAACGCGTAGGTCTGCCATGACGGCCGGCGATATGCCCACAGCGCGCCGCACACGGCCAGGGTCGAGGTCAGGCCAGAGACCGGATCGGGCGTCATGTAGTACGCGAAGCCCACGGAGATCGGGAGGATCGCGACGAGCAGCGGCGTCATCCACATTGCCCGCCGATCCGGCGTGACGAGACGGGCCATCCAGGCGGCGGCGGCCACGGTCGCCACCGACTCGATCACCGAGACCACGCGTCCGATCACCAGGTATGCCGGATGCGAGAGGCGTCCAACGCCCGTGACGATCATGGTGATGTGGTCCGCGTCCGCGGCGCCCGTAACCCAGCCGAACGCGGTCCCGATCCCCACGGCGGCCGCATTCACCAGCGCCTGGATGTCGAACGAGAACGCCGGGTACTGCCACTGGCCGTGGTTCAGCGTGCCCTGCTGCACCATGTGGCCGACGGCCATCAGGTTGGTCGGCTCATCCGGGTGATAGAGGAACGGCAGGCCCCAGCCGATGCCGATCAGGTCGACGACAAGCGCGCCAACGAGGACGAGCCCGAGCGCGAGCCACGGCACGGAGACTTGCCGCAGGCGCCCCATGCTCATCCGCGACGCTCTCACGCGATCCACGGCGTCGAACCCTAGCGGACCCCGTGCGCGCGACCGCACCGCTGGTCGCGGCGGCGACATGCGCGGTCCCGCCGGGCGGGCCAGGGCTCCGCTATGGCCCAGACGGCCGCCCTGGCGACCGACTCGACCCGGCTCGACGGATCACGCGCACAGGTGACGTCGCGACGCGCACGCGCGAGGATCGTGGCGCCTCCGGGCGACTCGCGCCGCCTCGGCGAACGGCGCGCAACAGCAACCGCACGCGCCCTTAACCATTTGTCCCGAACGCTTTTCAGGATTCCCTCAGGGAACCGGTCTTCGATTGGTGTGACGCCTACCTCAACATTCTCTGCGTGACGCGCTGGCTGTCGGCACGAGCGGTGTCGCCAGACCCAGCGCAGGCTGATCCGGCGTGGTGCACCAACCACGTGGCATCAAGGAGCTCGATGACACCATGGACCTGACCCTCCCCCCGGAACCTCCCGTACCGCCCGCACCGCGACGTTCGCGAAGGGGTCGGACAGCCTCGATCTGCTTGGCCGCCGGCCTGGTCGGAGGCGCGATCGTGTTCGGGATCGACCACGCGGGCATCTCGGCCATCACGTCGGGCAAGATCTTTGCGCCCCACGCGAGCGCAGCCGCGCCCTCCGCAGTCACGCCTTCTGCAGGCGGCGGCGCGTCGGGCACATACCCCGGCGGCGCGTCCGGCGCATACCCGGGCGGCGCATTTGGCGGCTATTCCGGCGGCGCCTACGGTCAGGGCGGCGCATCGAGCGGATCCTCGTCACCGGTCGCCGGCAGCGGCGCTCCGTCGAACGTCAGCGCGATTGCGGCCAAGGTCGACCCCGGTTTGGTGGACATCAACTCCACATTCGGCGACCAGGGCGCATCGGGCGCGGGCACGGGCATCGTGCTCACGTCCTCAGGGGAGGTCATCACCAACAACCACGTGATCAACGGGGCGACGTCGATCAGCGTGACCGACATCGGCAACGGAAGTACGTACAAGGCCACGGTCGTCGGCTATGACAACAGCCACGACATCGCGGTCCTGCAATTGCAGGGCGCATCCGGGCTGACGACGGCAACCATCGGCGACTCCTCGTCGGCCACGGTCGGTGAGCCCATCGTGGCGGTTGGCAACGCCGGCGGCACCGGCGGCACCCCGTCGGCGGCGGGCGGCGCGATCACGGGCCTCGACCAGTCGGTGACCGCGAGCAACGACCTCAACGGCACCAACGAGCAACTCACCGGGACCATCGGCGTCGACGCCGACGTCCAGCCCGGTGACTCCGGAGGCTCGCTCGTCAATAGTGCGGGACAGGTGCTCGGCATTGATACGGCCGGATCGTCGGGGTCGTCGTCTGCGTTCGCCGGGGACACCTCGAGCTCGCAGGCATATGCGATCCCGATCAACGCGGCGCTGTCGATCGCGCAGCAGATCGAAGCCGGCCAGGAGACCAGCACGATCCACGTCGGCAACACCGCCTTCCTGGGCGTCCTAATCGCCTCGACAGATGCCCAGGGCGTCGGCGGCGCAGGCTTCGGCGACTCAGGCAGCTCGACAGGTTCCGGCGGCGTGGCCATCAGCGGGGTCGTGAGTGGCGGCGCGGCTGCCCAGGCGGGTCTTACCTCGGGCGACGTCATCACCTCGTTCGACGGCCAGACGGTCGACAATCCGTCAACCCTGACGAACCTGTTCGTCCCGCTTCACCCTGGCGACAAGGTCCAGCTCGGCTGGACCGATTCCTCCGGGCAGTCGCACACGGCGCTCGTCGACCTCGGGTCGGGGCCGCCCGCCTGAGTCGAGCACCCCGCGACGACCGCTCGGATGCGCCAACATCCGAGCGGTCGTCGCGACCAACGCCACGTCCCGGGCACGGCGCCGGTCGCCTGGACCGGCGCCAACGGAGCATCACGGGCAAACTGCGCCATGGCTGACGTCGGACTGCCGCCGCACCTCCCCCCGTGACGGGCGGACCCCGACGACGCCAATGGACATCTCGGGCCACGCGCGCCCCCCAGGATTCGAACCTGCGACCCATGGCGAAAGGACAGCGTGACGGTGCGGCACAGAGCGAGACGAAAGACCCGACTAATTCGGGGTTCGAGTCGTTCCTCTTTCCCCCACGGTCCCGCCAGGTCCCCGTCTCGTCTTTCCTCGGTCGTCGGGCGGTGTTCCCGAACTGCACCGCTCGACCGCTAGCGTGGGGACCGTTGGGTGTTACTCGCCGTCGGCATCGACGCGGTTGCGTCCGGCGCGCTTGGCGGCGTACAACAGGCCGTCCGCACGACGGATAACGCTGGCGGCGGAGTCGTCCGAGCGGACCACCATACCGCCGATGGAAATCGTCAAGGGCACGCGACAGCCGTCCACCCAGAAGGTGGAGCGGGCGACGAGGGTGCGCAGGCGTTCGGCGCACGCGCGCAATTCGGCAGTGTCGACGTCTGCCACGAGCGCAACGACCTCCTCACCACCCCAGCGCGCGACGTGATCGCCGAGGCCGCTGCCGTGCGCGAGTGTGCGGGCGACAATGCGCAACGCGTCATCGCCTCGTTCGTGCCCGTATGTGTCGTTGACGGATGTGAAATCGTCGATATCGATCACCAAGCGTCCAAACGGCCGATCGAATTGGTACCTCTGCGCAATCCATCCCGCGAGCACCATCTCGCCGAAGAGACGATTGCCGATGCCAGTCAGCGCGTCGGTCCTGACTGCGCGCTCCAAAACCGCGACCCGTCGGTGGACAGCGAGCAGCGGCCCATCGTCGTGGAAGATCTCGACCGCGCCGATGATGTGGTCGTCCTCGTCGCACAAGGGTGCTGCACGCACGCAGACCGGACGACGGTCGCCGTCCTTGTGATGCAGAAACGCGCGGATTTCGCGGACCTTACCGTCGAGCATCGTCCCCAGAAGTGGACGGTGCGCACCGCATAGCGCCGTGCCGGCGGCGTCGCAGTGATTGAGGATGCCGTCGCGGCAACGGTGTCCGACGACCTCGTCGGCGCTGAAGCCGGTCACGCGCTCGGCACCCGCGTTCCAATAGGTGATCCGGCGCTGCCGATCGACGAAGTAAGCGCCGTCCGCCAGGTTGTCCAATAGCGCAAGTCGGAGTCGATCGCTCAGCCCGGCGGCACGGGGTGAAGCACCATCGTCCATTACCTCAGATCATTGGCCGGCGGATGCCGAACTTAAGCAGCGGCGATATCCGTGGTGGAGGAGGCGCGACCGCGGCGATCGGGACTGCGACTGCGACGATGATTGGGCACCGAAGCGAAGGACCACAGCCAAGGGACCGGTGACCGGTACCCTGCCGACTGTCCTCTCCGGTAATCGGGTCGGGGTGAGTGGCCGCCGGAGTGGTCCCCGCTCCCGAGTTGCGCGCATGCGCGCGCGCAAGCCGGGCCGCACCTGCTCCGCGTTCTTTCTAGCCGATGGTCCCAGCCCCGAACATGATTTCCTCGCAATTGCCGTCAAGAAACTTGCCCAAGTTGGCGAGAAACTGTTGGGTGGTGACAGGCAGGCGGCTCATGGGATGAAGCTACGTCTGCGATGTGGCGCCCCTCGACTGGGCCCTCGGGTTGACGTACGCCGGAGGGGCGCCATACGCGTGCGGCCCGCCCCGAGCCTTGTGAGAATCGGAGCAAGGTCACTCGATGGTTACTTGGCGTAGTTCTCCATGCCGGTGAAGTCCACCTGGACGCACGCCTCATTCCCGACGACCCAGGCGTCGTGACCTGGAGGGATCACGACGATGTCGCCTGGGCCGATCTCCTCCTCGGTCCCATCGTCCATCCGAACGACCATCCGACCGGAGACGCAGTAGCCCAGGTGCGCCGACTGACAGCTGTCGGTACCAGCGATCGGCTTCACGTGCTCCGACCAGCGCCAACCCGGCTCGAACGTGCCACGTCCGACCGTGCCAGCAGCCAGCTTCACAATATCGACCCGACCCCTGTCGACAAACGGGCGTGTCTCATCGGCCTGGTCGGGATTCCTCACCTCAAGCTCCGCCACGGGGGCCTCCTTGATTGTTGCCGTACTCTCGAACGTACACGGGCTCCGGACTGCTGTGAACACGTGAGCGAACCGGTGTCCGTCGCGCCCGATCGCCGGATACGCGATGTACTGTTGTGGCACCGGGTCCCACACCAGCACCATCAGTTGCCTGCCCGCCGGGAGCGCGCAGCACCCCGTTGGCTCCGCGCTGTACGGCCTTTGCACGGTGCAAACCCCAAACGACGCGAAGCCCTGGTGGCTTGCCGCAGGACTGGTCGAGGCCCTGACCATCGTGGTTGCGCTCGCCGTTGGAGCGTCGTTTAGACGCTCCCGCAGCGCCTTGTAGGGTCGCGCCCATGCCCACGCGCACCACAAGCCGGGCGCTCGAATGCGCCGCCATCGCCGCGGTCGTCGCGCTCGCGGCCGGATGCGGCGGTAGCTCATCGAGCAGCAGTGCGACAACGCCCTCGGGAAGATCCGGGCCGGTGAAGATGTCGGAGCTCGCGCTACCGTCGCCCGCAGCGGGGGCCGCGGCCATCAACGCGAACGCGGTGTTTCGGATCGGCCTCACCCTTGCCGATCAATCTGGCTCGACCGGCTGCAAGTTCCGCATCATGGCAGCCAGCGGGTGACATATGAATTCGACGAGTGGTATCCACACGGTGGGGGCGGTGGCACGGCCACACGGTTCACGATCTGGATGGCCTCGCGTCGCCGCAGCCCGGCGTATTCACGTCGGGCACGTGGCGGCCACCGGGCGGCGCGAACTGCACCATCCACCCCAACGGCACGATCACCGTCCCCTAGTTGCGGGCGGCGTCCTTGCCAGGCCGTGAGTCTGATCGCCAGGTGGCGGCCGCGGTTTTCCCCGACCGTGCTCGGACGGTCGGGGGCAGGGTCGGTTTGCGCAGATTGGCGCGCTGAGCGGGTGTGCCCTGGTGGGGGAGAGACGTCCTCCTACCAGTTCGGCGTCGGCAGACTGCGCGCTCGTTCGCGCGGTCGAGATCAGTCGAAGGGCGCTGGCTCCGTCGTAGATGTCCTCCCGCCGGAGCCAGCGCCTTACGTCGACTCACCATGCTGACGCTTATCGGCGCTTGATTACGAGGCACTTGCAGTAGCGCGCTCGGCAGGATTCGAACCTGCGACCGTTGGCTCCGGAGACTACGCTCGCAGGGCTTTCGGGGGACCTTGCGGGAAACCGGCTTGCGGGATGAGCAGGGCTTTTGCTCCCCATCCGTCCCGCGTGCACCCGACCTGGATTGCGACGTGCTTTCGATGGATTCGCGATGGCGGAAACACGACACACCACCGGGCTCTCGTGCCGGCCAGACTGGTCTGGCGGTGACCACCCGGCGACTAGACTCCGCCGGGTGGTCACCAGCCGGTCCTCCGCCCGACTGACGGGCGACGAGTCACCCACACGAACGCCGCCCGCACTTCCGGTTCTAACACGGGACGCTGTGCGGCCGCTGTGAGGTGACAGGGTCGGTGGTGCGGTCTCCAGCTCCGGTCGGCCGCACCAGCTCGAACGACAGAGGATGCGTGATCGGTCGCTCGTAGTGGCTCGTCCAGCGCCGCTACCTGTCAGACCACTCGATCCGACTCGTGCTCTTCGACGCTCGAGGGCCAGAGCTCACGAGGCAGATCGACGACGACACGGAGGTGATCGCGCTCAACGCGGCCTAAACAAGTCAACGTCCCAACGACGATCACGAGCTACACCACGAAACGCAACTTGACTGGACCCCCGGACGTTCGGTCTATGGAACGCACCTGAACACGTCCGCTGAGGCCAGACCCCGACGTTGGAGCCATTCTCGGACGCCCGGGGCCACCTGACCAAGAGCCCCATAACCACGGGCGGGGCCACCTGCGGGGCCACCTTGGGTCGCCCTCTCCCGATCGGTTGGGGCCACCTGGCCCCGACCCTGCCGAGAACACTCCCGGGGATCAGTCGCTGGAGGGGCCGGGGGTGGCGCGATGAGCCGCCCGCTGACCGCCGCCGAGGTCATGACCGCCGCCGAGGTGGCTGCCCTCCTTCACGTCCCCGCGTCGAGCATCGAGGACTGGGGCCGTCGCGGAGTCATCCCGTCACGCAAGATCGGACGCCGCCGGATCTACGTCCGGAGCCGCACCGAGTCCCTGTTGCTCGACGACGAGCCGCAGGACCAGCCGTGAGCGCCAACCGGGTCCGTCAGGGCAGCCGTTTGGTACTCAACGCTGGTACTCACGGACCAGATTCTCCTGAGATCGAGAGAATCGTCCGGCGCCACCACCCGTCATTAGCAGGGGTTTCGATGAGTGCGCCCGGCAGGATTCGAACCTGCGACCCACAGATTAGAAGTCTGTTGCTCTATCCAGCTGAGCTACGGGCGCGTGTGACGACCGCCACGTTACCGCAGCCCGCGGCGGCCGACGGCCGTCGGATCGGCGGGTACCGCGGGCGTCGGGGCCCCGGGGGGCGCTCAGCGACGAGGGGACGCGTCGGCGTCGGGATGCGCGCCCACGGGCGCGCGGACCAACGCGCCTGGCGCGGGGTGACCGACGAACGGCCGCCCCACGCCAGACAGCGTCTTAGTCCTCGCCCAGGAACTTCCGGACGTCGAGGTTGTGCTCTTCCATGATCTTGCGGAAGGTCTCCTTCATCTCCTCGGGGTAGTCCGGAAGACCGCCTCCTGCCAAGACCTGCTCGGCACGCGCCCTGATGTTCGGACCGAAGTCCCAGTCGTCGTCGTTCAGGAGGCGGGTGACCTCACGGGCCGGCCACGAAACGACACCAGGGTCGCGGTGGAACCGGGCGGCGAGCGCGTCGATCTCCTCGAAACGACCGGCGATCGGGGCCTGCTCCTGGATCATGCCGATCTCCTTGAGCGCGGCATCGACCTGCGGGTCCGGCTCGAGCGGCACGCCGTAGGCGCCCTTGTGGAACAGCTTGTTGAACTTCAGACGGACACGCTGACCACCGGCCTTGGCGTCCTCGAGCGGGTACCCGACGGCATGGCCCCAGGTGAACTTCAGATTCGGAGTCAGGCCGAAGGCCTTCTCGACACCGCCCGGCTTGCGGCCGAACGCCATCAGAATCGAACCCACGCCGAGTGACGTACCGGCGAGCACCGCCTGCGAGACGGCCTGGCCGGTCTCGAACCGCAGCAGTATCTCGGTGCGCTCGGTCGGGAAGCTCATCAGACGCGGCACGGTCTGCGTCATCGTGAACTCGTAGTTCCACCCGTGATACTTGGTGAGTGCACCCGAGAGCGCCAGCGTCGACAGACCATCGTTCGCGCGGCCGTACCACGCGTTCAGGTTGGTCAGCCAGAAGATCAGGTGGCTCGACTGGTTGATGATCTGAACATTGAAGCCCGATATGCACTCTTCGATCTCGTCCCAGAGATCGCTGTCCTTTGTGACGACAATTGCCTCGGTGGCGTTGATGTTGCCCTGGCACGACGCGAGGCGCCCGGCCTGCAGCATCGTTTGGATCTTCCAATCCTCAACCGTCCGCTCCGGATCGTAGTACCGGATGCTTCGACGGTTTCCAATCGCCTGCAGTGTAGGCACTTGCGGGATTTCAGCAGCGCTGATCGACACGCGTCCCCCCTGGTCCTTCTTGGTTGGTCCCAACGAGTTGGATACGGCGGCATAACCGTGACGCGCGAGGTTTTCAGCGCGCCGCCGGGAACCTACAGCCGACGGCCGACATCGTACATCCCCACCGAGACTTTGTAACCCCTGCCACACAGGTTGCCGACCCGCCGCTGACACAAATCGGTAGGATTATCCGCATGTCAACTCTCTTGTTTGTCACCGTTCCCACCGACGAGGTCCTCAACAAGGAGGGCAAGGTTCGGTACCCCGGCTCCGAGCGAGCCGCGGAGAAGTTGCAGGAAGCAGGTTGGACCGTCACGATCGCCGATCCCGAGTGGCCGGCCGTCCTGGCAACCGCCAACGAGCTGGACCCCGACGCGATCCTCGTGTCGTGTTACAAGAGGGTTCCGCGTTCTCGGGACGCCGCCTCGATGCTGTCCCGCATGCAGGAGCGCCCGGTCTACACCGTCGGCGTGCTCCAGAGCGACGACGCCTTCCGCACAATGGCCCCCGACGTGGGAGTCCTGCGCGGCGTCGGCGAGCTCCCCACCCCCTAACGGGGCCGGCGCTCAGGGTTCCTCGAGCACGGCATAGGTGGCTCCGTCCCCGCCTTCCTTCGGCGGGGCGGGGTCGACCTTGTCGACCAGCGGATGTCGGCTGAGCTCCTCCCGTACCGCCGCCCGCAGCGCACCGGTGCCGATCCCGTGCACCACCAGCAGCCGCGGGCGACCCGCGATCGCGGCGGCGTCCACCGCGGCGCGCACGTGCGCGCACGCCTCGACCGCGCGCTCACCGCGCACATCGATGTGGTCTGGGGCCGCCCCGACCGGCGGGCGCACCTCCGGAACGGATGGCGGGGTCGTGGTTGGGCGCTGTCCGCGCACATCCCCGACGAGGCGTGTCGAGGGGCACCCGCATCCGGACACGCTCGCCCTGGACCACGGCGACATCGCCCTCGATGGCGACGACGACGCCGCGCAAGCCCATCGACGGGTCCCGCACCGCATCGCCGACGATCGGCGGGCTCGGCGTCCGCGGCGACCGAATCGCCCAGTGCCGCCTGCCCCCGCCGCTCGGCGTCCGAGGCAGCGGCCAGGAACCGGTCACGCGAGCGCGATTCGTCCGCGCCCGCGCCCGAGGGCGCCGACGCGCGTCGCCTGGCCTCACTGCGGCGCGCTGCCCGGATCTGCTCACGCAACTCGGCAAGCTCAGCACTCGCCGCGGCAAGATCCTTGCGTGCCTGCGCACGGACCTCGTCGCGATCGGCCTGCAGCCGAGCGCGATGCCGCGCGATCCGGTCGTCGAGGTCGTCCTGCAAGCGCTCCGCCCCGCGACGGGCGTGCGCCGCCGCCTCCCGCTCGGCGGTGGCGCGAGCAAGCTCAAGCTCAGCCTGAGCTTGAGCATGTGCCGCAGCCCGCACCAGCGCATCCGACTGCTGGCGCGCCGGCGACATCGCCCCACGGGCCGTCGCGATCACGGCATCCGGCAATCCGAGCGACTCGGCGATATCCAGCGCGTGGGAGGCGCCGTAGCTGCCGATCGTGATCGCATAGCGCGGGCGCAGGGTCGCCGGATCGATCGCAACGGCCGCGTTCTCGGCCCCTGGGAAGGCGACCGCCCACTCCTTGAGCGACCCGAGGTGGGTCGTGACCAGGACCAGCGCGCCCGCGCCGACCAGCCGCTCCAGGATCGCCTGGGCCAGGGGACCGCCTTCATCGGGATCGGTGCCCGCGGCGATCTCGTCCAGCAGTACCAGCGAGCGGCGGCCCGCCGCGGCGATGATCTCCGAGAGGCGGCGCACGTGGGCCGAGAACGTCGAGAGGTTCAGCGCAATCGACTGTTCGTCGCCGATGTCCGCCAGGATCCGATCGAAGACCGGGAGCCGTGCCGCGCGCGCGGGCACGCGCAGCCCGCACTGGGACAGCGCCGCAAGCATGCCCAGCGTCTTGAGTGCCACGGTCTTGCCGCCGGTGTTCGGCCCGCTGATGACCAGCGCACGGACCCCCTGGAGGTCGAGATCGATCGGCACCGCCCGCTGGGGATCCAGCAACGGGTGGCGGGCGGCCAGCAGCTCGGGCTCCGCCGCGTCCTCGACGACGCATCCCTGCCATTCGTACGACAGCCGGGCGCAAGCGAGCGCGAGATCGTGCTCGGCCAACGCCGTCGATCGCCGCGGTGAGCTCCGTCGGCGACCTGGCGGACCCGTTCGGACATTTCGGCGAGGATCCGCTCGATCTCCGCCGCCTCCATCGCCTCGAGCTCGCGCAGGCGGTTGTTCGCCTCGACGAGCTCCAGCGGCTCGACGAACAGCGTGCTGCCCGACGCCGAGGTGTCGTGGACGATGCCGGGCACCGCCGACCGCGAGCTGGCCTTGACGGCGAGCACGGGGCGGCCGCCGCGCTGGGTCGTGAACGTCTCCTGCAGGTGCGCCCCCAGGCGCGCCGCCAGGCGGCGCAGCATGTCCGACGCATCGCGTCGCGCGGCCGCCAGCCGCCGGCGACACTCGCCGAGTTCCGGAGACGGCGCTGTCGAGGATGCCGCCGCGGCGGTCGAGCGTGCGCTCGAGCGCCGCCGCCAGCCCGCTCAGCGCGGGCGGCTGGACACCGATCGACAGGCGTTCGGCGAGACCGGGCGCCTCCTGGCGATGGGCACCGACCTCGGCGCGCACCTCGATCGCGACCGCGACGGTCGCCTCGAGCCGCTCGAGACCCGTGATGTCGAGCACTCCCCCGCGGACCACCAGCGCGATGTCGTCGCGGAGGTCGAACGCGCCGCCGGGTCCCGTGACGGCGCCCTCCTCGAGAAGGACACGCCTCCTCGGTCTCATCGGCGGCGGCGTCGGACCTCGTCCGGATCCGCCGCCGGAACCAGCGCCCGCGCCAACCCCGCGCCGCCGTCGAAGCTCGCGTGGCCGGCCAGGCGCGACTGGATCGCCGCGAACTCCAGCAGCTCGAGGCTCCGCACGTCGATCGCGATGTCGGAAGCACTCGCCACCGCGCGCTAGAGTCGCACCGTGCTGATCGTCGGCCTCATTATCGCCGGGCTGGTCATCCTCACCGGACTGATCATTGCAGGCGTCATGCTTGCCGGAGCGTGGGCCGCCACACAGGCCTTCCCCGAGACCGACACGCGACCGGCCGAGCCGCCCTCGGCCGGACCCGGCACGCCGGGCAGCTCGTGCATCAGGTCGGCTCGGGGCGCATCTCGATCGCCCCGCACGGGCATTCCTGGACGCAGATCCCGCAGCCCTTGCAGTACTCCAGGTCGAAGCGGTAGCCGGCACCCGGCTCCAGCTTGATCACCGCGTTGTCCGGGCAGACGCCGTAGCAGTTGTCGCACTCGAAGCAGTTCCCGCATGACAGGCACCGGCGCGCCTCGAACAGGGCGGTCGACTCGTCGAGCCCGGCGACGACCTCGTCGAAGCGTCGAGGCGCGCCGCGCGGCCTCGAGCTCGCGGACGGACCGTCCGCGGTGCGTCCGCGTAGTACCACGGTGTTGAGCCGCGCGAAACGTCGCCTCGGGCGGGCGCGGGGCGGACGTGTAGGACTGACCGCGCAGCCACGCGTCGATGTGGCGGGCGGCAAGCCGCCCGTGGCCGACGGCGGTCGTCACGGTCCGCTCGGCGGGCACCATGTCGCCACCGGCGAAGATCCCCGGATGCCCGGTCATCATGTCGGGGCCCACCTGCACGACGCCGTCGATGACGGTGATATCCGCAACGCCCTCGACCAGCGACAGGTCGCACTCCTGGCCGAGCGCGAGGATCACGGTGTCCGCCGCCAGGGTCTCGGTTTCGCCGGTCGGCTGCGGAAACCCGGCGTCGTCGAGCACCATGCGCTCGACGGTGACCGCGCCAGCGTCGATGTGCTGAATGGTCGACAGCCAGCGCGCCAGCACGCCCTCCTCGAGGGCCTCCTCGACGTCGAGGTCCTGGGCCGGCGCGCGATCGCGCGTACGTCGGTAGACGATGACCGGCTCCGCGCCGAGGCGCCGGGCGGTGCGGGCCGCATCGACCGCGGTGTCCCCGCCCCCGTACACGACGACCCGGCGGCCGATCTGGGGCGGATCCTCCCCTTCCATCCCGTGCAGAAACGCGACGGCGTCGATCACCCGGGCGGCCGTGCCGGCCGGGCACGTAGGCCCGGCGCCCGACGCCGGCGCCCACGGCCAGAAACGCGGCCTCAAAGCCTCCCTCGGACATCGCCGCGACGATGTCGGTGACTGGGCTGTCGAGCGCGAACTCGACGCCGAGTTCCGCGATCCGGGCGATTTCGGCGTCGAGGACCTCACGCGGCAGCCGATAGCGGGGGATGCCGTAGCGCATCATGCCCCCCGCGGCCGGTGCCGCGTCGCGCAGCCGGACCTGCATGGCCGAGCCGCTGCAGGTGATAGGCCGCCGAGAGCCCCGACGGCCCGGCGCCGGCGACGAGCACTCGACTGCCGGACGCAGGCGCGGCCTCGGGCAGCCGCCAGCCACGCGCGATCGCCAGGTCCCCCAGGAACCGTTCGACCGAATTGATGCCGACGGCCTCGTCCAGCTGGGCCCGGTTGCACGCGTCCTCGCACGGGTGGTAACAGACACGGCCCATCACGGCGGGAAACGGGTTGTCGGCCACGAGATGGCGCCAGGCGGCCTCGTAGTCGCCCGCCTCGGCGAAGTAGAGCCAGCCCTGCACGTCCTCGGCCGCCGGGCATACACCATTGCACGGCGGCAGGTTGCGCACGTACTCGGGGCGCTCCGTGCGCCACGAGCCGGTGTGGTTCGCCCGCGAGGATCCGACATCGAGCGTGATCGCGAACGGCTTGTCCATCAGTCCTCCTGGTCTGCGGGCACGCAGGCCGTAGCGGGCGATGTTGCGGTCGGCGAGCGCCTGCAGGCGCGCGATGGTCTCCGGACCCGACGGGTGGCGTGAACAAATGCGCGAAGCGCTTCTGGGGGCGCAGGTACTCCTCGACCGGAGCTGACCGCGGATCTCGCGTCACCTCGGTGACCTCGCCCGTCGCGCGCCTCGAAGACCGGAAACAGACCCGTCTGGGTGGCCAGGCGCGCGATGCGCACGGTCAGGCCGGCAGGGCTGCCCCATCCGAGCGGGCACGGCACCAGCACGTGCAGATATCGGGCGCCGCGCAGCTGCATCGCCCGCTCGACCTTGGCCTCCAGGTCGCGCAGGTCCGCGACCGTCGCGGTCGCCACGTAGCCGAGCCCGTGCGCCATGGCGATGCGCGGAACGTCCTTGCCCTGCCCGAACGGTTGCCCGGCGCGGGTCCCGACCGCCTGCGTGGTGGCGGTGCGCGCGGCCGGCGGGGTTGCGCTGGAACGCTGGACGCCCGTGTTCATGTAGCCCTGATTGTCGTAGCAGACATACAGCACATCGTCGTCGCGCTCGAACATGCCCGATAGGCAACCGAACCCGATGTCGACGGTGCCCCCGTCCCCGCCCTGGGCAAGAACGCGGATGTCATCGAGGCCCCTCGCCCGCAGGGCCGCCGCGACACCGGTCGCCACCGCCGGAGCGTTGCCGAACAGCGAGTGCAGCCAGGCCATCTGCCACGAGGTCTCCGGGTACGGGGTCGAGAACACCTCCAGGCACCCGGTCGCGTTGACCGCGACGAGTCGGCCGCCCGTGGCACGAAGGGCCGCGTCGACGACATACCGCGCCCCGAGCGCCTCCCCGCAGCCCTGGCAGGCCCGATGCCCGCACGTCAGCGCGTTGGCACGCTCGGCGTCGGACTGGACGGTGCGCTGCGCCGGGTCGAGCAGACGATTGCCGACGGCGAAGCTGCCGACCTGGAAATAGCGAATCTCCTGGGTGCCCATCGTCACCTCTCAGTGCGGCCGCGCGCCGACGATGCCGACGTCGCGCAGGATGTTCTCTGCCGCCGGACCCGACCGCGGGTTGGCGCGCGCCCGTGCGAGCTCACGCTCGACCAGTGCGCGGTCAAGATCGAGAAACTCCAGCGGCTCCAATCGGTCGGCGATGGCGTCGGTGATCATGTCCGACAGCGAGGCCCGGGTGACCGGCCGGCCGCCCAGACCAGCAATGACGGTGTGGCACCGCGCAGCGGACCCGGCGAGTGCCATGTGCACGTTGTCCGAGACGATTCCGCCGGCACCGACCGAGAACGCGCGCTCCAGGACGATCACCCGCAGGGCACTCCCGAGCGCCTCGCGCACGGCGGCGGCCGGGAACGGGCGAAACGAGGTGAGCCCGACCACGCCGACGGCGATGCCGTCCTCGCGCAGTCCGTCGACCGCATCCTTCAGGGTCCCGAGCACCGACCCGAGCGCGAGCACGATCGTCTCGGCATCATCGCAGCGATACCGGTGCAGCAGGCCGCCCGACGGGCGCCCGAACGCGGCACGAAACGCTGCGGCGATCGCGGGGATCCGCTCCAGCGCCTCGCGCTGGCGGTGGAATGCCAGGTACCGCACCTCGGTGAAGGCCTCTGGGCCGACCATGGCGCCGATGCTCACGGGGTCATCGGGGTCCAGCCGCTGGCGCGGCACAAACGGCGGCAGGAAGGCGTCGACGGCCACCTGCTCCGGCACCTCCAACGGCTCCATCGCGTGCGTCAGGACGAAGCCGTCCATACAGACCATCACCGGCACCGAGAGCTCCTCGGCCAGTCGAAACGCCTGCACGTGGAGGTCGATTGCTTCCTGGTTGGTCTCCGCATAGAGCTGAATCCACCCAGAATCGCGCTGCGACATCGCGTCGGAGTGGTCGTTCCAGATGTTGATCGGCGCCCCGATCGCCCGGTTGGCGACGGTCATGACAATCGGCAATCCGAGACCGGACGCGTTGTACAGCGCCTCGGACATGAACAGCAGGCCCTGACTGGCGGTCGCCGTGTAGGCGCGGCCGCCGGTCGCCGAGGCCCCGATGGCCACCGACATTGCCGCGAACTCCGACTCCACGTTGATGAACTCGCACGGCGCAAGGTCGCCGGCGGCGACCATCGCGCTCAGGTTCTCGACGATGTGCGTCTGCGGCGTGATGGGGTAGGCGCAGATCACCTGCGGACGGCACGCGGCCACCGCCTCGGCGACGCCGCGGGCGCCCTCAATCTGCCGACGCATGCGCGAGCTCCTCGAGTTCGGCGGTCACCCAGGCGACGGCTTCCCGCGCCGCGGCGATGTTCGCCTCGGCCTGCGGGCCCGGAAAGCGGGCCCGCACCGCCGCCGCCAGCGAGTCCATGGAGATGATCCCGCTGAACGCGCACAGCCCGCCGAGCAGCACCGTGTTGGGGATCGGCACCCCGATACACCGCAGGGCCAGCTCCGTCGCGGGAACGGTCAGCATTCGCTCATGACGAAAGCGGCGTGCAAGATCCCCGAGCCCCAGCTCATCGAAGCTGCGCGCGGAGTTGATCAGGATGTACCCGTCGGGGCGCAGCCCGGCGAACAGATCCACCTGGTGCACCAGCGTGGCATCCTGGACGATCAGCATGTCGGGATCGACGATGGGTTCGCGCGTGCGGATCTCGCGGTCGTCGATGCGACAGAACGCGACGACCGGCGCGCCGGTCCGCTCCGATCCAAAGCTGGGGAACGCTTGCGCGTATCGCCCCTCCTCGAACGCCGCCACCGACAGCATCTCCGCGGCGGTGACGACGCCTTGGCCGCCCCGGCCATGGATGCGGATCTGGATCATCGTGCACCCAGTGTCGTGCCGCGATCGTCCGCTGCCATCAGGGCTTTCACGTACTGCCCGACCGGTGACGGGCGGATCCTGCCGCGGACGAACGGTCGGAAGCCGGCGGCGTCATCGCGCGGGTGGGCCGGGACCCTCCGGGTCAGCCCCGCCGGCCGGCACGGCGCGCGAGCGTCACCGCAAACCGCGCGCCGGGATCGGTGTGCCACTCGATCAGGTCAAGGCCGACCCCCGCGTAGACCTCGCGCAGGAAGGGCTCGTTGAACTTGCAGCAGATCTCGGTGAGGATCTCCTCGCCGTCGGCGATCTCGATCTCGGTCGCAAGCTGACCGAACCGCACCCGCATCTGTCGCGACGCCTTCAGGCGCATCTCGACACGACGCTCCGGGGCCCGCCACACGGCGCGGTGGACAAATTGCTCGGGTGCGAAGTCGGCATCGAGCTCGCGATTGAGCACGCGCAGCACGTTGCGGTTGAACTCCGCCGTGACGCCCGCCGTATCGTCGTAGGCGCGACGCGTCCGTTCGGGGTCGGTGTCCAGATCGACCCCCATCAGCAGGACGTCGGAGGGTCCCAACAGGGCGCGGACGTCGCGCAGGAACGCGGGGCGCTGGCCCGGCAGGACGTTGCCGATCGTGCCGCCCAGGAAGGCGACCATCCGGACCGCGTCGGGCGCGGGGCGCGGGACCTCCTGGAGATGGTGCTCAAAGTCGCCCGCGATGGCGTGGATCTCCAGATCCGGGTAGGCGGCCGACAGCGAGGTCGCCGCCTCCTGCAGGGCCTGCGCCGAGACGTCGAAGGGGACGTAGCGATAGCTGTCGCCGTCGCGGTGCAGCGCATCGAGTAGCGCGCGCGTCTTGCGTGACGAGCCTGAGCCGAGCTCCACGAGTTCGGTCGGCCGGTGACGGTCCATGATGCCGTCGACCTCCCGCGCCAAGATCTGCATCTCGGTGCGCGCCTGGTAGTACTCATCGAGCTCGGTGATCCGCTCGTAGAGCGCACATCCGGTCGCGTCGTACAGATGCTTGGGCTGAATCGAGCGTGGCGGCCGCACCAAGCCCTGCCACAGCTCGTCGGCGAGCCGGTCGCGGCGCCCGTCGGCGTCCAGGTGCACATCGATCGTGAACGGTGCGCCGGTCGCCATCAGGCGGCCCCGTCGAGCGCGAGGGCCGGCCCCGCGATGCGGGTCACCGCATACTCGGGCAGCGGGTTCCAGTCACCGGCGGCGTCGAGGGGCTCGGACGCCACGACGACCCCGTCGGCCTGCCGACGCACATACAGGCTGTCGCAGGGCTGCGCGTCGGCCATCCGCGCGGCGACGAGCTGGCTGCCGTCGGTGATCACGACCCCGAGTGCCGAACCCGGTGCGACGCGCAGCACATGATCGACTGCGGCCTCAAGCCCCGCGGCGAGGTCGCCCTCGCGCCGGACATGCTCGACCACCAGCAACAGCACTGTCTCGGAATCGCTCTCTCCCGTGAGCACCCGGTACAGGTCCTCCGACAGCCCGTCGCGCAGACGCCGCGCGTGCCGGTGGAAGTCGGCGACATACCCGTTGTGCGACGCCAGCAAGCCCGCCGCGGCGACCGGTTGGGTGCTGGCAACGCCGCCCGGGATACCCGGGGTCGCGTTGCGGACCGCCGCGACGATCGACCGGGAACGCACGGCCTCGGCAAATCGCCCGAGATCCGGGTCCGCCCAGATTGGCTCCGGACGCCGGTAGCGCGCCGGGGTCGCGCCGTCATGGGGGTACCACCCGACCCCGAAGCCGTCGGCGCAGACGCTGCCGCGCAGCAATTGGCGGGCCGCATAGCTCTGCACGAGCAGCGAATGCGACGGTTGCGTGAGGAAATCCGCCAGCGGACGCGGATCCCCAAGCCAGGCCAGGTGTCGGCACACGGCGTCCGCCCCGCCGCGATCAGTCGAGATCCCAGGCCAGCCGCAGGCCGGCGAAGATCTGTCGCCGCTGCGGGAGGTCCCAGTTGCGGAAGGTCGTGGACGCGACGTGCGGCTGAGTCGCCCACGAGCCCCCGCGCAGGACACGATACCCCTGCCCGAAAAACACCTCGGCGTACTCGCGGTAGGGATACGCGCGGAACCCCGGGTAGCCATCGAACTCGGTGGCGGTCCACTCCCAGACGTCGCCGATCATGGCGCGGCAGCCGACCTCGCTCGCCCCCGCCATCGTCCCGGCCGCGAGCGGCGCTCCGAACCGGACACCGAGGTTGCACACCTCGGCATCCCGGTCGGCCCCGACCGCCGCCCGCTCCCACTCGGCCTCGGTCGGAAGCCGGCCGCCCGCCCAGCGCGCGAACGCATCGGCCTCGTACCACGAGACGTGGCACACGGGCTCTGCCGGATCGACAGCACGTCGCCCGGCCAGCGTGCGCGTCGTCCACCCGCCGTCGGCGTCCGGTTCCCAGTAGGCCGGCGCGAGGACCGCTTCCCCGTGGCGCCAGGCGCGTCCGGCCGGACTCCAGAGCTCGTCGCGTGTGTACCCGCCATCGTCGATGAACGCCATGAACTGGCCGCAGGTCACCGGGTCCCGTGCGATCGCAAAAGGCCCGAGAGCGCGTGGGTGGGCCGGGCGCTCGCAGTCGTACGCGAAGTCCTCGCCATCCGCGCCGACGCGGACGGTCCCTGCCGGGATCGTAATCCGCTCCGGGGCGTCGCAGGCCCCGGACGGTCCTGCGGGCGCCGCGAGGCCGACGGAGTCGATCGGCACGGCGCCGAGCACGAACTCCTGCAGCATCGTCTCGGCATGCTGGGCCTCGTGCGCCGCCACGAGGTCGAAGACAAACCCGCCCTCCAGGAGCCCGGAGTCCTTCGGCGCGTGGGCTCCGGCGAGGACCTCGAGGGTGCGGTCCCGCGTCAGGTCCAGATAGCGGCGGGCCTCGCCAGGATCCAAGAGCCGGATCTGCGTGCGGACCGGACGCGGCGTCTCAAACGCGTCGTAGGCGGCCTGAAGGTCCGGGTACAGCGTCGAGCCGCCCCCGGCCCGGCACCAGACCCAAAGCTCCTCGTAGGCCGCGATGTGTCCCAGGTCCCACACGGGCGGGCTCACAAACGACCGGGGCGCGTGCTGCAACACGTCGTCGCTCAGCCCTGTGACGATCGCCTCGGTGCAGCGACGCACGGAGGCCAACCGTTCGGCAATCGCTGTCTGGGGGGGACCATCGACGCTCACACCCCGGAATCGTACTGGTCATATCGCCCGCGTCGACCCCGACCCGCACCGCGCGTCGGCGCGACCGTGCCGAACACGCCAGCCAGGGCGCCGTCGCGGCGCGGCGGCCCGCCAGTTCGTCGATGGTCGCCGCCCGGACGATCTGGATCCCGACCACCCGATTGAGCCCGGCGTTGATCTGCGCGTGGTTCACGTCCACGACCCGCACCAATTCGGCGACCGCGGCGGCGTCGGCATCACGCGGCGTACGCCGCTGCCCACGGGCCGAGCGCGGCGGGCCGGCACGCGGGATCATCCTCGCCGGCCCGTCGGTATCCGACCGCGCCCTCCAGCGAGGGTCTAGGTGCGGGGTGCTTCCCGCCCGCAGCTCGGGCAGCGCCACACCGGGTACACCTCATCGCGCGGAATCGTGCGCCCGGTGGAGATGTCGTAGGTGCGCATGGTGCGCGTCGACGGATAGGTGCGTGTGCCGCACCGCTGGCAGTCGGGCGCCTGGTGGGTCGGTTCAGTCTCCTCGCTGGCCATGTGCTGACCCTAACACCGGCCGCGCGAACTCGGCGGCCGAACGCTCCCGCCGGCGATCACGTGAAGGCGGTGTCGGCGATGACGCGACCGTCGGCCACCGCGTCCTTGAGGCCCTGGTAGTCGCGCGCGTTCAGATCCGCATACGCCGCCGCAAAATCGGCGATGGCCTCATCCACGACGGGCCTCTTGCCCAGGTAGGACGCGATCGCCACGCGGTCCCCGGAGCGGGCGTGCGCCCGCGCCAGCGTCCAACCACAGACCCCCGCGTACCCGCTCAGCATGCCCGGGTGCATCCCGTCGAGGTCGACCGAGCCCTTCCAGTCGCGCAGTTGGCGCCAATAGAAGTCGTGGGTGGCCCCGTCGAGGCTGTCCTCCACGCGCTGCCAGCCCAGGAAGATGTCGCTGGCGGCCTGGATGGTGCGCTGCCCGGTGACCACGCGCTCGCCGTGGTTGCTGAACTCGCTCTTGCCCAGGAAGCGCTCGAGGACCGACGGTTGGGCCTCCTTCATCTGCAGAAACAGCGGATCGCGCTCGTCGACGCCGAGCATCAACACGATGTAGCAGCGGGTGCCCACGCTTCCCACCCCGACCACCTTGCGGGCGAGGTCGACGAAGCGGTACTGCTCGAGCAGGTACCGCCGCTCGGCGGGAAGCGAGCGCCGGTACAGCTGCAGTTGTTCGTGCGCCCACGAGCCCTCGTCCTCAAGTTCGGTGAGATCCGCGTACGGGACCACCAGTGGCGGGTCGGCGATGATGCGCGGCTCGCCGTCGACCATCTGGGTGAACTTGTCGAAGGCATGCATCGAGTCGCGTGTGCGCGCCTTGGCGATTGAGCGCTCGGCGGGTGCGATCACATGGTCGCGCAGGCGTCGCTGCACGCGCGTACGCGCGTCTTCGATAAATCGCACGGCATCGAGCTGCTCGTACCAGACCGTCAGGTTCGTGTGGGTCGCGAACATGGTCATCGCCTCGCGGTAGGCGGCGACCGCGCGCGCGACGATCGGCCTGCGCGTGCGGGCGGGCAGCCCGTTCTCCCGCCCGGCGATCTCGAAGCTGGCGGCGAGCCGCTTGAGATCCCATTCCCATGGGCCCGGCAGCGTCTCGTCGAAGTCGTTGATGTCGAACACGACCCGGCGCTCGGGGGATGCGAACAGGCCGAAATTGGACAGGTGCGCATCGCCGCACAATTGGGCGTGGATGCCCGTGACCGGGGTCCGGCTGAGGTCCGATGCCATCACGAGCGCGGCCCCGCGGAAGAAGGCGAACTCGGATTCGAGCATCCGGCCATAGCGGATCGGCACCAGTTCCGGCACGCGCGTGCGGGCCTGTTCCTGCAGCAGCGCGATCGGATCCGGGCGGTCGGCGCCCAGATAGAGCTCCGCATGACGGGAACGCGGGACGAGCCCGCGCGCCTCCTTGCCGGTCGCCACCCGCTCTTTGCGGGTCAGGTGCCGGACCTGGGGCAGCACTGCCGCCCGACGCCGGCGGCGCTCGGGGGTCGCCATGACCAGCGACACGGCCGAACGCCGCTTGGGCGGCACCTCATCCGGAGAGGCGAACCCGACCTCGGCCGAGGTCATCCGCGCGCGGCGGCCGCTGGCTGCGGTCACCTGTTCGGCGGTCGTGTCCTCGGATGCCGGTGGTGGCTTTGGCGGGACGTGGGACGTACCGTCGCCTTCGTCTCGAGTGCCCAAACTGATCTCCTCCGGGGACAAAGTGCCCACACACGCGGGCACTCGCGGGTTCGCGTCGCGGCAGTCGCTCCTGCGTTGCGGGAATTGTCGCACCTCCGTCGGAGGGCGGTGCCAAACGCGCCGGAAATGACACATGACCTGGACGGCCAGCGCACAGCGGGAACCGTTAGCGTCCTATCATTTCCAGTGATGATCGCCTCACGAAACGTCGGTCGATGCGCATCCGGGCCGTTGGGCGCCGCCCGTCCGGCAACCCCGCGCCCAGCCAGTTCCCCCGAATGGAGCAGGACCTGCGCATGCCCGCAAGGGATGGGCGGTTCGACGCAGTGACGGCGACCGCGATCCCGCCAACGCCGCACGTACCGGACCGGTACAAGTGGGTCGCGCTCTCAAACACGACGCTCGGGATGTTCATGGCGACCCTCGACGGGTCGATCGTGATCATCTCGATGCCGGCGATCTTCCGCGGCATCGGTCTCGATCCGCTGGACGCAGGAAACATCGCGTACCTGCTGTGGATGGTGCTCGGCTACCTGCTGGTGTCCGCCATCTTCGTCGTGCCGCTCGGACGCCTTGGCGACATGTTCGGCAGGGTGCGGATCTACAACCTCGGCTTCCTGTTGTTCTCGGCGGCGTCGCTGGCGCTCTCACTCGATCCGTTCACCGGCCGGGCGGGTGCGCTCTGGTTGATCGTCGGCCGCATGATCCAGGCCCTCGGCGGCGCCGTGCTGATGTCCAACTCGGCCGCGATCCTCACCGACGCATTTCCGGTCGAGCAGCGTGGGATGGCGCTCGGGGTTAACCAGATCGCCGGCCTGTCGGGCCAGTTCCTGGGGCTCCTGGCCGGCGGGCTCTTGGCGACGATCGACTGGCGCGCGGTGTTCTGGGTCAACGTGCCCATCGGTGTCGTCGGCACGATCTGGTCCTACCGGAGCCTGCGCGAGACCGGCGAGCGCCACCGGACACGCATCGACTGGCTCGGCAACATCACCTTCACGGCGGGCATGACCGCGCTCTTGGTGGCGATCACCGACGGCATCCAGCCCTACCACGGACACGCCACCGGATGGTCGAATCCGGAGGTGCTGGCGACGCTGGTCGTCGGCATCGCCCTGCTGGTGGCATTCTGCGTCATCGAGACGCGGGTCCACGACCCGATGGTGCGGCTGGGACTGTTCAAGATCCGTGCGTTTGCCGCCGGAAATGTCGCTGCGCTCATGGTGGCGATGGCTCGCGGCGGCCTGCAGTTCATGCTGATTATCTGGCTCCAAGGCATCTGGCTGCCGCTGCATGGCTACTCGTTCTCGGACACCCCGCTGTGGGCCGGGATCTACCTGCTCCCGCTGACGGTGGGGTTCCTCGCCTCGGGCCCGCTGTCCGGCCACCTTGCGGACCGATACGGCGCGCGCCCGTTCGCCACGGGCGGGCTCCTGCTGGTCGCAGCGAGCTTCATGGGGCTGTTCTTCCTGCCTGTGGATTTCAACTACACCGTGTTCGCGGTGCTGGTCGGGCTCAACGGGATCGGCCAGGGGATGTTCTCCGCGCCGAACACCTCGGCCATCATGAACAGCGTTCCCGCTGCCGAACGCGGCGCAGCGTCGGGGATGCGCTCGACCTTCCAGAACTCTGGCACCGCCCTGTCGATCGGCATCTTCTTCTCGCTGATGACCGCCGGTCTGGCCCGGTCGCTGCCCGGACGCCTGACGGCGGGGCTGACCGTCCACGGCGTCCCGGAGTCCGTCGCCCGCCAAGTCGCCCATTTTCCCCCGGTCAGCTCGCTGTTTGCCGCATTCCTGGGGACGAATCCCGTCGCGCACCTGTTGGCGCCGACCGGGATCCTGTCGAGGCTGCCCGCGCAGGCGGTGGCGACCCTGACCGGAACGCAGTTCTTCCCGCAGCTGATCGCCGCCTCGTTTCACGACGGGCTCGCGGTGGTCTTCGCCGCGGCCACGGTGATGGCGCTGATTGGCGCCGGTGCGTCGATGCTGCGCGGCAAGCGCTTCGTGCACCAGGACTCCGCGGCCGGTCCGGACGCCTAGCGCTCCGGGCATCGGCTACGGTCCGCATGTGAGCGTCGCGCCACACGATCACCCCCGCCGGCGACGCGCGGCAGCGCCATGATCGGCTGGGCGCTGCGGCTGATCGTCGCCGCCGTCTTCGCCTGGTCGGCCGTCGGCAAGCTGCGTCATCGCGACGTCCCGATCGTCGAGGGTCCACACGTCCCGTCGGCGCTGTCCGCCATCTCGGCGCCCCTGCTTGCGGCGGTTGAGGCCTGCGTGGCGGTGCTGGTGCTGATTCCCGCCACGCACGTCTTAGGCGGCGTGTGCACCGCCGTGCTCGGCGCCATGTTTACGCTCGTGCTGGCGGCCCGCTGGGCCCGGGGCACGCCACGTCTGGCCTGCGCGTGCTTTGGCAGCCGCACCGAGCATCCAGCTTGGCTGGTGACCCTGCGGGCGGGGGCCGTCATGCTTGCGGGTGTCCTGATCGCGACCGACGCCGGGGCCGCGGTCTCGCACGCCACGCTCGTCGATGCGGCCCTCATCCTGCTGGCGGTCGCCGTCGCGGTGCTGCTGGTGCTCGTGCTGGCCCTGTACCGGCACGTCGGGGTCCTCGAACGACGCCTCGGCCCGCGCTCGGCACTGGAGATCCCCGACGAGGGGCCCCCGTTTGGCGTCCGCGCACCGGCGCTCGAGGGCCTCGTCGGCCGGGGGTCGGAGCTGATCGCCTTCGGGTCCGACCATTGCCGATTGTGCCGCGAGCTCGCACCCGGGTTCCGGGCCCTGACCCGCGAGGGGCTGCTGGTCCGCGGCGTGGACGAAGACGCCGAACCCGAGGCCTTCGCCCGCTACCGCGTGCCCGGGACCCCGTATATCGTGCACACGGTCGACGGTGTCGTCATGGCCAAAGGTCTGGTAAACACGCTGGAACAGGTCGAGGACCTGGTGGGAGTCGGTTTGGAGCGCGCCCAACATGCCCGATGACCCCCTGCGCAGGACCTCCGCGGAGCTCAGCCATGCCATGGCGTCATCGACGACCCGCAAGTCGTTTCTCGCCCGGGTCGGCGCGGCGGTGTTCGGCCTGGTCGGGCTGCCGCTGCTCGTGGCGACCACGGTCGAGTCGAGCGACAGCTCGCCCATTCCGGGCACGAACCCGACCGAGAGCTGGTACGGGTTCTGCGGGCATTACTGGACCACCGGCGCCTGTCCGGGTCCGCACGCCGCCCCGCGGGTCGACGCGACCGGGTACCCGGTCGACGTCAATACCGGCGCGCCGATCGACAATCTGGGCCGCCTGATCAACGCCCTCGGCCAGCCGATCGCAGCGAACGGCCAGGTGCTGCTGGCACCCGACGGCCAGCCACTGGCGCCCGCGCCACGCACCCGCTTGTGCGAGAGCTGGGCCGTCGAGCGCTACGGGCTCAACGCCGCGGTGCAGGGCAGCTGGTACCGGTGCTGCGACGGCATGGTGCGGCGCCTGTCGGACTGTTGCAGCACCAGGCGTACCCGCATCAACGGCGACGCCGCCCTCCAGGGGTATTGCCAGTCCGGCCGCACGGTGTTCTGCTTCGTCTACTCGGAGACTGGGGTGCCGTGCTGACCGTCCTGTTGACGATCGGGATCGGACTGGCCGCGTTGCTGGCGGGAATCTCGGGCGCGTGGTCGCCGTGCGGGTTCGCGATGATCGAGACCTTCACGCCGCACATGTGCGGCGGTCGTGCCCGTCGCAATCTCGGAGTCGCCCTGTTCGCCGCCGGGGCGATCCTCGCCTCGGCGGCACTCGGCGCCGTCCTTGGCGTCGCCGGCTCGGGGCTACCGCGCCACTGGACCTGGGCGCTCCTCGGGATCCTGGCGCTGATCGGCGCCGCCCGCGATTTGGGGATCATCCGCATCGCCCTCCCGCAGCGCCGCGGGCAGGTGCCCGAGCCGTGGCGCCGGACCTGGCCACTGGTGCTGTGGGCGCCCGCGTACGGGATCATGCTCGGCCTGGGCGTGCTGACGTTCCAGGTCGTGTCGACGTTCTGGGTGGTCTCCGGCGCGGCCATCGCGATCGGCAACCCCGCGACCTCTGCGGCGTGCTTTGCGCTGTTCGGACTCGGCCGCGTGCTGATGGTGGTCGTGCCGCCACCGTTCGCGGTGTCCTACAGCGCCGCTGCCGCATCGATCGCACCGGCACTCACCTCGGTGCGGCGCGTCAACGGCGTGCTGCTGGCGGGCATCGGCGTCCTCGCGCTGGCCGCGTCGCCGGTGTTGGGCAGCCCTGCGCTGGCGAGCGGTGGATCCAGCTGCGACGGGCCCACCTCGACCGGCACCTACTGGCCCTCGCTCGCCGGGTCGGCCCGGGCGTGGACCGTCGGCGACCCGACCGGAAGCCCATCGGTCGCCGTCACCCAGCCCGGCACCGCGAGCGAGAGCTTCGCGTGCGCGTGGGCGCCCTCGGTCAACGGCAACCGGCTCGCGTACGTGACGACCGGCGGGATCGCCGTCGTAAACCGAACCACCGGGACCCGTACGCTGTTTTTGTCCGGCGACCTCATCCGGCCGGCGTTCTCCGGCGCACGGCTGGCCTACGTGCGCGTCTCAAACAGCGGCCAGACGCTCTTCGTGCTCAACACAGCCACTGGGGCGACGACCGAGGTGACCCATGTTCCCGCCGGCACGGACATCAGCGGGCCGTCGGTATCCGGCGCCTACGTTGCCTGGGCGGCCGACAGCGGCAGAGGCGCGACGGTGTTCACCCGCAACATGAATGTCGCCGGCGGCCGCGGCACGCACATCGTTGCGCGCGCGGTCCCCAATACCGATCTGATCAGCCCGTCGGTCTACGGCAGCCACATCGCGTGGATCATCGAGCGTGGGACCGTGGAGTACACCTCGACGATCCTCTACGCGCCGCTGTCGGGCGCTCACCCGCGCGCGCTCTGGAGCGTGTCGAGCACGACCGGGTCCGGCGAGATCCTGTGGGGTGCCTCGATGACCGGCTCGGAGATCGCCACCACCGTCTGGCACTACGGGACTGATCACGGCTCGGTGGCGGTCCGCCGGCTCTAGCGCCCGCGTATCGGCACGCCGCGAGGTCGGAGCGGACGTCCGGCACGATCGCCACGGCCGAACACCACATGGCCGGCACAACCGTCGTGCTGACGCAGGGGATCGTCGCTGCGGCGCCCAGTCGGCGCACCTCGTCGTCGACGTCATAGGGCTGCGCCCCATAGTGGCGCAGCGGCGCCATCGGGGCGACGCCAACCCGTCCGTGGTGCCGCGCAATCCGCACCTGGAATTTGTGCTAATCGCAATTAGGCGGGGATGTTTTCCCTGCTCAGCGACGTGTCGCCCGGCGAGCTGTGAAACGGTCCACAGCGGGTCGCCGGCTTCCCGGGATCCGCGACGATACTCCGCAAACCATTCCCACGATGCCTTCCCCAATCCGACTCCTGATCGCCGGTCTTGCCGTTGCGATTGTCCTGCTCGGCTCGACGGCGGCGCTGACCCGGGCGACCGCTGCGCCGTCCGCGACCCGCGCCGGCACACAGACTGCCGCCCCGGCGAGTCCGGCATCGCGCGCGTCCACGGCGGCGGCGGGCGCCACCGCGCCCCAGGGACTGCTCAACGCGCTGGGTGCGACCTCGGGCGAGGTGACGACAACGACCGTCACGCGCCTATCGCGGCTCGCATCGTCGAACGGGCTCGTGTCCATGATCACCGACATCTCGCAAGGGTGGGTCGGCGCAGTGACCAAGTCCGGCGCGATCGTCGCCGCCCAGTACCGGCCGACTGCCACCGTGGCCAACGCCGGAACGCCGGGCGCCGCCGACCAGGTCTCGGGCCTGACCGGGCTGCTCGCCATCGCGCGTGCCCGACAGGTCGAGGTCACTGACGTCAGCGGCACGCCGCCACTCGTGCCGGGAACGGTCTCCAGCGGTTCATCGTCGGGCATGTGGACCCAGGTCGCTCTGTTCGGTGCACCGCTGGTGCTGCTGGTCATGCTCATGGTGCTGCTGCGGTTCCGCCGCGGCGCCTCGGGCGGCGGCGACTCGATGTCGAGCATCTCCAGCCACGGCAAGATCCGCTCGACCAGCAAGGTCCCCCCGTCGCGCGTCCGGTTCGCCGACGTCGCGGGCGTCGACGAGGCTGTCGAGGAATTGCGGGAGACCGTCGCCTTCCTCACGGAGCCTGAGCGCTTCGCGGACGCCGGCGCGCGCATGCCGCGCGGGGTGATCCTCTACGGGCCACCGGGTACCGGCAAGACGATGCTCGCATCGGCCGTCTCGGGCGAGGCCGGCGTCCCGTATTACTCGCTCTCGGGCTCGGAGTTCGTCGAGAGCCTCGTCGGGGTCGGCGCCAGCCGCGTGCGCGACCTGTTCGTCAAGGCGCGCAAGAGCAAAACCGGCGCCGTGATCTTCATCGACGAGATCGACGCGGTCGGCCGCAAGCGCGGCAGCCTCGGCAGCGGTGGCAACGACGAGCGGGAGACCACCCTCAATCAGCTGCTGGTCGAGCTGGATGGATTCAGCCCGCGCGACCGCATCGTCGTCGTCGCAGCAACCAACCGCGTCGAGCTGCTCGACGACGCGCTCACCCGCCCGGGGCGCTTCGACCGCCACATCCAGGTCTCCTTGCCGGCAGAGCGCGGGCGCCGCGCGATCCTCGCCGTCCACTCCGCCAACAAGCGGTTCGCCGACGACGCGGATCTCGATCACATCGCCGCGATTACGGCCGGGTTCTCCGGCGCGGATCTCGCCAAGCTGCTCAACGAGGCGGCGATCATGTCCGTGCGCGGCGGCCGACCGGCGATCGGCAACGAGGACCTCGCCGAGGGCATGCTGCGGGTCGTCGCCGGACCGGAGCGCAAGGACCGCGCCCTCGCCGCGGGCGAGCGGGAGCGCATCGCCTGGCACGAGGCGGGCCACGCTCTGGCCGCCGACCTGTGCCCGACGCACCCGAAGGTCCAGCGCATGACCATCCTGGCGCGCGGCATGGCCGCGGGGCTCGCCCTGTTCGGCGATACCGACTCCGCCATGCTGAGCCCCCAGGAACTGCACGAACGCATGATCGTGGCGCTGTCCGGTCGGGCCGCCGAGCAGGTGCACTTCGGCACGATTTCCTCCGGCGCGGCCAACGACCTCGAACAGGTCAACCGCCTGGCCCGCCAGGCCGTTGAGCGACTCGGCTTCGCGCCACAGGTCGGTCAGATCGTGACGAGCGTCGGTGAAATACCGCTGACCCTGGCCGAGAGCACCCGGCGGGAGATCGATCTCGCCGTCGGCGCGATGGTCGACGCGGCCTACGCCGAAGCGCTGCAGCTGCTCCAAGAGCACCGTGCTCAGCTCGACCTGCTGGCCAACGCGGTCCTCGAGCACGAACAACTGGACCGCGAGGCGCTCAGCGAAGTGCTGTGGGAGATCCAGCATCCCGGTCAGCGTCGCGTTCCGGCCCAGGTCAAGGCGCTGCCGACCGACCGGACCGCGCCCGCCGCGGCCGAGCCGCCCGACACGATTCCCACCGACCACGACCCGTACCGCGATCGACCGCGCGCGCGTCGACCGCGCCGTGCCCGCGACCCGCGCACTCGTCCAGTGGTCGCCGCAGTCCTGGCGGCGCGCACCATCGGCGCGACCGCCACGTCGGTGGCGACGGCCCTCGCGCGGCCCCGCACGCGCCGCTCGACGGCGGGCTAGGTGTACCCACTCACCACATTGGTGACAGCCTCGTATTCGGCGCTCGGCCCCCGAGCGCCGAATGTCGGCGCCGGGTGTTGTAGTACGCGAGCCACTCAGGCAGCGCCTGGGCGCGCTGGTCATTGCTCGTAAATGGGCGTTGATATGCCCATTCGGCCTGGAGGGTGCGATTGAAGCGTTCCACCTTGCCGTTTTGCCAGGGGCAATGGGGCCGGATGAGCACGTGTCGTGCCCCCAGGCGCCCAAGGGCGTTCTGGAATGCGTCGGAGAGTCGATACGCAAATGCGTTGTCGGTCATCACCCGCTCGATGCGGGTGATGCCGCATTCGGCAAAGACGCCGGCCGCGCGCTCGAGAAACCCGGCACATGTCGCACCGGTCTCATCCGGGTGAATCTCGGCGTAGGCCACACGTGAGTGGTCGTCGATGGCCGCATGGACGTAGTCAAAGCCCATGAGCCGATGTCTGCGGGCTTCGGTGGTGCGTCCGTGCATGCGCCAGCCGCCCCCGTCGGGGATGCGCCCGAGCTTTTTGACGTCGATGTGGATCAGCTCGCCCGGGGTGGCACGTTCGTAGCGTGTGCGGGTCGCCGGCCCGCGGCGTACCGGGATCCCCGTCAGCGCATCCAGGTCACGTAAGGCCGGCATCCGGTTGCGCACAAGCACGCGTCCGACCGTTGCGGCACACAGCCCGAGTTCCTGGGCGATCCATTCCGCACCGCGGCGTGCGTGTGCCCGCAGCGCACAGATCGCCTGCTCGAGCTCCGCATCGATGCGATGCGGGATGTGATGCGGCCGGCTTGTGCGGTCGAAAAGCCCGGCCGGGCCCTCGGTGCGATAGCGGTCAAGCCACTTGTAGGCACAGGTGCGCGAACAGCCCAGCTGGGCTGCGACATCGGCCACGCGATACCCGGCGAGGATGCGCTCGACCAACAGCAAGCGTCCGCGTGGGGTCAGGCGCGCATTAGGGTGGGCCATGAGGACCTCCGGGATGTGGATGGCTTGAGATACCTCCACAACACCCGCGGGGTCCTCACCCGGTCAAGGGCTGTTACCAACCCTGTGAGTGGTTACAGCTAGACCGCGGCCCCGTACGGGCCCCGGCCGGCTCTGGGCGCGGCCCCCGTACGACGGCTGTCGGCCAGTGTGTTTGGGCGCAGGCCCCGTTCGCCCGCTTGAATCTTCCCGTGTGCGATTGACATGACCACCGGACTTCGGCTGTCATCGCGGCTGTAGCAGCGAGCCCCCCGTGTTCCGGGGGGCATTCTGGAGGAGGTCGTCGTGCAGGGCGCAGATCAGCGGGTGCCAACCGCGGCCGACATCGCGCACTGGACGCGCGCCGACCGCGCCGAGGTGGCCCGTATCCTCGACGGCCTGGTCGATCGCCCGCGGGAGGACCGCGAGCTGCGTCGCCGGCGCTGGATCGTGCTCATCATCACCGGCGGCGGCGCGCTGTTGATGTTCCCGTGGGTCGTCTATCTCTCCGACGTGCTCCCGACGTCCGAATCCGGCGGCGCGTGGCGGCTCGCGTGGGTGGGCTTTGACCTCATGCTCGCCGCCACACTCGCCGGCACGGCGTGGCTGGTGTGGGGTCGACGCTCGCTGGCGGTCGTCGGGCTGACGGCGTCCTCGGCGCTCCTTGCGCTCGACGCGTGGTTCGACGTCTGCCTGTCATGGGGGACATCAGAGCAGGGGAGTTCGATCATCACCGCGTGCGCGATCAATATCCCGGTCTCGGCCGTGCTCGCCGGCGCTGTCATCACCATGATGCGCCGGACCTCGGTGGTGATTGCACAACTCCGCGGCGAGGAGTCTGGACGGATACCGCTGTTGCATCAACGCGTCGTGATGGTGCCGCCAGAGGAGCAGTGACCCGGCGCGACGACCGCGCGCGCGGGTCGGCCCATCGGCATCGCGGCGCGGACCCGAGTGGCTGGCGCGCGGGTGTCGCCGCCGTGGGCACCGACCCCCGGTCCGGACAGCCCCCCGGCGCGCCCGACGGGCGTCCGAGCTCGGGCCCCCCTGCCCGCCCGCGCCAGCGTTCCGGGATCGACGGGCCCGCGTCCGGACGTCCCGGTCGAACGCATACCGTCAGGGAGCGGCGGGAAGCTGCCGATAGCCACGGTGAACCAACGCACCCCGACAGGACGCGTCCGTGACGTTCAGAATCAGGACCCCCCAGACAACGCCCGCGCACGAGCGTCGCCCGATCGGCGCCTCGGGGGCGCTGCGCGGGATCGGGACGTGGCGGCGTCGCGCCCGAACTCGTGCAAAGGGGACTCGGGTCCCGGCAGTCGCCGTCGGCATCCTCGCCGTCCTGGGATCTTTGGGCGTCGCGTCGTTCGCATCGGCGACACCGTCGGCCAAGGCATGCAAGACGGTCACGGTCACGACGCGTTCCCACGGGCGCACCGCGCGGCGACGAGAGCGCCTGTGCGAGACCGCGGCGATCGGCCTGACCCGGCCCACGGTGACGGCGGTCGGCGGAACGGTCACCGTCCACTATGCGTCGACGCAGGCGACAGAATGCACGCTGGCAGCGACGCCGCTCATCTGGCACGGACGGAACCCGGCCCCGGTCCGGTGCCGCGGCGAGTACACGTTTCACGTCGTGCCGGCCAACGCGGGCCGGAGCTGGACGTTCCGCTTCGTGGCGCGCAACCGCTACGGGGAGGTCATCGGCGTCCAGCGCATCCTTGTCGCCACGCCCGCGCCGACGATCCTCGGCGTCATGCCGGGCTACTCATCGAACTGGTCGGGCTACGCATTCGAGGGGGCCGGATTCGCCAGCGCAACCGGGACGTTCACCGTCCCGAGCCTCAGCCCCACGCAGTATGAATCCGACACCAGCGAATGGGTCGGCATCGACGGCGTCTCGAACGATTCCCTGATCCAGGCCGGGGTCCATGAGGAATACGCCGACGGACAGCTGACCGTCTGGCCGTGGTGGGAAGTGCTGCCCGCACCGGAAACCGCGATCCCCTCCATGAACGTCAACGTCGGTGACAGCATCACGGTCAACGTCCACAAGGTCTCCGGCGCGAGCTGGCAGATCACCCTGACCGACAACACCACCGGCCAGTCCTACACCACCCGGCAGACCTACACGGGTCCGTCGACCTCCGCGGAATGGATCGTCGAAGCGCCCACGATCGGGTCACAGACCGCGACGCTCGGCGATTTCGCACCGATCACGTTCTCGGGACTCAACGTCAACGGGGTCGAGATGTCGCTCGACCAGCTTTTCATGGTCGGCGGCGGCGGGAACCAGATCTCGACGCCCTCGGCGTTGGATCCGAACGGGTTCACCGTCGCCTACGGTCCGACGCCGGCGGCGGCGCCATAGCCACAGTACCCGGCCAGGTCAATGCAGCGCCAGGAGCTTGACGACGATGATCCCCACGCCGACCAAGAGCAACAGCGCGGCCGCGATCGCGCTTCCAACGAGCGAGCGCCCCGAGACGCGGCCCGCCGCAAACCCGAAGGCGAACAAGAGCGCGACCAACAGCCAGACCGACACCCAGATCGCGGTATCGGGGGTGTAGAGCCCGATCGCCGCACCGCCGGTCACCAACAGCGGCGGAATGGCCGCAAAAACGAGCGCGCCGAGCTCGGCGGCCATCGCCGCGAGCTCCTGGCCGGTGAGCGAGCGACGTTGCCGGATCGTCGCCCCGACGACCTCCGAATAGAACTCCGCGAAGACGACCGCCAGCGTCGCGAGCAGGATCGCGCCGATCTCGTCGACGACCGAGGGCCCGGCGACGCCGACGGCTAGCAGCGTCGCAAGGATCACGACGGCCCCGTACACGAGGCGGCCGGAGATGGCGCGCAAGGCGAGTGCGCGAATCACCGGATGGTCTGATGACCCGCCACTCGGCGCCACGCGTTGGCTCCCCCGTCGACAGTTGGCTTCCGGAATCCCGCGCGACGCGCCGGAGGTGCCGGCGGGCTGAAACTCCCGCGATCCGGTCGCCCCCGCGGCAACGGGCGCACCACAAATCTACCGGGAAGATCTTCTCGAGCTGTCCCCGCATCGTGCACGACCCGCGCGCGCGTCGCCCGGCAAGCGGTGACGAGGGCGCCGTCGCAGGGCGCGCCGCGGGACTTGGTGCAACACTTCACCGGTTGGGCGCCCTCCGCTCCGGCACGTTGCCTGTCAACCCGCCGGGATATCGGTGCGCACTCGGCTGGATGCACCGACGGGCGGCACGCTGCCCGGCACGAAAGGATCACCGCACATGAATGCGACAGTCACCACGAACGTCCCAAACGAGCAGCAACTGGCCCGGGCCACCTCGGACTACCTGGCGATCTCGCGCGGGCGCGCCAACTTCGCCAGCGACGCGAGCTGGGACCAGGCCGAGCGGAAGGCTTGGGACAATCTGATGGTGGTCACCCAGCTCATGACGGACGCCGACGCCAGCGGAGCCGCGCTCAACTAGCAGCCGTACGGCGTCACCCGCCCGCCGCTGCATGCGCCGATCGCCACGGGTCCCACCTGCCCTTGGTCCTGGGCATGTTGATCTCTGCCGCGGGGCTCGTCGGCACGACCACCCTGCAGGTCGACTCCCCCTCCTGGCAGTCGGCGCTGTGGCTCACGATCGTCGGCGTCGGCTCGGGGACGTTCAACTCGCCCAAGATGAGCGCCATGATGGCCGCTGTGCCGCCCTGGCGCCGCGGGATCGCGTCAGGGACCCGGGTCATGGTCCAGGACACCGGCGCGGTGATCTCAATTGCCCTGATGCTCATGATCGTGACGGTGGTGGCTCCCGACAAGCTGCCGTTCTCGATCTCCTCCGGGCTGATCACAGGCCTTTCGGCCTCGAAGCTCGACCCGTTCATGAGCGGCATGCACCTCGCGCTGTGGATTCTCTGCGGGATCTCCGTCCTCGGTGCGATCGTGTCGGGGCTGCGCGGCAAGGTGCCCCGCCCACCGAGACGATCGTCGTCCGCGGCGCGAGGCCGCAGGCGGCCGCTCCGGTCGGTTGATCCCCGGTTCGCCGGGGCGGGCGCGGTACGGTGAGCGGACGAAATCAGGGTGCGGATCCCCGCCAACCCGGACGCCCGCTCAGCCCGGCGCCGCAGGATCCGCCAGCCCCTCACCTGACCGAGGATTCTCCGACCGCAGGCTCAGGTAGGCGAGCACGCCACCCAGCGCCGGCAAGAATAGGGAGAACCCGCGCCACAGC
Source organism: uncultured Thermoleophilia bacterium (assembly GCA_963842065.1). GTDB lineage: Bacteria > Actinomycetota > Thermoleophilia > Miltoncostaeales > Miltoncostaeaceae > CAITWD01. Next base: position 458,624 of record CAWJEW010000002.1, on the reverse strand, counting down.
AGCGTGCCGGCCAGCCCGACCGTCAGTGGGACCCCGAAGTGGTGCAGCGCGGCTGGCACCGCGGCCTCGACCGCGCCGATCCCGCCGGGCAGCAGCGGTACCCAAGAGGCAACGATGCCGATGACATACGCGACAACGACGGTGCTGAAATGGATGTGGACATGCACGGCATGCAGGGCGGTCCACAGGCACGCCGCGTCGGCCACCCAGGTGCCGGCCGCCGCCACACCGAGCCGCACGCGACGGCCACCGTCACCAAGCAGCCGGGACAGCCGCGCATGCGCATCGATCCCCGCCGCATGCAACTCGGCGCGGGTCATCCCGCGGTGGCGGGGCAGCCACCAGGTGGCGGCCCAGATGTACCCCCCGGTGACGGGCCGTCGCGCGAGACCGATCACGGCCAGCGTCACCGCCACAAGGACAACGGCGGCGACCGCGAGACGGTCGCCATCGGCCGCGTCGGTGTGCCCCACGATGCTGACCACGGCGGCGGCGGCGGCGGCGGTGAGGGCGAGCGCCCAGAACTGGAACCAGCCGGCCACGACGAACATCGTGATCGACTCGCCCCGGGGGACGCCGCGGCGGCGCAGCTCTGCCGACGACATCGCGATGCCCTCGGCCGGTGATGCCGGCAGCAAACCGCCCAGGCCCCACAGCACCAGCGCCACGCGCACCGTCGTCCCCCACCGCAGGGTGCGGTGCTCGCCGCGAAGCATGCGCAGCATCACGCCGATCAGCGCGTAGCAGCACATCTCCAACAACAGCCCGACGGGAAGCCAGCCGAGCGACGCGTGGCCGAGCTCGTCGACTGCCTGTTCCAGGCCGCCGCTTGCGACGACGACCGCATAGACGAGCAGGCCCGCAACCACCAGCCCGATCGCGTAGCGAATCCAGGCCGAACGACGCATGCGCAGGATGCCGCCCCCCGACTCACCGCCGCCGCGCGCCGTCATGCGCAACCGCATGTGGGTGCGTTCGCGCCGGCGACGGGTGGGGCGCACGATGTCGTCGGCGCCGGGATCGCCCCGTCTGGGATGCGCGCTGCCGAGGTCTCCACGGACACACCGCAACTATGCCCGGAAACGACGCCGGCGTCCGACGCTGGGCACCCGCGGCGACCCGACCGAGTGCGGCATCCCCGCAACCGACGGGGCGTCTGATCGTGGCATCGACCGGTCATCGACACGGCGCGCGACGCGTTGCCGCCGCCGTCGCGCTCGACAACCTCGCCGCGTCCCTCGACATAGCAGTTCCCATGATCCGCCGCTGCACGCCGCCTGTGCGCCCGTATGACGTCGCCGCGGTCGGGACGGCGACCGGCAGCGATGGGATCGCCGAGGGGATCGCCTGCGACCCGACCAACCGCCGCATCGTCGGCGGCCCGGGCGCGGACCTCGAGGCATTTGCGACCGCCCGGCGCCACGTGGCGGTGTTCAGCGATCCCGAACCGTCCGATGCGGACATGATGGCCGTCAACACACTGTCCGGGGCCGTCACCGAACGCCGCGAGGGTCGCGTCGCCGAATGCACGGCCGACGGTGCGTTCATCACACCATCGGGATCTCGAGGTCAGGGGCCGAGGCAGCCCCAGGATCCCCGAGCGATTGCCGTGGCGCCCGCCTCCGGCGGTGTCTTCATCGTCGACGGATCGGATGGTCGCGTCGCGCGATTTCCTGCCTCGGGGTCGCCGCTCGGATCCTGGCCGGTCGGCGCGAGTCCACGGACACCTCGAACGTCGACGTCGTCTGCTGGAGGCCGAGCAAAGGCTCGCCTGATTCCCCCGGGAGGCGACCCAACCGCTCGAGAACCCGATTCCTTCGCGTCGTTGGGCGGTCGGCGCCCATGCGCAGGTCAACAAAATCAGCGGCCCATCACGCGGCCTCGGAGAGCGCCTGCGGTACGATCACCCGACCCGCCCATACGGTGTGGGGCGACCGCATGCACGCCGGGCTGGTAATGACCACGCCAGGGCCCCGGGGAGCGGCGGCCCGCGCGGCGAGAGAAAGGACCTACGAGGTGAGTTCGGGCATTTTGGGGGTAATTCTGGCCGTGATCTACGTGGTGTTGCTCATCTGGCTTGGACTCCGCACGCTGCGCCGCGGGCACTGGGTGATGTTCATCGTGGGCATCTTTATCCCACTGTTTTGGATCCTCGGCGCCCTCATTCCCCGAAGGCGGTAGTTCGCCGCCGGCATCGCACGTGCGCTCCCGGGCACTGGTCCGCGTCGCAGAACCTGCCGCAGACACTGTGTCAGGCGGCGCGAGGGGTTCGGGGTCGTGCTGATTGGGGTCCCCCGATTCCCTCGCGAGGCCGGCAGCGCCGGCGGGATTCGGTTCCCGCAACGTCGTCGACGATCCCCCAACAAATTCGGACGCATTTCGACGCCTCTTGGCGTTCGCGGCCGCCGCCGTCGCACAGAAGACGACCCCTGCCCGCTCCAGGGATCGTCCGTGCGCCGAAGAGGCGACTCGAACCCTGACCTGCCGCTCACGAGGCGTCACACAGTATCGGTGAGATCCCAGCCCGTATAAGGGTTCTTCGGCGTCGGTATCGATCCGCCCACCGGCTCCCGCACCGTGTCGGTCGTGATCGAATGCATTCGCGGCCATGTCGAGCCGGGCATCGGACGGCAGGTGAGCGCAACTCGCGACGACCACATTCGGGTTCGCGTGACCCAGTTGGCGGGACACGATCAGCAGCGGGCGACCTGTTCCAAGCATGATCGACGCGGCAGTAAGACGAAGGCCGCGGAGCGACACGAGCGGCGTGCCCAATTCGTCAACTGCCGCACGGATGCACGGCTGCTCACACGCGCGCAGGCGAGCGATCGCGCCTTGGTCCCCCCGTGACTGCGGCCAGACCCAGCCGACCGCAGCCGCCCGACCCTCAACGACGGGGATGGCGAAGTGAGCGGCACGCGGTCGGCGAACGCCTCGACGATTGCCACGGCGAGCACCACCCCGTCGCGGGAAGGGCACAGAGCCCAGGCAACGGCCTTGCGGCTCGCTCGCTCCCCGTTCGAGCGAGCCGCCCGTCAGTCCTCCTACTGCGCGTCCTCTTCTGCCTCAAGCTCCGCTTCGAGCGCGACGATGACGACTCCCAGCGCCTTCGTGATCTTCGTGGCGGCGGACAGAGTCCGCGGCGTGCCGATGATCGGCGCGACCGCGACCAAGATGTCTTGAACCTGCTCGATCGTCACCCCGGCGTCCATCGCCGGGCCGACGTGGAGCACGTACGAGGCGGTGGGTGCACCGACGGCCGCGAGTGCGGCAATGCGCGCGGCGACCAGCGAGTTGGCGTCGAGGCCGCACCGGGCGACCGACTCGGCGGTCATCGCGGCGATGGTGTCGAGGACGGGGTTCTCTGAGGGTGCGTCGGTCATGGTGGTCCTTTCGATGGTATGAAGGTCACACGCTGAGCTCGTCATCGATGAACCTACTATCACGCACCGTCCGACTTGCGGTCTGTGCTCGTCGGTTCCCGACCCCGCAAGCGGAGGGTGCTGCGATTCGGCACGGCGCCCGTCGCAAATCCGTCGCAACCCAGCATGGCCACACGGGGGCTGGCGCCGGACCAAATACCCTGCTAATCCGGGAAGTCGGTATCCCCCATCATCCCGCAAAGCCCCTGCACCGTCGGCCTCCGGGGCCAAGGGTCGCGGATTCTGGATCAGAGGGGCTTGCGCGGCGGTAGGCCCGGAATCGGCCGCACGGTCATGCGCGCGTTGTACTCGGCCACCATCTCCTCCAGGGCCGAGTCAACGATCGGGTCGTTCCCCAGGGTCGGGCTCACTCGCCGGATAAGGCGCACAAGGGACTCCATAGCGAAGACTCCCGCCGGTCCCAACAGGGGCGGATCGGGCGCGTCGCTGCGGGCGGAGAAGCGTCCGGCGTCGTCGATCGACACATACGCCGACGCGTTCGACAGGGTGGGGTGCGAATATCGGCTTACCCCGGCATAGAAGAACCGGTAGTCCGCCTGGGCGCCCACCGCGTACGCGATCGACCTGAACGTGCCGGGCAAGGTGCCCCGGTCGCTCGGCCGGACGGCGTGCCCGGCGCCCTCAGCCGCGGCCTGCTGCTTGACCGTGCCAGCCGCCTCGATGCCCTCCAGCATCTCCAACTGCTCCGGAGGCATGTGATCGAGCAGGTCGCCCGTGCGCGCCCAGTCCAAACGGGACTCTGCCTCGGAGGCCCGGTACTGGTCCAAGCGCGGCGCGGGATCGTCGAGGATGTAGCTCAGGACCAGGTACTCCTCGAACAGATGCCGCGCCAGGGGCATGGCGTTCCGCCCACGTCCGGCTTTGAGCTCGCTGACCACTCCCGCGGCGAGCTCGCGTGCCCGCATCAAGGTGCCCAAGACGACAGCCTCGGTTAGGTCGCTCGTACGAGCGCGGGTCAGCGGCTTGCTGACATCGAGAACGGCCCGCAGGAAGCCGCACAAGAAGGCCACTGGTTCCGGCTCTCGGGGCTCCTCGGTGGACACAGGTCCAGCTTGCCAGGAACGGCACCGGGTGTCTGGCCTGTCGACCACTTTCGGTGGACATCTTGCCGAGACCTTCGGCGGGACGCGTGAGCCCGGGCATACCGCACACCTTCCAGCATCGCTGCGGGCACGCTTCAGGTCATAGACTTGGACGGCGACCCGACGCCCGGTGACCGACCAGGGGAGGTGGGCTGATGCCGGCCGCCGCGGGGGCCGGCGCGATCCGCGAGAATCGGCTGCGAAGGATGGCTGCTCGCCGAGGACTGCGGTTGCAAAGGAGCCGCCGCCGCGATCCGCGCGCGCTCGACTACGGGCTCTACTGGCTTGTCAAGGCGGGCTCGATCGAGGGTAGGCTTTCCGGCGTCCGAGTCGACGGTCTGACCATCGATGACATCGAACTCATACTCACGAGGATCGATGACGACCGTGCGTAGGGCCACCGCATGCCCAGGCGGCCGCGGAGATCTTGCAGCCCATGCAAGGTCTCCGCTGGGCGGCTATACCCACCGGGGTAGAAACCGGCTCCCCCTAGCCGTCGTCAGCGGACGAACTCCTACCAGGAGCCGCGAGCGCCTCTCGAGAGGCCGCGTACTCGTCGAGCCATGCGTCCGCCATGGGCACACGATGGGCACACCAGGTTGTGAACCCTGGTGACCCACAGTGATCGCCGTCGGTCCAAAACACCGTAACGGAGGCGGTTTCGCCCCCTACAGTTCCCAGCAGTTCACGGAAGAATTGGCCTCCGGAGCCAAAGGTCGCACGTTGGCGTCTCACGCGGCCCCCGCTCGGTGGTTTCACCCGAACGCGACCAGAGGGGCACCGAGCGCAGGCTCGCGTGGGGAGGACCAGTTCGAGCCTGCGGCGTCGCCAGCAGTAGCACATTCTTTGACGGGAAATATCAGATGGTGGGACCGATCCCTTTGGCGCGCTCCTGGCGAAAGAGCGCCGCCAGCGCCGGCGCGGTGCAGGGACGGCCCCGTGACGATCCGTGCAGGAGGTCGTGGCGGCGACGGTCGAGACCGCGCCGACGGATCTACGGTCTGGGCGCGACCCCCAGAAACGCGGACGAGTGCGAAATCAAGAGGTCACGGACACCAAAGGCCCCTTCTCGCCCGGGGAGTCGCTCATGACCTAGCGGCCCGATCATGTCACGGGAAGCAAGCCGTCGTCGCACTCCTTTGACGATGAGTTCTGCAGTCGTCGGTACCAGACGAGGCAGCAGGCTACGGCGACGAAGGCCGGGTGGATTTCGGCGCGGCGGCCGTAGTGAGCTCTCCTAGGGCACCGCACTTGTCAGAACGGATGATCCGGCCTTGACGTGCGAGCGCCCCCAGGCGATCCAGGCCAGCGCATCAGCACCGGCGAGCCCCGCGAGCGACGCGGACCCCTGCACATCGAGGGGCACGAGCCCCACCGGCGTAGATCGACACCGCACGAACTCGTCTGCGTGTCGGGGGGACCTGTAGTCGGTCACCATGATCCCTGGCGTCCACTCCGCCGTGCCCAGCAACTCTCGACCGATGACGTGAAACCCGACCACCGAGGCGCTGGGGGTCCCCGGGAGAACGAGCACCCGCGAGGCGCCGATCACGCCCAGCGCGGTCGGGCGACCGGGGCGCATCGCGATTCCCTCGAAGGCTATCTCCGCACCCAGCGAGCGCAGCGCGGGTCGCACATGATCATGATCCCCAATGGACGCCCCGCCGGTCGTGATGAGTAGGGCGACGCCGTCTGGCCCCGGCTGAACAGCGTCGGCGATCACCTCTTCAAGCGCATGGCGATCGTCCGGGACCCAGCGTGTCCAGGCGACCTGTGCCCCAGCCGCCTCCGCGGCCGCCGCGATCGTGAGGCGGTTGGAATCCACGACTTCTCCCTCGTTTGGGATCTGATCGACGGGAACCAGCTCATCTCCGATCGAGACGACCGCGACGCGGGCCCGACGGTCGCAAAAAGCACCGTCCCAGCCACATGCCGCGATGACCCCGACGTCGTGCGTGCGCACCAGATGGCCCGGATCGAGGACAACGGCGGCGAGCGGGTAATCCTCCCCCGCCTGTCGCACGTCGCTGCCAGCAGCGATGTGTGGCGAGGCCAGCACGCCGTGCCGCTCGATGGCACGCTCACGGCGCAGGACTGCGTCCGCCCCCGCTGGCACCAAGGCACCGGTGGAGATGCGAACCGCCTCCCCACGAAGGAGGGATCGGCCGTAGGGCCGCCCCGCGGCGCTCTCGCCCACGACCGCAAAGACGCCTGGTGTCGCGTCGGCGCGCAGGGCCCAGCCATCCATGGCGGCCACGGCACCCCGCGGTTGCGGCACGCGTGTCCTGACGGCTTCTGCGAGCCGTCGTTGTGGGAGCGCCACGAGCGGTAGCCACTCGCGTACCGCCGTGATCCTGAAGCCCCGAGCGACCTGGAGGGCCGCTGAGACGCTCGGAAGTGCGCGAGAGCTCACGCGTCCTGCACCGGTCGCAGCGACTCGGCGACCTCAATTGCCGACTCGAGCGACATGTCGCTGCGCGCTGCGAGCCAGCACGCAATCGGCGCGGCGGTTCGCTGCGAGCTGTGTGCCGCCTCGGCCGCGAGGAACAGGAGCCGCTCGAACTGATCCTCAGTTGGGGGCGCCACCCCCAGGGCAGACGCGTACGCTGCAAGCCACTCCCGATCAGTCATCACGCGACTCCTTGGGTCATGCGGGGCACCCTGTCCACTGAGGGAGCTGCCTCGCCGAACGGTCGGACGCCTGCAAGTATATTTCCACTATGTCCAAAAAAATATCCGTGCACCTCGACGGAGTCGTGCTCGCCGGAGGCGAAGGGCGGCGGCTGGGCGGCGGTAAAGCGACCATGGACCTCGGCGGCGAGGCCCTTGTGTGCAGATCCGTCGACATCCTTAACCAGGTGTGCCGGCGGGTCGTGGTTGCCGGGCGCCCAGAGGCGGCGCTCCCGCCGCATCTGGGCGCTGAGGTCGTCTATGACAAACCCGGATGGGCGGGGCCAGTCGCAGGGATTGCTGCGGGACTGACCACTCTGGCCGCGGACGACGTCCTCGTGTTGGCGTGCGACCTCCCCTTGGCCGCACCGGCGATCCTTCGCCTGGCCGAGGCGCCCCCGGGGAGTGCGATCATGTGCGTGAGCCCGCATGGTCCACAACCCCTATGCGCCAGAGTGCCGCGGGTACGGGCGCTCGCGGTGGCACAGCGGCTGCTGGCAGAATCAGTGCCGGCGGCGCGCACCCTGCTCATGGAACTCACAGCCGAGGAGCTCACATGCCGCGAGGAATGGCTCACGAACCTCAACAACCCCGAGGACGTGCAGTGTGTCCGCCTCCTGCTCGACCAGCGATCGCGGGCAGCACTGTGAACCGGTCGGGTCGTCGCGGCGGCACGTTGCATCGTTGGTGCGACCGTGACTAGGAGCGAGATGTCCCGCCAGACTGCCCACCGAGTCGCTTCCAGCGAAGCGCGCGTCGCCGCCCAGCGTCGCTCGGATGCCGGGTTACCTGCCGCATTAGCCGCAGCCAGCGCATTGGCCCATCCTGCGCGCCGCCGGGTTGCCCAGGCGCTCGCCGGGGCCCCCGACGGCATGACGGTGGCAGAGATCGTGCATGAGTTCGGTGACCTGCATCACAACGCGATCCGCAATCACCTCCGCGTGTTGGCGCAGGCGGGGGTCGTGGCCGTCGAACGAGACCCCCCGAGCGGGCGCGGGCGTCCGACCGAACGGTTCTCGCTGGCGGATCCTGAGGCGTCGCGGATCGCTGCACACCAGGAACTCGTGCGCTGTCTCGTCGAGATGTTGGTGGAGGCCGGCGCCGAGGATCATAACGCGCGGGACTTTGGGCGCCGGCAAAGTGCGCAACTGGTCCAGGTCCTGGGACGAGACGACGTGCTCGGCTCGCTCGCGCGTTTGGGCTTTGCCCCGCACGAGACGACCGGTGCCGGCGACGCCGCAGCCGGCGTGCTGGAGATCCGGCTTGATCACTGCCCCTTCCGCGACGCGGTGCTTGCCCGCGGGGGGCATCTCGTCTGCGAGCTGCACCACGGCCTCCTGGAGGGGATGGCGCAGGCCTCAGGGCCGGACGGCCGCGTGTCGCGGTTTTGGGCGGAGGACCCCCGCCACGCCGGCTGCGTGGTGCGCCTTGAGGGCCTTGCGGCCGCATCCGGCCCCGCCACGACGCCAGCGGGCGGCTCCCCAAACTTGCGCTAAGCAGACGCGTTCGCTCCGGGATGCGAGCCGGACGGAGGCGAGCTCGCGGGCAATAAGGTCAGACGCATGACGACCGCGGTGACCGCGCGGACGGCATGGACCAAGCCCGCGTCCATCTGGACCCACGTACCTGCTGGGGCGCTGAGGGTGTCGCCGCCCAGGGTGAGCTCAAGCGCGCCGGAAATCACCTCGAGTATCGCACTGCGCGCCGCGGTGTGCTCACTCAGTTCCTCGCCCGGTGCCATGCCGAACATGACGACGCGTAGGCCGTTATCAACGGAGAGCACCGTACGGCTGTAGGTGCCCACAGCGGGAGGCGTCGTGTCCTGGTCGGCAGGCGTGATGACGGCGTAGTTCGGCATGTTGGTGCTCATCTGGTCCCCTTGGCGCATACCAAGTCACGTGCCACGAATTGTTCCGTACTTTGCCGAACTATTTCTCGTGGCTGGCCCGGATAGGCCAACGGCGAGCGATCAGATATTAATGCAACCGAACCGAGAATAATTATCGAGCGCCCAGGGGAGGCCTTGCGCCATGTCTCGAGCACCGTCGGATCCGCCGGGGTCGGCTCAGCCAGACCAAGTGCGCGACGACTCCGCATCCAGCGTGCTCGCTCGCCCGCGGTTCTTCGATGGCGACCCCAGGAGCGCTGGCAATGGGGCCCGGACCCCCTGGCGCACCGAGTCCCGCCACTCCCGTGAGTGGGAGGACCTCTACCGCGACCGCTGGCGCCACGACAAGGTCGTCCGCACCACCCATGGGGTGAACTGCACCGGCTCATGCTCGTGGCAGGTGTACGTCAAGGACGGGCTTGTCACCTGGGAGACCCAGCAGACCGACTACCCGTCCAACGGCCCGGATGCTCCGGAGTATGAGCCGCGCGGCTGCCCCCGCGGCGCGTCGTTCTCCTGGTACATCTACTCGCCGATCCGTGTCCGTCATCCGTATGTGCGGGGTGCGCTGCTGGAGCTCTACCGCGAGGAGCTCACTCGCACCGGCGACCCCGTCGACGCGTGGGCCGCGATCGTCGAGGACCCCGAGAAGGCACGCGCCTATAAGTCCCAACGCGGGATGGGGGGCTTTGTGCGCTCCTCGTGGGACGAGGTCTCCGAGATCATCGCGGCGGCCCACGTCTACACGACCAAGGCCTACGGACCGGATCGGATCGTGGGGTTCTCGCCGATCCCGGCGATGTCGCCGGTTTCGTATTCGGCCGGTACTCGGTTCCTCTCGCTGATCGGCGGCGTCTGCCTGTCGTTCTACGACTGGTACGCCGACCTGCCGCCGGCGTCGCCGCAGATCTGGGGTGACCAAACCGACGTCCCGGAGTCTGCGGACTGGTTTAACTCGAGCTACGTGATGCTCTGGGGCTCGAACGTCCCGCAGACGCGCACGCCCGACGCGCACTTCATGACCGAGGCGCGCTACAAGGGCCAGAAGGTCGTCGTCGTCTCACCCGACTACGCGGGCCATACGAAGTTCGCCGACCATTGGATGAGCGCGGAGCCCGGCACGGACGCCGCGCTCGCCCTGGCCATGGCCCACGTCATCGTCAAGGAGCACTACCTCGACAAGCAGACTGCGTATTTCGACGCCTACGCGAAAAAGCGCACGGACCTGCCGTTCCTTGTGACGCTTCGCGAGCGCGATGGGGTGTACGTCACCGACCGCTTCCTGCGCGCGAGCGACTTGGGTGAGCACTCGCAGAACGCCGAGTGGAAGACCGTGGTGCTCGATGAGGCGACCGGCGAGGCGGTCGTGCCAAACGGCTCGCTCGGATTTCGGTGGGGCGAGGAGGGGCAGGGCAAGTGGAATCTGGAGCTTGGAAACACGCGCCCGCGTCTTTCGATGCTCGGGGCGCACGACGAGCTGGTGCCGCTTGACCTGGCGCGGTTCGAGATCGGCGACACCGAGGGCGGGGGGGTGATGCGCCGTGGCGTGCCCGCCAAGCGCGTCGGTGGCGTACTGGTCACGACCGTGTTCGATCTGCTGTGCGCGCAGCTCGGCGTGGGGCGCGCGGGTCTTCCGGGTGACTGGCCCGACGGCTACGAGGACCCGCTGCCGTGCACCCCGGCCTGGCAGCAGGAGCACACCGGCGTCGACGCGGGCCTGGTGGTCCGGATCGCGCGCGAGTTTGCCCACAACGCAGAAGTCACCGAGGGCCGCTCGATGATCGTGATGGGCGCCGGGACGAACCACTGGTACCACGGCGACCAGATCTACCGGTCGATGCTGAGCCTGGTGCTGCTCTGCGGCTGCCAGGGCGTGAACGGCGGCGGCTGGGCGCACTACGTCGGCCAGGAGAAGGTTCGCCCGATCACCGGCTTCGGCGTGATGGCGTTTGCGACCGACTGGACGCGTCCGCCGCGCCAACAGGCGACGACATCGTTCTGGTACCTCGCCACCGACCAGTATCGCTACGAGCGCTTCCTCGCTGACGAGCTGACCTCGCCGCTCGGCGCGGGCAAGCTGAAAGGCAAGCACTTCGCCGACTGCATCGCCCAGTCCGCGCGGATGGGATGGCTGCCCTCTTACCCGACCCTGAACCGCAATCCGCTCGACCTCTGCGACCAGGCGCAGGCTGCGGGGAAGACTCCGCAGGACTACGTCGTGCAGCAGCTCGGAAGCGGCGAGCTGCGCTTCGCGGCTGAGGACCCCGACGACCCGGCGAACTTCCCCCGCATCCTGACGCTTTGGCGGGCGAACCTGCTGGGCTCATCAAGCAAGGGCCACGAGTACTTCCTGCGCCACCTCCTCGGCGTCGAGAACAGCACCGTCACCGCTGCCGAGACCCGTGAGGATGTCCGCCCGAAGGACGTCGTCTGGCGCGAGCAGGCCCCAGCGGGCAAGCTCGATCTGTTCACCACGATCGACTTTCGCATGAACGGGTCAGCGCTCTACTCGGACATCGTCTTGCCGGCGGCGACGTGGTACGAGAAGAACGACATCTCCAGCACCGACTTGCACCCGTTTGTTCACTCCTTCAACGAGGCGGTCCCGCCTCCGTGGGAGGCGCGGACGGACTGGGACGCGTTCAACAAGGTCGCCGAGCAGTTCCAGCGCCTGGCGAAGACGCACCTCGGCGTGCGCCGAGACCTGGTCGCATCGCCGCTGTTACACGACACACCGGAGGAGATGGCCCAGCCGGGCGGCGTCGCGCGCGACTGGAAGGCCGGCGAGTGCGAGCCGATCCCCGGCGAGACGATGCCCAAGCTGATCGTTGTTGAGCGTGACTACGGCGTCGTGCACGACAAGATGACCGCGCTGGGTCCGCTCGTCGAGACAGCTGGGATCGCGTGGAAGGGCATCTCATGGAAGCCCGAACAGGAGGTCCGGGAACTTGGCCGCATGAACGGCGTGGTACGCGGCGGCGTCGCTGACGGGCGCCCGCAGCTCACGCGCGACATCCATGTGGCCGAGACGATCTTTCGACTCTCCGGGACGACCAACGGCCGACTCGCCGTCGAGGGGTTTCGCACACTTGAGCGGCGCACGGGCACGGTGCTCGCCGACCTCGCCGAGGACCGCGAAGACGACCGCATCACGCTCGAGCAGGTGCGCGCACAACCGCGCAAGGTGATCACCTCGCCCGAGTGGTCCGGCATCGAGAGCCGCGACCGGCGCTATTCGCCGTTCACGGTGAACGTCGAGCGCGACGTCCCGTGGCGCACGCTCACCGGCCGCCAGCACTTCTATCTGGACCATGACTGGATGCTCGAGTTCGGTGAGGGCCTGCCCGCCTATCGCCCGCCGCTGGCAACCGCACGGCACGAGGCGGATGGGCTCACCGTGGGGGAAGCCGAGGTGCTCGTAAAGTGGATCACACCGCACTCGAAGTGGTCGATCCACTCCGAGTTCCAGGACAACCTGCACATGCTGACCTTGTTCCGCGGCGGCCCGGTGGTGTGGCTGTCCCGCGAGGACGCGGAGCGTATCGAGGTCGCCGACAACGACTGGGTCGAGATCGTCAATCGCAACGGGGTCATCGCCTGTCGCGCCGTCGTCTCCCACCGCATTCCCGTCGGCAGCGCCTACATGTACCACTCGCAGGATCGCCACGTCAATGTGCCGATCAGCGAGACGAGCGGGACGCGCGGCGGGACAGACAACTCGGTCACCCGCATCATGATCAAGCCGACGCATTTGATCGGCGGTTACGCCCAACTCTCGTGGGGATTCAACTACTACGGCGCGATCGGTTCGCAGCGTGACGAGCTGACGATCGTGCGCCGGCGCCGCACGGAGGTGACGTACTGATGCGCGTCATGGCGCAGGTCGGAATGGTCATGAACCTGGACAAGTGCATTGGCTGCCACACCTGTTCAGTGACGTGCAAGAACGTGTGGACCAACCGTCAGGGCGCGGAGTACATGTGGTTCAACGACGTCGAGACGAAGCCCGGCGTGGGCTACCCCAAGCGCTGGGAGGATCAGGAGCAGTGGAACGGCGGCTGGGAGCTTGACCGCCGCGGACGCCTCCGCCTGAAGGCGGGCGGTGTGCTGCGCAAGCTCGCGCACATCTTCGCCAACCCAGACCTGCCCATGCTCGACGACTACTACGAGCCCTGGACCTACGACTATGAGTCGCTGATCAGCGCCGGACGGCGCGAGCACCAGCCGGTCGCTCGCCCGAAGTCAAAGGTCACCGGTCGGAACCTCGACCTGCAATGGGGACCGAACTGGGAGGACGACCTCGCCGGCGGCTCCACCCAGGTGCGCCTGGACCCGAACGTCCGCGACGGTGTCGAGCAGCGGGTGAAGGCCGAGTACGAGTCCGTCTTTATGATGTACCTCCCGCGGATCTGCGAGCACTGCCTGAATCCGGCATGCGTCGCCTCCTGCCCGTCCGGCGCGATGTACAAGCGCGAGGAGGACGGGATCGTCTTAGTCGACCAGGAGAAGTGTCGCGGTTGGCGCATGTGCGTCAGCGGCTGTCCGTACAAGAAGGTCTACTTCAACTGGCACACCGGCAAGGCCGAGAAGTGCACCCTGTGCTACCCGCGGGTGGAGGCCGGGATGCCGACGGTCTGCTCGGAGACCTGCGTCGGACGCATCCGCTACCTCGGCATCGTCCTCTACGACGCTGACTGCGTCCAGGCCGCCGCCTCGGTCCCGGACGAGCACAACCTGCTCGACGCCCAGCTCGACGTCTTCCTCGATCCGAACGACTCGCACGTCCGCGCGCAGGCCCGCCGCGACGGGGTCCCCGAAGACTGGCTTGACGCCGCCGTGCGCTCACCGGTCTGGAAGCTCGCGATGGACTGGCGGATCGCACTGCCGCTGCACCCCGAGTACCGCACCCTGCCGATGGTCTGGTATGTGCCACCGCTCTCGCCCGTGATGTCCCTCGTCGAGGGGCCGGGATCGCAGGCCAATCCGGCTGACGTGTTCGGAGCGATCGACGAACTGCGCATCCCCGTCCAGTATCTCGCGAACATGCTGGCCGCCGGCGACGAGAGCGTCGTGCGCCGCGTACTGCAGCGCCTGGCCGCGATGCGCAGCCACATGCGCGCGAAAAACCTTGGCGCGGAGCCGAGCACCGCGATCGCGCAGGCGGTCGACATGACCGCTGACGAGATCGAGGACATGTACCAGCTTCTCGCGATCGCAAAGTACGACGAGCGCTACGTCATCCCCAAGGCGCACCGCGAACTTGCCGCAAACCTCATCGCCCGCCAAGGGGGGTGCGGTCTCGACTTCGCCGGCGGTCCGGGCTCGTGCGGCCCCGGAGTCGACGAGGCGGAGGGCAAGGCAGGGTCCGGGGGCGCCCAGACGCCGATCATGCGGCACCGAGGGGCGCAATGAGCAACGACACACTGCGGTTGGCGGCGCTGCTGCTCGACTATCCCGACCGCGAGCTCTACGCGGCAACGCCCGAACTGGCACGGGCCGCGTCGCGTATACCTGCCCGCGCTGGCGGCGTCGAGCTGCGGGCGTTTCTCGCACACCGCGTCGCAGTCGGCGAGTTCGCCGCGCAGCAGGAGTACGTCGCGACGTTCGATTTTCACAAACGCGTCTCGCTGCACCTGTCCTACTATCAGGACGGTGACCGCCGGCAGCGCGGCGTGACACTGCTCGGGCTCAAGCGCCGTATCCGAGACGCGGGCCTGGAGCTACGCGGTGGCGAGCTGCCGGATTATCTGCCCGCGCTGCTCGAGTTCGCCGCGCTGGTGCCGCAGGAGGCGGGGCCAGTGTTGCGCCGCTTCCGCGCGGCGATTGAGCTGCTACGTCGGTCGCTGCGCGACGTGGACAGCCCGTATGCCGTCGTGCTTGACGCCGTCGCACTCGTACTCCCGGCGATGAGTGTCCGCGACCTGGCGGAAGCGCGGCGCATTGCGGCCGAGGGCCCGCCCGACGAGCAGGTCGGCCTCGAGCCGTTCGCCCCTCCGGAGGTCATGCCGTGCGCGGAGGCGGGGGGATGATCTCCGCCAGCAGCCGCGGCGCCGAATTCCTGTGGGTGATCCTCCCATATCTGGCGATCGCGACATTCGTCATCGGCCACGTCTGGCGCTGGAAGCACGACCAGTTCACCTGGACGACGCGCTCGACACAGCTGTTGGAGTCGCGATGGCTCAAGCTCGGGAGCCCGCTCTTCCACTTCGGCCTGCTCGCCGTGATCGGGGGGCACGTCGTCGGGATCCTCATCCCGGAGAGCGTCACCCAATCACTCGGGATCTCCGAGAGCACATACCACGTCTTTTCTGCCGTGCTGGGCACGCTTGCGGGCGCCGCAATGCTTGCAGGCCTGGCGATTCTGATCGTCCGCCGCCTGCGCGACCCGCGCGTCGCGGCGACGACGCGGGGTATGGATGTCGTAGTGATTGTGCTGCTCGCGTTCATGGTGGTCAGCGGCATGTGGAGCACCGTCGTCGACAACCTCATCAACGGGGGCTACAACTACCGCGAGACGGTCTCGCCGTGGTTCCGCGGGCTGTTCCTGCTCAAACCGAATGCATCGCTGATGACACGCAGCACGATGCCGGTCAGCTACCAGTTGCATGCGGCTGCCGGCTGGTTGCTGATCATGGTCTGGCCCTTCAGCCGCCTCGTCCATGCGTGGAGCGTTCCAATCAGCTATTGGCGGCGCAAGCCGATTGTCTACCGCTTACGCGCCCCCCGCACAGTTCGCGTGGGCGCCGGCGGGCTGTCATCCGACGCTGCGGCATCCCTCGGAAGCCGCTCGAAAGGAGCATCGGATGTCCGTGTCGAGTCCTGAATCCGTCGACACCCGCCAGAGCACCCCCCGAGCGTTCGAGCGCGTCCTCCAAGCGATCCCGGTCTATTCCGGCGCGATCGTGATGGGCACCGGAATCGTCTCTGTGGCGCTCTTCCTCGACGGCCACGAGACGCTGTCGCGCATCCTGCTCGTTATTGCCGCCATCGTGTGGGTCGCTCTGGGTGTCGTCCTTGCCGACCGCGTGCTGCGCGACCGCGCGCACTTTCGCCGCGAATCCCACTCCCCCGGAGCCCTTACCGGCGTGGCAGGAACTGGCGTGCTCGGCGTTCGAATCGTCCTGCTCGGCGGCTGGGACTGGGCCGGGATCGCCCTGCTCGTGATCGCCCTGGTGCTCTGGCTCGTGCTGCTGTCGCCGGTGCTGCGCAACTGGGTCGTTCCGACGATTGGTGCCTCGTTTATTTTAACGGTCTCGACCGAGTCGATCGCCCTGCTGGCCGCCGTGCTCGCGCCGAGCGAACACGCCCGATGGCTGCTTGATGCCGCGCTTATCCCATTCGTGCTCGGGCTCGTCTTCTACCTGTTTGTCCTTGCCCGCTTCGATTTTCGCCAGCTCGCCGTCGGCCGTGGCGACCACTGGGTAAGTGGCGGTGCTCTGGCGATCTCGACCGTCGTCGCAGGGCGGATCACCATTGCGGCGAAGACCCTCGGAATGTTCCGCCCCGACCACGGGACGTTCCAGAATGTCGCCTTGGGCCTGTGGGTGGCGACGATCCTGTGGCTGCCGGTGTTAGTAGCTGCGGAGATGCTGTACCCACGATTGCGGTACGACGTGCGACGCTGGTCCACCGTCTTTCCGGTCGGGATGTACGCCGCCTGCAGCTTCATCGTCGGTAAAGCCGCCACCGAGTCAGGAATCACTGGGTTTGCGCGTATCTGGGTATGGGTAGCCGTCGTCGTGTGGGTGGTCGTGTTTGCGGGGATGCTGCAACGCGGCCCGCAGTTCATTCGCGGCATCCGGCAGCCGGGCAGCTCAGATCGCATCGAGGACGCTGCGACCTCATCGCAGCCAGGCCCTAGCCGACAACCGAACGCCTGACGCGCGGCGTCTGCGGCGACCTGATGGTCCGCCCGTAGGGCTGGCGGGCCTGTGAACCGACTCGGTCAGACGACGCTCCCGCGAGCTCGGGCCCGACGCCCGATGGGTTCCTTGGCACTCGCACCCACGATCCTCGCCCTGCCCAGCTCATCCGGGGGTTACGGGTGATGGGTCACCGTTCTGTCTGCCGGTGGAGGGCGCACGAACGCCGGCACGTGGCAGCACGCCGTCGATTCGGCGCACCGTTCCGTCCCACTCGAGCTCCTGCTTCCAGGTCGGCACCTCCGCCTTGATCCGGTCGATCATCTCCTCGGCTGCGGCAAAGCCCTCTGATCGGTGGGCCGCCGACACCGCAACGATCACGTTGGGCTCAAGGAGCGGAACGCGCCCGACGCGGTGTTCGGCCGCCGCCGCCTGCAGGCAGTGACACGCCATGCACTCGCTGAGGATGGCCGCCATTGGCTCCTCGGCCATCTCGCGGTGGGCCTCGTACTCGAGATAGCCAACGCTGCGAGGCATCCCCTGGAAGATGACGATGGCGCCTGCTCCGGGGCCGACGACGCTGCGGGTCAGGGCCTCGAGTGAGAGCGGCTGGTCGGTGACCCGGACGTGGACCTCGACACCGCCGCTGATCCGGGGGGTCAGGGCCAACTCGTCGTCGGCGATGAGCCGCGTGTCTGTTGTCGCGTACGTGCGGTTGACCGCCATCGCAACCGGGAGGCGGTTAAGGACCCCCCGCCAGCGCCGGCAGCTCAGGGAGCGCCTCTCTCGCATCCGCGACCGTCGCTCCCTCGGCCAGGTCGACTTCGACCGACTCCGTGCGAGCCCGTTCCCGCACAATGGCGAAGAGACGCACGCGCAGAGTCACGATCCCATGCTTCGTCTCTCCGAACAGTTCGGCGCGCACGCGCTCGCCTGCTCGCACGGGTCACATCTCCAGGCTACGCATCACAGGCGTTCTCGCGCAGCTCCAACCGGCCGCGAGCGGCATGCACCAGGCCCGGGCGCTCCTCGAAGTTGCGATCGAGACCGACAGTCGCTCTCCGCGACCCACCCTGTCCGTCGCTCAACGCCCGAGACCCTGCCGGGCGGGCGGAACCAAGGTGACTATCGTCGCCGCGCCGCCCGTCGGCACGCTGGCCCATCCCAGAGGTTCGGTCGTCGCAGATGTCGACGGCCGGCCGTCGTGGCTGTTGACGAACGCTGAGCCAGGACGTCTCGGCGCCGCCTGCGTGGGCCTGCAGCGCACCCATTGCGTCCGGAACGCAGTCGCTCGAGTCCACCCGCACGTTGTTCGTGAGCGTGATGCGCGGCGTGTCGGCGACACGCACGAAGGCCGCTCGAGCCCACTCGGACATGTGTCCGGAGCCCTCGTCCAGACGACGAGGTCTGCAGTCAGGCGTAGGCTCCTGTTCATGACAACAGGCCCAGGAAACGCCCCGACTCATCTAGCCTTTGCTCGATCGGAGGAGGTCGTGTCGAGGCATCCGCTCGGGTTCTCGGGGGCACGGGGAAGATCGCCGGGCCGCCCGCCCTTCAGTCGCCCTCCTTGGGCGAAATGAGCGATCCAGCCGTCCGCCGGGCCGCCGCGCGGGGTGCCAGCAGGATGGCGGTTGAGGAGGCAGCTCGGCACATACGGGAGCGTGGGCCCCTACCCCCGTCTGAGTTTGCCGACCTCGCAAATGCGTCAGGCATGCCGGCGGCGGCGGCGCGGGGGGCCGTATCCGCGTACGCCGACCTGCAAAGCGCCGAGCCTGAGCTTCGCGTCTGCAGCGGGACCTCGTGCGTGCTCGCCGGAGCGCACGATGCCGTGTGGCGGCTCGCCGCTGCCTGCCGCACCGTCCACTGTCTAGGGCATTGCGACGCATCTCCCACGGTGCTCTTGCGGGACGGCCGCGTCGTCCGCGCACGGCAAGGCGCCGAGGCCGCCGACATCCTCGCCGCCGAGGCCGTTGCGGCCCCGAGGGTGTGGTCCCGGTCCCGGGAGCGCATCGTGACGGCACGACTCGGGCGCGGGGGCCTGACCGACCTCGCCAGGGCGCGTGCGGCCGGGGTCTACGACGCGTTGTCACGGGTGCGCGCGCTGCCTCCGTCAGAGGTGCTTGCCCGCGTCGAGCGTTCCGGGGAGCGTGGGCGGGGCGGCGCGGGCTTCCCGACCGGGCTGAAGTGGCGATCAGCGGCGGAAACGCAGGCCGAAACCCGCTATGTGGTCGCCAACGGCGACGAGGGCGATCCCGGATCGTTTGTCGACCGGCTCCTCATGGAGGAGGACCCGCACGGGATCCTCGAAGGCATGGCGATCTGCGCACACGCGGTCGGCGCGCGCGAGGGCGTCGTTTTTGTGCGCTCCGAGTATCCGCGCGCTGCGGCGGCCATGCGTCGCGCGCTCGAGGAAGCCGGCGCCGCGGGACTTCTGGGGCGGGCAGGCGCCGACGGGACGCCAGGGTTTGACGTCAGGGTCGTCGTCGGGATGGGCGGGTACGTCTGTGGGGAGGAGACGGCGCTCATATCGGCCATCGAGGGGGGCCGACCCGAGGTGCGCCCGCGGCCGCCCTACCCAACCGAGCACGGGCTCTATGGCTGCCCGACGGTCGTCAACAACGTCGAAACGCTCGTGGCCGTGCCCTTCATCGTGGAGCGCCCTGACGACTTCCGACGGCTCGGGACCACGTCGAGCCCGGGCACGAAGGCGATCTCGCTTGGCCACGGGTTTGCGCGCCCCGGCCTCGTCGAGGTCGAGTTCGGGATCTCGCTTCGGGAAGTGATCGAGGGCGAGGCCGGAGGCGGCGCCGGCGGAAGGGCCCTGACCGCGATTCTCCTGGGAGGGCCCATGGGGAGCGTCGTCTCCGCCGACGAGCTGGACGTGCCCGTCTGTTACGGGGCCATGGCCGACCGCGGAATCGTCCTGGGGCACGCCGGGATGCTTGCCCTGGCCGACGGGACGGATCTCGCAGCCCTCGTCGATCATTGGCTCGAGTTCATGGCCGAGGAGTCCTGCGGGGCGTGCATGCCCTGCCGGCTCGGGTCCCGCCGCGCGCTCGAGTTGTGGCGCTCGGGTCGTCCGGACGAGTTGCGGGATCTTCTCGATGCGGTCGCCGCGACGAGCCTGTGCGGCTTCGGACAGGGCATCCCGGCGCCGATCCGTGCGCTCATGGACCTCATAGAAGGCTCCGCGTGAGGGCGGGCGCGCTCATCGACGGGCGCCCCGTGGAGTTCGAGGCGGGCGAGACCATCCTCCAGGTTGCGCGCCGGGCCGGCGCGCAGGTGCCCACGCTTTGCCATCGCGACGGCCTCACGCCGACCGGCGGCTGCAGGCTCTGCATCGTGGAGCTCGGCAGCAGGCCGCGCCCGGCCGCGGCCTGCCATACGCCGCTCACCGGCGGCGAGACGGTGCTGACCGACACGCCGCGACTCCAGTCCCTTCGGCGCACGGTGCTGGCCCTTGAGCTCTCTCGGCACCCCGCCGGCACGTTCCGGGCCGACCCCGCGGGCGCCGAGATCGAGCGGCTCATGGCAGAGATCGGTCTGGACGAGCGAGACTGCGGGCCGAAGGGCGTACACGGCCGTCCGGACGAGAGCCACCCGTTCTTCCGTTTCGATCCCGAGGCGTGCGTCGTCTGCCGGCGGTGCCTTTCCACATGCGCGGAGGTCCAAGGGCAGTTCGTCTTCGGCATCGGGGGGCGGGGCGCGGACACCCGGCTTCTCGTGGGCGCATATGACCGCTGGGCCTTGTCTCCATGTGTCGCCTGCGGTGCCTGCGTTGAGGCGTGCCCTACGGGAGCCATCACGGACCGCCGCCGCCTGCCGGCCGCCGCCGCCCACGTCGACTCCGTCTGCGGCTATTGCGGCGTCGGCTGCCGCATCGAGGTCGTCGCAGAGGACTCTCACGTCCTGGCGATTCGCGGCGCCCCGAGCGCCCGCGTGAACCGGGGCCACCTGTGTGCCAAGGGTCGGTATGCGCACGGCTTCCGGGAGAACTCGGAGCGCCTGACCCAGCCGCTGGTTCGCGTCGAAGGCGAGCTCCGTCCCACCGACTGGCAGACCGCGATCGCCTTCGCGGCTCGACGCCTGCGCGAGATCCGCGATGCCTACGGCCCGGCGTCCGTGGGCGCGTTCGCCTCCGCACGGTCGACCAACGAGGCCTGCTACCTGCTGCAGAAGCTCATGCGCGCACTGCTCGGCTCGAACAACGTGGACTCCTGCGCGCGGGTGTGCAACTCCTCTACGGCGATCGCGCTCGGGCGCATGACCGGCACGGGCGCCGCGAGCGCGTGCTACGAGGACATCGAGCTCGCCCGGGCGATCGTGGTCGCGGGCGCGAACCCGACCGAGGCGCACCCGGTCATCGGGGCCCGGATTCGTCAGGCGGTCCTCCGCGGGACTCCGCTTATCGTGATCGACCCCAGGCGCACGGAGCTCGCCGAGCTCGCAGACGTGCATTTGGCGGTCGCGCCGGGTGCGAACGTGCCTGTGGCGAATGCCCTGGCACGGCTGCTCGTGGAACACGGCTCGATCGATCGGCCCTACCTCGCCGAGCGCACCGTAGGGCTCGACCAGCTGTGCGCTCACCTGGCAGCCGGGTCGCTGAGGGAGGATTGCGCGGCGGCAGGAGTGGGCCCGGACGACCTCGAGGCGGCCGGCCGCGTGCTAGCCGGAGGGCCGGCCCTCTTCGTGCACGGCCTCGGCCTGTCCGAGCTCACGCAGGGGGTTGAGTCGGTGATGGCGCTCGTGAACCTCGGGCTGCTCACCGGCAGTATCGGTCGAGTCGGGGCCGGCATGCTCCCCATGCGCGGGCAGAACAACGTGCAGGGCAGCGTCGACATGGGCGCGTCCCCGGATGCCCTGACGGGCTATCAGGCGCTCAACGACCCGGCGGTGCGGGAACGCGCCGCGGCCGTCTGGGGCGCGGTACCACCGGCAGAACCGGGGCTCACGGAAACCGAGATGATCCGCGCGGCAGTCTCCGGCACGCTGCGGGCGCTCTGGGTGCAAGGGCAGGACATCGCCCAGACCAACGCCGATCAGGAACAGACGCTGCAGGCGCTCGGTCGCCTGCAGTTCCTCGTGGTCCAGGACATCTTTCTCACTGACACCGGACGACGCGCGCACGTCGTGTTCCCGGCCGCCTCGTACCTGGAGCAGGACGGGACGTTTAGCAGCGCCGAGCGGCGCATCCAGCGCGTGCGTGCCGCCGTCGCGCCGCCCGGCCAGGCGCGCCCCGACTGGGAGGTCGTGCAAGATGTCGCCCGTGCACTCGGAGCGGGGTGGGACTACGCAGGCCCGCATGAGGTAATGGACGAGATCGCGGCCGTCGCGCCCGCTCTCTTCGGCGGCGTCCGCTACGACCGACTCGCTGGCGATGGTCTGCAGTGGCCATGCCCGAGCGTCGACCACCCCGGCACTGCCAGGCTCCACACGCACGGGTTCGGTGCCAGAGCCCGTCTTGCCTGCCTGTTGCTCAGGCCGGGGCCGGAGCTATCGGACGAAACGTTCCCGTACATGCTGATCACGGGGCGGACGCTCCACCAGTTCAACGCGGGAACCATGACGCGACGTTCGTCGAGCGCCGCGCTTGCCCCGGACGACCGGCTCGAGGTCAACCCCGACGATGCAGCGCACGAGGGTGTCGCGGACGGAGCGCGGGTCACGATCGAGAGCCGCTGGGGGCATGCCCAGGCCTTTGTCCGTCTCACCACGCGCGTCCCGCGGGGGACGCTCTTTCTCACGTTCCACTCCCCCGAGACCCACACCAACCGCATCGTCGGGCCCCACGTGGACCCGACCTCGCAGTGCCCCGCCTACAAGACGACCGCGGTTCGCCTCGTGCCGCTTGCTGCCCAGGCTGCGCGGCATGATGAGTGATTCCACGGGTTCAGGCCGCACTTGCCCCCAATCCCTGCGCCTGCGAGGTCTCGTGCCGAGACAGGCTCCGAATGCGGCTGATCGGAGCGTGACCGCCGAGGGCGCTGTGCGGCCGCCGCTCGTTGTCGTGACATAGCCAGTATGGCAGCGCCCATGAGTACGAGCTATGCAAGCGCTTTCACGAAAGGTCCGTAGGCGCAACGTGCCACCGATGAACGGACATGCACCGCGTGCGCGTGCGCTGGTGCACAACGGCTCCGGGGGTCGCGCATGTCCGTGGCGTGCATACCTCGTTGCGTGTCTCGAAGCGAAGGATCAGCAGTGACCATGACCGTACGTCGCACGCATGCAGCGAGGTCGCAACGGAGGAACGGGCGAGCTGCGTATGGAAGCGGCACGGAGGTTGCTCGGAACGCGCCGCGGGTGTTCGATCGTTCTTGCGTGGATCTCTTCAAGCCCAAACCCAAGCCTGACCCCCCTCCTGAGAGGTCTGTCCTGTCAGTGAAGCTACGCGTCGTTGGCGCGTCGCCTACGGACCCCGAACGCGGCGCTGCCGATGAGCAGGTGACGCACCTGCACGCTACTGCCGCAGCTGACTCGATGGACGACGAGATGGCTCGCGCAGCGCTCTGAGGATCAGGAGGCAGGGATCCCATGACACAAGGAGGCGCTTCGCATGAGATTGCAGCACGGGCGCCGGCCCTCGCCGGCCTTCATCATCGCTGTGGTCGCGCTGTTCGTGGCGCTCGGGGGCACCGCGTTTGCGGTCTCGAGCATCAATGGAAACCTGCTAAAGAACCGCTCTGTCGCAGGCGTTAAGCTCGAGAAGCACACGATCACGGGTACAGAGGTCAACCTCAACAAGCTGGGGAAGGTGCCGAGCGCGAACAACGCGTCGACTCTGGGCGGCATCGGCCCGACAGGCTTCGTGCGCGCAAGCAAGTTCTTCAGTTCCGGCCTGGTGCAGCTAAACCCGGGAACGGGGCACTCGACGCAATCGGTCTTGATCAAAGACGGTCCACTGAGCCTCGTCGGCCTCTGCACCGTCGACGGGACCGGGCATGCGGATGGCTACGTTCTCATTGCGACGACTGCGAACAACACGACCTGGAGCAACGGCGACAACGGCAACTTCACGATCGGCCCGTCCACGCCGTCGTCGATGCGAACGATTGAGATGGTCGGACCCGCCATCACCCAGGGCTACGTGGGCGGAAAGACCTTTGGCGCGGTTGCACAGAACGGAACGACGCTCAACGGCATCGTTTCTGCTGGACTGTTCGTTCCGGCGCCCGGTGGATCAAAGGAATGCCTTTTCCACGTCGACGCCTTCGGTTAGTCAGCCCTGCCAAGACCACTTGCCGACCGAGGGCGGGCCTACGGGCTCGCCTTCGGTCGGCGGCCCCGCGTCGCCAGAGCAGCGCTCCCAACGATGGCGACCGATGCGATGGCGGTTCCGAGTCGCATTGCCGCACCCACCGTGCTCTCCGCCTCCGATTCGGGCCTGCAATGGGGCCGGGGGTTGCCCACCTGCCGGCCTATAACTGGACACAAGGGGGGTGCCACGGGGCGCTCCGACCCCCCGGACGGCGGGTATCCCGCTAGGTGCGGGACGGATACGTTCATCCTCCGCACCGCAGTTGAGGCGTTGCGTGGCTCGGTAGTAACGCCTCTTTCGTCATCAACGCTGCGGAGCCGCCCACCCCTCCGGATCGGCACGACGGGTAGTAACCGGAGGGGTCGGGCCCGCTAAGACACGGCTAACGGCGCCCGTCGCAACTTGGTCGCAACCCAGCCCGGGCGCAGCTGGCGGCAGATGGATGTCCGTGTAACGCCCGTTTCATACCTGGCTCGGTGGGGAGTTACGTTTCTAGCAATTTGGGGGTTGGGTTAGTGCTACGAGCGACCGACTAGCACGTAGTCAGTCGTTCGAGCCGGTACGGTCGCAACCGGGGCTGAGACCGTACCGGCGACCCCGGGTCGCCAGGCGCACCGTTCGGAAGCGCTGAACGCGCATGCGTGGCACAGTCGTGCACCGATTCCGGCCGTTTCTAGCGGTCTTGAGCGGAAATCGCCGGTGCCGCCGGCACCGACGGCGCGCGGACGACGACTGCGGTGGCGTACGGCGACAGTTCCGACGTGTCGTCGGCCTCCTCGACGGACCAGCCGTCATTGATTGAGCGCCCGCCCGCCGTGTTCTCAAAAGCGCTGGTGCGCATGTGACGCCTCGCGGCAATGCGTATCCCGGCAATCGCCAGGCCGCCTGCTGTGGTTGTGAGGATCGCTGCTGCTGAGGGCCTTCGCATCGGCGTTCGTCCCGACTCGGCATTTCAGATCGACATCAACGCGAACCTATGACGGAGATCGGCGACCTCCGCCCCCCAGTTGACGGGTCGCCCTCCCCCGCGTTCGGACGGCCTGTTCGCGCCGTGGGCACACCGGCGTGTGAACCGGCGGGAACTGGTGATCGCGGCGACGTACCATGTCGATCCGGCGCGGGTGACCCGGTGGCTCCAGACGGCCCGCCAGCGCGGCCTGCTCGAGGAGGGGTGACGCCCCACCTTGTGGCCCGCCCGCAACGTCTCCCGCAACGTCCCAGACGTTCCCGCAACGTATTCAGACGGATTTGGACGCCTTGTGGCGTTCGCGGCGGGGAGACTCGTGCAGAAGATCACGCCTGCGATATGCAGGGGTTTCATCGGAGCCGAAGAGGGGACTCGAACCCCTGACCTGACGCTTAGCAGGCGGCTGCGCCGCCGAGCGGCCGGCGTGCAGGCATCCGTCGATCCATCGCGAGGTCGGCATTAGCTTGCCATGTCAAGATTGTTGCGCTACGGCCGATAAGAGTTCCAGGACTCGGTCCAATGCCCGGACTGCCCTGTCGCGGTGTCCGATCTTTAGGCCCGGCGGTCCCTAAGCCGACCGTGGCACCGAAGACCGTGGGGACACCGGCACTCCGGGTGCCTCTCCGGGGAAGCAAATGGCAATTGCTCACGTTGCGCTACCGACGGCCACCGCGCGTCGACCTGCCCGTCCAGGTGGCCCGAACGCAACCGAACCATCCGACCCGAACGACACATGGCTGGCCTAGTGCCCGCGCCAGGCATGGACACGATCGCAGTCGTCGTGTTCTGCGCGATCGCGTTCTTGGTGCTGCGGTACCTCCTGGGCGGGGACCGGTGACCGGTTCGGGAAGGTTGTGTTGAACCGTCGGAGAATCAGTCGAGCCGGGGTCGCCACAGCATCGAGCCGCCGGCAGCAGCGTCGGGTTGACACGCCCGTCAACCGCGATTTCAGGCTGATGTGTTCGGAGTGGGGTAGCGAAATTATCGCGATCAAGGTGTGTTGGGGGTTCATCGCGGGATACCGAGCGGCAGAGAGCGCGGCGATCGTCGCAGCGCGTGCATCGCGATCCAAAGTGCGCTCCGGCGGTCGAAATCAACGAATGTGGGCGCTGGCTGGGATCACGGTCATGATCCCGGTTAGTTCACCGCGGCCCGATGCGAACTCTGGGCGATGATGCCGCTCGCTGACTCCGCGTGAGCGACGAGGGTCCATGTGCCGCGCGTGAGCGTGACGGTGCACCTGACGCGACGGCCGATGCCGGTGTTGACGACCTTGCACACGCCCGTGCGCCCCGGAGCAGTGGCACTGGTCGCGAACAGCGCGTAGTGGCTGGCACCCGCCACGGGGGTGATCTGCGCCTGGACCCAGTCGCGCTCGACGGTCCAGAGCACGCGCAAGTTGGGAACGACAGCAGCCGTGCGGGCGAAGCTCACCGTGGACAATAGGCTGGTTCGGGTGCCAACGCCGATAGCCGTTGCGGCGTTCGTTGAGAGGGTGGCCCGTCCGGTCTCCGCAATGGACTGGACGCGGGTCCAGATCGCTCCGGTGCGGGCATAGACCCAGGTTGCACTCTGGCTCGGCGTGATCCCACCGTATCCGATGAGCGCGGTGTTACCGTCACCGGAGACCGACACGGAGTAGCCGAGCCCCTCCCCGGCGTCCTGGTCGGGGTCCGGCGCAGGGTTGGGGGCGGTGTTGATCACCGACTGCGTGCGCTTCCAGGTCCCACCGGACCGCGTGTAGATGTAGAACGCCCCCTGGAAGTCATTCGTGCCCCACGCGCCCACAAACGCGATGTCGCCGTTTGTCGAGAGTGCGACATCGTCGCCGAAGAAGTCCTTGGGGGTGGTCGTGGCCGACCACAGTGGGTCGGTAATCGCCGGGCCTTGCTGGGTCCATATGCCGCCCGTATCGGTATAGAAGACGATCGCGCCCTGCCAGGGGCTTCCGGTCTGGCCCGATAAGACCATCGTCTGCCCGTTCCCCGAGAAGGCGGTCGGTGCGAACTGGAAACCGTTCGCGAGCGGCGCAGGGATCGTCTGGTGAAGGCTCCAGGTGGCCCCGCTGCGGGTGAACACATACGTGTTGTCGCCCGCCGAGGTGAGGCTGTACTGCGTCGCGGCGGTCACGGTGTTGCCGTCAGGCGAGATGGGACCCGCCAGGAAGTCACTCCCATTCACGCCCGTGGGCGCGCTGATCGTGTCGGCGAGCTGCCAGGTACTTCCGCTGCGGACGTACATCAGGATGTCATTGGTGCGTCCGGCGGTGACGTTGAGGATCGGCAGCTCGGCGACGTTGCCATCCGCCGAGAGGGCGGCCTGGCCCCCGAACTCGTTGTCCGGGGTGCCGTAGGGGTCCTGGATCGTCTGGCGCTCAACCCATTTGCCGTTCTCGCGGGTATAGAAGACCACAAGGCCACGCGAGTCGTTGGCACCAGGTGCGCCGACGACGAGCGTCGAACCGTCAGCCGACATCGCAGCGAACTGCCCGCCCGAGAGCTGAGTCTTCGTAAACGGTTCGACGACCTGGGTCTGTTTGTACTTCGTGATCGTTGCCGCGAGCGCCGTGCACGCCAGCGCCAGCGTGGCGAGGGCACCGACGCCGACCGCCAACGCAAGGCGCGTCCTCCGACGAGCATGAACACGAGCGCGGACTCTCATAGTGGCCTCCAGCGCCC
Source organism: uncultured Thermoleophilia bacterium (assembly GCA_963842065.1). Classification (GTDB taxonomy): domain Bacteria; phylum Actinomycetota; class Thermoleophilia; order Miltoncostaeales; family Miltoncostaeaceae; genus CAITWD01. Next base: position 430,776 of record CAWJEW010000002.1, on the reverse strand, counting down.
CCCCTTGAGGGCTGCACCGACGCGGCCCGTCGTTACGGTATGGCGACCGCATATTGCGGTCAAAGATGACGGGTACGAACGGGTTGAGTCGGCAGTTGTGGTGTAGCTCGCTACGGGCCCAGGGTTGGCGGCGGCCACCGCCTATCGGGCCGGCTCGGCTTCTACACCACTATGTGAGACCTGGCCCCAACGCTCCGCAGGCAGACGTCTGTGCCGCGCCCAGCGGACGGTCGGCGAGTGGCGGTGGCCTGGGCGAGCGCGGACAGGAAGCTCTCAAGCTGTCCGCGCGGCGCCGCATCACCGTCGGGACGCTCGAGCGCGGACTTCATGGGTGCGCACGCCCACGGTATGCGGCCGCGGTCTGACGGGCGGGAGCGCTGGCCCGCGCAATTGTGTGGCTGACGGATCTCGACTGGCGTGACCAGTTCGGCCCGAGTCGATCGATCTCAGACGACGCTCTCGTGGCGGAGTATTAGCGCGCGTTCGAGCTCTCTGACGCCGCACGCACCCGCCTCGCCCGGTTCCTTCACGCATGGAAGACCGCCGCTCCGCGGACCGACCGGGCGGCCGATCTGGTGGGCGAGCTCTACGAACTCCTCGACGAACTCGACGCGCGATCCTGGGATCAGACATCCCCTCTGGCCGTGAACCGGCTCGGCACGATAGCCCGTTTCTCGTCGTTGCGTGCCAACTACCCAATCCGTCCGACGTCGCGCCCGGCCGGATGCGCAGGTCGCCGGTGAGCAAGTGGGCGGCGAGGACCGGGGAAGCTGGTACTACCGCAATCTGGGCCTCTACATCATCAACTACGCTCAAGGCGCCAATGAGGGTTTCGATGGGGAGGCCGATTTCGCGTTCGATGCTGTCGATCTCAGTGCTCCTTGGCGTTACTCCTTCGACAATCAACATGTCGGAGGGAACTATTTGACGTTGGTGGATGCGGGCGATCCGGCGGTGCCGGGCTCGGGTACGACGACGGTCGCGACAGGGAGAGGTTTGCGTGCCCCGGACGGCGCCGTCGGATACGGCTCGAGTTGCACATCTCCCTCGACGTTGAGGTGGGGTAGGAAGCGATCGATGCTCCGTGGCAGCCACCAGTTCGCCTTGCCGCCGAGCAGCATGAGGGCTGGTACCAGCACGGAGCGCACGACCACCGCGTCGAGGAAGACGGCGGCCGCGAGCCCGAGCCCGAACAGCTCGATCACTCGGACGCCGCCCAGAATGAAGGCCGCGAAGACGACCACCATGATCGCTGCGGCCGCGGTGATCGTCCGACCGGTGGCGGCAAGACCTCGCGTCACCGCTTCGCGGGTGTCGTTTGTGCGGTGCCATTCCTCGTAGATGCGCGTGACGAGAAACACCTCGTAGTCCATCGAGAGGCCAAACACGATCGCGAACATCATCACCGGCACGAACGCCTCGATCGGCCCGGTCTTGTCGACACCTACGAGACTCGCCAGCCAGCCCCACTGAAAGATCGCGGTGATCACCCCGAACGATGCGACTGCGGTCAGCAGGTTCATCACGGCCGCAATCGTCGGAATCAGCAGGCTCCTGAAGACCGCGGCGAGCAGCAGGAACGACAGGAGCACCACCACGCCGATAAACAGCGGGAGCTTATTGGCGAGGACCGTGGAGAAGTCCGCGAAGATCGCGGTCTGCCCGCCGACCAGGACCTGCACGCCGGAGCTTGTGGCCCGCGGTATGACTGTGTCGCGGAGCCGGTTCAGCAGATTGGTGGTCGAGACGTCCTGCGGGGAGCCCGCAGGGTAGACATCGGCGACGGCCACGCCAAACTGTCCGGGCCGCCCGGCGATCACCCTCACCGGGGTCACCCGCACGACGTCTGCTGTCTGCGCCACTGCGGCCGTGACTTTGTCGAATGCGGCTTGCTGGGCGGGCCCACTGACCTGCGCGACCAGTTCAAGCGGGCCGTTGTAACCCGGCCCGAAGCCTTTGGCCAGGAGGTCGTAGGCCGTGCGCGTGGTGGTACCCGCAGGGTCTGACCCCGCATCCGACGACCCCAGGCGCATCGAGAAGAACGGGATCGCGATGATCAGCATGAGCGCCGCCGACAGGCTCGCGATCAGTGCCGGACGGGCCCTGAGGATGCGTGCCCAGCGTCCCCAGGCAGGTGACTCATCACTGGTGGTCCGCTGCCCGGCAGCCAGTGCGCGGCGCGCCTTGCGCCCGAGCACCAATGGGCCGAAGAACCCGAGCAGTGCCGGCAGCAGGGTCAGGGAGGCGATGACCGTAAACAGGACCGCAATGCTCGCGGCGACCGCGACGCCGTACAGAAAGCTCACGCCGAGCGCGAACATCCCCAGCAGGGCGATGCACACGATGATCCCGGCGAACATGACTGCCCGCCCGGAGGTGTCAATGGCATCGATGATCGCCTGATCGGTGGACTTGCCACGCTGCAGCCCCTGACGGTGGCGCGTGACGATAAACAGCGCGTAGTCCACACCGACACCCAGGCCGATAAGGAGCGACAGCTGCGAGCTGAACGTCGCCATGCTCAGCACGTGGGAGAGCAGCGAGATGACCGCCACGGCGCTGCCGAGTGCGACACCGGCAGTGATCAGGGGCAGTGCCGCGGCCAGCAGCGAACCGAACACCACAAGGAGGATGACCAGCGCCGCCGCAGCACCGAGGCCGACGCTGTTGATGCTGGTCTTGTTTGCCGCCTCCGCAACCTGGCCCTCGACCGCCACCTGGACGCCATGGCCGGCACCGGCCCTGGCGGTCTTCACGAACTGCTGAGCCTCCGCGGTCGGGACCTTGATGGCCTGAGTGGTCATCGTCACGTTGGCAAAGGCAATCGTTCCAGACGACGACATCTGCGCTGCGTTGCGCGGCGCGTACGGGGAGGCGACCGACGCAACATCTGGTAGCGCGGCTACCTTGGTGAGCATCGTCTCGACCTGGGTGCGCACCACCGGATCAGTGACCTTGCCCTGTTTGACTGCGATCACGATCTGCTCGCGGTCACCCGCGGCGCTCGGCGCAACCTTCTGCAGCAAATTCAGAGCCTGGAAGCTCTGGGTTCCGGGGAGGCTGAAGCTGTTGGAGTAGCTGCTGCCCACGCTCCGACTGATCAGGGTCAGCGCGATCAGCGCCACGATCCACGCGGCTAACACCAGACGCCGATGTGTGACGCACCATCGGGCAAAAGTTCGCATCAGAGGTCCCCTTCCGAGGTCGAGACGGCCAATCGTCGCTCGACCCCCGGCGCCCAGAGACTTTGTGACCGGTGCGATCTCACATAAGCCTTGCTGGACGCCGAGTGACCCTGTGCGAACTCACGCTCGAGCGGGTCAGCCGTCGGGGCCCCCAGTGCGTCAGCGCCGCGGCCAGAGCGGGACACGCCACGACCCGGGTTCATCCTTTGACCTGCGGCGACCGTGAACGGGTAGTTCCTCGCCGTCGGGGAGGTGTTACTCGGGGCGCGACGGACCGGCGGCGCATGACGCCAGTCCCCGCCAGTGTTGCGCATGGTCGCGCAAACGCATCTGCGAACTCGCCACTCAGGATAGGCTCCAAGAGAGAACAGAGTGATTTTATATCACTTCCATATGAGAAGTGATTTACTTAGTGACGATGCTTCCCACCACGACAGACGCCGACCACGGCCCGACGATCGCCGAAGACCTCGACGAGCTCTCCTCGTTGCTCTGGGAGACATTTCGTGGGCTCAAGCACTCAAGCCCGCCGCCCCAGGAGTTGCGCGACGCGGCCGCGCGCGGGGCTCTCGGACCGCGTCACATGCCGGCCCTGGTCGCAGTCGCCACGACGGGCCCGCTCAGCGTGAGCGAGCTCGCCCAACGACTGGGTCTGGGCCTCTCGACCACGAGCGCGATCGTTGGTCAACTCAGTCGAGCCGGCCTCCTAGAGCGTACCGAGGACGAGACCGATCGCAGACGCACCATCGTCCGGCTGCATGACGACGACAACGAGGTCATCGGCAGCTGGGCCGCACAGGCCCTTTCCCCACTCCGTCGGACCCTTGAGTTGCTCCCACCCTCGGCTCGGGCCGATTTCATGCAGGGTTGGCGCATTCTCCATGCGCAGGCCACGGCGACGTCACCCCCGGACCCTAACGAATGTAGTGAATAGACCGAGTACGACTGGGGATGGGCAGGCAACAGGCCGCTGGAACGCGCGGCGGCCACGCGATCACGGAGCATCCTCCGGCGCCGGCCGGCGCCGGACTGCTTGAGCCGCTGCTGGATCGTGCGCGTCGCGACATCGATCGGCACGCCGAGCGCGTCGAGGATTCTCGCCAGCTCCTTTGTGCCATCCGGCCACAGGGCCGTGGCGGACTCGTACCGAAGCGGGCCGTCGTCGATCCGCCGAAACACGACCTGTTCCGAGACCCAGCTTATGCGGCGCCTGTTGACCTTCGGCGTGAGCCCGTCGTCCGTGCTCGCCAGCCGCCAGACGATGTCGACGTCATCGCCCTTGCCGGATGCCCCTCGGGCGTGTTCGCCCTCGTGGCCGGCATGGTCCAGACGCACCCGCGTCACGCCGCGACGACGCAGTTCCTGGCCGGCGTAGCGAGAGAACGCCTGGACGGTGTCGCTCGAGTTCTCCTCGCCGGAGACCGCGCGCCCGATCGTGTCGATGACGACGATGTGACGCTCGAGGAACTCCGCGCCGATCTCGTCGAGCCAGATGCCGAGCTCGCGGCCGCCATCAGGCGTGTCGAGCGGCGGGAGCTCAACGTGATTGATGTAGACCAGGCGCGAAAGATCGGTCTGCAGCCCGGCTCCCATATCCGATAGCCGCTCGTAGAGGTCCGCCTCGCCCATCTCCCAGTCCAGGTAGACCACGATGTGACCGACCCGGACGAGCTCCCTGGCGACATAGAGCATGAACAACGACTTCTGCTGCCCGTGCCTGGCCCAGATCGCGTGACCGCGACCTCGAGCAAGGACGTCTTCGAACAGCCAGTCGGATTCCGCCCAGTCTCGCCGCCAGAACTCGTCCCAGTTCTGTCGGCCGTGTCGGCCGCGACGGTCGTCGCTCGAGTAGTTGGCCGAGGCGCTCTTCGGGATGTACCGACGAGGCGACCGCCGACCACCAGGGTCGCTGGGCGATGATCCACGCCGGATCGAGTCGTTCGTCCGACCAGGCTCCGATCAGATCGGCGCGCAACTGCTCGTGGTCGGCCTCGGTCATTGGCCGGGGCGCCCGCACATCGCGCGAGCGGCGCGCCCGCTGCTCGAGAACCCATTTGGTGAGGCTCTGATGCGGGAGCTCGCCTTCGGTCTGTCGCCGCACGGCGTGCCAGACGGCCTCGTCGTAATCTTCGACGCCAGCCGGCGCGGAGGGCCACGGCCACGCGGTGCGATGGGCGGAACTGGTCACCGCTCGCCACCCTCGAGCGCGTCCGCCTTGGCGAATATCTCGCGCATTACGGGCACGAGCAGCTGCCGGGCCGGCACGAGATCCCCGCTGCGCCGTGGCGTCGCCGCACCCGCGCTACGCTCGAACGCGAACGCCGGATTGCCTTCAGTGGTGTGAATGTGGCGCTCGGTGGTTGGGTCGGACGTCGGTGTCCGGCCCTTCCGCATTTCTGGGGTCATTTGCGCCGCCTCAGTTGGGCCGCTTCGATCTCGGCGCGAGATTGGCGGTGCGCACGTTCGTCCGCACGCGGTCAGTGCAGATTCAGGCACTGTGTCTGATCCGGGCTCTCTGCTCTGCGGCCGCCACACGGCTCCGCCTCATGAGGTGGGACGACGATGAGTGGACCACGACGGTGCGAACGGCCGACGGACATGTCCTCTGGCTGTTCGAGGCGGTGGAGGGAACGCTCGCGGCGGAAGAAGCCGACTTGGGATGATGCTCGCCCGCACCGGTGCCGAGCGCCCCAGATCGGCTCTCATGCGAACTCTGGTAGTAGCGATCCTTTGCGGCACCGTTGCAGCACGGGGGGTGCGCAACAGCGCGCAACTCCGCGACGCTCAGAGCACGAGATCGCCGCATTTCACGCTGCTTAGTTCTGCTCCCTGACGCGCCAATGGCCCCGGAATTTAGCCTCGGGAGCCGAAGGTCGCAGGTTCGAGCCCTGTCTGCTCCTTCCCCACGCCTCACCCTCCGCGACAAGATCAGGCCGACCCCAGCGCCCCGGTGGTCGTCGCCGAGCCGGGTGCCGCCACCGCTGGCTGGAACGCCCGCGTCGACGGGCCGCCTGCTCGGAGGCCGGACGTGCATGCCGGTAACGGCCGGTCGTGGAGATGCTGGAGTGACCGAGCACGCCCTGGACGTCGGTCTCCTTGAGCCCGGCGCGCGTCAGACGGGTGGCGTAGGTGTGCCGCAAGCTGTGCGGGGCCGTCCGTGGTCCCGATCGCCCTCCGGATCAATACCCGGAGCACTTGGCGGACGTGGTGGTGGTGTTCGACGACGTACCCGACGCCGCCGCCACGCTGGCGACGCTGAGCCCGTGGACTTCGTTCCCGGCGGCCTGGCCGGGCGAGGTGTCCATTATGAAGGTGGAGAGCGGCTTGCCGTTGCAGGTGACTTGGAGGGTGCCGTTGGACTGTTTGGACGTTGCGAGCGTCCCCGTCACGCCGGCTCCTGAGGTAGGAGTCGAGCCGGCGGGCACCGTGAGGGCGGGCCATGCCGATGCGCACGCTCCCGTGCAGCTGGTCCCGGCGGCCAAGGTGTAGAGGACCATCCCGGCGCTGTTTTCGAGAATGGTCCCGGCACTGGTGGAATCCGCCTTCACGGTGGCACTCGCCGCGGACGTGCCGGTGGTGGCGCTGCTCGTAGTCGAGGATCCGCAGGCTGCGAGGGTGAGGGCCACCGCTGCCAAGGCGGCCACGGCCGTGGCGGGGCGGGCGACGCCGGTGCGGCGTGCCGTGACCAGCCGTCCGCGACGCCGGAGCGTGCTGGTAGCGTCAGCGCGGTTAGTCATGGAGAAGCCCGCGTTATCGGACCGGCGACTGGCCGGGCGGTTCCTCCCCCCGAGGATAGCGCGCCGCGCGCCTCACCAGACCCTGCCACCAATACGGGTGGAGTACATTCGGTGTCCGCCGGATCGGGGTGCCGGGGTCTCGCGGATGTGCGTGACGCCCGGACGACCGAGGCCAGGTGCTACGACCGAGGGGGACGCGATGCCGCCCGCACACCCGCTTCACATCGAAGGCCGCCTCGACGAGCCGCTCTCGCGCTGGCTCTGGCTGGTCAAGTGGTTCCTGGCGATTCCCCACCTCGTCGTGTTGGTGTTCCTGTGGATCGCCTTTGCGGTGCTGACGCTCGTCGCGTTCGTGGTGCGGCTGTTCACGGGGCGCTATCCGCGCGGGATCTTCGAGTTCAATGTAGGCGTGCTGCGCTGGACCTGGCGGGTCAGCTTCTACGCCTTCGGGGCGCTGGCCACCGACCGCTACCCGCCCTTCTCGCTGGCGGATGCGCCCGAGTACCCCGCCCGACTCGCAATGAGCTACCCCGAGCACGGCGGCCGACGCGGCCTGCCGCTGATCGGATGGTGGATCCTCGGCATCCCGCAGTACGCGATCGCCGGCATCCTCGCCGGCGGCTGGGACGTGCATCCGATCAGTCTGGTCGGCGTGCTGGTTCTCGTCGCCATGGTGTTATTAGCGGTCGGCGGCTCCTATCACCGCGGCATCTTCGATCTCGTGATGGGATTCAACCGGTGGGCCGTGCGCGCAACGGTGTTCGCGGCCTTTATGACCGACGAGTATCCGCCGTTCCGTCTTGATGCAGGCGGGGCGGAACCAGGGTCAGCCGGCGAGACGTCCGACGTTTAGCGCACTCCATCGATCGGCGGAGCGTCGAGAGCGCACGCATCCGCCCCTCCGCCCAGGCGCAGGCCGGAGGATTGGCGGCGGCAGCGTCGTAGGTGAGCGCGGCGTAAAGCTGGTCGCTGCCGGCGGCCACACGGTCCGTGGTGTCGCCAGAAGTGTCGCCGACCGCCGCGCGGCGCACGGCAGCCGGAGCCATCGGCGCCCGTTGCGAGACTTGAGCCGACCTTCGGCCGCCTGCCTGGCCCAGTCTGCGAGTAGGCGCACCCTCCTGGTCGGTCATCGCTGCGCCCCGATCAGGCCCGTTGTCGCACCGTTGTCGCACCAGATCGCCAAACGGTAGGTAACAGCGCGAATCCCCCATCTCCCAGATCCCGCACCGCTACCGGGTTTCCGTTCGCGTCAGTACGCACCGTTACGCACCGGATTTAGCCTCCGGGGCCAAAGCTCCCAGGTCCGAATCCTGCCGCGGTGTGCATCCCGACAGGTGGTGTGGGAAGCCGCCGAAGCGGGAGTCCACCGGGATATCGTCGTGGTATCAAGGCAAGGCGTTGGCCTGTTGCCATGGGCCACCCCTTTGCGCCTTGAATGGTCGGTGCCCACAGCGAAGGAATGCCACATGCCGACGTATATAACGCTGTTCGACTACACCAACGCCGCATGGCACGAGATGGTGGAGCGCCCCGAAGATCGGGAGGCCGCAACGCGAGCGGTGATGGAGGCAAACGGCGGACGGCTCATCGCCTTCTATTGGATGTTCGGAGACCACGACGGGTTCGCGATCTATGAAGCGACGGATGACGTCGCCGCCGCGACGGTGCTTGCCGGTATCACGGCGACAGGGCGCATCGAAAAGATGGCGACATATTCACTCCTGACCGGGCAACAGGCGCAGCGCGTCCTGGAACTGGCCAAGTCTGCCAGCACCGACTACGCGCCCCCCGGCGGACCGAGAGCGTGGTTTAGCGACTTCGAATCGCACGGGTAGGCCGCAGGTCGACCGGTCCGCTGGTCTCCCGAGTGGAGACCCCACGCGCGTGCGACGGGCGATCAGGTCAGGCCCTTGGGGATTGCGATGCGTCATCGTGGCGCGGATCGCCCACCGGCGCGAGGTCTAACGGCGCTGATGGGTCCCGGGCGGCGGACCGGGCGTATCGTGAAGACGGCCCGCGACGAACTGGAGGGCCAACGGCGATGGAGGGACGCAACACCTACAAGCTCATCGCCACCCGCGAGGGCGGGTGGTGGAGCATCGAGGTTCCCGAGATCCCGGGGGTCTTCTCGCAGGCCAGGCGCCTCGACCAGGCCGAGGAGACGGCGCGCGACGGGATCGCGTTGATGCTCGAGGTCCCCGAGGACAGCTTCGACGTGGTCGTGGAAGCCCAACTGCCGCTCCGCTACCGGCTCACCCTCGGAGAGCAGGGACGTCTGGAGCTGCCAGCCGAGCTGCGCCGCTCGCTGGGGCTGGAGGCGGGCACCGATCTGGTGGCGTTTCGTGAGGGTCACCGCCTCGTGCTCGAGCGTCGTGAGGATGCCGTGGCCGAGATGGCCGCGATGCTCGCCCACCTCCGCCGCGAGGGAGTCTCGGCGGTGGACGAGTTGATCGCTGAGCGACGCGCGGAGGCCGCCCGCGAGGACGGCGAGGATGCCTCACACTGAGGCCGCGGGTGGGGTGCCGTGGTGCGCCTCGCTCACCGAGGCGCACCACGGCTCGGTCAGCCGACTCCCGCGTGATCTGACAATAGCCTCGATGCTTACGGGGTCTCGCTTCGTGGCCACGCCCCTGGAGAGGACAATCCCCGCAGGTGGTTTAGGCCAAGGCCTCGGCGGGCGCGTGAGCCCATGAGAACGCCGCCCCCAGACGGCTACCGCGCCGTGATGCGCCTGGCCGAGGTGCGGCCCGAGCTCCTGGCGCTGGCCGTCGCCGTCGCCGCCCTGGCGGCCGCGGCCGAGCCATTTGGTGGGGACTTTCCTGGCGCCTGGGCTCTGGAGCGATTGCCACGCGGGGGGCGCCCCGATCACGGGCTGCGCACGCTCGTCGCCTACGGTGTGCTCGAGCGGGCGCCCCGCACTGGGCCCGGCGCCCGGCCGGTCCTCTACCGCGTGCCGGACCTCGCCGGTGTCCGCCGGGCCCTGGAGGACCTGGGCTAGGTTAGTCGCCAGACATTGATTTGCCGTAGCCGTCTATGGCTGCCTGCAGCCATAGACGGTCTGGCTATCCCCGGCCCCCGGGCCGTGGACCCGTTGAAGCCCGTGCGGGACGCGGATGCGACGGCGCCGTTTCCTCCGCCTCGACAAATACGGGGTTCAGCGTGAAGTGCGGTTCCCACCGTTCGCGAGGAGGAGCACCGGCCAGCCATGGGTCCCGCTCCGGCGGACCGATGATGCGCGCCGGTAAGGGTTCCGGGTATGACCAGGCCCGGACGCTCGCGCCCTTGATGACGATCGACTCACCGTCGATTAGCTCGAGGTCAAACCGGTACCAGGGGGCGAGCCAAATCCGGGCACCGACCGCTCGGCGTGTTCGTCCAACACCGCCCCCTGGACGGCGAACTCGGTGTCCCCTGCCCTCAGTTCCACCCAAATATCCGCCGCGTCGTCGGGACATGGGACGACCAACTGCGGGGTGTAGCGGTTCCGGATGTCGAGCGCGTTGCTCATGGCGATCTCGCGAACGTTCCTGGTTTTTGGTGGGGCGGGTGCCGGGGTTGCGCACCGGCGGCTCAACGCTAGGCCTCGACGCGGGCGGCGGCGCCACTGCGGGAACACCTTGGGAACACCTTGGGAACACCAAATTGCGTAGCGGTAGGTAGCGGCGCGAATCGCAGATCCCGAGATCCCGCACCGTTAGCGGGTTGACTGTCGCACTCTTCCCCACCGTTACGCGCCGGATTTAGCCTCCGGAGCCAAGCTCGCAGGTTCGAATCCTGCCGCGCGCGCTACTAAACTCTCCGCTAAAGCGGGTTTTTCGTGCCCTCATGACACCAGCCGGAGGTGTCCCCGGCGCTCCATGGAATCATCTCCGTTCGGATAGCGCTCGGGGATGCGGTGACGCCGCCGATGGCTTCCATCGCCGGCGTCACGTAGGCCGGCGTCGAGCCCGCCCGGCCATGACCAACTGGGCCAGGGCGATGAGCGCCAGGATGATGAACACCGCCACGCTGATCAGGAACAGGGGCCAGAAGATGTCGGACATGACCAAGCCGATGCCGTGATGGTCCTGTCCGAACGGGGCTGCGATCACGAACAGGACCACGCTGACGGCCGCCGAGACAAGCAACACCTTCCAGGTGACCCTCATGCCGGTGACTCGCTGCATGCCCCTCACCCCGCGCTCGTCGCGACAATCTGCGTGAATCGACCCTAGTGCGGACCGTTCGAGCCCGCTAGGGGTCGGCGACGGCGAGCCTCGCCGATGGGCTCCCGCTGGGCGCGTGATTGGCGAAGGAGCGCCGGACGGAGCGGAGCCGGACTAGCGGCTGAGGCCGACCATCCCGAGCAGCCGGCGGGTGAGCGAGTTGGAGCGTCGGTACATGCTCTTGCGCATCACCCGCTTGCCGTAAGCCGTCGGCCCCTTCTGCGCGGCCTCGACGTCGCCCATGATCCGCGCGGTCCGGTACATCTCGGATCGAATGCTTCGCCTGCGCGCCATACGTGCATCCTAGGCCCGGCACCGTCTCCCGCACCGTCTGAGGCGGCCCCCGCACCGTCTCAGGCCGATTCAGACCGCCTGTGGGCCATCGGCGCTCATCGTCCAGACACGACACGAGCCCAACTGATAGCAGGGACTTTCTGAAAGCCGAAGAGGGGACTCGAACCCCTGACCTGCCGCTTACAAGGCGGCTGCTCTACCAGCTGAGCTACTTCGGCGAATTGTGGGCGTTTTGCAGGTTGTTGCTTAGCCTCACGGGAGATCGTGACTGCCGCGCCGCGGTTACCGCAACATTCGAGCAGCGAGTCGTCGGTCGTCGGCCACCGCGGCCAGCTTGTGAAGGTCCGCATGATCTGCCAGATGAGCATAGATCCGGGCCATGACCTCGGGCGTCGCGTGACCACGTTGGCGGCTCATCATAATTGCCGCCAGGCCATCCCGGAACCGGACCGACGCGTCGGTCGGTTGGACCCGTGCAGCGCCGAGACCGGCGTCCCATTTTCGTCACTCGGTCCCGCGCGTCATTCCGCTCGCCCCACCGCCCGACGCGCCAATCGGGAGTTGATGGGACCCTCGGTCCGGCCGGGCGACACATACGCGATGTCGTCGACATTCCGATCCGACCCGTTGGCGCGAACCCGTCCACGTCGCGGAACCCGTCCGGTCCGCTGCGTCCGTTGACCCGTGGGCGTGTCCCGGCTTAGTGTGCTTCGTGATTCCTTAACAATCTGAGACGAGCGGGAGGCCACTGTGCCAGATCACCGAAACAGCGCGCCGCGAGGGCTGGGACTCGCTCGATTGCGACCCTCGCCAGCGATGTTGGTCGCCGGGTGTGCGCTCGTGGTAGCGGGCACGGGAGTTGGCGCAGCAGCCACGGGACTGATCAACGGTTCTCAGATCAGGAACGGCACCATCACCGGGGCGAAGCTCAGAAACGGCACCATCACCGGGGCAAAGATCGGAACCCACACGATCACCGCCAACAAGTTGGCGAGCGGGGTCCTCAAGGCCTACCGCTTCGAGTTGACCGCGGCCGACGAGGGCTTCTACTTCAACGATGGCCATGATTCCGCCTATGCCCTTGTCGACGGTCCCAGCGTGTCAGGGACATCCAACGTCAGCGTGTCAAACCCGTTTGCCGGGGTCTTTTGCGTGGCGGTCACCGGGGTGGTCGCATCGACCAGTTGGGCTGCCATATCGCCGGACTACTACAACGACGATACTGGCCAGTTCACGTCGACGCAGGTGGAACTCAGCTCCGGCGCCCCTGGATGCCCCGCCGGAGATTTTCAGGTGATGACGTACTCGGTGTCGGCCGTGTACTCGGTCGTAGCGAACGGACCCCTCAACACGACGAACACACGCGAGACCACTGCGTCTCAAAAGCGCTAGGAGGTGATCTGGCCCCGCGCCGCAGGCGCAGACGACCGAGCTGCTGCGACCCACTCGTGCTGCCTGGTGAGGTGAATCGCGTCGACCGTGCCGCGGTTCGGGCCGCGGCATCACGCCGCGCTGCGCTCGACGCGCAGCCACCGGCCGGGGCTCCTCGTCGGTGGCGCGTTCGTCGGGAATCTCGGGCGCGGTGCGTCTCGGGCGGATCGGTACGACTCGCCTACGCGGGAGCCCTTGGTACGTTGGGATTATGACTGGCGAGCCCCCAACCGCCGTCCGCACCTGCCGCGGGACGCCCCCGCACGTGGCGACGTGACGGGCCCCCCGACGCCGGGCTCCCACCCCGTGATCTGGTTCGGTCCGGACCGCTCCGACGGGGTCCTCACGCTGCGGAGCGGACGCCGCGTCGGGGTGGCGCAGTTCGGACGTCCCACGGGCACCCCGGTCATGTGGTGCCATGGAGGGTTGAGTTCGCGCATCGATGCGGCGCTTGCCGGTGGGGCTGCCGCACGCAACAGCATCCGGCTGATCGCCCTCGACCGCCCCGGCATCGGACGCTCGACCCGTGGGTCGGACGACGGACTGCTGCGCTGGCCGGGCATCGTCGCCGAATGCGCGGATCACCTCGGTCTCGATACGTTCGCGGTCGCCGGATGGTCTGCCGGCGGTGCGTTCGCGCTTGCCTGCGCGTACCTGCTGCCCGAGCGGGTCCGCGCGACCGCGACGGTCGCCGGGATGTATCCCGTCAGCGATCCCGCGCGCCGACACGAGCTCGGACTCGCACTCGACCGACGCTTCATCCAGCTGAGCCAGCGCTCCTCACACGCGGCGCGGATGGTGCTCCAGGCCGTCCGGTTCGCGCCGGACGAATTGCTGTGGCGCAGCACCCGGCGCACCTGCGGTCCCGCCGAACGCGCCGCGCTCGTCCCCGAGACCCGGCCCACGGTGCTGCGCATGGTCCACGAGGCCTTCCGCCAGGGAACGGCGGGCGTCGTCGTCGACTATCGCACGTTCGGGTCGGACTGGGGCTTCCCCCCCAACGTCATCACGGCCCCAGTGACCGTCTTCCACGGTGAGGCCGACGGCCTCGTGCCGCTCGCGCAAGCAGAACGTCTCGCAGACGACCTGCCTGCAGGAACCCTCGTACGTGTTCCCGATGCCGGCCATTTCCTGCATGCCACCCATGGCGAGCTGATCATGTCGTCGCTGCGGTCCGCCGCGGGCTGAGCGGCGACGGTCCGGGGCCGGTAACATCCACCCCATGACTGAAACCCGGTACCCCAACCGCTGGTTCGGATCGAACCCCCAGGCGATCTCGAGCCAGGGCAAGAGGCTCTCCGCATTCCCGCGCGACATCCCCAAGGACTGGCGCTCGGCGCTCGGTCTGAATACGGAAGGATCTGCCGCGGACGAGGCCCCCGAGGGACCGACCTCCGCATAGTTCAGCCGGCGAGGGGGACCGCCGCCAGGCGGGCGCCCCTCCGAAGCTGTCCGCCGCCCTCCGGCACAACCGCGATATGGGTCGCGTCCGCGAGAGACGTCACATGGTGGGATGCCTGGCGGGATGCGGGCACAAGCCCCTGCGGGCCGAGGGTCGCGCGGATGAGGTCCGCGCGCTGTGTCGGCGAGGTGTAGTCGACGGCCAGCGGCAGGGTCGTCCACGCCTCCGTGCAGCCGAGCACGGCGCGGCCGAAGACCCAAAAGCAGACGACGCTGGCGACCGGGTTCCCAGGGAGTCCGAGTACGCGTGCGTCTCCGAGCCGGCCGAACCAGGTCGGGTGTCCGGGTCGGATCCGCACGCCCCAAAACAGCTCCTCGACACCACGACGGGCCAGCGCGGGACGAAGGTGGTCGTGATCGCCCACCGAGATGCCGCCGGTCGTGACGACAAGATCGGCGGCACCGAGCGCGACTGACAATGCATCCTCGGTCGCCTTGCGCTCATCGTCGACGGTGCCGACCACGACGATCTGCCCGCCGGCCTGGCGGATCAGCGCCGGCATGACCACGCTCGCGATGTCCCACACCTGCCCGGGGCCGGGATCCTGGCCCACGGGAATCAGCTCGTGTCCGCTGACAATCAGCGCGACCCGCGGCCGGCGGTCGCAAACGAGCGCCGGGTATCCCGCACCCGCAGCCGCGGCGAGGTGATGCGGTGCAAGCCGCAGACCCCGCGGCAGCACGGTGTCCCCGGCTTGCAGGTCGTCGCCGCGCCGGCGCACATACGCGCCTGGCGGAATCGCCTGTGCCACCTCGAGCGTCTCGCCGACTTGAACCGCCTGCTCGCGCGGCACCACCGCGTCTGCGCCATCCGGGAGGGGGGCGCCGGTGGAGATCACGATCGCCGCACCGCTGGCCAGGCGCCCCACGTAAGGAACCCCGGCGGCGCTCTCGCCAACGACCTGCAGCCGTCCCGGCGTCGCCTGGGCCGCGACCGCCCAACCATCCATGGACGAGTTCGTAAAGGACGGATGGTCGGCGCGCGCACGGACCGCGTCTGCGAGCCGGCGCCCGACCGCGTCGGCGAGCGCGACGTCCTCGGGTTCCGTCGCGATCACGTGCTCGGCGATGATCCGCCGCGCCTGGTCAAGGCCGACGTCATGTTCGCCGCTCACGCCCGCCACCGGGTCTCCGGCATGTGCGGGTCGCCGCGCCGCGGACGGGGCGGGCGGGGTGCGGCTGCCCCTCGGGTCATCGGCGCCCGCTCCCTTCACATCAATTACGCATCTGCGAGGGAGCCTAGCGGCGGGGCCCTCGGGTGACGAGACCGGTCGGCGCGCTATTCGACCAGGCGGTAATACCGTGGCTGGAACGGGGCGGGATCGGGCCGGAATGAGTCGCGGTCGGCGATCACGTGCACACGACCGGCGGTCATCAGACGTTCCATCGCATCCACGAACGCGTCCGGGGCGACGTCACCATCGATGTCGGCGGCGACGCGATCGTAGAGGGTGAACTCCCGCAGCGGCTCGTGGGACTCCCGCAGATGGTTCAGCGCCAGGCTCTCGAGCTCATGGGTCATGGCGGCAGTATCCGATCGGCGCGCACCGGGCGGCACCCGGATGACCACGGAATCGTAGCGCGGGGATCTACTGATCCGAACAACGCGGACCGCGGGCACGCACCACCATCAGGGGAACACCGGAGAGAGATCGTGCGTGTTGCGGATGTCCAGGAGTTTCGCCCTCGGTGACAATGGCCCTGACGCGGGACCGGAGCGGGGGCCGGTCCCGCGGCTTTTCTTTTATGCGGCCGGCTCGCCGTCCACGTCGAGCGCAGGCCCCGCCTCGAGATCCAGTTCCGCGATGATCGCCGTCCCACCACCGGGGCTCGAGTCGATGTGCAGCTGGCCGCCGAGCAGCGCCATGCGCTCGCTCATGCCGAGCAGGCCGTGTCGCCGCGTCGAGGCCCCTGGATCGAACCCGTGCCCGTTGTCTTCGATCACCAGACGCAGCCGGCTGCCGGTGCGCGCCGCCGTCACGCTGGCGGCCGTTGCGCCGCTGTGGCGCGCGACGTTGACCAATGCCTCCTGGGCGATCCGGTACAAGGCGATCTGGACTTCGTCGGGCAGTCCCGGCAGCGCCTCGAGGTGCACCCCGATCTGGATGCCGGTGGCCTCGCTGGTACGCGTCGCCTGCTGATCGATCGCGGCGGCCAGACCGTGCTCGCGCAACAGGCCGGGTCGCAAGTCCGAGATCATCTCGTGCAAGCTGGAGGCGGCTTCGGAGACGATCGTATGCAGTTCCTCGAGCTCCTCACGCTGCTGGGCGTCCTCGGTGGATTTCTCGAGGGCACGCAGATGCAGCGCGACGGCCATCATGACTTGTCCGGCCTCGTCGTGCAGTTCGCGTGCGATGCGCCCCCGCTCGGCCTCCTGGGCGCGGATCGCGCGGCGGAATCCTTCGGCGGTCGATCGCTCGCGCTCGCGGGCGACATCGAGCGCCGATGCGGTGGCGCGCGCCCGTTCGTTGACCAGCGCCAGGGCAAGCTGGCTCGCGACGGCCTGCATGACCGCCCGCGCGACGAACTCCGAGGCGGTCTCCCCGGCGGTGGCGAGCACACCCGCGAACTCAGTGCCCACGCGCAGCTCCACCGTCTCGACGGGCATCTCGATCAGGTCGCGCAGCAGGTGCGTCATCGCCTGGGCCGAGGGCGCCGAGCGATGCCCGAGGGTGGCGATCACCCCTGGGACCCCATGGGCAGCGCGGACGACAAGGTGTCCGTCGTCCAGGAGCGCCGCGCACGCGCCCGCGGCGCCGGTCAGGGCAGCGACCTGCCCGACGACGGTCGACAGGACATCGTCGAGGGCCTGGTTTGTGCGCACCCCCTCGGCGAGCACCTCCTGCACCGCACGCACCGTGCCCTGCAGGTCCTCAAGGGTCGTACTGCGGACACGCTCGCGTTCGAACCGCAGCGCGTTGTCGATCGCCACGGCGGCCTGCGCCGAGAAGACCTGTGCCAACCGCTCGTCGTCTGCGGTGAACGGTCCGGTGCGCTTTTCGGTCATGTAGAGGTTCCCGAACAGCACCCCGCCCAGCAGAATCGGCACACCCAAAAAGCTGTCCATCGGCGGATGATGCGCGGGGAAGCCGCACGAACGCGGGTCGTCGGAGATGCGCGCCAACCGCACCGGACGGGGATCCTCGAGCAATGCGCCCAGCAGTCCGCGCCCGGTCGGCACGGGCCCGATGCGCGCCTGGGTCTCGGCGTCCATCCCGCTGACCTGGAACTTCTCAATGGTCGTGCCGGACGGATCGAGCACACCGATCGCCGCGTATTGCGCGTCGAAGAGCTCGCGGGCGTTGTCGACAAGTGCCGGCAGCAGCTGGCCGAGATCCAGTTCGCCTGCCAGCTGCAGTCCGAGGTCCACAAGGCGCGCCATGCGCGGGTCCGCCCGTACCTCTAGGTCCACCTCGGGCACCTGCGGGGCGTTGAGCCGCGCCAGCTCTCGCGCCAGCTCGTCGGGGTCGCGGTCGGCGTCGGCGCTGATCGCGACGGCGACCTCCGGGTACTCGGCTGCCGGCGTGGTGGTTCGGACCGCGGCGATCAGGGCGGCGCGGCCGGCGACGGCAACCCCGGCGATCTGGGCGAGCTCGGCAAACGTCCGCGAACCAGGACGCCAGGCTGCCACTCCGCGCCGGCCGCGGGCGAGCTCGCCGAGCGTGGTGCCGGCCTCCGAGGTCAGCAGGACCTGCTCCTGGTCGGGCCAGGAGCTCACGACGCGGCAACCGGCGGGCGTCCCGATCCGGATGACGGCTGCGCCGATCAATCCGAGCTGGACGACCGCGTCCCACACGAGCGCGTCGTGCCCCTGGCGCCGCGGACCGGGACCGCTGACCGACGGGGGTCGGCTGGCAGAAGTCACGCGCGCACCCCGCCGCGCGCCGCGGATGTCACGCCGCGGACGCCTGCGTTCCGGTGGTTCCCGCGCTGGCTGTGCCCTGTTGCCATCCCGCGTCGCCTTCCCACCCGCTGCCGGTACCGCAAATCCTCACCAGGCGGACACGCCACCGCGAGGGCCATCGGGACGGCCGGATTCGAACCGGCGACCCCCGGCACCCAAAGCCGGTGCGCTACCAGGCTGCGCCACGTCCCGGGTCGTGGGCACACCGTACCGAAACCTCCACCCGAATGGCGATCGACAGGTGGGTTAGTGCTCGACCGTCAGCGGGACGACCCTGCCCCTGCGGTCGAGCTCGGCGTGCAGCACCTCCCACGCCCCGGAGACCCGCGCGAGCGTCAGGTGCGCCTCGCCGTCTCCCAGCGGCCCGGAGACCCGCGCGGTGACCGGCGTCTGGACGGCGTCATTGCTCGCGCCCCTGCCGATCCGCTCCGGCAGCTCGACCTTCACCGGCTGCCCCAGCCAGTCTGCCACGACGCGGTTTTCGGTCAGGTAACGAACGACGAGCCGCTCCGCGGCGTTCGGGCGGCGTCGCCAGGCGTTCAGGTACACCACCAGCGCAACGGCCAAGACCGCCCACGCGAAGATCCCCGCCACACCGGCCAGCGAACTCTGGCTCTCGCCGCGGGCCTGAAAAGTGACCGCCAGGACCAGGTAGACACCGAACACGACGGCGGCGAACAGACCGACCGACTGCCACGGCGGCAGGTTCAAGAAGCGCTTCATGCGACCCAAATCTCCGCGAGACGACCGAGAGTCTGACGATACCGTGCCAGCGACTCCTCTCGCCCGGCAAGCAGGAGGCTTTCATAGATGCCGGTGGAGATGCGTTGGCCGGTCAGGGCGATTCGCTGCGGCTCGAGGAACCCGCGGGCATCCTCGCCGAGGATGTGCAGCTGGTCCTGCAGGGCATCCTTGATCGCATCGAGCGTGAAGTTCTCGAGCAGCTCGAGGCGCGCAAGCCCGCCGCCGATCGCCTGGATCGACCGTCGCACGTCGCCGGCGAGCGTCTCCCAGGCCTCCGGCTCGATCTCCAGCGGCCGAAACAACCATCCCGCCAGCGGCACGTAGTCGGCCAGCGTGGTGAGCTTGCGCTTGACTGCCGGCACCGACTCGCGCACGAGGTCGTGCGCGCCAGGGTCCTTGCCGTCGAAAAAGCCCGTACGCTCCAGGTATTCGAGCAGCACGTCGGTGAACTCCTCAGTGCTCATCATGCGCAGATAGCGACCGTTGAGCACCTTGAGCTTCTTGAGGTCAAAGATCGCGGGGCTCTTGGAGATGCGCGCGACGCTGAACTTTTCGATCAGCTCGCGCACCGTGAACATCGTGGTCTTGTCGTCGAAGCTCCACCCCAGCAGCGCCAGGGCGTTCAGGACTGCCGGCTGCACGAAGCCCGCGTCGCGCAGGTCCTCAACCGACGCCGCCCCGTGGCGCTTGGACAGCCGCTTCTTGTCCGGCCCGAGGATGAGCGGGATGTGCGCATACTCGGGCGGCTCACCGCCGAGTGCCCGGATCACCATCATCTGCTTGGGCGTATTGGACAGGTGGTCCTCGCCGCGGATCACGTGCGTGATTCCCATCTCCAGATCGTCGACCGCTGCCGCGAGGTTGTAGGTCGGCGTCCCGTCCGAACGGGCCACGATGAAGTCCTCGATCGCCGTGTGCTCGAAGGTCACTTCGCCGCGCACGTAGTCGTCGATCATGGTGCGCCCGGCCACGTCAACGGCGAACCGCCATGCCGGACGGCGTCCCTCGGCCACGAAGCCGGCGACCTGCGCCTCGGTCCAGTCGCGTCTGCCCCGGACGACCGGGGCGCGCTTGTCGCGGCGCGCGTCGATACGCTGCGCCTCGAGTTCCTCGTCGGTCTCCCATACGGCGTAGACCGTACCGGCGGCCTTCAGGCGATCGATCGCGGCCAGGTAGACGTCGGCGCGCTCGCTCTGGCGGTACGGGCCCTCATCCCAGTCGAGGCCGAGCCACTCGAGCGATCGCAGGATCTGCGCCTCGGACTCTGGCGTCGAGCGCTCGCGGTCGGTGTCCTCCAGGCGCAGGATGTAGACCCCGCCGGTATGACGGGCGACCAGCCAGCTGAACAGGGCCGTGCGGGCACCCCCCACGTGCAGATTGCCCGTCGGGCTGGGCGCAAAGCGCACGCGAGCAGGCACGGTGATGTCGCGACGTTGGAATGGAGGCATGGCCCGAAGGATACCCATGCAGGTCCGGCGCGCCCGAATGCCGGCCACATGGGCCCCCCCGCACGGCATAGGATCCGCTCATGCGCTTCGGTGCCCACGTCTCATCGTCAGGCGGCATCAGCAAGGCGATCGCCCGCGGCCAGGCCATCGGCTGCGAGAGCCTGCAGGTATTCACCCACAATCCCCGGACCTGGCGGCCGATCAACCACAGCGATGCGGAGATCGCCGCGTTCCGCGACCAGGCTGCCGCAGCCGGCATGGGCCCCCTGGTCAGCCATGGCCTCTACCTGATCAATCTCGGGGCGCCCGACCGCGAGGTCCCCTCCGGACCGCCCGGCAAGCCCGCGACGCGCACGCGCAACATCTACCGGCTCTCGGTGACCAGCCTCATCCAGCACCTGGAGATCGGTGAGCGGCTCGGTCTCGCCGGGGTGATCCTGCACGTCGGATCCTCGAAGGGCAGCACCCTCGACGAGGCGATCGACCGTATCGCACGCGGGATCGCCGAGGCGTTCTCGGCGGCGCCCGGTACCTGCCAGGTCTATTTGGAGAACACCGCCGGCGCTGGCGACACGATCGGCCGCACCTTCGCGCAACTCAAGTCGGTCTGGGACCGCGTCGGCGACCCCGAGCGCCTGGGCGTCTGCCTCGACACCCAGCATCTGTTTGCCAGCGGCTATCCGGTCCACGAGCCCGGCGGCATCGATGGGGTACTCGACGACTTCGACACGACGCTCGGGATCGCCCAGCTGCGGTGCCTGCACCTGAACGACTCGATGACCGACTTCGGGTCGAACCGCGATCGACACGAGAACCTCGGCGACGGCAAAATTGGCCGTGACGGGATGCGCTCGATCCTCGGCGCGCCGGAGTTGCAGGAGCTGCCCGTCATCCTGGAGGTCCCCGGGATCGAGGGCAACGGCCCCGACATCGAGAACATGCGACGCGCCCGCGCCTTCCATGCCGAGGGCCTGGCCGCGCGCGCGGCCCGGAAGTCGACGTAGCACCGTGCTGAGCGGACCTGCCCCCCAGCTGCCGACCGGATTGTTTCTCGGTGGCCGGTTCGTGCACGGGTCCGGTGTCATCGAGGTCCGCAACCCCTATTCCGGGGAGCTCATCGCCGAGGTCGCAACAGGCGACGCCGACCATGTCGCGCGCGCCGTGCGCGATGCCGCCGCGCATTTGCCGCCTGCGCCTCCCGTCGAACGTGCGCGCGTGCTCGACGGCGCCGCCGCGATCGTGGCCGAGAGGTCCGAGCACTTCGCACAGGCGCTCTGCCAGGAGGCCGGCAAGCCGATCCGCCAGGCGCGCGGCGAGGTCGCGCGCTGCGTCGACACGCTCACCTTCTCGGCGGCCGAGGCGCGCACGCTCTCCGGCGAGACCGTGCCCTTCGACGCGTCGTCGGCCGGCGTCGGCAAGATCGGCTTGGTCCGGTACGCCCCGATCGGGATCCTGGGCGCGATCGCACCGTTCAACTTCCCGCTCAACCTGGTCGCGCACAAGCTCGGGCCCGCGATTGCCGCGGGCTGCCCGGTCGTCCTCAAGCCCGCCGAGAAGACCCCGCTGTCTGCGCTCCTGCTCGCCGACGCCCTCGCCGAGGCCGGGCTGCCGGCCGGGGCGCTGGCGGTCATCACCGGCAGCGGTGAGCAGGTGGGCGGCGCCCTGGTGGATCATCCCGAGATTGCGATGATCTCGTTCACCGGTTCAGGGCCCGTGGGCTGGGCAATCCGCGAGCGGGCACCCCGCAAGCACGTCGCCCTCGAGCTCGGCAACTCGACGCCCATCATCGTCGCCGAGGATGCCGACTTGGTTCGGGCGGCGGCGCGCATCGCGGCCTCGGGGTTCACCCACGCCGGCCAATCCTGCATCAGCGCGCAGCGGGTCTACGTGCATGCGTCCGTCCACGACGTCTTTCTGGCGCACCTGGTGACCGCCGTCGAGGGCCTGGTCCTCGGCGACCCGGCGGACGAGGCCACCGATGTCGGCCCCGTGATCACCCCCAGCGCTCGCCGGCGCGTGCGCGATTGGATCGCCGAAGCGGTCGCCGACGGGGCGACGATCGCCACGGGGGGGCACATGCGCGATGGCCTGATCGAGCCGACGGTGCTCGACGGCATTACGCCGAACATGAAGGTCACCTGCGAGGAGCTGTTCGGTCCGGTCGTCGGCGTTGCGGACTACCACACCATCGACGCTGCGATCGCGCTCTGCAACGCCACGAGCTACGGGCTCCAGGCGGGGATCTTTACCGGGCGCGTGGACGCCGCGATCACCTGGGCCGAACGGCTCGAGTTCGCCGGCGTGGTAATCAACGAGACCCCGACCTTTCGCGCCGACCAACAGCCTTACGGAGGGATAAAGGGCAGCGGCAACACCCGCGAGGGGCCGCACTACGCCGTGCGCAGCATGTGCGAGCCGCGCCTGGTGATCGTCGACCTGCCGACCGGGTGAGCCCGCCGGCTACGCGTTTCACCGACCCGGTCGGGTGCCGCCTGCCGATCCAGCTTGCCGGGATGCCGCGCACCTCGGTCCCGGAGCTCTCTGCCGCGGTCTGTGATGCCGGCGCGCTCGGCATGCTCGGCGGGGCCCACTACGCCCCGGCCCGGCTCGCGCGCGACCTCGACGGGTTGGCCGACACCGGCCCGGCCCGTTCGGGGTCACGTTCCTGGCGCCGTGTCTCAGCCCGGGCTGCTGGAGATCGCCGCGGCGCGCGCGGGTCGTCGGACTCTTCTGGGGTGCGACGGACCCAGCGGTCATCATGAGCATCCACGCGGGTGGGGCACGTGCCAGCTGGCAGCTCGGCTCGCTCGCCGAAGCCCGGCAAGCCGAAGGCGCCGGGTCCGACATCGTCGCGGTCCGGGGCATCGAGGCGGGCGGACACGTCCGTGGGACCCGGCCGCTCGAGGCGATCATCGGCGAGGCCTATGCCGAACTGACCGTGCCCGTCGTCCCCGCAGGAGGCATCGGCACGAACGACGACGTCGTGCGGAGCCTCGACGCCGGAGCCGGCGCGGTGCGCTGTGGCACGGTGTTCGTCGCCGCGGCGGAGTCCGCTGCGCGCGACGCGTACCGGCAGGCGCTGATCGACGCCACCCCCGAGGACACCGTGATCACGACGGCATTGGGGTACGGGTGGCCGGACGCAGCGCACCGCGCCCTGCGCGAGTCCTTGAGCGCCCTCGCGGAGGCACCGGACATCGTCGGCGTCGTTCGCGAGCGTGGCGTGGAGATTCCCCTGCCCCGCGGCGCCACGGCGAATCCAACCCGCTCGACGGTCGGCATGCTCGCGGCGATGCCGCATTATGCGGCCCATTCGGTCCGTGCCGTCCACGCCGCCCCGCCGGCGGGCGACATCGTCGCCGAGCTCGCCGACACGGCCACCTGACCCGGCGACGCGGCGAGCGCAAAACGCTAAAAAAGCTCTGGACAGGTCCTACAGTTCCCCGGGCCCTTCGCCGATGAACTCGTACATGAGCCCCCCCTCCTCTGCGCACGATAACGACGCCGCGCGGCCGGCGGCAGCCAGCCTGATCGACCTGGCCGGAGCGCGTCTCGGGCGGGCTGTACAGATCGAGGGGCCCGCCGTCGAACGCGACCGTCTGCTCACCCAGTTCTTCGCATCCGTCGTCGAGCACGCCAACGACCTCGTCGTCGTCATCGACAGGGACGGGCGAATCACGCTACTCAACAACGCTGGACGCGAGCTGCTCGGGATTACCGGACCGATCACCGAGGACGTGCGCCCGCTGTCGTTCATCGCCGAGCATGACCGCCCGATGGTGCGCGAGGCCGTCCGCCGCGCACAGACAAGCGCGACACCGGTGCGACTCACCGCGCACGTGGTCCCGCACGGCGCCGACCCGCTGCCGGTCGACCTCCACGTGACATGCGTCTCGGAACGCGCCGGGCGGCCACCGCACCTGATCGTCACCGGCGCCGACGCCCGCCAGCGCATCGCGCGCGACCACCAATTGGCCGAACGAGCGTTGCGCTCGGACCGGCACATGGCCGAGCACGCCGCCCTGCACCGCATCGCCAGCGGCGCGGCCCGTGGCGATGCGTTCGAGCAGGTCATGAACCTCGCCGCAACAGAGATCGCCGAGTTGACCGGCACCGAGTGCGCCATGGTCGGCCGCTTCGCCGAGCGTCAGTGCATCGTCGTCGGGCTCCACGATCCACACCCGCGCCTGATCGCCGGGGATTGCATCCCGCTTGAGCAGGCGATCCTGTTGCGCCGGGTCTGCGACGAGGACCTGACCGGCCGCATCGACAGCTACGCCCGACTCGACGCGGTCACCGGTGTGACCTCGCCGCCGCTCGGATTGACCGCATCGGTGGCCGCCCCCGTCCACATCGACGATCGCGTCTGGGGCGTCGTCATGGCTGCGACCCGCAATGGCGACCGGTTCCCGGACGACACCGAGGGCCAACTCAACCGCATCGCCGAAGTCATCGCGATCGCCGTCACCGCCGACCAGACCCGCGAGCGGCTGGCCAGCCAGGCCCTGACCGATGCGCTCACCGGACTCCCGAACCATCGCGCCTTCCAGGAACGTCTGGCGATCGAAGTCGCCCGCTCGCGCCGGTACGGACGTCCGGTCAGTCTCGCGATCCTCGACCTGGACCACTTCAAGCGGCTCAACGACGCCCATGGGCATCCCATGGGCGACGCGATCCTCGTGGAGGTCGGCCACCGACTGACCTCGTGCGTCCGCCGCGACGAGATGATCGCGCGCATCGGCGGTGAGGAATTCGCTTGGATCCTGCCCGAGTCGAATCTGCAATCGGCGGCAGAGGCGATCGAGCGCGCACGACGCACGGTATCGGCGACCCCAATGCCCCAAGGCATCGCCATCTCCCTCTCCGCCGGTGTCTGTGACCTTGAGACCGCCCACGAATCGAGCGAGGAACTCGTCGGCATGGCTGACAGCGCCCTGTACTGGGCCAAGTCCCACGGACGCGACCAGACGTTCATTTTCTCGCCGGACACGATCGAGAGCCTGTCGGCCGACGAACGCGCGCGGCGCATCAAGCGCGACCAATCGATGGCCGCGCTGCGGGCGCTCGCCCGCGCGGTGGACGCAAAAGACCCGGGAACGCTGGCGCACTCCGAGCGGGTCGCCGACATCTCTTGCGACCTTGCTACCCGACTTGGATGGAGCCCTGCCGACGCGCTGCGCCTGCGCGACGCGGCGCTCCTGCACGACATCGGTAAGGTCGGCATCCCTGACGCAATTCTGCTCAAGCATGGCGGGCTGGAGCCGGAGGAGTTCGACCAGATCAAGCGCCACACGACCCTCGGTGCGGAAATCGGCGTCGAATCGCTCGACCATGCCCAGCGGGAATGGATCCGCCAGCACCACGAGCGCTGGGACGGATCCGGCTACCCTGACGGTGCCCCAGGCTACGACATCTCCGAGGGCGCGCGTATCATCGCCGTCGCGGACGCGTGGGATGTGATGACTGCCGCGCGCAGCAGCTACGCGCCAACCCGCGAACCGCTCGACGCCCTTGATGAACTCGAGCGATGCTCGGGCAGCCAGTTCTGGCCGGACGCGGTCCGGGTCATGGCCCAGCGGGTGCGCGAGACGCCGAAGATCTCCGACCGGGGTCCGTCGGCCACCTCTTGATAGGGTAATCGTTGGCATGCGGGAGTAGCTCAGTTGGCTAGAGCGTCAGCCTTCCAAGCTGAATGTCGCGGGTTCGAGCCCCGTCTCCCGCTCTATTGAAATCCCTGCTAACGCGGGGCTTTTGGCGTTCAAACGGCGCGTGGCGATATCGATCACCTCGCCTGGGGCGTCCACCGTGCGCCCACCGGCTCGGGCGGCCAGCAGTGCGTTGCCGTCCGATCAGCGCGCCCGTCTTGGACAGGCCCGAGCTGGCGCTCGAAGGGAGCGTGCCGAAGCCTGGCATCCGGTTGTTTGGTTCTTGCAAAGGCCGGACCACGCCGGTCTCCGGCCCCTCGTGTCGGCCGCTCCGGAGACTAGCGTGATCAGTATGCACTGAGTAAGTGCGGATATCCCTGCAGGACCTTGCGCGTTGGAGCAACCGCCCGCAGTGGGCGACCGAGGGCGCCTCGCCATGTTGGATCGGCCCCGGTGCTCATGGCGAAGCGCGCGACACAATTAAGCGGAGGTAGATGGACCATGTTGAACAAGCGCGTCCTTACCCGCTGGCTGCCAGTCGTCGCAGCGTGTGCCATCGTGCCGGTGGCCGCCGTGACGGCATTCGCGGGAGGGCCCCATCAGGCGACCGCCACGACCAAGCTCACGGCACGTCCTGACTCGGGCAGCGGCGGCAACAACTGGGCAAACGACAACTTCACCCGCGTGGCGACGGTGACCTCGCTGGGCAAAGTCGCAGCGAGCAACTGTATTGGCCTCACGGGCTATTCCGCCAGCGGACCGTGCTACGCCTACAACGCATCGCTGAAGGACTCGGGCACATTCACCGCAATCGTCGGCCAGCTTACGCCGAACCAGACCCTCAACCCCGGAGGGAAATTCGGGCGCTCGGTGACCGGGAGCATGAGCGGATACGGCAAGTTCGCGGAGTTCTACGCGACCACCAAACCGAACGGCGGACCGAACCACGGCGTGCTCAAGCACTGGACGACTTCGAGTCCCGCCGACCCTTCGTACTTATGGCCGCAGCTGTTCTTCCCGGCTAACACCGTCTCGACCCCGAATGAGGCGACCTGGGGCTACGTCTACATCGCACACGTGCTGTCGGCCGGTGTGCACACGACGCAAGTGTGGGCGGACACCTGGAACAACGGCGCCGGGGGGGCGCTGACCGACGGCAACATCACGGGCTGACGTTTCTGGCGGTCTTCCTCCCGTAATTGTGGCAGGCAGCAGCTGCTCATTTTGAGAGGCGGATCAACGACGACGGAGCGGTCTGGCACCCTTGGGTCTGGACCGCTCTCGCTCGTGGTCCCGGGCTCCAGGCGATCGGCCAATTGCTGCGGGTCCACGAGCGCAAGGCGCGGCTGATGGGGCTCGATGCAACGACGCGGCGGGGCGTTGACGTCATCACCCAGATGTCTTCATGGCGGCGGTCGCCGACTTGGAGGCCGGCATCGCCCGTAAGGCAACATGCCAGCGAGCCCAAACCACCCGCCAAGACCCGGCCGTTGTCGCACCAGATCGCGCAACGGCGGGTAACGGCGCGAGGCGCGCACCCCCGAGATCCCGTATCGTTGCCCAGTTTTCTGTCGCATGCGTATGCACCGTTACGCACCGGATTTGGCCTCCGGAGCCAAAGGTCGCAGGTTCGAGCCCTGTCTGCTCCTTCCCCACGCCTCACCGTCCGCGACAAGATCAGGCCGACCCCAGCGCCCCGGTGGTCGTCGCCGAGTCGGGTGCCGCCGCCGCTGGCTGGAACGCCCGCGTGAACCGGGCCGCCTGCTCGGAGGCCGGACGTGCGCGCAGGTAGCCGCCGGTGGTCGCGAGGGCGCTGTGGCCCATCGCTGCCTGGATCGTCACCAGGTCAACGCCACCGGCGGCCAGGAGCGACTCGTTGTAGCACCGTTGTAGCACCGTTGTAGCACCAGATCGCGAAACGGCGGGTGACGGCGTGACTCACCGATGGCGAGAATCCGCACCGTTGCCCGGATTCCTGTCGCGCCCTTCCCCACCGTTACGCGCCCGATTTAGCCTTCCAAGCTGAATGTCGCGGGTTCGAGCCCCGTCTCCCGCTCTATGAAATGCCCTGCTAACGCGGGGCTTTTTCTTGCCCCTCCCAGCACTCGGGCACCACGACACGGCCCGGAAGTCGCACGCCGCAGCACGCAGATAAGCGACTGTTGGATGCTTCCCGACACACACGCGGTGGGCGTGGCGAGTGTGCCGTTGGAGCTCTCCGTGGCCTCGACGCGAACCGGGCCGTCATACGTGGCCCCGGTGCGGTGATAGGCCCAGAACTCGTACGGGAACGTCGCGAACGGGCTGACGTAGTCCCCGCTCGGCTCCAGGTCTGGATTCGCGATCACTTCAACCGTCCCCTTGGCACCTTTACCTGCTGATGGTGGAGTGCGAGCCTTACGTGATGGCCTTGGAGAATTCCAGCCGCGCCGAAACCGGAGAGTTCGCCGCGTTCCTTCCCGGGCTCTCCGAGGAAGAGCTGACGTTCCGACAGCCTCGACGTGGTGCGAGAGGAGGATCTGCGGGACGCCGCGGGCCGAATGGCTGGTGACTGCCCCTTTTTCAGGAACAGGAGACGAGAACATGACTTGGAACCCGTACGACAACCTTCCCCCGGCAGCCTCGTTCTCACTGACCAGCAGCGACCTGCGCGCGGGTCAGAAGCTGGCGATGCCGCAGGTCAGCGGCATCCTCGGCGCGGGCGGCGAGGACCAGTCCCCGCAGCTCGCGTGGAGCGGCTTCCCCTCAGACACCAAGAGCTTCGTGGTCACCATGTACGACCCCGAAGCGCCCACGGTCGGCGGCTTCTGGCACTGGGTGGTGGTGAACATTCCGGGCAACGTCACCGAACTGCCAGTTGGCGCCGGCGACGAGCCCGGCGCAGGGCTCCCGCCAGGCGCCTTTCAACTCCCGAACGACGCTCGGACAAAGCGCTACGTCGGCGCCGCACCGCCAACCGGCCATGGAAGGCACCGCTACATCTTCGCAGCCCTCGCCCTGGGCGCCGAGAGGATCGAGATCGACAGGGCAGCGACGCCCGCCTGGCTCATGTACATGCTGTGGAACATCACCCTTGGACGCGCCTTCCTCGAGGGGTGGTACGAGAGATAGGCCGTGCAACGGCCGCGACAGCACCCCCTCGATAGATTCCAAGCTGCCTACCATCCAGGTCCTGGCCACTTATCGCGGTACCCAAAGGGACGAGCGCAGACTAGGCAGATGGGGTCCGTCGGGCTCACGCGCCGTCAAACCGCCCTGATGAGTTGTTCTGGCCTAGCTGTAACCACTCACAGGGTTGGTAACAGCCCTTGACCGGGTGAGGACCCCGCGGGTGTTGTGGAGGTATCTCAAGCCATCCACATCCCGGAGGTCCTCATGGCCCACCCTAATGCGCGCCTGACCCCGCGCGGACGCTTGCTGTTGGTCGAGCGCATCCTGGCCGGGTATCGCGTGGCCGATGTCGCAGCCCAGCTGGGCTGTTCGCGCACCTGTGCCTACAAGTGGCGTGACCGCTATCGCACCGAGGGCCCGGCCGGGCTTTTCGACCGCACAAGCCGGCCGCATCACATCCCGCATCGCATCGATGCGGAGCTCGAGCAGGCGATCT
This sequence comes from uncultured Thermoleophilia bacterium, assembly GCA_963842065.1. Classification (GTDB taxonomy): domain Bacteria; phylum Actinomycetota; class Thermoleophilia; order Miltoncostaeales; family Miltoncostaeaceae; genus CAITWD01. The sequence goes on along the minus strand of CAWJEW010000002.1, from coordinate 401,115 downwards.
GTGCGCTGCGGGCACACGCACGCCGCGGTGCGGAATGGATCGCCCAGGAACTCGGGCTGTGTGCCGCAACGGTCGGACGCGTGCTTGTGCGCAACCGGATGCCGGCCTTACGTGACCTGGATGCGCTGACGGGGATCCCGGTACGCCGCGGGCCGGCGACCCGCACACGCTACGAACGTGCCACCCCGGGCGAGCTGATCCACATCGACGTCAAAAAGCTCGGGCGCATCCCCGACGGGGGCGGCTGGCGCATGCACGGACGCACCACCGAAGCCCGCAGGCATCGGCTCATGGGCTTTGACTACGTCCATGCGGCCATCGACGACCACTCACGTGTGGCCTACGCCGAGATCCACGCGGATGAGACCGGTGCGACATGTGCCGGGTTTCTCGAGCGCGCGGCCGGCGTCTTTGCCGAATGCGGCATCACCCGCATCGAGCGGGTGATGACCGACAACGCATTTGCGTATCGACTCTCCGACGCACTCCAGAACGCCCTTGGGCGCCTGGGGGCACGACACGTGCTCATCCGGCCCCATTGCCCCTGGCAAAACGGCAAGGTGGAACGCTTCAATCGCACCCTCCAGGCCGAATGGGCATATCAACGCCCATTTACGAGCAATGACCAGCGCGCCCAGGCGCTGCCTGAGTGGCTCGCGTACTACAACACCCGGCGTCGGCATTCGGCGCTCGGGGGCCGAGCGCCGATTACGAGGCTGTCACCAATGTGGTGAGTGGGTACAGCTAGGAGCCACTTCGAACGCGAGCGTGAGCGCTGCCGGGTGCTCAGCGGCTGGCCTGGCGTGCAGGTAGCGCCAGGTGGTCGCCAGGTCTCCAGGCGATTTCCCAACTGCTCCGGGTCCAGGAGCGCAAGGCGCGGCTGATGGGTCTCGACGCCCCGGCTCGACGAGCCGAGGAGGTCATCACCCACGACGCGTTTATGCAGGCGCTCGGCGAATTTGAGGCCGACGTCGCCCGCAAGGAGGCCGCACTCGCCAGACATGAATCCCGGGACGCCGAGGGCGGGACCGTGGACCTGGACTGACGTGCCGCACAGACGATCCGGAGAATCCGCACCACTCCAAGCTGCGTGTAGACGCGGCCATCCTCATCGTTGAGTAGGTCGCCCATCACGTACACCCCCGGCGGCTGGTCGATGACCTCGTCCTGGCCGGCGCCTGGTCACCGCCGCCCGATCCGCCGGGGCAACCGCCGCCCCAGACGCACTCTGATCGACCATGCCCCGCCGTCCTCTCGGAGTTCCCTTGCACTAAAGAAATCCGGATTTCGGCCCGATTCGTGACACCCTGCAGCGACATTCACAGCAAACCGACGATGATCAGGGCACGAGGGTCACAGCGTGAACATGCTCGGTACGGCATGGTGATGGTCGCGTGACCGACGCGGCATCGTTCGGCCCCAGGCTTATCTGCGGTGGGATACCCCTCGGCGTGGAGTTGGACCTGGTCGTGAGCAGTAAGTCGTACGTACTTGGAGTTGGTGGACCCGTCACTGCCGGCCCTCCACCGCGCCGACGACACCGCCGTCCCTAGGTAGTAAGGAATCCCGAGTTCCGCAGTTGATGGTGACGTGGATCGACCGAGATCGGCCGTGGAGGCCGGGATTCCGGGACGTTGTGCAGCGTGTGCGTGTGTGCCCACGCCCAGGGGCCGGCTGTCGGCGAGAGTCAGGCTGGCTGTAGCGTGGTGATCTGCTGCGGTGGCTGGATGCCGGTGGCGGCGTAGAGCTCGCGCTGGGTGTCGGTGAGCTGGGTGGTCTGGGCGATCGTGCCGGTCGGGCCGGTAACAGTGACGAGGTGCAGGCGCCCGAGCTCCAGCGCGATGCGTCGCCAGGTCTGGTTGGTCTGGCGCTCGGCGACGCGGATCAAGAGCAGCGCGAGCCAGGAGAGTAGGACGTGCGCGCGGATGCGGCGCTCCAGGCGGTGGAAGACGGGCCGCAGCTCGAGCGTGCTCTTGAGGTCGCGGAAGCCACGCTCTGCTTCGAGCAGGTTCTTGTAGCCGAGTGCGACGTCCTCGGCGCTCAGGTCGGGGTCTGAGGTGGAGAGCAGGAACTTGCCGTCCAGGCGCTGCTCGGCGGCGATCTTCTGACGGTCGATCCGCAGCCGGCCCGAACGGGTCTGGCGCAGGTAGCGTCCCAGGCTTGGGTGGTCGCGCAGCGCGCACTCCGCGCGGGTGTGCGCCTCGGCCGCCTTCCGGCTTTTTGCCTTCGCTCGCTGAGCCTCGATGCGCCCCAGCTCGTCCTGCAGCCGCTGGATGGTTTGCTCGCGCTGGGTGCGCTCGCGCTCTGCCTCGGCGGGGTTGTGACAGATGACGAAGCGCATGGCTGCGTCACCGTCGCCGATCCGGACTTCCTTGACGCGCAGGTTGTCGCGGACGGTCTGGTAGCGGCCCTGGCGCGAGAGCGCGGCGTGGGCGTCGGGGGAGCCGTCGCGCATCCGCTCGCCGGCGATCCAGTGCCCACCCGCCCTGGTCAGGTAGCGCAGGTTCTCATCGCTTGAGAAGCCGCGGTCCACGACGGTCACGACCCTGCCCAGCCGCCAGCCGCGCAGGCCGTCCTTGACCTCGGCGATGACGGACATGTCGTTGGTGTTCCCCGGCCAGCACCACACCCGCACCGGGACTCCCTGCCTGGTGACCGCCAGGCCGATCACGATCTGCGGCAGATCCGGCCGGTGGTCCTTGGAGTGGCCGAACACGCGGAAGGCGCCATCGCCGTGCTCTGGTTCGTCGCGCTCAAAGTATGTGCTGGTCGTGTCGAAGAACAACAGGTCGACCTCGAGGTTCAGCAGATCCGCGCACGCGAAGAACACCGCCTCCTGCACCTTTGCCTGTGCGTCGGCCTCCACGAGCAGGTCCATCGCCCGATAGGCCTGATCCTCATCCATCCCGGACATGCCGGGGATGTGGACATCGAGGCTGGCCCACTCCGTCGCGGCGAGCTTCGAGCACGGATCCAGCGCTCGGTTCGCGACCAGCGCGAACAGTACCCGCTCGACGTCGGTCGTAAAGCGCCTGGGGCCGAGCACTCCTTGGAGCGCTCGATCGACCCCGAGCATGCGCCACAGCCCGTCCAGCAGCCACACTCCGCCGAGCGGCCGCGAGTCGCTGACCTCGAACTCACCCGGCGCGCCCGGCAGCGGCACCCCGCCGCCATCGCCGTCGGTGAACCTGGCGATCGACCCCGCCAGCCTGCGCAGGCCCTCCAGGTCGAGCTCATCCTCGCGGCCGAGGTTCAGCAGCACCTCCGCCCGCGTGACCCCCTCAACGCGGCGGTTGTGCGCCAGCTGCACATAGCGGACCCGCGAGCCGTCCTTGCGCCGCCGCTGCGTCGTCCGCAAGTACATGCCCACACCAATACCACACCAACCCGACAAATACGAGAGACACGCCACAAACCGTGTGCCCACGCGTTCCGGCCTTCGGCCAACCCAGACCTCAGTGTTTACGGGCAATCCGAGCCGCAAACCCCACTCAAATGCCCATCAACTGCGGAACTCGGGGGAATGACGCTGACCACCCCGGACGCCTTTCCCTTGGACCCCACCCCGATCCGTGTGTCCGACGAGGTCCTTGATGACCTGCGCGCTCGTCTCACTCTGACTCGTCCGCCGCTGGACGAGCGGAATGCGGACTGGTCCTACGGCGTGCCGGACAGCTATCTGCGTGAGTTGGTCGCCTATTGGCGTGACGGCTATGACTGGCGCCAGGCCGAGGCTGCCATCAACGCCTATGAGCACTACCAGGTGAGCGTCGCCGGTGTCTCGGTGCACTTCATGCGCGAGCCCGGCCGTGGCCCGCGGCCGATCCCGTTGATCCTCACTCACGGCTGGCCGTGGACGTTCTGGCACTGGTCGAAGGTGGTCGACCCGCTCGCCGACCCCGCCGCGTTCGGCGCTGACCCCGTCGATGCGTTCGAGGTCATCGTGCCGTCCCTGCCCGGCTTTGGATTCCCCGGCCCGCTCACCGGCTTTCCGGACGTCAACTTCTGGAAGGTCGCCGACCTCTGGCACACCCTGATGACCGAGACCCTGGGATACGAGAAGTACGCCGCTGGGGGCTGCGACATCGGCGGGATCGTCTCCAGCCAGCTCGGCCACAAGTACGCCGACGAGCTGTACGGCATCCACATCGGCTCCGGGCTGCCGCTGGACTTCTTCACCGGCCCCCGCGCCTGGGACTTCGCCCGGAACCGGCCCCTGACCGACGACCAGCCCGCTGACGTCCGCGCCCGCATCATCGAGCTGGACCACCGCTCGGCGTCCCACCTCGCCGTGCACATGCTCGACGGCGCCACCCTGGCCCATGGGCTGAGCGACTCACCCGCCGGGCTGCTCGCCTGGCTGCTGGAACGCTGGAACGCCTGGAGCGACAACGGCGGCGACGTCGAGTCCGTCTTCACCAAGGACGACATGCTCACCCACGCCACGATCTACTGGGTCAACAACTCCATCGCCACCTCGATGCGGTACTACGCCAACGCCAACCGCTACCCCTGGAGTCCTGCCCACGACCGCACCCCGATAGTGCAGGCCCCGGTCGGCCTCACCTTCGTCACCTACGAGAACCCGCCCGGCATCCACACCGCCAAAGAACGCGTCCACGCGTTCAAAACCAGCCCGCAGGCCGAGTGGTTCAACCACGTCAACGTCAACGCCCACGACCACGGCGGCCACTTCATCCCCTGGGAGAACCCCGACGCCTGGGTCAGCGACCTGCGCCGCACCTTCCACGGCCGCAGACCCTGAACGACCCTGCCGGCTCCGTCCGGCGACAGGCCAGGCCGAACGTTGCCTGACGGAGGCGTGTGCGTCGGCCGACCGGTTCAGACCGTGCAAGTCAACGGCTCGATAACCGCGCTACAGCACGATCACTGGTCCAGCCAACGTCACGCCCCGGTTCGCATGAGGGTAAGTAAGGCCCTCCCCCACGCCTCACCGTCCGCGACAAGGTCAGGCCGACCCCAGCGCCCCGTTCGTCGTCGCCGAGTCGGGTGCCGCCACCGCTGGCTGGAGCGCCCGCGTGAACCGGGCCGCCTGCTCGGAGGCCGGACGTGCGCGCAGGTAGCCGCCGGTGGTCGCACCGTCGTCGCACCGTTTTGCACAACGGTGGGTAACGGTGCGATGGGCTCAGTCCCGAGAGCCGCACCGTTACGGGGTTTCCTGTCGCGCCAGTACGCACCGTTATGCACCGGATTTAGCCTTCCAAGCTGAGGGTCGCGGGTTCGAGTCCCGTCTCCCGCTCTTCCGAAACCCCTGCTAGCGCTGGGGTTTTCGCGTTGTTACGGTGGGCGGCCAGCTCGATCACCTCGGCCCGTGCGCATGCCGTGCGGATACGGGCGGCCAGCAGCGCGTCGGCCACACCTCGCCGTTCGGCGGTCTGCGAGCGCTCGAACTTGCGCGCGTACGACTTCCAGATGATCGCCGGCCGTGATCCCCATGAGCTGAGCGAATCGGCCGATCTATCCGCCGCGACGCCGCCGGTCAGCGGGAGAGCTCGGCGGCGTGGCTATTGCTCGTATACGCGCAGCACGGCCTCAAGCGCACGCAGTGCGGCGTCAGCCTCCGCGGAGATCGCCCGCAGCTCGCGGCGTGCCCCCTCGAGCGACTCGGACAGCGTCTCGAGCCGAGCGACCTCCTCTCGGGCATCGGTGATCAAGGGCTCCAGCGCATCCAGCACCCGAGCTCTGGCGCGGAGGCTCTCGAGCACCGACGCCGGAGCCTGCAGCGTGCGGCTCGCCGCCTCGACTTCGGTCGCCAGTGCACGGACGTGGTGCCTGGTGGCGGCGAGCGTCGGCAGCGGCGTGGCCTCCAAAGCGCGCCGTGCGGACTCAAGCGATGGTGACAGCGCCCGGAGCCTGGCGTGCATCGCATCGAAGATCGGCCCGGCGGCCTCGAGCGCGCGCAGCCGGGCCCGTACCCCGTAGAGCGCCGTCTGGGCGGCCTCAAGGCGCGCTAAGCGCTCCCGCGCCGCGGGAGGCTCCAAGCGGATCGCCTCCACGCCGCGACGTGTCGCCTCGAGTTCGGTCGCCACGCGCCGAAGCTGCCCCTGCAGCCCGAGCAGCGCAACGGGCGCAACCTCGCCGGCCGCCTGTGCTGCCTGCTGAAGGATCTGCTCGGAGTCCTCGCGAGTGCCGACCATCGGCTTCCATAGTATTCCGAGCGGACCGCGCCGCCGACGAGTTCCGGTTCGAGGCGCCGATCGGCCGCACCGGTCGCGCGCCATCCATCCGGCCAGGAGCAGCACTCCGGCCATGACGGCGCCGCGCAGACGACCCCGTCGCCAGATCTGAGGACCCTTCCTGATCGACGCGGCAACCCGCAAACCGATCCACCTCTCGATCATCGCTGCCAGGACGGGCTGAAGGCAGACCTTCCACAGGAGCTCAGCACAGCCCTCGATCAGAGTCCACTCCGAGGGCTGACGACCCTCACCCGCATCCATTTGAAGTCAAATGTCCCCGTCGGCGGGCTGGCCGAACCGTTCCATCTCAGCGGCGATCCGCTCGTGCTGATCGCGAGCCGCCAACCCCGGCGTATTCGGCGTTTGGGCAATACATGACGCGGTCAACACCAATCCGCGTTAGCCGCGCCCCTGCTCAATCGCGCGGCGGAAACGCCCGCGCGGCGAAGTGATCGCCGTCGTCCTGGGCCTCGGGTACGCGGTTGCCATAGATGTGGGGCCACGATCGTTCGAGGAACCAGGCGTGCGCCCGCCAATCGCTGCGACTATTGGCGGTCGCGAGTAGATCGCGCACCGCGTTGGCCATCGCCCGCGCGTTCGCGGCCCGGACTCGCGTGACAAATATGGCATTCGCGTCGCCGTTCGGCCTGTCGTCGCGGTCCTCGGTGCGACGCAACCATTCGCGCACGGTAGCCCGACTGATGCCCACAGCCTCGCCCGCGACCGAGATCGGTAGCCCGGCCTCGACGAGCTCGCACATCGCGTCGGTGAGTTCGTCTGTGATTACCGTCGTGCGTGCCATCATGCGACCGCCCGCGCCATGAATGCGGGCGGTCTGACCTAAGCGCGTATCTGGTCGAGTTCGACGTGCGTCAATCCGTGCCCGATCTACCGAGTGAGTGGCGGTCATGCCGCCCGGGCGCGTCTCGGCCGCGCCCTCCGTGGGGATCATCTGCGCCGCGCGCTGCACCGCGTCGTACGCCGTGGACGAGTCGATGCCAAGTTCCTCACCGATTTCCCGGTAGGTGATGTGCTGACAGCGCAGGCCCCACACCCGCCAGTCCTGCGCGACCGTGTCGGCGGCGCGCACGGCGCGGCCGTTGCTGCTGCGCTGCTTGATGGACGCGTAGGTGTGCCGCAAGGTGTGCGGCAAGCACGCCTTGCCCTTCACGCCGGCGTCGGCAGCCGTTCGGGGCACGATCTGCCCATGCGCCCGTGCGGTCAGCCTCTCGTTGCGACGGACTTCGCGCTTTGCCAGTCCGCACCCGCGACCGCAGGCGATCGCAAGTCATTCAGCTGGCGACACTCAAGAGCCGGTGATGCCGGAACCAGTGAAGCTGACGGAGCCGGCTGTGCCTGCCGCTCCAGAGCCGCCGCCGGCACCGCCGCCGCCATTGCTGGCCGACGAGACGCTCACGCCATAGGTGGCCGTGCCGCCCGTGTAGGCGGATCCGCCGCCGCCGCCGGCGCCTGCGGTCGTCCCGGTGCCGCCGGCACCCCCGCCCCCAGAGGCCAACCCGCCGCCACCACCACCGCCAGCACCGTCGCCCGAGACGTTACCGGTGGTCGCGCCGGTGCCGCCGGTGTTCGTGCCCGTGCCGGTGCCGCCGCTCGTGCCGTTATGGCCACCGAGGCCCGCCGCACCGGCGGTATTCGTGATCGTGCAGGTCGGTGAGCAGCCCGAGGTCGCGGTCTTTCCGCCGCCGCCTGCACCGTTACTCCCATTGGCCGTGCCGGTGGCGGCGGTGTTGGTGCCAGGGTTGGCCGTCGGACCTCCGCCGCCCGCGCCGCCTGCGCCGGTGCTGTTGGCGCCACCGCCACCCCCGCCGCCGCCGACGAGCACGATCGTCCCGCTGGGCGCTCCCAGAAGGTAGATGCAGCTCGACCCGCCGCCTGCGCCGCCACCGCTTGCCGACACCGTGCCGCTGCCCCCGGCGCCCCCGGCTGCGCAGCCCGTGCCGCCGGTCCCGGCCGCACCGCCGGTTGGGCCGCTGGCACCGCCGCCCCCGCCGCCCACGATCACCGTGAACTGCGTCGGGGAGCTGCTGCTGGGGATGGTGATCGTTCCAGACACGGTGCCGCCCGCCGCGCCGGCTGCCCCGCTGGCGCCACCACCACCACCTGCCCCCGCCATCGTGAACGTGAACGTGGTCACACCGGCGGGCACGTTGAGGGTGTAGCTGCCGGCCGAGATGAAGTTGGCCCCTCCAGAGCCCGACGTCGTGCCGTGGAATGAGGAACTGGCGCTGCTCGCCCAATTGCTGCCCGCGACGGCGCTCACGGTGTAGGTGTAGGTGGTCTCTGCGGCGAGGCCACTATCGGTGCACGATGTCGTGGCAATGGTCCCGAAACAGCCGCTGCCGCTCGGGACCGGCGAGCCATTGCGCGTGAGCGTGTAGCCCGAGGGGTGAGCGCCGGTGCTCGGCGCGCTCCAACTGATCAGAACGCTGGTTGACGTCGGGCTTGAGGCGCCGCCACCGGATGGCGAGTTGATGAGGGTCGCCTGGGACTCTGCGGGATGCGTGGCTGAGGTAAGGCCAACCACCCAGTTCGTCGCGGCGGCGATGCCCGTCACGCCAAGAAGGGCGGCAACCACAACCAGCGCGATCGCCCAAGACCTCTGCCTAACCACGATCCCGACCCCGCTCCATTCAGGCCACGAATCTCAACGCCGGTGTTCCTAGCGACGTATGGACGCATTCGGCGCCCTGGTCGCATAGCCCTTTGTGATCAGCTCGTCCACGCGGTCGTGGTTGGGCTGGAGGTTGGGGTGCCCGCACCCGCGGTGGCGGCAACGCCGGTCAAGGGCGGCATCGAGAAATAGGTGCTCTCGCAGGCCGCCGGGGCGGCGGCGGTCATGCTGGCGTCGTTGGTCAGGGTCACCGTCAGCGTGCCGTTGGCCGCAACGACCAGCGGGGTGGTCAGGGTGTGCGCGCTGCCGCTGGTGCCGGTCGAGTAGTTCCAGATGACATCTGAGGTAACAGACGAACAGCCGGTCTGGGCGACGCTCAAGGCGCTGGTGGTGTAGCCCGCGGCATAGGTGGCATTGGTCGGCAGGTTCACCCCAGTCAGCGTCACCGGGACCGCGTTCGGGTTGGTGATCGTCAGAACCACATCACCGTTGCTCCCCGGGTACGGCAGGTTGGTCGCCGAGGGCGAGGCGACCGCCGTGATGGTCAGGTTCGAGACCGATGCCGACTGTGCCTCTCCAGAGGAGCCGCCGGTCAGCCCGACGGTCCAGTTGGTCGCCGCATACGCGGCGGCGGCGGCGAGGACGCAGCCTGAGGCGACCGAGGCGATCCTGACGGTGCGCGAGTGCCGTCCGCGCCGTGCGGCGAATTGCCAGTCGTTCCCAAGGGCAGCCGCGTGGGAACGCCGGTTGGGGACGAATCGTCCCGACAGCCATCGGCGAAACCGCTCGGGTCGGCTATGCATGGATGTCACCTCTGATTCCACCCGGCGTGACGGGAGGTCGTCGGGCCGGGGAGTCGGAAGACCGGTCGGGGTCGGCGTTCACTCCGCGCCCACACATCCCGCATCGGCATCCGTCGAGGTGGCCTTAGCTTCGCGTCAGCGTCATCGCCCCCGCGTTGGCTGCGCTGGATGCGCGACCACTACGAGGTCAGACCTAGACCAGGAGACGGCTGCTCGCGCCCCGTGGCGAGTTCGGCCTCCTTGCGGGCGACGTCAGCCTCCAGGTCCGCGATCGCCTCCGTGAGCGCGTCGTGAGTGATGACGTCCACGGCGGCCGCGGCGGCAGGGTCGAAGCTCCGCCTGCGCCTGTTGCTCGGGTTGATCGGCGTTCCTGTCTGCAACGGCCAGACCAGCGCATCGGGGTCGTGCTCGATCGAGTCCCACTGGGTCATCAGGTCGGCCGCCAGCGGCGCAACGATCGGCACGTCGCGGCCCTTGCGGGTCTTGGTGGTCTCGCGGATCTCCCCGGCCGTGTATGTCCGGTCGATCGCCAGCGTGTCGCCGGTGGCGGACAAGTCCAGCACATCGCGCCAGCGCAGCGCCAGGGCTTCCTGGGTCCGGAGTCCGACCGCCCAGCCGCCGGGTGTACGTGATGGGCGACCTACTCAACGATGAGGATGGCCGCGCCTACGCGCAGCTTGGAATGGTGCGGATCGTCCGGATCGTCCGTTAGGCACGTCGCGCCGTCCTGGCGCGACGCGTGCGGGCCTGCTGCGGACGCGAGGTCTGGGGGCGCACGGGTGCGCCCGGGCCTCGCGTTTGGGTCTGTGGCGGTCTTCCCGTAGCTGCCTCGGCTAGCGTATGGGGCGCCCCAGGAACTCCGGAGCCGCCCGGGGTGCCCCAAGGTCGGTGGAGGGGCGGGGCTGGGCGCGATCTCATCCAGGCCGAGATGCGGGGTCAGCGTTCCGACGAGATCGACCGTCGACGGGGGCCAGTGCAAGCCATGACATCCTCAGGGGCCCAACGAGACCCCAGCGTGCGAGATCGTCTGCAGGCCAGCACGTTGCGTCGCGCGGGCACGGCGGGAAGAGCCGCGGGCGCCGCGCCGCCCTGCCGCCGCACGGGCTGACCGATCATGGCGGCGGATTCGCAGACATCGGACAACTACAAGTGGGTCGCGCTCTCCAACACGACCCTCGGCATGTTGATGGCCACCATCGACGCGTCGATCGTGTTGATCTCGCTCCCGGCGATCTTTCGTGGGATCGACCTCAACCCGCTGGTGCCCGCCAACACGAGCTACCTGCTGTGGATGCTGATGGGTTACATGGTCGTCGTCGCGGTCCTCGTGGTGACCTTCGGGCGGATCGGCGACATGTTCGGGCGTGTAAAGATCTACAACCTCGGCTTTGCCATCTTCACCATCGGCTCGCTGGCCGCGTCGCTGACCTACTTCGGCGGATCGGCTGCGGCGATCTACCTGATCGCGATGCGGATCGTCCAGGGCGTGGGTGGCGCGATGCTCATGGCCAACTCCGCGGCCATCATCACCGATGCGTTCCCGGAGCACGAGCGAGGCATGGCGCTCGGCATCAACTCGGTGGCAGGTATCGCCGGGTCCTTCATCGGCCTGGTTGTCGGCGGGCTCCTGGCCGTCGTGGATTGGCATCTCATCTTCTACGTCTCGGTGCCAATCGGTCTGGTGGGGACGGTCTGGGCGTACCGGAGCCTTCGGGAGATCGGCACGGTCGAAGGCGGCCGCGTGGACGTGCCCGGCAATGCACTGTTTGGCGTCGGCCTGATCGCTGTCCTGGTGGGGATCACGTACGCCCTCCAGCCCTACCAGGGCGCCGCGATGGGCTGGCTCAACCCCCTCGTACTCGGCCTCATTATCGGCGGTGTCGCCCTGCTGGTCGCCTTCGTGGTGGTGGAGACCAAGGTGGCCCAGCCGATGTTCGACGTCGGCCTGTTTCGCATCCGTGCCTTCGCCGCCGGGAACGTCGCAGGGCTGTTGGCCTCGATCAGCCGGGGCGGGCTGATGTTCATGCTCGTCATCTGGCTCCAAGGTATCTGGCTGCCCCTGCATGGCTACAGCTTCACCTCCACGCCATTGTGGGCGGGGATCTACATGCTGCCGCTGACCGCCGGATTCTTGATTGCAGGGCCAATTTCCGGCCTGCTGTCGGATCGCTACGGGGCCCGACCTTTTGCCACCGGAGGGATGATCGCGGCGGCCGCCAGCTTCGGTCTCCTGACGCTGTTGCCCGCCAACTTTTCCTACCAGTGGTTCGCCCTGCTGCTGCTCCTGAATGGTCTGGGCATGGGCCTGTTTGCGGCACCGAATACCGCCGGCATCATGAACTCGGTCCCGGCCAACGAGCGGGGGATCGCCTCGGGCATGCGCTCGACCTTCCAGAACGCCGGGATGACACTCTCGATCGGACTGTTCTTCACCATCATGATCGTGGGATTGGTCTCCGACTTGCCCGCCGCCCTCACCCACGGCCTGGTGGCCCAAGGTGTGTCGTCGGCCGATGCCGCCAAGGTGGCCCATCTGTCGCCGGTTTCGGTGCTCTTTGCCGCCTTCTTGGGCTACAACCCCATGAGCACCCTGCTCGGCCCGACCCTGGCGACCTTGTCGCCCGCCCATCAGGCGGCACTGACCTCGCCCACGTTCTTCGCGGACCTCATCTCCAGCTCGTTTCTTTACGGCCTGTCCATCGTGTTCACCTTCGCCATGGTGATCTGCCTGATTGCCGCGGCCGCCTCGTGGCTGCGGGGTGGAAGACCTGCGCCCCAGGCTGTTCCGGCCGCCGTGCAGCCGGTCGGCCGAGTGGAGGCCCTGGCGCCCGTCTCCGCCGAGGTGATCCTGGCGCCCGCGACCCAAAGGGGCGCTGTGATTGGACCGTCGCGCGCGCTCGGAGAGCACCTGCCCCGGATCGTCACCATCTCCGGCTCGTTCGGTGCCGGCGGAAGCGAGGTGGCACCGGAGCTGGCGAGGCGCCTGGGACTCGACTTCTTCGACCGGGCAATCCCTCGTCACGTGGCCGAGCAACTGGGCGTCTCTCTCGATGCCGCCATGGCCCACGATGAACATGCCCAGGGAGAGGTCATCCGCGCGCTCGTGAGTGCGATCGGCACCCCGGTCTCATTCGGGGTGGCTGGCGTGCAGAGCCCACCGTCCAACGATGAGCAGGCGTTTCGCCAAGCCAACGAGAACGTGCTCTGGGAGGTGGCCTCCGGAACCGGAGGCGTCGTCCTGGGACGTGCCGGCGCCGTGGTGCTGGCCTCGTACCCCGGCGCCCTTCACGTCCGCCTGGACGGTCCGGCCGAATCCCGGGCCGCCAGGGTCGCCCGCGAACAGGGTATCGACCCGGCAGCGGCATGGCAGCAGCTGCACGAGATTGACGGCATGCGCACCGACTATGTCCGTCGCTGGTATGGACGCGCCCTCGACGATCCCGATCTGTACCACGTGATTATCGACTCGACGGTCGTGCCGCTTGACGCCTGCGTGGACGCCATTGCCACCGTCGTCGGCGACCTGTGGGGCGCCGAGGACAACCCCGCGTCGCGCACCCCGACGTGAGCCACCCCGCCGGCATCACGCCGCCGACACGAGCGGCCAACGCCGCACCCGAAGGTCGGTGCCTGTTGCGGAGCTACGCGAACACGCCCTGAGGCGCCGCGAGACAGAGCCGATGTGCCCGGAGCCGGCCTGGCGGGCGCTCGTACGGCGCCGCACGGACGCCGGTCGCCTCGACACGGATGGCACGCACACGGTGGGCCTGCACGACCTGCGCCACACCTACGGCTCGCTGCTGGCCGCGTCGGGCTCGACCTGGTGACGATCCAGGCGGCGATGGGCCACAGCGCCCTGGCCACCACCGGGCGCTACCTGCACGCGCGGCCCGCCTCGGATCACGCGGCAGCCTTTGCGCGTGCCTTCGAGCCCGCGTTGTCGGGACCTTGCTCAAGCGACAACAACCGGCGCGCTGCGGTCGGTCTGAACCGGTCTAAGGACCATGCAGGGCGGTCTGGGACCATGCGGGAGACGCGTCGGACGTCGCACGAGCCGCCGCGAGTCGCTCGCGCTCGGCAGGTCGTACGACTCCCAACTGCACCCATGCTCAAGGCCGGAGCCCAGGAAGGCCCGCCAGGGGCGGACCTTCCCGATACACAGTGCGGTTAGCCGACGATGTTGTTCGGCGTGTTGCTGTACACGTCCCCGACGGCGGGCGACGAGCGTGCCCGTGTTGAAGATCCCGCCGCCATTGGTCGCGGTGTTGGCGTTAACACTCACCGGACGCGCCGACGCGGCGCGCTGTGGATGTCATCACCCACGACGTCTTCATGGAGGCGATCGCCGAGCTCGAGGCCGACGTCGCCCGCGAGGAGGCCGAGCTGGACCGACATGCCTAGGGTCCGGCGGAGGGCTCCCCGATGGGATCGCCCGGCCGCAGTGATAGGCGTCGGCTCTCCAGGAAGCGGCGCTCCGCGGAATTGGTGACGAGGGCAAGCGCACGGTCATATGCGGTTAGCCGCCTCGCGCTGTCGCCCGAGACGTCGAAGCAGGTCCGCCCTGGTGGCATGGAGGAGGTAGTACCCGGCCAAGTCGAGGCCCTCGATCTCCGCCAACCCTGCAGCAGCGCCATGCACCTCGGCCACGGCAACAGCGCGGTTGAGGGCCGTGATCGGTGTCGGCGAAATTGCGTACAACTGCTCGTAGAGCTGAAGAATCTGCCCCCAATCCGTCTCGGCGGCCGACGGTGCGTCGGTGTGCACCGCGTTGATCGCGGCTTGGAGTTGATATGGGCCGGGCTGGTTACGGCGGATGCATGCGGCCACGACCACGTGCCCCCTGGTGATCAATTTCCGATCCCACATCGATCGGTCCTGGTCGGGGAGGAGGATCAGCGAACCATCGGGAGCCACCCGGGCCGCGCGGCGCGCTTCGGTCAACATGAGTAGCGCGAAGAGGCCCTGCACTTCGGGCTCATCGGGCATCAATTCGGCCAGCAGACCCGCGAGGCGGATCGCCTCACGGCTCAGGTCGGCTCGTAGCAGGTCGTCACCGGCCGTGGCGAGGTACCCCTCATTGAAGATCAGATAGACCACAGCCAGCACCGGGGAAAGACGGCCGGGGAGCTCCGTGTCCTCCGGGACGCGGTACGGAATGTGGGCCGCCCGGATCTTGCGCTTCGCTCGGGCGAGCCGTTGCGCCATGGCGTCTCCGGAGACGAGGAAGGCTCGCGCGATCTCGCCGGTCTCGAGGCCCCCCAGGAGCCGGAGCGTCAGTGCCACCTGGGCGTCGGTTGCCAGTGATGGGTGGCAGCATGTGAAGATCAGACGGAGGCGATCGTCTTCCACGGGTCCCACTTCCAATGGCTCGGTGCCCTGGTGGATTCGGAAGGCCTCGATGTGGCGGTCGTGGCGTGAGGCCTCCCGCCGGAGCCGGTCGATCGCCCGGTTCCTGGCGGTGGTGAGGATCCACCCACCCGGGTTCGGTGGTACTCCGGACGTCGGCCAGCGCTGGAGGGCCACGACGAAGGCGTCCTGGACCGCCTCCTCGGCGAGCTCGATATCACCGAAGAGGCGGACCAGGGTTGCCACCGCCCGACCGAATTCGAGCCGAAACGTCCGCTCAACGCTCGAAGGAGCCGGGCTGTCCATGCCGCTACTCGGCGTCGGGCATCTCCTGGAAGGGCCGCACCTCGACCGGCGCCTTACAGGCAGCCGCTCCCTTGGCGGCCAGCGCCAACGCGGTGTCGAGATCCTTCGCCTCGACGATCCAGAACCCCCCGAGCTGCTCTTTCGTCTCGGCGAACGGGCCGTCGCTCATCAGCACGTCGCCGGAGCTGACCCGCACGACCGTGGCCATGTCCGCCGGGTGAAGTCCACCCGCGAACACCCAGGCGCCAGTCGTCCGGAGTTCTGCGTTGAACACTTCGACGTCCGCGTACATCTGCCGCATTTCGTCGGCCGACGGCAGCGCCTCGCCTTCTACCGAATGCACCGACAGCAGATACTGCGTCATGGGGATCTCCTCTCGCGATGGCCCGGCTCCGTGCCGAACCCTTCATAGCTGTCCACGAACGACCGGCGCCGAAATCGACACCGCGCGCGCATCGTCGTCACCTGGCGACCGTCTGAGCTCCGCAACAACGACGATCGGTGGCGCGGGCAGGGCGGATGTGTAGTCAATCACCGCGCGGCGCCGACGCGCCAAGTGGCGATCACCATGGGGGGCGCCGCCGAGATGAAGCAGGCCATGCTGGAGGAGATGGACCGCATGTCGCGGCACCCGTGGGGCGTCGTCGAGCGCCAGCGGTCCGATGACGGCCCAGGGCTCCAAGCGATCGCCCAACTCCTTCGGGTCCAGCAACGCAAGGCGCGGCTCATGGGCCTCGACGCACCGACGCAGCGGGCTGTGGACGTCATCACGCACGATGCGTTCCTGCAGGCGATCGCCGACCTCGAGGCCGACGTCGCCCGCAAGGAGGCAGAGCTCGCCCGCCATGGGTCCTAGGGCGTCAGCCTGCCTAGCCCGTCGAGCGCAGCGAGCACGGACCGCGCCTCGCCGCCGAGAGTGCATAGGTCAGCTCGCGTGCGCCGGGGCAGCCGAAATCGTGGCTGCCGCCGCTGTCCGGCTCGGCCGCGGCCGACGGTCGAAGTTCGCGTTCACCTGAGGGCTGACGTATGTTGGCATGGTGGTAGCGTCGCCGTCATCAAGGGCATGGGAACGGTATGTCTGGGTGGCAGGCATCGTTTTCGTTGTCGCGCTGGCGGCGGAGGTCGTGGTCGCGATCGGAGTCCCAGCAAGCCAGACCGACTCGGCGACGACGATTGCGAACGCGCTCGCCGACCACCAGGAGCGGCTGTTGGTGATCGCATACCTGTCGGTCGTCTACGCCGCCGCATTTCCGATCTACCTGAGCAGGCTGCACCGCCTGCTGCGCGGCGACCCTGATCGGGCCGGGTTCCTTGGCCCGTTGGTGCTTATGGGCGGAGTGTTCTTTGTTGCCCTGCACGCCGTCAGCGACATTGGCATTACCGGCTTGGTCGGATCGAAGCTCGCGTCCTTCGGGGCTCAACACGATCAGGGCGTGAGCTACACGCTATACCTGGTGACCTTTGCCCTCGACAGCGTGGGGGACCTCTTCGGCAGCCTCTTCGCCGTTGCAACGGGCCTGCTCGTGCTCGAGAGACGCGTCCTGCCGCGCTGGCTCGGCTGGGTGTCAATCCTCGCCGGGATTCTCTTGTTCCTTCAAGCCTTCACGCTGGGCGGCGTCATCGCCACGTTTGGGGTCGTCGTCGATGTCGCCGGGTTCGTGCTCCTCCTGATCTTCGTCCTAGCGAGCAGTGTCATCTTGCTGAGACGCGGAAACTCGCGCTCTGACACCGCGCCCGGAATCGCGTAGGCACTCGGGTCGAGGGGTCCGACCGTAGCCAGCAGCGTGTCAGTCGCCCGTGCGAGCGTCGTCTCGCGCTCCGGGCAATCGCGCAGCTGCTGAGGACCACGGGCGTCAGGCGCGGCTGATAGGCCTTGACGCGCCGACGCGGCGGGCCGTGGACGTCATCACCCACGACGTCTTCATGCAGGCCATCGCGGAACTGAAGGCCGACGTCGTTCGCAAAGAGGCCGAGCTCGTTGGCCATGAAACCCCGGAGCTCGGACGTTGAGGCCGCAGATCCCGCCGAATGCCCGGTCCGCGGTTACGCGACTGACGGATCGACCATCCCTTGCGCTGTGGATTCGATCCAGTGCGTTGGACACCGCGAGGTCAGGGGGGAACTGGGGGTGGACGAGTAGCGGTATGCCCGAAGAGCGCGCGGACGGCAGGGCGCGCCCGATATCGGGTCAAACTCCTGATGCCGACGCGCTCCGCACCCGCCTAAAATGATCGTCGAGGGGGCAGGGAGCGAGGCAATGTTCCGACGCTTCAGGGACGACGATTTGGCCGACACGGGCGCGGTTTCCCTGAGTTCAGGCAACGACAAGGTTCGCGAGCTGGCGATCCAGCAGATCAAGCGCAAGCGCGCGTTCCAACGCTTGGCGGTCGCATTCGCCGCCGCGAGCGTGTTTCTGATCGTGATCTGGGCAGTCGGGGAGTACAACAATGCGGGAGGCTGGCCCACCGACGGCTTTAGCCAGAGCTCGGGCACGCCGCATGTCTGGAACATTTGGATCATCTACCCGCTTGTCGGAATGGGCCTGATCCTTGCCATCGACGCGTGGGTCACGTTCCGGCACCGGCCGATTTCCGAAACTGAGATTCAGCGGGAGATCAACCGCCTGACCGGCAAGAGCTAAACCAGATTTGCGCCTTGCAAGTGGTCGAAGTGCGCGTGGGGCCCCATCAGCGGAACATGAAGATCTGTCGGCTTCGCCGGTCTTGCGTCGTGCTTTCTCCGACGGGACCGTGACGACCTCCGGCTGAGCATCGAGGTGCCGGTCATGACTGGGTTTGGTATCGCCGTCGCGTTTCTGCTGCTGCTGTGGTGCGCACTGGCGTACGTGCCGTTCAGGTGGCGCCCTGTCGGCATCTTTCTGATCATGGAGAAGACGGCGGCGGCCGGTTACGTGGCGTTCATCGCCGCGATCGGAGTCGCGCTCGCCGTGGTGGGCGCGGTGTTCGGATCGTGGTGGATCTCCGTTCCAGCGGGTCTCGCCGCCGTGGGGGGCGCTCGCCGTGGTCATGCGAGTGGGCGCGGTGCGGGTCGATCTGTCAGGTGCGCTGGGCGCGGATTGGGACGACCGGATCCCGCCGGAGCACCGGCCGACTTTACCCAGCCGGGTAAGATCTGGGCCGGGAGTACCGCGAGGGAGTACCAAACGGCCTCCCTAGCGGACCGGCTTGGCGGGCTCGGCCATCCTGGGGCTCGTCGTCGAGCAGGAACGCCTCGATCTCGGCCCGGAGGGAGATCCGGCGCCTGCCGACTTGACGCAAGAAAGTACCCGTAGGAGTGTAGGCACACCTAACGGAACCGTGCCACCTGTCTCAGCGACCTGCCGGACTTGTCATGGGTTTGCCTCTGGCTTGGTGGCGGGCGATGCGACTCGATGAGGGGCTCTCGATGGCGACGATATTTCATCAGGCGGCCTCGGTAGGGGCGTCCTTCTGGGGTCCCGGCGACATCTACACATTCCTGGTCACCGGTGAGCAGTCTGACGGTGCCTACTTTTCGATGCTCGCAATCGTGCCGCCAGGGGGCGGGCCGCCGCCGCACACCCATGCGTTCGAGGACGAGACCTTCTATGTCCTCGACGGCGCGCCGTCGTTCTTCCTTGAGGATCATTGGGTCCAAGCGGGGCCGGGTGACTTCGTGAACATCCCGCGTGGCCGCCTGCACTGCTTCCACAACCACTCGGATCAGCTCATGACCATGATCCTGACGTTCACGCCCGCCGGGATCGAGAAGTTCTTCGAAGAGACGCTCGAGCGTGCGTACGACCTGAGCGCTCCAGTGCCGGACAACGTCGCCGAGGTCAGCGCGAGATACGCCGAAGCAGCTCCGCGCTACGGGATGGAGTTCTTTCTCGACGCTGTCTGACGGACCGCCTGCGACCCCGTTGGAGAGGTGGTCTCTTGCGGTCCGTCGTCGAGCAGGAACGCCTCGATCCGGCTCCGGATGTAGATCCGATGGCGGCCGATCTTGCGGGACGGGATGACGCCGCGACGCCCCCAGTCCTCAACGGTCGACTGCGAGACGTGCAGCGGCTCGGCCACCTCACGGGCGGTCATGACGTCGTCGGCGCGCAGCGGCTGGCGGGCCATCAGGCCACGCCCGGACGTGTGCCGCCCTACGGGGGGCGTCGCCGAGGGCACCTCGGCGACGATTGTGGCTGGTCGGAACACCCGCCAGCGCCAGTTGCTCAGGTTGACCGGCGTGCCTGTCCTGGAGGGGCAGACCCACGCGTCAGTGTCGAGCCCGACCGACTTCAGCGGCTCGGTAAGGTCGGCCCCCAGCGGCGCGACGATCGGCACGTCGCGGCCCTTTCGCGTCTTGGTCGTGTCGCGGAACTCACGGGCCACGAACACCCGGCCGATCGTCAGCGTGCCTCCGGTCGGCGACACCTGCAGCACGTCCGACCAGCGCAGCGCCACTGCTTCCTCGGTCCGCAGCCCGGCCACGCAGAGCAGGCCCCAGAACGCCTGGTCGCGCAAGGCCGGCAGCTCGGCCCGGATGCGCTCGGCCTGTTCGGCAGACAGCGCCTCGCGCCGGACTGGATCGGTCGCCAGCCGGGAGATCCCTGCGGCCGGGTTGGTTGGCAGCTTGCCCGCGTCCACGGCGTCGGCCAGGGTCTCCGACAGCGTCCGCATGACCGCGTCGGCCTGCTTGGCGCTCGACCCGTTGGCCCGGATCGCCTCCCGCCAGCTCAGGATCCGCGCCATCCCCAGGTCGCGCCGGCGCACGTCCGTCGTCGCCGCGTTCCCTTGTGACGCTACGCGCGGTGCTCGGGGGCGGTGGTCCCGGGTGAGGCACCCGTCGGCGCGGACACCGTGTTCAAAGCGGAGGCGAGATCTTCTGTGACCGGCGCGGGCGCAGCGGTGACACCCGCGACGAGCGCGGCAAGCGCGCAGGAGGCGACCGGCTCCAGGGGGACATCGGCGCGGCTTGTCAGCGCGATCGGAACACGCCCGCCAAGAATAATTCCGGCCGACTGTGCATCCGCCAGATAGTCGAGTTGCTTGACAAGCATATTGCCGGTTTCGATGTCTGGCACGACGACGATGTCCGCTTCACCGGCGACGCTCGACCTGATGCCCTTGACGCGGGCCGCGGCCTGCGAGACCGCGCTGTCGAACGCAAGTGGACCATCCACCAACCCACCGACGATTTGCCCGCGGTCGGCCATCTTCGCCAGCCCGGCCGCGTCGAGGGACGACCTGAGCCGCGCGTTCACGGTCTCGACGGCGGACAGGATCGCCACCTTTGGCGTCGGGATGCCGATCGCGAGGGCGAGGTTGATCGCGTTCTGGACAATGTCGCGCTTGGCTCGCAGATCCGGTGCGACATTGAGCAGCGCGTCGGTGATCAGTAGCGGTCGCGGGTAGGTCGGCACGTCGATGACGAACACGTGGCTCATGCGGCGATCGGTAGCGATGCCGGTTCGCGGCGCGACGGCCGCGTGCAGGAACTCGTCGCTGCGGGGGCTGCCTATCATCAGCGCATCAACCTGTCCGGCACGTGCAAGGCGAACGGCCGTCTCGGCCGCGTCATCGCTGTGTTCGGCGCCGACGATGGGAACGTTCGTGAGGTCGATGTCATGGGCCGCCGCAACCGACCGGATGCGGGCTTCCGGGCCAACGAGCACTGGCATGATCAGGCCTTCGTGCGCCGCGCGAAGCGCCCCGAGTAATGTGTCGCGGTCCACCGGGTCCACGACGGCCATGCGGATCGGCGCCCGAGCCTTCGCGGCGCCGATGAGCCGACCGAACAGGACGTCGCGTTCGTGCAGGGTGACGTCCGGCAGCGTCACCTGCGGCCGACGAACCTTGTCGGTCGGCGCGATGACCTGCGCCGTTCCGTCGATGACCGTGTCCCCGCGCTGATTGATGCACCGGCAATCGAACGAAATGCGCGTGCGCTCGATGTCCTTGGCCGTCGCGGTCACCGAAACGGTGACCGTGTCGCCGATGGCCACCGGGTGACGGAAGCGGAGCGTCTGTTCGAGGTAGATCGTGCCGGGACCCGGGAGACGCGTGCCGAGCAGCGTGGAGATCAGCGAAGCCCCCCACATACCGTGCGCGATGATCTTGTGGAACATGTCGCTGTGCGCGTAGGCATCGTCGACGTGCGCAGGATTGACATCGCCGGACATCACAGCAAACAACTCGATGTCCTTGCGGGTCAGTGTGCGTACCAGGCTCGCGCTCGCCCCGACGTCGATCTCATCGAACGTCCGGTTCTCGATCCACGCGCGCGGGGCGAGCTGATCGAGGTCCGCTCCGGTCATCGGCCCATCATCGTCCGGGCGTGCCCCGTCGGCGCGATCGTCTCCCGGCCCGCTCATCGGCCTGCTACCAGCGTGTCCGGCAACACAGACACGGCAGCCACCCCGGTGCGGGTGCGCAGGATATCAGCGAGCGCCCGGCCCAACGCGCACGGGACCCGGGCGCAGGCGGCGCCGGGACGCGGTCCGAGGTCGGCCGGAGCGATGATCGCAGGAGGACCCGTCCTGTGTTCTGGCATGCCGAGATCATGGTACAGCCGCGGGCACGGTCGGTACCGGGCCGATGCGATCCACGCCGCGGCACGGGCCCACCGGCCAAAGCTCACAGATTCCCGCGCCGGGGAGCCTCGCAGCTGACGCTCACGATGGTCCATGGTCAGGGCATCAACCCTGCGATGATCGCGTCGGGGAGTTAGCGAGAACACGGCGAGCACCCCAGTCAACGTTCCCGTCACGAGTCACTCCCGGCGGAAGAGCCTGCCCAAAGAGGCTCACGGTGCTCCGGTCGCCGCCGACGCGTCCGCCAGCGCGGGCTCACACGGCCGCGTGGACGCACGGGGCACGGTGGCCCACATCGAAGGACTCATCGCCGAGAACGGGGCGCCACCAGTCGGCGCTTGATAGCCGATCAAGGGGTCACCACGTGCCCGAGCGCGCGAACCTTGTGTCGGAGCCCTTGTCGCTACGGGCGTGGCGATCTCCCACCTGGTGCCAGGGTCTATTCAGACGGACCCCAGCGCACCGGTGGTTGTCGCAGAGCCGGGTCTGATGGCCAGGTCTCGAAGGCGCGCGTAAACGCCGCCGCCCGGTCGAATGCGAGGCGCCGACACCCCTCCCACACGTTGTGGTTCATCGACCGACTCGGTGATTGCTCAACCTGCCCCAAAGAACCCCCCGACGCGGGCGGCCCGGCGTCGGGAGGCACTCATTTGACGGAAATGTAGTTGTGGACGGTGGACACCCCCGGGGCGGCCCAGACTGCCTTCTCGGCCTCGTGACGTTCGTGCCAGGAGTGAACACTGCCGCGCAACGTAACGACCCCACCGGAGACCTGCACCGTGAGCCGCTTCGCGTCGTAATGGGCTGCACGCTTGAAGGTTGCGTCGATCCTTCGCTTCAGATCCTCCGGGGGCTCGGTCTTGGGCCGGACGGTGATGAGGTTGCTGACGCCATTGATGCCCCACAAGGGTCGCACCGCCCCCTCCGCAGCCCGCCGTTCGAAGTCCCATCCGACCTCCCCCATCAACGTGAGCCAACCCTTCTCGACTTTGACCGTGACCCGATCAGCGGGAACCGACACGTTCCACGTGAGGGCATGCAATGCCGCTTCGGCAATGTCTGTGTCACTTCGTTCGGCAGGGTTACGAACCTCGAGTTCGTTTGCGAGGCCGGCGACCCCCTGAACGCGCTCGACGGCGCGCTCCGTCATCCACTTCTCCGTATACGACTCGACTTGGCCTGAGATCGTGACGATGCCATCGATAGCCGAGACCCCGATTCGCCGTGCATCGACACCCGGCTCCCACTGGATCTCTCGCTCCACATCAACTCGCAGTTCATCGTCGGTCTTCAAAACGTCCTCCGTTCGGACCCATGCAGAAAAGCCCAACGTATCGAGCACGATTCGATCAGTCGTCAGTAGTCTCCCCCGATTGTCGAGGCGGGCACCGCCCAAAGTGCTCGGGGTGGGCGGACGGAGGAACGAGCGGGCTCGTCCTGCCCCGAGGAGCGCCTATTCACATTGCGATACAGGGGCGCGCTCGGGACGGCAACTATCTGTCGCGCAGTCTCATCCAGCAACGGCAAGGTGCCTGTCACTCCGATTCATCTCCCTGAACTCATTCCACACGCACTCCAACGCGTCAATTGCGCGCTGGCACGCGTTGTTGGCAATGAGGTAGTTGCGGAGACGATTGAAACTCAAGCCGCGTCGCTTGGGCCATTCGGGATCACGCGCAGCGTCACGAGCAAGATGGCCAACCGCGTCGTCCCGTCCTCGCTGACCGACCAGGCAATCCGAGAACGCTATTGCCAACCGATCCTCCCGGAGGACGACACTTGTTGCTTGGAGTGTGGCGGCTGGGAGATTCTTCGCCGTGGGCCATCCCGCTCCGACTAGCCCTCCAAGCTGTGTGTCGCGTGCAGGTAGCGACCGGTGGTGCCGAGGGCGCTGTGAGCCATGACCGCCTGGATCGTCTCCAAGTCGACGCCATTGGCGGACGGCCGGTGTCGCCCCACTGCACTGCCGACAGATCGAGGCTAGGACGGTCGCACATCACACCGCGCGTCGTTGTCGCACCGTTGTAGCACCGGATCGCGAAACGGTAGGCAGCGGCGCGAATCGCAGGTCACGAGATACCACATCGTTGCCCGGTTTCCTGTCGCACGCTTCCCCACCTTTACTCGCCTGATATCGCCGCCGGAGCCAAAGGTCGCAGGTTCGAGTCCTGCCGCGCCCACTGAAACGCCGTACACGCCCGGTTTTCTCGCAATTCCGCAATCGATATGTGCCACCGAAGACCGGCTATTCATGCCGCGTGCATACTCCGGTGCACACCTCGGCGTGAGGTGATCTCGGCCACGAGTAGGTCCATATCGTTCCGCAGCGCGGCCGCGAGGTCCGCAACCGTGTCGAGGCAGGGGCGCGCGGACCCGCATTCGATGCTGCGGATCAGCTCGTTCGGCGGGTAGCCAGCGACGAACGATGACGCCTCTTACTGATGCGGCGCGCCGCGGTCGGGAAGGCTCACTTTGGCGCATTCAGCTCGTTGATCGCTGCCAGTATGTCCGCCAGGCCCCCGGCCGTCTTGGTATCGAGCCGGTCGATAACGACCTCGACATCCTCGAAGGTCTTGGCCGCGCGTGCGTCAGACGCCTCGTTCTGCAGGTTCTGACCGACCATGATGGACGGCAGCAGCACGAGCTGCAGGAAGGTCTGCGCGATCCAGGCGACCAGCGCGATGATGCTCACCTTGATGAGCACGCTCGGGAACACGCCGTGGAAGACCGAGAATGCGGACAGCACCGCCGGAAGGGAAAGCAGCGCCAGGCAGCAGAACACCCAGAAGCACGTCATGGTCCCGACGTAACGGGTGATCGCGATGGCAACCTTCTTGTTGAAGCGCGCATAGGCTGAGGAGACCGGCAGGTGATCGTGAACGCGCGCATGGACTTCCAGACCGCGTTTGGTGCGGCCGAAGGTCGGGGTGCGGCTCATGGCTTGGCTCCAGTCGATTCGCACGGCTGGGCCTCAAGCGCGTTCAGCCCCTTGAGGATCACCGCCCGCAACCTGTGCTCGAGTTGCTGATCACGCATCGATTCTCCCTGTGTGAGGCCACCATACGTCAGCCGCGACGTCGATTGCATGATGCGTGAAGGAATCGGGTCCCGGGCGCGCCCGAGGGTGCACGTCGCATGCATATCCGGGTGCATACCTCAGCCGAAAAATCGGCCTATTTCCAGTCGGGTTCGAGTCCGGCCGCGCCCGAACCCCCCGATCCCGTTTTCCGCGAGAACCCGAACGCCCAATCTGTCACATTCGAACCCCGACCTCTGTCGGCGCGATCCCTGCCCGCCATCGCCCATTACCCTGTTTCCGGAAGACTGGCGCAGCCGGGTGTCGCACCTCCCAGGCGATGGTGCCGACGTCCTGTGCCGTTCGGTGGACCGCTTCCGTGTGGCCCTTGCGATAATCCAACGCGATGACGCCGACCGTGATTGACGTCCCCGAGCGCGGGCGCTTCGAGATCGACCTCGACGGGGGCGTCGTGGGGTTTGCGGAGTACCGGCGCAGACCCGGCGTCATCGCCTTCGTCCATACCGAGATCGACCCGACACACGACGGTGCCGGCCTAGGAACGCTGCTCGTGACAGCCGCGCTGGACGCCGCACGGGCGCAGGGATTGGCGGTGCTGCCGTTCTGCCCGTTCGTCCGGGGCTTCATCGACGGTCATCGCGAGTACCTCGACCTCGTGCCGGTCGAGCGACGCGCCACGTTCGGGCTAGACGATGGCTGAGGCCAGGAGCGACGTGGGCCGAGCAGGAGGCCCGTTGCGGGCCTCCTGCTCGACGGTCGCCGGACAACGACTCCGCGACAGGCCGCGTACGAGCGATTCAGACCGAGGTCAACACGCCGGTCGCCGGAAGAGAACCGGGAGATGCTGGCGATGGCTCGATCACCCGCGTGAACGCCGCGGCCTGGTCCGACGCAGGCCGCGCGTGCGGGTAGCGCCCGGTGGTGGCGAGAGCGCTGTGGCCCATGGCCGCCTGGATCGTCACCAGGTCAATTCCAGCGACCGCGAGCGACCCGTTGTAGCAGCGTTGTCGCACCAGATCACGAAACGGCGGGTAACGGCGCGACTTGCCGATCACGAGAATCCGCACCGTTGTCCGGTTTCCTGTCGCATCCGTACCCGCATGAACTCGCCGGATTTACCCTCCCGAGCTGAATGTCGCGGGTTCGAGCCCCGTGCCCGTGCGTCACAAACTCCCCGCGATAACAGGATATTCGTCGGCCCAGCGACGGCGCGCGATGTCTCCAATGTTGTCCCGTGGGGGCGCTGCTGGAGAATGGGCGTGCCCGTGTTGGGGAGACGAGGCGACCACGGTACGCGATTTCTACGAGATGACGAGCGGATCGCGCCCTCGGGCGACACACACATCGGTCCGTAGCGGTCGGCCGAAATGCGCTATTGATCCCGATCTGACGGAGCACAGAGGGCGGTGTAGGCTACGCCGGACGTGTGAGGTCGCAATGCCCCGACGGCGACGTTCGCGCCACGACCGACGCCTAAGTCCGACGTTCGCGGCGTGGTGCTTTCCATCTCCCAGCAGACGCTCGTCGTGCTCGCGGCAGACACAACGGTCGGCATTGGGGAGCTCGAGCCAGGTATCGACTCGTGACTGATCACACGCGCGGGGACGACAGACCGCCGATGATGGGCCTGGCGCCCGCGCCGAACTCCCTCGCGCGCCTCCGTGTTCCCGGCGTGGCTCAAGCCGGATGACGGCCGCCGCATCATCCGCGTCGATCGCAGCACCCGTCGGACCCCCGACCTTAAGCGACCGACGACGCACGGCCATCTGGGCGCTCATCGTGCTCGCGTCGCTCGCAGGGCTCCTGGCGATCGTGGCGATTTGGATCAACCGCCAGCTGCTCAGTAGCTCAGCCTCCACCCAGACGAGTACGGCGCTGATCCAGGACGCGACGGTGCGACACGCGCTTTCGGTCTATCTCGTCGATGAGCTCTATGCCAATGTGGACGTCTCGGCGCAAATCCAACAGCGGCTACCGTCCGAGCTGAAGCCGCTCGCAGCCCCAGCGGCAGCCGCGCTGCGGGATCCGGCAGTCCAGGGAGCGGACCTCATCCTGGCGAGACCGAGCGTGCAGGCCCTGTTCGTGGCGTCGGCCTCGGACGCGCACGCGCAGCTCATCGATGTCCTCGAGAACAAGACCGGTCTCGGCGTCACGACGGGCAACGGCACCGTGCAGGTCAATCTCGGGCAGCTTGTCACGCAGATCGGCACCGACGTCGGGCTTCCGGCGTCGGTGCTCGACAAGTTGCCGCCGAACACCGGGGTCATCACGGTGATGCACTCGGACCAGCTTGGCCTCGCGCAGGCAGGCGTCGGCGCAATCCGGATTCTGAGCGCGTGGCTCATCGTGCTCGTCCTCGCCATGTTCGGGCTCGCGCTGTATCTCGCCGAGGGCATCCGCCGCCAGACACTGCGCAACATCGGCTGGGCATTCGTCATCGTCGGCCTCATCGTATTTGTGGCCCGTCGCCTGACCGGCGATTACGTCATCGGTGGCTTGACAACGGCGACATATCAGGTGCCGGCCCAGCACATCTGGGTCATCGGCACCTCGACGCTCGGCGAGATCGGCTGGGCGACCGTCCTCTATGGCGTGCTCGTCGTCCTCGGGGCGACGCTTGCGGGACCCACACCGCCCGCAACAGCCGTGCGCCGTTGGATTGCCCCGGTCCTCAACGAGCGACCCGGCATCGCCTGGACGTCCGTCGCGGTCGCCTACATCCTCGTCGTCCTGTGGGGCCCTACCGACGCGCTGCGATCGCCGTGGGGGATCCTCATCTTGGGCGGACTGCTCGCCGCCGGGATCTATGCGTTTCGACGACAAACCCAGCGTGAGTTCCCAGAAAAGAGCGCGGGTCGCGACCTCCGCGCCACACTGGTGGCGGCGGACGGCCGCGTGCGCTCGTGGTGGTCGTCGCGGAAGCCCGACTCCGGGTGGCGGATCGGGCACCACCGCTCCACGGCGGAGGAACTCGCCCACATCGCTGCGTTGCACGAGAGCGGTGCGCTCACTGACGAGGAGTTCGCTCGCGCGAAGAAGCAGATCCTTCCGTGAAGATCGCCTCGGACGATGACGCACGCGTCGACACCGCGTGACACGGCGATCGGGTCGAGGCCTGAAGGGGAAGTGTCCGCGACCGCACTTGGCAACGCGCGGGTCACCGTCGGCGTCCCCGTCATCCGCCCGGTGCGCCCGCACGGGGACCCATCCACTGCCATACGGCAGTCAGTCGCTCTCGCCACGACTCGGCCAACCACCTGCACGCACGCGGGCATGCGCGCCAGCGATCCGTCAAACGTGGGTCGTCTCGACGCGCAACGTGCGCGCGTTCTTCCCGCGTGCTCGCTCGAGGTCGCGGGTTCCGAGCTGACGATCAGGGTTCGGACGCGCACCCGGCACCGCGGCCATGACGATCAGTCCCCGTGCCGCCACGCCAATCATGCGGCTGATTTCACCCGGGAACGCCGAGCCCATCCCGACGCCGGCAGCCGCGCACGAGGACGAACGCGCCCAGCGGCGCGGCCACGAGGCGTCGGCAGTGGCTACCGCGTGCGCCCCCCCTGTCGGAGGACACCTCGCTCGTCGGCGCAAACAGGGCGGCCCCGACGATCCCCGCGTCATTGAGCAACTCGGCGGGGACCAGCTCGGTTTGCACATCGATGTGGTGGAGGAACTTGTCGGACTTCTTGCTCACTCCGCCGCCGATGATGATGAGGTCCGGCCACAACACGCGCTCGAGCAGACCGAGGTAGGTCTGCACACGGTGCGCCCATTGTTTCCACGAAAGGGCCTCGCTCTCGCGAACCGACTCGGCAGCCCAAGCCTCGGCAGGAGCGTTGTGCAAGGGCAGATGGCCAAGTTCGGAATTGGGAACCAGGTTCCCGTCGATGAACACGGCGCTGCCGATGCCGGTCCCGAGGGTGATCATGACCACCACGCCCGCGTTATTCCGACCCGCCCCGTAGCGCATCTCCGCCAGACCGGCAGCATCGGCATCGTTGACCGCACCGATCTGCCTGCCGGTCGCGGCGCCGAATACCTCGACGGCATTGACGCCGATCCACCCGTGGTCGATGTTCGACGCCGTGCGGACGACATCGCCCCGAATCACGGCCGGCAGTGTCAGGCCAACCGGGCCATCGCCGCCGATCTGCTCGATCACCCGATTGACGATGTCGGCAACGGCCGCCGGGGTCGCCGGATGCGGTGTCTCGATGCGCACGCGATCTCCGATGAGCTGACCCGAGCTCAGGTCGACGCGCGCTCCCTTGATACCGGTACCTCCGATATCAACACCGATTGCGTGACTCGCCATGGGCACACCTCCGTCGATCGTGCACGAGCCCTCCATCGCCCTCACGGCACTCACGTCGAGCCCGCACCAACCGGATTGCCAGCCCGGCTCGCCCGAACTCCCTGGCGATGACGGACCCGATGCCTCGGTCGGAAGGAACGGTGCTGTTCGGCGCATCGAGCAGCCCGGGCGAGGAAACCATAGCCGTCATCGCCGCCCATTGTCGCCCACTGTCCCCGCGCATCTCGTCTCCCAAGCTCACGTGTCGCAAGCTCGATACCCCGTCGACGCTCACAGCTACACCCGACCCCGAGCACAACGCAGACGTCCAAATGCGTCGGGCCCAGGAAGCACTCGCCGCGATGAGGTCCTTCCGGAACATCAGGATGCCCGCCACGAGAATCCAGGCGAGTCCAAGGGCGAACCCGATGAAGCCAAGGCCAGCCGGCAGCGCGAGGACGCCGCTCACGATCGCGGCCTACCCGAGCCAGCGCGGCAGTGCGGGTCGCCGCACGGTCGCGATGCCCGCGCCAAGCAAGAGGACCGCGAATCCACCGAAGGCCGCAAAGACGGTGTAGTTATCGAGGACATTCAGCGTCTGCGCGGGTCCGGCTCACCCGTCGTTGGCTGCGTTGACCAACGCAAGCCGTCCGGCTGCGGCAAAGAGGAGCCCAGCCGAACCGACAACGGCACCGCCGAAGGCAGCGAGCGACACCACACCTACTCCGGGCTGGTTCCCGTGCAGCACCGCCCGGAGCTGCGCGGCGAATCACACCAGCAACACCGCCGCGACGATGACCGCGATGGCCGCTCGTTTGTTGCGGGGCTCGTGGGCACTGCAGTACGACACGACCGCCGCGCCACTGGCGGTTTCGCTCGGGGTATCGCCCGCGAGAACGAGAAATGCCAGGGGCACCAAGAGTGCCCCCACCACGCCGCACGGTGCAAGCCGCCTTCGCCGAACCGTGGCGTCGCCCCACTCCCGGCTTGCGACAACGATCCGGCCGCAGCGTCCCACGAGTCCTTGCGTCGCGCAATCACTGCTCCGCCGCGCAGCCGCCTGCGACCCGATAGGCCGTCGCCCGCAGGGAGCGTCGTCATCGCCAGCTGCGCGACAGCGCCGGCTCGCGAGACCCGCTTCCGGCTCGGCAGCAGCACCTCGAGCGTGCCGGCCACGTGGCGCAGCACTCGTGGTCGTCGCGAGCGCTCCGCCGTTGATGCATCCGGCGCTCGGCATTGGTCCTGCGCGGTGGTCGCCGTTGGGGGGGACCACCGCGGGAACACGCGACCGGGGCCTAGCGGGAGTCCGGGGGACGTCGCCCGATCGTCACGGTCGTCGTGCTCGGCGAGCGGTGCGGCGTCAGCGCGGCGTGTGGCGACTCTCCGGGTAGCGGGGCAATCCGTCGTCGGGGATCGGCTCCCACCGCGCGGCGTAGGCCACAAGCTGACGGACGCTCGGCCGGATTCCCGGATCTTCGTCGAACGCCCCCATCCGGATGCCCAATGGATCGGCGTGACCGGGATTGCGGCCGAACAGCGACGCGCCGCAGTCGCCGCAGAACCATTTCTCGCCGCCGCTGTCGGGCTTCCACACACGACGCCGATCCTTGCCCGCAACGATCCGAAAGGTGCCGGATGCGGGAGGCGCGTTCGCCGATGCAGCCGCTCCACTGCGACGCTGGCAGCGATAGCAATGGCGATAGCTCGCGACGACGAGCGGCTCGGTCACCTCGAAGCGGACGGCTCCGCAGTTGCAGCCACCGGTGAGGGGGAAGTCATTCATCTTCAGAAGCGCCGTCCTCCCTGTCGGTATCGGGCGCTAGCAAGAACACGACGGCGGCCAACCGTGCCTGTGCGTTGAAGCCGCGCGGGCGCCACCCGGCCCGCGCGGCCGCCGCGATCCCACGCGGTCAGGTGACGACCTGGTAGATGCTTTTGCCGATCAGCCAGAAGCCAAGCACCAGTGAGACCACGATGATGACCTGATCGGTGTGCGTGTCGATCCAGGCCCGCGTGCGTGCGAGGAACGCCTGGGTCTCATCGGGCCAGAAGCCGGCGTAGATCTCCATCGCCAGATACGTGCTCGTCGCGATGAGGCAGTACAAGAACAGCGCAAGGTAGCTCTGCCAGGAGGAGATCTTCGCGTCGACGATCACGGCCACACCTGCGGCCACCAGACCCCATGGCTGGGTCAGCGGGCCAAGCGCGGCGGCGAACCACAGCGACATCGTGTCGATGCCCGTCTGCCATTTGGGCGGCTTTTTCGGCTTCTTTGGCCGGCCCATCCGACGCCGTTGCCGCACCGCGATCAGCACCAGTGCGACCCCGATGGCCATCTTTGCGGCAATCGCGGCAAGCGATGGCGGACTGTTGGGCTTCGGGGGCGCATTACCGGTGACCAGCACGGTGCCGGCAATGACGACTGCCAGCGACAGCAGCCAGCCGAACAGAAACGCCGCCCCCTTGCGGACACCCCCCTTGGACGCCAAGACGACAATGAAGGTCGTGAGCGGAATCGGCTCAAGCGCGATCGCCAGCCCGATGAGGATGAGGTCCAGGATCACAGGGGCAGCGATCCGCCGAGAATGGCCATGGCGGCTACTCTCTCACGGCCGGCGGCCCGACGCGACCGCCGGGCGAGCTCGGGTCCTGCGCCGGCTGGCGCGCTCGCCGGGTGGCAGATGGCCGAGACGGCGCACCTGCGACGGACCGACTGCGGTGCCATGGCGGTTGCGCGATGCGGACGCGACAGCTGCACCAGCGACGCCGACGGCGCATGGCGTTGCAAGATGCGCGATTGCCCAAGGGGTCGGCGCCCGGCAGACCGCGCCGAAGGCGCCACCGCCAGGGCGCGCGTGATCGGGGATCAGCTGTCGCCGTCCGGCGCTGACCGCTCGAGCGCCCGGTCCTCGAGCACATCCACGGTGATGGCTGCGAGGGCTCGGCGTCGGCGAGCATCTCCATGTGGATGATCCGGCCCTCCCTGGAACATGCACTCCCAGACGACCGTTGGCCGTCCGCCCACCGCCCAGACGATGCGGCTCCGCCCTCGACGTCTGCCGGTTGTGCGGCAAGTGCCCGCTCCGAGAACATCGCCGCGACGCCGTCGGCTCCCCGGACCTCGGCCGGGGCATCCGTCCGGACGGCCGCAGCGTCGGCAGCCAGGACGACCTCCGGACGCGGTAGGCCCACGAGGGCGTGGAAATTCCCGGTTCGCGAGGCGGCCAGAAATGCACGCACGATGTCCCGCTCGACAGACGCGCGCGTCGACGTCCGGGCGGCGTCGCCGTTGACCTTCCGGCGGGCACGGCTCGCGAGCATCCTGGTCGCTGCAGACGATCGGCCAAGGACGGGCGCAATCTCGTCGAACGGAACGGCGAACATGTCGTGCAGCACGAAGGCAAGGCGCTCGGACGGCGACAACGTGTCGAGCACCACCACGAGTGCCGCGCCCAGCGTCGGCACGCTCCGCCTGGTCCTCCGGGCCGTCGGCCGCAGACGGCGCAAACCGGTCCTGATACCGCTCCCCCGCCGCGATGCGGCGACCTCGTGGTGCCGTGAGCATCTCGAGCGACACCCGCGCCACGACGCCATCCGCCGAGATTCGTGACGGCTGTCCTGTCGGCCCCGGCGATACGCAGCCACGCCTCTTGGACTGCGTCGTCGGCGTCATCGGGCGTCCCGAGGATGCGCGGCGCCACGGCGCGCAACTGGCCGCGGCGCGCGTCGAACTGTTCGGCCAGCCAGTCGTCTGGCACCGGCGTTACCTCCCGCGCGTGAGATTCCTCATATCCCCGACGATCCGCACGCGGTCGAGGTAACACACTCGCCAAGGAGATCTCGCCATGTCACAGGGTGCGCAAGCGGTCATCTGTCCGGGCACCAAGATCGTGGCGGCAACGCGCGGGTTCACCGCGCTGCTCGGCGTGCCGCTGACCACAGACCAGGCGTCGTGTCCCGGGTTCCGCGCCGGCGCGACGATCCGTGACCGGATCACCGACGTCGGCGGGCGCAAACTCGTCGCGACCGAGGTCCGACCCCGGCGGCAGCGTCATCGGGCTGATCGAGCGACCACCGCCACGGTCGGCTGCCGCACGCCCACGGCCGGTTCCGCCGACCGGGGGCCGCACCGTGTGGCGGGGCCTGAGGCTCCAACGAATACGAACGGTCGTCATGCCATGCTCGGACGCAAGACCTACACACAGGACGAAATCGACCGCGCGAAGACCACGCTCACGACGCAGCTCGGGGCCGACGACGAGCCGACGGTACCTGTCGCGCGCAGCGGCTCTGACCGACACCGCGCCGGCCTTCGACGCCTTCAGCGCACAGTTGTTCAACAACATGACCCTCGTGCTCGACCGCTTCTTCGGTCATCGGCTCCGGATGGTCACCGGCAAGGACTGCAATCCGCTCAACAAGGTCGAGTTGATCTGCGACTCGATGATGAACAACGACGGCATTCTGCGCGGAAGCAAGGTGATCAAGCTCGTGCCGGAGCAAACGATCACCACGCCCAACGTCGGCGACCCGATTCGGCTCAGCCGGAAAGACTTCGCACATCTGTCATCCGACTTCTTCACCGAGATCGAGCAAGAGTTCCGCGACGACTCGGCGTGGGGACCGTGGCCCCTGTGGCCACCAGGCTCTGCCGTGACGAGCCCGCAGCTATGACGCCGGGCGGCAGGTCCCCGGCGCCCAGCCCCAGACCGCGAGCACTGACGCCGGGACCGGGACCGGGCACTTGGCGCCGGCGATCCCGGTCATCCCCACCGAGTACACGGTCCAGGCGCCATTCGCGGGGCGTGTGAAGAGCAGATAGCTGCCGTCATCCTGAGACGAGACCTGCGCGGGCATGGACGAACTGCTCGGGACGAGGGCAGCCCCGGCCCAGTAGGTCGACGTGGCCGGGTCGTAGGCGTAGTAGGTCCTCCCGGGCACGAGCCCCGTGTAGTCGGCGGCCGTCAGGCTGTGGGAGGCCGCGCCCG
Source organism: uncultured Thermoleophilia bacterium (assembly GCA_963842065.1). Classification (GTDB taxonomy): domain Bacteria; phylum Actinomycetota; class Thermoleophilia; order Miltoncostaeales; family Miltoncostaeaceae; genus CAITWD01. Next base: position 366,944 of record CAWJEW010000002.1, on the reverse strand, counting down.
CCTGCACCAACTGGGCCCGCAGCGCGTTGGTGACGTGCAAGTTCTGCGCTGACGCCGTCGCGGTGGTGGACGATCCGGTCGAGCCGGCTCCCGTCGACGACCCGGTCGCGGTCTGCGTCGTCGAGGACCCCGCGCTCGTCGCGCCGCCCGGCGTCGTCGCCGTCGTCGTCGACGGGTGGGAACTGGACCCACAGCCGGCCAGGACCGCCAGACCCGCCACTGCTGCCACTGCCGCAAGCCGCCGGCGCACCGCCACGACCATCCTCCCGCGTCACCCATTACCCTACAACCGCCGCCGACGGCCGGTCTCGCGGACCGACCCGCGCGTCCGCCACGCCGATTCGGCAGCGGCCCGCGCGGCTGACAGGCCTAGCGTCCGCATGCCGGGCTGTGGAAAGATCGCCTCGGGCCGCCGTGTGACGGCCTCCCATCATCTGGTGAAGGAGTGTTGTGATGTCACTTGAGCGCGCGATGGCCCCCGATCCGTACGACATCCTCCCGCCGGTTCCGTCGTTCACGCTGGAGAGCGACGACGTCGCCGACGGGCAGCAGCTTGCATCGACGTTTGTGCACGACAGCCTCGGCGGTGGCAACACCTCGCCGCACCTGCGTTGGTCGGGGGCCCCTCCGCAGACCCGCGGCTACCTGGTGACCTGCTACGACCCGGATGCCCCGACCGGCAGCGGCTTCTGGCATTGGCTGGCGGTCGACATCCCCGCGTCGGTGACCGAGCTGCCCCGCGGCGCAGGCGCAGCTGACGGGTCTGGACTACCGGCCGGCGCCTTTCAGGTCCGCAACGACTACGGCTCGGTCGGCTTCGGAGGAGCGGCCCCGCCCCAGGGCGACCGCCCGCACCGGTACGTGTTCGCGGTGCACGCGCTCGACACCGACAAGCTCGGCCCGGACGCAAGCGCGACGCCGGCGGTGATCGGATTCAACACGGCGTTCCACGTCATCGCACGCGCCACCCTGCGGCCCGTGTACAGCCACTAGGAGGGCAGCCGCCATGGGATCCCGGCTGCCGCAGGCTCCACCTGCGTCAACCGGGACCTACCGCCGGCCCTGACCCCCGCCGACCCGAGCGCGTCACGCGCTCGTGATGATCCTGGGGCTGGCCTCCTCACTCGCGACCGGGCGACCGACGGCCGGTGGGTCGGCGTGCGGGTGGCTCGGACTCGATCTCGCCAGCGTGCCCGGCAGGCGTGAGTTGATGCAACGTACCGTCGCCGGCCCGCACGACGACCTCCCCCCGCGCGCTCTTTGACGGGGCCGCCTCGACGGCCGACGCGACGAACTCACCCAGGGTTGGATGGATGTGCGGACGGCGCCGCATCGCGTCGATCCCGCCACCGGCGGTCATTGCGACGACGATCGGATGGATCGGTTCCGCCGCGTGGTAGCCGAGGATGTGCGCGCCGAGGATCCGGCCGGCGCCGACCTCAACGACCACTTTGGCCATGCCCCGCTCCTCCCCCAGGTACGCGCCGCGCCGCCCGCGAACCCCACGAAGCCGACCCGCACGGTGTGGCGGGCCTCGTGCGCGGCCTGCTCGGTCACCCCGATGCTCGCACGCTCGGGGTCGGTGAACACCGCGTGGGGTCCGATATCCGGCCGCACGTCGTGCCGGCCGAGGCCGAGCACCTGTTCCGCGACCTCGACCCCCAGACGGCGTGCGACACGCGTGAACTGGCCCCACGGACCTCCCGGGACGTCACCGAGCGCGTCGATCCCCGCGTGCGAGGTCTCGAGGCGCCCGTCAACGCGGATGCCGCGCGCTCCGTCCTCGAGCCCCGCTGCGGCGAGATCGAGCGGTGCGACGATCGGCGCGCGCCCGGTCGCCACCAGCGGCGCGTCCGCGTCGATGGCGCGGGAGGCATCGCGCTCAGTGACGACGACCCGCACGCCGCCACACCCGAGCGCCGCGGTGCGCGCGATGCGCGTCCCGGTACGGATCCCCAGCCCTTCGCCGGCAAGGAACTCCCGCAGGGCGTGGACGATCTCCGGATCCTCGCTCGGCAGGAGGCGCGGTTGGACCTCCTCGTCGTCACCGGCGCGCCCAGCCGCGCAAGCGCCTGGCCAAGCTCCAGGGCGATCGGGCGGGCGGCGATGACGACCAGCCGCGTGGGGAGCTCGGTGAGCTGAAGGACGTCGTCGCTGCTCAGGTGCGCGGTCGCATCGAGCCCCGGCGGGCGGCATGCTGGGTGCGGCTCCAGTGGCGATGACGATCCGTGGCGCGCGGGCGGAGCGCTCCCCCACGCGCACCTCGGTGGGCGAGACAAACGGCGCCTCACCGGCAATGAGCTCGACCGTCGCGAGCGACTCCACCCACCGGCGCGTCCCGGTCGCGCCCGTGTCGATGATGCCGCGAACCCGCTCCGTCACCGCCGCAAGGTCCACCTCGACCCCACCGACGCGAATACCGAACGCAGCCGCCCGCCGGGCCTCGTGCGCGACCTCAGCGCTGCGAATGAGCGCCGCTGAGGGAATACCCCCCGAATCGGACCGGTGCCCCCGTCGCGGTCCCGCGCGATGACCGCGACGGTCCGGCCGGCGGCCACGGCGCGGTCCATCGCGTCGAGTCTGGCCATGCCGGCGCCGATGACCACGAGATCAAATTCGGTCGGCACCAGGCCTCCGGGATGGTCGGGGTATCACGAGGGCACACGGCGATCGGCCCGTCGGGGATGAGGTCCCTCCTGACCGTTCTTACGTTCCAGCCACCACGCCGTCGCCCCGCTGCGACCGGCGCCCCGCAGCGCGGGGTCCAGGACGGCGCCGGGCGGGCTCAGGCGGGCGAATCGATCATGCTGCGCAGCATCCACGCCGTCTTTTCGTGCACCTGCAGGCGCTGGGTCAGCAGGTCGGCCGTCGACTGATCGTGGGCCGCGTCGGCGGTGGCGCACACCCCGCGGGCCGTGCGTGCGACCTGCTCATGGCCGGCCAACAGCTGCTCGATCATCTCGTCGGCGTGCGGCACCCCCTCGGACTCCTCGACCGATCCGAGGCGGGCATAGGCGGAAAACGAGGCCGGCGCAAACGCGCCCAGTGACCGAATCCGCTCAGCGATCAGGTCGACGGCCATGGCCAGGTCCGTGTACTGCTCCTCGAACATCAGGTGCAGGGTCCGGAACATCGATCCGGTTACGTTCCAGTGGAAGTTCTGGGTCTTGAGGTAGAGCGTGTACGTGTCGGCCAGGACATGCCCGAGACCCGCGGCGAGCTCCTGGCGGTCTTTCGCGTCGATCCCGATGTCGATCGCAAATCCCTGTGCGTTGGTCATTCCGGTCTCCTTCGATGCCGTCGCCGCACCGCGGCTCCCCGGTCATCATTCCACCGATGCGGCGTTCGAGCAGCCCCGATCGCGTATCGGCACGGCAACAGCGGCGGACACGCCCGCCATACTCGTATCCGACGCGACGCGTCGGCGATCCCATCGCGGCACAGACCACGAATCAGAAGGGTGCGCATGGCGGTCCGCAGCAAGCCACTCGAGTATGCAGTCACCATGGACGCGGATGGGCATGTGGCGATTCCGGGAGGCACAGACCTCGACACCAGCCCCGACTGGACGCCGGAACACCTGCTGCTGGCGGCGCTGGTCCGGTGCACGGTCGCCAGCCTCGAATTTCATGCGGCGCGGGCCGAGGTGGGGGTGTCGGCCGGGGCCGCCGCGCACGCGCACGTGACGCGCCGCGCCTTCGACGGGCGACACGCCGTCACCTCGACCGACCTGATGGTTGAGGTCACGATCGAGCCGCTCCCCGCGCCGGACGCGCTCGCCCGGCTACTGGCCAAGGCCGAGCGCGACTGCTTTGTCGGGGCGTCGCTTGCATCCCCGCCCCGCTACCGCTGGACGGTGAACGGCATCGCGCAGACGGCGCCCCCGTGACACTCCGCCTGCGCCGTTCCGGCAGGAAGGTCAATGGCCCGGCACTCGGTGCCGATGGACCCGTAGCTGATGCGACGTCGCCTCCACGGCCGACACCGGGACCCGGATGACCCGATCGACGCCACCGCGACGTACCCGAGCCTGAGAGAGCGAGGACCACATGGATTTTGAAGTCAAGGGAACCGTGCTGCCGGTGCTGGAGGCGGTACTCCAGCAGGGCGAGACCGTCGTCTCCACACACGGTGATCTGGGATGGATGACGCCGACCGTCGCGCTGTCGCAGACGACCCAGATGGGCTCGAGCGGCCGCGGCTTCATGAAGTCCGCCAAACGGATGGTGGGCGGCGGCGGCCTGTTTCTGACGCGCTACTCCGCAGAGTCGGCGCCCGGCACGGTGGTCTTCGCCTCCAAACTCCCGGGCAACATCATCAGCGTCGAGGTCACCCGGGAGCGGGGCTACTATGTCCACCGGTCCGGCTTCCTGTGCGGCACCGACGGCATTGAGGCCTCGGTGGCCCTTCAGCAAAAGAAGCTCACCGGCGGCTTTTTCGGCGGCATGGGCTTCTTCTTGCAGCACCTGACCGGCGAGGGCGTGGCATGGCTGGAGCTGTCGGGTGAGATGTTCACCTACGACCTACCCGCCGGTCAGACGATCCGGGTCCACCCCGGGCATGTCGGCGCGTTCGATGAGACGGTCACGTTCACGGTCGGCACCATTCCCGGCCTTGCCAACAAGTTCTTCGGGGGCAACGGGTTCTTTCTGGCCGACCTGACCGGCCCGGGCAAGGTGTGGCTGCAGTCGATGTCGATTGCCATGCTTGCCGCCGAGATCTCCGAATACCTGCCCGACAGCGGCGGCGACAGCGGTGGCGGAAGCTCCTCTGGCCTAGTCGACGGCATCATCGGCGGCGTCTTCGGGAACTGAGCCGTGACCCCCACGTACCAGATGTCGTGTCTGGTCTGCGGCCGACCGCTCGCCGAGGACGGCTCCTGCGCGAATTGCGGGGCGGGCTCCGCCGCGCCAACGGTCCGGGACGCACAGGTGGGGCGGGAGCACGCCCGGGTGCAATCCCCCCCGGGGGATGCGGTCGTGCCCGGGCGGATCGACCGCCTCGGGGTCTTCCAGGCCGCCGGTCAGCGCACCAACTGGTTCGTCCGGGTCGCCGCCGTCATCGCCGCCGCGATCTTCGCGATCGCCGTCGCCGCCCTGATCGTGGCCGCGATCGTCGCGCTGGCGAGCGGCGTCTGGATCCTGCCGTCCGGCGGTCTCGGGGCCTTCTTGGGAACGCTGATCGTGCTGATCAGTCTCGGCGTGCTGCTGGTGATCGGCGCCATGCTGTGGCTGCTGGCGCGACGCGACGAGGGTCCGCCGTCCGGCAGGTACGGGCCGCGGCGGATCTGACACCCCGGGGCGAGGCCGCGCCCCGGCTCAGCGTCGATCCTCAGTCGTGCGGGGTAAGGACGACGAGCGGGATCTGGCGGGCGGTCTTGGTCGCGTACTCGTCATAGTCCGGCCAGATAGCCGTCATCAGACCCCACAGGTGCTGCCGGTTCTCGGGTGTATCGCGCGCGGCCCGTGCCCGGAAGCGTGTTGCGCCCACCTGCAGCACGACCTCGGGGTCGGCCACAAGGTTGAGGTACCAGTCCGGGTGTGTCGGCGAACCCCCGTAGGAGGCCATCACGACGTAGTTGTCGCCGTCCTCTGGCGTAGATCAGCGCGGTCCGGCGCGCCTGGCCGGTCTTCTTGCCGCGCGTGGTCAGCAGCAGCGTCGGGACACCCTCCCGCCACAGGTGCCCTTGCGTGCCGCTGGACTGGGCGTAGAGGCGAACGTGGTCCGCGACCCAGCCTCCGGCGGGGTCGACGGGAGTCTCGGTCATCAGATCGGCCATGCGGTCCTCCTTCGGGGCGCGTCGGGCGCGCGGTTGCGCGCGCCGTCGATCGATCGTAACAAGCCCCACGTGGTGCCCGCGGCGGCCCGATCGGCGCCGTCTAGGCGTGCAGGTGGACCGGTGGGGCGAGGGCCAGGAGCTGCGGCAGCGTCACCAGGCGGAACCCGCGGGCCCGCAGCAGACGGACGATCGTCGGGATGGCGGCAACCGTCTGACTGCGGATCCCGCCGCCGTCGTGCATCAGGATGATCTCGCCCGCACGCGCGGCCAGGGCACGCGCCACGATCACCGACACCCCTGGCCGGGTCCAGTCGGTCGTGTCAATGCTCCACAGGGTCGTGACCATGCCCTGCCGACCCGCCAGCGTACGGATACGCACGTTCTGCGCCCCATACGGGGGCCGCATGAACAGCACCGGCGTGCGCGTGATCTTGGCGATCAGGTTCTGTGTCAAGGCGATCTGCTTGATCACTTGGGCGTTGGACAGCAGCGTGAGCTGCGGATGGGTCCAGGTGTGGTCCCCGATGACGAAGCCCCAGCGGGACATGTTGGCGACCAGCGTTCGGTACGCCGACACCTGCTCGCCGATCTCGAAGAACGTGGCGGGCGCCTTGAGGCGGCGCAGTTCGTTGACCACAGCGGCGGTGTAGGGCCCCGGGCCGTCGTCGAACGTCAGCGCGATCAGGCGCCCCTTGGTCGACCCGGCGCTCAGTACGGCGTTGGCGGCGATCAGCCGACGCACCTGGACCGTCGTCGGATCAGGCGCGACGGGCACGCTGGCAGGGCGCACCGCGGCGGCCGCCCGGGCGGTCTGCGACGCGCCCCCGAGGACGAGTCCGACCACGACGACGACGACGGCCGCCGCGGCCACCGCAAGCCCGATGGCACCGAGGCGCCAGCGCTGCCAGTCCCAGCCGGACGCCGGTCTTTTGGATAACGGCAGATCAGCCCCTTTTGCTCACGATGCCCACGCCTGCGCGCAGCGCACATCCGCAGCCGGCGCGCTCCTGCGCCCGCGGCACGTCCCCACCGGGTCGGGATCGATCCGAACCGTCTGGCTGCATTATGCCGTCGGGGCTGCCTCTTCGGGCACCACCGCGGGCGGGATTTCCTCGGCCAACAGGCGCGCACCGATCGCCATGACCCCGACCGAGACGAGCGTGGCCGCCAGAATTGCCGCAGATTGGCCGGGCGAGAGGATGCGCGTCGTGAGGCCGACGGCCACCAGGGCCGCCGGCACGCCCATCTGCGCCGTCGCGACCAAGCCGCTCCCGACCGGCAGGCGCGCCACAAGACCCGCCGCGACGTGCACCACGACGATGGCTATCGACAGCGCGACCGCCAGAAACAGGTCCCCGGGGCTCGTCACCAGCGCCCGGAGGCTGATCTGCGCCCCCAGCACGACGAAAAACAGCGGCACGAAGAATCCTTGCGCGATGCCGAGGATCTCCCAGGCAAGCCGCTTGGGCTCCCCCACCAGCGCAACGACCGCGCCGGCGCAGAACCCGGCCACAAGGATGCTGGTCCCGATCTTGAGCGCGAGCCAGGACAGGATGAACAGCGCCAGCAGCGAGATCCGCAGGTCGAGTCCCCAGCCGCGCTTGCGCGAGAGCTTGCGGTACCGCCGGTACCATTCCTGACTCCGGGCCTCCCTCAGCAGCGCCCAGATCGCCACGGTGGCCACGAACACGGCCAGCCCGCCGATGACCACGTCGCGCGCGGACCCGTGCACGACAACGAACGGCAGGGCGAGGACGCTGCCGATGTCCGCGAGCGTCACCCAGGCGGCGGTCACCAAGCCGACCTCCCGCGTGGTCAGCCCGGCCTCCTCGAGCGCCGGCATCACCAGCGCCGCCGAGGACGTCACGGCGAGGATCGCGATCATCATGGGGTGGTGCAGGTTGGTGATCTGCGCCAGGCCGAAGCCAACGATCAGCCGCAAACACCGCCGAGATCACCAGCACCCTCACGCCCTTGCCGAACGAGTTGCGCAGCGCCGGGTTCCGCAGGGGCAGGGCGGTACCGACCGCGAACATCAGGAGCGCGAAGCCGACTTCGGACAAAAAGGCAAGCGTCGGATTTGCCGTGTCGATGACGCCGAAACCGGTACGGCCCAGCACGACCCCGGCGGCGATTTCGCCGACGACGACGGGGGGTGCGAAGCGTGGCAGCCCGGCCAGCAGCGGCCCGGCCAGGCCGCACGCGACGATCACCGCGAGGTCGGCGAACGTCATGCGGTACCCCACCGGCTATGAGTCATGCATCACCACGATAAGTAATCATGGCGATCGCACCCGCTGCTGACGACCCCGGCGCGGAGGGCGGTGCAGTCCGCGTGCCGCGCTACCGTCGCCGGGATGAGCAACTCGCCACTACGGCCGCACGAGCGTGGACGGATGTTCGAGCACGTGATCGATGCGCTGTTTCGCGCGCACGGCTACCGCACCCAGACCAACGTCGTCTTGGTCGGGCGGTCCGGCGCACGACATGAGGTCGACGTGCTCGCGTCGCGTCGGGAGGACCTGCTCGAGACCCGCGTCGGGGTCGAATGCAAGAACTGGGCCCAGCCGATCGACGCCGCCGTTGTCGCCCGCGCCCGCCTCGTGGGCGAGGACCTCGGGCTGGGCCAGATGGTGGTCGCGTGCCCGAGCGGGGCGACGCCGGCTGCCCGTTCGACCGCCGCGCAGTCGGGCGTCACGCTCTGGGAGCGGGTGGAGCTCGAGGCGCGCCTGGGTCTGGCCGCGCTCGCCGCCCTCGGTCCCGCGCCGACGGCGACGCGCCGCGGTGTCCCGCGGCGCGTCGAGCGCACACGCGCCGAGCGGACGCTGCGGGCCGAGGCGCGCGGCCCACTGGGCATGAGCCGCGGGCAGATCCGCTGGCTCGGTGACGCCTGGCTCACGCTGTATGAGGTCCGATTCGCTTGTGGTGAGCGGACCGGCCTGCGCCAACGGCTGCGCATGCGGGCGGCGTTCACGGTCTACGACTCGCTGACCGGTGCGGCGTGCTGGACGAGCACCGGCCCGGCCGCCATGGCAACCGACATCGTCGACGCCGCCCCGACGTTGCCCGCCAGCCTGACCGCCGACGCCGTGAGTGCAGGGTTGGTCCGGATGATCGGGCGGGGCGAGACGCTGGTCCAGGCCACCGCCCGCGCGCGCCATGAGGACGCGTGCCGGATGCTGTTGCTCCCGCAGGCCACACACGTCAGCGTCGACGAGACCACCGCGATCGCGTGGCCGATCTGCCTTGCGGTGGTCGACGACCGGCGCGGGGCGCGCGCGGTCGTTCTCGACGCCGCCAATGGCCGGGTGGATCCGGTGCTCGGTGAATGCTGCACCGCCCAGTTGGCATCGCTCGCCGAGCACCTCGGGATCCCGTCCGCGGCCGAGCCCGCCGCTACGCGCTAAGCCAGGCCTACTCGGGTTCGGGCCGAAGCGTCCCCGCACACCACGCCACCGCAAACTGACGGGCCGTGCGCGGGGTCAGGCCGTGACCTCCACGGGCGAACCGCAGCGCCGACGGCACCAAATCCTCGCCCGCGGGGCCGCCCAGGCGGGCCACGAGCCCGGTGGCGATCTCGATGTACCGGTCCTGGGAGAGCTGGGTGAAAGCCACACGCAGCCCAAAGCGCGTGGCAAGCGCGGCCTTCTCGCCGCGCCCGAGCGCGCTTTCCAGGTCGTCTTCGCGCTCCGAGCGCGTCTCGCGCATCAGCTTGAGGCGATTCGAGGTGGCCCACACGACCACGTTTGCGGGACGCATGGCGGCGTCGCCTTCGAGCGCTGCGCGCAGCGTGCGATCGGTGCGCTCGGCATCGTCGAAGACCAGATCGTCCAGCAGGACCAGACACCGCGGCCCGGCGCCGTCGAGCTGGGCGAACAGGGCCGTGATGATGGCCGCGTCCGAACGATCGACCTGCACCAAGCGGAGTCCACGGTCGGCGCAGCCGGCCGCCAGCGCGCGCACGCTCACAGACTTGCCGGTACCGGGCGGCCCGTAGAGGAGCGCGTCGTTGGCCGGTCCGCCGTCGACGAATGCCGCCAGCGCGCGCGCCAGCGGGGCGCGCTCGTGATCGCTTCCGATGAGATCGGCGGGCGTGATCGGGTCCGGGTGCGCGACCCCGACGAGCGTGCCGTGCGTGTAGCGCAGCACGCGATGCGTTGCGAGCGCCCCGACGCCCTCGGCGCGATGGAATGCGGCGATCTCATCGACCGACGCGTCCCAGTCGGATGCGGTCACGAGCCGATCCCGAAGCGCAACGAACGCCGGTGGCCGGCCCGTCGTCCGTTCGGCCACCTCAGGCGGCACCGCGTCGGCCAGACCGTAGTGATCCAGCATCCCCGCAAGGTTCTCGTGCGCCAGCTCGCCAAGATACCCCAGCTCGTGGCCGGCACGCGCCCGACGCCGATCGCCGGCGGCGATCCCGCTGCGCGCGAGGCTGGCAAACGCGCCCTCTGATCCGAGCACGAGTTCCGCGATGGCGATCGGCACCGTCGACTCGAGCGAGAAGAGCTCGCCGGCCAAGCGCTGGGCGGCGTGCTCATCGCCGGGATGGGCGGCCAGGTCGGTGATCGCGCGCACCAACGGGTGCGCATCGAGATCGTTGTAGGCGATCCGTGGCTCGGCGGTCATGCGCGCGGGCGGGCCCGCGTGCCGCCGGCCGACCTAGTGCAGCGGTGAGAAGCGGCGGGCACCGGCGTACGTCAGGGAGAAATAGCTTTCGGTCAGGGAGTTGATCCGCACGCCCGATCCGGGGTTGGCGGCGTTGATGAATGCTTCGTTGCCAATGTACATCCCGACGTGGGTCACGTACCCGGAGCTGTCCGCAAAAAAGACCAGGTCCCCCGGTTGCAGGTCATTGCGCTGCACCGGGGCGCCGACCTTGGACTGGGAGTCGGCATCGCGCGGGATCGAGAACCCGAGGTTGGTGTGCCAGATCCAGTACATCAGCCCTGAACAGTCGAAGCCGCTGGGCGTGTCGCCGCCGTAGACGTAGCGGTGATGGAGCATGGAGCTGGCCAGCTTGACCGCGGTCGCCGCTTCCCGGGCCTTCGCCCCGGGGATGGCCTTGGCCGGCCCGTTGGCCACGAAGTCCGGCTTGCCCGGGCTCGGTGCGAACAGGATCGGCTGGATGCCGATGAAGCCGACGTTCATGACCTTCTTGTTGTGTTCAAGCACCTCGCCCGCGGACTTGACGACCGCCGTCGTCGTCGTGGATCGCTCGCCGTCGATCCCCAGGTAGAGCGGGTTGTCTGCCGTGACGTCGTAGATGGCGCCGGCTGGTTTGAGCGAGGCGACCGCGCGCGAGCGCACCGTGATGGCACCGGCGATCACCGCCTGCTGGGCCTTCGGGCCCCACGTCGACGGGATCTGCCCAGCGAGGACCCCGTAGTCGTAGTCCTCGGCGCTGACGTCGTTGATGACCATCAGCGTGTTCTCGAAGCCGGCACGCACCTGCAGTGCGCCCCGGAAGCGCAGCCCGACCGGCTTGTCGATGCGAAGACTGGTCGTCGTCGCAAGGCGGACCGGCCCAGTCATCGTCACCGTCTGTGCCGGAACCACATCAATGTTGGTGACCGTCATGCCGGTCACGACCCCGCCGGAGATGACCGGGGTGATCTGGACACGCTGATGCGCCGGAATCGTCTCGGTGTGGCCGCCGACGGACTGGTCGGTGACGGTCATCGCCGTTTGACCCTCGATGATCACCGTTGGCGCCAGGTCGGCGACGAGCACACGCACGGTGTGCCCGCCGATCTTGGTCACAGTGCCCGTCGGGAACGCCGCGCGCAGGATCTGCGGCGCGCTGGCCCCGGCCAGTGCCTGCCTATAGGCGGTCTCCCGCAGTGGCACCGCGAATGCGACGCTGGCAAGCCCTGCCAACACCAGCACTCCCAGCACGCAGATCACACACACACGACGTACCGCCATGCGCGCGGCGCGTGTCGCAGCCTCGCTCACGCGCATGAGTCTATACACGCCGCGTCGCCGTGCAGAACCGGACATGCGACACCTCTCGGGGCCCGTGTTGGGGCCGCAGCGTAGTGACGTTCGGCACATGGATAGCTAAGGTCCCGCTCATGACCAAAATCGCCGGCACCGAACTCGAAGACCGCCTCGAGTCGCTGCTCGAAGTCACATCCTTTCCGCCCCCGGAGTCGTTTGCGAGCGCGGCGCGCTGGAACGACCCAGCGGTCTACGCCGAGGCCGAGGCCGACCCGGAGGGCTGGTGGGACCGACACGCGCGCGCCCTGCATTGGGACGAGCCGTGGCACACGGTGCTCGACTGGTCCGACAAGCCGTTTGCCAAGTGGTATCTCGGGGGCAAGATCAACGCGTCGTACAACTGTGTCGATCGACATGTCGCGGCCGGCAACGGCGATCGTGTGGCCTTCTACTGGCGCGGCGAGGAAGGCGAAGAGCGCAGGATCACCTACGCGTGGCTGCTCGACCAGGTCCAGCGCGCCGCGAACGCCCTGACCACACTCGGCGTCGGATCCGGAGACGTCGTCGGAATCTACTTGCCGATGATTCCCGAGGTCGTCGTCGCGATGCTCGCGTGCGCGCGCGTCGGCGCGCCGCACAACGTCGTGTTCGGAGGGTTTGCGGTCGAAGCCGTGCGCGAGCGCATGGACGAGTCCGAGGCAAAGGTGCTGATCACCGTCGACGGCGCGCGCCGCCGCGGCAAGACGGTCCCGGTCAAGCGCGACGTCGACCCGACGCTGGGTTCGCTGTCCCACCTGTCCCACGTGCTGGTCGTGCGTCACACGGGCGCCGAGTGCTCGATGACCCCGGGCCGGGACGTGGATTGGGACGAGGCGCTCGCCGCCGCAGATCCCGTCGCCCCGGCGACTCCGTTCGACGCCGAGCACCCGCTGTTCATCCTGTATTCGTCCGGATCGACGGCCAAGCCGAAGGGCATCCTCCACACGACCGGCGGATACCTGGTCGGGACCGCCTACACGACCAAGTACGTCTTCGATCTGCGCCCCGAGACCGATGTGTTCTGGTGCTCGGCCGACGTCGGCTGGGTCACCGGGCACAGCTACATCGTCTACGGGCCGCTGCTCAACGGCGCGACGAGCGTCATGTACGAGGGCGCGCCCGACTACCCGAACCGGGCGATCTGGTGGGACACCGTTGAGCGCTACAAGGCGAGCATCTTCTACACAGCCCCGACCGCGATCCGCGCCTGCATGAGCTGGGGCGCCGAAGAGCCGAACAGGCACGACCTGTCGAGCCTGCGCCTGCTGGGATCGGTCGGCGAGCCGATCAACCCGAAGGCGTGGCTCTGGTACCACCAGGTCATCGGCGGGGGCAACTGCCCGGTCGTCGACACCTGGTGGCAGACCGAGACCGGCCAGATCATGATCTCCCCCATCCCGGGCCTGACCGCCGCCAAACCGGGCTGCGCGATGCGCCCGCTGCCGGGCATCAGCGCCGGGGTCGTCGATAACGACGGCAACCCTATTCCCGAGGGTCAGGGCCTGCTGGTGCTGCGGCGTCCGTGGCCGGCGATGCTGCGCACGCTCTACAAGGACCCCGAGCGCTTCCTCGAGACCTACTGGCAGCGGTTCGGAACCGACACGTATCTGGTCGGCGACGCCGCGCGCCTCGATGCCGACGGGGACATCTGGATCCTCGGCCGCATCGACGACGTGATCAACGTCTCCGGGCACCGGTTGTCGACCGCCGAGGTCGAGTCGGCCATCGTCAACTACCCCAGGGTCGCCGAGGCGGCGGTCGTCGCCCAGGACGACGAGCTCACCGGCCAGGCGATCGTGGCCTTTGTAACGCCCGACGAGGGCACGGAGACGGATCACATGGACCAGGACATCCGGGACCACGTGGCCGAGCACATCGGTAAGCTCGCGCGGCCCAAGCGGATCATCTGGACCTACGACCTGCCCAAGACGCGGTCCGGCAAGATCATGCGGCGCCTGCTGCGCGACATCGCCGCCGGCCGTGAGCTCGGTGACGTGACGACCCTGCGAGACCCCGCCGTGACCGACAAGCTGCGGGAGATCATCGCCGAGCGACGCGACTCCGAGGACTGACCGACTGGACGCCTGACATGACCGACCCCCGTGACGACACGACCTGGCGCGACAAGCTGACCCCGGCCCAGTACGCGGTGACCCGCGAGGGCGCCACCGAACGGGCGTTCACCGGCATCTACTGGGACCACCACGGCTCCGGTACCTACCGCTGTGTCTGCTGCGGTGCCGCCCTGTTCGACTCCACCGGACAAGTTCGAGTCCGGCAGCGGCTGGCCGAGCTTCACCCAGCCGGCCGCCGACGGCGCCGTCGACGAGCACGTGGACACCTCGCACGGGATGCAGCGCACCGAGGTGCGCTGCCATGTCTGCGACGCGCACCTCGGGCACGTCTTCCCGGACGGACCGGATCCGACGGGCATGCGCTTCTGCATCAACTCGGCAGCGCTGGAGTTCGACGAGTCAACGCCGAAGGAAGGCTCGTGAGCACGGGCGGGCGGCGCCGGGAGGCCCGCCGGTGAGCGACGACGGCTTCGCGCCGCTATTTCTCGAGATGGGCCTCGGCGTTGACCTCGTCGGCGAGGATATGACCAAGGCCGCCTCCCGCGCCGCCCGCGAGGCGATCGGGCGCACCTCGCTGCCCGGGATCGGGCGCCTGCTGGCCGGCGGCGATCGCCGGCATATGCAGGTGCGCGTCACGGTGGGCGTCCCGCGCCCGGACGAGGTCGATCCCGCCCGGGTGGCCGAGGTGTTCCCGTACGGCGACGTGCGCATCACGCCGGTCGCAGGCGGCATGCGCATGCCCAACGGCACCGACTACGGGCCGGGCCAGGACCACCTGATCATCGCCGTGGCCGTCGTGGCCGTCGGCGTCCCGCCCGCCGACTGAACGCCGCGCCTGTCCCGGATGAACCCGATGTCACCGGGTCAGTGGGTCTGGACCAGGTCCCGTTCGGGCACGATGTTCCACCGATCCGCCAGGCGCCGCAGGTCGTCATCCAGCGGCCAGGCATCGGCGACTGCCTCGCCGGTGTGCACCGGTGAGCCACCCTTGAGCGGCATGCAGCCCGCGTTTTCGCCGATCGCGTCGATCGCGTCGATCTCTGTGGCGCTCAGCAGGGTCATCGACGGCACGCTCGCCAACTCCTGGCGTTTTGTCTCGACCGGCTTGGCGTGCGGACCTGGCTCCTGGATCAGGGTCGGCACCACACATTCGACCGTCGGCTGGGCAAGCGTCCACTGGCAGGCCAGTTGGAGCGGTGTCAGCCCGTGGCGGTCCCCGATCGCCCTCAGCTGGTCGAGCTGTGCCCGCGCGTGGGTGACCCACCCCGCCGGGCGGAACGCGCGATGGTCGTGGGGTGCGAGGTGCGCCTCGTCGGGCAGATCGTCATGGAACACGCCGCCGTAGTCGACCACGCGCGCGAGCACCCGCACATCGGCCGCCTGACAGGCGGGCAACACCATCCGACCGGGCCAGGGCTCGAACGGGTTGAGGATCAGCATGGCCCAGTCGATCAGCTCGCCGAACCGCTCCAGACAGCGCAGGATATCGAGCGTGAACCCGTTGGCCGGGCCCGGGGCCAGGCCCAGGGACCTGGCAAGGCCTTGTTCGCGCAGGCGCGCCATGCCCGTCTCCCACACGATCGAGCTCGAGTAGCCGGTCCGATCGGGGTTGTGGAGCATCAGCAGGTCGAACTGGTCGACCCCGCACCGTTCGAGGCTGGCCTCGCACGCCCGCTGCAGGTAGTCGGCATACTTCTCCGGAGGGCGCAGGCGCGGGTCCGTAAAGCGCGGAAAACCCTTCGCGCCGTCGCGCTGACCGTTGTAGAAGTCGTGCCCGATTGCGGCCACCAGCCGGTAGCTCTGGCGCGGCAGGTCCGCGATGGCGCGCCCGACCATCTCATCGGCGGCACCCGCGCCGTAGACGTCGGCGGTGACCAGCGTGCGGATCCGGTCATCCGGGCGGATGAGCGCCACGTAGCGATCGTCGTCCAGCGGCAGCCCGAAGTGCATGAACCGCCCGCCACTCCAGGCGCCGAGTGCGGTGTGTCCCAAGTCGATCATCGGCCGAAAGGGTTGCAGGTTCCGTGCCCGGTGGGAACCCCGCGGACACGAACAGGGAATCTTGTCCGCTCCCTGTGGGCATCGTGAACTTCGGCGCCCGCTGCGACCCGGCCCAGTCCGATCCGTCGGCAGAACCCGCTACCCTCCCGGGCGATGACCAATTGCACCCGACGCTCCCTGGCCGCGGTGGTCGCGACCGCCGGATTGATCGTCCTGTCCGCCTGCGGCAGCAGCGGCTCGAGCACGACCGCGTCGACGTCGGCGTCCGCGAATTCCGCCAGCGGCGCGTCCGGCGGCACGGTTAGCGTGCCCGCCGGAACCTGCATCCACACCCCGCCCAGCACGCCCGCGGACCCGAAAACCTACGCGTCCGCGCCCACGATGACGATCTCGACCAGCAAGACCTATGTGGCCACCATGGCCACCTCCTGCGGCCAGATCGTGATCCGGCTCGAGCCGAAGCAGGCGCCGGTCACCGTCAACAACTTCGTGTTTCTGGCCGACCAGGGCTTCTACAACGGGCTCACCTTCCACCGCGTGATTCCCGGCTTTGTCATCCAGGGCGGCGACCCGAAGGGCGACGGCACCGGCGGACCCGGCTACCAGTTCAACGACGAGTTGCCGACGACCCCCTACACCCTCGGCGACGTCGCCATGGCGAACTCTGGCCCGAATACCAACGGCTCGCAGTTCTTCATCGTCGAGGGCAGCGCGGGCACCCAGCTGCCCCTGCAGTATTCCCGCTTCGGGAAGGTCACCTCGGGCCTGCCAGTGGTCGAACAGATCGCCGGCGTTCCCTCGAATGCCACGACCAACAAGCCCGACCAGCCGGTCTGGATCTATTCGGTAAAGATCGCGGTCAGCGGGTAGCCAGCCGTCGGGCTGGCCGGTCGGGCGGTCATCGGACCGGTCAGCTCCGGGGGCCTTGGCTATCATCGATCGCGATGGCTCCACGGGCACACTCAACCGCCGACTACCTGGAAGCCCTCTATTTCCTGGCGTTTCCGATCGGTGAATATGGCCCGGTCGTCGGTCGGGGCCCGGCTCCGGCGGCGCGGGTGGCCGAGCTGCTCGGTGTCAGCGCCGCGACGGCCAGCGAGACCCTCAAGCGCCTGGAGTCCGACGGGCTGATCTCCCGTGCCACTGGACGCCCGGTGCTCACCGAACGCGGCCGCCGCGACGCGGAGCGCATCGTCCGTAACCACCGCATCATCGAGCGCTTTCTCACCGACTTCATGGGATACACGCCCGCCGAATCGCACGAACACGCCGACGCGATGGGGGACGCCTTCGACGACGAGATGGTCGCCCGCCTGGCCGAGCGGCTCGGGCATCCCGACCGCTGCCCACACGGCTGGCCGATCGACACCGCCTTCGAGCAGGCCGAAAACCGGGATCTTCGTCCGCTGAGCGCGATCGACGCGCCGGCGAGGGTCACGATCGTACGGCTGGCCGAGCACAACGGTGACCTGCTGCATTGGTTCTACGACCACGGCCTCGTCCCGGGCACCCGGCTGGAGCTCACCGCCTCGGAGCCCGCGGCGGGCCAGCGCACCATCCGCGTCGCGGGGACGCTGCGCGAGGTCTCCGATACCGCTGCGGCCGGCCTTTACGTGCGGTCGGACTGAACTCAGTCCGACGCGGCGACCGCCGGCGATCCGTCGAGGAAGCCCGGGTTGACGCACGGCCCGTGTGGGCGGTGTGCGAACGGCTGCTCGATCGCGCACTGACAGGCCGCCGTCGGCTCGCGCCAGACGCGCAGCCCGCCGAATCCGGCCCGCGTGCGCTGCAGCGCGCGGAAGCGCTCGACGTCGATCTCCGCCCAGAAGACCTTGTCCAGGCAGCCCATCACCTGCCGACCGTCGCGTTCATAGGTGTAGAGGCGCGGGCAGCCGGATTCCTGGCACCCGGACGGGTACACGACCCGCTCGCACCGGACCGCGCACCGCCCGCAGGCCCCCGGGCCGGTGTCCGGATACGGTGTGCCCACGCGCGATCCGGGGCGCAGCGCGGGAATGGGCGGATGTTCGTTCAGCGCGTCACTCCGATGCGGGTCTTCCGGCATCCGAAGGTAGCGCACAGATCACGGGCACGCCATCGCCGCGGTCGGACATGACGCGGCTCTCGCGATCGACTACCGGACCACGCACTCCGCGCCGAGCAGCGTCTTGAGCGACGCCTGCAGGCTGCCGTCGCGGGGATTGACCCGGTAACGGTCGCCAAAACGATACCGGTATGCCCCCTCGTCGGTCTCCATGACCATCACCACCGGCGCCTCACCCCCGTGATCGACCAGCAACTGGCGCAGCTGGGGCAGGTGCTCGGGCTCAAGCTGCGACGCGTGGACGCGGAGGGTGAGCCGATGCTCCTCACGATCCGGGTCGACGGCAAAGGATTCGATCGTACGGGCGACGAGTTTCGTCTCACCCTCGCCCTTCTGATCGATCCGGCCCTGGATCAGGACGATCGCGTCGGCCGCGAGCAGCTCGCGCGCCTCGTTGAGCACGGCCGGAACCACGACGACCTCGGCCGAACCTTCCAGATCGTCCAGCCGGACGAACATCATCGGCTCGCCACGGCGAGTGGAGATCGCCTTGATCGCCCCGATGATCCCGCCCACCGTCACGAACGCCCCATCGGGGTGCTCGTCCAGGCGCCCGAGGCTGCAGGTCACCGCCCGGGCCAGCTGCTTGCGGCAGTCCTGGAGCGGGTGGCTGGAGACATACAGCCCGAGGGCCTCCTTCTCGGCGGCCAGGAGGTCTTCGCGCGAGAACTCCTCGGTCGGGATCGGCGGATCCAGATCGAGCGGTGCGGCCGACGGCGCTTCCGGGTCGGGCGCTGCGAACAGCGACTCCTGGCCGGCCGCGGCGTCGCTGCGCGCCCGAGAGGCCGCCCCCATCGCGGCCGCGAGGACCTCGAGGATCCCGAAGCGCGTCGCGCCGGTGGAGTCGAAGGCGCCGGCGCGCACCAGGCTCTCCAGGGCACGCTTGTTGACCTGGGCCTGGTCGACGCGCCGACAGAAGTCCCAAATCGAGGTGAACGGGCCGCCGGAGGCGCGCGCCTCCAGGATGGCAGCGACAGCGTTCTCCCCGACGCCCTTGACCGCGGTAAGGCCGAAGCGGATCTCCGTGTCGCCGGTCACGGCGAAGTCCGAGCGGCTGGCGTTGACGTCGGGCGGGAGCACCGACAGGCCCATGTCCTGCGAGGCCGCCACGTAAAACGGGACACGGTCCTTGGTGTCCATCACCGAGGACAGCAGCGCCGCCATGTACTCGGCGGGGTAATTGCACTTCAGGTATGCCGTGCGGTAGGCCAGCAGGCCGTAGCACGCGGCGTGGGACTTGTTGAACGAGTAGTCCCCGGCGGCTTCGCACAGCGCCCACAGGTCGCCGGCGACCCGCCTGTCGGTCCCTGTCGCGACGCAGCCGTCGATGAACTCGTCCTTCAACGACGCCATCAGGTGTTTGTCCTTCTTACCGACGGCCTTGCGCAAATCATCCGCGCGAGCAGGCGAGAACCCGGCGAGCTCACGCGAGATCGCCATCAGCTGCTCTTGATAGATCGCCACGCCGTAGGTCGGTCCGGTGATCGGCGCCAGGCGCGGATCGGCGAGCTCCACCTTGCCCGGGTCGCGCTTGTTGCGGGCGTAGGTCGGGATGAATGCCATCGGGCCCGGGCGATACAGCGCCACCAAGGCGATGACGTCGGCGAATTCGGTCGGACCGACCTCGCGCAGGGCATCGCGCATCCCGCTCGACTCGAACTGGAACACGCCGAGCCCGTCACCGCGCGCCAGCATCGTGTACGTCGGCGCATCGTCCATGGGCAGCGCGTCGATGTCCAGCCCGAAGTCCCGGGTCTCCTGGATCAGCTCGACGCACTTCTGGATGATGTCCAGGTTGCGCAGGCCCAAGAAGTCCATCTTGAGCAGCCCGAGCGCCTCCACATCGTGGTCGGGTACCTGGGTGACGACGTTGCCGTCGTCGTCGATCCGGACCGGGATGTAGTCCGTCACGTCGCTGGGGGCGATCACGACGCCGGCCGCGTGCACGCCCTCGTTGCGCACCAGACCTTCCAGCGGGCGCGCCGTGTCGATGATTTTCTTGGCCGCCTCATCGGATTCGTAGGCGGCATAGAGCTCGCTGCCCTCCTTGAGGGCGTCCTCCAGCTTGATGCCAATCGGCCGCTCCGGGACGAGCTTGGCGATGCGGTCGACCTGACCGTAGCTGTAGCCGAGCACGCGCCCTGCGTCACGCACCACCGCGCGCGCAAGCAACTTGCCAAACGTGCCAATGCGGGCGACCGAGCCCTGCCCGTAGCGCTCGGTGACGTACTTGACGACGCGGTCGCGACCGTTCTGGGCGAAGTCGGTGTCGATATCGGGCAGGCTCTTGCGGCCCGGATTCAGGAATCGCTCAAACAGGAGCCCGTGCTCGAGGGGATCCAGGTCCGTGATGCGCAGCGTGAACGCCACCAGCGAGCCGGCGGCCGAGCCGCGGCCCGGTCCGACCGCGACGCCGTTCTCGCGTGCCCAGCGGATGTAATCCCAGACGATGAGAAAGTACGAGGAGAAGCCCATCTCCTCAATGACGTCGAGCTCGAAGCGCAGGCGCTCCTCGGCCCCCGCAGGTGGCTGTCCGGCGTAGCGGCGGGCCATCCCCTCGCGGCAGAGACGCTCCAGGTAGTCCGTGGGCGTCGATCCGTCCGGTACCGGAAAGCGGGGCAGCTTGACCTCGCCGATCGGCAGCTCCAGTCCCCCGCACCGCGCGGCGATCTCCAGCGAAACGGGAATCGCATCCTGGTAGTCCGGCAGCGCCAGGGCCATCTCCGCACCGGTCTTCAGATAGAACTCCTTGGTGTCGAACCGGAAGCGATCCGGGTTCGACAGGACGTCGCGGGTCTGGATCGCCAACAGCGCCTCGTGGGCGTCAGCGTCGTGCTGACACACGTAGTGCGCATCGCAGGTCGCCACCATGGTCTGGCCTGCGTCGCGGGACAGCTTGGCGAGCTCGATGTTGATCTTGTGCTGGACCGGGATCCCCGAGTCCTGGATCTCGACGTAGACGTCGTCGCGCCCGAAGATCTGCACGAGCCGGTCGAGCTCGGCACGGGCCCCGGGCAGGTCGTCGCGCTCGACCAGGCCGCAGATCGTGCCCGACAGGCACCCGGTCAGGGCGATCACCCCGTCGGCGTGCTGGGACATCAGCTCGTAGTCGACCCGCGGCTTGCGGTGGTACCCCTCAAGGAACCCCTTCGAGCAGAGCTTGATGAGGTTGTAGTAGCCGGTGGTGTTCTCGGCCAGGAGCGTGATATGGGCGCGTCGCTCCCGCCCGGGCCGGGCGTGGCGATCCGGCACCAGGTAGGCCTCGAGGCCGACGATCGGCGTGATCCCGCGCTTCTTGGCGGCCTGATAGAGCTCGATGGCTCCGCTCATCACCCCGTGGTCGGTAAGCGCGGCGGCGCTCTGTCCCATCTCCTCGACACGGTCGAGCAGGCGCCCGATCTTGCACGCTCCGTCCAGGATCGAATAGTCCGAGTGGACATGGAGGTGGACGAAATCTGGGGCCCCGGCCATCCCCGTCAGGCTAGTCCTCGCTCCAGACGTCAGCAAGGGCGCGGGCACCCAAGATGTGGGGCCCGGGCGACCCGCGCGACGCCATCCCTAGCGTTGCGGGCCGAGCGATGACGGCTCGTCCTCCGCGTCGCGATGCGCGAGCGCCAGCAGGCCCCAATCCCCACCGACGACAAGGATCTTCCCATCGGGTGCCCACGTCGCGCAGCGCGCCCACCGGATCAGCCGGCATACCGAGCGGTCGTCGGTGCGCACGATCGCAAGCGACGACACGCGGGCGGACTCGACGACGGGCACGGCGGCGACGGCGCCGCCCGGAGCCAGTACCGTCGCGGCGGGCAGGTCGCCGTCGGCGAGGTCATCGAGGAGGACCGGACCCGGCAGGTTCGCCGCGGGATCGGTCTCCGGACGCTCCTCGCCGACCACCCGCAAGTCCGGGAGCGACCAGACCCGTCGCACGCCCTGCGAGACGCCCTCGATGCGGCCCTGGGCATCCGCTGCGAGCGCCAGGGCGGGCTCGCGCGCGGCCGCGATCGTCCGCACCGGGCCGGCGCCCGCGATCCCGAAGGTCGCATCCAGGCCCGACAAGGCGAGCGTCGTCTGCGGCGGGGACATCAGCATGAGCCCGTTGGGCGGCTCGGCACGCCGGCGCCCCGGCCGTACGCCGCGGCGCTGCAGGACGTCGAGGATCCCCGACCACGGGCCGGGATCGTCTGCCACGACGGGCTGAGGCGGAAGGGGACGCGTGCTCATGCGGACTCCTGGACGGGAACGATTAGCGCCATGCCCCACTCGCCGCCCACGACGATGCGTCGATCGGCCGCCACGGCGATGGACGAGGCGCCAGTGACATATACCCCAACCGCGCCATCGCTGGCCCGGACAACCGCGACGGCGCCGTGCCCGGCCAACGTCGCCCACTCGCCGTCATCCGAGACCGAGATGTCGTGCACGTCGGCGATGACCGGACGCCAGCCCGCGCGGTACTCACCCGGGCCCAGGCACAGGACGTCCCCGTCGGCGGTGAGTGCGAGCACACGCTCCGCGCCCGCCGCACCCGCCAGATGCCGGACCGGTGCCCCGCCCCCCGGGCTCAGCGACACGGCTGGTGCCACCGCGCCGTGGCGCGCAAGCCACAGTTGCTCGCCGGCAAATGCAAGCGCGTCGATCTCGCCGCGGTATTCGGCCAGCGGCGCGCCTCCGGCCAACGGCAGAACGACCGTCGTGCCCGCATCGTAGACCGCAATCTGCTGGGCGCGTGCCGAGATCGCCGCCGGCCCCGGACCGAGCTCCGACAGGCGGTCGCCAAGGCTCGGCAGGACGACCGCGCGCCAGCCGTCGTCGGCGCGCAGCAGCGCGGCGTTGGCCCGGCCGGCTCCGCGCGCCTCGGCGAGTCCCGGCGGGCGCCGCTCAAACGCCTGCGAGAGCTCGGGCAGCACGATCGACTGCACCACGCCCGGCAGCCAGCTGACGACCATCTTCCCGCTGGCCGTCGCCGACAGCCCGGCGGTCGGGTACGGCGATGCGACCGAGAGT
Organism: uncultured Thermoleophilia bacterium; assembly: GCA_963842065.1. Taxonomy (GTDB): domain Bacteria; phylum Actinomycetota; class Thermoleophilia; order Miltoncostaeales; family Miltoncostaeaceae; genus CAITWD01. The sequence goes on along the minus strand of CAWJEW010000002.1, from coordinate 343,999 downwards.
TGGATCTGGGGCCACTCGCACACCGGGGCGCCCGCCGGCGCCGCCGCGGCGGCGAGCGCAAGCCCGTCGCGGCCACCCGCCAGCCGGCACACCGGCGGGCTGGCGGCCGTGTGGATCCGCAGCCGCCGCGGCGGCATGACCCGGCGCATCGCGGGCTAGCCCTGCTCGAGCGTGTCGGCGATCCGGTACGCCATGCGACTCTGCAGCGAGAACAGCTCGATGAACCCCGGCGAGGCCTGCTGCGAGAACGACGCATCGGCGTTGAACGTTGCAAGGCTCTTGTCGTAGATGGCGTACGGCGACGTGCGCTTGGCGGCGCGCGCCGTGCCCTTGTACAGGCGCATCGTGATCTCGCCGGTCACCTTGCGGTTCACATCGCGCATGAACGCGTTCAGGTTGCCCAGCAGCGGCTCGTACCAGAGCCCTTCGTAGACCAGCTGGGCCCACAGGCCGTCCAGCTGGGGTTTGAGGGCGTTCTGACGGCCGGTGCACACGAGCTTCTCGAGCTCACGGTGCGCGGTGAGCAGCACCTCGGCCGCCGGCACCTCGTAAATGTCACGCACCTTCAGCCCGACCACCCGATCCTCGATGTGGTCGACGATGCCCACGCCGTTGCGACACGCGATCTCGGCCACGCGCTGGATGAGCTCCACCAGCCCGTACGGGGTGCCGTCGATGGTCACCGGCAGGCCCTCGCGAAAGCCGATCGCGACCTCCTCGACCCGATCCGGAGCCGCGACCGGCGGGGTCACCAGCTCGAACAGATCATCGGGCGGCGCCTGGTCGAGATCCTCGATCACGCCACCCTCGCTGGAGCGGCCCCACAGGTTGTCGTCGATCGAGTACGGGCGCTCCACCGAGGACGACACCGGGATGCCGTGCTGCTCGGCGTAGGCGATCTCCTCGTCGCGCCCCATCTGCCAGTCGCGCACGGGCGCGATCACCCTCAGCTCGGGGGCAAGCGTGGCCACCGTCGCCTCGATGCGCACTTGGTCGTTGCCCTTGCCGGTACAGCCGTGGGCGATCGTGTCCGCGTTGAACGCACGGGCGGCCTCCACGGCCAGCTTGGCCAGCAGGGGGCGGCCAAGACTGGTGAACGGCGGGTAGCCCCCCTGGTAGCGCGCGTTGGCCAGGATCGACGGACCGACGTACTCGCGCGCGAAGTCGTCCTTGGCGTCGACGAGGATCGACTCGACGGCGCCGAGGTTGCGCGCCTTGTCGAGCACCGCGTCGAAGTCGTCGGCGGGCTGGCCGAGATCGATGCACAACGCGATAACCTCCGCGTTGTACTCGTCCTGGATCCACTTGAGCATCACGGAGGTGTCGAGGCCGCCGGAGTACAGCAGCACGACACGGTGGACGTCCTCGGGACGGGCGATGTACGAAGCGGACTGTGGTGCAACTTGCGCGTCAGACACGAACGACCTCATACGTTGACGACAGCGGGCCAGGGGGAAGTTTAGAGGCGAGGCGGCCCAGTGGTTGCAGCCCTGGAGCTTTCTTTCGTTTTGCGCCGGCCGATAGGATTGTCAACGTCCTCCGACGAATCTTCGAGTAGATGAACAGCGACGCCATCGAGTCTGCATTCCGGGTTCCCGCCACTCTGCGTTCGCTGACCTTCGTCCGGTGCGCGATCGCGCTGGTGCTCGACCGCGAGCCCTGGAGTCCCGAGGACGCGGGCCGACTGCTGCTGGCGGCCAGCGAAGCGGTCTCCAACGCCATCGAGCACGGGTCGCCGCCCGAGGGCGGCCACATCGAGATCCAGGTCATCGTGCAGCGCGACGGGGCGACGCTGGTCATCACCGACGAGGGCAGCGGTGCGACTGAGCCGCGCATCGACCCGAGCTCGGCCCCACCCTCGCCGACGAGCCCGCGCGGACGCGGCTTTCCGATCATGCGCTCGCTGGCCGACGAGGTCACGGTCTCGCGCGTCGGCGCCGGCACGCGCGTCACGATGCGCTTCGCGGTCGAACCCGAGACGGACGAGCTCTCTGATCCGTCCGATACCGGCGCGCACGCGTCACGTGCGGCCGGCACCGCAGGCGACCTAATCCGCCTGAATCGCGTCCAGGACGTTTAGCCGCGCCGCCCGGCGCGCCGGCAGGATCGACGCGATCACCCCCGCGACGCCGGCCAGCACGAAGAAGATGATCAGGGAGGTCCACGGGATCGACAGCGTGGTGAGCATCGGCACGCGCGCGACGATCACGATCCCGATGAAAAGGCCGAGCACCAACCCGACGACGCCGCCGATCAGCGCGACGATAATCGCTTCCCAGCGGATCATCGCCCGCGTCGCACGGCGCGACATCCCGACCGCCCGCAGCAGCCCGATCTCACGGGTGCGCTCGAAGATCGACAGGGCCAAGGTATTGACGATGCCGAAGATCGCGATGACGACCGCCAGGCCCAGCAGCGTGTAGACCAGATACAGCAGCTGGTTGATCTGACTGTTGACTTGGTCCTTGTACTCGGGCTTGGTCAGCACCTTCAGGTTCGGATAGGCACTCAGTGCGGCGGCGATCGACTGCTTGGCCTGTGAGGACGTCACGCCGGGGCCACCCCGAGCGAAGATGAGCGTGTCCTGCTGGGTGCTGAAGTTGCGCGTGTAGTCGGCGAGTGAGATGAAGAACTGTCCGAGCGTCGTATCGGAGAAGATCGCGACAACCCGCAGCGGCTGGGTGCCCGTCTTGGCGAAGAACACCGGCATGGTCGACCCAATGGTCAGGTGGTTGGACGTGGCGTAGTCCTCCTGGACGGCGATCGTCCCGGGTTGGGACAGCGCGGTAAGCGACCCCTGCTTGAGCCCGGGGTCATACAGCTCGAGGATCGTCGCCGGGTTGACGCCGCTGACGGTCTGCACGTCCCGGTGCACGTCGCGGAACTGGCCCACACGCAGCGGGCTCACCGCGACAATTCCCGGCACTGCGCTGACCGTCGCTGAGGCGGCGGGAGTAAACGGCTGCTGGTTGGTGGCCTCGACGGCCACCTGCGCCACGAAGTGCCGATCGAGCGCGTCGGCAAACGTCGCAGACAGCGACGAGGCGAAGATCGTGGCGGCCGCGACCAGGGCGACGCCGATGGTCAGCGCCGCCGCCGTCTGGGCCGTGCGGGTCGGGTTGCGCATCGCGTTCTCGCGTCCGAGGCGGGCCGGCACGCGGCCGATCCACACGAACGGCGTGCCGAGGAGCCGCGCCATCGGCCCGGCGATCTGCGCGGTCAGCAGCGCCGCGCCGATGAACAGTAACAGGGCCCCGAGTCCGAGCAGCACGTACGGGTTGCCCGTCCCGCTGGACAGCCCGACGAGGATCAGCGCCACGCCGAGCCCGGTCACCGCGACGGCCGCGATCAGCCGTCGCACCGAGCGCGTGCCGGTGCTCGCCACCTCTCGCATGGCGGCGATCGGGGGGATACGACTGGCGCGGATCGCAGGACGCAGGGCCGCGATCAGCGTGACCCCGATGCCGACGGCCATCGCGACGATTACCGTGCGGGGCTGCACCTGGATCGGCGCCTTGGGGAGGCTCGCGCCGAACAGATCAAAGAGCTTCTCGAGCGCGATCGCGACGAGGATCCCGAAGCCGACGCCGATCGCCGACGCGATGATCCCGATGATCAAGGCCTCGAGGATGACCTCACGCACAATGTTGCTCCGGGAGGCGCCCACCGCCCGCAGGAGCCCGACCTGGCGCGTGCGCTGGGCGATCGTGATCGAGAAGCTGTTGAAGATGATGAACGCGCCGACGAACAGCGAGATGCCGGCGAACACCAGCAGCACGTCCCGTAAGATCCCGATGATCGAGTTGAACTGGTCGGTCGCCTGCTGGGTGGCGCTTTGGCCCGTGATGGCCTCGTAGCCGGACGGCAGCACCGCCTGGATCCGATGCGCGAGCACCGCGTCGAGCACACCCTCCTGGCCCGTGACCCGGATCGTCGTATAGCGGCCCACGAGGTTGAAGGCACGTTGGGCCGTCGGCATTGCGAACCCCGTCAGGGTCGCGCCGAGCAGGTTGTCGGTGCTGCCAAACCGCACCACCCCGACCAGCCGGTACTCGCCGGACCCGGAGGTCGTGATGACCCGGACCGTCTGACCGAGGGTGAACTTGGCCGTACTCACGGTATGGGTGTCGATGACGACGTCGTCGGGTCCGCTCGGGGGACGGCCGGAGACGAGGGTCAGCGTGTTCAGCTTGGGATCGTTGGTCCAGCTGAAGCCGAGCGTGGGCGGCCCGCTCCGGCCGACCGGCTTGCCGTTGTTGCCGATGACCGTTGCGGTGCCGCTCGCCGAGCCGGCGGCGCTGGCAACGCCGTCGACCGCCTGGATCTTCGGCAGCAGGCTCTCGGGCACCGGCTGGCGGTCCGCGCTGGACACCGAGGCCACGCCCTGCACCTGCACCGCCACGCCGGCATCCACCTTGGCAAACAGGCTGTCGAAGGCCTTGTTGATCGTGTCCCCGAGCACGAAGGCTCCGCAGACGAACCCGACGCCCAGCACGATTGCGAGCGAGATCAGCACGAGCCGCAACGGGCTCGCGCGCAGGTTGCGGTTGGCCAGGCGCCAGACCATCAGACGGTGGCCGTCAGCGTCTTCATGCGGTCCAGGATCGAGGTCGGCGTCGGGGTCGCCAGGTCGCCCACGACCTTCCCGTCGGACAGGAACACGACCTCGTCGGCGTAGCTGGCGGCGTTGGGGTCGTGGGTCACCATGACGATCGTCTGGGAGAATTCGTCGACGGCGCGCCGCATGAACGTCAACAGCTCGGCCGACGAACGCGAGTCGAGTTGGCCGGTGGGTTCGTCGGCGAACACGATCGCGGGATGGCCGGCAAATGCCCGGGCGGCGGCGACGCGCTGCTGCTGGCCGCCGGACAGCTCACCCGGGCGGTGACCCAGACGGTCCCCGAGTTCCAGTGCCTGGACGACCTGGTCCAACCACTCATGGTCGCCACTGCGCCCGGCGATATCCAGCGGCAGCCGGATGTTCTCGAGCGCGGTGAGCATCGGCAACAGGTTGAAGGTCTGGAAGATGAACCCGACCTTGTCGCGACGCACGGCAGTGACGTCCTTCTCCCCGAGGGCGCTGAGCTCCACGTCGCCGATCCATGTCGCCCCGGAGGTCAGGCGATCGAGGCCCGCCATGCAGTGCATGAGCGTCGACTTGCCCGAGCCCGACGGACCCATGATCGCGGTGTAACGGCCGGCCGGGAACGCCCGCGTCACGCCGTCGAGGGCCCGGATCTCGGCGTCGCCGGTACCGTAGATCTTGACACCGTCCTCGATCCTGGCCGCCGCCAGGTCGGGAATGGGTTCGGGTGTCTCCATTGAACCGCTCCTTGCGTGTGCGTGCGCCACCGCGGGCCGTCCGGCCCGGGGGCTGTGGTGGCAGCGAACGGTGAGTGACGACTCACCGACATGGCGCCGCCCGTGGCGGCCCCGGGGGCCTCTACTCTGACACGCCGGCCGCCGACGCGGCGGCGCAGTCAGGCCACAAGCACCGCCCGCAGCGCTGCGACCAGCCCGGCGAGATCTTCGTCCTCGATCACGAGTGGCGGCAGAAAGCGCAAGGTCTGCGCCGAGGTGTTGTTGATCAGGTAGCCCGCGTCGAGCATGGCTGCGGTGACCTCGGCCGCCCGCGGTTGGGGCAGATCGATGGCGCACATCAGGCCGCGTCCTCGCGCTTCGACGGCCAGGCCGTCCTCCACCAGCCCCTGGAGGCCCGTCAGCAACTGCGCGCCCTTGGCACGCACCCCGGCCTGCAGTGCCGGATCGGCGAGCACGTGGCAGCTGGCGAGGCCGGCGGCGCACGCCAGCGGGCTGCCGGCGAACGTCGAGCCATGGTCACTGGGCGCAAACGTGGCGTCGATCCCCGGGCGGGCGGTGATCGCGCCGATCGGCACGCCGCCACCGAGGCTCTTGGCCAGGCACATGACGTCGGGCTCGATGCCTGCGTCCTGGTAGGCGAACAAGGGGCCGGTGCGCGACAGACCGGTCTGGATCTCGTCGATGACCAACAGCGCCCCGTGGCGGTCGGCGAGCTCACGGGCGAGCGCGAGCATCTCGGGCGAGATCGGGTGCACGCCGACCTCGCCCTGGACGATCTCCAGGAAGATCGCGCATGTGCGAGGACCCACGGCATCTTCGAGCGCTTCGAGATCGTTGCGGCCCACGTGGTGGACGTCGGGCACCAGCGGCAGGAAGGCGACCTGCTTGTCGGGCTGCCCGGTCAGGGTCAGCGCGCCGTAGGTGCGGCCGTGAAACCCGTGCTCGAGGGCGACCACCTCCGGCCGTCCGGGGCCGCCGTGTTTGCGCGCGAGCTTGAGCGCGGCCTCGTTGGCCTCTGCTCCCGAGTTGCAAAAGAACACCCGACCGCCCATGGCGTGGTCGCGGATCCACTCCGCCAACTCGAGCATGGGTTCGGTGTAGTAGAGGTTCGACACGTTGATCAGGCGGCCAGCCTGAGTGCAGATCGCCTCAACGACGTCCGGGTGGCAGTGACCGACGTTGATCATCGAGATCCCGGCCATGCAGTCGACGTAGCGCCGCCCCTCGGCGGTGTACAGCAACGCGCCCGCGCCATGGGCGAACAGCACCGGCTGGCGACGATAGTTGGCCATCAAGGCCGCCTGCTCGCGCACCATCCACGAGGGCTGTGTCACGGCGTGATCTTGGTGCCGATGCCGGCCTCGGTGAACAGTTCGATCAGCACCGAGTGCTCCACCCGGCCATCGACGATGTGTGCTGCGCCGACTCCGTGGGTGAGCGCGTCCCGCACCGCGGTCAGCTTGGGCAGCATTCCGCCGCCGATCGCCCCGGCCCCCAAGAGGGCATTGAGCTCACCCAGGGTGCATTCGGAGATCAGCGAGTCCGGATCGTCCGCGTCGGCGAGCAGCCCCGTGACGTCGGTCAGAAACAGCACCTTGCGCGCCCGCAGCGCGCCGGCGAGACTCGCGGCGACGCTATCGGCGTTGATGTTGTAGCTCTGCCCGGCGTCGTCGACCCCCACCGAGGCGACGACCGGGACGAAGTCCGAAAGCCGCTCGAGCACGGTCGGGTCGACATGGTCGACCTTGCCCACGAACCCGATGTCGTGACCCTTGGGCATCTGCTTGCTGGCCCGGATGAGCTGGCCATCATCGCCCGCCAGGCCCACAGCAGCGACGCCGGCCACGTGCAGTTGGGCCACGATCTCCTTGTTGACCTTGCCGACGAGCACCATCTTGGCGAGCTCCATCGTGCGCTTGTCGGTCACCCGCAGCCCATCGACAAAGCGCACATCGATCCCGAGCAGGTCGGAATAGCGCGAGATGTCCGGACCACCACCGTGGACGACGACCGGATTCATGCCGACGAGTTTGAGCAGCGCGATGTCCCGAGCGAACGACGCCTTGAGCTCCGGCGCAACCATGGCGGCGCCCCCGTACTTGACCACGACCGTCGCACCCGCGAAATCGCGGATGTACGGCAGGGCCTCCAGGAGGACGGCCACCCGGGTCGTGGTGTCCTCGGAGCCGGAGTCGGATGTTGCGGGATGCACGATATCCATTCGGTGCGGGAGATTATCGCGCGACGGGCCCCGGCGTCGATCGCCGGCCCGCGCGCGTCGGCCCGCGGCGGCGCCTTGGACGTGTCTCCGAAGAGCTCGAATCAGAATGAGCGGCGGAGCCTCCTGAAGCAGACGAGGCAGCGGCCGAGGGCGACGAAGGCCTCGTGGATCTCGGCGCGTTGGCCGTAGCGGACGAGGAGTCGTTTGAACTGGTGGAGCCAGGCGAAGGTGCGCTCGACGACCCAGCGGTACCGTCCGAGGCCGGAGCCGTGGTCGGTCTGACGCCGTGCGATCTCGGGCTCGATCCCACGCTGGCGAAGCTGCCGCCGGTACTTGTCGTGGTCATTATCGCGGTCGGCGGTGACCCCGTCAGGTCGGTGGCGCGGTCGGCCGACCATGCCCCGAACCGGCCGCACCGCGTCGATCAGCGGGATCAGTTGGGTGACGTCGTGGCGGTTGCCGCCAGTGACCTTCCAGGCGAGCGGGATCCCGGTCGCGTCGACGAGGAGGTCGTGCTTCGACCCGTTCCTGGCTCTATCGACCGGGCTCGGGCCCGTTTCGGAGCCCCCGTACCTCGCCTGCACGTGGCTCGAGTCAGCGACGGCCCGTGACCACTCGATCTCACCGGCGGCTCGCAGCCGCGCAAGCAGCAACTCGTGCAGCCGGTGCCACACGCCCGCCCGCTGCCAGTCATTCACACGCCGGTAGCAGGTCGCTCCGGAGCCGAAGCCGAGCTCGAGCGGCAGATGCCGCCACGCAATCCCGGTGTGCCGCACGAACAAGATTCCCTGCAGAGCCTCCCGATCCGGCAACCGCTTACGACCGGGATACCGAAACCTCCGTTCCTTCCTCGGCAACAACGGCCCGACCAGCCGCCACCCTTCGTCGGAAACGATCCACGGCGCGAGAGCCATCGGCACCACTCCCAGCTTGATGACAGATGCCGACGGGGTTCGTTGTCAGGGAACGGGTCCCTTCAGGTCCGAGTCGAGTTGTTCGGGGGCCGCGCGACGTCGTGGAGCGGCCGCGGATTCGATGAGTGCGGTGACGAGTTCGACCGCTTCGGTTCGGTCGATGCGTTTGTTGGCGGTGAGCGAGCGCCAGGTCTGGAAGTCGATGGCATGGTGCACGGCGGCGGTGAGTACGCGCCGCCTGCGGCCGCGGGTGGGCCAGCCGACGGCCAGAATCCCGGCCGCTTCGGCCAGGTAGTCCTGCAACGGCACCAGGGTCGGGCCGAGGGCCTCGACGAGCTCGGCGTCGCGCAGGACGTTGCTGAACATCGGTTCGGTGCGCTCGTAGTAGGCGTAGAGGTCGTCGAGTGCCTTTGCGAGCCGCTGGCGTGGGTCGCTGATCGCGCGCCAGGGCTCCGGGTCGGGCCACGGGTTCGCAGCGAGGTAGTGCGCCGAGCAGGCCCCGAACAGCTCGAGCTCTGTGGGGAAGTGGCGGTAGACGGTGTGGCGCTGCACGCCTGCCCGCTCGGCCACCGCGCTCATGGTTGTGCGCGCCGGCCCCACCGACCCGTGCAGGTCGACAGCCGCCTCGGTGATGCGCCGCCGCCCGCACCCGCCACTTCCGCACAGATATCGCGGTGGCCGCCATCGACCCCCACGCCGGCTACTTCACGGCGCTCACCACCACGCTGTCGAAGACCACGGTGACCGTGGACGTGTTCCATGCCATCAAGTTGGCCCACGCCATTCTCGACGACGTGCGCCGACGGGTCCAGCGGGAGACCACGGGCCACCGGGGGCGGATCGAGGACCTCCGCTACGGGATCCGCCGCCTGCTCCCCCGGGGATGGGAACGCTTGAGCGACAGGCAACGCGCCCGCCTGGAGGAAGCCCTCCGGCGAGGCGACCCCTACGACGAGGTGGGCGGAGCCCTCGCTGCGAAGGAGCAGCTACAGACCATCTACGACGCCACCACCCTCGAGGAGGCCCACGCCGAGCTCGCCTTCTTCGACGAGCTGGCGAGGACCGCCGGCACCCCCGAGGTCCTGCGCCTGGCGAGGACCATCAAGCGCTGGGAGCCCCAGGTCCTCAGCTACTTCACGACCCGGCGCACCAACGCCAGGAGCGAGGCCCAGAACCTCATCACCGAGAAGGTCCGCCGGGTCGCCCACGGCCTGCGGAACTTCGAGCACTCTCGGCTACGGCTGTTGCTCCACTCAGGCGTGCAATGGGACACTCGGCCCACTGCTCGAATCAGGGGCCGTCACCCACGGCTGGTCGCGTAGGGCCGGTTAACCGCAGCTCCAGGTAGAATCGGCACGGTGGCGATGACCCCCATTTATCAAAGCCTCGGGACTAAGGAAGAGAAGCGGGCATGGAGAAGAGCGGGTCGCAGAACAGCAAGTCTCCTTCTCAGCTGATAGACGCGAGAATCAAGGAGCTAGGCGACTGGCGGGGCAAGATGCTCAGCCGGCTCCGCACCTTAGTCAAGGACGCCGATCCCGAAGTCGTCGAGGAGTGGAAGTGGAGAGGGGTTCCGGTGTGGTCGCACGACGGAATGATCTGCACAGGCGAGACGTACAAGAACGTCGTGAAGATGACCTTCGCCAAAGGGGCGGCTCTGAAGGATCCTTCGGGCCTCTTCAACTCCAGTCTTGACGGGAACACAAGGCGTGCCATCGACTTCCACGAGGGCGAGAAGATCGACGAGGAGGCGTTGAAGACGCTCGTTCGCGCCGCCGTGACCCTGAACAAGTCCACAGCCGAGAGCTAATCCACGGAATCAAACATTTTCCGTGGGATCCTGCAAGAAGTCACCGTCTTGGTTCCACTACCGAGTCAGGTGACAGAATCGCAATCCCGCAACAGGTTTATCGCCAGCGAGAACAACGTGCTCGCCGACTACGCCTACGACCTGCTGAAGCGGGCGCTCAACCTGTCGCCCCACTCGCTCACGGCCCGCGCCAGCTCCCGCCCCACCACCCGACGGCGTGCACTCGCGGTGCGATCACGGCGCAGTCGTCTCGCACTGGGCAGATCGTGCACACGGCATTACCGAGAAGCTCCGCCGGGTCGCCCACGGCCTGCGGAACTTCGAGCACTCTCGGCTACGGCTGTTGCTCCACTCAGGCGTGCAATGGAACACTCGGCCCACTGCTCGAATCAGGGGCCGTCACCCACGGCTGGTCGCGTAGGGCCTGATAACGAGACGTGTTGACGTGGGACGAGTGGCGGATACCGCAGGGCCCGAACAGGTCGAGGACCTAAGCGGAGCAAACCGGGCCAGAGCGGACGCGGAGTGGGGCGGGACGCCAGCGGCGCGAGGCACCTTCGGCGCGACGTGACATGATCTCGCAGGTGACCAGCAGACCCGCCGCGGCGCAGCGCCTGCGCGACCTCGCGCGGCTGCGCCGCGTCCGCGACCGGATCGACCGGGAGTACGCGCAGCCGCTGGACGTCGAGGCGCTCGCCCGCGGCGCGCACATGTCGGCCGGGCACCTCAGCCGCGAGTTCCGGCTCGCCTACGGCGAGTCGCCGTACGGCTACGTAATGACGCGGCGCATCGAGCGCGCGATGGCGCTGCTGCGTCGTGGCGACCTCAGCGTCACCGAGGTCTGTTTCGCGGTCGGCTACTCGTCGATGGGCACCTTCAGCACTCGCTTCACCGAGTTGGTCGGTGTGCCGCCCAGCACCTACCGGCGCCATGCGCCACGGGCGACGGCGCTGCTGCCGTCGTGCGTGGCGAAGCAGGTGACCAGGCCGATCAGGAATCGAGAAGCGCGGGTCACCGCGCCGCCGCTAGCATGAGCGCCATGGACATCACCATTCACGCAACCTTCCTTCCGCATGACGACCCGGACGCATCCCTGGCCTTCTATCGCGACACCCTCGGCTTCGAGGTCCGCAACGACGTCGGATACGGCGGGATGCGCTGGATCACGGTCGGCCCCGCCGACCAGCCCGACACGTCCATCGTCCTGGAGCCGCCGGCCGCCGACCCCGGCGTTACCGACGACGAGCGCCGCACCATCGTCGAGATGATGGCCAAGGGCAGCTACGCCCGCATCATCCTGGCCACCGCCGACCTCGACGGCGCCTTCGCGCGGCTGCAGGCCAGCGGCGCCGAGGTCGTCCAAGAGCCGACCGAGCAGCCGTACGGGGTTCGCGACTGCGCCTTCCGCGATCCCGCGGGCAACCTGATCCGCATCAACGAGCTGCGCTGAGCCATCCGGCGATCGCAGCCATAACCTGCACAGACGGCACCGTGAGGCGCTGAGACGAGACCTCTGATCCGTGTCGACTCGTCCCTCCGGTCAGCCATCAAGCACGGTTTCCGAATCATTCGATGGCATCCCCCGAACCGCAAGGCCGCCGCACTCACGTCGGCCGCCGAATAAGGGGACACGTCCTAGGTGTGGTACTCGGCGTTCAGCGTGACGTAGGCGTGCGTGAGGTCGGAGACCCACAGGTCGTACTCGGCGACCCCGCGTCCGAGCGCGACCGCGACGTCGTACTCGGCCCGCTCCATGACCGCGCCGGCGGCCGGATCCTCGAGCGGAATGCCGTCCAGCCATACGGCCAGTTCGGCGGGGACGCCGGGAGAGCGTGCCAGCGCCATGCCAACGGCCTGGGAGATCCGCCCCCAGTTGGGGTCCTGGCCGAAGATCGCGGTCTTGACCAGGGGCGAATCGGCGATCGCGCGTGCAACCGACTCCGCCTCGGCGTCGTCGCGGGCCGCGCGCACGGTCAGGTGCACCGCGTGTTCGGCGCCTTCGCCGTCTTTGACCATCTGGATGGCCGCCCAGCGGCAGACCGCACGCAGGGCGTCGCCGAACGCGGCCAGATCCTCGTCCGCCAGGGGCGCGCCGTGGCCGCTGGCAAACACCAACAGCGTGTCGCTCGGGCTCATCTGGCCGTCGACGCTGATGCGGTTGAAGCTCTCGGCGCCGGCGCGTTCGGTCACCGCGCGCAGATCCTCCGGTGCGAGCGCCGCGTCGGTCGTCACGTAGGCGAGCATCGTGGCCATCGTCGGCCGGATCATCCCCGCGCCCTTGGCAGCGATCCCGATCATCACGTCCCCGGCCCCCAGGGTAAGCCGGAAGGCGCCGCCCTTCAGCGACCGGTCCGTCGTGCAGATGGCCTGGTTGAACCGTTGGCCGCCGTCGGCCGCGAGCTCGGCGCACGCGACGGGAATCGCGGCGGGGATCTTGAGCATGTCGAGCCGCTTGCCGATCACGCCGGTGCCTGAGACGGCCACCTGCTCGGCCGCGAGGCCGAGCTCGGCCGCGGTCAGCTCCGCCATGCTGCGCGCATCGTCATCGCCGCCGGATCCGGTCGACGCATTGGCGACGCCGGCGTTGACGACGACCGCCTGAAACCCGGCGCGCGCACGGGTCCGATTGAGCCGCACCGGCGCCGACGGGAGCGCGTTGGTCGTGTCCAGCAGCCAGGACACCACCGGCCGCGTCGCCGACAACACGCCGAGGTCGCGTTCTCCGGACCCCTTGAGACCGCAGGCGACCCCCGCGGCCACGAACCCGGCCGGGGTCGTCACGGTGCCGTCGGGGATCAGCTCGAGCCCGGCGGGCACGTGCAGCCAGTCGTCGCGCAGGATCGGGGCGAACCCGCTCACAGCAGGCCTTCGGTCTCCGGGCGGCCCGCCATCAGGTTCAGGTTCTGCAGCGCCTGGCCGGCCGCTCCCTTGACCAGGTTGTCGATCACGCCGAACCCGAGGAACAGGCCCCGCCTGGGCTCGGTGGTGACGTAGACCTGGGCGTAGTTGTTGCGTTGGGTGGCGCGCATCCCGGGCGGGGCATCGACGACTTCCACGAACGGGTGCGCGGCGTAGAAGGCCCGGTACTGCGCGCGCAGGTCGTCCGGGTGCGGCGTATCGCCCACAAAGCGCCCGTAGCAGGAGGCGAGCAGACCGCGGTCGGCCGCCACCAGATGCGGGGTGAACAGCACCTCCTGGCCGAACTCCTGGACGATCTCCGGCGTGTGCCGATGCGTGAGGACCTTGTAGGGCGTGACGTTTTCGGTGACCGACGAGAAGTGCACGCCGGAGGTCAGGGTGCGCCCCGCCCCGGAGACGCCGCTCTTGGCGTCGATGACGACGTGGATCACGTTGTCGCGCACGGGCAAGAGCGCCAGCAGCGCCGCGGTCGGGAAGCATCCCGGGTTGGCCACCAAACGCGCGGTGCGAATGGCCTCGCGATGCAGCTCGGGCAGGCCGTAGACCGCGTCGGCAAGCAGGTCGTGGCGGGCATGCGCAAACCCGTAGACCTCGGGGTAGAGCGCCGGCTCACGCAGGCGGTGGTCGGCGGAGACGTCGACCACACGCACGCCCTTGTCGACGAGCTCGGCCACCAGCTCGGACGCCTCGGCATGCGGATAGCAGACCGCCGCAAACTCCCCCGGGGCGATCGCATCGACGTCAAGCTCGGTCAGGACCGCGGTCACGCGGTATTCGGGATACAGATCGACGAGCCTGCGGCCGGCATCCGACCGGGCGGTGACCGTGCCGAGGGCGAAATGCGGATGGGCATGGACGAGCGCGGCCAGCTGCGCGCCGGCGAAGCCCGCCGCCCCAAGGACATGGACCGTGTCGTTGGTCATCCGCGCAGCTCCGCCCCATGCTGTTCGGCGAGCGCCGTGCGCACCGCCGTCACCACATCGTTGATCTCCTCGTCGGTCAGGGTCCGGCTCGGATCGGCGATCACCAGTCGAATCGCCAGGCTGACCCGGTGCGCGCCGATCTGCTCGCCGACATACCGATCAAACACCCGCGCGTCGCGCACCAGCGTGCCACCGGCCCGCCGGGCGGTCGCGACCAGCGTCGCCGCCGACACGTCGTCGCCGACGATCAACGCCAGGTCACGGGTGGAGGCGGGCACGCTCAAGAGGTCCTCGAACTGAGGAACGCCGGTCGGGGCCGACGCGCCCAGCGCCTCGAGGTCGATCACGACGACGGCGCTCGGACCCGAGACGTCGAAGCTGCGCATCACCACGGGATGCACTTCACCGGCCCAGCCGACGATGCGGTCACGCGCCACCAGGCGCGCCTGACGCACCGGGTGGAAGTACGGCGCCTGGTTCGGCTCGATCTCGGGCCGCACCCCGGCGATCCCGCACAGTGCCTGGGCGAGTCCGATCGCCGCGTGGATGTCGACACACGGGACCGGGGCGCGCCAATGCTCCTGCGCCGGCGTTCCGAAGATGAGCAGCGCCAGGAACTCGCGCTCCTCGGCCCGCCCGTCGGGGGCGGGCGCATAGGTGCGCCCGAGCTCGCACAGCGCGCCGTGCATGCGCTGATGGCGCTGGTTGTGCGCGGCGGCCCGCAGCAGGCCCGGCAACATCGAGCGCCGCATCACCGCCATCTCCTCGGAGATGGGGTTCACCAGGCGCACCAGACGCCGCCGCGGATCGTCGTCGGCCAGTCGGAGCCGGTCGACATCGGACGGGGGCACGAAACGGTAGCTGACGATCTCCGAATAGCCCTGATCGACCACATAGCGCCGCAGTTGCTCGGTCCGCCGCTGGGCGACGGTCCGCGTGCCGTGCCCGACCATCCGCGGCAATTCGGCCGGGATCCGTCCGTAGCCGTGGATCCGTGCCACTTCCTCGATCACGTCGATCTCTCGGGCGACGTCGCGGCGCCGCGTGTACGGCACGATCAGCTGGTGGGCGGCCGGCCCTTCCTGGACCTCACAGCCCAGCCGGCGCAGGATGGCCGCCGACTCATCCGGCGCGATGTCGAGCCCGAGAACCGCGTTGAGCCGCGCGTGGCGCATCGGCACCGGTGTGACCGGCGGCGTCGGTGCGGCCGCGTCGAGCGTGCCGGGCACCAGACGTCCGCCGCACAGCTCGACCAACAGGCGGCAGGCGATCGCCATCGCCACCGGCGGCAGCTCGACCGGCAGGCCCTTCTCAAAGCGCGCGCTCGACTCGCTGCGCAGCCCGAGCCGGAGCGCCGCGTGCAGGACGGCCGGCCCGTCGAAGGTCGCCGCCTCGAGCAGGACCCGCGTGGTCGTCGCGGACACCTCGACGTCCTGGGCGCCCATGATCCCGGCGATCACGGCGGGCCGCTCGGCGTCGCAGATCGCCAGCACCTGGGAATCCATCACGCGCTGCTGCCCATCCAAGGTGGTGACCGGCTCGCCGTCGTGGGCGCGGCGCACGACGACCGCCGGACCCGCCAGGTGATCAAGATCGAAGGCGTGCAACGGCTGGCCGGTCAACAGCATCACGTAGTTGGTGATGTCGACGACATTGCTGATGGCCCGCATCCCGGCGGCCTCGAGACGCGCGCGCAGCCACACCGGCGAGGGTCCGACCCGCACGTCGATCACCACGCGCGCCATGTAGCGCGGACACAGGTCGGGAGCGTCCACCCGTAGGCTGACGTAGTCCTCGACGCGCCCGTCACCGGTCGCCTCGGCTTCGGACGCGTCGAGTGCGGCGAGCGGCGCGCCAGTGATCGCATGCACTTCGCGGGCGATGCCGTAAATGCCCATCAGATCGGGCCGGTTGGAGGTCAGCTCCAGCTCGAAGACGGTGTCGGAGATGGGCAGGACCTCGGCGACGGGGGTGCCCGGCGGGATGTCGTCCGGCAGCACCATGATGCCCTCGGACTCGTCCGCCAGCTCGAGCTCAGATTCGGAGAGGATCATGCCGTGGCTGGTCACCCCCCGCAGCGTCGCCTCGCCGAGCGGCGCGCGCTCGGGCAGCAGGGCGCCAGGGAGCGCGACGGCCACCGTCTGGCCGACGCCGACATTCGGTGCACCGCAGACGATCTGGCGCAGCTCGGGTTCGGCCAGATCGACCTGGCAGACCCGCAGCCGATCGGCGTCCGGGTGCTGCTCGGCGGAGACGACCCGCCCGACCCGGAAGGACTCGAGGTTGGCACCGGCGGTCGGCATGCGCAGGTGGGTGATGGACTCGACCGCCGGGCCCGCATCGGTGAGGTGGTCCGCGAGCGCGAGATCATCGAGCGCAGGGCGCACGTATTCACGAAGCCAGGAAAGTGGAAGTTTCATCGGCGGCCGAGTCCCGGGACGATCGGATCAGGAGAACTGCTCGAGAAAGCGCAGATCGCCTTCGAACAACATGCGCAGATCGGGCACGCCGTGTCGCACCATGGCGATGCGGTCCAAGCCCATCCCGAACGCAAAGCCCGTCCAGCGCTCGCTGTCGTAGCCCGCAAACGAGAACACGTTGGGGTCGACCATGCCGGCGCCCAGCAGCTCCATCCACGAGCTGCGCCCGGCACGGTCGGTCCAGCGCACCAGCAGCTGGATCGAGGGCTCGGTGAACGGAAAGAAGTCGGGAATGATCCGGTATTCGGTCGAGCCGAGCAGCTGCCCGGCCACGTGCTTGAGCGTGCCGATCAGGTGTGCGAGCGACAGCCCCTCGTCCACGGCGAGCCCCTCCAGTTGGTGGAACATGGGGCTGTGGGTCGCATCGACGTCGTCGCGCCGGTAGACCGCCCCGGGGCTGATCACGTACAGCGGTGGTGTCCGGCCCTCCATGACCCGGACCTGCACGGAGGAGGTCTGCGTGCGCAGGATCGTCCCGGGTGTCCCGTCGACGTAGAACGTATCCGAGGACGAGCGCGCCGGGTGGCCCTCCGGGGTGTTGAGCGCGGTGAAGTTATAGTGCTCGGTCTCGACCTCGGGACCGTCGGCGATCTCGTAGCCGAGCGCGAGGAAGATCTCCTCGAGCTCCAGGCGCACCTGGGTGAGCAGGTGCAGCGCGCCGCGCGGATACGGGTCACCGGGCAGCGTGACGTCGGTCCTGTCGTTGGTCAACCGCGCGGTCAGCTCAGCCGCCTCGAGGATGGCCTTGCGCTCGGCGATCGCCGCCTCGATCTCACGCCGGGCCGTGTTGGCCGCCTTGCCGATGGCCCCGCGGTCCGCCGGAGCCAGGGATCCGATCGAGGCCAGGATCTCGGCCAGCTCGCTGCGCCGGCCGGTGTGCAGTACCCGGGCCTCCTCGAGCGCAGCGGCCGAGCCCGCGGCCGCCGTATCGGCGAGCGCACGGTCCTTGAGCTTGGCGATGTCGTCGGCCGTTGCCACGGCGTCTCAGGCTACAGGACCCGCGGAACCGAGTTCCCGCGTGCCGCGCTGGCGCACAGCCTCGGCCAGGAGGATCGCCCCGGCGGCCGCGACGTTCAGCGACTCGGCCCGTCTGGTCTGCGGAATGGTCACCCGCTCGACCGCGAGCGCAGGACCGAGTTCAGCGAGGCCGGGCCCGAGCCCCTCTCGCTCTCCGCCGAGCGCGATGACGATCGGCCCGCGCAGATCGGCGTCCCAGGGCGGGCACCCCTCCTCGACGACGGCGGCCACGACACGGAAGCCCTGCCGTGATGCGAGGTCCTCGCCGCGAACGCCCTCCAGCAGCGGGATCGCGAACGTCGAGCCCATCGCGGCGCGGATCGCCCGAGGGTTGAACGGGTCCGCCGAACCCGGGCCGAGCGCCACCCAGTCGGCTCCGAGCGCGGCCGCGCTGCGCACCAACGTGCCGACGTTGCCCGGATCGGCGACGCCGGCCAGCCACAGGCCGAGTGACGGCGGAAACGCGACGTCCCGGAACGCGAATGGGCCCGGCTGCGGCAGGATCGCCACCACGCGCGGAGGCGCTGCCAGCTGGGATGCCGTCGCCAGCAGCTGATGCGGGACCGCGTAGGCGTCGCTCACGTCACCCAGCCGCTCAAGCAGCCCGGTCACCTCGCCGAGGCGCTCGGCGTCGACGAACAGCACCGCAGGCTGCACGCCGCGCTCAAGTCCGGCGACGACAAGGTCCTCGCCCTCGGCGACCATGAGCCGCAGCTCACGGCGCGCACGCTTGTTGGCAAGCGTGCGCAGTAGCTTGAGCTGCGGGTTACGCGCCGATGTCAGCGACCGCAGCTGCAGCCCGCGTCGTGGTCCGCGTCTAGACGGAGGCGGCGTGGCGGGCATCGCGAGCCCGCGCGCACAGCCCGGCGAACGCCTCGGGCTCGTGGACGGCCAGATCGGCCAGCACCTTGCGGTTCAGCTCGATCCCGGCGAGCGAGAGCCCGTGCATGAACTCGTTGTAGGCGAGACCGTTCGCGCGGGCGGCAGCGTTGATGCGGGCGATCCAGAGGCGGCGGAAGTCACGTTTGCGCACCCGGCGGTCGCGGTACTGGTACCGCAGCGAGCGCTGGACCTGCTCCTTCGCGCGACGGTAGCTGGACTTCTTGGTACCCCAATATCCGCGGGCCTGGCCAAGGATCTTGCGCCGCTTTTTGCGGGCGGCGACCGAACGCTTCACGCGCGCCATCCCTAACGCTTCCCCAGCAGTCGAAGTGCGGACGCGGCCTGTTGACGAGGCAGCACGTGGGCGCGGGCCTGGCGCCGCTTGTTCTTCCCGGACTTGTTCTCGAGGTTGTGGCGCAGACCCGCCGCACCGAACATCACCTTGCCCGTGGGCGTGACGCGGTAGCGCTTGGTGGCAGCTCGGTTGGTTTTCATCTTGGGCATTTCAGGCAGTCTCAGATGTCGCGGAGTTTTGGGGGCTCACCACCGGCGCACCGGCTGAACCGTCCCGCAGCGGGGCCAGCATCATGACCATGTTGCGCCCATCCAGGTTCGGACGGCTCTCGATGAGCGCGAGATCGCTCAGTTCCTCGGCGAGCCGAAGAAGAATGGCTTCTCCGCGCTCAGGATGCAAGAGCTCCCGGCCTCGAAACATGATCGTGATCTTCACTTTGTCCTTGTGACGCAGGAAACGCTCGACGTGCCCCTTCTTGGTGGCGTAATCGTGCGGATCGATCTTCGGCCGGAATTTGATCTCTTTGATTACGATCTGGCTCTGGTGCTTGCGGGCCTGCTTGGCCTTCTGCTCCTGCTCGTAGCGCCACTTGCCGTAATCCATAATCCGGACCACCGGCGGACGGGCATCCGGCGCGACCTCCACCAGGTCGAGGTTCGCATCCGTGGCGATCTGCTGGGCACGCGCAATCGGCACGATCCCGACGTTCTCGCCGTGATGATCGATCAGCCGGACGGACTCGACCCGAATCGCATCGTTGATGCGCGTCGACGGGCCGGCCGGAGGGCGCGTATCTGGACCTCGTCTAGGAGGCAAGCACTACCCGGGATGCGCTCAGACTTCACCTCGATACCCGCAGGTAACCGCGGTCTTGGAGGGGACATATCCGGTGATGAGGATTCTCATGCGAAATGGAGCCGCATACCTGCGACGGGGGTCAAGGATAGCAGGCCGCGCACGGTCCCAAACAGGACGGCCGCGCGTCACCCCCAACCCGCTGAGGCGCCCGCTGCCCGGGTCGGCACCGTCGTCGCGCGCGCCCGCCAGCAGCATCCGGGGGCGGGTTGCCCGCCCCCGTGTTGCCGCCTGCAGATGCGAGGCCCGCATCCTCAACTACTTCTTCTTGCCCTTCTTGGCGTTCCCGGTGGCGACCTGCTCCTTGAGCACGGCGCCCGGCGTGAAGCGCGGCACCACGCGAGCGGGAATCGAGACCTTCTTGGTCGGGTCCTGGGGGTTCACACCCGTGCGCGCGGCACGCTGCGACACCGAGAACTTGCCGAAGCCGGCGAATGCAACATCCTCGCCCTTCTTCAGCGCTTCGAGGATCTCGTCCAAGACTGCCTGCACGAAACGCTGCGACTCGGCGTTGGTGGCCTCGGCGCGCTTCGCCACGAGCCCTACAAATTCCGTTTTGTTCATCGTGACTCCCTGATCTGGTGCACTAGACGACGCATCGGCGCGGAACCTAGCATCACGCCGCGACGAAAGAGCGCTCAAATAGGGACACTTCGGTGAAAGGTCGTGGCTCCGGACCCCGCGATCACCGCATCTTGGGGGGAAACCGGATCGGGCCCGCCTCCGGCAGACTCCCGTCTCGGCGCCTGCGGGCGTCAGGACAAGAACAGCACCCGGACGACCTCATCGTCTGCGGTTTCGCCTGGAATTCGACGGAATCCCACCAGGCACGGCAGGCTGTCGCGCATCTGCATGATGTCGTCGTGCGCCAGCTCGCCGCCGGCGAGCACGTACCCGGCAAGTTCCTTCATCAGGCGCACACCGGGCTCGACGAAGATCGTCGGCAGATTATTCAGCTCGAGCTCGGGGTGAGCAGCGTAGACGCGCAGGCCGACCGTCACCAGGCGGGTGCCGCGCCGGTGGCCATCCTGATCCAGCCAGGGCCAGCTGGCCATCTCATCCATGCCAGGGCGCACCTCGCCGCTGCCGATGCCCGAGAGCTCCTGATAGCCCGGCGAGCTCGGGTCACTGGGCAGCTCGACGGCAACCTGGACCCTGGGGTCATCGATCCGCGTGCTCAACGGCATGCGTCCCTTCGCGACGTCCGATTCACCGCCAGAGCGTACCGCCCGCGCCACCGGCGGGAGCCGCGGCGCACCATGCGACGTCGGCGCTGTCACATCACGCGCGGGGCCGCGGGGCCGGGTACCCGGGCAGCCCGTGATCTGGCAACGTGTCGGCCGATGGGAACGCCACCGTCGCCGGTCCCGCTGCGTCGCATCGCGCGCGAGTGGGGACGCCTAGGGATCACCGGATTCGGCGGGCCCCCCGCTCATATCCAGCTCCTGCGCGCGCTCTGCGTCGAGCGCGGCGGGCTGGCTCAGCGCCACGGACTTCGAGGACGCCGTCGCGGCGTGCAACCTGCTGCCCGGGCCCGCCTCAACGCAACTGGCCATCTATTGCGCGCGACGGGCCGGCGGATGGCGCGGCGCCATCGTCGGCGGACTCGGGTTCATCGTCCCGGGCCTTGTCGTCATCCTCGCGCTGTCGGCACTCCTGCTGGGCCCTGAACCCTCCCGCTGGGTGCTCGGCGCGGCGGCGGCGGCCGGCGCGGTCATTCCCGCGGTCGCCGTCCGCGCGGGGATCACCCTCATGCCGGCGAGTCTCATCCGGGCCCGCGGCTCGACCGGCATCGCGTGGTGGGTCGCGGCGATTGCCGTGGGCGCCTTCGCCGCCGCGATCCTCGGAGCCTGGGTGGTCGCTTGCGCTCCTTGGCTGCGGGCTCCTTGCCCTTGCGTACCGCGAACGCACCCTCCGCGCAGGCCGGCCCCTGGCCACCGTCGTCGTGGCCGGCTCGGTGTCGGCCGGGGGTGCGCTCGCACTGGCCTGGACCGCCTTCAAAGTCGGCGCACTGTCCTACGGCGGGGGCTTCGTCATCGTCCCGCTGATGCAGTCGGACGCCATCAGCCACCACTGGCTGACCAAGACCGAATTCCTGGGCGCGGTCGCGCTCGGGCAGGTCACGCCGGGGCCGGTGGTGCAGACCGTCGCGGTCGTCGGCTACGGCGCAGCGGGACTCGTCGGCGGCATTGCCGCGAGCGCGATCGCCTTTGCGCCGTCGTTCATATTCGTCCTGGTGGGTGGTCGACACTTCGACCGGGTTCGCAGCAACCCCCGCGCGCAGGCGTTTCTCGCCGGCGCCGGCCCGGCCGCCATCGGTGCCATCCTCGGCTCGTCCGTGCCGCTGGCCCTCAGCCTCAGCGTGTGGTGGCAGCCGCTCGTCCTGGCTGCCGGCGGCCTGGCGCTCCTGCGGCGCCGGTCGCCGCTGGTCGTCATCCTCGCCGGCGCCGTCGTCGGGCTGGGGCTCGTCGCGCTCGGCGCCCCGTACCCGCACTGAGCCTCACACGTCGGCGACCGACTCCGCGGCGGGCGCCGTCGGTGGACGAGCGGCCGCGCCGAGCGCCGTGCGCACCTCCGGCGCGACGCGCGTGCCGAACAGCTCGATCGCGTGCATCAGCCGGTCGTGCGGCTGGCCGCCGACATCCATCTGGGCAAGGAACCGCGTGTGGCCGAACAGCTCGTGCTCGTAGAGGATCTTCTCGACGATCTCCGACGGGCTGCCGACCAACAGCGAACCGTGCGGGCCACGCAGTTGGTCGTACTGCGCGCGCGTGGTCGGTCCCCAGCCACGCTCCCGGCCAAGCCGGGTCATTGCCTGCGCGTAGCCCGGGTAGAACTCCTCGGCCGCCCGCTGGGACGTGTCGGCGAGATAACAGAACGAGTTGATGCCCAGCTGCAGGCCCCGCACCTCATGCCCTGCACCCTGCGCCGCGTTCCGGTACAGCCCGGCGAGCTGACGGAATCGCGCCGGCGCACCGCCGATAATCGCGATCGCCAGCGGGATCCCGAGCGTCCCTGCGCGGACCACGGACGCGGGCGTCCCGCCGACGGCGATCCACACCGGCAACGGCGACTGCACCGGACGCGGATAGACCGTCTGGTCCTCGAGCGGTGCGCGGAAGCGACCCGACCAGGTGATCGTCTCGTGCTCGCGTAATGCCAGCAGCAGCTCGAGCTTCTCGGCGAACAGGGGCTCGTAGTCGTGCAGGTCGTAGCCGAACAGCGGGAACGATTCGATGAACGATCCGCGTCCGGCCATGATCTCCGCGCGGCCGCCCGAGAGCAGATCCAGCGTCGCGTACTGCTGGAACACCCGGACCGGATCCTCGGAGCCGAGAACCGTGACGGCGCTGGTCAGACGAATGGTGCGGGTGCGCGTCGCCGCTGCCGCCAGGACCATGGCCGGTGCGGACACGGAAAAGTCGGCGCGGTGGTGCTCCCCCACGCCGAAGACGTCGAGACCGACCTGGTCGGCGAGCTCGATCTCCAACATCAGCTCCCGGATCCGCTGAAGCGCGCCGACCATCCGGCCGGTCGTCGGGATCCCTGTGCGTATCCCCAAAGCTGTAGATGCCAAGTTCCATCACAGAACTCCCGGTCCCAGAGGCCCAGCCATTGTGACGACCTTGCCAAGATGACGCCCGCCATCGGGCGGCTAGGATGCCCCGATGCCCCGCGCGACGATGCGCCCGGACCCGCAGGCGAGCGCCTCAGCGATCAGCTCGCGCGGTGGCTGCGCGGCGGCGACACCTCACTCGGCGGGCTCATCGACCTGTTCGTTCCCAAGAGCCTGGCGGTCATGTTCGTCATGCTGATGGCCGTCCCGGCGCTGCCGCTGCCCCTTGGGGGGCGCAACGCCCGTCTTCGAGATCCTCGTGGCGCGCGGGGCCGTGCAGCTCGTGCTCGGACGCGACGAGATTTGGATCCCGGAGCGCTGGCGCGGGCTCAACGTCGGCGGCCAGGACGGGCACTCCCGGTTCATCCGCGCCCGGTTGTGGGTCATCCGCACGCTCGAGCGCATCTCGCGCCCACGCATGGACGCACTGCGGCGGCGGCGCCGGTCGACGGCCGTGTTCGGCGCGCTGGTGCGCTGCGGGACCGTCAACGCGTTCCTGGCGCGCCCGTTCACCGGGCTTGACACTTTGCCGTCCCTGGGCGTGGTCGTTCTCGCGCTGGGCGTGCTGCTCGAAGATGCGCTGATCGCGCTGATCGGGCTGGTGCTCGGCATCGCCGGGATCGCGCCGAGGATCCTCCTGGCGGCCGCGCTGGTCAACCTCGCGAGCAACGCGGTCTGAGCTCGGGCGCGCCGCGCGCAGGCGGCTAGCGCCGCGGCACCCCGAACAAGAACACGCTCAGCAGACGCTGCGGCGCGTTGGTGAACTGCGAAGATAGCCGCGCCCGCTTCGGATAGCGGACGTTGCGCTTATCCTGCTCGATCGCGTCACGACATTGCGCACCAGCGTGTCGCGGTCGACGTCGGCCAGCAGTCTGAGCCGTTGAATCGTGCAAACGACGCGGCCGTCGGTGGGTAGAGCCAGCACCGAATCGGCCATGTCGGTCGGCGTCACCAGACCCGGCTCGACGATCGTCAGGCCGACCGGGAGACCCTGAGCTCGAGTCGGATGCCCTCGGACATATGCGTCACGTAGGCCTTCGTGCCGAGTACACGGCAAGCCCGGGAAACGTTCCGGACCCTGCCATCGAGGACATCATCACCAGATGGCCGCGCCCGCGAGCAATCATGCCCGGGCAGCGCCTGGCGGGTGAGTTCGGTGACCGCGAGCACGTTGAGCCGGATCACGCGCTCGAGATCGTCGGCGGTCGAGCTCGGCGAACCCGCCGGCCACGTCAACACCCGCGTTGTTGACCAGGACGTCGACGGGTCCCGCCTCCTGGTCGATGCGCGCTACGAGGCCGGCCATCACGGACGGGTCGCTCAGGTCGGCCGCGATCGCGTGACCGCCGAGGTCCGTCGCAAGATCCGCGAGCGGCCCGGCGCTGCGCGCGACCAGCGTGACGCGAGCGCCGCGCGCCGCGCATTCGCGCGCGATCGCGGCGCCGATGCCGCGCGAGGCGCCGGTGATGACGACATGACGGTCGTGCAGTTGCATGCGGGCGTCCTTCCTGGGGGACATCGGCCGCGTCCGGCCGGACCGAGACCCGCGCCGGACGTGCGCCAAGCCTAGCCCGAGCGCGCCAGCTCTGTGCGCGAGGCCGGGCGATGGCCGCGGCCGATTGATTAGGTACCGAATGCTTTGGTACCGTCGTGTTTATGGACGACGTCCTCCTCCCCGCGACCGTCGCCGACCGCTGGTGCGCAGGCCGCAGCCGTTGGCGAGGTGCTCGATGCGTTCAGCGAGCTGCTGGTCGCACAGCGCCGCCTGCGCGGCCGGGACGCCCGGCACACGGGCGAGCTCAGCTTCGCCCAGGCTCGCGTCCTCGCCGAAGTCGAGGACGACGCCGGCGCCCCGGCGCGCAGGCTCGCCGAAAGGCCGGTATGACACCGGCCAGCGTGACCTGCATGCTCGATATCCTCGAGCAGAAGGGCCTCGTCAGGCGCGAGCGATCCGAGAGCGACCGGCGGGTCGTCTTGACCCGCCTCACCGCGCGCGGGCGCCTGCTGCGCGACCAGAGGCGCAACGAGGCCCGCCGCGTCTTTGAGGACGCCCTTGCCACGCTGGATCCGGCGGAGCTTGCCGCCGCGCCGCGTGTGCTGCGGCTGCTCGCGGCCGTGATGGAGGCGATGTGACCGCGCACGGCACCGACCGCCGCCGTCAGCTCGCTGGCTGTGCTCGGCAGCCTGATGGTCGTGATGCTGCTGGCGGCGCTCGACCAGACCATCGTCGCCACCGCCCTCCCGACGATCGTCGGCGACCTCGGCGGTCTGGAGCACTTGTCGTGGGTCGTGACGGCGTACTTGCTCGCCCAGACGGTCATCACCCCGCTCTACGGCAAGCTTGGCGACCTCTACGGGCGCAAGCGCGTCCTGCAGGTGGCCATCGTCATCTTCCTGATCGGCTCGGCGCTGTGCGGGCTCGCTCAGTCGATGACCGAGCTGATCATGTTCCGCGCGCTGCAGGGGCTCGGCGGTGGCGGGCTCATGGTCGGTGCGCAGGCCGCCCTCGGCGACGTCGTCGCGCCGCGCCAGCGTGGCCGCTACACGGGGCTGTTCATCGCCATCTTCGGCGCCGCCAGCGTCGCCGGCCCGCTGCTGGGCGGGTTCATCACCACGCACCTGAGCTGGCGTTGGATCTTCTACATCAACCTCCCGCTGGGGCTCGTCGCCCTCGGCGTGTTGGCGGTCGCGTTCCCCAGCATCGCCGGGACCGCGCGTCCTGCCATCGACTACCTGGGCACGTCGCTGCTGGCGATCGGGCTTACCTCCATCGTGCTGGTGACGACCCTGGGCGGCAACACGCTCGCCTGGTCGTCGCCCACGGTCGCCGTCCTCGGGATCGGCGGCGTCGCTGCGCTCGTGGCGTTCTTTCTCGTCGAGCGGCGTGCCGCCGAGCCTGTCCTTCCTCCCCGCCTCTGGCACAGCCGTACGTTCACGCTCACCAGCGCGGTCGGGTTCATCATCGGCTTCTCGCTCTATGGCGCGTTAACATTCCTGCCGCTCTTCCAGCAGGTCGTGCGCGGCGCGAGCCCGACGGCATCGGGCTTGCAGCTGCTGCCCTTGATGCTCGGCCTGATCGTGTCCTCGGTCGGGTCGGGGCGCCTGATCGCCCGCACCGGCCGCTACCGCATCTACCCGATCGTCGGGACGGCCCTGACCGTCGTCGGCCTGGCACTGCTCTCCCAGATGGGACCCGGCACATCGACCGCCACGGCGGCCGGATTCATGGTCGTCCTCGGGTTCGGGCTCGGCATGGTCATGCAGGTGCTGATCCTCGCCGTCCAAAACGACGCGCCCTATGAGGACCTGGGCGTCGCGACCGCTGGGGCGACGCTGTTCCGCTCGATCGGTGGATCCCTCGGGACCGCCGCCCTGGGGGCGGTGTTCACCAGCCGGCTGATCGCCGAACTCACCAGCCGTCTGCCGGCCAGCGCGGGCGCGCTGGCGCACTCGGGCAACGTCAACCCAGCCGCCGTGGCCGCCCTGCCCGCAGGGATCCGCAGCATCTACCTCGACGGCTTCTCGTCGGCGCTCGGGACGGTGTTTGTCGTCGCGGCGATCGCCTCAGTGCTGGCCTTCGCGCTGACTTGGTTCATTCGGGAGGTGCCCCTGCGCACGACGCTGCGCTGAGGAAGCCCCGGACCCGGCCCCGCTCAACCCCCGCACGCCCCTCGGGGAGCGCGTCCCGAGCTGAGCCTGGCGCCCGTCGCCGGCACCCTCGCGCGGTGGTGTTGGTAATTGCCCAGCATCCGTTGCACAATGGGCGTGCTGTCATGTCCCCCATGCTTCGGAGACAACGTCCGCGCGCCGCGCCGGACCAACAGTGACGTGATAACGCTGATCGGGGATACCGTGCTCCCCACGGGCGCGGCGGGGCTCCGCTGCGCGTGCCCCCTGGTCTGCCGTCGCGCACGCAGGGGCTTGTGAGCGCACACGAACCGGCACCCTGGCCGGAGCCCGACGACACCGGTCGCGGGCGTGCGCCGCGGCTGGCATACATGCCCGGCGTCGACGGGCTGCGAGCGCTCGCCGTCGCGGCGGTGTTCGCCTATCACGGCGGGCTCTCGTGGTTGCCGGGCGGCTTCCTCGGCGTCGACGTGTTTCTGGTGATCAGCGGCTACCTGATCACCTCGCTGCTGCTCGTGGAGCTGCAGGTCACCGGCAAGATCGACCTGCCGCGGTTCTGGCTGCGGCGGGCGCGCCGCCTGCTGCCGGCGGTCATGGTGATGATCGTCGTGGTGCTGGCGGTGATGTCACTGCTGCACCCGGACGAGGTTGGTGCGCTGCGCGGCGCCGTCGTCGCGTCACTGTTCTATGTCACCAACTGGTACCTGATCTTCGCCAAGCAGTCGTACTTCGCCCAGTTCGCCCGGCCGTCGGTGTTCCAGCACCTGTGGTCGCTGGCGGTCGAGGAGCAGTTCTATCTGCTGTGGCCGCCGATCCTCGCCGCCGGGATGCTCTGGTTCGGCAAGCGGCGCCTGGTCTACGGCGTGCTCGCCGGCCTCGCCGCGTCGACGATCCTCGCGTGGGTCCTCTACCAGCCGTTCACCGACCCGTCGCGGATCTACTACGGCACCGACACCCGCGCCGCCGGCCTTCTGGTTGGTGTCCTGATGGCCTTCGCGTGGCCGGCAACGCGGCTTGCCCCGACGCGCAACCGCCGCGCGGCCGTACTGCTGGACGTGCTCGGCGTCGCCGCGCTCGCCGCGCTCATCGGCCTGATGATGTGGCTCGGCGAGTTCGACCGCTGGCTCTACCAGGGGGGCTTTCTCACCGTTGCTCTCGTGACCGCTGTCCTGTTGGCGGTCGTGGCGCACCCGTCATCGCAGTTGGGCCGGGCCTTCGCACTGCCCCTGTTCGTGTGGATCGGCAAACGCAGCTACGGCATCTACCTGTGGCACTGGCCCGTCCTCGAGCTGACCCGGGCGCATACCGACGTGCCGTTCGGCGGGCCGCCGCTCTTGGTGATGCAGGTCGCGGTGACGGTCGGCATCGCCGAGCTGTCGTACCGCTACATCGAGATCCCGATCCGGGTCCACGGGCTGCGGGGCATCCGTGACCAGCTGTTCATCCCCGGCGAGGCCGGGCGCAGGCGCCGCATGGTCACGTTCGCTGCGGGGGCCGCGACCGTCGTGCTGGCCGTCTTCGTCGTGCTCGTGCCGGCCCACACACCGACGCTGAAGGTCGTGCCGGCCTCGGCCGGCAAGGGCGTGTTTGCGGGCACGACGGTCGGATCGCGCCTGACGGCGGCTGAGACCAAGCGACGGTTCCAGGCCGCGGTGGCCGAGGGTCCGGTGGTCGCCGTCGGCGACTCGGTGATGCTCGGCGCGGCGCCAGCGCTGCAGACCGTGTTCGGTCGGCATCTGATCGTCAACGCAGTCGAGGGCCGGCAGTTCCCCTCCGCACTGCCCCTGGTGGCCGAATATGAGCACCGCCTGCATCCGAAGCTGGTGATCATCCAGCTGGGCAACAATGGGTACATCCCGTTCGACCAGCTCCAGTCGATGCTCGCGACCTTGGGCTCGGTGCATACGGTGGTGCTGGTGAACCTGCACGTCGACAAGCCATGGCAAGGCTCGGTCAACAACGCCCTGTCCTACGCCGCGCAGACGCACCCCAACGTGGTCGTCGCCAACTGGAACGCTGCCGCGGGCGGACACGGGAACTTCTTCTACGACGGCACCCACGTGAACCCGGCCGGTGCGCATCTGTATGCGACAGTGCTCGTCGCCGCGATCGCCAAGCGAGGACCGTAACGGCCCGCGGCACCTACTGCGGGTGCTCGTCCTCAGTCGGGAAGGACAGCATGGGGACGTTGGTGTGGAAGTGCACGGCGCCGTTGACGCTGCCCAGAACCCCCGCCCGCGTCGCCCTGCGGCCGCGCGAGCCGAGCACGACCAGGTCGTAGTCGCCGCCGCGCAGCTCGTCGACGATCTCGTGGCTGGCATGTCCGGTGCGCAGGACGGTGTGCACCTCGACCTCCGCGGGCACCGTGGCCATCGCATCCCGCAAGATCCCCGCGGCCCATTGCTCGGAACCGTCCTGGACAGCGCGCGGATCACCGCCGGCCACCGGCATGAGCGTCGGCACGGGCGGAGCGATGGTGAGGATCGTCAGTCGTGCGCCCTGGCTGCGCGCGATGTCGATCGCCTCCTGCAACGCGTGCCGGGCGCTCGGGGACCCGTCCTCGGCGACGAGGATGCTTCTGAACATCAGTCTGGCCTCTCGTTTGGCGTCAAGGGGGCATCTTGCGGACGACGCCGCCGCGGCCCCGATGCCCGCGAGCAACGACCGAATCGCCAGCGCGTGGGCGGCCTCGGCGGACATCCGGCCGTCGGCCACCGCTTCCCGCGCGGCGCGCAGCACGCCGATGAGCACGGCGATGGCGAACTCCGGCGGAAATCGTGCATCAAGCTCGCCTTCGTCGTGACCGCGCAGGATCAGCTCGCGCAGCGGCCGCTCGATCGCGTCGGTCAGGACGCGCTGCTCGGGGTCGGACCGATCCGGTGGCGGGGCATCGAGCAGCACCCGATATCGGTCAAGCACGGGCACCAGCGTCGCCAGCACCGCCGCCAGCGCGTCACGGGCGGACGCGTGGGCGAACACCGCAGGCTCGAGGGCCTCGCGGCAGTCGCGCAAGGCCCGCAGGCGAATCGCCCGCACGAGCTCGTCGCGGTTGGGAAAGTGCCGGTAGACCGTCGCGCGGCCCACGCCGCTGGCCACGGCGACCTCGCGCATGCTTGCATCGAGGTTCTCGCCAAGCACGCGCGTGGCGGCATCGACGATGCGCTGGTCGGTGGGATCGGTCCCAGGCGCCGCGGCGCCGGCAGGTCTGTCAGTGGGCGAATACATGAGACAATCGTGTCTCATCAATGATAGTCATATGGGCAACACCTGCGTGCCCACCCCGCCGAGGAGTTCCATGGAGGCCGAGAACCGCCGACCGGGCCTGACGTTGACGATTCTGTCCGTCGCATGCGTCGCATACGTGCTCCAGCAGACCCTGGTCGTGCCGGCGCTTCCGAACTTCCAGACCAGTCTGCACACGACCGAGACATGGGCTGCGTGGGTGTTCACGGGGTTCCTGTTGACCTCGGCCATCGTGACGACGCCGATCGGCAAACTCGGCGACGCCTACGGCAAGCGCAAGCTGTTGGTGATCTCGCTGGGCATCTTCGCCGTCGGCACGGTCGGCGCCGCGTTGTCGAACACGATCACGCTGCTGATCCTGGCCCGTGCCCTGCAGGGGGCGGCGGGTGCGATTTTCCCGCTGTCGTTCGGGATCATCCGCGACGAGTTCCCGCGCGAGCGCGTCGGGGCGGCGCTGGGGCTGCTGTCGGCGACCTTCGGCGTCGGCGCCGGGCTCGGGCTGGTGCTGTCGGGGGTCATCCTCCAGTCGCTGAGCTGGCACTGGCTGTTCTGGATCGGGGCGGTCCCGGTCGTGATCGCCCTCGTGCTGGTCTGGCGCCTCATCCCGGAATCGCCGGTACGGACCCCATCGCGGTTTGACGTCTTGGGCGTGCTCACGCTCTCGATCGGGCTCGGGCTCCTGCTCCTGGTGCTCAGCGAAGGCGAACAGTGGGGCTGGCTGAGCACGTTGACGATCGGATGCTTCGTCCTCGCGTTCGTGGTGCTGGCGCTGTGGTGCTGGGTGGAGACGAAGGTGCCCGACCCGATGATGGACATGCGCATCATGCGCCAGCGCGCGGTCTTCTGGACGAACGTGCTCGCCGTCGTCGTCGGCTTTTCCATGTACAGCACGTACCTGCTCATGCCGACCCTCGTCCAGCTCGGCAGCGGCCTGCCCCCGCAGATGCGCGCGCTTGTCCCCTACGGCTTCGGCGGGTCGGTGATCATGGCGGGCCTCTACCTCATGCCGGCCACGGTCATGATGCTCATCATCGGACCGCTCGGCGGCGCCTTGGAGCCGCGCATCGGCGCACGCTGGCTTGCGTTCGTCGGGCTCGCCTCGATCGGGCTCGCGGCCTTCATCCTCACCTTCGCCCACAGCCACCCGTGGCAGCTGATCGTCGCGATCGGCGTGCTCGGTGTCGGCGTCGGCCTCGTCTACGCGATGCTCGCCAAGCTGATCGTCGACGCCGTCGCCCCACAGGTGACCGGCGTCGCGATGGGCATGAACACCGTCATGCGGACCGTCGGCGGCACCATCGGGGCCCAGATGTCGGCCGCCTTCCTGACGACATTCACGCTCGGTGGCACCGTACTGCCCGCCGAGAAGGGCTTCACGCTGACGTTCCTGGTCGCCGGAATCGTGGCGACGGTCGGCCTGACGGCCGTGTTCCTGGTCCCCAAGCACGCGCCGGCCACCCAGGAGCCACTGCGCGACGCGATCCCGCGCGCAGAGACCGCCGGTGAGGGCGTCTCGGTATGAGCGCGACGGCGTCGGGACCTCGCGGCGGCGGCGCGGCGCGGGCAGCGTCGCCTGACGGCCGCCGTCGGGCCGGCACCGCGATGAGATGACTGGCGCCGAAAGGCCGGGATCCGTGGTGCGCCTCGGGATGGGTTTGCGAGGAGCTCTGCGCCGCCAACGGACGCGGCCGACCCTGATGTTCGCGCTCGCCGCAGCGGCGGTAGTGGCGCCCGTGGTAGCGGTTGCGGCCTCGGCGCCGGGCGTCAGTTCGGCCAGCGCCCACAAGGTTCAGCCGCAACCGAAGGCCGGCAGCTGTCACGCCCGCGGCAGCGGGCTGTTCGAGTTGCCCGACCGACGCTGCACCCCGGGGCTGCGCAACCCGGCAGTCACACCGAAGACGATCCACGCGACGATCTGCGCGAGCGGCTGGACCAGCCGGGTGCGGCCGCCGGAGGCGATCACCGAACAGGAAAAGCGCGCCAGTATGGCCGCCTACGGCGACCGGGGGCGCATCTCCGCCTATGAGTACGACCACCTGATCCCGCTGGAGCTCGGCGGTGCGGTGAACGCCGCCGGGAACCTCTGGCCCGAGCCGGATTACGCGAACCACACCGGCTACTACGCCAACCCCAAGGACCACCTGGAAAGCGCCCTCAACCACCTTGTGTGTGCCGGCAAGATGCCACTCATCACCGCGCAGGAACTCATCGACGGCAACTGGGTGGCGGCGTACCGCAAGTTCGGCTGACCCGGCGTGCGTGCGGACCGGACCGGCGAACGACGGCCAACGGGCGCCGTATCCGGGCGCCCGCTGGCGCGAGCGAGGGGGTGACCGTCAGCGTGCCGTCGACGTGACTTGTCGGCGTGTGGTCCGTGGACGCCCCACCCGGCGCAGTGGGTGACATAGGTCGCTGTGCCCGCGGTCCCGGTCAGCGGCACGGCGTAGCCGGTGTCCGTGGTGGCGTAAACGGCGCACGCGGGCTCGGTCGTCCAGTTTGAGGGGCCAGTCGTCGGCTGCCTGGTGTATCTGATCCCCGGGGTCGGCGTCGTGGACGAGATCGACGTCGAGTCGGCGGTGACGGTGACGGGCACCTGGGTGACGGTCAGGGTCGCGGTGGCGATGTCGCTCCGGGTGTAGTTCGGATCCGAGCCACCCGAGCAGGTAATGCCGCCGGTGTAGACCATGACCGGGCTGGTGGTGCCGCCGGCCAGGTTGCGCGGCTACCAGCCGCTCAGGGCCATCTCCGAGGCCGACGGAAAGTCGCTGTTGAACTGCGCAAGCCATGCCGCGGCCTGGTTGCCGAGGCGGTATTCGCCCGGTCCGTTGGCGAGCACCTCGCGGTTGACGCCCGGCAGCGCCGCCAAGGTCCACGCACAGGCCTGCGGATTCGCGCACGCCTTCGTGGCACCCCCCGCGTTGCCGAACATGTAGTGCACCTGGGCGATGCTGCCGCCGTACCCGTCCAGAAAGCCCACGAAGCGCCCCGGCAGCGACTTCCACTCCGATGCGGTCAGCGGGGCCGTGCCCGCGCCGATGTGCACGCCCTGGTACATCTCCAGCCAGAGCGCGCCGGCACGGGCGAGACCCGGCATCAGGTCGGTGAACGCGGCGTACTGCGGCTTGCCGCGCGCGTTCAGGTTGTGGTTGCGGCCGTGGCCGACATCGATGGACACGCTCACGCCAGCGTCGACGTACACACCGACCCGCACCGCGTAGCTCGTGCCCCACGGTGACGGCGTCCTGGCCAGCAGCGCCATTGCGTCGCTGAAGTGCCGGCCGGTGAGCCCGTCGCCGCCGGTGGCCGGGTTCGAGAAGGTCGGGCTGACTTCGTCGATGGTCACCAGATGACTCGCGCAGCCGAAGTTATGCAGGACGCCGCGAATCACCTCGGTGCACCCGTCGTTGATGGCGCCGCGGATGATCGCGGCCATCTGGTCGGCCGTACGGCCGACCAGCTCGGTCGCCGTGACCTTCGCGATGCGGTAGGCGTGGTCGGGCGCGTCTTCGCCGAGCAGGTTGGTGCCCGACGGCTCCTGGCGCAACGCACCGCGCGCGGGCGTGAGCCCTGGGCCGACAACCGCGCCACCTGAACTCTGGCCGCTGACGATCACCGTCGCGTTCGCGTCCGTGTCATACAGCAGGCTCGCAAAGTTCGGCGACCGCACCAGCGGCGTCGGCGGAGCGGCGCCGGCCAGCCCGGGAAGACCGATGAGCGCACCGCCGGCGACGCCGCTCGCAAGCCCCGCGACGGCGATCGCCACGCGACGGGCGCGGCGGCGATGCGGGGTCACGCTGTTCGGGTGGTCTCCCATACGCGGGCGGCAAAGTTCCGGATCGTTGTGGACCGCTGCCTACCCATCGGCAGGTCGGCCCCTCGCGTCAAGAGGAGCTCGCCATGCGTGCGCGCGATCCGGCCCCGAACGGCGTCGGTCGTCGCGGACCGCGCCCGCAGGTGGCCAACCCAGGGGCGGTCAGGCGGCGGTGCGCTCGAGCCGGAGTGCGAGAATCGGGCACTGCGCGACGGCGCGGGCCGCGTGCGCCTGAAGCTGCGGCGTGATCTCCTTGGGATCGATGACCGGATACCCCCAGTCATCGAGCGAGATCCGCTCCGGGAAGAGCTCGGCGCACAGGCCGTGCGCGTCGCAGCGGATCCAGTCGATCGACAGCGTCTCGCTCACGCCCGCCTCTGGGTGCGCAGGCCCGTCGGCACCGGCAGCACGGCGGTGCCGTCGCCGGTGCATTTACGCGTGTGCACGTGGCGGTGGACCTCTTCTTCGAAGACCGTCAGCGCGCTTGCGATCAACTTGGCGGCACCATCCGGATGCCGGCATTCGCCGCGACGAGCGACCAATCCCAACCAGCGATGCATGTCGGCAAGTTGACGCCCGTCGCCGCGCGCCAGTCGCTCCATGCCCCCGGCGATTGCGTCGAGGCCGTACAGGCACGGCCCGCACTGGCCGGCGGACTGGTCCGACATGTAGCGAGCGACGCGGGCGGTTTCCGCGACGCCGCAGGCGCGCTCGGGCAGGGCGACGATCGCCCGCGCGCCGAGCGCAGCCCCGACGGACTGCAGGGCGGCGTTGCTCAGCGCGAGACCCTCCGCGTCGCGCGCACCGACCCACGTGCCGATGTAGCCGCCGATCAGATACGCCTGCACGGGCGCGGCCAGCCCGCCCGCCGCGACCAACAGCTCCTGCAGCGACGCCCCAATCGGAATCTCGTAGACGCCCGGCCGCGCCACCGCACCCGTCAGGGTGACCAGTGCCGAGCCGGGCTCCTGGTCTGTGCCCAGCGAGCGGAACCACCCCGCACCGTGGCGGGCGATCAGCGCCAGCTGCGCGGCGGTCTCGGCGTTCTGAACGAGCGTGGGCGCGCCGTCGAGACCCTTCTCGAAGGGCCGCGGCGGCGCGTGGGTCGGCTTGCCCGGCCCGCCGTTCAGGGCATCGATCAGTGCGCGCTCCTCGCCCACGACGAAGCCGTCGGGCACCGTCGCAAGCCTGATGTCCACGCCGTCCTCCCGCCGGCGTGCGGCGCGCTCGTGGAGGGCCTCCTCGAGCGCGCGGTATTCGCGACGGGAGCTCTCCTCGAGCGCGATCACGACCTCGTCCGCCCCGACGAGCGCCGCACACACGACCGCACCGTCGATGATCAGGTGCGGGGCGCCGCGCATCAGCACGTGGTCCTTGCGGCTCGGCGGCTCGCCCTCGGCCCCGTTGATGACGACGGCCGCTCGACCGCGTTGGGCCAGTACGGCGTCGACCTTGCGCGACACCGGGAACATCGCTCCGCCACGACCGCCGAGACCCGACGTGCGCACCCGCTCGAGCAGCCCGTGATCGGGCCGTCCGGGCTCCGCGTACACCGGCAGCGTTCCGTGGTGGTCCAGATGGCGGTCGAGGCTCCGCAGCCCGTCGTGCGTCTCCAGGCCGCCGAGCAGTCGCGGCAGCGTCGCCGCGGTGGATGGGGTCGCCGTGCTCATCGTGCACTCCTTGCGCTCAGGGCGGCCGTCCTGGTGGTCGCCGTCGAGATTGACGTGGTCCTCGCAATGGTCGGGTGGCCGGCGCCGGTGAGCCGGGTCGGGGTGCCGGCACGTTTCGCCCACCCCGGGGCGAGCGGGCCGTTGTGGGCCCACGCGGCGGTCGCGATCACCAGCACGACGATCGCCGCCGTGCCGGCGAGCGCCCACGAAAGGCGCTCGCGACGCAGCTGCCACAGGCGCACGAGCGCCGCCGTCACCACGATGCCAATGCAGGCGATGACGAGATTCAGCATCCAGCCCTGCGCGGCGTCGGTGCCCGTGCCCAGTGCATGCACGACCGCGATCGGAAAGCAGGCATAGGCGAACCAGTGGATGGATCGCCACGTCCGCAGGCCCAGCCGCACGCGCACCAGACTCGTGATGATCAGCGCCAGGACGATGTCGAAGGCGACCGCACCGAGCCCGAGCCAGATCGGTCGGTACGCGGAGACAAACGGCACGACGGCATCCACGAAACTGATCGGCGCATACGCGTCGAGCACCGTCGTGACGACATGAACGACGATGAAGGCCACCGTCACGAGCGAGATGTTGCGGTGCAGGCCCGCGACGACAAAGCGCGGCGAGCGTCCGCCCCCGACCCGCAGCGATGCGATGATGCCGATCACCACGGCGGCGGTGACGAACAGCAGCGCGACGACCCCGGTGCCTCGCGTCAGATACCAATAGGCGTGGGCGGTCATGAGCCCCCTGACGCGACGATTGGCGTCGCGGTGGACTGCGCGCCGGCCGACCCCTGCGACCCACCCGATGCCTGCGTGGCGGACACCGCCCCCGCGGTGGTCTTGGTGTGCGTGGCGTGGTACGCGATGCCGGCGAACACGGCCGTGAGGGCAATACCCCCAACAATCGCGCCGCGTGTGGCATTGCGGACCAAAAGGCGACCGCGCTCGCGCCGAGCGAGGCGGTCGTGGTCCGGGGTTGTGGACTGCGTTCGATTCTTCATGGCACGCAGACTGTGCACGCACGCCCTGAGAGTCATCTGTGGAGTCCGTTAGCGGGGTCTTAGGAGACGCTTATGCGCTCTTAGCGGCAGCCGCAGATCCGGCGGGGTGACCGCCGGGCGCTGCCGACGCGGGCCAGTCCAGCACGGCCGCTCGGCGTCCATGGCCTGCGGACCGCCCCGGCGCAGCTGACGGCCGCCCCGCTCGTCTGGCCACGCCCCGGCGACGCCAGCCTCGTCCCGCTGATGGGCACGCGCACGCCCGTGACACGGATGAATCGGCCTCCAACGACGTCGAGCCGGAGCCCCTGCCGCCACGCACGGCGGGCTGACGACTGCGCCTTGCAATGCCACAGGGCCAGTCCGATTGCGCTCATCGGACCTGGCGCAGACCTCGCGGTCGCCGCCGGTCTCCTATGGCGCTGGAGGCGGGGTTGACCCATAGGCAACGCTGAACCCGTTGGCATCGAGCGCCGAGGGGCTCGAGACGATCGCCCCGTTTTGTACCAACACGAGTTCGTTCAGCCGCACGCGGTTGCCGGCGGCGGCCAACCCGGTGAAGGTGATCGCCGGGGAATAGACGCCGAGCGTCGCAGGCGTGCCGTTGATCGATGGCGCCTCCACGATCCACTCCGCCGAAGTCTCCGGACCGGTGTAGGGCTGATCGGTGGTGAAGCTCTGGCTGGTGGTGTTGTCGAGCACCGCGATCTGCCACAGCGTGCCCGCCACTTGTCGGACCTGGACAGAGACGCTGTCGCCGGGGCGGACGGTCATCGAGGGGATCTGGGTCTCCGGCGCTGGCAGGATCTCCCACCACGGGTAGACGATCTCATCGTTGCCGACCGGGTCATAGATCTCGTGGACGCCGGCCTGGATCGCGTCGGTGTTGGTAAACCCGTCGACGCCGACCCACTCGCTGACGTCTGACTCGCCTGGAGTGGCACTGAGGTTCGGGACGTTGAACGTGCCCTGGGCACCATTGAGTGCGCTTCCCTGCAGCGCATATCCGGACCAGTTCTCCGACCCGTAGATCGGGATCGGATTCGCCTGCTGACTGAGCGTCTGACTGACGGTGACCGTTTGGTGATAGCGGTTCTTGACGAGGAAGCGCACGGTCCAGTGCCGCGCGGCGTTCGTCGCCGGAACCACCACCGAATAGCCACCCGTGCACTTCACCGGCGCGGGGTTGCGGCCGCTCCACAGCGCCGGCGAGGCGCTGAGGGCGCACGTCGTCGCGCCGCGTGCGGTCAGCCCAAATCTGACCGTGCTTCCCGAATATGGCAGCGAGGTCGGTGCTGCCGAGATCTTTGCCGACTCGCAGACCCGTTCGCGCCGCTGCACGGTGCGGTGATGCACACGCGTGACGACCGTGACGGTCTTGCACGTCCGGGCGGATGTGGCTGCTGAGGCCGCGCCGATCGACGCAGCGCAGACACTCACCACGACGATTGCGATGAGTGCCAATCGGGGCCCGGCGTTCACAGAAGCCCTCGCACCGGCGAGCGATGACCGTCGTGATCAAACAACGGCGGATTCCTTTCCCGCGCTCCTGCCCACGACGATCGGACCACCATCGCCGCCTCACGGAGAGTCGAGCTTCCCATACCACTCGATCAATAGTCCAGCTTCACGAACGAATATGTATATCGCCGTGTAACACATGAGATCCGCGGCGTCTCGGACGTCGGCATCTGGCAGATGAGACGGTGGCCGCCCGTATCGGGCATGACCGCGGTGGCGGCGACCGCCGGCGCCCACAGTTGCCGCGCACCGACGACACGTCGCCCGAACATCATGGGATACGCCTGAATACTGTCGATTTCGGGCGCATCGCACATCAGCAGCGAACTCGGCGGGACGCGGCGGCGAACACGGGGCGCCCGAGGACGATCCCACGCTGCGCCGACGTGCGCGAGCCCTTCGAGGAGCGCGCGATCGACCGTCGACGTCGCCCAAAACGACGCCTGGCTTGAGCTTCGGAGCGAATCCAAAACTCAAGCCAGAACAATCGAGGTGGACCCGGCCGGCACTGCCCCGGCGTCCGAAAGTACTCGCGTATCAGCTTCTCCGAGCGCAGCCGACAGGCTGATCTCGCGCCGCCCGTTCCCGTCGGCCAACCGGGTCGGCGCCAGGCATTCCTGTGATCTCATCCGCCGACCGAGTGCCGTTGCCGACGGACCAGGGTTACTAGGCTGACACCGGTGATCTTCCCCGCAACCCGAGGGAAGGCCGATGGCTCTCAGTTACTGCTGGTTAGGCAGCGAGAGCGAGCTTAGGAGAAGTCTCCGCAGCTACGTAGTGTCTCGGTTGTTAACGCGGTCCACCGAGTCCGCGGCTCGCTTACCGATACCCTCCTACTTCGTCGAAACTGGATCGGGCCCGTACTGCGATCCAGGGTAGCACCGCCGCCGCCGCCGCCGCGGCCGGCGAGGCGCCGGCGGCGACTATCCGCGCCGGACCGCGCGGGCGATATCGCGCCGCGCGTCGCGCTCGGCGATGGCGTGGCGCTTGTCGTAGGCGGTCTTGCCGCGGCCCAGGCCCAGCTCGACCTTCGCGCGGCCCTCGTGGAAGTACATCCGCAGCGGCACGACGGTCAGACCCTTCTCGTTCAAGCGGCTGGTGAGGCGGTCAATCTCCCGGCGGTGCAGGAGCAGCTTGCGAGTGCGCTGCGGCTCGTGGCTGGTGTGGCTGGCGTTGCTGTATTCGGGGATCGTCGCCCCCACCAACCAGGCCTCGCCGTTGCGAATAATCACGTAGGCGTCACCGATCGTGGCGCCGCGCTCGCGCAGGCCCTTGACCTCGGTCCCGATCAGCACCAGGCCCGCGTCGAAGCGCTCGAAGATCTCGTACTCGTACCGCGCACGACGATTCTGCGCGATGTCGCGGAAGCGCTCGTCGCGCGCGCCTTTCGTGTTCTTCTTGCCCGAAGCCATGGGCCAGACAGCCTAGCGCGGCCTCCGTGCCATGCGTCGCTGCGAGCGCGCGCGGACATCGCGGGCCCCCAGGCGCCGATCGGCGCGCTCCAGCCGCACGCGGCCGCGCAGCGCGTCGATCTCGGCGACGCGCACCTCGAGCCGGTCCCCGAGACGGATCTCGTGGGTGCCGCTCGGATCGACCAGCCCGACCTCGGCATCGTCGAGCGTCAGCTCCCCACCCCCCTGCGGCCGGAGCGGCAGGAACCCCTCATAGGCGACCCCGAAGCGCAGGAACACCCCCGTCCCGATCAGGCCGGTCACCTCGGCATCGAATGCGTTCGTCCAGTCGCCGGCGTTCAGCTCCTGCTCGAGCAGCAGCGCCGCGCAGATGCGATCGGCCTTGCGCTCGAGGTCCGCGGCGTCGCGTTCGGCCTCCGAACTCTCTGCGGCGGCCACCTCGAGCTCGGTATGCGACGGGCCCTCCACATCGATGCCCAGCGCGCCGACCAGGGCCCGGTGCACGAGCAGGTCCGGGTAGCGCCGGATCGGAGAGGTGAAGTGCAGGTACGCGGGGCTCGCAAGCCCCGAGTGGGTACAGGATTCCCCCGAATAGAACGCCTGCTTGAGCGCGCGCAGCACGAGCACCCAGAGCGCCGACCCGTCGCCCTCGCCGCGTGCCCGGGCCGCCTGAAGATGCGTGCCGACGGCCGCGCCGGCGAGCCGCACCGCCTCCCGCCGCTGCGTCGGGCCAAGGTGCCCGTCCGCAAGCGCCGGCGTCGCGACATCGAGCGCCGCCAGCTGCGCGTACAGGCGCTCGACATGGTGTTGGTCCGGGTCGGCGTGATACCTGAACACGGCCGGGGTCTTGCGGGCGATCAGGTACTGGGCCACGGCTTCGTTGGCCGCAATCATGCAGTCCTCCACCAGCCGGTGCGATGCGGTCTGGTGCTCGATGCGCACGCCCTCGACCCGGTCCGGTCCGAGCACCCACACCGGCTCGCCCGAGTCGATCTCGAGCGCCCCGCGCGCGATCCGGCGCGCCCGCAGCCGGCCGGCGGCCACGCCTGCCGCAGCGATCGTGTCGTCCAGCCCTGGTGCGCCCAGACCGACGCCGGCAACGTGCGCGTCGACCTGCGGGTACGTGAGTCGGCGTTCGGACGCGATCACCGCGCGGTAGAACCGCACATCGCGGACATCCCCTCCAGGGGTCACGGTCATCTCCACGCTGATCACCCGGCGCGGGACACCGGGGCGCAGGCTGCACAAATCACTCGACAGGCGCGCCGGCAGCATCGGGTCCACGGTGCCCGGCACGTATAGCGAGCAGCCGCGGTGGGCGGCGTCGCGGTCGACGGCCGAGCCGGGCTGCACGTAGTGGCTGACGTCGGCGATATGCACCCAGAGCCGCACGTTATCGCCCTCAAGCTCGGCCGCGATGGCGTCATCGTGGTCCTTCGCCCCCTCGGGGTCGATCGTGACGACGTCCTGCTGGGTGAGATCGCGGCGCCCGGGGTCCGCCAGCGGATTGCCTTCCGTGATCGCGACGACCCCGCGCTCGACGGCCCGCGGCGTTCCGGTGCCCCGTGCATTGGCCCACAGGAAACCCGCCATCGCGGGCCCCGGCGCCCGGGATCTGCCGAACACGTCGACGACCCGCGCCGAGCGCCCGCGCACCACCACTCGCGCAAGGTCGCCGACACGTGCATCGCCGAGTGTCGCCGTGGACATCCGGATGTCCTCCCCGGCCGCGAATGCCGGGTGCGCGAGGGCCCCCCGCCCGGCGCCCACGATCTCGACGACGACCTCGGCGGCCGGCCCTCCGCGCGCCATCAGCGCCCGGCCGCAGCCGCGGCCGCGGCCTGCTCGAGGGCCGGGTCCGACGTTGGGGTCGGGTTTGCGGCGACGGAGATGTCCGGAGCAAGACCCTTGTGGTTGAGATCCACGCCCTTCGGGGTCAGGTAGCGCGCGATGGTGAAATGCAGCGCGCCCTGGTTGGGCAGCTCGACGGTCTCCTGGACGACCGCCTTGCCGAAGGTGCGCTGGCCGACGAGGATGGCCCGGCCGTCATCGCGCAGCGCACCGGAGACGATCTCGCTCGCGCTGGCGCTATAGCGGTCCACCAGGACGACCAACGGCAGCGTCGTGCTCGGCGTGGCCGACGTCGTGAGCGTCTGGCGCGGATCGTGCAGACCGACGGTCGTCACCACCGGCGACCCCTTGGGCACGAAGATCCCCACCAGGCCGACGGCCTCATCGACCAGACCGCCCGGGTTCCCGCGCAGGTCCAACACCAGGCCGGTGGCACCCGCTGCGGTCAGCCTGGCCACGGCGGCCCGCACGTCGGCGGCCGCACCCTGGTCGAACTCGAGCAGCGTGATCACGCCGATCTTATGCCCGTGGACGGTGAGCATGCGGGTCGTGACCAGCTGCAGCTTGAGGACCGTCCGCGTCATGTGCGCGGTCCGCGTTCCGCCCGAGGCCGTCGAGACGGTGATCGCGACGGGTGTCCCCTTGGTCCCGCGGATCGCGTCGGTCACCGTGTTGAGGCTGGCACCGGAAGTTGAGCGTCCATTGACGGCGGTGATCACATCGCCCTTGGCCAGGCCGCCCTTCTGTGCGGGGCTCCCGGCAAAGACATTGGCAATCACGACGT
Source organism: uncultured Thermoleophilia bacterium (assembly GCA_963842065.1). Lineage (GTDB taxonomy): Bacteria > Actinomycetota > Thermoleophilia > Miltoncostaeales > Miltoncostaeaceae > CAITWD01. The sequence goes on along the minus strand of CAWJEW010000002.1, from coordinate 301,823 downwards.
CCGAGCCCCGCTGCAGCACCTGGATGCCGACCCCCACATACAAGCCCTGGGTCTCCTGCTGCATCGCGGCAAACTCGCTCGGGTCGAGGTAGTACGTGTACGGATCGTCAAGCGAGGCGAGCATGCCGTCGATCGAGGCGCGCGCGAGCGTCGCCGAGTTGACGGGCACGTAGTAGCCGGACTTCAGCTCGTTCTGGATGTCGGCGATCAGCGAGTCGCGGCCGGCACCCAGCACGATGCTGCGCGCGGCGCTGGGCAGCCGCGTGAGCCCGGTCGCCTGCGGATGACCTCCGACCAGGACCCCGAGGGCGAAGATGACCACGAGAGCGACGATGCCGCCGACGATCGCGAACAGACGTCGGGATCGTCGGGGCGAGCTCTGCATCGCGCGGGGTCGGCTGCTGCACGGTCGGGTCGTCGCGCCCGCCGGTGGGCGGGCGCACAACCGTGCAGGGCTACACCTTCAAGAACCGCCGCAGGGTCACGCCGCTTCCGAAGGCGCCGACCAGGCCGCCGGCCAGAATCAGGATCACCGCCAGGGCGCTGAAACTGATCGTCGAGGCCGTGTCCTTGGTCAACTGGTTGGAGTTGCTGTTGATCCACGGCTGGACGATGAAGACCTTCGCCAAGTACAGCGCGAACACCGAGATGAGGGCCCCCGCCAGGCCGCAGATAACCCCTTCGATCACGAACGGCCAGCGGATGAACCAGTTGGTGGCGCCCACGAGGCGCATCACCTCCACCTCGCGGCGTCGGGCGAAGATCGACAGGCGGATGGTGTTCCCGATCAGCAACACCGCCGCGACCAGCAGGATGAGGATCAGCACGAAACCCGTGTACTGGATGAACTTGGCCACCGACAGGAGTCGATCCGTCGTCGTGGCCGCGTAATCGATGCCCTGGCCGGGCATTGTCGTATCGATCGCCGGGTTCCCGCGCAGTGCCGCGGCGATCTGCGCGTCGTGCGCTGGGTCCATCGGGGTCAGGTCAAACGAGGCGGGCAGCGGGTTGTTGGGCAGCAGCGTCAGGATCGACTGGTCCGAGAGCTCGCTCTTGAGCTTCTGCAGCGCCTGCTGCTTGGAGATGAACGAAAACGTCTTGACCTGGTGCTGGTTCATGAGGTTGGCGATGTCGCCCTGCAGCGCCGAGACCTGCGGCGTCGTCGCCGCGTCGGCGACGTACACCTGGATGTCCAGCCGCGATTTCTCCTGGTTGACGGTCGATTGCACGTACAGGTACGACGGTATGAACGTACCCAGGATGAACACGGCGATCATGACCGTGACGACCGCCGCGATCGAGATCGCGACGTTCGCGCGGATCGAGCGGATCGCCTCGCGGACGAAGAAGCCCAGCCTCATGACTCCACCGTCGCGTAGCTCGCCTTGCGCTCGTCGCGGACGATGCGCCCGTCCTCGAGGGCGATCACCCGCATCTGCATCTTGTCCACCATGTCCCGGTCGTGGGTTGCCATGACGACGGTCGTGCCGGTGCGGTTGATCCGGTAGAGCAACTGCATGATGCCGATCGACGTGTCGGGGTCCAGGTTTCCGGTCGGCTCGTCGGCGATCAACAGGCGCGGATGATTGACGAACGCGCGTGCGATCGACACGCGCTGCTGCTCACCGCCCGACAGCTCGTTGGGCAGACGGTCGGACTTGTCCGACAGCCCCGTCAGCGACAGGATCTCGGGCACCTTGCGACGGATCGCCCGCGGCGCGTCGCCGGTGACCTCAAGCGCGTAGGCCACGTTCTCGTAGATGGTCCTGCCGGGCAGCAACTTGAAGTCCTGGAACACGCACCCGATCCCGCGGCGCAGGTAGGGCACCTTCGAGCGGCGCAGCTTGCCGAGGTCGCGCCCGCCCACGATCACGGTGCCTTCGGTCGCGTCGAGCTCCTTGATCAGCAGCCGGATGAAGGTCGACTTGCCGGAGCCGGACGCACCGACAAGAAAGACGAATTCGCCCGCGTCGATCGTGACCGACACGTCGTCGAGGCCGATCACATCCGTCCCGTAGCGCTTGGTCACCCCAGCGAAGGTGACCATCGGGCCGTCGCCGGAGCGCAGCAGGCTGCGTCGGTCGATGCGGCGTTCGGCGTCACGGGCGGGACGCCTCGACGGACGCGATGGCTCTGCTGAGTTCAGCTCGGCATCACTGTCGGTGCTCATGCTGCGAACCTCGGTGGGGCGGTCGTCAGCAACCGCCGGTTGGGACCTGCGTAGCGCGGATCCGGTTTGGCCTCGGCGCATCGATCGCGTCACGGAGGCTCCGAGAGGGTACCCCGGTTCCGTGCCGTATGTCAATCCGCCGAAACTCCTGCAAATAGACGCGTCGCGAAATTTCTCGGCAGAAACGTGGTTCGCCGGATCCGGCCGGAGTCCTTGCGTTTCGATGCGATTTGGTCCACTGGCGCCGCACTAGTTGAGCTTGGCCCGCCGCTCGAGCTCCGCGCGGATGAACCCGTCCAGGTCGCCGTCGAGCACCGCCTGGGCGTTGCCCACCTCGACCCCGGTGCGCAGGTCCTTGACCAACGTGTACGGATGGATCACGTAACTGCGGATCTGGCTGCCGAAGCCGATCTTGAGCGTCTCCCCGCGGGCCCGTGCCGCCTCCTCCTCGCGGCGCTCGAGCTCTTGCTGGACGATGCGCGCACGCAGCATGCTCATCGCAGTTGCGCGGTTCTGCATCTGGGAGCGCTCGTTCTGGCACTGCACGACGATGCCGGTGGGCAGATGGGTGATGCGCACCGCCGATTCGGTCTTGTTGACGTGCTGGCCACCGGCGCCCGAGGCGCGATAGGTATCGATCTTGAGGTCCTTGTCGTCGATCTCCACCACGACGTCGTCGCTGACCAGCGGCGCGACGTCCACGGCCGCAAACGACGTCTGGCGACGATGGGCCGAGTCGAACGGCGACAGGCGCACGAGCCGGTGCACGCCACGCTCGGCGGAGGTCAGCCCATAGGCGCTCGGGCCCGAGATCGTCATCGTGACGCTCTTGATGCCGGCCTCGGCCCCCTCCTGGATTTCCTTGATGTCGGCCGCGAGCCCGCGCGCCTCGGCCCAGCGCATGTACATGCGCATAAGCATCTCGGCCCAGTCCTGCGCATCGGTGCCACCCTCGCCGGCGTTGATTGTCATGACCGCGTCGCCCGCGTCGTGCTCGCCCGAGAACAGGCGCAACTCCTCCAGGCGCGCCAGCTGGGACTCGACGCGCTCGAGTCCGTCGGCGAGTTCCTGGACGAAGGCCGCTCCCTCGTCGCCATCCTTGGCGACCTCGATGAGGTCCTCGAGGTCGGCGACGTCGCCGGCCAGGCCCTCGTACTCGGTGCGGCGATCGCGCACGGCCGCGTGCTCGGAGGAGACCTTCGACGCCACCTGCGGGTCGTCCCAGAACCCCGGCGCCTGCAACAGGTCCTCAAGCTCGGTCTGCCGCGCCGCCAGCGCCTCCGGGTCGAGGTATGCGCCCAAGAGCCCCACGCGCTCGCGCACCGCGGAGATGCGCTGGGCGAGTTCGTCGACGCTCGTCGTCTCGGGTGGTGTCATCTGGTCGGTGCGGTGCGGGCTAGACGGCCGCGCCGTGGCACTTCTTGTACTTGAGCCCCGATCCGCACCAGCACGGGTCGTTGCGGCCGATGCGGTCTTCCGGGGCCACGATCCGCTGCTCGACCACCGGCATCGCGGGCATCGCGACGGTCTCGGGCTCAGGTTCGGCCTCGGCCACGGCCGCGAGCGCCGGGTCGTGGGCGACCGCCGCCTCGAGCGCCTGGAACCCCTGGATCGGCTCGGCCTGATAGGTGTAGTCGACGCGCGCGGGCTGGGCAACCTCGCGCTCCTCGGGCGGTGTCGTCTCGACGTGGAACATGTAGCGCACGAACTCGCGCCGGATCATCGCCATCGTCTCGTCGAACATCTGGTGGCCCTCGGTGCGGTACGAGGACAGCGGGTCCAGCTGGGCCAGCGCACGCAGGTGGATCCCCTCGCGCAGGTAGTCCATCGCGTACAGCTGCTCGCGCCAGTGCAGGTCGACGACCTGCAGCAGCACGTAGCGCTCCCACTCGCGGATGTTCTCAGGCCCGATGTTCGCCTCCTGGCGCTCATAGGCGTCGATCGCATCGTCCTCAAGGCGGTCGAGCAGGTCCTCGCGGGTCGCCACCTCGCCGTCGGGGGTATCGGTCAGATCGTCGACCGACAGCGAGAGCGGATAGAACGTGCGCAGGCTGGCGATGAGCCCCGGCAGATCCCATTCGGTCGCGTCGGTGTCCTCGCGGGCATACAGATCGACCTCCTCCACCAGCACGTCAGCGATCCAGTCGCGCGCCTGCTCGGAGAGGTCTTCGCCCTCGAGCACACGACGGCGCTCGGCATAGATGACCTCACGCTGCTTGTTGAGGACGTCGTCGTACTCCAACACCGTCTTGCGGATGTTGAAGTTCATCTCCTCAACCTTCTTCTGCGCGCCCTCGATGGTGCGCGTGAGCATCTTGGACTCGATCGGCAGATCATCGCCGGGCCCAAGGCGGTCGAGGATCTTGTAGATGCGGTCGCCGGCGAACACCCGGATGAGGTCGTCTTCGGCCGACAGGTAAAAGCGCGTGCGGCCCGGGTCGCCCTGGCGGCCGGAACGGCCGCGCAACTGGTTGTCGATGCGCCGGCTCTCATGACGCTCGGTGCCGACGACGTACAGGCCGCCGAGGTCCGCCACGCCCTCGGCGAGCTTGATGTCCACACCACGGCCGGCCATGTTGGTCGCGATGGTGACGGCGCCGACCGCGCCGGCGTTCTTGATGATCTCGGCCTCCCGCTCGTGCTGCTTGGCGTTCAGGACGTTGTGCGGGACGCCGCGACGGGCCAGGTCCTGCGAGAGGGCCTCGGAGATCTCGACCGAGATCGTGCCGACCAAGACCGGCTGGCCCCGCTCGTGGGCGCTGGCGATGTCGTCGGCGACGGCCGCGAACTTCGCGTCCTTGGTCTTGAAGATGTAGTCCTGCTCGTCGACGCGCGTAACCGGCACATTCGTCGGGATCGACACCACGTCGGCGTTGTAGATCTTGTTGAACTCGTTCGCCTCGGTGGCGGCCGTACCGGTCATGCCTGAGAGCTTGTCGTACATGCGGAAGTAGTTCTGGAGGGTGATCGTCGCCAGGGTCTGGTTCTCCTCGCGGATCCGCAGGCCCTCCTTGGCCTCGATCGCCTGGTGCAGGCCCTCCGAGTAGCGCCGGCCTTCAAGCACTCGGCCGGTAAACTCGTCGACGATCAGCACCTCGCCCTCGCGGACGATGTATTCCTTGTCGCGGTGGTAGAGCGCGTGGGCCTTGAGCGCCTGGATCAGGTGGTTGACCAGCTGCCCGTGGATGTCGAGGTACAGGTTCTCGATCCCCAGGGCGCGCTCGATCTTCTCGACGCCGCGTTCGGTCGGCGCGGCCGATCGCGCCTTCTCGTCGATCTCGTAGTCGGTGCGCTTGCGCAGGGTCGGGATGATGCGGGCAAAGCGGTAGTAGGTGTCGGCGGCCGCCTCTGGGATGCCGGAGATGATCAGCGGGGTACGCGCTTCGTCGATCAGGATCGAGTCGACCTCGTCCACGATGCAGAAGTTGTGGCCGCGCTGGACGGTGTCCGCCAACTGCACGGCCATGTTGTCGCGCAGGTAATCGAAGCCGAACTCGGAGTTGGTGCCGTACGTGGCGTCGGCCGCGTATGCCTCGCGACGCGCCAGCGGATCGAGCGTGGTCTCGACGACACCGACCGTGGTGCCGAGCCCCGTATAGACCGGGCGCATCCACTCCGCGTCACGACGGGCGAGGTAGTCGTTGACCGTGACCACGTGCACGCCGTTACCGCCCAGCGCGTTCAGGTAGACGGCGGCGGTCGCGGCGAAGGTCTTGCCCTCACCGGTCTTCATCTCGGCGATCCGTCCGGCGTGCAGCACCTGGGCGCCGATCAGCTGGACGTCGTAGAGGCGCAGCCCCAGGGTGCGCCGCCCCACTTCCCGCACCAGCGCGAAGGCATCCACGAGGATCTCGTCGAGGTCGGCGCCGTTGGCGACCTGCTCCCGCAGGCCGTGGGAGCGCTGCAGCAGCTCGTCGTCCGAGAGCCGCTCCAACTCGGGCTCCAGGGCCCCGATGGAGACGGTTCGCGACTGCATCTGCTTGATCTGGCGACCCTCGCCGAGACGCAGCACCTTGTTGAGCAGATCCGTGGACACCTAAACCTCAGCCGATGTTGCCGATGTGGGTCCCGCGATCGTAGCAACGGTGCGGACGGTCACGAGACCACGACCGGTCGCACGCGCCGTCGTCACCGGCGCGTGCCGTTGGTGTCATGCCCGTTCGGGCACGATGAGGCCCACGTCGCCGTCGCGGCGGCGGTAGACCACGTTGACGTCGCCGGTCTCGGCGCTGCGGAACACGTAGAAGTCGTGGTGCAGCATGTCCATGTGCAGCGCGGCCTCCTCGGAGGACATTGGCTTCACGGCGAACTGCTTGGTCTTCACGACGCGCGGGCCCTCGGCTTCCGCCACGTGCTCCAGCTCGGGGCCGATCATCTCGACCGGCTCGGGACCGTGCTCGTGGGGCGCGCGATGCCGGCGCCGGCGCTCGCGGTAGCGAGCTGCCTGGCGCTCGAGCTTGTGGGCAGCCTGGTCGATGGCGGCGTACATGTCCTCGGCGCTCTCGCGCACCCGCAGGATACCGCCGCGCGTGCGGACCGTGACCTCGGCCGTCTGGGGCTTGGCGATCTTCGGGTTGCGCTCAACCGAGAGCTCCAGCTCCACGATCGGCGGCTCGTCCCATGGCGGCAGGATCTTCGTCAGCCGCTGCAGCTTGCGCTCGGCGTAGTCAAAGAGCGCGTCCGTCACGGGCATGTTCTTGCCCTTTACCTGTAGCTGCATGTGCCCCCCTTGTTCGTGAACAAACCGGACCGGCCCCCTGATCGTACTCCGGTCATCGCTGGCTCAGGTGCGTTGGGCACCGGGTGACCGGCGGCCGGTCTCCGCATCAAGCGGGTCGGACGCCGCAACCGCGGCACGCAGGGTATCGGCATACGGCGGCCGATGGACACCCTGTTCGGTCACGATCGCGCTGACCAGGCGCGCCGGCGTCCGATCGAAGGCCGGATTGCGCACCGACACCCCCTTCGGCGCGGCGTCGCGCCCGAACAGTGCGACCTCGTGCACCTCCTCCGCAGCGCGTTCTTCGATGACCACCTCGGACCCGCTCGGCGTTGCGAGGTCGATGGTTGAGGTCGGCGCGACGACGATGAACGGCAGCCCGTGCTCGCGCGCGAGGACCGCCAGCGCGTACGTGCCGATCTTGTTGACCACGTCGCCGTTGGACGCGATGCGGTCGGCGCCGACGATGACGTGCGTGACCTGGCCGTCGGCCATCAGCGAGGCCGCCATCGAGTCGGTGATGAGCACAAACGGGATCCCGTCGCGGGCCAGCTCCCAGGCGGTCAGCCGAGCGCCCTGCAGGAGCGGACGCGTCTCGTCGACCAGCACCGTGACGCTCGGATCGGCGGCGTAGACCGCCCGGACCACGCCGAGCGCGGTTCCGACCCCACCGGTCGCCAGCGCCCCGGTGTTGCAGTGGGTGAGGATCCGCGCCCCGCGCTGAAACAGCACCCTGCCGTGCGCTGCCATCGCCCGGCACCGCGCGATCTCCGCCTCGTGCAGGCGCTTGGCGAACAGACGCAGGCTCGCGGTGATCGCCTCGGTCGGCCCGGGATGGCCGGCCAGGATCGCCCGCTGCTGTCCAATGGCCCAGGTCAGGTTCACGGCGGTGGGACGGGTTGCGGCGAGGGCGTCGGCGGCGGCATGCACGCTCGCCAGGTAGGCGCCGGCATCGTCATGGTCGGCATGCTGGGCGGCCAGGGCGACGCCCATCGCGCCGGCGATTCCGATGGCCGGCGCCCCCCGCACGGACAACGTGCGGATGGCGTCAGCGACCTCGCCCCAGTCGCTGCAGCGGCGATACACGACCTCCCCCGGCAGCCGCGTCTGATCGAGCAGGACGACCTCCCCGTCGCCGAGGGCGAGGATGTCGCCCGGTGCGAGACCCGCGCCGGCCGGAGGCCCCGGATCGCCGGTGGGCGAGGACTCCAGCCGCGTCATACCGTGCCCAGTGGGTCCGTGGGCCCTAGACAGGATCGGCCGTGCGCCCGTAGCCGGTCTCGGCCAGGCGCGCCTTGAGGCGGCCGATCATGTCGACCGGGCCCGGGTCCACCCCGCGCGCGATCGCCAGGTACAAGGACACATAGTCGCCGAGCATCACCAGGTCGAGCATGCGCCCGAACGGCGTGTTGCCGTCGGCCGCCAACTCGAGGACTCCTCCCAGCGCCGGAGCGATGAGCTCGCGGGTGAGCTCGATGCGCCGGGCGACCTGGCGGTGCTGGTGCGGGTCGCGCAGCAGCACCATCTGGGTCATCCGGCCGACCGGCGACGCCTCGCCGTACGCACAGATCTCGTTGTGGTTGGCCTCGGGAAGCACCGACCAGTACGCGGGCATCTCGGCGTTCTCGTTGATCTGGCACTTCCAGCGTCGCGCGACCGCGGAGGTGGCCTCGGCGCCCCAGATCAGCGGCACCGAATCCAGCAGCCCGAGGGCGACCTGCTTGGCCAGGTTCTGATCGGTGAGCACCTCCGGACCGAGCGCGTCGACGCCATCGAGGATCACTTGGCGCGCATCGTCGAGTTCGACATCCGGCGGGGCGATGACGCCCATGCGCCCGAGCACCACCACCAGTGGGATCAGCAGCTCAAGGATGGCCGCGCGGGGCTGCAGCCCCGCGGGCAGGTCGATGACGGGCACGCCCATCTCGCGGTAGAAGGTCCCCAGCTTGCCGCCGCTGGTGATCGCCACACAGAGCGCGTTGCGCTCGGTGGCCTGGCTGGCGACCGTCAGCGTTTCCTCGGTCTCGCCCGAGTACGAACTCAACACGACGAGCGTGTTCTCGCCGACCCAGCCGGGCAGGTAGTAGTCGCGCAGCACCGTGGCCGGATGGCGCAGCCGCTCGCGCCACACGCCCACCGCCAGATCGCCCGCGATCCCCGAGCCGCCCATGCCGGCGATCGCCACGTTCTGGATGGCGGCCGCCGGCCAGACCAGGTCGACCGCTTCGGCGCCCGCCCGGGCGCGGTCGAAGATCGCCACCGAGTCCCCGATGACCTCGAACAGGCCGAGCGAGTCGATCCCATACGAATCCTGGCGGTCCAGCGCGCCGTCGCTCATCAGTGCTCCCTCCCGGCCGGATCGGCCACCGAGTCCTCGCGGGTCTCATCGACGTCGATCACCGCGGGACCCGTGATCTCGAGCCCCGGGGCGATGCGGGCACGGTCGCCCACGACCACGAGGCCGTCGAGCCGCACCCCCGCACCGATGTCCACACCTTCACCAATCACGCAGCCTTCGATGTACGCATTCGCGCCGACGCGCGTCTGCGCGCCGAGCACGCTGCCGAGCACCTGCGCGCCGGCCGCGATGACGCAATCGGCGCCGACACAAGCACGATCGGCAACACGCGCCGTCGGCTCAACAATAGTTCCAGGGCCCAGATGGATCTCGCCGGCCAGGTTGGCGCTGGAGACCGCGCCGGCAAGCATGTCGTGGTGGGCGTCCAGATACGACTGGGGCGTCCCAATGTCGCGCCAGTAGGCGGTGCTCGGGTACCCGAACAGGCGGCCCTGCTCGGCCAGCGCCGGGAAGACCTCGCGCTCGATCGAGCAGGCGCGGTCGGTCGGGATCGCTGCGATCACCTCGAGGGAGAGCAGGTAGGTCCCCGCATTGATGAGATACGGCTCCCCGGGGATGAGCTCGTCTTCGCTGGGCTTCTCGAGGAACTCGGACACCGCCCGGTTCTCGCGCAGGCGCACCAGCCCGTACGCGCTGGGGTCGGTGACCGGAGTCAGCGCGATGCTGCCCGCGGCGCCTGCAGCCACGTGTGCCTTGCGAAACGCCTCGAGATCGAGGTCGGTCAGGATGTCGCCGTTGAGCACGAGCACGTCGTCGGGATGGTCGAACGCCGGCACCGCGTTGGCCACCGCACCGGCGGTGCCCAGCGGCACGGGATCGGTCACGTAGCGCACCCGCACGCCGAAGCGCTCGCCGTCGCCGAAGTACGCCTCGAGCGCGTCGGGCCGGTAGCCGCACGAGAACACGACGTCATGGATCCCGTAGCGCACGAGGTGCTCGATCTGATGGGCGACAAAGGGCCGGTCCACCAGGGGCATCATCGGCTTGGGGCGCGTCGCCGTCAGCGGCCGCAGCCGCGTGCCCTGTCCGCCGACGAGAATGACTGCCTGCATGTGCCGCTACCCGATTCCCGCGGCGCCGGACACGGCGTCCGGCAACCGGCCGATGCCCTCGTAGCGATAGCCCGCGCGGGTCATGGCGCCGGGATCGAGCGCGTTGCGACCGTCGATCACCACCGGTTGGGCCATCGCGCCGACCAACCCGGGCCAGTCGAGCGCCACGATCTGCGGCCATTCGGTCACGATCACGCAGGCCTCCGCGCCGGCGAGCGCGGCCTGCGGGCTCGTCGCCAGCTCGACGCCGGCCAGCCCGTCCAGATCGCCGACGACCGGATCCCAGCCGACCACGTGCGCCCCCTCGGCCAGCAGTCGCCCCGCCAACACGAGGCTCGCGGCCTCGCGCATGTCGTCGGTGCCTGGCTTGAACGCCAGCCCCAACAGGGCAATGCGGCGTCCACGCACGTCACCGAGGTACTTCTTGAGCTTGCCGACCACGCGGCGCTTTTGCAGTTCGTTGACCTCGATCACGCTCGTCAACAGCTGGAAGTGGTAGCCGGAGTTGCCCGCCAGCTGTTTGAGGGCGGCGACGTCCTTAGGAAAGCAGGAGCCCCCGAACCCGATGCCCGGGCGCAGGAACGATGCGCCGATGCGCGGGTCCATCCCCATCCCCTCGGCGACGACGGCCACGTCGGCTCCGATCTCCTCGCACACGTTGGCGATCTCGTTGATGAAGCTGATCTTGGTCGCCAAGAATGCGTTGGAGGCGTACTTGACCATCTCGGCCGTCGGCACGCTCGTGCGCAGCACCGGCGCCCCCAGCGGCGCGTAGAGCGCGGCCACGCGCTCGCGCGTCCGCTGGCCGAATGGCTCCGACCACGACGCGGTCCGGATGCATGAAGTCCGCGATCGCCGTGCCCTCCTTGAGGAATTCGGGGTTGGCGACGTAGCCGACCTGGCCGAGCCCGCACGCATCCAGTTGGCGCCGCACACGCTCGCCGGTACCGACGGGCACCGTGCTCTTCATCACCACAATGTGGCGTGGGTCGCCGCCGACCGCACCGAGCCCGTCGACGACGGCAAGCACCCGCGACAGGTCGGCGTCACCGGAGTAGCTGGGGGGCGTGTCGACCGCCACGATGAGAATGTCGCTGGTGGCGACCAGCAGCTCCAGGTCCAGGGTGAACGTGAGGCGACCGCGGTGCTCGGCGATCAGCACCTCCAGGCCCGGCTCGTGGATCGGCACCTGGCCGGTGTTGAGGGCGTCGATCTTGCCCACGTCGATGTCGCGGATGCACACCGCGTGGCCGAGGCCGGCCAGGCACACCCCGGAGACCAGCCCGACGTAGCCTGCGCCGATGACCCCGATGCGCGCGCCGCTCACCCGGCCACCGCCGCCGGCCGGCCGGCTGCGACCGCCCGCACGAACGCCACCAACGCCTCGCGATAGGGCTGCAGGCTGGCGATCTCCACGTACTCGTCCGGAGCGTGGTGCCCGGCCCCGACCGGCCCGAACTCGACCGCCGGCACGCCGGCCCCCAGGAACGCGATCGCGTCGGACGAGCCGTCGCGTCCGACCGCCCGCGCGGTCGGATCCGCCGCACGCGCCACGTCGACCAGGGCCTGCACCAGCGGGTGGGTGCTCGACACCCGCGCGGCCGCCTTGTCGAGGATCAGCTCGACGGTGACCTCGGGATCGAGCGCCTGGATCTGGGTGACGATACCGGCGCGGTCTTGGTCCGGCAGGGATCGGATGTCGACCCATATCCGGCACGTGTCGGGCACGCTGTTGAGTGCCGTGCCGCCCTCGATGCGCCCAAGATTGACCGACGGGCTCGGAAACATCTCCGAGGACTCGGACATGAACGGCAGCTCGCCGATGCGCCGGTAGATCTCGATCGCCCGCAGCACGGCGTTCTCGCCGAGCCACGGCGTCGACCCGTGAGCGGCGGTGCCCGGCACGTGCAGGCACAGCAACACGACGCCCTTGGCCTGGATGCCGACCTGCATGTCGGTGGGCTCGCCGCAGACGACGAAATCCGCCCGGAGCCCGTCGCGCACCAGCGCCTCGGAGCAGTTGTCGCCCGGCTCGCCGCGCTCCTCGTCGGGCACGATCATCAGATCCAGGACCGCGCCCTCGAGCCCGTCGCGGGCCAGCTCGGCGGTGGCGATCATCATCGCCGCGAGCGCCGCCTTCATGTCGTAGGCGCCGCGTCCGTAGAGCCGACCCGCACGCCGCTCGGGCCTGAACTGGCCGGGGTGGCCGGGAACCACGTCCACGTGGCCGTTGAACAGCACGTGGGTCGGGCCGTCCCCGACGCGGGCGAGCAGGCAGCGACGATCGCCGACGTGCACTTCACGTACGGGAACCTCGCGTGCATCGAGCCAGCCGGCCACAAAGTCAATCGCGCGCTCGAGCCCCACCGGGGCGGAGGTATCAATCGCGATCAGCTGCTCGGCCAAATGGGCCTCATCCACATCGCACACAATACCCGAGACACCGCGCCCGCTATGGCCCGTGGGCTCACGCGGGGGCCGCCTCGGGCTCTGGCGCGCGACCCCCGTCGATCTCGCGCACGGGCCGGCGGATCATCCACGCTCCCCACAGCGCCAGGCACAGCGCGCAGGTCGCGAAGCTCCAGCGAATCCCGACCACCTCCGCCCACAGTCCCGCCAGGAGCGACCCGACCGCGATCGGACCGATCACCGCCAGCTGGTAGAAGCCGAGCATCCGGCCCACCATCGAGCGCGGGGACCGCAGCTGGATGGAGGTGTTGATCAGGATGAACATCCAGATCCAGAACGCCCCGCACAACGCCATCGCCAGCAGGCCCAGCGCAAACGTCGGGGCGGCAGCGACGCCGGCCATCATCACCGCAAAGCAGACCGTCGCCACCCAGATGCCCGCCCCGCGCGTGAGCCCATGGGCCTGAAGCCGGTCGAGTGCCCACGCACCGACGAGCGCCCCGCCCCCCATGGCGCCCAGCAGCAGCCCGAGGCCCGCCGCGCCGGCACCCAGCGCATGGGCGATCACCGGCGCGAGTTCCTGGATCGGTGCGGCGAGCGCCGCGAAGACCGCGATCGCGAGCATCAGGCGCCGGATCGCCGGATCCCCCCACGCGAAGTGCAGCGCGACCCGGGTGGACACAAGCGCCGAACGCGTCCCGGTTGGGCGCACATGCACCCACAGCAGCACGAGAATCAACGCGAGGAACGAGAAGGCATTGAGCCCGAAGCACCAGGTCGCGCCGACGAGTGCGAGCAGCACACCGCCGATCGCCGGTCCGATCAGCCGCGCCACGTTCACCCCGGCGGCGTTGAGCGATACCGCCTGCTCGAACTGCTCGGGCGGCACGAGCGCCGGCACCAGCGCCAGCATCGCCGGCAGGCCAAGGGCCAGGCCCGCCCCGAGCGCGAAGGTCAACACGAAGATCACCGGGACCGTCAGGTCGCCCAGCAACGACATCAGCGCCATCCCCCCCGCCGCCACACCCTGTAGCGCGAACGTCCAGCGGCCGATGCGACGCCGGTCGAGGCGGTCGGCCAGCTTGCCGCCTGAGGTCGAGAACACGAACGCCGGCCCGCGGGCCACCAGCGATAGTGCACCGACCATCCCGGGTGAATGGGTCAGTTCAAACACCAGATACCCCGCTGCGACCGTCTGGAGCCAACTGCCGCAGTTGGAGATCAGCGACGCGATCCAGAACTGGCGGAAGTTGCGCATCTGCAGCACGGCCGGAACCCCGGGCGCCAGGGAGCGCGAGCGCGGAACCTTGGCGTGGTGCGGGTCGTCAGAGTTCGTGGTCATGCCGGCCGCGTCTTACTCATGCACTGCCATCATGGCGCGGGGCCACGCGCGGCGATGATCGGAGCACGAGCAGCCCGACCGGCGAGGGCGCGCGGAGCCTGCGCACCGTCCCGTGACCTATTTCTGTGACTCGACGACCTTCAGCAGGTTCTCGGCGCGCAGCCTGGAGGTCTCCGCCCGCGTGCGGGCGACCTCGTCGTCGCCGGCGGCCTCGAGGGCGACCTCGGCTGCCTGGAGATCGGCGCGGGCGCGGGCGACGTCGATCTCGTCGAGCGGGAGCGCCTGGTCGACCAGGACGAGCACCTCGTCGCGCTCGATGGTCAGGAACCCCTGGCTGGTCGCGAAGACCTCCTCGGTGCCATCCGACGCCTGGACCCGCGTGCGGCCGAAGCCGAGCGTGCAGACCAACGGTTCGTGGCGCGGCAGCAGTCCGACCTCGCCGGCCATACTCGGCGCGAAGACCATCGACGCCGAGCCGTCGAAGACCGGACCGACGGGTGTCAGCACACGCACGCGCAGGCCTCCGCCGTCGCTGGCCATCGGCTAGCTCCCCAGCGTGGCGGCCTTCTCGACCGCCTCGTCGATGGAGCCGACCAGAAAGAAGGCCTGCTCGGGCAGGTCATCGTGCTGGCCGTCGACGATCTCGCGGAAGCCGCGAATCGTCTCCGACAGCGCCACGTACTTGCCCGGGGTCCCGGTGAAGGCCTCGGCGACGTTGAACGGCTGCGACAGGAAGCGCTCGATCCGACGGGCCCGCCCGACGGCGAGCTTCTGCTCGTCGGTCAGCTCGTCGACGCCGAGGATCGCGATGATGTCCTGGAGGTCCTTGTAGGTCTGCAGCGTCTCCTGGACCCGGCGGGCCGTGTCGTAGTGCTCGTCGCCGACGACGTCCCGGGTGAGGATGCGACTGGTCGAGTCGAGCGGGTCCACGGCGGGGTAGATGCCCTTGGCGGCGATGTCACGCGACAACACGGTGGTCGCATCCAAGTGGGCGAACGAGGCGGCCGGCGCCGGGTCGGTCAAGTCGTCGGCCGGCACGTAAATGGCCTGGACCGAGGTCACCGAACCGCGGTTGGTCGAGGTGATCCGCTCCTGCAGGTCACCCATCTCGCTCTGGAGGGTCGGCTGGTAGCCCACGGCGGACGGCATACGGCCGAGCAGCGCGGACACCTCGGAGCCGGCCTGCACGAAGCGGAAGATGTTGTCGATGAACAGCAGCACGTCCTGGCCGCTCTCTTCGCGGAAGTACTCGGCCATCGTCAACCCGGCGAGGGCCACCCGCAGGCGCGCGCCCGGAGGCTCGTTCATCTGACCGTAGACGAGCGCGGTCTTCTCGATGACCCCGGACTCCTTCATCTCGATCCAGAGGTCGTTGCCCTCACGGGTCCGCTCGCCGACGCCGGCGAACACCGACAGGCCACCGTGCTCACTGGCGATGTTGTGGATCAGCTCCTGAATGAGCACCGTCTTGCCCACACCGGCGCCGCCGAACAGGCCGATCTTGCCACCCTTCACGTACGGCGCGAGCAGGTCGACGACCTTGATGCCGGTCTCGAAGATCTCCTCCGTCGGGTTCAGGCGGTCAAAGCCCGGAGCCGGGCGGTGGATCGGCCAGCGCTCGACGGAACCGAGCGGGGCGCCCTCGTCGATGATCTCGCCCAGCACGTTGAAGATGCGGCCCAGGGTCGCTTCGCCGACCGGCACGGAGATCGGGACGCCGGTGTCGCGGACCGAGGTGCCACGGGCCAGGCCGTCGGTCGTGTCAAAGGCGACCGCACGCACCCTGTCGTCACCCAAGTGCTGCTGCACCTCGGCGACGAGGATGCTCCCATCCTCGCGTGGGATCTCCAGCGCGTTGTAGATGCCGGGCAGGTTGCCGCCGTCGAAGCGGACGTCGAGCACGACGCCCTTGATCTCGAGGATGGTTCCGGAGTTGCCGTTTTCAGCCATGCGTAGTTCGCGCTCCTCGTCTGGTCAGCAGCTACTGGAGGGCGTCGGCGCCAGCCACCACTTCCAGGATCTCCTGGGTGATGGCGGCCTGCCGGGCCCGGTTCATCTTCAAGGTGTAATCGGCGATCAGCGATGCCGCGTTGTCGGTCGCGTTATGCATCGCGCTGCGCCGTGCGGCATGTTCCGCGGCGGCGCTCTCGAGCAGCGCGCGGTAGATCGTGACGTTCACGTACGTCGGCAGCATGCGCTCCAGGACATCCTCCGCGCTGGGCTCAAACAGCGACAGCGCGGGCGCCACCGGGACGTCCCGCGGATCCCGAGCGATGTCGGCGCCAAGCACCACCTGACGCTCGATCGGCAGCAACTGCTCCACGACCACTTCCTGCTGCATCACCGACTTGAAGGCGTTGTAGACCAACAGGACCCGGTCGACCTCCTCGGAGGTAAACGACTGGACCAGGTACGCCGCGATGCGTTCGGCGTCGTGAAAGCTCGGGTGGTCGGAGAAGCCCTCGAAGGTCTCCTCGATGGGCTTGGACCGGAACCGCAGCGTCCCGGAACCCTTCTTGCCCACCCCGACGTAGACCACATCGCCGACACCGCCATCGCGCTGTTCCTGGTCCGCCGCGAAGCCGGCACGCAGGATGTTGACGTTGAACGCGCCCGCGAGGCCGCGATCGCCGGTGATCGTGACGATGACGACGCGCTTGACCTCCTCGCGGTCGGCCAGCAGCGGGAAGTTGCGCAGCGCCACCGTTTCCCGGGCGGCCTGCGCCATCTGTTCCCGCATGGCCTGCGCGTACGGGCGCAGTGCCTCGATCCGCTCCTGGGCGCGCCGCAGCTTCGCCGAGGCCACCAGCTCCATGGCGCGGGTGATCTTGCGGGTATTGCGCACCGAGTCGATGCGCCGCTTGATGTCGCGCTGGCTGGGCATGCGTCGGTGGCTTAGGCCGCGGCCGGGGCCGGATCCGGGGTCTGGGTCTCGGTCGGGGCCTCGACCACTGCGGTCTGGACCGGGGTCTCGTCCCGGGGGAGGATGTCGGCCAGCACGCCCTCGGCGACCCGATCGATCGTCGCCGCGCTCTCATCGCTCAAATCGCGTGACTCGCGGATCGCGGCCAACGCGGTGCCCTCCTCACGCAAGCCCAGGCGGATCGCCTCGTTGACATTCGGCACGTCCGCCGGGCTGACCTTGTCGAGGTACCCCTGGTTGGCGGTGTAGATGATCGCGACCTGCTCCTCGATCGGCCACGGCGCGTACGCGGGTTGGTTGAGCGTCGCGACCAGGCGCGCACCCCGCGCCAGCGTGCGCTGGGTCGCCACGTCCAGTTCCGAGCCGAACTGGGCAAACGCCTCCAGGTCGCGGTACTGGGCCAGCTCGAGCTTCAGACGGCCGGCCACCTTGCGCATCGCGCGGATCTGGGCGTCCCCACCCACGCGGCTGACGGAGATGCCGACGTTCACCGCCGGCCGGACACCCGAGTAGAACAGCTTGCTCTCGAGGAAGATCTGGCCGTCGGTGATCGAGATCACGTTCGTCGGGATGTAGGCCGAGACGTCTCCGGCCTGCGTTTCGATGATCGGCAGTGCGGTCAGCGAGCCGCCGCCGAGCTCGTCGCTGAGCTTGCAGGCACGCTCGAGCAGACGCGAGTGCAGATAGAACACGTCACCCGGGAAGGCCTCGCGGCCCGGCGGGCGCCGCAGCAGCAGCGACATCTGCCGGTACGCATCGGCTTGCTTGGAAAGGTCGTCGTAGATGCACAGCGCGTGCTGACCGCTGAACAAGAAGTATTCCGCCATCGCCGAACCGGCGTACGGGGCGAGGTACTTGAGCGGCGCGGGCGCGGACGCGGTCGCCGCGATGACCGTCGTGTACTCCATCGCGCCGGCGGCCTTCAGCCGCTGCACGACCTGAGCGACCGTCGATGCCTTCTGCCCGATGGCGACGTAGAAGCAGTGGACCCCTTCGCCGCGCTGGTTGATGATCGTGTCGACCGCGATCGTCGTCTTGCCCGTCTGGCGGTCGCCGATGATCAGCTCACGCTGCCCGCGGCCGATCGGGATCAGGGCGTCGATGGCCTTGATGCCGGTCGACAACGACTGGAAGACCTTCTGGCGCTGGACGACGCCGGGGGCCT
Organism: uncultured Thermoleophilia bacterium; assembly: GCA_963842065.1. Lineage (GTDB taxonomy): Bacteria > Actinomycetota > Thermoleophilia > Miltoncostaeales > Miltoncostaeaceae > CAITWD01. The sequence continues at coordinate 283,683 of CAWJEW010000002.1, read as the reverse complement.
TGAACTCGACGGGGCGATACTCGGTCGCCTCGATCGGCCCGAGGTCATCGAGCGGAGTGCCCAGCGGGTCGACCACGCGGCCCAGCAGCTCCGGGCCGACGGGGACCCGGATGACCTTGCCGGTGCGGCGCACGGTGTCACCCTCCTTGATGAGGATGTCCTCGCCGAGAAGCACGACGCCGACGTTGTCTTCTTCGAGGTTCAGGGCGAGCCCGGTCACGCCGTGCGGAAAGTCGAGCATCTCGAGTGCCAGGCACGACTGCAGGCCGTGGACGCGGGCGATACCGTCGCCGACCTGGAGGACCGTACCGACCTCCTCGACATCCACCTGGCCCTGGTACTCCTCGATCTGCTCGCGCAGGACCTTGGTGATCTCGTCAGGTCGCAGCTTCATCGGTCTTGTCGTCCCTTTCTGTTCGGTCGGTTCAGGCGTTCTCTTGGACAACCGCGTCGCGCACCGAGGTGTGCAGCATCGCCTGGCGCAAATCGGCGAGACGGGTGCGCACGGATGCGTCCACGACTGAGCCGTCGGTCTCGATCACGAGGCCGCCAACGATCGCGGGATCGACGATCGTGTCGATATCCACCGCGCGGCTGGTGAGCTCGGAGATCCGTGCAACCAGGCGGCCGCGAAGATCGTCGGGCAGCGGAATCGCCGTGCGGATGCGCAACCGCAGGCGGCCCTCTGCGGCGGCCACACGATCGGCGTACCCGTCGGCGATCTCCGCGAGGTCCCCCGCGCGGCCCCGGTCGAGCAGGACCTGCATGAAGTTCGTGACGAGCGGGTTCGCGTCCGCGAGCAGCTTGGCGACCACGTCCTTCTTGACACGGGTCTCGAACTCCGGATTGGTCAGCAGGTCGTGCAGCTCCGGATTGGTGTCGACCGCCTCGCGGAACTCGGCGAGCTGCGCCGAGACCTCGGACACGGCCCCCTGCTCCACGGCGGACTCGTACAGCGCCTCAGCGTATGTGGCAGCGACACTCACGGCGACGTACTCCTACGCCTTCGTCAGCTTCGACAGGTCAGCGTCATTGAGGGCCTCTTCGATCAGGCGGCGGTGCTCCGCCTCGGTAAGGGCACCACGCGTCGCGCGTTCAGCCGCGGCGATCGCGAGCTCCACCACGCCGTCACGCAGTCCCGATGCGGCCTGGCGCGCCTGGGCATCCAGTTGTGTGCCTTGATCGGCAAGCACACGGTCGCGCTGATCCTGTGCGGTGGCGACCAGCTCGGCACCGCGACGCTCGCCGTCCTTCCGCCCGCGCTCACGCAAGGCGTCGGCCTCCTTGTGCGCCTCGCTGAGCCGCACCTTGTACTCGTCCAGCAGCTGCAGCGCCTCATCGCGGCTGCGCTCGGCCTCGTCAATGCTCTGGGCGATCTCCTGGCGGCGCGCTTCGATCGCCTTGGCGACCGGGGGATAGACGTACTTGCTGAGTATGAGTAGGCACAACCCGAACGTCACCAGGGTCCAGATCATCAACCCCGGGCTTGGCGCCAGGAGTGGGTTCCCGGCCTGCGCGATGTGGATGTTTGCTAGCTGCGAATGCATCGCGACTACGCCAAGAAGTAGGCGACAAAGCCCATCAGCAGTGCGTAAAAGGTGATGGCCTCGGTGAGGGCGAGCCCCAGGAAGGTGAGCGACAGCAATTCACCGCGCAGCTCAGGCTGGCGCGCGACCGCTTCGATCGTCTTGCCCATGATGTACCCCACACCGACACCCGGGCCAATTGCGCCAAGGCCGGTCGACAGGCCCAGGGTCAGCGTCTTTGCCGCGGTGACCATGCTGGGGTTTGTCACTGTCGTGTTAATGACTTGAACGGGCATGCCTCTCCTTGATCCTCCGTATGAGTGCGGTGTTAGTGCGGTGCCTCGATTGCATAGCCGATGTAGATGCCGCTCAGCAGGGCGAAAATGAAGCCCTGGAGGCCTGCGACGAGCACCCATTCGAGTACGTAAAAGAAGAGGGCGAAGGGGATTGCGACGAGCCCGATGTAGCTGCCCACCAGGATCGCAAAACCCGCGGCCATGATGATCAGCAAGTGGCCGGCCAGCATGTTGGCGAACAAACGTACAGACAGACTCACCAGCCGCAAGAGCTGCGAGATGATCTCAATGCCGAAGATGAATGGCTTGAGGGCCCGCGGCGCGTCCGGCTCCAGCGTCTTGAGATAGCCCCAGGCACCGTGCGCGCGCACACCGACGATATGGGTACACAGGAACGTGACGATCGTGAGCGCCAGGGTGACGTTGATGTTCGCGGTGGCCGCGTACAGACCGAAGTCGGGCAGCGACGAGATGGCCAGCCCGCCGTGTTCGCCGGAAATCGGCAGTGGGACGAAGCTGATCAGGTTGTTGATCGCGATGAACAAGAACAGCGTCGCAACGTACGGGAACCACGTCGGGAACGCCTTCGCGGGCAGCGATACCCGCCCGATCTGGTTCTCGGCAAACTCATAGGCGAGTTCGAGGATGTTCTGCCCCTTGCCCGGCCGCGACTTCAGCCCGGCGCGCACGATCAGCGGGACGATCACGCAGAGGATGAACGTGGTGATCAGCAGGTAGATGACCGCCTTGTTGACGGACAGGTCGATCGGGCCGATCTTCAGGTTCAGGTACGGATTGATGCTGAACTCTGTCGACGGATCGAATTTCCCGCTTGCCGACGCGAACGCGGGGGCGAGCAGCAGCGCACCGGTGGCAGCTGCCGCCGCCGCACGAAGACGAGCACGGTTCATGAGTCGGCAGGACCCTTTGTGTTCGGCGTCTGGCGCGCGCGCTCGAGCAGGCTGAACAGCATCATGCGGCCCATGAGGTCAAACGAGAACGCCGCCAAGAACACTGCGGCAGCCGTGAGGCCGATCGGCTCCGAGACCCGCACGGCGATGATCCACAGGACGATCACGACGAAGAACGCGCGAAACATGATCGACCCGCCCGCGACGCCGACCCCGGCGACCGGGCTTGCGCCGATCGAGAACTTGGTCGCCATCTGGGCAAGGGTCCAGTTGATCACCCATAACCCCGCGCCCAACGCCCACCCGACCAGCGGACCTTCGAGCAGGACCACGACGGGCAGTGCGACGATGCACACGATGATCCCGAGAATGGCCGCCGCGAACGGCAGCGCGCCCTCGCGCGGTGATGGGTAGACGGACACGGTCATGCGTGTCGCGTGGACAAGGGATGGGGTCGGAGCGAGTCAGAACTCCTGTGAGCACAGTGACGCCCGCTGACAGGAGCATGCCTGACTGCGGGCGGCCGGGAGTATGCCAGGAAGTACCCCTAAGGGCAACGGTCCACCCCAAAGTAATCGTCGTCCCGCGGGCGCGGCCAACACCCCAAAATCGTCTTCGCGATGAGGTCGCCGGGCCGTCGTGCAGCGGGCCCGTCGCGCCTATGCCACCCGGTCGCGGCTCGTGCGGGCGGTGGCACGATCCCGCACGATCTTTACCACCGGGGTGCTGCGCCATTTGAGGATCTCGAGCACGTAGATGAGGTAGACCGCGGCGGCGGCGGCGAGCGCGATGAAGAACCCGAGCGTGATCGCCCCCGGCAGGGACCAGGACCCCGATGGCGTCCGATACGGCACGAACCGGATCACGAGCGCGAGCACGCCCAGCAAGGCGCACCATCCGTACATCGCGAGCACCGTCTTGCGTTGACCCCATCCAATGGTGAAAAAGCGGTGGTGGAAATGGCTGCGGTCGGCCACGTAGACCGGCTGGCGGTTCTTGATGCGCCGCATGATCACGAACGAGGTGTCGAGGATCGGGATCGCCAGCACCAGCAGCGGGCCCAACAGGGCCACCGTGGCGGCGCTCTTGACGACGCCGTCGACCGCGACCCCCGCGATGACAAAGCCAAGGAACATCGACCCGCTATCACCCATGAACACCCGCGCGGGGTGGAAGTTGAACACCAGGAATCCCGCACACGCCCCCGCGATCGACGCGGCGAGGATCGCCGGATCCGCACGGCCGAGCGATGCCGCCAGGATGGCGAAGTTGATGGCCGCGAGGCCCGCCACGCCGGCCGCCAGGCCGTCCATCCCGTCGATGAAATTGATCATGTTCACGATCGCCACGAACCACAGGATGGTCACCGGGAACTGCAGGTCGCCCAGGTTGAACGCACCAAACACCGGCAGCGTAATGTGGTTGATCGTCAGACCCGCCGACACGGGCACGGCCGCGCAGGCGATCTGTCCGACCAGCTTGACGATCGGGTCGAGCCCGAAGATGTCATCGACCGCCCCCAGGGCCCCGACCAGCACCGCGCCGACGATCAGCGCACGCGCCGCGGGATCCGCCGGCAGGTAGTACAGGCTCGGCACGAGCACCGCGCCCATGATCGCCAGGCCGCCCAGGCGCGGGGTCGGCTCGGTGTGGATCCTGCGGTCCGACGGCAGGTCCACCGCACCGACCCGCCGCGCGAACATCGACGCAAGCGGCGTGAGCCCGATCACCACCGCCGCGGCGACAATCGCACAGAGCATCGGAATGAGCGTTGTGGTCACGTCACGCGCCCTCGATCGCTCCGGCGGCGATCACGCACTCGGTCCGGCCTCCCGGCGGCCGGCGGGTACGGATTCTAGTTTCCGTGGGCATTCCCTGCCGAGATTCGTGTCCGGGCCCTGCGCCGATGGACCGCTCCGACCATCCGCATGGTCCATCCCACCGGGATGACCCGCGTCGCAATGTGGGTCAGGTGCGCAACGGGGCCGGTGGCGATCACCGTGCGCCCTGCGTCGGCGGCCGCGAGGCTCCGCGCCACGACATCCTGGGGCGCGTCGATCGGCGTACCCCGCGGCCATCCCGACGCACCTCGGCCCGCCTCTGAGAGCGCCTGGGAGAACCCGGTCGCCGTCGGCCCCGGGCAGACGGCGAGCACGCCGACGCCAGTGCCGCGCAGCTCCTCGGCGAGTGCGCGCACGAAGTGCAGCCCAAACGCCTTCGTGGCCCCGTAGGTCGCCATGAACGGCACGGGATGCCACGCAGCAGCGGAGCTGATGACGATGATCTGGCCATGGCCGCGGGCCCGCATGCCCGGAACCAGCTCACGGGCGAGATCGACGACGGCCACGCAGTTGACGCGCACCATTCGGTCCTCGCGTTCGCGGTCCGCCTCGTCGAACGGCCCGAGCGAGCCGAACCCCGCGTTGAGCACCGCGACCGACACCGCGTGGGCGGCAAGCGCGGCCCGGCAGTCGGCGAGCCCCTGCTCGGTGGCCAGGTCGCACGCGACGATGTCCACCGCGCGCCCGTGGCGTGCGACGAGCTCGTCGCGCAGCGCCTCGAGGCGCTCGACGCGCCGTGCCACGATCACCAGGTCGTGCCCGCGCGCGGCGAGCGCACGGGCAAACTCACGCCCGAGCCCGGACGACGCCCCGGTCACGAGCGCCGGACCCGGGGGCGCGACATTCATGCGATGGCCGACCCCGAGACCAACCGCGGATACAGCGGGAAGCGCTCGGAGATCGCACGCGAGCGTTCGCGCAGGCCTGCCAGGTCAGCGTCGGATGCCTCCGGCTGCAGGGCTGCGGCGATGATCTGGGCGATCTCCACCATCTCGGGCTCCTTGAGCCCGCGCGTGGTCAACGCCGGCGTTCCAATGCGCAGCCCGGAGGTCACCGTCGGCGGCCGCTCGTCGAACGGGATCCCGTTCTTGTTGACGGTGATCCCGGCGCGGTCGAGGCGCACCTCGGCGTCCGCGCCAGTCAGCTCGGTCCCCGACAGGTCGACCAGCACGAGGTGGTTATCCGATCCGCCGGTCACCAGGGAGACCCCGCCGGACAGCAGGCCGTCGGCGAGGACACCGGTGTTGATCACGACTTGGCGCTGACGCTCGCGGAACTCGTCGGTCAGTGCGTGCCCGAGCGCGACGGCCTTGCCGGCGATCACGTGCATCAGCGGGCCGCCCTGCAGTCCCGGAAACACGGCGCGATCGACAGCGCTCGCCAGGTCGATGCGGCACATGATCATGCCCGCCCGCGGGCCGCCGAGGCTCTTGTGCAGCGTCGTCGTTGTGATGTCGGCGAGGCCGACCGGGCTCGGGTGCACGCCGGCGGCCACCAGCCCGGCGATGTGCGCCATGTCCACCATGAGCAGGGCGCCGACCTCGTCGGCGATCTCGCGAAACGCGGGAAAATCGATGATCCGCGGGTAGGCCGAGGCCCCCGCCACGATCAACTTTGGGCGCAGCTCGCGCGCCAGCTGGGCGACCTGATCCATGTCGATCCGGCAGTCCCGGCGGCGCACGCCGTAGTGGTGAAACTCATACAGGCGCCCGGAGAAATTGACCTTGAGCCCGTGTGAGAGGTGCCCGCCGTGGGCCAGCGCCATCGCCAGCACGCGATCGCCGGGGGTCAGCACGGCCTGGTAGGCGGCTTCGTTGGCCGTCGCACCCGAGTGCGGCTGCACGTTGACGTGCTCGCAGCCAAAGACCTGGGTCGCGCGCTCGATCGCGAGCTCCTCGACCTGGTCGACGATCTCGCACCCGCCGTAGTAGCGCCGGTGCGGGAGGCCCTCGGCGTACTTGTTGGTCAGCACCGACCCCACCGCCTGCAGTACCGCCTGGCTGGTGAAGTTCTCGCTTGCGATCATCTCGAGGGTCTCGGACTGGCGCTCGACCTCCGCGCGCAGCAGCCGCGCGACCTCGGGATCGACCTCACCGATGTCCTGTGACAGATAGCTGCTCTCGTCGGCGAAGCTCACCAGGCTGCCCCCTTGAAGGTCGAACACGGATACCCCACGAGGGTACACGCCCGCACGCCGGGAAGCCGTCCGCGGCGGCCTCAGCTGCGCCGCGCCATGACGACGCGCGGCAGTCCGGCCAGGTCGGTGCGGACCTCGATCCCGCTGAGCCCCGCGGCGGCGAAATGCGCGCGGGCCGCATCGGCCTGGGCTCCGCCGATCTCGCAGACGACGACGCCGCCCGGGCGCAGGTGCGCACCGACCTCCGCGGCGATGCGCGCGATCACCTCGTCGCCCCGCGGACCGCCCACAAGCGCCTGACGGGGCTCAAAACCAAGCTCGGGCGTGCCGGCGGCCAGTTCGGCGTCCGACAGGTACGGCGGGTTGGCGGCCACCACGTCGAAACTGCGCCCCGCAAGACCCGCAAACCCGTCCGAGGGGCACCACTCCACCGCGAGCCCGAGCCGGTCGCCGTTGGCCCGCGCGAGCCCGAGCGCAGCGTCAGATGCGTCGGTCGCCGTCACGACGAGGTCCGGGCGCTCGTCGACCAACGCCAGCGCGATCGCACCGCTGCCGGTCCCCCAGTCGAGCACCGCCGCCCCCGGCGGTGCGAGCTCGAGCACCCACTCCACCAGCACCTCCGTCTCGGGCCGGGGCACGAGCACCGCCGGCGAGACCTCCAGCTCGAGGCGCCGGAACGCTCGGTGCCCGAGGATGTAGGCCATCGGCTCACGCTTGCCGCGGCGCGCGACCAGCGCGCGCGTGGCGGTGAGCTCGGCCGGGGTCAGCGGCCGGTCGAACTCCGTATAGACCGCCAGCCGCGTCAGCCCGAGCGCCTGTGCGATCAGCAGATCGGCGTCCAGGCGCGGGCTCGGCGAGCCGGCGGTGGCGAAGTACTGCGCGCTGCGGCGCGCGACGTCGCCGATCGTCAGGGGCGCGTCGGCCATTAGGGCGCGCCGCCGCCCGCGGACGCCGCCATGCTCACTCCACCCCGGCGGCGTGCGCCTCCAGCAGCTGCCGTCGCTCCTCGGCCGCGAGCGCGGCGGTTAGGTCGCCGAGGTCACCTTGGAGCACCGCCTCGCGCAGCTGCACCGTCAGCCCGACCCGGTGGTCGGTGACGCGGTTCTGCGGATAGTTGTAGGTCCGCACCTTTTCGGCGCGGTCGCCGCTGCCCAGCTGCTCGCGGCGGACCGAGCTGATCTTGGCCGCCTGCTCGGCCGTCGCACGCTCATACAGGCGCGCGCGCAGCACCCGCATCCCCCGCTCGCGGTTTTGCAGCTGGCTCTTCTCGTCCTGCATCGAGACGACGATGCCGGTCGGCACGTGGGTGATGCGGACCGCCGAATCGGTGGTGTTGACGCTCTGTCCGCCCGGCCCGCTCGAGCGGTACACGTCGATCTTCAGGTCGTTCTGATTGATCTGCACGTCCACGTCCTCGGCCTCGGGTAACACGGCGACGGTGGCCGTCGAGGTGTGGATCCGCCCCTGGCTCTCGGTCTCCGGTACGCGCTGGACGCGGTGCACGCCGGCCTCGTGCTTGAAGACCGAATATGCGCCCGTGCCCTTGATGGCCACCGTGACGTCCTTGACGCCGCCCGCGTCGGCCGGGCTCATCGACAGCTGCTCGGTCCGGAACCTGCGGCGCTCGGCGTACTTGAGGTAGATCTCCAGGAGCTGGCGCGCAAACAGCGCCGCCTCCTCCCCACCCGCGGCAGCGCGGATCTCGAGGATGACGTCCTTGTCGTCGTTCGGATCGCGTTCGACCATCGCCTCGCGGATCTGCGGCTCGAGCGCCTGCATCTCGTCCTCGGCCTCGTGCAGCAGGCCGCGCACGTCATCGTCGTCCTCGTCGGCGAGCAGTTCGGTGGCCTCCTCGACGCGCGCGGCCGCGTCGCGCCACTGCTCGACCAGCGCGATCGCGGGCGCCAGCGACGACCAGCGCCGATTGACGTCGGTATAGCGCGCACGGTCGCCGGCGAGCGCAGGATCGGCCAGCGCCGTCTGAAGCTCGTCGCGGGTGCGTTCGATCTGTTCGACCAGCCCGGTGATCCCGGTGCTCACGTCATCCCCAGCTGCGGCGACGCGTGCCGCTGCGCGTGCGGCGACACCCTCGGCATTGACGCGGCGATGCTAGTCGCGCGCCCTCTGGCGGCGGGCCAGCTTGCGCTGGAAGCGCTCGACACGACCACCGCTGTCGATGAGCTTCTGCTTGCCGGTGTAGAAGGGGTGGCACTGGTTGCAGATCTCAACCTTGATCGACTCCTTGGTGGAGCGCGTCTCGAACGAGTTTCCGCAGGAGCAGACGACCTTGGTGACCACGTAGTCCGGGTGAATGTCGGGCTTCATGAACTGGCTTTCTCTCAGGACTGAGCGCCGACGGAATGTGCGTCGGCCGCCTATCGAGTCTAGCGCAGGCCGGTTTCGCCGCCCGCCGAAGCGGCCCTGCATCATGCCAGGTCCATGGATGATCCGCGTTCGGGGTGCCGGAGCCGGCGGGCGGGCACCTGTCCGAGGGCCGTGCGACCGCCCTGGACGCGACAACCGGCCCTTATCTGAGACGAAATTCGCCCAACGGCCGCGCCGAAGGCGAATCGGTCCTCTAGGATTGCGGGTCGAATAGCTGCGATGGGAGGACGATGAAGATCGCCGTCTGCGTGAAGGAGGTACCGGATGCCGGTCCCCTTCGCCGGATCGATCCCGCTACCAAGCGGATCGATCGTTCAGGAGATAGGTCGCTCAACACCTACGACCTCAATGCGATTGAGGAGGCGCTACGCCTGAATGAGGCCGGCGGCGGCGGGGAAGTCGTCCTCGTCTGCATGGGCCCGGCACGCGCGCTGGAATCACTGCGCAAGGGTCTGGCCATGGGCGCCAACCGCGCTGTGCTGATCGCCGATGACGCCGCCGCCGGCTCGGACCTGGTGGCGACCAGCCTGGTGCTGGCCGAGGCCATCACGCGCGAGTCGCCCGATCTGGTGCTGTTCGGCCAGCAGGCCGGCGACTCCGATGGCGCTGTGCTGTGGGCAGCCGTGGCCGACCGGCTCCAGCTGCCGGTGATCTCGCAGGTCTCCGAGCTGACGACCGACGGCGGCAGCGTGACCGCCAAGCGCCAGACCGAGTTCGGCTACGACACGATCCAGGCTCCGCTGCCGGCGGTCCTCGCCGTCTCGGACGCGCTGAACGAGCCGCGCTACCCATCGCTCAAGGGCATCATGGGCGCCAAAAAGAAGCCGCAGGACGTGCTCTCGCTGACGGACCTCGGCATCGCCGCCGATCGCGCCGGTGAAGCCGGATCGCGTACCGCGGTCAACGCGCTCCACCCGCCGCCCTCGCGTGGCGACACGCAGAAGATCGAAGACGATGGTTCTGCCGCGGCGAAGGTACTCGAGTACCTGATCGAAAGGAAACTGGTGTGAGCACACTCGTCTTCCTCGAGCACCATGGCTCCGCCATCCAGAAGGCGTCGCTGGGCGTGCTCAGCAAGGCCGCATCGCTGGACTCGGACACCTCGGCGCTCATCATCGGCTCCGGCGTCGGCGCCCTGGCCGCCGAGGCCGCCCGGTACGGCGCCGCGCGGGTGTTCATCGCCGATGACGCCAGCCTCGAGGCCCCGCTGCCGCAGAGCCGCGTCGACGTCATCGCCGACCTGGTCACGAGCCACCGCTTCGCCAACGTGCTCTTCGGCGCATCCGTGCTTGCCAGCGACATCGCAGGCGCCCTCGCGGCGCGTCTGGACGCCGGCCTCAACTGGGACCTGACCGAGCTCGCCGTCGAGGGCGGTGCCCTGGTCGGCACGCGCTCGGCGCTTGGGGACACCGTCGTCGTGGACGTTGCCTGGACGGCAGAACCCCGCCTCGGCCTCGTGCGGGCAGGTTCGTTCGAGCCGGCCGAGACCTCCGGGGCCGGCGCGGTCGAGCAGGTCGGCGTCTCGCTGCAGGAGTTCTCGACCAAGGCCAAGATGGTCGAGCAGGCGCACGCCGAGCAGACCGGCCCGTCGATCGAAGAGGCCGACATCCTCGTCGCAGGCGGCCGCGGCGTCGGTTCGCCGGAGGCCTTCAAGGAACTGGAGGACCTGGCCGGCGCGCTCGGCGGGGCCGTCGCGACGACCCGCGCAGTGGTGGACTCGGGCTGGTACCCCTACCAGACCCAGGTCGGTCAGACCGGCAAGACCGTGGCACCGAAGCTGTACATCGCGTGCGGCATCTCCGGCGCCATTCAGCACAAGGTCGGCATGCAGAGCTCGCAGGTCATCGTGTCCATCAACAAGGACCCGAACGCCGCGATCTTCGACTTCAGCGACCTGTCGGTGGTGGGCGACCTCCACGAGATCGTCCCCAAGCTCACGGCCCTCGTGGCCGAGCGCAAGAGCTGACTCGTCGGTCCTTCCCCCGGCCGACACGCCGGCCGGGGGGATTGGTGATCGGCCGTCCCGGTCGGGCGTGCGTCGTGCCGGTCAGTGCCCTTCGAACTTTGCCGGGCGCTTGTCCAGGAACGCCGCCATGCCCTCCCGCTGGTCCTCGGTCGTGAAGGCCAGCGCAAACGCGTCGAGCTCGCGGGCCAGGTGACCGCGCAGGTCCCCCTCGAGGGCGAGGTTGATGACTTCCTTGGCGGCGGCGACCGCCCAGGTCGGCTTGGCGGCGATCTGCTCGGCGAGCGCGATCGCCTCGCCCATCAGCTCGTCGGGCGCATAGACGTGATTCGCGAGACCTTGAGCGTGGGCCTCCGCGGCGCGGCACATCCGCCCCGTGAAGATCAGCTCCTTGGCGAAGCCCGGGCTGGTCGCGCGCGCCAGGCGCTGGGTCCCGCCCCAGCCGGGCATGATCCCGAGGTTCACCTCGGGCTGCCCGAAGCTGGCGCGATCGCTGGCAAGGCGAATGTCGCAGGCCAGCGAGAACTCGCAGCCGCCGCCGAGCGCGTAGCCGTTGACCGCCGCGATGATCGGCCGCGGAAACGACTCGACGCGGTTGATCACCTGGTGGCCGCGTTGTGCGTAGGCCCGGGCCTCGAGGGCCGTCGCCTCGCGCATCGCGCCGATGTCGGCACCCGCGCTGAACGCCTTCTCGCCGGCGCCGGTGATGATCAGCACGCGGATCTCGGCGTCGCGCTCGACGACATCGAGCACGCCGTCCAACTGGTCGAGCATTTCGAGGGACAGCGCATTGAGCGCTTCGGGGCGGTTCAGGGTGACGATCCCCACCGGACCCTGTCGTTCGATGTCAACGGGCAAGACATGCCTCCTAGAGCCGCTGGTCCGTGAGTCGGATGCGCGCGGACGGCGGGCAAACGGTGGGATCGCTCGCCGTGCCCCACATCCGGCGGGGGGAGCGGGCAGTATACGCCGAGTCCCTCCCGCCGCGGTGCGGCCCAAGCCAGATCGGAGTCACATGCAGACGACCCTGAAGAAGTCGACCGATCCCCTCTCGGTCGCCGCCGATGCGATTGTCGTGTTCGTCCCGGCGCCGGCCGTCGCGTCCGGATCCGTGGCCGCCGCCGACCTGGCCCTCGACGGTCTCGTCGGCGCCTGCATCGCCGACGGCGAGATCACCGGGGAGGTCGGGCAGACCTGCGTGATCCACACCGGCGGGCTGGTGGGCGCGCCGCGGCTCGTGGTCGTCGGGGTCGGCGACGCGAGCGTCGAGTCGTGGCGGCAGGCCGGGCGGGCCGCCGGCGCGCGCGCGCAGGCGATCAAGGCGCGCACCGTGGCGCTGGCGCCAGACGACGCCGACGCGGCGCGCATGAGCGCGCTGGTGTTGGGCGTGCGCTACGGGGCCTACCGGTTCGACCGCTACAAGACCGGGGCACCGGAACCCGAGCTCGACGAGCTGCGGGTCTATTCGGTAGTCGTCACGCCCGCGCAGCTGCGCCGCGTCAGCCGGCTGGCGGCCGCGGTGGCCGCCGCACGCGATCTGGCCAACACTCCCGCCAACGACCTGACCCCCACCGCGCTGGCGGCGCAGGCCGCCGAGCTGGCCGACCGGACGGCTGGCCTGGAGTGCGAGGTGCTCGAGCGCAAGGATCTCGTCAAGCTCGGTGCCGGAGCCCTGTTGGCGGTGGCCCAGGGCTCGGCCGAACCCCCCAAGCTGATCGTGCTGCGCTATACGCCCAAGCGGCGCGCAGCGTCCCGCGAGGTGCTCGGGCTCGTGGGCAAGGCCGTCACGTTCGACACCGGCGGGATCTCAATCAAGCCCGCCGGCGGCATGGAGGAAATGAAGCTGGACATGGCCGGGGGTGCCGCGGTCGTCGAGGCGATCGGCGTGATCGCACAGCTCGCCGTGCCCCTGGAGGTTGTCGCCGTCGTGCCGGCGACCGAGAACATGCCGAGCGGCACCGCCACCCGCCCAGGCGATGTCGTACGCGCGATGAACGGCAAGACGATCGAGGTGATCAACACCGACGCCGAAGGGCGCCTGATCCTCGCCGACGCGCTGACCTACGCGGCGACCATGGCCGGCGCCACGCGGTTGGTCGACTTCGCGACCCTGACGGGCGCGATCGTGGTGGCGCTCGGCGAGGTCTACGCGGGCCTGTTCGGCAGCGACGACGCCTGGACCGAGGCGGTCCGCGCGGCCGGCGAGGCCGCAGGCGACCTCTGCTGGCCCATGCCGCTGCACGAGGGCTATGCACCCCTCATCAAGAGCACGGTGGCCGACCTCTCCAACGCCGCCGCCAAGCGCCAGGCCGGCGCCGTGTACGCGGCCCAGTTCCTGCGCGAGTTCACCGACGGGCGCCCATGGTGCCACGTGGACATCGCGGGTACCGGCATGATCGACGGCGCCGGTACGGGCTTCGGGGTCGGCCTGATGCTCGCGTTGGCCGAGCGGTTGAGCCACACGACCAAGCACTAGCGACCCACCGGGCGGCGGCCGGCGCGGGTCACCGCGGGCCGAGATCCCGCAGCGCGGCCGCCATCGCCATCAGCATCTCGGCGTTCTCGTCCGGGCGGCCAATCGTGATCCGCAGCGCGTCCGGCGCACCGAACGGCGCCGTCGGGCGCACGATGATCCCGCGCGCCAGCAGGGCCTGGTTGATCTGCCCGGCGCGCTCGGCCGACCCGACGCCGACCAATAGGAAGTTGCCGTGCGAGCGCAGGGGCGCGAACCCGAGGGCCCGCAGGCCCGCATCGACGAGGCCGCGCTCGGCGATGACCTCGGCGATGCGACGGCCGAGGTGCCCCTCCGTGTCGGTAAGGCTTGCATGCGCCGCCGCTTGGGCGAGGCCGTTGACGTCGAACGCGTTGCGCACCCGCGCCAGCAAGGTCACCAGATCCGGCGGCCCGACGAGGTACCCGACCCGAAAGCCGGCCAGCGCATAGGCCTTGGAAAATGTCCGCGTCACCACCAGGCGCGCGCCATCGCGAACAAGGGCAGCTCCGTCGTGACCGCCCGTGGGCAGATACTCGAAATAGGCCTCGTCGAGGACGGGCAACACGTGCCCGGGCAGCTCGTCGAGAAAGCCGGCGAGCGCCCGCAACGAGACCGCGCCACCGGTCGGGTTGTTGGGGCTGACGACCACGATCAGCTTGGTGCGCGGCGTGACGCGCGCGGCCAGCGCGTCGAGGTCGTATGCCCCGTCGGGGCTGAGCGGCACCGCCTGGACCTCGGCACCCTGGATCGCGGCAGCCTGGCGCCATGACACGAACGACGGCCAGCCCATCGCAAGCCCGTCGCCCGGGTCGAGCAGCGCCAGGGACAACAGCTTGATCAGGCTGTCGACGCCGTTGCCGACCAGAATCGCATCGGTCGACACGCCCAGATGTGCGGCGAGCGCATCCCGCAGCGCCCAGCTGCCCGGGTCGGGGTACAGCCGCTGCTCGGCCGCCGCGCGGGCGACGGCCTCGAGTGCGGCCGGGAACGGCGGGTAGGGGCCCTCGTTGGAGGCCAGCTTGATGATGCGTGCGAGCCCGAGCTCCCGCCGTACGTCGTCGATCGGGCGCCCCGGCTCGTAGGGGCTCACGTGCGCGAGCGCGGGGCGCGCAATGCCCTCGGGAAGACGCGGTCGGGTGCTCACGGCGAGCGATGCTACCAGCGGCGCGCAGCCGCACTCGGAGGCTATGCTCAATCCGTGCCGGAGACCCCCACATACGGGCTGTTCGCGCTGAATCTGGTGCTTCTGCCCGGGGAGCGGGTCCCGCTGCACATCTTCGAGCCGCGGTACCGCCAGCTATTCGCCGACTGCGTGCTCGAGGACACGCCCTTCGTCGTGGTCTATTCCGAAGACGAGGCGACCGCATCGGTCGGCTGTACCGCCCGCTTCGAGGAGGTGCTCGAGCGCCACGACGACGGGCGTATCAGCGTCGTGGTCCGCGGGCTCGCGCCCGTCGAGATCCTCCACGAGGCCAACGGGCACCTGTACTTCAGCGCCGAATGCCGCCCGCGGCCGGACGACCCGGTCGCCGTCGACCCGGAGCGCGCCGCCCGGGCCACGGCGCGCTTCGTCGCGCTTGCCAAAGAGGTCACCGGGCGTGCGGAAGCGCCGACCGGCGAGGAGGGCGTGCCCTGGTCGTACGTGCTCGCCGCCCATGTCGAGCTGCCGTCCCGCGTCAAGCAGGCCCTGCTCGAGACGCCGGATGAGAACGCACGCCTGGACCTGGTGATCCGCGCCCTCGACCACGAGTTGGCCGCGGCGGAGCGTGCGCGGCTGGCGGCCGAGCGCGCCCCCACCAACGGCAAGGTGCCGCACGATTGACCGGGGACCGACACGCGGTCGCGCCCGCTGCGGGCGCCGAGGTCTGCGCCATCGGCACGTGCGGCCTGGCGTGGGTCGAAGGTCCGGACGCCGGCAGCTTCCTGCACGGCTTGGTGACCTGCAGCGTGACCGACCTTCCCGTCGGCCACGGCCGGCTGGCGCTGCTGTTGGACGCCAAGGGCCACATCGGCGTGCAGCTGCAAATCGTGCGGGATGCCGAGGCGAGCTTCACCCTCATCACAGACCCCGAGGCCGCCGCACCGCTGGTGGCCGACCTTGGGCGGTTCCACTTCTCCGAGGACCTCGAGATCCTTGGGCCGGAGACCTCCGCGCAGCTGACCCTCACCGCGGACACGCCGCCCGAAGGCGCCGGCGTCGCCGCGCCGGGGTGGATCCCCGGCACCTGGACGCTCCTCGCCGACGACCCGCACGCCCTCGCAGCCCGGCTGGGCTGCACGCCGGGCGGCCCCGACGAGCTCGAGCGGCTGCGGATCCGTGCCGGCGTGGCCCGTGTCGGGACCGACACCGGAGCCAAGACGCTCGTGCAGGAGGCCGGCTTCGAGGACCGCGCGGTGGACTTTACCAAGGGCTGCTATCTCGGCCAGGAGACGGTCGCGCGTGCCCAGCACCGCGGCCAGGTCCACCGCAGCCTGCGCGGCCTCGTCGCGGCCACGCCCCTGCCACTCGGTGCCGAGGTCCACTACGCCGATCGCCCCGTCGGCACGGTCGGATCGGCGGCCGCCGATCCTGCCCTGGGTACGATTGCGCTCGGCATTCTGCGGCGCGAGGTGCCGGACGGCGCCGCGGTGGCCGTCGGCCCGGATCGGATCCCGGCAACCGTCCGACCGCTTCCCCTGCGATGACGCCGCGACGCATGCACGACATGCTGGGCCCCGCCGGTTCGGCCGTGCTCGCCTCGGCGGTGCACATCGTCGCCGAGACGTACCCCGAGGCCGGCGAGCTGTCGCTGACCTGGTCGAACTGGACCACACGCGAATGGAACTTCACCTTCGCCCGGCACTCCCCGCCGGGACGCCTGGTGATCCACATGCCCCACGACGGGGGCGCCGTGGTGATCGACGAGCTCGGACCGTCCGATCGCGCGGGCGCCGGTCCGCTGGGCGACCTGGAGGCCTAGCCGAGCCCGCTCGGCGGCTAGGCGAAGACCAACTCGTCCTCGAGATCCCCGTCGCGGATGGCCGCGGCCACCTTCTCCAAGGCCAGCTCGTGCAGGACGGGAATCAGGACCTCGGCCGGCGCGTCCAGGGCCGCAGGGTTGCGGACCTGCACGCTGACCCGGCCGACAAAGCACGTCTTGATGCACACGAGCGCGTCGCCGTCCAACACCTTGACCTGGAAGCCCCAGAGCATTGCCGGGCCATCCGCGAGCGAGGTGCGGACGCCCTCGGGCACCAGCTCATAGGTCGTGCCGTCGTGTTCCACGCTCAGACCGTCGATAGCTCGATCACCTCCCCGGACTCGGCCACCCCGAAGGCGGCTCCGCCACGGCGCGGGTCCCCCGCGCCCTGCAGCTCGTCGTGATGCCAGCCGACGGCGCTGACGCCGCCGAAGAACAGGCTCAGGCCACCCCACTTGCGCAGGTGACAGCCCTCGCCCTCGAGGGCCGCCGACACCGCGTCCGGGACGCCGCCCTCGACGTCGATCCCGCCGCGCTCGGGGTGCACCCGCGGCCGCCCCACCGCCCGGCCGATCGGAAGATCGTCATCGACGATGCCGACGAGCGTCTGCAGGATCGCCGAACGCAGCCGGTTCGAGCCCGCCGAGCCGAGACCCAGGCAGGGCCGCGCGCCGTCCATCACGATCGTGGGCGCCATCATCGAGGTCATCCGCATTCCGGGAGACATGCTGCCAAATCCCCCCGGGTTGAGGTCCTCCTCACCCATCATGTTGTTGAGCAGGAACCCGGTGCCCGGGACCATCACGCCCGAGGCCGTGCCGTTGCTGCTCGACAGGCTCGCGATCATGCCCTCGCGGTCGACGACGCTGACGTGGGTGGTGCCGTTGGGCCCGCGGGTGACCGGCAGGCCCCCGCCGACGTCGGTGATGTCGGCCCAGTCGGTCAGCTCCGCATCGGCGACGTCGTGCAGTCGCTGGGCGAACGCCTCGGTGCGCAGGCTGTTGGCGAACTCTCCCGCCCGCACCAGGTTGCAGTAACGGGCCACGACGTCCCCGGCGACCGGACGCCGGTCGAGATGCGAGAGCGCGGCGGCGATCAGGACCCCGCCCGATGACGGCGGCGGGTTGGTGAGCACCGTACGGCCGCGGAATCGGGTCCGGAGCGGACGCCGCTCGATCACCCGGTATTCCGCCATGTCGGTGGCGGTCACCAGACCGCCAGCCGCGGCCACGCCCTCGACGATCCGCTCCGACAGCCAGCCGCTCGGGCCGATCGCCTCGGCCCCGGTGCGCCCGAGCTCCTCGAGGGTCTCGGCGAGCGCAGGGTTCCGGGACACCTCGCCCTCCGCCAGCACGGCTCCGGCAGGCGCATAGACGGCTGCCGCGTCCGGGGTAAAGCACAGCATGTCGCCCAGGATCCGGAACAGATACGCCGAGCGCGGGCCGATCACGACCCCACCCCGAGCGAGCTCGACGCCGGGCGCGACCAGTTCGCGCAAGCCGATGCGGCCGAAGCGCTCCCATGCCGCAAACAGCCCCTGGAGCATGCCGGGCACCGCGATCGAGGCCGGGCCGATGTGGAACACCTGGTCGGCGCCGCCGAACGGCACGGTGAACGCGTCGAGGTCCGCCGGATTCAGCCGACGCCCGTTCGGCCCGAGCCCGGGGACGGCCACGAAGAAATCCAGGAACACCGGCTCCCGGCCGGGTGCCGCAACCATCAAGAAGCCGCCGGCGCCGGGGCCGGTCAGCGGACCCTCGCAGACCGCGCCCGCAAAGGCCGCGGCGATCGCGGCATCGACGGCGTTGCCGCCTTCGGCAAGGATGCGGGCGCCGGCTTGCGCCGACGCCCGATGCCCTGCAGCGACTACCCCGCGATGTTTGGGCGCCGTGCCGACGGCGTCAGTCGGCCGAAGGGTCCGAGCCGCCGGACCCGCCCTCGTGGTCGGCGGAACTCGCCGCGCTCACCGAGGCGACCGAGCGCCCGATGGCCCGCGGCACCGACAGCGACGCGAGCGCTTCGGCTTCGGGATTGGACGGCGGCGCGGCGCGCACGCCGCTGAAGTTCGCGGCCACGACGGTGACCCACACCTGGCCGGTCAGCTCCGGATCGATCGCGGCGCCGAAGATGATGTTGGCCCCCGGGTCGGCGGCGGCGGCGACAATCTCCGCAGCCTCCGAGACTTCCATCAGCGACAGGTCCGGACCGCCGGTGATTCCCAGCAGGACCCCCTGGGCGCCGTCGATGGGCGTCTCAAGCAGGGCCGACGAGATCGCGGCCTGGGCGGCCTCGGCCGCGCGGTTCCCGCCGCCGGCGTACCCGATGCCCAGCAGCGCCTCGCCCGCGTCACGGATCACCGTACGCACGTCGGCGAAGTCGAGGTTGATCAGGCCGGGCAGCGTGATCATGTCGCAGATCCCCTGGACGCCCTGGCGCAGCAGATCGTCGGTGACCTGGAACGCGCTCACCATGCTCGTCCCGCGCTCGAGCACGGTCATCAGGCGGTCGTTCGGGATCACGATGACGGTGTCGGCGGTCGCGTGCAGACGCGCGATGCCGTCGTTGGCGACGACGGTGCGGCGCTTGCCTTCGAAGGCGAACGGCTTGGTCACGACCGCGACGGTCAGCGCACCCAGCTCGCGCGCGATGCGGGCCACCATCGGCGCGCCGCCAGAGCCCATCCCGCCGCCCTCGCCCGCGGCGATGAACACCAGGTCGCTGCCTTTGAGCGCCCGGCGGATCGCCTCCTCCGAGTCGCGGATCGCCTGCTCGCCCTTCTCCGGGTCGCCGCCGGTGCCGCGGCCCTGGGTCAGCTCGAGCCCGACCGGGACGTGGACGTCCGCATCGCAGGCGTCCAACGCCTGGCGGTCGGTGTTGACCGCGATGAACTCGACCCCCCGGATGCCGGCCTCGACCATCCGATTGATCGCGTTACACCCCGCCCCGCCGACGCCGACGACGCGGATGATCGCGACGTAGCTGTTGAGGTTCGGCGCCGGGAGGTCGTCGGTCGGCGTGAACAGCTGCTCGGTGCCGGTCGTGTTGCGCGGTGTCTCGGTGCTCCGGAACAGGTTCGACAACGGTCCTTCGCGCATGCTGACGCGGCCGGAACGAGGGGTCATGCACGTACCTCCTGAGGTACTGGGCTCAGCTCACGCTCGGCCACGACGTGCGCCAGCTGACGGTACCAGCGGGCCGCCTGGCCTTGCGGGTCGTAGGACATGACGCTGCGGCCGCTTACGGGAGCCTCGGCGAAACGGATGGTCTTGCCAATGCGGATCGGATAGACGATGTCGCCGAAGCCTTGGGTCAGCACGTCGATCGCCTCGCGCCCGTGCAGGGTGCGCCCGTCATACATCGTCGCCAGGATGCCGACGATCGCGATCTCGGGGTTCAGGTGCTCGCGGACCTGCTCGAGCGTCGCCTGCAGCTGGGCGAGCCCGCGCAGCGACAGGTACTCGCACTGCACCGGGACGATCACCCCGTTGGAGGCAACCATCGCGTTGATGGTCAGCAGCCCCAGCGAAGGCGGCGTGTCGATCAGGATGACGTCGTACTTGTCCATCAGCGGGCGCAGTGCGCGCTGCAGGGCGCGCTCGCGACCGATCGTGGCGGTCAGGGCCATCTCGGCACCCGCGAGCTCGATGCCCGCCGGCGCGATGTCGATCTCGCGCGTCTGGATCAGGTTGGCCATCGGGATTTCGCGCACCAGGACGTCGTACATCGTCAACGTCAGCTCCTCGACGTCGATGCCCTGGCTCATCGAAAGGTTGCTCTGCGGATCCAGGTCGACCGCCAGGACGCGGTAGCCCATGTCCTTCAGGGCAACGCCCAGGTTGAGGGTCGTGGTGGTCTTGGCGACGCCACCTTTTTGGTTGGCGAACGCCAGTACGCGCGCGGTACGTGACATCGTGTGCGCCTCGGCCGGATGGCAGGATGCTGGTCTCAGAACTTCGACTCCGACAATAGGAGTCCTCTCGGCCGGAACACCAGCAATCCGGGTCCGTCGGCCGCCCGTGTGGCGGCCACGAAACCCGGCGGGAGATCGCCGCCGTAACCTAGGCGGGCGGCAGCTCAAGTCGCCGCTGGCCCGCCCACGCGGCCGCCTGCGAACGTCGTTGGAAGCCGAGCTTGCGCAGCAGCTGGCTGACGTGGTTTCGCACGGTCTTCTCGGACAGGTGCAGCACTTCGCCGATGGCCCGATTGGTGTAGCCCTCCGCGATGAGTGCCAGCATGCGCCGCTCGCGGTCGGTCAGGCCCGCCAGCTCGGCTTCGGCCTGTTTGGCCGACAGCTCGCGGAACTGGGACAACAGCGTCCCGGCGGCGCGGGGATCCAGCGAGGACTCGCCGGCGGCAGCGTCGCGGATGGCCTGGATCAGGCGCTCGGCGTCGGCCTGCTTGAGCAGATACCCGCTGGCCCCTGCCATCACCGAGCCCACGATCGCCTCTTCGTCCTGGTAGGAGGTCAGCATCACCACGCGCGTGTCGGGGTTGTCGGCCTTGATGCGTCGGCACGCCTCGACCCCGGAGCCGTCCGGCAGACGAACGTCCATCAGCACCACGTCCGGGCGCGCCTGCAGGGCAAGCGCGATCGAGTCGGCCACCGTCCCCGCCTCACCGACGACGCGGAAGCCGGTCGCGTTGGCAAGCACCGTCTTGAGCCCGATCCGCACGACCGCATGGTCGTCGACGATCAAGATGCGAATCGCGTCGGGTTGACTGGTCGCCATCTAGGGCATCACCTCTGCTGGGAACGGTTGTGGGAGTGGCGCGGAATCCGGAATGTCGCTGTCGAGCGGGACCGAGACGATGATGCGCGTGCCGGGGGCCAAGTGATCGACCTGGAGGCGCCCTCCCAGCCGCCGAGCGCGCTCCTGCATGTTGCGCAGCCCGAACCCGCTGTGCTCATCGGCTCCCGGACCGATCCCGCAGCCGTTGTCGCTGATTACCAATTCAAGCTCGTCCTGCGCGAATACCAGCCGGACGTCGGCGACGCAGGTTCCCGCATGACGTGCGGCGTTCGACAGCGCCTCGCGCAGGATCTGCTCGAGATGCCTGCCTGCCCCTTGGGGCACCGGACCGGAGGATGACACGCCGCGGACCTGAACGCGAACCGTCAGGTCGGTCTCGAGGTCGAACTCGCCGGCCATCTCACGCAGGCGAGCAGCGATGCCGTCGGGCGTGTCCGGGGTCTGCGACAGGTCGGTGATGTAGGAGCGGATGTCATCGGAGACGTGGTTGAGGTCCGCGACCACGCCGCGCAGCTCGTTGCGGATCGGCCCGTCGCTGGTGTGCAGCGCGATCGCCTCGAGGCGCAGCGCCGCGGCGTAGATCGACTGAATCGTGCCGTCGTGCAGGTCGCGCCGGAAGCGCGCGCGCTCCTCGGCGATCGCGCGGGAGCGCTCGAGCGCATCGAGTCGCTGCTTGGCCTCCACTTCGAAGATCTCCAGCAGCTTGGCTGCCAGCACGCACAGCGCCAGGCCCGCCAGGCCAAGCACCACGTCAAGCGGGACGCCGGTCAGCGCGAACCAGCGATCCTTGGTGATCAGGCCGGGCGCCCACGGCGCGGTATCGACGATTGTCCCGCCCATGACGGCGTAGAACGCCAGCACGCCGGCCGCGGCGGCGGCGTACGGCCGGATGCTGGTCATGCCGGCCAGCGACAGCGCACCGCGCTGGCGCCACAGCCCGACCGCCGCCAGGACGGCGCCGGCCAGCAGCAGGGTCATGCGCGCCACGTTGTCGACCGACAGGGCCCACTGGGCGGCGGTCCAGTGCTGCTGGCCGGCGACGACCGTGGCGGTCACCAGGATCAGCATCCAGACGCCGACGGAGACGGCGGTCAGCGCCACCCGCATCCGACGGGGCAGTTCGAGCAGGCGCAGGCCGAACTGGACCATGAACAGGTAGCCCGCGGACGCCAGCAGCCCGCGCAGCACGAGCAGGCCGTTGACGAAGCCCGGGCGCATGTAGCTCTGCTGGATCGGGATGAAGACGTTGCCCCAGATGGCGAACGCCTCCATAAAGGCGAACGCCGCCAACCAGATCAGCGCGCTAGTGAGCACCAGCCGACTCGCGCGGCGGCGCTGGAGCCATACGGCCAGCCCCAGGGCGAAGAACACGAGCCCGTGGGCGAAGACGACGATCGTCTGGTTTTGCGAGAAGAACTCGTGCATCGAGCGATGCCCCAGGGGCCGTTTGGGCCGCGGTTCCGGGCGAACAACACCGGTACCCAGCGGGGTGGGTCGGAAGTGAGTCAGGCGCGCGAGCTGCCCCGGTCGAACAATTGTACTCCGCTATTTGCCCAGTGCGGCGTCGAGTTGCGCGCGCATTTGGGTGATGATGTCGTGGTGCACAGCGGCGACGACCTGGGGATCCTCAAGCAGCTCCCGGCGGTCCCGCGTGGAGAGCGAGCTCGTCAGGTTCTCGTCAGCCATGATGTCCTCGAGATGGCGGCCGTCGGCGAGCTGGCCGACGAGATACGCCACCATGTGCTTGTGCAGCGGCGATTCGCTGCTCAGCAGGTTGTCGACGTCTTCTTCGATCCCCATCAGGTCACCTCCACGGTCTCTGCGCAGTGTGCGCCTGTCCAGAGCCTACTCCAGAGCGCGCGGCTGCCCCGGGCGCTGACAGCGCCCGGTTTCGCGTCGCGGCGAGCTGCGGCCCGGGTCCGGAGCGGCCCGGATTGGGCCTGCGGTCGCACCCGTCGTGCGCGCGGAGGTGCATTATCTAGGTCGTGGGCAAAGACCGCTATCTCGATCACGGCAAGGACCGACAGCTCCAACGCACCTACCGAGGCGGGGCCGAGCGCGCCGCCGACCGTGAGACCGCGACGAGCACGGGCCCGGAGCGGGCCATCCTCATCGGGTCGGTCCCCCGCCTCGATGAGGACGCCCAGGACTCCCTGCAGGAACTGATCGAGCTGCTGCGCACCGCAGGGGCCGACACGGTCGCCCGCGTTGTCCAGCAGCGCACGCGCCCCGACCGCAAGACGTACCTCGGACGCGGCAAGCTCGAGGAGCTGCGCGAGATGTTCCCCGCCCTCCGGCCGGATCTGGTCGCGGTCAACGGGGAGCTGAGCGCCGGCCAGCAGAGCGCGCTCGAGGACCGGCTCCAAATCCGCGTGGTGGACCGGACCGCGGTGATCCTGGACATCTTCGCGCTGCACGCCCGGAGCGCCGAGGGCAAGCTCCAGGTCGAGCTGGCCCAGCTCGAGTACTCCTACCAGCGCCAGGAGGGCCTCTGGCAGCACCTGGAGCGACTGGGTGGTGGCGTCGGTACACGCGGTCCCGGTGAGAGCCAGCTGGAATCCGACCGTCGGCTGCTGCGCAACCGCATGGGCGTGCTGCGGCGGCGGCTGCGCGACCTGGACCGCTCGCGCGAGATCATGCGCGACCGGCGCCTGGACTCCGGTGCGCCCCGCGTCGCGCTGACCGGGTATACGAACGCCGGCAAGTCGAGTCTCATGAACGCCCTATCGGGCGCGCACGTCGCGGTCAACGACGCCCTGTTCGAGACGCTTGACCCGACGACGCGGGCCATGGAGGAGCGCGGCTACCGGATCCTGTTGTCGGACACGGTCGGGTTCATCCGCGACCTGCCGCACCAACTGGTCGAGGCGTTCCGGTCCACCCTCACCGAGGTCCAGGACGCCGACTTGGTCTTGCACGTCGCCGACGCCTCCGAGCCCGAGCATCGCCGCCTGGCACACGCACTGGCCGTCGAGGACGTGTTGGAGGAGATCGGCGCGGGAGCGATCCCCCGGGTGCTCGTGCTCAACAAGATCGACCGCGTCGCTGCCGAGGAGCGGCAGGCACTGGTCGCGCGACATCCGGATGCGATGCTCGTGTCGGCCCTGACCGGCGACCGCGTCGACGGGCTGCGCGAGCGGTTGATCGCCCTGGCCCGCAGGCGGCTCACCCCGTTGGACGTCGTCATCCCCTGGAGCGCAGGGACCCTGCTGTCGGACGTCTACCGGCAAGGGCGCGACATCAGCGAGCAGGAGACCGAATCGGGCCTGCGCGTGATGGCGCTGATGCCACCGGCGGCGGCGGCACGCCTGCATACGGCGATCGCGGCATTAGCGACCGAATGACCGACGACCGCCCGATCCTTGAGTTGCGCAACATCGATCCGGCGATCACCCAGTGGCTGCATGAGGTCGGTATCGACTCCGCCGACCAGTTGCGGGGGATCGGAGCGGCGGCGGCCTATCGCACCATGCGTGCGTGGCGCCCCTGGAGCGCCGAGCTGATCGTGCTGTGGGCCCTGGAGGGCGCGATCAACGACGTCGACTGGATCGACGTCAGCCCGCAGCGACGCCTCGAGCTCCGCCGCCAGGTTGACCCGGATGACGTGCCCCGACCGGATCCCCGCGACAATGGGCGTTCTGGTGGATAGTCGAGGACCGTCCCGCTAATCCGTAGTGGTCCGCACCGTTCGGATGGGTGGCCGCCGGGGACAAGGCGCGCCATAGCCTGCAGGCACGCCATTCCCACACGAAGGCCCCTGCGGCAATGCCCTACGACATCGACATCCCCGGAGACGACCCCAGCGCCCCCCAGACCTTGGCGTCGTCGCTGGCCCGGGCATTGGTCGCGCATGGCGCCATCGAGCGCCCCGTGGTGTTCGCGTGCATCGGAACGGATCGGTCGACCGGCGACGCCCTCGGACCCCTGGTCGGCCAGTGGCTGGTGCGCTCGGGATACAACGATGCCTGCGTAGTCGGCACGCTCGAGCACCCCCTGCACGCCCTCAACCTCAGCGATCGCATCGGGCCGCTGGCGAGATCGCTCAAGCCGCCGATCGTCGTGGCGATCGACGCCGCGCTCGGCCCGCGGGAGAGCATCGGGATGATCAGCCTGCGTGGCGGCGGACTGCGTCCCGGCCACGGCGTGGGCAAGTCCCTGCCGTGCGTCGGGGACCTGGCGATCACGGCCACGGTAAACATCGCCTCCGGCGCGTTCGACGCCCACGTGCTGCAGAGCACCCGCCTGTTCGTGGTCCAGGCCCTCGCCAAGACGATCGGGGTCGCCTGCTGCGAGGCAGTCCGGCTGGCCGACCGGGCCGGCGTCCCCGCGCCGCAGGTGGCACTGTTGGCGGCCTGACATGTTGCCGCCGGACCACCCGCCAAATGGCCCGGATCGAGTGTTCTGGCCGATTCCCGCCGCGGCCCGTGGTTCAATGCGCTCTAGTCATCGACCAACGACTGGAGCCGTTGACGCCTGAATCCGAAACGACCGGCTCCGCGCCCCGGGGCGTGCGCTACCGCGCCGAGATCACCTCACGGGGTCAGACGCCGGGGATGCGCAGCGAGATCTACGA
Source organism: uncultured Thermoleophilia bacterium (assembly GCA_963842065.1). Taxonomy (GTDB): domain Bacteria; phylum Actinomycetota; class Thermoleophilia; order Miltoncostaeales; family Miltoncostaeaceae; genus CAITWD01. Next base: position 257,846 of record CAWJEW010000002.1, on the reverse strand, counting down.
CATCGCCATCCGCGCGGGGTTCGCTGACCGCGCATCCGACGTCGCGGTGGCGCTGACCGAGCTCGTGGCAAACGCGCAACAGCACGGCGATCCGCCGTTTCTCGTCGAGGCGTGGTGGGACGGCCGCCTGATCATCGAGGTCAGCAACCGCGGCACCGGGGTCGATGGCAACAGCCTGTGGCGCTCCGAGCCGCCACGCACGGATGAAGTCCGCGGGCGCGGTCTGTGGCTCGTGCGGCACTTGGTGGACCTGGTCGACGTCCGTACCGGCGCCGAGCGCACCATGGTCCGGGTAGAACTCTCGCCCGAACCGCACATCGGCGCCTGAGCCCCGCCGGCCCGGCTAGGCCCGGGCGTGCGAGCGGCCGGTCGGCGGTGCGGTGCGGTGACGCCGGCGGGAGGCCAGCTCATCGAGGACCGCCCGCGGGACCTCGGGCGCGCGCGCACGATCGGCGGCAGCGCGCCGTTCGCTCACGATGCGCTCGATGCGATCAGCGATCGCCTGCTCGAGGACCGCGATGCGGCGCTCGTCGACCCCCGCACGGCCGCGCGCGGCCGCGGCGACCCGCAGCTGCTGGGACGCCGTTGCGCGCAGGGCGTGTTCGAGCTCGATCTCGGTGAACTGACGGCGCGCGCCTGCGCCATCGTCGGCCGATCGGGCATTGATGGCAAGGGGCGTGGTGCTCACATGCTTCTCATCGACCGCCCGAGCGGCAGGCTTGAGAACTCGCGTCGCAACACGCCCCGATGCGGGTCGCCAACACGCCGCGAACGTCCTAGAGTCCGGGTATGCCTGGAGTTCAGCTTCTCGGCATGATCTACGCGCTACTGGTCGCCGCCGGCTTCTTTGCGCACGTTTGGTGGCAGATTCGCCGCGCGCCAGGCGACTCGGGCCCGTCGGATGAGCCGCCCCCGCCACCGCCACCGCCGGATGACGACCCTAAGCCCGGCCCGCCGCCGCGACCGCCGGGACGACGACGCCGGTCCGAAGGACGTCGCGCATCGACAGGACGCCCACCAGTGCATCCCCGTCAAACACCAGAACGTGCCGCACGGCGTGGGCCACCATCAACTCCGCGGCCCGTGCGATCGCCCACGTCGGTGCCGCGGTGATCACCGCGTTGTTCATGTGATCAGCGACGTGTTGGACGTCGACGTCCAGTCCGTCGGCGACCGCATGCAATAGGTCGCGCTCGGTGATGACGTGCGGGCCTGGGAGCGCGGGGTCCATCACGATGGCCGCGCCGGTGTTGTGCTGCACCATGCGCGCGGCCGCCTGGCGAAGGGTGTGCTCGGGGCCGACGAGCGCCGACACGGGACTCATGACCTGGCCGACCTGCATGCCGCCCTCCTAGTAACAATCGTTGCAAGACGATCGATTCTGACACCGATCCGGCGAGCAGGCAACAGCCCAGTGTGAGCGGGCGCGGGAGACGCCGCGCGGGTGCGTCAGGCGGTGGAACGCGGGGACGTGCCGTGACCGCAGATCATCGACCAGAGCCCGTAGACGGTCGTTAGATCACCCAGGAACCGGACGAGGCCGTCGCGGCTTCGGGCGTCGGCGACGAGCCGCTGGGACAAGTAGACCAAGATGGCCGAGATCTGGCGGCCGATCGTCCCCGTCCCCCAACTCACGCGCTGGGCGAGGTCCGTAAGCACCGCCCGCACCCAGCCGACCCGCCGCTCGACATCGACGTCCCGGCCCTGGTCCCATGCCGCGATCGCCTCACGGGCGAACTGAATCGCCCCATCGAACAGGGCGGCGATGTGGACGTTGGGGTGATCGAGATCTTCGGGCTCGTGACCGGGGTCATCGAGCATGCAGCCGCCGCCTTCATGGATGGTGCGCGCACCGCGCGCGGGCTCGCCGGGCCGGCTCCCGCAGCGCGGGCTCGCTAGGTGTGTTGTCGGACGCGGCGCGAGGGAACTTGAGCACGCCGAGCTGACCCGGCGGCGGACCTCCTGGGACGCGCGGCGACGCCGTGCGTCAGACTGTCGGCGTGGCGCGCACGCGCCGCGTCCGCGCGTTCCCACCATTTCTCGCCAACGAGGACGACGCATGAGTGAGATGCAGGACTTCAACGCTCAGATCGCGGCGGAGTTTCGCGCCAACGGCGGCAAGGTCGGAGGCATGTTCGCCGGCGCCACGCTGCTGCTGCTGACCACCACGGGGGCCAGGACGGGTGCCGCGCGCCTGAACCCGCTGGTCTACTACGGCGAGGGCGACCGGTACATGGTGTTCGCCTCTGCCGGCGGTGCGCCACGGCACCCAGACTGGTACTTCAACCTCAAGGCCGACCCCGCGGTCACCATCGAGGTCGGCACCGACACGTTCCGGGCACGGGCGATCGAGCTCACCGGCGAGGAGCGCGACCGCATCTACGCCGCCCAGGCCGCCCGCTCACCACAGTTCGCCGAGTACCAGCAGAACACGACCCGGAGGATCCCGGTCATCGCGCTCGAGCGCATCTGAGGGCTCCCGCACCGCTGCCGACCCAGCCGGTCGGCCGCGGTGCGCCACTACTCGGACGATTCGGCACGTTCGAGCGTTGCCGCTCCGTCGCCGGCATCCTCGTCGGCGGCGCGCTCCTCGGCGTTATCGCGCCGATGACGTCGGACCCCCCAGAACACCAGCGCCGCAACGACGATCACCGCCACGACGATCGCCGCGACCGTGCCGGCCGCGCTTTCGACCCTCGCGAACGAGTTGCCAGCGATCCAGCCGATCGTCACGAAACCGATGCCCCAGATGATCCCGCCGAGCGCATTCCAGGCAAGAAACCTCCGGTACGGCATGTGGCTCATCCCCGCCAGGCCCGGCACCGTCGCGCGGAAGAACGCCACGAACCGGCCGAGAAACACCGCGGGCGCGCCGCGCTCGCGCACGAACTCCTGCGCATGGTGCAGGCGGTGCTGGTGATGGCGCAGCGGCCGGATCTCCAGCACCCGTGCGCCCAGGTGCCGGCCGATCTGATAGCCGACGGTGTCCCCGGCGATCGCCGCCACAATCACGACCCCCATCATCACCCAGACGTCTACCGAGCCCCGGCTTGCAAGCACGCCGCCGAGCACCGCGGCGGTCTCACCGGGGACGACAAAGCCGATGAACAACGCGTCTTCGGCGAAGACGAGGCCGAACACGATCAGGTACGCAACCACACCGCCGTGCCCCAGCAGAAAACTCTGGATCGAGTCCAGGACGGTGTGGTTGAACCAGCTCACTGAAGGCGGAGCCTAGCCCGGCCCGCCGCGATGCGCCGAGGCTTCGGCCGTCAGAGAACGCCCGAACGACGGGTTCCGTCCTGGCGCGGGAGAGCCCGCGTCGTTAGGAGGCCGACTCCGGGTTGACGACCGTCGGAGCGACCGGGGACTCAGACGCAACGGGACGTTCGCTCAGCGGCGCCTGGATCTCCAGGAAGACTTCCTTGCGGAACACCGAGACCTCACGTGGCGCCTGGATGCCGATCCGCACCTTGTCGCCGATCACATCAAGAATCGAGATCTCGATGTTGTCGCCGACCATGATGCTCTGATGCTTCTTGCGTGTCAGCACCAACATGCCCAGAGGCCTCCTTGCGCTCTGCGTCGCGCGGTAACTCACCGACGCGGAGTAGTATGCACGGTCTGGCGGTCGCCATACATGGACTTACGGGGGGGATTAATGCTGTACGGACGTCGCCTGGATCAGGCGTTGGAGCACGTGGACGGCTCGCGGTATGCACTGGTACACGCGGTCTCGAAGCGCGCGCGACAGATTACCCTCTGGCTGACCGCCGACCCCGCGGAGCTGCGCGCCGAGTCCGCGCCGCCGCCGGCTGCCGGCGAGCTCATCACGCGTGACCCCGTGGCGCTGGCCGAGGCAGAAATCCTCGCGGGCGAGCTCATCGTGCACTGGGATCCCGAGGGCAAGGCCGACATGCTCGAGCCGGTCTCGGTCGCGGTCGTCGACCCCCTCGAGGAGACGCTCCTGCTGGAAAGCCTGACGGAGGACGACGACGACACCGAGCTTAGCGCCGAGGACGACGGCGACCTGACGCCGGCGCTCGCGCAGGTGCTCGACGGCGAGCCGCCAGCCGACGTCGTCGAGGACGAGGAGGTCGTCGAGGACGAGGAAGACGAGCAGGAAGTCGTCGATCTCGAGGCGGACGACCTCGTCGACGTGAGCCTCGAAGGCCTGGCCGAGCAGGAAGCCGCCGAAGACGAGGAAGACGAGTCCTAGGACCCGCGCGGCCTCGGCCGCAGTTCGCAGCGCATGTGGGATCGCGGGCCGCGCACCGAGGGCGCGGCACGCGCCGTGTCGGACCCGTCGTGGCGCCAGCGGTGCTGTGGCCTGATGCGAACATATGTTCGCTATGATGCCCTCCCCATGGCCACCGTCACGGACATCGAGGCGTTTTGCCGCGTCCACCTGAGCGAGGCCGAATCCGAGCGGCTGGTCGGCTGGATCGCCTGGCGGACCCGGCACAACCAGGCGCTCGCGGGGTCCGGCGAGCCACTTGACCGCCTGCGCCACGCCCTGACGTTCTGGCTCGACGACGTGCAACGCGGCCAGCTGCTGGCCTGGCTGGAGCGCCGCCGGCGCGGCGGGGAGTCGCTCGTGCCGAAATAGCGGCCGCAGCGTTTGGGGCGCCGCCGCCGGCCTGCCGTGCAGGCGCTAGCCTGAACCCCAAGGAGGTTGTGCGATGGAACAGATCGTCACCGCTGAGCTCACCCACCCCTACGGGACGGCCGTGGTCGCGGCGACCGAGCAGGGCGTCGTGCGGATCGCGCTCGATTGCAGCGATCGCGCGCAACTGGATCGGGAGCTTGGCGCCCTGGGCACGGTGCGGGACGACCCCGACGCGCTTGCCACCACGTTGCGCTGGCTCGCGGGTGCGCTCGACGGCAGCCCCGAAGGGCCTCCACCCGCCTGCGACCTGCGTCTGGTGTCGAGCGCCTTCGCGCGGAACGTGCTGGCGGCCATCGACGCCGTGCCGCCCGGAGAGACCATCAGCTATGCCGAGCTCGCCGCCGCCGCCGGGCGCCCCCGTGCGGTCCGTGCGGCCGCCCATGTGTGCGCAACCAACCCGTTGCCCCTCGTGATCGGCTGCCATCGCATCGTCCGCAGCGACGGGACCGCCGGCGAGTATGGCGGCGGGCGGGCGCTCAAGACCCATCTACTCCAGCGCGAGCAGGCGGCAGGCGCGCACTGAGCCGCGGTCGCCGCGGCGGCGCCGTCACGCAATCTGCGACATTTGATGCGTGGCGCGCCGTGAAGTGACCTTCGCCGACCTCCGCCGGGACCCGGAGGCCGTCGCACGGGACCTGATGACCTGGCAGCGCGGCGACCCGGACGAAGCGATCGGCCAGACGCTCGCCGCCAGCGCGCGCGAGACCCACGGCAAGGGCATGACCCTCTGGATCTGGACCGGCCGCATGCCCGACGGAACCGCAATCTGGGTGTTGCCGGTCAGCGTCACCCACGCGCAGGCGTTCTCCCCGCGGGGCCCCGCCCGCGTGCTCGTCGCGCTGCTGGCGGCGGCCATCGACGCGGGTGCCGGACCCGAGGACCTCGTGCTGCGCGACTGGAACGGATGGGTCGCCATCGAGGCGCCCGGCGCGGAACCCGAGCTGGCGGCCCTGGCCATCGCCGAGCGGCTGCCTGATGCCACACGGATCCGCACGGCCCAGCTGCCCGACTCGGTCGCCCACGCCCCGGAACTCGATCTCGGGCACGCCCGGGGGCGCAGCGGCCTGGCCGTGCTGGCGCACGCAGTGGGGGCGCATCCGGTCGAGGTCGCGATCGCGCTGGCCGGGCACGGACAGTCGCTCGACATCGCTGCCGACGATCCCGACATGGTGCGCAACGTGCGCAACTGGGGCCTGTCCGGGGATCCGTTCCCCGACGAGCCCGACGAGGCCGACACCGCCCTGGGGATCGACGACGACCCGTGCCCCAGGCGCCGGCATGCGCGCCGGGTGCTTCAGCGGCTGCTGCGGATGGGCAAGGTCGGCACGAACTACCACACCGCCGTCGACCATCTGTACCGGGGCGTCTCGGCCGATCAGCGTCATGAGGCGATGGAGGTCGGCGAAGCCCTCATCCGCGCCGGCCTCCTCGGTGAGAAGCCGAGTGTCGGCCAGCGTCACGTCTACTTGCGCCGCGACGCCCTCGCGCAGATCCATGCCCTCATCGAGCGCGGCGAGACCGACGCGCCCGCGTTGGTCGAGCTCTGGACCGCACCACCCCCGTCGGCCCGCTCCCCGGCCTAGATGATTGATTCCACGGCGATCGCCGTGTTCAAGGGGATTTGCACAGAGAGGCCGAAGTCGGCGGTGTCAAGTACACCGTCGACCAGGAGGCCACGATGGACGCCGACCTCGACACTCTCTGCACGGTCGTTTATTGCACAGCCGACGATCTCCTGCCGCGCGCCGCGGCGAACGCTCGCCGTGAGGTCACCGACGCGGAGGTTGTCACCTTGTGCGTCGCCCAGGCGATCATGGGGATCCCCAGCGATCGTCGCTTCCTGAAGGTCGCCAACGGGCGCTTGCGCGGGCTGTTTCCCACGCTGCCCGCCCAATCGGGCTACCACAAGCGCCGCCGCCGCATGGCGGACACCATCGAGTGGCTGATGGGGATCTTCGCCGCCCGTAGCCCAGGGTTCACCGACGATCTGCTGTTGATCGATTCGACCCCGATCGAGTGTGCACGTAGCCGCGAGACCGCCAAGCGCTCGGCGCTTGGCGAGGCTGCCGGCTATGGTTATTGCCCCTCGCACTCGCGCTGGTTCTGGGGCTTTCGGCTGCATGCGATCTTCGCCCTCGACGGCACCCCCAGGGCCCTGAGTCTGGCCGCACCCAATCGTGACGAACGCGAAGTCGGCCTGGTGCTGCTTGGGCGCGTGCGCGCCGAGCGGGACCTGACCCTCGTCGGCGACAAGGGCTATGCCGGACGAGTGTTCGCCGAGGCCGCCGGTGAGCTGGGCGTGCACATCGTCCGACCGGCTCGCCACGACGAACCCGGCAGCGGGCCCCGGCTTGCCCCGATCCGTCAACGGATCGAGTCGATCTTTTGGACCTGCAAGGACATCCTAACCCTCGAACGCCACGGCGCGCGTACCCTCGCCGGCATCAGGGAGCGCATTCTGCAGCGCTTCTTGGCGCTGGCGGCCTGCATCGCCCTCAACCACCAACTCGGTCGACGAAGCCGCGCCCTGGTGGACTACATCGCCTGAGCGCGTGGAATCAATCATCTAGGGGGTAACCGCCGTCAGTCGATTCCGATCATCACCTCGGTCGACTTGATCACCGCCCGTGCAGCGGCGCCCACGGTCAGACCGAGCTCTTCAACCGACGCCCTGGTGACCGCGGCGGCGACCTGCTGGCCGCCGTCGAGTTCGAGGGTCACCATCGCCATGACCGTGCCCAGCTCGATCGACGTGATGGTTCCGGACAGCTGGTTTCGCGCTGAAAGACGCATACGCGCTCCGCATCGTGGTCAACGGGCCTTCGATTCTAGACCCGTGCCGAGCGCGGCACCTGCCGGGAGGCCGACACCGCCGGTGCTCGCCCCGCCGGTGCTCGCCCCGCCGAGGATCAGCCGCGACCGCGTCCAGGCGCGTCGGTCGCCAGCCGCGCCATCCGCCCAAAGCCGGCGTCCAGCGCCACGGCCGGGTCCCAGGCCTCGGGCTCGGTCGGTGCGACGCGCGCGGCCACCGCGAAGTACCAGCTGCTGGCCGTCCGGTATTCGGCCGCAAGATCCGCTACGCGGAAGGTCACCCCGAGGCGGCGGCGCAGTTCATCGGTCACGGCGAAGGCCAGGTCGTTGCGCAGCGCGCGCGTGGCCGAGGTGTCGCCTGCCAGACGCCGCAGACCGTCCTCCCAGGCAAACCGCGCCGCGGCGATCTCCGAGTCGCTACTGCCCATCGGCACCGGGGTCCTCGACGCAACATGTGGCCGGCCAGGAGACGTCCGTGCGCGCCGCGATCCAGTCGCCGATGGGCGAGCCGCCCGTCGCCATGGCGAAGGCCAGGTGGGCGTGCAGGCATTTGACACGCGCGGGGTCGCGCGTCCCGCCGATGTTGAAACCGGCGTGCAGGTCGCGATGGCGCGCATTGGCGTCGAGGATGTGCCTGGCCATCGCCGGGTCCGACTCGAGCGCGCGGACCCCGCCCTTGGCCTCCAGGCGGCTGACGGCCTCGCCGAGGGCGCGACAGGCGAGCCAGTAGCGCGTGGGAAAGGGCCGGCCATGGATGTCGGCGGGCTCATTGGCCAGCACCGCCGGCCCGCCGGCAGGACACGCCACGGCAACCGTGCAGCGCGTGAACGATGGGCGCCCGAGCAGGCGCTCGACGACGCCTGGGTCAGGAATCTGGGGAGGTTCGAGGCGGGACCATCTCAACACGGAACGACGGGACGTGGGATCTGTGGCCGACAAAGTCGATGACGAAGCCCAGCTCGCCCGGGCGCAGCATCCCGATCTCGCGCGCGTGGATCTCGAGGATCGCCGGGGTCTTGAGCTCGGCGAGCTGGCCGGCGAGCTGCGTTCGCTGGGCCTGCAGCTGGGACAGGGTCTCCTCCTGGGAGCGGAGCGAGCTCTTGGTGGAAAGGTACCCGCTGATCGGCCCGATATAGCTGAGTCCGACCGCGGCGAACAGGCCTGCGAGGACAACCGTGCGTGGACGAGGCGTGAGAGGACTCCCAAGACGCGCGTCGGGCGCGACGGCCCGCGGTACGTCCTAGGTACGCCCCCGGCATCGTCGCTCCTTCCCGCACCGGTTGATGATCGGCGCGCCATTCCGGGGCGCAGTGCCCCGAGCACGGCGGGCTACCGATCGAGGAACGCGCCCGCGCCGGAATACGTCGCCGCCGGGCCGAGCAGCTCCTCGATCCGCAGCAGCTGGTTGTACTTGGCGACGCGCTCGCTGCGCGACGGCGCACCGGTCTTGATCTGACCGCAGCCGGTCGCCACCGCGAGGTCCGCGATGAACACGTCCTCGGTCTCGCCGGACCGGTGCGAGATCATCGCCGCGAAGCCGGCCCGGGCGGCGAGCTCCATCGTGGCAAGCGTCTCGGTGAGCGTGCCGATCTGGTTGAGCTTGATCAGGATGGCGTTGCCGGCGTGCCGGTCGATACCCATCTGCAGCCGCTCGACGTTGGTGACAAACAGGTCGTCGCCCACGAGCTGGATGCGGTCGCCCAGGCGCTGGGTCAACAGCTGCCAGCCCTCCCAGTCCTCCTCGGCCATGCCGTCTTCGACCGAGACGATCGGGTAGCGATCGCACAGCTCAACCCAGTACTCGCACAGCTCGACCGACGTCAGCACGCGCCCCTCGCCCTCGAGATGGTACGCGCCGTCGCGCCAGAGTTCGGTCGTTGCGGGATCCAGGGCCAGCGCGATGTCCGGGCCGGGCCGGTAGCCGGCCTGCTCGATCGCGTCCACGATGATGTCCAGTGCCTGCTGGTTGCTCTCGAGGTTCGGCGCGAAGCCGCCCTCATCGCCGACCCCTGTGCCCAGGCCGCGGGTATGGAGCACGCGCTTGAGGGTGTGATACACCTCGGCGCCCATCCGCAGGGCTTCGGCGAAATTGCGGGCGCCGGTGGGCGCGATCATGAACTCCTGCAGGTCGACCGAGTTGTCCGCGTGCACGCCGCCGTTGAGGATGTTCATCGACGGCACGGGCAGGCGGTGGGCCTGCGCACCGCCGAGATACCGGTACAGCGGCAGCCCGGCCTCGTGCGCGGCGGCCTGCGCCACGGCGAGCGAGCAGCCCAGGATCGCGTTGGCGCCCAGGCGGCCCTTGTTGGATGTGCCGTCGAGCTCGATCATCGTGCGGTCGACGACGGCTTGGTCGGTCGCCTCCAGCCCGATCAGCACGCCGGCCAACTCGTCCTCGACGTTTGCGACGGCCTTCAGGACGCCCTTGCCGGAGAATGCTCGCGCGTCGCCGTCGCGCAGCTCAACCGCCTCGAACGCACCCGTACTGGCGCCCGAGGGCACCGCGGCCCGGCCCGTGGCGCCGCGCGCGAGCGTTACCTCGACCTCGACGGTCGGCTGACCGCGAGAGTCCAGGATCTGACGAGCATGAACGGCGGCGATCTGCGACATCGGCTCCCTCGCAAGTGGTGGCGGCAATTGGGCGGCACCAGTCTACGGACCCGACATGGCCGTTGCACACGACGCCGCCGCGGGCGGGCGGGCGCGCTATGCGCAGGCCGGCAGCACCATCCGCACCGTCGTCTGTCGCGCTTCGGCCAGGGCGTCGGCATGCCCGCCGTGCGCCTCGGCGACCATCCGGACCATCACCAGGCCCAGGCGCGATGCCAGCAGCGTGCGCGGATCACTGGCGGCGCCCGGATCCCGGCCGTCCATGAGCGCGTTGAGCGCCTCGGGGTCCGGGGTCATGCCCCGATCCGACACCTCGATCACGACGCCCTCGGAGGTGCCGTGCACCGCGCAGATCACCGACGTCGTGGGCGGGGAAAACATGATCGCCTGCTCGAGCAGGCAGTCCACGGCGCGGCTGATCGTGGCCGTGTCACCGACGACCTGAGGGCATTCGGCCAGCCGCAGCTCGAGGCGCACCTGGCGTGCGAGCGCCCGGGCCGACGCATCCTGGGCACGCAGCCGGACCAGCTCGCGGACGTCGAGCTCCGCGATGCTGCGATGGGTCGCCTGCAGCTGGGTGATCATGACCAGGTCGTCGACCAGCTCGAGCATGCGGCGGGTGTGAAAGAGCGCACATTCGAGCATGTGCTGCTGCTCGGAATCGAGCGGTCCGACCTCGCCGTCGACCATCAGCTGCAGGTATCCGCTGACGGCGGTCGCCGGCGCCCGCAGTTCCTCGGCGGCGACGCTCACCAGGTCCGTCGCGGCCCCCGCGCTCCGGCGCACAGCCAGCGCGCGCGCCAGCGTCGCCTGCGCATCGGCGAGTTCGGCCTCCAGACGCGCGATCCGCGCGGAATCGTCCTGGCCGGGTTCGACGGCCGGCGGTCTCGAAGGCATGGAGTCCACGACCCATCTATCGGCCGATCGCGATGAAACCTTGTGCGCGGCGCCCGGCGGTCTGGGTTAGACCCGACCGACCGCCTCGTACCAGCGCAACTGCGACGCGGGATCGAGATCCTCGAACCGTTCGCCGGCCTCGCGGGCCGCCGCAGCGGCCCGCTCGACGCGGCGTCGAAAGCGCTGCGCGGTGCCCCGGAGCGCGACCTCTGGGTCGGTGGCCAGCTGCCGTGCCACGGCCACCGCGGCGAACAGCACGTCCCCGAGCTCGTCGGGGCTCGGGTCCTGCACGAGCTCGCGGACTTCCTCGACGAGTGCCGCGGCGGCGCCATCCATGTCGGCATAGGTGAACCCGACCGCCGCGGCGCGCTTTTGAGCCTTGGTGGCGAATGCCAGCGACGGCAGCCCGGGCGGCAGGTCGTGGAAGATCCCCTGCTCGGCGCGCTCGGCGCGCTTGCTCGCCTCCCACAGGTCCAGGACATGGTCGGCGTCCTTGGCCCGGACGTCGCCGTAGACGTGCGGGTGGCGGCTGATCAGCTTGTCGGCTTGACCGGTCGCGATCGTGCCGAGGTCGCCCCGGGCGTCCTCCTCGAGCAGTTGCGCGAGGAACACGGACTGGAACAGCAGGTCCCCCACCTCGTCGAGCTGCTTGGCCGGATCGCCCGACGCGACCGCGTCCGCAACCTCGAAGGCCTCCTCGATGGTGTACGGCACGATCGACGGGATTGTCTGCGCGCGGTCCCAGGGGCACTCCCGCCGCAGGCGCCCGCCGACGCGCACCAGCCGCGCGACCTGCGCGCCGATCGCGCGCTCACGCAGCCGCTCGCGTGATGGGCTGGTGGCGGCCTCGGGCAGCCGCTTGGCGATCGCATACGCCTCGGTATCGACCGCGGCGATCACGGCATCGGCGGCAAGCGCCGCGTCCTCGGTGAGCGGCTCGCAGTTCAGGTGACCGAGCAACTCGGCCACATCGGCTGGAACGGGCGCCAGCGCCACACGGGGCGCGGATGCCAGCAGCGCGAGCGCGTCGGCCGGCACCGACTCACGGTCCCCCGGACCGAGACCGACGATCCAGATCACCCGGTGGACGTCGCTCCACTGGCCGACGTCGACGGTGCCAGGCTTGGCGAGGCGTATTTGGTCTGGGCGTTCCAGTAGGCCAGCGTCGTCGTCACCCATTGCTGGTAGGCCGCCGCGCGCTTGGATGCGAGCTGGCTCGAGATGATGCCCGGCAACGCGGCTGCCTCGGAGGTGTGGTGCGCCGGGGTGACCTTGGTGACGTAGATGATGTGCCAGCCGTACTGCGAGTGGACGGGCTGTGAGATCTGACCGACCTTGAGCGCGAAGGCCGCGTTGGCGAACGGCGCCACGACCTCGGAGGCCCGGATGGCGCCCAGGTATCCGCCCTCGGCCTTGCTGCCGGTGTCGATGCTGTACTCCCGGGCGAGCGTCGCGAAGTTCGCCGGGGTCACCTCGGCACGGATCTTCTTGGCCAGCGCCTCGTTCGCCACCAGGATGTGCGAGACGGTGCGCGTCTCGGGCACGTTGAACTGGGCGGAGTTGGCGACGTAATAGGCGTCGGCCTGGTTGGTCGTGAACGTGACGCTGCGCTCCACGTAAGTCTGCAGCTTCTGCTGCTGCAGCCCGGCCTTGACCTGGTCGCGCGCCTGGTCCAGCGTGAAGTCGAGGCTGCGCAGGTAGGCGGCGAGCTTGACCTGGGACCCGCCGAAGCGCTGCTTGGCGAGCGCGTCGAGCTGCGCGGAGATCTCGGCGTCCGACACGGAGCAGGGCCGACCGCACTTGGCGGCCTCAAAGCCCACGATCTGCAGCTGGATCAGCTGCTGGAGCGCCTGCTGTTGGGCGCTCTGGTAGCTCGCGGTCCCCGGCGTCGGGAATGCCTGGCCCTGGGACGTCGCGCTCGCGGCCAGCTGGGACATGTAGGTGTCCAGCTGCGTCTGGGTGATCTGGGTGTCGCCCACCTGGGCCACGACGCCGCTGGGCAGGGTGCCGCTGCTTCCGCACCCCGACAGCAGGGCCACACTGAGCGCGACAATCGCCACGAGGCCGAACGTCGCGGTGCGACGGCGGGTGGCGTGCAGGCAAGAAAAGGGTCCCAAGACGGCGGGATCGTAGCATGACCCCCCGCGGTCACAGCCAGCCCAAAGGTTCCGCGCGGACCGTCCTCGGGTCAGCCCAGGACGATCACCCCGGCGAGGGCCGCAAGCACCGCGTCGGCGGCGGCCACCCGCTCGATCGGCGCCGATGGCGCGGGCACCGAGACGCTGCCATCGCGCGAGTCATACATGGCCCGGGCGTGCTGCTCGCGCAGCCCGCGCAGCTGCTGTGAGGTGAGGCTGATCGGGCCGATCGCCACGCGCCCACCACGCACCATGACCTGGCCCGCGCCGAGGCCGCGCAGGCGTACGCGCAGCCGCTGGACCGACAGCAGTGCCTGCACCCCTGGCGGTAGCGGCCCGAAGCGGTCGGCGAGCTCCTCGCCGAGCGAAGAGATCGCCTCGAGATCCTGGGCGAGTGAAATGCGTCGGTGCAGATCGATCTTGGCGGCCTCGAACGGCACGTAGTCGGCGGGGATGTAGGCCGAGATGGGGATGTCGATGCGCACGTCCCGCTCGGGGATCGGCGCGCCCTGGCCCAGGGCGACCGCGTCCTGGAGCATCTCGACGTACAGCTCGAAGCCGACCGCCGCGACGTGCCCGGTCTGCTCATCGCCGAGCAGGTTCCCGGCGCCGCGGATCTCCAGGTCGCGCATGGCGATGCGCAGACCGCTGCCGAGCTCGGTGTAGTCCGCCAGCGCGCGCAGCCGCGCGGCCGCATCACGGGTCAGACCCGCCTCGTCCGGGTAGCACAGGTACGCCTGCGCGGTCACCGAGCTGCGTCCCACGCGCCCGCGGATCTGGTAGAGCTGCGAGAGTCCGAGCTGATCCGCGCGCTCGACGACCAGGGTGTTGGCCTGCGGGATGTCGAGTCCCGCTTCGATGATGCTGGTCGCCACCAGCACATCCCCCTGTCCGCGGATGAAGGCCATCATCACGTCCTCGAGCTGGTGCTCGGGCATCCGTCCGTGGGCAACCAAGACGGTGAGTTCGGGCACCAGGGCCCGCACGCGCTCGGCCGCGTTCTCGATGGTCTCGACCCGGTTGTGCAGATAGAAGCTTTGGCCGCCGCGCTCGTGCTCGTGCCGCAGCGCCAGCTGGACCTGCTCCTCCCGAAACTCGCCGACGTGGGTCGCGATCGGGCGGCGACCCGGCGGCGGGGTCTCGATCACGCTGATCTCGCGCAGCCCGGACAGCGAGATCTGCAGGGTGCGCGGGATCGGCGTCGCGCTCATCGCGAGCACATCGACCCTGACCCGCAGCTGGCGCAGCGCCTCCTTCTGGGCCACGCCGAAGCGCTGCTCTTCGTCGACGATAACCAGCCCGAGGTCCGCTGGCTGCACGTCCATCGACAACAGACGGTGCGTGCCCACGAGGATGTCGAGCGTGCCGTCGCGGAAGCGTCCGAGCACCTCGCGCGTCTCGGCGGGCGTCCGGAACCGGTTGACGATGTCCACGCTCACCGGCAGGTCGTCGAAGCGCTCACGGAAGGTTGCGGCGTGCTGCTGGGCCAGGATCGTCGTCGGCACGAGCACGAGCACCTGCTTGCCGGCGACCGCGGCCTTGAAGGCCGCGCGCATCGCGATCTCGGTCTTGCCGAACCCGACGTCGCCGCAGATCAGGCGGTCCATGGGGCGCGGGCGTTCCATGTCGTCGAAGACCGCGTCGATGGCACGCTGTTGGTCGGGGGTCTCGCGGTACGCAAAACGCCGCTCGAGCTCGCCGATCCACTCATCATTGGGCGGGAACGCGAACCCCTCCACGCGCTGGCGCGCCTCGTAGAGCTGGATCAGCTCACCGGCCATCTCCCGCACGGCGGCCCGCGCGCGGGCCTTGATCTTGTCCCACGCCTTGCCGCCGAGCCGGGACAGCGTCGGTTCGGACCCGTCGGCACCGACGTATCGGGTGACTTTCTCGAGCTGGTCGTGCGGGACAAACACGCGATCGCTGCCGGCGAACGCCAGCGCCAGGTAATCGCGCGTGACGTTGGCCACGGTGCGCGTCTCGAACCCGGTGAGCCGTCCGATGCCGTGGTCCTCGTGGACGACGTAGTCGCCGACGCGCAGGTCCATGAAGCTCGCCAGGCGCCGCCCGACGACCGGCCCGCGCTCGGGCGCCGGCCGACGCCGGCGAAGGATCGCGGTCTCGGGGATGATCGCCAGCCCGAGCTGGTGCGAGAGCATCCCCTCGCGGACCCCGAGCGCGGCAAATCCGACGGTGCCCGGCTCCGGCAGCTGCCCGGGCTCGAGGATCACCGGCGTCACGCGGTCGAAGCGCATCGCGCTGCGCTCCATGTCGCCGCGACGGGCGAAGGTCACCAGCACGCGGTGCCCGTTGCGCGCCAGGCGCGCAAGCTCGCCTTCGGCTTCCGCCTGGCCGCGCGTCGCAAACCGCGCCTGCACGGCATCGAAGATCGCCTCCCCGCCGGTCGGGGGGCCGAGATCGAGCGCGGTGCGCCGCTCAAGGTCCGCGGCGATCTTCGCCGCGTCGCTCAGCGCACCGGCGGCGGCCTCGTCGGCGAACCGCTCCCGCGCCGCCCGCAGCGCGGCGGCATGTTCGGTCGGCGCCAGACGAACGAGCGACGCCGCACGGATCCGCGGATCATCGAGCGGTGCGACGTGCGCGTCGGCGGCCTCGGGCTCGGTCGCCGGCCAGGCCAACACGCGCTCCAGGGGCTGGATCGTGCGCTGGGTAAATGGGGAGAACGCGCGCACGCTCTCGACCTCGTCGCCGAAGAACTCGATCCGCACCGGCAGGTCGGCCGTCGACGGGTAGACGTCGATCAGCCCGCCGCGCACGGCGACCTCGCCCCGCTCCTCGACCTGCGACGTGCGCTCGTAGCCGAGCGCGGCCAGGCGATCGAGCACCGCGTCGATCGGCGTGCTGGCGCCGGCGGCGATGCGCACTGGCTCGGCCCAGACCTCCCGCGGGGCGATCAGCTCCGCCAGCGCCGGCGCACCGGCGACGACGACGTTCGCCGGCCGCTCGGCCGCGGCGAGCGCACGGGCGCGCTGGCCGACCAGGTGCGGCGCCGCGCCCACCGGCCCCTCAAGCGGCACACCGCGCGACGGATACAGCGCCACGGCAGCGCGCCCGAGGATGGCTTCCAGGTCGAGCGCAAGGTCACGGGCCTCGTCGTCTTCGGGGCAGACCGCGACCAGCGGGCGGTTGGTTGCCCGCGCCAGGGCCGCAAGCACGAAGCTCCACGCCGGCCGGGCGATGGCCAGACGGCCGGCCGTGCCGTGCGCGGCCAGTTCGGCGGCCGCGCCGGCGAGTGCCGGCACGTCCATCAGCAGCCCGTCCAGGCGGGCCGCCGCCTGGCGGCTACTGGTCATCGGGTGCACTGTCGGCGGCCTCGCCGGCGGGAACGTCGCCGGATGGGTTCTCGGCGCGCCGTTCGGCCCGCCCCCGGGCACGCGTTCCGGGCGGACGGGCATGGTGGGTGGCGATCGCCGCGTCCATACCGTCGCGCAGCGCCGCCTCGGCGAGCACGACGGCCCTGGCGATCAGCGCCTGGACATCCGCGCGCGGCTCGGAGAAGTTGGCGAGCACCCATGCGGCCTCGTCGCCGCGGAATTCCTCCGGCGGGCGGCCGACGCCGACCCGGATCCGCAGGAACTCCCGCGAACCGAGGCCGTGCTCGATCGAGCGCAGCCCGTTGTGGCCGCCCGTGCCGCCGCCACGCTTGCCGCGTACATCCCCGAACGGCAGGTCGATCTCGTCGTGAATCACCAGCACCTGAGCCGGGGCCAGGCGCAGGCTCCCGGCGGCCGGTCCCACCGACCGGCCCGAGTCGTTCATGTACGTCTGCGGGGCGAGCAGCCCAAGTTGCCCCGCGGGACCGCGCGCCTCTCGGTAGACGCCCCCGCACCGATTTCTGGGACGTCCGGCGCCCAGGCTGCGCGCGAGCTCGCCGAGGACCATCACGCCGACGTTGTGGCGGTTGCCGGCGTAGCGCGGCCCGGGATTGCCGAGCCCGACGACCAGACCGATTGCCGGCTCAGATGCGGAGGAAGCCATCGTTGTCGTCATCCACGCGAGCCCGCGCCGCGCGGTCTTGGCAACCGGCCGCCCTGATGCGGCCGCGTGCGGCCGCGGGCCGCGGACTACTCCTCGGATTCGGCCTCCGCAGCTTCGTCGCCGACATCGCCGCCCTCGGCCTCGCTCTCCAGGAATTCCTCGTACTGCTGCTTGATGCGGGTGGCGGCGGTAATGATCTCGATGTGCTCCGGCGCGCGCTCCACGACGCCCGTGGCGACCTCCTCATCCGAGGCCGGACGGAAGTCCACGTGGAGAATCTCGCTGCGGATCGGATCGAGCTGCCAGTCGGTCAGCACCGTCGACTGGGCGGGTCTGCCGCCGATCGACAGGTCGATGACGCTTGAGCGCCCGTCGGGGGCGAACAGGACCCGGTGCAGCGCGTGCCCCTCGAGGACGATCGGCAGCGACTCGCCGGGCGTGCCGTACATCACGCCGGGGACCAAGCCCTGCTTGCGAAGGCGCCGCGACGGTCCGTTGCCGAATTCGCTGCGCGGTTGGGCTTCTATGGTGTGTCGAGCCATGCTGGTATGCGACCTCGTCGTTGTCCGGATCTGGGGCGACCGCGGATCATAGTGGACGACGCCCCGATCCGCGAGGGCGCCGTCGGTCTCCGCCGTAGCGCGCGCCGGCGCCCGCAGGCGCCGGCGGCTAGAAGAGCTGGTTCTCCCCGGCGAAGATCTCGCTGACCGACTCGTCGCAGAACACGTTGTGCACCGAGTCGGCGAGGATCCGCGCCACCGACACGACCTTGATCAGGTCCGTCGGTGCGTCCGGCGCCAGCGGCACGGTGTCGGTCACGACGATCTCCTCGATCGACGAAGCCGCCAGGCGCGCCAAGGCCGGTGGCGAGAACAGTCCGTGGACGGCGGCCGCATAGACGCGTCGCGCCCCCGCCGCGCGGATGGTGTCGGCACCGGCCACCAGGGTGCCGGCGGTGTCGATCATGTCGTCGATCAGGATGGCGTCGCGGCCTTCGACGTCACCGACCAGCAGCGTCACCTCGGCGGCGTTGTGCTCCGGGCGCTGCTTGGTGAGCACGGCCAGATTGGCGCCGAGTTTCTCGGCGACGTGATTGGCGAGCTTGGCGCGGCCGGCATCGGGCGAGACCACCACCACGTTGTCGAGTTCGCCGGCGCGCCGACGCTCCTCGAAGTGCTCCACCAGCAGGGGGATCGCGGTCATGTGATCGACCGGAATCCGGAAGAAGCCCTGCACCTGACCGGCGTGCAGGTCCATCGTGAGCAGGCGGTCGACGCCGGCGGCCTGGAGCATCTCGGCGACGAGCTTCGCGGTGATCGGCTCACGGGGCGCGGACTTCTTGTCCTGGCGCGAATACCCGTACCACGGGATCACCGCGTTGATGCGGTGCGCGGAGGCGAGCTTGGCGGCGTCGATCATGATCAGCAGCTCCATGAGCGCCTCGTTGACCGGCCGGCAGGTCGACTGGACCAGGAAGACGTCGGCGCCCCGGATGCTCTCCTCGAAACGGACGTAGATCTCGCCGTTGGCGAACGTCTTGAGGGTGACGTCACCGAGATCCATGCCCAGCTTGTCGGCGATCGATTCGCCGAGGACGCGGCTCGCGCGCCCGGCGAAGACCATCAGACGCTTGGAGTCATCGCGGTCGATGCTCGTCCTGGTCATGCCTGGTGCCCTCCGGAGTCCTCGGATGCCGCGCGCGCCTTCGCGGCAGCCCGCCTCGTAAAGTCCTCGATCACCCGCTGTCGGGCCCGCGCGATTCCAAGCGCTCCTGCGGGAACCTCATCGGTGATGATCGATCCCGCCCCCGTCATGGCATCGTCGCCGATGGTCACCGGCGCCACAAGCACGCAATCCGAGCCGGTCTTGACGCGGGCGCCGATCGTCGTGCGGTGTTTGCGGAAACCGTCGTAGTTGGCGGTGATGTTGCCGGCACCGATATTGGTGTCCTCGCCGATCTCGGCATCGCCGATATACGACAGGTGCGGCACCTTGGCGCGTTCGCCGATCGCGGCGTTCTTGGTCTCGACGAACGTGCCGATCTTGGCCCCGGCCGACAGCCGGGTCCCGGGCCGCACGTAGGCGAAGGGGCCGACGCTCGCTGCCGGCCCGATATGGCTCTCGCGCACGACCGCGTTGATGATCGTGGCCCCGTCGTCGATCGTGGCATCTTCGATCACGCAATTCGGGCCGATCACGCAATTCGCACCGATGGCGGTGGCACCATGCAGGTGCACGCCGGGCAGCAGGACGCTGTCGCGCCCGACGGTCACGTCGGCCCCCAGGTAGACGCTGGCCGGATCCGGGATGCTCACCCCCTCGAGCATGAGCGCCTCGCGCAGGCGGGCCTGGAGCACCGCTTCGCAGGCGGCCAGGTCGACGCGGGTGTTCACGCCGAGCACGACGTCGGAATCGTCGGTGACGAGCGTGTCGACCACCCCGCCGAGGATCGGCAAGACGTCCGGCAGGTAGATCTCACCTTGCGCGTTGCTCGAGTCCACCTGGCCGAGCGCGGCCGCCAGCGGCGCGCGATCGAACAGGAAGATCCCGGCGTTGATCTCGCGGATCTGCACTTCGGCGGCGGCGGCGTCAGAGGCTTCGACGACGCGGGCCACCGCGCCGCCGGCGTCGCGGACAACCCGCCCGTAGGCGCCCGCGTCCTCGAGCACCGTCGTGACCATGGTGGCCGTTGGCGCCCGCTGGGCGTGCTGGGCGACGAGGTCGACGAACAGCTGGCGCGAGATCAGGGGCGTATCCCCGCAGACCACCAGCACCGTGTCGCAGTCGGTCCGCAGTGCGGCGAGCCCGATTGCGGTGGCGTGCCCGGTGCCGAGCTGCTCGTCCTGGACACACGTGGTGACGCCCTCCGGGAGCGCGGCGGCGACCGCGCCGGCCTCGTGGCCGACCACGACGACCGTGTGGGCGACGTCGATCCCCCCCAGGGCTCCCAACACCCAGCCGATCATCGGGCGTCCCGCGAGGGGGTGCACGACTTTGGGAAGCGCGGACTTCATGCGCGTTCCCTGCCCCGCGGCGAGCACAACCGCGCCGAGGATCACGTAAACCACCCCCCTGGAAGTGTCCGAAGTCCTGGTTGGGGCGGGAGGATTCGAACCCCCGGTCGCGGGACCAAAACCCGCTGCCTTACCACTTGGCTACGCCCCATCGACGATCGCCCAACGGCGAGTATAGGCGGCGCCCGTCGGGAAGCACGATCGCCTCACAGGCCCAGCACGACGACGTCCACCACGACCGGCCGCTCCTCGTCGGAGGTTTCCCCGGTGTCGCGGTTGACGACCTCAATCGTGTCGGTCTCGCAGTGAATCTCGATCCGCATCCCCTCTTCGAGGACACCGTCTTTGAACCGCTCGGCGATCGGTCCCCGCAGCTCAAAGGTGTCAATCCGCAGCATCTCGTCGGGGATGATGTTGAGCAGGATCACGTCGCCGTGGTAGGGGTCGACGTCCTGCCACAGCAGCGAGATCTCACCGGAGATGGCGACGCGGGGACTCACGGGAGTGCACACTCTACAGCCATGAGCACGGACCCCCTGCCCACCAACTACCGCCTGGTCGGTCCGCCCGACCTGCTGCACGACCTCATGCTCGACTTCCAGGACGTCGGCTGGCAGTGCACCGTGCGCCGCTGGCAGGCGGTCATCACCGCGCCACCCGCCGACAGCGGCCACCGGGCCCCCTCGTGGCCGGCCGAGATCACGCTCGCCGGCGTCAGCCACATCGATCACAACGTGGCCTGCCAGGACCACTTCGTGATGCCCGGCGCCTAGAGGGCGGTTTCGGCGACCGGCGTCGCCGTGGCCGGCAGGGGCTCGTGGGCGCGTTCGCCAGTGCCGCGCACAGCGGCGGCGGCAGGCTCCGGCGCGACGGTGATCGCGCGTCCGCGCCAGCGCGCCCAGCGCGCCAAGAACCACGGTGCGACCGCGATCGCCGCGATATCGAAGAACACGTACCCCGCCGCGATCCCCGACGGCGGGTTGCCCGTCGGTATCGGCGTGCCGGGGATGTGTGCCTGCCAGGCCCAGGTCCCCATGGAGACGCCGTAGATCTCCAGGAACGCCACAAAGGCGAACACGCTGGCATAGACGGTCGCGTTGCGGCCGCGCAAAAGGAACGCCAGCAGCACGATGCAGCCGAACGCGCCGCCCACGTCGGTGCGCGGCAGAAGCGTCAGACCCATGACGGCCCACACGACCAGACCGGTCGCCGCGATGCCGACCCACAGGCGCGTGTGCATGCGCACCCAACTGGTCTGGCTCAGCCGCAGCCCGAACAGGTACACCAGGCCGTGACCCGGCGGCACGAACATCGGCAGGTTGTGGTGCCGATAGATGTACGCCCCCCAGATGATCGATCCGATGACCTCGAAGCACGTGGCCACGACGATCACGACGAATGTCTGGACGCGCTCGGCGCGGGTCGCCGACCGCAGGGCAAGGCCGAGCATCCCCCAACACAACAGGCCCAGCACGTACTGACCCGGGAGCGCCACGAGGCGGTCGAGGGCCAAGCCGATGACGGTGACGCCGACAACGAACGCGCAGAGGCGTCCCGGCGATGGTGCAAGCGGATCCCGCACGGGGACCTACTGTAGTGGACGGGCCACGCCACGACACGCCCGCTGCAGGCCGGAATCGGTTGCCCGACCACCGACCGGGCGCCCAGCAGCCGAGGTTCGGCCCGATTCTGTAACGCAGCCGTCCCCGCGACCGCCTAAACTGAGTTCTATGGCGCCGTCGCGCATACACTTCCAGAGCGAGATGCAAGATCTGCGCCTGCGCATCGTCGAGATGGCGAGCCTCGTGCTGAACCAGATCGAGCGCGCGACAGCCGCATGGGAGAGCGCCGATTGGGCGGCGGCCGAGCAGATCATCGCCGACGATGAGCGCATCGACGAAGCCTGCGTGGAGCTCGACCACGCGATCTACCGCCTCCAGCTGCTGCAGGCCCCGGTCGCCGGTGACCTGCGCCTGCTGCACGTCGGTCTGATCGCCGTGGTCGCCTTGGAGCGCGTCGGCGATCTCGCCGTCGCCATCGCCGAGCTGACGCGATCGGTACGCCAGGGCGACGCCAACCCGGAGATCCAGGCCATGCTGTCGCGGATGAGTGCCCAGGCCGTGGACACCCTGGCCCTCGCGGTGCAGGCGATCGCACGCAGCGACGTCGTACTCGGCGAGCGGGCCTCGAGCCAGGCGAAGGCCGTTCGCGAAATGCTCTACAGCCTGCTCGACGTTGTCGCCGCGGCCGATGCGGAGACGACCAACAGCAGCTGGAACGCAGCGGCGGTGCTGGTCGGCCGACATCTCGAGCGCGTCGCCAACAACGGCGGCGAACTGGGCGGCCGTGTCAACTTCATCGTGACCGGTGAGCTGTTTCAGCGCACGCCCGCCGCGATCGAGAGCGCCGACTAGCGGGGGGCCCGGACGGGACGGCTACTTGTCGTCCCCGTCGGCGGCGGCGTCCGGGACGACCGGTACCGGCTCAGCGCTCGGCGACGCCGTTTGTTCCTGGCGCTCCATCTGCTCGATGCGATCGAGCGCCTCGAGCGCCTGATCTGCCGCCATTGTCCTGAAGCTGTTTCGCCGCTCGCGCTTGGCCTTCGCCATGGGGTCCCTCCCGGATCGAACACGGATTGTACCCCGAGCGTCGGGACGTCATATCCTCAACGGACCAGCCGGTATGGACATCGACGACAGGCTGACCCGGCCGACGTGTGAAATCAGGGCTCAGCCGCGTATCAGGCGGCCGCGCGCGCTGGTACCACCTTGGGGTCGGCGGCATCATCCCGCGAGAACACGACCGTCGCCCCGACGCCCGCCGAAGGCGACCGGTTCCGGGCCCGCAGGTCACACACGGCGGACGAGCACGGAAGGGTCTGCGGGCATGCGCGAGGCCGTCGCCTCCACGGGGACGCCCGGGCCACGCGCCGTGCGGTATCTGGGGTCGACCGCCGCTTCGTCACGCTCGGCGCCGACGTCAGCCTCGGTTAGTTGACCGTCCACGTGAAGGTCACTGATCCGCTCGCTCCGCTCGCGTCCCGAACCGTCACGGTGACCGAGGTCGCGGCTTTGGCCCTCGTCGGCGTGCCCGAGATGACGCCGGTCGAACTATTGATCTTGAGACCAGTCGGCAGGTTTGTGGCGGAGTAGGTCAAGGTGGCTCCCGCCTGGGTGTCGGACGCCGCGATATGCAGCGGGGTGATCGCCACGTTGCGTGTCGACGTCTGTGTGCTCGGCGAGGTCACCGTGACCGTGTTGGCGACCTTCCAGGCGAAGCTGGTCGTTCCGCTGACCCCCGCGGTGGCGTCGGTGACCGTGATGGTGACCGACGCGGCCTGCGCCTTGGTCCCCGTCTTGCCGGTGATGAGTCCGGTGGAGGCGTTGAGCGACAGGCCGCTCGGCAACCCGGAGGCCGAGTAGGCCAGTGTGTTTGCCGTTCCATCGGAGGCAACGATCTGCAGTCCGTGGATCGACGTGTTGAGTGGGGTGGACTGGTTGCCGGGCGAGGTGACGGTCATCTTCGCAGGACCGGTGATTGTCCAACTGAATGTGGCAGCACCGGATGCCGAGGTCGCATCGGTGACGGTGACGGTCACCGATGCGGTGCCCGCGACCGTCGGGGTCCCGGTGATCGAGCCGGTGCTCGCATCGATGCTCAGGCCGGCCGGCAGGCCGGTCGCCGCGTAGGTCAGGGTCTGGTTGGCCTGGTTGTCCGACGCGCCGATCGCAAGCGGGGCAATCGCGGTGTTGATCGGGTTGCTCAGCGGGCCGGGATTGGCGACGGTCACCGTGTTGCCGCCGGGATTGTTGACCGTCCAGGTAAACGATGCGCTGCCGGATGATCCGGTGGCGTCGGTTGCGGTGATCGTGACGTCGGCGTCGTAGATGGCAGCGGTCGGCGTGCCCGAGATGGCGCCGGTCGTCGCGTCGATCACCAGGCCAGCCGGCAGCCCGCTCGCCGAGAAGGTGAGCGTCTGACCCGAGGCGCTGTCGCTGGCCGTCGCCGTCGGCGCTCCGGTGATCGGGGTATCGACCGTGCTCGTCTGATTGGCCGGAGGCGTCACCGTGACGACGTCGTTTGCGACGATCGCGTGGCTGGTCACGCAGGCGCCGTCGTCGTTGGACCAGATCGGCTGGACCGCGAACGAGCCGGTGGCGAGCACCAGATCGGTGGACGTCCCGCCGTTCGCGTTCCATTCGCAGATGTCGGCGGCCTCTTCGCCGTAGGTCGGGTTGTACCATCCCCCGACGGGGAACTGATCGGTAATCGTTTCGGCGTATTCGTGGCCGCCGATCATCGTGACCCCGTCCAGCGGGCCGGATGCATTGACGAAGTTGGCCCCACAGCTGTATCCGACGTCGGGGAGATAGGGCAAGTTGGTGTATGCGACGTCGCCGTAGGTACCACCGGTGTAGGTATGCCAGCCGCAGTACTGGGCGACACCGTTCACGGTGAACCCGTCCGGATCGGCGCCGGTCGGCGAGACGATGAAGTATTGGACGTTGCGGTTCGCCGCACTGGTGAGGTTGCCAAAGTGTGCCGCGGCGGTCTCCGCTTCGGTTGCCAGTTGTGCTTGCGTGGCGGCCGCCGGCGACGGGGCGCTGGTGTCTTCCCAGACTCCCGCGAGCGCGCCGCCGCTCGGATATCCGACGTGCGCTGCGCCCTCGGGACATGTGGTCGCACCGGTTGCGACGGTGACGGTCGCGGTGCTCTGGCAGTACTGGGTCATGACCCCGCTCCAGAGGTCATTGTTCGTGCCGAGCCCCGAAAAGAACGCCTGGAGGTCGGGTGCCATCCCCGTCGGATCGCCGCCGAACGACGCATAGGTGCGGCCGTTCACAGACGTCGTCGATTGCGTACCCCACTGCGATCCGTAGAACACGAGGTAGACCTTCGGGGGGCCGGTCGTCACGCCGACGCCGTTGATGCCCCCCTGGTAGGACAGGTCCAGGGGCAAACTGGGGCTTGCAAGCGGGGCGGCGGCCGAGTGCTGCACGTGGCCGTGTGGCGTGACGAGGCCCCACCGCTGCAGGTACCAGGTCCCGGAGATGTGGGGCCGCGCGTGGGTCGGGGCCGCGGAGGCGGCCGTCACACCCAGTGCTCCGAAAACGCCTGCACAACAGGCTGCGAAGACGATTCGCGCGCCACGTGAAAGGCGGCTGCGTTCTGCCCGGGGCCAGGCCTGACGACGCCTCATGACTCATGGACTCCCGGATCGCTAGGGACTCTTGGTGTCGACGATACGCCCATTCAGACGGTTGGATCCTCCCAAAAAGTCTAGGTTTCCGCGGTCCTCCCCCGCCGAGGGTCGAGTCATCAGGGGTCCCATCACCCGTGGCGTCCGTTCCCCCGGACGGGCAGGGACCCCAGCCTTCCTGATGGGCAGACGGCCAGGGACTCCTGAACAGGAGACGACGACGACGGCTCCGAGTGTCGCGCTGCCGTGGTGATGGTCTGCCGGTAGTTGCGGCCCGCAGCACGACGTGGCGACACTTTTTGGGGAGTTCGCGGTCGGCGCGAACAGGCCCCAACGGCAGAATCGACCTGGCCGTACGGATGGTCCACGCACCTCGGTGTGACACTGATCGGCGCACCAAGCACAGGGTCGGAGTCGTCCACGGCCTCGCCCGAAGCTCGGGCGCAGCACTACCGTGGGATTGACCGCGTGCAGCCACGGGCGTTTCCGATCCCGTCCCGGCTACTGCGGCGCCCGCCACGAGAAGTCGACTTCTCCGGAGCAGCCGATGAACACAAGACGGATCGCGGCGGCGGCCGTGCCTGCCGTCGAACTGGGCCCGGTCGGCGTTGATGCCCTGCGATGCCACCCGAGCATATCCGCGTGTTCAGGCTCCATTCGCACCGTCTCATCGCCACCCTCAACAGAATCACGTGCGCCCAAGGCCCGCGGCGTGAAGGTCGCAACGACTCGGGAACGGTCGGGCACAACAAGATGGTGCCCACGTCCGCAGAGTCGACTGGAGCAGGAGCCGCGATTCGCCGCACCGTGTGGACATCGTCCGGGTTCGTCGACCTCCTTATCCCCCTCAACGGACCAGACGTCCGTCGACAAGTGCCTGCACAAGCCGGCTATCGGCGGGCGGAAACGCGTATCCGTGCAGGGCTCCGACCGGCACCCAGCGAAACTGGGCGACCTCGAGCGGGCGCGGGCGCAGCGCCCCGGCCCAAAGACACCAGTAGAAACGCAGCTCCAGCGGTCCCGAGCGCTCGGTCCAGGCGTGCGCGCCGATCGCCAGCTCGATGCCGAGCTCCTCGCGCAGTTCCCGGTGCAGCGCCTGGGCATCGCGCTCGCCCGGCTCCCGCTTGCCGCCCGGAAACTCCCAGCGTCCGCCATGACCGGCGTCCGGGCGGCGCTGGCTGATCAGCAGGCGGCCGCCACGCTCGATCAGCGCGGCGACGACCACCTGGAGCTCGTCCGCGTCCCGGCTCACGAGCGCTCCGGGAGCACGAGGTCCTCGCCGGCTACGTGCGCCAGCCCATCGGCGACGAGCGTCGCGGCGGCCTCCGCATCATCGGCGATCGCCACCGATCCGTTGCTGGTCAGCTCGCGCAGCAGGACGCCGCGCCGCTGGCGCAGCGAGCCGGCAAAGCGCGATTGGCGGCGGCGGGGCGGGGTCGCGTCGCGCACGCTGCCGGCGTCGGCCGCCGGGCAGCCATCTCGCAGCGGGCATCCAGACTCGCAGCGCGGGGCGCGTGCGGTGCACCACTCGCGCCCGAGATCCATGAACGCCTGGCCCACCGACCAGCCCCCGCCCTCCGGCGTCCCGGGCCAGCCGCTCGGAAACCGCCGCGCCAGCACGCGGGCGACGTTCGTGTCGACCGGCAGCACCGGCACGCCGTCAGCGAAGCAGCGGATCGCCGCCGCCGTGTACGGGCCCACGCCAGGCAGGTCGGTCAGGCGGTCGTCCTCGGGCCAGCCGGCATCGCAGATCTGGCGCGCCGCCCGCTGCAGGTTCCGCGCCCGCCGCGGGTAGCCCAGCCCCTGCCAGGCCGCCAGCACGTCCCCGAGCGGCGCCGCGGCGAGCTCGCACGCAGTGGGCCAGCGCGCCATCCAGGCGTCGAAGTACGGCACGACCCGGGCAACCTGCGTCGATTGCAGCTGCACCTCGGCGACGAGCACCGCGTAGCGATCGCGTGTCCGCCGCCACGGAAAGTCCGCCCCTTCCGCGGCAAACCACTCGATCAACGTCGTCACCGCGGGGGCGCATGTCGATGCCGGTGTCGTCATCGACCGCGAAGTTTGGCACGCCGGCACCCCGCCGGACCCGCCGCACCGCGCTTACGCGTCGAGCAGCGTGAGCCCCTGAGCAGCCGCGGGGCTGCGTCGGTGCGCGCACGCGTGCTCGATCAGTGGTGCAACGCTGGTCAGCGCCCGGTCGATGTCGATCGCCGGGCCGAGCTCCAGGGTGCCGAACCGGCCCCGCTCGCGTATGCGGCCGTCGATGATCAGCGCCTCGGGATCCAGCGGTGAACTGGCCGGCGCGGCGCGGGCGACCGAGAGCGCCCGCAGGATGCGGTCGACCGACACCGGCCAGTTGTCCAGATCGACCTCGGCGCGACCGACGACCTCCCCGAACGCGATCCCGAACACGACCGCCTGCCCGGGCGTCGCGGCGGGCTCGACGAACAGCATCAGGCGCTCGCGCACCGCATGTGCGCGCCACGCCGCGCGCAACTCCTGCAACAGCGCCTCGAACTGCTGCTGACCGGCATCGTCGATCCGCAAGCGCCCGTCGGTGACCGCCCCCGCGTACCGGGCCGCCAACCGCCCCAGCGGCGCGGCGGGCCGCGGGCCGACGAGCGCGCGCAGCTCGCCGATACGCACGGAGTCGTCGTCGTGGCCACCGGCCCGGCGGAGCGGGTCGGCATCTGCGAAATCCGGGTGCGGCAGGGGACGCGAGGAGTCGAGCGGGTAGAGCGCCAGCAGGACGTCGCGCACCATGCGGGCGCGCCGCTCGGTCGTCACGCACAGCAGCGTGCCATCGCTGGCAACTGGGAACCCGCGCACCACACGCAGGCGTGGCACGTCCTCCCCGGTGAGCACGATGCGCCAGGTCGGCCCGGGCAGACCGCGACGGTTGCACGGCGGCTGCAGATCCCGCAGCACGCGGTGCTCGGCGAGCAGCGCGTCGAGCTCGGATGCGCAGCACTCGTAGTCGATCCGCTCCAGCTGCTCGAGCGCCCGCCCGATCAGGCGCCCGTGACGGCCGCCGGGCCCGAAGTACGAGCGCACGCGGCGACGCAGGTTGCGCGCCTTGCCCACGTACAGCACATCCCCCCGCCGATTGCGCATCAGGTAGATGCCTGGTGAGGTCGGCAGATCGTCGGCCAGCGCGAGCTTCCAGGAGTGGCGGGTTCCGCCCGGCGCGCCGATGGCGACCACGCGTTCGACCGTGTCGATCTGCCGCTCGGCGAGCATGCCCAAGAATCGGATCAACAGCTCGGCGGTCGCCTCGGCATCCGGCAGCGCGCGGTGCCGCGGGCGCACGGTCGTGTCGGCCCACTCCGCGAGCGTCGACAGGTCATGCCGCCCGACACGACCGGCCAGCAGGCGCCGCGCGAGCGTGAGCGTGTCCAGCCACGGCTGGGTGAAGTACCGCCCCGCGGTGCGGCGGCGCTCGTAGGTCAGAAAGCGCAAGTCGAACGGGGCGTTGTGGGCGACCAAGACGTCCCCGCGTGCGAAGCCCACGAACATCTCCAGCGCCGCGCCGATTTCCGGCTGCCCGACGACCATCTGGTTGGTAATGCCCGTCAGGCGGGTGATCGTCTCGGGAATCGGCCGCTCGGGGTCGACCAGCACCGCGAACCGGTCAACGATCTCGAGGCCCGACCACACGGACCGCGCCGATCTCGGTGATCTTCGAGCTGCCCGGGCTGCCGCCGGTCGTCTCCAGGTCGACGATGCAGAACGTCGCGTCGGCGACGCGCTGGGAGGCCCAGCGCGGCGGGGCGAGCCCCACCAGGTCCCGCCCGAGCCATGTCAGCCGAGCGTCGCTGTCGACCAGTTCGGCGACCAGGCGCCGCTGCAGCGTGAGCGGGCAGCCGCGCAGGCGCAAGACCTGGGCCACGACCTGACCGACCTCGAGCGGTCGGCCCCTGCGCACCAGCAAGGCGCACAGCCGATCGGACATCAGTGGCTCGCCGGCACCGGGGCGGGCGGCGACAAGCAGGTCGAGCTGGCCGGAGAGCGTCACTTGTCCGATGGTACCGGCGGCCTCCGCTGCCCCGGCCGGCGACATCGCCGCGGCACGTCGCCTAGACTCCGAACGGAGTCGTCACCGGGAGTCGGCATGGGCTTGATTGCGGGGATTGACACGGTCTTCTACCAGGTCTGCAACATGGACCGGGCGGTCGCGTTCTACACCGGGACGCTGGGGCTCGAACTCGAGCGTCGCGAGGGCAACGACTGGGCCGAGCTGTCGGCCGGTGCAATCAACCTCGCCCTGTCGGGCGAACTCGCCGTCGCGCCCCAGAAGGGCGGCGCGACCGTGGTGCTCCGCACCGACACCCTCGACGAGCTCGCCGCCGCGCTGAAGGCGGCCGGTACGCAAATGGGCCAGGTCGAGGACATGGGCGGCGCCCGCGTGCTCGATATCTACGATCCCGACGGGAACCAGCTCGTGATCCTGGAACCGATCGCCGGATAGCACCGGGCGTCGTCACGCAGCGCCGCGGGACCGGAAGGGATGCATGGGCGAGCTGGTGGTCAATCTCACGATGTCGTTGGACGGCTTCATCGCCGGACCAAACGACGGACCAGGCAATCCGCTCGGCGACGGCGGCGCGCGCCTGTTCGACTGGTGGACGGCAGGAACCGAACGGGTCGGCCCAGATGACCGGTTCCGACCACCGGCGGCAAGCCGCCCGGTGGTCGAGGAGATGTTCTCCTGCGGCGCCATCATCACGGGGCGCCGGACCTTCGACGTCGCCGGCGGTTGGGACGGCTGGCATCCGCTCGGGGCGCCGTTTTTCGTGCTGACCCATCGCCCGATCGATCGCCACGTGGGCCCCGGCACCGGCGGGACCGCAGTCACCGACGGGATCCACCGGGCGCGTGCCCTCGCGCAGGCGGCGGCCGGGGACCGACCCGTCAATGTCGGGGCGGCCGATGTCGCCCAGCAGTACCTCAACGCCGGTCTGATCGACCGGATCGTCATCAACCTCGCGCCGGTCCTGCTCGGTGCGGGCGTGCGCCTGTTCGCCAACCTCCGGGGCGGCGGCCCCGCACTCGAGGCCGAGCGCGTGGTCGAGTCCGACGGGGTCACGCACCTGATCTACCGGGTACGCAACTGACCGGGCCCGGCGGTGCGCGCTACTCGCCCGCGAGCGCGGTGCGCCGGTAGGCGAGCGCGACCATGAACGCCTGCGTGTCGTCGACCCGCACGGCGATGCGCTGCGTGCTCCAGCGCAACGGCGCCCGCACCTGGACGGGCTGGGCGAGCTCGATGAGGACGGCCTGCCCGGACTTGCTGATGAATCCCACAACACCGCGGCCGATGCGGACCCCGACCCCGGCGAACCAGGGCCAGTCCATCGTCGACACGCGCGTGATGAGCTCCAGCGGGATCGATGCGCTGCCCAACGCGCCGAGCTGAATCTCACAGTGGACCTCGTCCAGTTCGACGGACCCGCCATGCGGGGCGAACAGCACCAGGAAGGGAAGCGCCCAACGTGAGCGCGGCATCTCGAAGCGTTCCACGATCCGAGAGCGTACTGCGCCGCCACCCGTCGGACCGGCCTGATGATGATCCGTGCCGGCCACGGCCGACGGACCGGGTCAGCGCAGGTCGGCGACCTCACGGGAGCGCAGGTGCACGATCACCTTGCGCTTGACGCGCTGGAGCGCGTTGTCGACCGTCTTGGGCGTGCAGTCGAGCCGGCCCGCGATCTCCTCGTAGGAGCGTCCTTCCAGGTACATCGTCAGGACGCCACTCTCGAGCGCAGAGAGCGTCTCGCCCAGACATCCGATCAGCGACCGCAGTTCCTCGGAGGAGATCGCCTGGTTGATCGGATCCCAGGCCGGGTCGTCCGGGAGAATTTCCGCGAGCGACATCTCCTGGTCCGAGGATGAGCCGGCGCGCGAGTGGCTGAACGACACGTAGGTGTTCAGCGGCGTGTGCTTGTTGCGCGCCGCGGTCTTGATCGCGGTGATGATCTGCCGGGTGACACACAGCTCGGCAAACGACCGGAACGACGCCTCGCGGTCAGGCCGATAGTCGCGGACGGCCTTGTAGAGGCCGATCAGCCCCTCCTGGATGAGGTCCTCGCCCTCCCCACCGGCCAAGAAATACGAACTGGCCCGCAGCCGGACGAAACCCCGGTAACGATCGACGATCTTGTCCATCGCGACGGCATCGCCGCGCCGTGCACGCTCAATGAGCGCGCGATCGGTGATCTCATTCTCAGTCTGAGGTTCATAGCCCCCGCGGATACGCCGGACGGATGAATCCTGCGCGCTCGCAGCGGAAAAGGCGAAAGACAAGGCGCTCTCCGAAAGTCTTATCCTGAAGTAGAGGGTTCGATTTCCCCTCCGCGCGAGATGTTATGTGACCGGAGGCCGTTTGGGAAGGCATGTGGCGAAAATCACATGGAAATGTCGCCGCGAACCGCCTCAAACAGCAGCAGCGCGCACGCCACCGAGAGGTTCAGCGACGCCACGTGGCCACGCATCGGAATCCGCACCATCGCGGCACATCCTGCCGCAACCCTCGGACGGAGCCCAGCCCCTTCGCTGCCCATGACGATCACGACCTGGGGGCTCCACGCCACGGCGCGGAAATCGGCCGCCGCATCAGGATCGGCGCCGACCACCAGGCGACCGGCGTCCTTGGCCTCGCTGAGGAACCCGGCGATATTGGCCACCCGCGCGACCATCAGGTGCTCGACTGCACCGGCGGAGGTCTTACACACCGTCGGCGTCACGCCCGGGGACCCACGCTGGGCGGTCACGATCCCCACCGCCCCGGCGGCATCGGCCACGCGGCAGATCGCGCCGAGGTTACGCGGGTCCTGCGCACCGTCCAGGCAGACGATCGGGCCCGAGGCCTCGAGCATGTCCCGGATATCGGCGTACGGGTACGGCTCCGCGCGGGCCACGACCCCCTGATGGTCCGAGGTGCCGGCCATCTGACCCAGTTCGGCCTTGTGGGTCGGGATCACCCGGCAGCCGACCAGCCAATCCGCGTCGGCCAGTTGGGGAAGCACCCAGATGCGGTCGATGCGACGGCGTCCGGCGCGCAGCGCCTCGCGCACCGGGTTGCGGCCGTAGATGATCTCGCCATCGGTCACTTCCTGGTGACCTGCGGCCCCTCGGGAGTGTCGCGGACCTCGTAGCCATGCGCCTCGATCTCATCCCGCAGTGCATCTGCGCGCGCAAAGTCCCGCACGGCGCGCGCGGCCTCGCGCGCCTCGGCGAGGGCAACGATCTCGGCCGGCGCGACCGGCGCACTCTGGGCCACACTCGCGAGCCCGAGCACGTCGAGCAGGCCGACGAACTCGGCACGGGTCGCCTGCAGCTGCGAGATGCCGGGGCGCTCGCCCTCGACCGCCCTGTTGATCGCGTGGATCACCTCGAACAGGGCCGCGAAGGCCCGCGGGCGTGTGGAAGTCGTCATCGAGCGCCTCGAAGAAATCGGTGCGCGCCGCCACCAGCGTGTCGGCGAGTTCGCGATTGACCCCCACGCCGGGCGCAGATTCGGCCCGGTCGAGCGCGAGGGCGGCGTTGCGGATCGTCTCGATCTGGCGGCGGGTGTCCTCGAGCACGGCGTCCCCGAACGGGAGCTTGGAGCGATAGTGCGTGCGCAAGAAGAACGCCACCAGCACGTCGCGCCCCCAGCGATCGAGCGCGTCGCGCAAGAGCACGATGTTGCCCTCGCTCTTGGACATCTTGCCGCCGAGCTCGAGCATCTCGTTGTGCGCCCAGATGCGCGCCATCGGCACGCCGTTGGCGCCCTCGCTTTGTGCGATCTCGTTCTCGTGGTGCGGGAACGCCAGGTCGATGCCGCCGCCGTGGATCTCGAACGATGGCCCCAGCGCGGACTGGGCCATCGCCGAGCACTCGATGTGCCAGCCCGGGCGGCCCGGGCCCCACGGCGAGTCCCAGAAGGTGTCCTCGTCGGGCTTGTGCCCCTTCCAGAGGGCGAAGTCCAAGGGGTGCTCCTTGGCCTCCCCCGGCTCGGTAACGAGCATCTGGTCGAGGCGGCGGCCCGACAATTTGCCATAGCCCGGAAAGCGATCGACGCGGAAGTACACGTCGCCGCCACTCGGATACGCGAGCTCGAGCACGATCAGGCGCTCGATCAGGGCGATGATCTCCGGCATGTGCGCGGTAACGGTCGGCTCGAGGTCGGGTCGGCCAAGCTCGAGGCGATCGGTATCGGCCACATATTCGCGCAGGTACCGGTCGGCGAGCTCGGCCGACGGCACGCCTTCACGCTGCGCGGCGAGGTAGATCTTGTCGTTGACGTCGGTGATGTTGCTCACGAAGCGCACCGCGTAACCGCGCCGGGTCAGATAGCGCTTGAAGACCGAGAACACGACAAACGGGCGCGCGTTGCCGACGTGGATCGGCCCGTAGACGGTCGGGCCGCAGACGTAGATCCGCACCGTCCCGTCAGGGCCGGGAATCAGGGGCTCGATGTGGCGTGAGAGCGTGCTGTACAGGCGCGGTCCGCCGTCGGTCCGAGCAGATGTGCTCACGCGTCCTCCGTGTCGATGGGCGCAACCAGGGCGACCGCCTGGCAGGCAATGCCCTCGCCACGGCCGGTGAACCCCATGGTGTCCGTCGAGGTCGCATGGACGCTGACGGGAGCCCCGAGTGCGTCGGTCATGCCGGCCTGCATTGCCTCGCGGTGAGGACCGATCCGGGGCGTCTCACAGATCACGACCGCGTGCGCATTGATGACCCGCAGACCCGCGGCGGCGGCGTATGCGCGCACGTGCCCGAGTAGCGTCGCCCCCGACACTCCGGCCCAGCCGGGATCTCCCGGGGGAAAGACGGCCCCGATGTCCGGCCCGCCGCAGGCGGCGAGCACCGCGTCGCAGACCGCGTGCGCGACCACATCCCCGTCGCTGTGACCGACGAGGCCGTGCGCGTGCGGGACCGCGACGGTGCCGAGCATCAGCGGGACCCCCGGCCCGAACCGGTGGGCGTCGACACCGATCCCGACCCTCATGCCCAGTCCGCGATCGAAACCTGCGTGCCGACCCGGCGTGCGAAGCGGGTCAGGTGCGTGTAGCCGGCCCCACCCAGTGCCGCGACCGCGGTGGGATAGTCCGCGGCGACGTCGTCGGGCCGGTGCGCATCGCTCGCGAGCGTGACCGGGACGCCCGCAGCGCCGCACAACCCGAGCAGATCGGGGTGCGGATACAGCTCGCGGACCGGCTTTCGCAACCCGGCGGTCGAGCATTCGACCGCGACGCCCGCGGCGGCGATCTCCGCGACGACCTCCGGCCAGCGGGCCCGCGCGGAGTCTGGCGGCGAGTGGCCGAACACCTTCGGCAGATCGATGTGGGCCAGCACGTCAAAGAGCCCGGAGCGCGCCGCCGCAACCAGCTCGTCCAGGTAACGCGCCCAGATCTCTTCGGCGCCGAGCGTGTCCCACGCCAGATAGTCCGGGTGGTCCACGGCCCGCTCGGCGAGCCAGTGCACCGAACCGAGCACGATGTCGAAGGGGCGGTCGGCCAAGAAGCACGCGATGTCGTCCTGCCGATCCGCGAGCCAGTCCATCTCGACCCCGGTCAACACCGGCAGTCCCTCGCTGCGTGCCCGCTCAAGGGCCGCACAGTAGGCGTCGACGTCCTCGGTCGCCTCCTCGCGCCACCACGGGTTCGGGTGCCATTCGCGGGCCTCGGCGAAGCGGTGCACGTGCTCCGTAACGGCGATCTCGTGCACGCCGCGAGCCTCGGCGCGACCCGTGTACTGGCCGATCCAGGCCGGCGAGAGATGGCCGCCGGCAGCATCCCAGCCGGCGGCGTGCTCCGCGCGCGCCGCCACGCCGTCGGGCTGCAGGTGAAGGTGGTAGTCGGTCAGCATCGGCGATGCACGTTAGCGAACGCGTTGCGGTGCGGCATCGGCGAGAAGCAGCTCCGCGATCCGGACATCCGACGGGGTCGTCACCTTGATGTTGGGCCACAGCGATGGCACGACGACCACCCGCCCCTCGATTGCCTCGACCATCGAGGCGCAGTCGGTCGCCCAATCGAGGCGGTCTTCCGCGCGTGCACGGGCGAATGCGTCCTCCAGCGCCGCACGCCGGAACACCTGCGGGGTCTGCGCGAGCCAGAGCCCCGCCCGCGACGGTGTTCCGGTGATGACGTTGTCATCGGTGACCCGTTTGGGCGTATCGGCCAGCGGCGCCGCGGCGATCGCGCCATCGCCGTCGCCGACGCCCGCGATCACCGCCGTGATCAGCTCGGGCCGCACGAGCGGGCGCGCGGCGTCGTGCACCAAAACGAGGTCGGCGTCGGGATCGAGCGCCGCAAGGCCGTGGCTGACCGACACCGCCCGGGAGTTCCCCCCGCTGACGACCTGCCCGGCCTCGAGCCCGAGCGCGTGGGCGAGCTCGGTCTCGTGGCCGACGGGAGCCACGACGACGATGCTTGCGATCGCCTCGCTGGCGGCGAGCGCATCCAGGCACCACGCGCCGAGGGGGCGCCCCGCCAGCGGCATGAGCGCCTTGGGCATGCCCGCGCCCATGCGCACACCCGCTCCGGCCGCAACGACGATCGCCGCGCAGGCCGGCCTCGGCTCACCGGTCATGCAGGCTCCGGGCTTGTGCGGCCACGTCCCCGGCGTACGCGCAGGCGGG
Source organism: uncultured Thermoleophilia bacterium (assembly GCA_963842065.1). GTDB lineage: Bacteria > Actinomycetota > Thermoleophilia > Miltoncostaeales > Miltoncostaeaceae > CAITWD01. Next base: position 221,881 of record CAWJEW010000002.1, on the reverse strand, counting down.
CCCCCTTCCCCGCGCGCAGCACCTAGGCGGAGACCCCGTGCTCGGCGACGCGCGTGAAGATCATCTTCCCCGACGGGCTCTGGAGGATCGAGGTCACCTCGACGTCGACCTGCTGTCCCATGAGGCGGCGTCCGCCCTCGACGACGATCATCGTGCCGTCATCGAGATATCCGACGCCCTGGTCGTACTCGCGGCCCTCGCGGATGATCTTGATCGACAGCGGCTCGCCGGGCAGCACCGCCGGCTTGAGGGCGTTGGCGAGCTCATTGACGTTGAGCACCTCGACGCCCTGGATCTGGGCGACCTTGTTCAGGTTGTAGTCGGTCGTGACGATCGACGCACCGAGCTCGCGCGCGAGCCGCACCAGCCGCGAGTCGACCTGATCGGCATCGCCGCGCTCGGTGCCGCGCACCGAGAAGCCGCCGTTGGCGGTCTTCTTCATCTCCTCGACGATATCCAGGCCGCGCCGGCCGCGCGCACGCTTGAGCGCGTCGGTGGAATCGGCGACGTGCTGGAGTTCGTCCAAGACGAAATCGGGGACGACGATCGACCCCGACAGGAACTTGGTCCGCATGACCTCGACCAGGCGCCCGTCGATGATCGCCGACGTGTCGATGATCCGCGTCTGGCTCGAGCGGGAGCGGATGCCCACCAGACGCAGGATGTCGAGATGCTTGCGGGCGGCGATTCGGCTGAACACGTAGGCCACCAGCAGCACCACCGGGAGCAGCAGGTACGGACCGACAATCGGCAGCTGGGCCACGGCGATCCCGGCCAGCGCAGCCGCGACCAGCCCCACGACCAGGCCCAGTGCACCGACCATGAGCTCGGCGGCCGAGCGCCGGTCGGCGGCTCGGTCGATCGCCCGCAGGTGCCCGCGCAGCCAGCGGCCGGCGACCCCGCCGAGCAGGAACCCGACCAGCGCTCCGACGACCACCACTGCGACCCAGAGCGCGTACGAATACGGCGAGTCGACCCGCGCGGTAACCGACAGGCTCTTGGCGCCCTGGTAGGCGGCGAGCGCCCCCAGCAGGGCGAGCACGATGCGGCTGACAAGGATCATGCGCGGCGTCCCGGTGTCCGAGCCGGCGACGCGCAGACGCCTGTGGTCGCCCAACGGCCTGCGGGGGCGTGCGCAGGTGGCTGGGGTCGCAGGTTCATGGGTGCTCGGGCTCCTCGCTGTCTCGGCGGGTAGGGGTTCCTTCGGTTGTGCCGCGACAACTTCCCTATCGCGAAGCCTAGCGCGCGTTCCACGTCAACCCGGCACATTGGTTGTCCGGAGTTATTCCGGCGCAACCTCCACGTCGTCGTCGTCGTCCAAATCTACGGGAGCACCCGCCACGACACGCGATTCACCGCGCCCGCCACCGATATTTTCCAGGAGGTTCTCGAGGAAGTCGATCGCTTCCTGCTCCTCCATCTCGCAGGCGTACATCAGCTCACTCGCCAGGATCTTCTTGGCGCGGCCGAACATCTGCTTCTCGCCCGTCGAGAGCCCCTTGTCGAGGTCGCGGATCGACAGGTTCCGCACGACCTCGGCCAGCTCGAACACATCGCCGGTCTTGATCTTGTCGCGGTTGTGCTTGAAGCGGCGGTTCCAGTTCTTGGGCATCTGGGTGCCGTCGTCCTTGAGCACCGCGAGCACCAGTTGGACGGTCCGCTCGTCGATCACCCGGCGCAGCCCCGCGCGCTCCGCGTTCTCGGCCGGAACCATGACGGTCATCTCGTTGTACAGGATCGTGATCGTCAGGTACTCGCGCCGCTGGCCCAGAACCTCTTTGTGCTCCTTCTTTTGGACCACTCCGGCGCCGTGGTGCGGGTACACCACCTTATCTCCGACTTCAAACACTCGCCCCTCCTGCTCGTGGGATATCCCGGTCCCCGCGCGTTCAGCGCGGGCACGCGACCTGAAGAGCCTGCGCGATATCCCCAACCGACGAAATCTCCACCCCTGCGGGCGGAGGCTCTGCAACTTCGCTTGCCATCCGTGGCGCGACCGCCAGCGTGAGTCCGTGAGCACCGATCGCGCCGAGTCGGCGACCCCAGTGACCGGTCGGGCGCACCCCGCCTGTCAGCCCAATTTCACCAAACGCCGCAGACCCAGCGGCGAGCGGTGTCCCGCGATGGGCGCTGGCGATCGCCAGCGCCATTGCCAGATCCGCCGCCGGATCGATGGCGCGCGCGCCTCCGGCGACACTCACGAACACGTCTTGGTCGCCGAGCCGGAAGCCGGCGTGGCGCGACAGGACCGCGATCACCTGCGCCAAGCGCGTCCGGTCGACCCCGACCGCCACGCGCCGCGGGGGCACGACCTCGGTCGGCCCGACCAGCGCCTGGATTTCGACGAGCATCGCGCGGCTGCCCTGAATGACCGGGAACACGCACGATCCGACGCGCTCACCGACCTCGGCGAGGAACAGCCCGGTTGGGTCCTCGACCGAGACGAGCCCGTCCGGCCGCATCTCGAGCACGCCGGTCTCATTAATCGAGCCAAAGCGGTTCTTGGTGGCCCGCAGCACGCGATGCGCGCGCATCTCCTCGCCCTCGAAGGTGAGCACGCAATCGACCATGTGCTCGAGCATCCGCGGGCCGGCGAGCCCGCCGTCCTTGGTGACGTGACCGACCAGCACGATGACGATCTCGCGCTCCTTGGCGAGCCGCAGCAGATCGCCGGTGGCCTGACGAATCTGCGAGACCGACCCGACCGCGCCCTCGGCCGCGTCCGAGACAAGGGTCTGGATCGAATCGATGACGCACACGGCCGGATCATGCGTGCGGATGGCCTCGATGACCCGCTCGAGGTGCGATTCGGCCAGGATCGATACGGCGTCCGTGTGGGCAGCCACCCGCTCGCCGCGCGCATGCACCTGGGCCAGCGACTCCTCGCCGGTGATCAACAGGGCACTGCGGGATACCGATACGCCCGCGAGCGCCTGCAGGACGAGCGTGCTCTTACCGATGCCGGGTTCGCCGGCGATCAGCACGAGCGACCCGGGGACGAGCCCTCCGCCCAGCACGCGATCGAGTTCGTCGACGCCGGTCTGCGAGCCGCGAGGTCGGCGCGAGCGCAAGGTCGCCCAGGCGGACCGGTCGCGCAGCGGGCTCGGCGCCGCGTGCCAGGCTGGCCACACGCGTCTCTTCGGTGACGGATCCCCACACCCCACAGGCTGTGCAGCGCCCGACCCAACGCGGATGCGTGGAGCCACATTCCTGGCAGACGTGGACGCTGTGTGGACGCGCTCGAACCAAAAAACCTTCACCAGCCGCTGTACGGGAGACCCGATCGGGTCTCCCGTACGCAGTTACGACTACGACTCTGCGGGCTCCGAGTCCGACCCGTCCTCAGGGGTCTCGCTCGCCGCGACGCCGACGGTGGTCGGCTCCTCGGGCAGGGTCGGAATCAGCTTCATCTGTTCGCCATCGCGGTCGACCACGATGACGGTGCCCTCGGGCAAGTTCCCCTTGAGAACCTCATCGGCGAGCGGGTCTTCGATGAGGCGCTGGATGGCACGGCGCAGGGGCCGCGCGCCCATCGCGGGGTCGTAGCCTTCGGCCACAAGCAGATCCTTGGCTTCCTCGGTCAGCTGCAACGCCAGACCGTGATCGGCCATCTGCTCCTTGAGCCGCACGAGCAACAGCTCGACGATCTGCGTGATCTCGTCGCGAGTGAGCTTGTGGAAGACGATGATCTCGTCGATCCGGTTGATCAGCTCGGGACGGAACACACGCTTGAGCTCGCCCATGATCCGCGACTTCATGTCGTCGTAGCTCAGGCCGGACTCCTCGGACACCGAGAAGCCGAGCGGGGTGTCGCGGCTGATCGTGGCGGCCCCGATGTTCGAGGTCATGATCACGATCGCGTTGCGGAAGTCCACCGAACGGCCCTGGGCGTCGGTCAGGCGGCCGTCCTCGAGGATCTGCAACAAGATGTTGAAGACCTCCGGGTGTGCCTTTTCGACCTCGTCCAGCAGGATGACCGAGTACGGCCGGCGGCGCACCTGCTCGGTGAGCTGGCCGCCCTCGTCGTACCCGACGTATCCGGGCGGGGAACCCACCAGCCGGCTGACCGCGTGCTTTTCCATGTACTCGGACATGTCGACCTGGATGAGCGCCTGGTCGTCGCCGAACAGGAACTCGGCAAGCGTGCGTGCCAGCTCGGTCTTGCCCACGCCCGACGGGCCGAGGAAGATGAAGCTGCCGGCAGGCCGCTTGGGGTCCTTGATGCCCGCGCGGGCACGCCGGATGGCACGGCTGACCGCCTTGATCGCCTGCTCCTGGCCGATCACGCGCTTGTGCAGTTCGTCTTCCATGCGTAGCAGCTTGCGGGATTCCGCCTCGGTGAGCTTGAAGACTGGGATGCCCGTCCACATCGAGACGATGTCGGCGATCTCCTCCTCGCCGATCTCGGGCCGCGGACCGCCGTCCTCGGACTTCCACTCCTCCTCGAGTTCCCGCTTCTTGTTGGTCAGGCGGCGCTCCTTGTCACGCAGGTTCGCGGCCTTCTCGAACTCCTGCGCCTCGATGGCCGCTTCCTTCTCCTTGCGGACGGTCTCGATTTCGTCCTCAAGCTCGCGGTACGAGGGCGGAGAGGTCATCGTGCGGATGCGCATGCGGCTGCCGGCCTCGTCGATGAGGTCGATTGCCTTGTCCGGCAGGAAGCGCTCGGAGATGTACCGGTCGGCCAGGTTGGCCGCGGCCTCAAGCGCCTCGTCGGTGATGGTGCAGCGGTGGTGGGCCTCGTAACGGTCGCGCAGGCCGCGCAGGATCTGGACGGTCTCCTCCTGGGAGGGCTCTTCGACCCGGATCTGCTGGAAGCGACGCTCGAGGGCCGAGTCGCGCTCGAGGTACTTGCGGTACTCGTCGAGGGTCGTCGCGCCCACGGTCTGCAATTCACCGCGCGCAAGCGCCGGCTTCAGGATACTGGCGGCGTCGATGGCGCCTTCGGCCGCACCGGCGCCGACGAGGTTGTGCAGCTCGTCGATGAACAGAATGATGTCGCCCCGCTGGGTGATCTCCTTCATCACCTTCTTGAGGCGCTCCTCGAACTCGCCGCGGTACTTGGACCCGGCCACCAGGGCCGCGAGGTCCAGGGTGTAGATCTGTTTGTTCTTGAGCAGGTCCGGGACCTGGTTGGTTGCGATGCGCTGGGCCAGGCCCTCGACGACGGCGGTCTTGCCCACGCCGGGCTCACCGATGAGCACCGGGTTGTTCTTCGTACGGCGCGAGAGGATCTGCATCACGCGCTCGATCTCGTTTTGACGGCCCACGACCGGGTCGAGCTTGCCGTCCGCGGCCAGCTTGGTCAGGTTGCGGCCGAACTGCTCGAGCAGCTTGCTCGACTTCTTGTCGGCGGGGGTCCCGCCGGCGGTCTGGCCCTGCTGGCGGCGACCCGGACCCGAGAGCATGCGGATGATCTCGTTGCGGATCTTCTCGCTGTCGGCGTCGAAGTCCGCCAGGATGCGCGCGGCAACGCCCTCGTTCTCACGCACGAGGCCGAGCAGGATGTGTTCGGTACCGATGTAGTTGTGGCCGAGCGACAGCGCCTCACGCAACGCCAGCTCGAGGACCTTCTTGGCGCGCGGGGTGAACGGGATCTGCCCCGAGGTCACCTCTTCGCCAGACCCGACGATCCGGATGACCTGCGCCCGGACCTCTTCCACCGTGATTTCAAGCCCCTCGAGGACCCGTGCGGCGAGACCTTCTTCTTCGCGCAGCAGGCCGAGCAGGATGTGCTCGGTCCCGATGTAGTTGTGCTTGAGGGTACGCGCCTCTTCCTGGGCCAACACGACGACCTGGCGCGCCCGCTCGGTGAACCTCTCAAACAACGAGATCTCCTCTTCGCCAAGCAGCCGCTGCGGATCTCAGCAACAACTGCGCCAACCGGGCAGTACCCCCCAGGTGAAGCTGCTGCCTGGAGCCACTCGCACCCAGCACCCCGCAAGGGAATGCCGTCCTGCGTCCCACTGTACGAGGACTTGGATTCTAGCAGGGACGATCATCCCTCCGCCGGAGCACCGGTTCTCAGTTCCCATGCGGGATCTCGGCGGTCTTTCGCCCCGCCGGAGCAGCACACCGCATGCCCACTGCGAGTGGCTGTGGAGCCCCCTCGCAGCACGTTTCGACCTTGCGGTGACAGCGATCGCACCAGGCGCCGTTGTGGCGCCACACCAGCGCCTGCTCACAAATCGGGCACGGACCCATGCGGCGAGTATGGCAGCCGTGCCCGACGCACAAGCCGCTCCCAACCCGGGTGCCCCTAGTGCCGGACCTTGCGGTCCTGGTCGGGATAGGCCAGCAGGCCCATCTCGCGCGCACGGCGCACGGACTTGCTGACGATCGCCTGCTGGCGGCGCGACAGGCCGGTGATCCGGCGCGAACGGATCTTGCCGCGCTCGCTGACGAAACGGCGCAACGACGGAAAGTTCTTCCAGTCGAGGTCTTCGGCCGGCAGCGTCGGACGACGCTTGCGCTGCGCAGGTACTGCGCCCTTGCCCTTCTTGTTGGACCGACTGCGGGCCCGCGGCTTAGCCATCAATTCCCCATAGGATCGTGCGACAGACGGCCGAGGATGTTAGCAGGCCACCTGCCGCGGCGGGACGTCGCCGACGTGGTCACGTGCGCATGGCGGGAAACAGCACGACTTCACGGATCGAGGTCGCGCCGGTCAGGAGCATGACCAGACGGTCGATGCCAAGGCCCAGACCGCCCGTAGGCGGCATCCCGTGCTCGAGCGCGACCAGGAAGTCCTCGTCTATCGGTGGGGCCTCCTCGTCGCCGGCGGCGCGATCGGCCTGCTGCATCGCAAAGCGCGCTGCCTGGTCGTCGGGGTCGTTGAGCTCGGTGAACGCGTTCGCGATCTCCATGCCGCCGGCGAACGCCTCGAAGCGCTCGACGGTGTCCGGGTCGTCCGGTGTCCGCTTGGCGAACGGCGAGAGCTCCAGGGGATAGTCGAGCAGGAACGTGGGCTGGATGAGGGTCGGCTCGAGCGTCTGGGTCAACAGCCCGTCGACGAGCTTGGCCCACGCCTCGGGCTCGGGTGCGTCGTGGCCAGCCGCCCGCATCGCGGCCCGCAGGCCGTCGGCGTCGGTGTGCGCACGCACATCGATGCCACTGGCCTCGTGGATGGCGTCCCGCAGATCACGTCGCCGCCACGGCGGCGTGAAGTCGATCGTCTGCCCGCGCCACTCGACGCGGGCCGAGCCGGTCGCGGCGATCGCGGCGTGCGCGACGAGCTGCTCGAGCATCTCCGCCACCTCGCGATAGCCGACGTAGGCCTCGTAGGTCTCGACCATCGTGAACTCGGGATTGTGTTTGTAGCTGACGCCCTCGTTGCGGAAATCCTTACCGAGTTCGTAGACCTTCTCCAGGCCGCCGACGATGCAGCGCTTGAGATAGAGCTCCGGCGCAATCCGCAGGTACAGGTCGCGATCGAGCTGGTTGTGGTGGGTGACGAACGGACGCGCCGCCGCGCCGCCGTAGACGGGCTGCAGGCACGGGGTCTCGACCTCGATGAAGCCGCGGGCGTCCAGGAACCCGCGCACCGCGGCGATCGTCTTGGCGCGCACGACAAACGCCTGGCGGACCTCCTCGTTGCTCATCAGATCCAGATAGCGCTGACGGTAGCGGGTCTCCGGATCGCGCAAGCCGGAGTGCTTGTCCGGCGGCGGACGCAGCGATTTGGCCAACAGCTCGACTGCCGTGACCGCGATCGACAGCTCGCCGCGCTTGGTGCGCGTCACGGGTCCCTCGGCCCCGACAAGATCGCCGAGATCCAGCGAGAGCAGTAGGTCCATCGCGTCCTGGCCGAGGCGGTCCAGCGACGCCCACAGCTGGATACGGCCGTCACGGTCTTCAAGATCGCAGAAGGCGACCTTGCCCTGACCGCGGCGGGCCGTCAGCCGCCCGGCGACCCGCACCGTCTCGGCGGATTCCTCGCCGGCGGCGAGACCGTCGTGGGCCGCACGCACCGCGGTGATCGCGACCCGGCCCGGGAAGGCGCGCGGGAAGGGATCGACACCGTGCGCACGCAGGCCATCCGCCTTGGCGCGGCGCTCCGCGACGAGGCGCTCGAGTCCCGAGCCCTCGGCGTCCGGACGGTCGGCCGCCGCCGACGGATCAGGCGGCTGCGTCACCCGCCTCAATCTTCACGATTTGGTATTCGATCACGCCGCGCGGCGCCGGGATCGCGACCTTCTCGCCCTTCTTGCGGCCGAGAATGGCTTTGCCCACGGGGCTCTCGTTCGACAGCCGCCGATTCCTGGGGTCCGCTTCGGCCGAACCGACGATCGCGTACTCGACGGTCTCCTTGGACTTGGTGTTCTTGAGCGTCACCCGTGCACCGATCGCGACGCTGTCGGTGGCGATGTGCTCGGTGTCGACGATTCGCGCGTTGCGCAGCTTCTGCTCGAGGACCTGGATGCGCGTCTCGATCTGCGCCTGCTCGTTCTTGGCGTCGTCGTATTCGGAGTTCTCGGAGATGTCACCGAACTCACGAGCCGCCTTGATCCGCTCGGCGACCTCGCGCCGCTTGGTGGTCGAGAGATGCTCGATTTCCTCGCGGAGCTTGCGGTAGCCCTCTTCGGTGAGGATGACTTCGCGGTCCATCGTGATCGGTTCTCCTTGGGTCAGGAGCACAGGACGCGCGCGCGGGTCGCGCGCGTGCAGAGTGCCGAGCGGCGCCGAACGCTAGTTCAGGCCTGGGGCTGTTGCAAGCGGGGCGCCGTCGGCAAGCGCCGCCAGCCGCTCGAGCACGCGGTCGAATCCCTCCATGACCAGCAGCTCCGCGACCGCGTCGTGGGCAACCGGCTCACCGACGAGGTACCACGGATAGAACTTGCGCAGATAGTGCACGCCCCGCCGTTCGCCCATCAGCGCGACGATCTCGTCGGCGAAGCCCCGCAGCTCATCGATCACGCCCGCGAGCCCGGGTCGCTCCGACGGCCGGCCGGTGGCGATCGCCCGGTAGAGCCACGGATCGCCCAGCCCACCGCGTCCGATCATCACCGCGGCTGCGCCGGTCTGGCGCACGACCTCGTCTGCGGCGTGCGGCGTGGTGATGTCGCCGCTGGCGATCACCGGGACCTCCAGCGCGGCGACGAGCTCGGCGGTGATGCGGTGGTCGGCCGTGCCGCGGTATTCCTCGGCGGCCGCGCGGGGATGGATCGTGATGGCCGCCGCCCCGGCGTCGGCCAGGCGCCGGGCGACCTCGACCGGACGGGACTCGGACGGGGTCAGGCCCCGGCGGAGCTTGACGGTCACCGGAATGCGCACGGCGCCCGCGCAGGCCGCCACGATCGCGGCCGCGCGAGTCGGGTCGGCCAGCAGCGCGGCACCCGCGCCGGTCTTGCAGATCTTCGGCACCGGGCAGCCCATGTTGATGTCGACGAGCACCGCCCCGTGCGCTTCGGCCGCCAGGGCCGCCTCGGCCATGGCCTCCGGGACGGCCCCGAACAGCTGGATGCCGGTCCGGCGCTCGTCGGGGTCGAGGCGCAGCATCTCGACGGTGCGGGCGTTGCCGTGGTGCACGCCCATGCTGGCGACCATCTCCGAGATCGCCAGGCCGGCCCCATGGCGCTGGGACTGGACGCGAAACGGGGCATTGGCGATTCCCGCCAACGGCGCCTGGACCACGCGGTTGGGCACCTCGAGGTCGCCGATCGAAAACGGCTCGGCCAGCGGCCAGCTCACGCCGGGCACCGCCCGGTCCGTGTCGGCGGCGGTCCGGTCGGCGATCGCGCCCTTCATGCGCTTTTTCACCGCGGCTCCTCGGCGACGCTTGGGGACGGTCGACCGTTGGCGTTCAGGCTGTAGATCATCCGCAACCCGTCGAGGGTCAGCATCGGCTCGACGTGATCGATCTGGGTCGACAGTTTGGCCACCATCCCGGACAGGCCGCCGGTTGCGACCACGGTGGGGGTGCCGGCCAGCTCCCCGCGGATCTGCTCGCAGAGCCCGTCGATCATCGCGACGGTGCCGAGCACCAGCCCCGAGCGCATGCTCTCGACCGTCGAGCGCCCGATCACCCGCTCCGGCGGGATGAGATCGACCTTGACCAGGCGCGCCGCGCGGCTCGTCAGCGCATCGAGGGAAGTCTCCATGCCGGGCGCGATCACGCCGCCCAGGTAGACGCCGGTGTCCGAGACGACGTCGAGGGTCGTGGCGGTGCCGAGGTCGACGACGATGCACGGGCCGCCGTAGCGCCGGTAGGCCGCGACGGCATTGACGAGGCGGTCCGCGCCCAGCTCGACCGGGTTGTCGATCGCCAGCGACATGCCCGTGCGGATCCCCGGGCCGACGACGACGGCCGGGTGATCGAGGTACTTGAGCGCAAGCTGCCGGTACCCATTGGTCAGCGTCGGGACGACCGATGAGACGATCATGGAGTCCAGCTCGTCGAGGCTGCCGCCGCGCAAGCGCAGGATTTGGTCGTGCGAGGCGGCCAGCTCGTCGGCGGTCGCCGAGCGCTCGGTCGAGATCCGCCACTCATGCAGCAGCTCGTCGCCCTGGAAGACCCCGGCGAGCGTGGTGGAGTTCCCGACGTCGATCGCAAGCAATGCCGATCCCATGGGTGCCTATTCCTCCGGCAGCCCGCCGTCGGGCGATTTGAGGATCTCGAGGGTGACGTCCTGGGTCGTGTACACCTCGACGCGCGGAATGATCCGCGACGGGCGGCTCTTGTCCCACACCCAGACGTCTTCCATCACGATGTGAAACAGCGGATACGCGGCCTGCGGGATCAGCTCGCGCTCGAAGCGGTTGCACAAGTAGGTGGCTTCCTGGGTGCAGACGCAATAACCGAACAGCGGGTAGACGTCGGCATATTCGCGCTTGAGACGCAGCTCCAGTTCGGCGTCATACTCCTCGAGCTCATCCGTATATGACATGGTGGGTTCCTTGACCGGCGCAGTGGAGAACGATCCTAGCCGAGCGCCCCGTCCGGCCACGGGCGCACCGGCTGTTCGTCCGGATCGAGCGCGGCCTCGCACGTGGCGAGGGCACGACCGTCAGGATGCACCAGCCCGGGCCCGACGTCCAGCAGCGGCACGAGCACGAAGCGACGCTCGGTCAGGCGCGGATGCGGGATCTCGAGCTCGTCATCGCGCCAGCTGCCCCCGTCCCAGAACACGATGTCGCAGTCCGCGGGCCGAGGACCGAAGCGCACCCCGCCGCCGGTGCGACCAAGGCGCCGCTCGGCGGCCTTGGCCACCGCCAACAGCTCCCGCGGGGTCAGCTGGGTCCGCACGCGCACGGCCGCGTTCAGAAACGCCGGCTGGTCGACGATCTGCTGCGGAGCGGTGTCGTAGACCGGGCTGATCGCCGCGACGCGCGCGCCGCCATCGCGCAGCGCGTCCACCAGGCCCTGGAGGTTCGCAAGGCGGTCGCCGAGGTTCGACCCGAGCCCCAGCCAGTACGTCGATTCGCGGGTCCGCTCGAGCCGGACCCCGGTCGCCTCCAGGGTGTGCGGCAGGGCGACATGGGGCTTGCGCAGCTCGACACGCACCCGGTGCGCGCGCGGCTCGGCCAGGGCCCGATCCGCGATCTGGCCGGCGACGTGCTCGAGCAGTCGCTGGGGCGGCCCCGCCACGACGGCGGCGACCCGATCGGCGAGCGCCGCGTAGTCGACGGTGTCGGCGAGCGCATCGGTGACCACACCCGGGCACGTCACGAGTTCGAGCTCAAGGTCAACGACAAAGCGCTGCCCGAGCTGTTGCTCGGCGGCGGCGACCCCGTGACGGCCGAAGACCTCGAGGCCGCGGATGATCACCGTGACGGCCTCGCTCACACCGATCCCTTCGTGATCGCACTCCAGACGCGCAGCGCGTCGACCGTCTCGGCGACGTCGTGCACCCGCAAGACATCGGCACCCCGCGCGACGGCCGCGAGCCCACCGCCGAGACTTCCGGCCATGCGGCCTTCGATCGGCCGTCCGGTCAACAGCCCGACGATCCCCTTGCGCGAGAGCCCGACGATCACCGGGCGGCCGATCGCGCGAATGCGCTCGAGCCCCGATAGCAGGGCCAGATTGTGCGCCAGCGTCTTGCCGAAGCCCACACCCGGATCGACGAGAATGCGCTCCTCGGCGACGCCGGCCCGTACGGCCGCGTCGATCCGGCCCTCGAGGAAGCCGATAACCTCACCGACCACGTCGTCGTACATCGGAGCGTCCTGCATGTCGCGCGGCTGACCCCGCATGTGCATCAGGCACACCGCCACCTCGCGGGCCGCGACCAGCGCAAACAGCTCCGGGTCGTCCCGGCCGGCGCTCACGTCGTTGACGAGCACCGCTCCGACCTCGATCGCCGCCCGCGCGACCTCGGCCCGGGTCGTGTCGATCGAGATCGCCGCCCGAGGCGGGCGCGCGGCCAGATCCGCAAACAGCGGCGCCAGGCGCCGCAGCTGCTCGCCCGCGTCGACACGCTCGGACCCGGGGCGGGTGCTCTCGGCCCCCAGATCGAGTATCGCCGCACCGTCGTGGGCCATCTGATCCATCGTCCGCCGCGCGGCAGCGCTGGCCAGATGTTCGCCGCCGTCCGAAAACGAGTCCGGCGTGATGTTGAGCACGCCCATCACGCTCGGCGGGCGCAGCCAGTCGAGGGGATCGCGCCCCATGAGGGGCGCGCTCAGCTCTCGGGAATCGGCTGTCCAGGCGCCGGCGGCGGGAAGGGCATGCGGACCGGAGCGTCGGACGCCGGCGTCGCCTGGCCCTCGATGGCGCGCTCGCGCTGTTCGGCCTCATCTTTGGCCCGGAAGACGTCCTCCTCGGACGCGCCGGCCAGCAGGGCCAGGAACTCCTCGCGCTCGATCGTCTCCCGCGTGAGCAGGACCTTCGCGATCGACTCAAGGGCCTCACGGTGCTCGACCAGGATGTCGCGGGCCCGTTGGTGGGCGTCCTCGATGATGCGGCGGATCTCGGCGTCGATCTCCCGGGCGGTCTCGTCCGAGTAGTCCGGCTCAGAGTGGATGTCGCGTCCCAGGAACGGCATGCCCTGGGCGTGACCGAGCACGCGCGGCCCGAGCTTCTCGCTCATGCCGAAGCGCATGGTCATCGCCTTGGCGGTCTGGGTCACCTTCTCGAGGTCGTTCGCCGCACCCGTCGTGATCTCGTTGAAGACGATCTCCTCCGCGGCGCGCCCGCCCAAGGTCATCGCCATGCGGTCCTCGAGCTCGGCCTTGGTGGAGTTGAACTTGTCCTCGGTCGGCATGGAGATCGTGAGGCCGAGCGCCTGGCCGCGGGACACGATGCTGATCTTGTGCACCGGGTCGGCGTTGGGGAGGAAGTGACCGACGAGCGCGTGGCCCATCTCGTGGTACGCGGTGACCGAGCGCTCCTTCTCGGTCAGCAGCCGGCTCTTCTTCTCGGGACCCGCGATCACGCGCATTATCCCTTCCTCGAGCTCGAGCTGTTCGATCACACGCTTGCCCTTGCGGGCCGCCAGCAGCGCGGCCTCGTTGATCAGGTTCGACAGGTCGGCGCCGGTAAAGCCCGGAGTCTGACCGGCCAGCGCGTCCAGGTCGATATCCTTGGAGATCGGCTTGCCCTTGGTGTGCACCCGCAGGATCGCGGCGCGCCCGGACCGGTCCGGGCGGTCCACGACGATCTGCCGGTCGAAGCGGCCCGGCCGCAGCAGCGCCGGGTCGAGGATGTCGGGACGGTTGGTGGCGGCGATCAGGATGATGTTGTCCTTGGCCTCGAACCCGTCCATCTCGACCAGCAACTGGTTGAGGGTCTGCTCGCGCTCGTCGTGACCGCCGCCGAGGCCGGCGCCGCGGTGGCGGCCGACCGCGTCGATCTCGTCGACGAAGATGATGCAGGGCGAATTCTGCTTGGCCTGGTCGAACAGGTCGCGCACGCGGCTGGCGCCGACGCCCACGAACATCTCGACGAAGTCCGAGCCGGAGATCGAGAAGAACGGCACGCCGGCCTCACCCGCGACCGCGCGGGCCAACAGCGTCTTGCCGGTTCCCGGAGGTCCGAACAGCAGGACACCCTTGGGGATGCGCGCACCCAGCGCCTGGAATTTCTTGGGGTTCTCGAGGAACTCCTTGATCTCGTGGAGTTCCTCCACGGCCTCGTCGGTACCGGCGACGTCGCGGAAGGTGACCTTTGGCGCGTCGGCCGACATGCGCTTGGCACGCGACTTACCGAAACTCATCACCTTGGAGCCGCCGCCTTGCATGCGGTTCATCAGGTAGATCCAGAACACGATGAACAGCACGAACGGCAGGAGGGTCTCGAGGAAACCCCACCACGGGTTGGTTCCGCGGCCGCCGACGCTGTACGGGGTCTTTGAGGCGGTGAGCGCCGTCGTCAGCTGGACGTCGTTGTCCGGGTAGCCCGAGGAGTAGGTCTTGCCCTGCGTGGTGGTGACGCTAAAGGTCTGGTCGGGCAGGTTGATGCTGGCGTTCTTGACCTCGTGGTTGTCGATCATGGTGATCAACGCGGGGAAATCAGGCGGCGCCGGTCCCGAAGAGCTCGAGACGACCAGGCGCTGCGCCACGAACACGAGCAGCAGCAGGATCAGAATCGGGAAAAGTGCGCTCTTGAGAAACCTGTTCACAACGCCCCCGCTCTGGGACCGTGGGATTGCCGCGCACCATGCGCGGGGAAACTCGCCCACCGCAGCGATGCGCAACGGGCGCACCCTGCCTGATCCACTGCCATACGGCCGAGAATAGCAGCGTGTGACATTACGCTTGAGGTGGATCGGTTCCGGGCTCGAGTACCGCGATGTACGGCAGGTGGCGAAAGCGCTCGCCGTGGTCGAGCCCATACCCCACCACGTAGACGTCCTCGAGGTCAAACCCCACGTAGCGCGTGTCGAGCCCGCGCCGCCGGTGCCCGGGCTTGGTGAGCAGGGTGCAGACCTCCAGCGAGGCCGGCTCGCGCGAGGCCAGGTTGCGCAGCAGGTACGACAGCGTCAGGCCCGAGTCGATCACGTCTTCCACCACCAGGACATTGCGTCCGGCGATCGGCGAGTCGAGGTCCTTGAGGATCCGCACGACACCCGATGAGTGGCTCTTCGACCCGTATGAGGAGACCGCCATGAAATCGAGCTCGCAGGGGATGTCCAACTGGCGGACGAGATCGGCGATGAAGAACACCGCGCCCTTGAGGACGCCGACGACCAACAGGTCGCGCCCGCGATAATCCTCGGAGATCTCGATTGCCAGCTCGCTGATGCGCGTCTGCAGGCGCTCTGGGCTGACCAGCACCTGTCCGGGTCGGGCGTCACTCACGCGGGTAGGACCTCCAGCACGACAGCGGGTTCGCCTGGACCGGCGAGCGCACCGGCGGACACCCGGTGGCCGGCAACCCAGACAGGGATCTCATCGACAACGACGACGGGAACTTGCGCGCGCAGGCGCGCGGGGACACCATCGGCTTGCAAGATACGACCCACACGGGCATGTCCGCCACCCGGCAGCGCAATCCGATCCCCGTCACGCGGCCCGCGCACCTCGATGCGGCCGGCCGGCACGATCGTCACGCGCCCCGGTTGCGGCGGCTCGCCATGCCCCCGGTGCCCCCGGACGAGCATCCGACCGAAGCGCACGGCCCCGGGAACCGGCAGCGTAACCGGCGTCGGCGGCGCCTCGGGATCACCCATCACCACGATCCGTCCGCGCTCGCGAACGATGGCGGCACCGGCGACCTCCGCCCGCGCGGCGCCGTCCGCCACCGCGAGGACCCGGCGCACGGCGGACGCCGTGAGCGCGTCAGACGCCGCGGTGTGTGCGGCGACCAGGCGGCGCACGAGGATCCGCCGCATCGCCTCCGGCTCGGCCGCGAGTGCGGCGATGTCGAGGCCCTCGCCCCGTGCGCAACGAGCCCAGGCGGCGTCGGCCGCGTCGGCAAGGACCGCGTCCTCATCGCGCAGACGATCGGCAAGCTCGGCCACGTGCCGCACCGCCCCGGGGTGCAGGCCCGCGAGGGCGTCCATGACCGCGCGGGCCCGGACCCGCGTGTACGACCGGTCATGGTTCGTGGGATCGGTCACCGGTACGAGGCCGGCCGCGGCGCACCACGCGGCGGTCTCCTCGGCGCCGACGCACAGGAGCGGGCGCACCAGGTCCCCGCTGCGGGCGGCCATCCCGAGGGCGCCGGTCCGGCCGGTGCCGCGCGCCATCCGCATGATGACCGTCTCGGCCTGGTCGGACGCGGTGTGCCCCACCGCGATCACGTCCCATCCGTCGCGCGCGGCGATCGCGCGGGCCGCCGCATAGCGCGCCTCGCGCGCCCGCTCTTGGATCCCGGACCCGGGCTTGAGCTCGAGGGCCACCGCCGCGAAGGGACACCCGAGCTGCGCGGCGATCGCACGGACGGCCTCGACCTCCCCACGCGCTTCGGGGCGCAGGCCGTGGTCGATGCTCGCGACGCCCACCGGCCCATCGTGGATCGCCACCAGGGCGTGCAGCAGGCACAGCGAATCGGCCCCGCCGGAGACCATCGCCAGCACGCGCTCCCCGGGGGCCGGTGCGCGCCGGGCCCGCATGTACTCCGCGATCCGTGCCAGAAGTGGGTCCCTCACCCGTCCAGTATGCCCCGCGCGGGCGCGCGGCGCCGACCGGTCCGGACCGGCTAGACCCCGAGCTGGTGCGCGATCCCGGCGAGGTCGCTCGCCGTCACCGGTCCATAGATCGTCGCGATCAGGCGCCCCTGCGCGCTGACAACCGCCGTGGTGGGCATCGCGAGGCCACCATACCTGGCCAGCAGCGTGCCATCGCTGTTGGTCCCCATCGTGTAGGTCGCGCCGACCGAGGTGGCAAACGCCTTGCTGGCGCTGTCCTGATCGAGGGTGGCGATGCCCAGCACGGTGACGCCGGGATGCGCCGACGAGAAGTGTTCGAGGGCAGGCATCTCCGAGCGGCACGGCCCGCACCACGACGCCCAGAAACTGACGATCACCGGCCGGCCGCGGTACGCGGCCAGACGGACCGGCGGGCCGCCGTCGAGGTTCGGGACCGTGAACTGCGGCGCCGGCTTGCCGCCGGTCGGAGAGATCGACGACTTCGTGCTCGACGACATTCCCGCTGAGCAGCCGGCAAGGACCACGCAGGCTAGGCCAACCGCCATCCAGGCTGCAAAGATGCGACGCACGACGTGACGTTACCGCAGACCCGCAAAGGCCATGCAGAAGACCACAGTGCGCGAAACACTCGACCGCCTGGACCGCCGACTCGGAGCCCACCTGCGCGACCGCGTCGCCGGCCGCGGGCGCACCGCCCGGGCCTTGGCGGTGGCCGCCGACGCCATGTCCCCGCTCTACCGCTTGGTCGTCCTGGTACTGATCCTGTGGCGACCGACGCGGGTGCGCGGCGTCCGCGCGCTCGTCGCTGCGGTGGCCGCGGCGCTGATCGCCAGGCGCATGCGCGATGACATCGCCCGACCGCGTCCGAGCGCGCGCGTCGAGGGCGGTCTGCCCAGCCGGCACGCCGCGTCCGCCGTCGCGATCGCCGGTATCGTCGCCGAACGCCGGCGCGGGCTCCGCCTGCCGATGGCCGTCATCACCGCGATCGGCCTGATGGGACGGATCAGCACCGGCGAGCACGACCCGGCCGATGTCGTTACCGGAGCGTTGCTCGGCGGTGTCGTCGCGCGCATCGTCGCGCGGCTGGGTCGCTCGCGCAGCCCCGGCGCGTCACCGAGCGATGCCGGACCGCCCGCCGCGCACGGATAGACTTCGGCCTTCCCCCGCCGGGACCGGGTGGGGCCCGGACAGCGGACATCGGAGGCGCGGTGGGTATTGACACGCTGGGAGTCGTGGGAGCGGGCGTCATGGGCAGCGACATCGCATACGTTGCGGCGCGCGCGGGCAAACGAGTGGTCATCTGCGACATCGAGGCCGCCGCGCTTGCAGGCGCCCAGGCGCGCGTCGCCGACCTGATCGGGCGGGCGCAGGGGCGCGGCCAGTTGGACGCGGCACAGGCCACCGCGCTCGAGGCGCGAATCGCCACCACGACGCACGACGACGAGCTGTCGGCGTGCGACCTGGCGATCGAGGCGGTCAGCGAGCGCCTCGACCTCAAACGCACGATCTTTGCCCGGCTCGATGCGATCCTGCGCCCCGGCGCGCTGCTGGCGTCGAACACCTCGGGGCTCTCGATCACCGAACTGGCTGCGGTGACGTCCCGACCCGAGGAGGTCCTCGGGATGCATTTCTTCAACCCGGCGGCGGTGATGCGCCTGGTCGAGCTCATCCAGGGCCGCCAGACCAGCGCCGCAACGATGGACGCCGCCGAGGCCCTCGTGCGCGAGCTGGGCAAGTCCCCGGTGCGCGTGCGTGAGTGCCCGGGCTTTCTGGTCAACCGCGTGCTGGTGCGCGCGATGGCCGAGGCCTACCGGCACGCGATCACCAACGGAATCGCGCCGGCCGCGGTCGACGCCGCGGTGACGGAGTCCGGTCCGGCGCCGATGGGCCCGTTCGCACTGGGCGACCTGATCGGCCTCGACACGATGAACCACCTCCAGCGCGATCTCGAGGATGCCTACGGCGAGCGCTTCACCGACGCGGGCGCGATCGCCGCGCAGGTCGCCCAAGGCCGCCTCGGGCGCAAGAGCGGTCTCGGCTTCATCGAGGCCGACCAGTCCGAGATCACGGTCGGCGACGAGGCGCGGGCGGCCGCACAGCGCTATTACTACGGCGCATTGGACGAGGCCCTGCGCTGTCACGACGAGCAGATCGCCGCGCGCCCGGACATCGATCTCGCGATGTGTCTCGGGGCCGGCTGGTCCAGCGGACCGCTCGCCTGGGCGAACGGCGAGGGCGCCGCGGCGGTGCTCGACACCATGCAGGAACTCTCGGCATCCGCCGGGACTCGCTTCGCACCGACCACGCTGCTGCGCGCGCGGGCTGCCGATGGGCGCTCGCTGGTCGACGACGGCGACATCGGCGCAGGAACCACGCAATGACCTCACGAGCTGCCGCCCCGGGCGGCTTCGGCACGCCCAACCCGTCGCTGGCGGGTACCTCCGTGCTGAGCCTCATGGAACACACCCCGGAGGCGGTCGCCGACGTGCTGGCGAGCGCCGCGTGGCTCGCCCGCACGCCGAAGCGCGACTGGCCGCAGCTGTTGGCCGGCAGGATGGTCGCGCTCATCTTCGAGCGGCCCTCCACACGCACGCGCGTCAGCTTCGAGGTCGGCGTCACGCATCTGGGCGGTCATGCGCTCGTCCTGGCCGGCCGCGACATGCAGATGGGACGCGGCGAGACGATCGAGGACACCGCCAAGGTCCTCTCGCGCATGGTGGACGCGATCGTGCTCCGCACGGGGCCGCACGCCACCCTTGAAGAACTCGACGCCCACGCCAGCGTGCCGGTGATCAACAGCCTCAGCTACGGACACCACCCGTGCCAAGCCCTCGCCGACGCCCTGACCCTGGTACAGCGTTTCGGGGCGCTACCCGGTCTGCGTGTTGCATATGTCGGAGATGGCAACAACTGTTGCGCGTCGCTGATGGTCGTCGGCGCACTCACGGGCATGGAGATCGTCGCGGCGTGCCCGGCAGGTTACGAGCCCGACCCGGAGGTGGTGAGCTGGTGCCAGCGCGTCGGCCAGGCGACCGGCGGCACCGCGTGGACGACCGACGATCCGTACGCCGCGGTCACGGGTGCGCAGGCGATCTACACCGACACGTGGGTCTCGATGGGCGACGAGGATCAGGCGGACCGGCGCCGGCGCGATCTCGACCCCTACCGGGTCGATGCCGACCTGCTCGCCGCGGCGGCGCCGGATGCGGTCGTGCTGCACTGCCTGCCGGCGCATCACGGTGAGGAGATCACCTACGAGGTCCTTCACGGGCCGCGTTCGGCCGTGTGGGACCAGGCCGAGAATCGGATCTACGCCCAAGCCGCGCTCCTCGGTCACATCTTGGCCTAGCGCCGACGCCCCCCCGAGGAGCCCGTGCTCCCCCTCATCGACGAATTCTCTCCGCGCCGGTTCCCGATCCTCACGGTCCTGCTGATCATGGTGTGCGTGGCGATCTTCGGGTACCAGCAGAGCCTGCCCTCGAACGGCTCGTCCGGCAGCTCGCAGGCGTTCGAGTGCACCTGGGGCATGATCCCGACCGAGGTCGTCCACGGCCCCAACCCGGCGCTGACGCTCGGCAACCCGAACGACACGAACGTGCCGCTGACCTGCCAGGGGCTCAACCAGCAGCACAACCGCTTCCTGACGGTGATCACCAGCATGTTCCTGCACGCCAGCTGGTGGCATCTCCTGGGCAACATGCTGATCCTGTGGGTGTTCGGCGCCAACGTCGAGGACCGCCTCGGACGGGTGCGGTTCGTGCCGTTCTTTCTCGCCTGCGGCGCCTTCGCAGGGCTCGCGCAGGCGTTCTCGCAGCCCTCGAGTACCGCCGTGACGATCGGTGCCTCCGGCGCGATCGCCGCCCTCATCGGCGCGTATTTGGTGCTCTTCCCGCGGGTTGGCATCTGGACGCTGATGCTCTTTGTCATCCCCATGAAGATCCCCGCATGGATCTGGGCGGCGATCTTCGTCGGGATTCAGCTCGTCGACATCACCGGCACGTCGGGCGGGAGCTCGACGGGGATCGCAACCGTCGCCCATCTGGCGGGCATCGCGATCGGCGCGGCGACGATCCGGCTCGCCGCGTGGCGGCGGCCGCCGCACGAGATGGTGCCCCGGACATTCCGACTCCTGACGGCGCGCTGATGGGTTTCCTGAAGCGCTCTGGGCGTGGTGGTGGCGACCGACAGTTGGTGCGCGTCGCGGTGGCGAGTCACGAGCCGGAGGCGGAAATGCTCCTGCAGGTCCTCCGCAACGCGGGCATCCCGGCCATGCAGCGCCGCACCGAGTTTGACCACCCTGGCATGCTGGCAGCAGGACCGCGGGTCATCCTGGTTCCGGCGCGGTACGCGCTCGAAGCCCACGCGCTGCTCGACCCGCTCCCCGACGAGCCCGACGCGCCATGAGCCCTCCCATCATCGCTTCCCATCTGGTTGCCGGAGCCGACGCCGCCCGCGCGGCGTCCGAGGCCGCGGCGGCGGTCGCGGCAGACCTTGGCGCAGCGGCCGACCTGGTCGTCGTGTTCGCGAGCCCGTCGTTGTGCAGCGACCCCGCGGTCATCCGGGATGCGATCACCGCCGAGCTTGCGCCCCGGCACATGATCGGCTGCACCGGGGCGGCGATCGTCGGCACCGGTCGCGAGGTCGAGAACGAGCCCGCCCTGGTCGTCTGGGGCGCGATTCTGCCCGGCGCCCGTATCACGCCGATCCGCTCGGTCGGCTGGCGGGATGCCGACGGTGCGATCGATGTCGCCGGCTGGCCCACCCACGCCGGCGACGGCACAGGCGTCGGCGCCGTGCCGGGAGCCGACGACGTCGTGATTGCGCTCGCCGATCCGTTCTCGTATCCGGTCGACGCGCTGCTGGAGGTCGCCAACACCGCCGCCTGGCAGCCGCCGGTCGTCGGCGGGCTGGCCGCAGGCGGCGACCGCCCGGGCGATCACGTGCTCTGGCTCGACGACCAATTCATGCACGATGGCCTGGTCGCGGTGAGCATCGGCGGCATCAACCTGACCACGGCCGTGTCGCAGGGCTGCACGCCGATCGGCCCCGAGATGGTCGTCACCGACGCCGACGGTGAGGGGCGCGTATACGCGCTAGCCGGTACCCCGGCGCTGACCAAGCTTCAGGACGTCCTCGATGGGCTCGACGATGCCACGCTCGAGTTGGTGAACTCGGGCATCACGCTCGGGATCGTCATGAATGAAAACCAGCCGGACTATCAAAGCGGCGATTATCTGATGCGCGGCATCCTGGGCGCGAACGCTGAGGATGGCTCGATTCACGTCGGCGAACATGTGCGCGTCGGCCAGACCGTGCGGTTGCACGTCCGCGACAATGTCTCCGCATCCCGGGACCTGCATGCGGTGACGCGCGACGCCGCGGAGCGCCACGACGGTGCGATCGCGGGCGCGCTGGTGTTTACGTGCATCGTCCGCGGCGCGGCCATGTTCCCAAACCCGCACCACGATGCGGGCGTCGTGGCCGCGCGGTTCGGGAACCCTCCGGTGGCCGGCCTGTTTTGCAATGGGGAATTCGGCGCCGTCGCAGGGCGCAATTACCTGCACGGGTTTACTGCAACCATCGCGGTCTTCGGTGCGCGCTGACGATGTGCCCGTGCTATAGCAAGTGTCGCTATGTAGTTACGCCGGATGACCGCACATCGTGTGCAGCGACGTGATACACCACTTCCACATGATGTAATTCGATACGGGAGTAGTGCATGAGCGACGCCGACAAGACCACTGCACGCGGCAAGATCGGTGAACAGATCTTCGAGCAAGTCGAGGCGCTGGTGGGCGCCGAGCACATCACCCGGACCGAGGCGTTTCAGCGCATTGCGGTCGAACGCGGGAGTCGCGCCGGTACCGTTGCGGCCAATTACTACCGCATCGCCCGGCGCCGTAACGACGGTAGCGTGCGATCCCGTGGCCGCAAGAAGACCCCGTCGAGCGACGCCGACGCCGTGATCGCGCGCGCCACACAGGCGCTCAACGAGCTCACCGACCTCGTGCGCCAGCAGCACCGCGAGCTCGAGCGGCTCTCCGAGAAGGTCGCGCAGATCGAGAAGCTGCGCGCACTGCTGGCCGACTGATCTATCGGCGATCGGGAGGGCCGGGGCGCACGATGCGCTTCGGGCCTCCCGCCGCCAGCGTCGCCGCGACGTCCTCGAGCCCGATCTCTGGCCCGAGCAGCCCCGCGAACACGGCCCGCTCGGTGTCGATCATCGCCAGCGCCTGTCGGAAGGTCTCCGGGGTGTGGTGATACGACGCCTGGAGGGTGATCTCCTGGTAGTGCAGCCGCGAGGCCGGCAGCGCAAGCACGGCCTCGGGTGCGGGTCCGCCGTGGAAGTTCACCTCGCCGCCGGGCCGGGTGAGCGCAACCGCGGCCTCCCACACCGCGACGGCACCGACCGCCGCGACCGTGACGTGCGCCCCGAGCCCGCCGGGAGTCAGCGCGCGCACCCGTGCAATTCCGGCCGCGTCGCGCGGCGCGTCGGCGACCCGCTGCACGCCAAACCGCTCCGCCAGCGTACGCCGGTCCGGATGGGGATCGCACAAGATCACCTCGCAGCCGCGGCGCGCCAATATCCCGCCGACGACCTGGCCCTGCAAGCCCCCACCGAGCACGATGACGCTCTGTCCGGCACGCGCGGACGATCGCTCGGCCGCCCGGACGCCACATGCGACGGGTTCTGCGAGCGCCGCAAGGGGCGCGGGGAGCCCCCGCGGGCGCCGCACGACGTTGGTGGCGACAATCGCCGCGGGCACGCGCAGGTACTCGGCATACGTCCCGCTCACGTAGGTGATCCGCGCGCACAGGCCCTGCCGTCCGGCCCGACACCATTCGCAGGACCCGCAGGGGGCGGAGTTGGCAACGACGACCGGGTCGCCCACGGCCACGGTGCGCACCCCCTGCCCGATCGCCGCCACGGTGCCCGTGCCCTCGTGCCCGAACGGGGCCGGCACGGGCCCGAGCGACGGATGACCCCCGCGGAGCAGGGCCTTCGCGTCGGTCGCGCAGGTCAGCGCGGCGTCGATGGCCACGAGGATCTCGCCCGCGCCCGGCTCCGGGCGCGGGCGATCCTCCAGGCGCAGGTCACCGGGACCGTGCAGGATCAGCGCGCGCATGGGCGCACCGTACCGATGTGCGCCCGGGGGCGGGCGTCCTCTTCCCCCGCTGCCGTGCGCGTCGATAGCATCCCCTGCGCACGTGAACACTCCCATCCCGTATCCCGAACACCTGCGCGTGCGCATCGAGGCATTCCTCCGGGAAATCGACTTCCTCCCCGCGGGCCCGGACGCGCGCGACCAGGCCGAAGGCACCAGCGGCCTCGTCGAGGCCATGCGCTATTCCCTGTTGGCCGGCGGGAAGCGGTTCCGGCCC
Organism: uncultured Thermoleophilia bacterium; assembly: GCA_963842065.1. GTDB lineage: Bacteria > Actinomycetota > Thermoleophilia > Miltoncostaeales > Miltoncostaeaceae > CAITWD01. The sequence continues at coordinate 197,969 of CAWJEW010000002.1, read as the reverse complement.
GTCTTGTGCCTGGCGACCGGCGAGGCGCTCGGCGTCGATCCGGAAGTGCTGCTGCCCGCCGGGGCGGCGCTCGAGCTGATCCACACGTATTCGCTCATCCACGACGACCTCCCGGCGATGGACGACGACGACCTGCGCCGGGGCAAGCCGACATGCCACAGGGCCTTCGGCGAGGACGCGGCAATCCTCGCCGGGGACGCACTGTTCGCCGAAGCGGTGCGACTCGTCTGCGAACAGCAGACCGGCGGCCCCGCAGTGCAGGTCGGCATCCTCGCCGAGATCAGCCGTGCGACCGGCGTGGGCGGCATGGTCGGAGGGCAGTTCCTGGACCTTCGCGACGCGGGCTTGGTGTCGGCGGCCTCGCTGCAGCGCGTGCACCTGCTCAAGACCGGCCGCCTGATCGGCGCATGCGTGCAGTGCGCGCTGGTCGTCGCCCCGCCCGAGCCAATCATCGCCGCGCGCTACCGCGCGTTCGCCGACGAGCTGGGTCTGCTGTTCCAGATCGTCGATGACATCCTCGACGAGGTGGGCAACGAGGCACTGCTCGGCAAGTCCGTTGGCGCGGACGCCCGGCTCGGCAAGGCGACCTACGTCAGCGTGCACGGGCTGGAACGCGCCCGGGAGCTGGCCGACGAGCGACACGGGCAGGCCCTCGCGCTGCTGGACCGGATCCCCGGGCCGACGGACGATCTCGCGGCGCTCGCCGACCACGTGTATGAGCGCCAAAGCTAGGCCGGCGCACACCGCCTCAGGCCGCGGCGACGCCCCCCGTGCCCGTGGGCGCGGCGGCCTCTAGCTCGGCGTGGCGCGCCTCGGCGCGCTTGTTCATCTCGACGATGGCATGCAGCAGGCTGCGGTAGTCCTCGGGCTGACCCACACCCTCGACGCCCAACTCGCGCGCAAGGCGGTCCGCCCATTCGCACAGGCTCGAAAGCGGCGCCTCGGCGCCGTCGAGCAGTGCCTGCTCGAGCACAAGACCGCCCAAGCCCCGCAGTTCCGCGCAGATCACCGCATGGGCGCGCGGCGGACGGGCCTTGGCGCGGCTGCGGCGCCGGGGCTTGGGCCGAGCCGCCGTCGCCGCTGTTGAGGTCATGCCGATCAGTGCCATCAGGTTCCCCTTGTTCCCAGTCTCCCTTGCGTTGTCGGCGCACCTGGGCATTACTTTTTCCCCCCTTCGGGGGATACGCAGCCCGATGTCCGCAGCTGAGACGCCCGCTGCACGCGGCCGTTCGTGCAACCGCGCCACCGCGGCGCGGGTGCCGAACCCGCACCGCATCGACCCCACGCGGGCAGGGTTCCCGGCCTGCCGCGCCAAGATCTCCCCACAGGGTGCGGGCCGATGGCGGCTGCGGCGCCCGCGACGCGGAGCGCGGTGCTGTGGAACTTCTACGGGATGAACAGGTGATCTGGAGGGGCCAGCCGTCCCCGCGCTCGAGCGTGGCGTTCTTTGCCCGCTGGGGCACCGTGAGCCTGCTGCCCGCGGTCCTCGCGACGATCCTGTGGAGAAACGGCGCACCCACGGGCCTGTCGGTCGGCGACTGGTGGGTCGTCTCGATCGTCCTGGTGGTGCTGGTCATCCTCCGCAACACGGTGGTGCGCCACGCGATGCGCTTTACGGTCACCAACCAGCGCATCATCGTCCGCCACGGGATGCTTGCCCGCATCGAGCAGACGACCGCGATCGCGCGGATCCAGAACATCACCACCCGCCAGACGCTCGTGCAGCGCATGCTGGGTATCGGGGATGTCGAGTTCGACACCGCCGGCGGGGACCTCGCCGAGGCCGACTTCCGCTTCGTCGGGATCGCGAACCCCAACGAGGTCGTGCGGCGCATCGACTACGACGTACGCGACGTGCGCCGCGACAACTGGGCTATCGGGCTCTAACCGAGATCCCGAACCGGTCCGCAGGGCGCGTAAATTTTCCGATTGAGACCTCGGCGGCGCGCCGGATCTGGGCTAGTGTCGCTCCGTCGACTGTCGCGCGACCCGTTGAAGATGCGTCCTCAACGGCTCATATTGCGACCGTTTGCCCCGGGCACGACCTCATCAAGACCAAGGGAACAACGTGAAACGCAATTTGCGCAACATTGCCGTGGCGCTCGCCGCTACGACTGCGCTGGCGCCTGTCGGCGTGGCGGTGGCGTCACACCACCACGGGCACGGCAACTGGCACAGCATGGCGCTGTGGGCCTCGCCGACCGGCACCGGGACCGCCTGTACCTTCGCGGCCCCGTGCAGCCTCACTACCGCGGTCGGGAGCGCCGCTCCAGGGGCGACGGTCCGGGCAATGAAGGGGACCTACTCCGGCGGCACCACGATCGTGACCAGCGCCGGAACCTTCATCATCGGCGTCCCGATCGCGAGCCCGGTGAACCTCGTCGGTGAGCGCGGTGCGGTCATCGACGCGACCGGCGATCAATTCGGCATCGCGATCGTTGGCTCCGGCTCGGGGACGTCGGTGCGGGGCTTCACGGTCAAGAACGCCTCTGACACGGGCATCATTGTGGTACCGGGGACCGCGACCACCGCGCCGGCGCCGAGCCCCGTGGCGACCGACATCACCATCGCGGACAACGTCCTGTTCGACAACGGCACGAGCCCAACCGCGCCGGGATGGGGCATCCACCTCGAGTCCGCAAGCCACTCAACCGTTCTGAACAACCGCGCCTACGACAACGGCGGCGGCATCTATCTGACGGACGAGCTCGGTCCGAACGACCACAACCGCGTCATCGGCAACCGCGTGTGGGACAACACGCTGCAGTGCGGGATCACGCTGGCCGGCCACGTGGCCGCAGTCGACCCGACCACGCTGCTGCCGCCGGCCACGCCCACGGGCGGGGTCTTCGACAACCTCGTGGCCGACAACGTCGCCAACGGGAACGGGACCTACAACAATCCGGCCAATCCCGGCGACGGCGACGGCTCGGGCATCCTGATGGGTGGCGGCGCGCTTGACGCAGCCGTCTACAGCAACGTCATCCGCGATAACAGCGCCACGGGCAACGGCCTCGCCGGGGTCGTGATCCACCTCCACGGACCCGGAGATCTCAACGGCAACGTCATCGTGGGCAACCGCCTGGGCAAGAACAACGTGTTGGGCGACACCGACTTCACACCGCCCGACCCGGTCACGACCGGCATTCTCGTGGACGCGTACGCGCCCGGTTCCATTAGCGGCACCGTGATCAAGCACAACAGGATCCGCAACAACGTGGTCGGAATCTGGACGCTCAACGTGTCCAGCACCACCAACACCATCGCCCACAACTGGTTCGCGGCCAGTGTGACGACGCCGATACTGGCGCACTAACGACACCGCAGTACCGGGCACGTGTGTCACCGCGCCGCCCGCGCGGTGACACACCCCCGAGGCAGGGCGCCGCCATGCCGGAGGTGGGAATCGAACCCACACGCCCCGAAGGGCCAGGGAGTTTAAGTCCCTTGCGTCTACCGTTCCGCCACTCCGGCAGCGGGAGTGGGCGCAGGTTAGTCGATCGCGTCCGGCCGGCGCGTACGGCTGGCTAGCGACCGAAGGTGGCGGCGCCGGGCGTGCGATCGACGGAGTTGATCCGGCGGTCCTCGATCAGGCGCGCCCATTCCTCGCTGAGGATCGGCCAGCGCCTGAGGACCTGGTCGTGGCGCACATGGCGGGTGTTCTCGCCCTTGGCGAAGATCAGGCGTCGCTCGTCGCGCGGGTCGGTGATGTCGCGGATCGCCGCGTCCAGGCCGTCGATCGCCGAGAATTGGTCGATCCCGGCCTCGGCCTCGTCCGTGTCGGTGGACATGGCGGCCATCTTACGGCAGGTCCCGTCGCGTGGCGACCCGCGGGACACGGCCCCCGACCGGACCGATCAGACTGTCGGCGTACAGCGCCGCGCCATCGAGCAGGTCGCGTTCGGATACGCGCATCGCGTCCGCACCCGCCGCAGTCAGGGCCGCGGCCACGATCGTCGTCCCCGCCACGATGACCGGCGCGCGCGCCGGCTCCAGCCCCGGGATCAGCGCCCGCTCATTGGTGGGCAGGCCCGACATCCAGGACAGCATCGCCTCGACCCGGCTGCGTGATAGGAGATGACCGTGCACCCGGCGGGGGTCGTAGATGCCCAGGTCGATCGCCGCGAGCGTCGACACGGTGCCGGCGACGCCCACAAGCGGCGCGGGCCCCCCGATCCCGGCAATCGCACCGACGAGCGCGACCTCGACGTCCGCGCGCAGGCGCGCCAGCTCGTCCGGATGGGGTGGATCGGCGGTCAGATAGGCCTCGGTCGAGCGCACCGCGCCGATCTGCAGGCTCACCGCGCCGGTCGGGCCGGTCGCGTCCCCGCGCACCAGCTCGGTGCTCCCGCCACCGACGTCGAGCACGATCGCCGGACCGGCGTCCTCGACAGCCAGGCGTGCGCCCGCGTAGGCCAGCCGGGCCTCCACGGTGCCCGAGACGATCGTCAGCGGCAGGCCCAAGTGGTCGCCGATGACTCTGGCGATGGCCGAATTGTTGGGCGCATCGCGGACCGCGCTCGTGCCGAGCGCCACGCCCTCGCGGACGCCGCGGGCACGCATCATCTCGCCATAGCGAGCCACGCAGGCCCGCAATCGCGACAGCGCGTCACGGGTGACGCGCCCGTCGCGGTCTGCGCCGCGGCGCAGACCGGTCACCGTGGTCAGCCGGGGGCCGACCGGACCGTCGCGGTCGGTGCCCTCCCACAAGAACATCCGCACCGAGTTGGAGCCGATGTCGACAACCGCGACCGGCGGCCCGTTGTCGCGACTAGCGCCCGACAAACCACAGGGGGCTGCGCAGGATGCGCTGGGCGGCCACCGCGTGACGCGCCAGCACCCCGGCCGCGGCCGCCCGCTGCTGCAGATCGGTGATCGCCTGCTGTACCTCGAGCTGGCGCTCGGGCAGCGCGGCGAGCGCAGTGGTCACGCGGGTGACATCCTCGGAGAGCGCGGCTCCGGCTTCCGAGAGCGTCTTGGTGGCGGCCCGGACGCGCACGTATGCGCCGCGGGCCCGCACCGCCAGGACGACAAGCGCGACAACGACGGCCACGAGGCCGACCAGAAACGACACCAACACTGCGTTGTCGATCAGCCAGTTCACGGCTGCGAGTATCGCACGAGCGGGCGCCGGGCCGTCGCACGAGCGGGCGGAGACTACGATTTCGGGGCCTGCGACGGTGCGCACACCGATGACTCGGTGGTGCGATCGGGTACCCTCGGGGTATCGACACGCTTTCTCTACCCGACGATTCGCAGGCAACCGACGACCCGCGTCGGCGCATCCGTCAGTTGGTGCTCTCCGGCGACAACCTGATCAAGTCGCGCACCGACCCGCTCGCGGCCGCCCGCGCGCGGCAGCGCTTTACCGACGCTCTTGCGATCGCTACAGCGAACGGTTTCGACGATCTTGTCGGGATCATCGAGCTGCGCCTCGCGGACCTCGGGCCGCCGGTGGCGGAGCCATGACGAGCCCCGCCCTGTTCGACCGCCGCCTGATCTTTGTGCTCGGCAAGGGCGGCGTCGGCAAGAGCGTCGTGGCCGCGGCGCTTGGCACCGCCTGGGCACGGGCCGGACAACGGGTCGTGATCGCCGAGGTCGCCAACCAGCATCGTCTCTCGGACCTGTTTGCGACCCGACGGGTGCCGCGCAACGCGCCCGCCGAGCTCGCGCCGCGCCTGTACGGGTACTCGGTCGATGTCGACAAGGCCACCGAGGAGTACTTGGCCTCGCACATCCGTGTGCGGCCGCTGGTCGACCTGCTGGTGCGCAGCCGGGCCTTCCACAACTTCGCCGCCGCCGCGCCCGGGCTGCCCGAGCTCGTCACCCTCGGCAAGGTCTGGGAGCTGGCGGTCGCGATCGAAGACGGCCGTCCGGTCTGGGACAAGGTCATCGTCGATTGCCCGGCGACCGGTCACGGGATCGCGCTGCTCGAGACGGCGGGCAACGTCTCGGAGCTTGCCGCCCAGGGGCCGGTGCGCGAGCAGGCGCACCGAATCGAGGAGGTCGTCAAGCACCCCGGGGCCACCGGCATCGCGATCGTCGCGCGTCCGGAAGAACTGCCCGTCTCGGAGGCCATCGACGCCGTCGCGACGCTGCGCGGCGGCGGCTACCCGGTCGCCGCGACGATCATGAACGGCATGACCCCGCGGCGCTTCTGGGCCGAGGACGCCTCGGTGCTCGGCCGGGTTGACACCGCCGACCCCGCCATCGATGTGGCCGTGCGGGCCGCCCTGCGCGCCGACCACCATGCACGCGTGGAGCACGAGCACCTGCGCGAGCTCACCGTCGGGACCTACACTTCTCCGATCGTGATCCCGGACCTCGGTCCGGTCGTGATCGGTCAGACCGAGCTGGCGATCCTCGCCGACGCCCTCGACGGCACGGCGCGGACGGCCCACCCGGCGGCGCGGTCATGAGCATCACCGGCCTCGATGACCGCCGCGTGATCGTCTGCTGCGGCTCGGGCGGGGTCGGCAAGACCACCATCTCCGCCGGGATCGCGCTCGCCCTCGCCAACAACGGGGCCCGCGTCGCGGTCGTCACGATCGACCCCGCCCGCCGCCTCGCCTCGACGCTCGGCCTGGAAACCCTCGGCGACGATCCGCGTCAGGTCGACATCGGCCCGACCGGCACGCCGGGCGAGCTCTGGGCGCTGCAACTGGACGCCAAGGCGACCTTCGACCGGCTCGTGCACCGCCACGCCCCGAGCCCCGAGGCGGCCCAGCGGATCCTCGACAACCGGATCTACGAGCACCTGTCGGGAGCCGTCGCCGGTTCCCAGGAATACATGGCCGTCGAGCGGCTCAACGAGCTCACCGACGACCCGCGCTTCGACGTCATCGTGCTGGACACCCCGCCGGCCCAGAACGCCCTGGACTTCCTCGATGCCCCGGCCCGAATCACCCATTTCATCGAGGGCAAGTCGCTGCGGATGCTGCTCTCGCCGGGCGCCGCCGCCGGGCACCTTGGCTGGAAGGTCCTGCACGCCGGGTCCAGCACCGTGTTCTCAATCCTCGAGCGGGTCACCGGTGCCCAGCTGCTGCGGGACCTGTCCGAGTTCCTGGCCGCATTTGACGGCATGTACACCGGCTTCTCCGAGCGCGCCGAGCGCGTGCGTGCGCTCCTGCACTCTCCCCACGCGGCGTTCGTGGTGGTCTCCTCGGCCGACGACGAGCCGGTTCGCGAAGCGGTGATGCTGATCGAGCGCCTCACCGCGGACCGCTACCCCCTCGGACCGGCCGTCATGAACCGGATCCGTCCGCGGATCGACATCGAGCCACCCACGCGCGAGGCGCTAGTCGACGCCTACACGTCCGCCGGCGCGGGGCACCCTGACGACCTGGCCGAGCGCACCCTGGCGCAGTTGACCGACGACGATGCCCGGGCCCGGCGCGACCACGACGCGTGCACGCGCCTTGCGCGCCTGCTCGGGGACCGCGCACCGCTGAGGGTTCCGGACTTCGCCGACGAACCGGTCGAGATTGCCGGCCTCGAGCACGTCGCCGACGCGCTCGCGCCCTAGCCCGGCGTGCCGGCGAGCACCTCGCCGTAGATCTCGCTGTAGCGGCGCGCACAGTCACCCCAGCTGAGCCCGGCCACGACCGCACGGGCACCGGCGATGACACGCTCCCGCACGGCGGTCTCGCGCACCGCCCGCACGATCCCGAAGGCCAGCGACCCGCTGTCGCCGGCGACGACGGTCAGGCAGCTCTCCCCGTCGGTGAAGTGCTCGGCGAAGACCGGCAGGTCGCTCAGGACATTCGGGATTCCGGACGCAGCGGCCTCGAGCGCGACAAGACCGAAGCCCTCGCGGGTCGATGGGGTCACCAGCGCATCGCACGCCCGGTAGAGCGCCGGCATGTCCTCGTTGGCAACGACGCCGAGCTCCAGCACGTCGGCCCCATCGAGGTCACCCGGATCGGTGGTGATGCGCACCCCGAGACGGTCGGCATCCTCCTGCCAGACGGCATGGAACTCGCGGCGCTCGCCGATCCCGGCAACGACCAGAAGCGCATCCGGCCCCAGCCGGGCCCGCGCGCGGGCGAACGCTTCCAGCAGGACGCGCGAACCCTTGCGGGGCTGCACTCCACCGAGTGCGAGGACCGTCGGCCGGTCGCCCCAGCCGAAGCGCAGCCCCGCCGCATGGCGGTCGAGCGGCACCCCGGCAAAGCGGCCGACCTCCACCCCGTCGGGGACGACGCGCGGCGTGATCATGAACTCGCGCTCGACGCGGTCGGCCCACCATTGCGAACAGCACACCACCACGTCAGCCTCGGCGAGCGACCGCTGCACGCGCTGCTCGGCCGTCGCGTCGGACGCGGCCTCGAGGTGGTGCACCGACACGACCACGGTGCGCAGGCGCCCGCGATCGCGCAGCGCAAACAGCGCCTGCGCGGCGATCGGGTCCTCGGCGTGCCCGACGTCGGCGACGCCGTCCAGGTGCGTGGCGATCGCCGCGGCCAGCGCCTCGGGATCGGCATTGCCGTCGGCGTCCACCGCGTTCACGCGTACGACGTCCGGGTCGCGGTCGACCAGGTGGTTGGTGGGATCGGCGACCGCGAAGCGCTGCACCTCGCTGCCGTCGCGGGCGAGCGCGGTGGCGAGGTTGGCGGCGTGCACGAGCGCGCCCAACGGCCGCGTCGCCCCCGAGGCGACGACGATCTTCATCGCGCGCCCCGGCGCCGTCGCCAATGCCGGGTGGCGGTCCGCGGACGGGCGCCAAGAAAGTTGCCGTGCATAGCGGAACTGTAGTCACAGGCGTCGGATGAGCAACGGCCGTCGGTAAGGATCTGCGAGCATTTGGCATATGTCTGCGCGACGCATCCACCCTGCGACAGCACGGCAGCGCGGTGCACCGCACACGGTCCGGAGCCGAAAGCGGCGGTCGTGACGACGGGCACCCCGATCGATCCCCGCGTGCTGCACCTCGAGCGCCTGCGGGCGCGCATCGCCGCCGGCGAGCCGATGACCGGCGAGCTCGCGTCCGCGTTTGCCCTCGCGGCGACCGCACTCGACCCGACCGCCACCGAGGACACGCTTGGGGTCCTCGGTGGCAACGGCGGCGTCGAGCTCTATCGGAGCCTGGTGGCCTGGGCGGCCCTCACGCCGCGCGAGCGGGTACTGGATATCGGCTGCGGGGCCGGCGGGGCCACGCGCCAGGCGGCGCGCACGGTCGGGCCGGCAGGGTCCGTGATCGGGATCGACGCCTGCACCGAGGCGATCGACGCTGCCCACGAGCGCACGCCCGACGATCTGGAGATCAGCTACCGGGTGCTGCGCGCCGAGCACTTGCACGGCATCCCCGACCGCAGCGTCGACTGCATCATGGCCAGCCTCGTGCTCGAGCAGATCGCCGACCTGCCGCAGGTGCTGGGCGAGATGTACCGCGTGCTGCGCCCCGGCGGTCGGGTCGTCGCGAGCGTGATGGACTTCGACCAGTTCCGACCGGTCGACGCGGCGTTCTTCGGCGCGGTCCTGGCGGTCGTGGCGTGGTATGCCCGCGGCGCGCTGTCGGGTCGCTCGGCCCGCGCCACGATGCCCCGCGACCCCGAAGACCGCGCGGCCTTCCGGCACACCGGATTCGCGACCGTCGAGGAGCGCGACGCGCAGCTGATCGCCGTGCTCGAGACCGAGGACGAGGCCTGGAATCTGTTCTCACGCAGCCTGATCGGCCCGCTGCTCGACCCGCTCGGCCGGCTCGATCTGCGCGGGGTCCTGGCCGCACACGTGCCCCATACGCTCTACCTGCCGATCCGCTTCCTGCGAACCCGGCGACCGGGCTAGCTGACCCGCCTACACAGGTTCCGAACGCCTGAGCGGTAGTCCGAACCTCCCGAGAGGCTGTGGGTGTCTCACGCTCACAGAATCCGGGAGGTTCGGATGTCTCACCCTAACGCTGTGCTCACGCCCCGCGGGCGTCGTCGGCTCGTGTCGTTGGTCGAAGACCAAGGGCTGACATTCAGACAGGCGGCAGCCTGCCTGAATGTCAGCGTCGCAACCGCCTGGGAGTGGGTGACCCGTTGGCGGCGGGCATCGTCCGACGAGCGCCAGGGGCTTGCGTGCCTGGGTGATCGCTCCTCGCGCCCACATCGCCAGCCGCGCACCCTCGACGCGCTCACCCAGGCCCGGATCGTGTTGGCGCGTCGACGCACCGGCTGGGGGCCGCGGCTGATCGCCGGGGAACTGGGGATGGCCCATCAGAGCGTGTGGAAGGTGCTCGAGCGCTGCGGGTGTTCGCGCATCGCCCGGGCGCCCCGTGAGCCCGCACACCGCTACGAGTGGCCCTGCCCGGGTGATCTTTTGCACATGGACACCAAGCGCTATGCGCGCTTTGTCCGACCCGGCCATGCCGTTACCGGCGAGCGCGGTACCCGCTCACGCGGTGTCGGCTACCAGTACGCACACGCGATCATCGACGACCACTCACGCCTTGCGTATGTCGAGCTGCACAACGACGAGCGTGCCGGCACCGTGACCGGGTTTACCCGGCGCGCGCTCTGGTGGTTCTCAGCTCATGGTGTGCGGGTGCAACGCGTGATGACCGACGGTGCCTGGAGCTACACCCACAACCGCTCGCTGGCCCAGTTACTCGGCCACAACCAGATTCGCCACCTGGTCACCCGGCCCTATCGACCCCAGACCAACGGCAAAATCGAGCGCTTTCACCAGACCATGGGGCGCGAATGGGGACACGGCGTCGTGTACGCGAGCCACGCCGACCGCCAGCGGGCACTGCCATACTGGCTGGGTCACTACAACGAGCGGCGGCCGCACAGCGCCCTCGGGGGTCAGGCTCCGATCAGTCGCGTTCGGAACCTGTGTAGGCACGACAGCTAGCTCAGGGCGTCTTGACCAGAAAGCGGGTGCCGAAGGCCCGCATCGCGTCGAGCACCGGCAACAGGCACTGCCCCCGCTCGGTCAGCGCATAGGCGCCGGTGGTCGGGCCGTCGTGGCCATTCATCCGACTGACGATCCCGGCGTCGCACAAGGCCTTGAGCCGCACCGAGAGCGTGCGGGTCGAGATCCCGTCCAGCGAGCGCTCGAGCTCAGAAAACCGACGGGGACCCGACGCGAGGTCCCGCAGCAGGACGATCGTCCACTTCCCCGACACGATCCGTGCCGTTGCGTCCACCGGGCAGCGCTCCATGGTCCTCGAGTGTAGTCGGCTTTGGCTCTGAGGCATAGAACGCGTCTTCACGGTGGGCCGTGCCAGCGGCGAGCATGAGGCTAAAATCATGGGGGCTCGTCGCCTGTGCAAGCGCGTCCTCGACGCGGACGCGGCCGGACTTGACGTGTGCGTACAGGGACTGGTCGAAGGTCTGCATGCCGTAGAACTCGCCCTCGCTGATCACGTCGCGCAGGCCCACCGCGTCGGCGGTCCCGCTCAGCAGATCGCGGGCGCGGGCGGTCATCACCAGGATCTCGGCGGCAACGACGCGACTTTGGCCGTCGGCGGCCGGCACGAGACGCTGGGACACGACCCCGCGCAGCGTCCCGGCGAGCATCGTCCGGACGGAGGCCTGCTGGTGCGGCGGGAAAAAGCCGATTGCCCGGTTGACGGTTTCGGTTGCGTCGAGGGTGTGCATCGTCGAGAGGACCAAGTGGCCGGTCTGGGCGGCGCGCAGCGCCACCTCCATCGTGGCCTCGTCGCGGATCTCGCCGATCATGATCACGTCCGGGTCCTGGCGCAGCAGATGGCGCAGCGCCTGCGCGAACGACGGCGTGTCCTGGCCGACCTCGCGCTGGCTGATGATCGACTGTCGGTCGCCGTGCAGGGACTCGATCGGATCCTCGATCGTCACCACGTGCTTATGGGTGACCCGGTTGATGTGGTCGATCATCGCGGCGAGCGTCGTGCTCTTGCCGGATCCGGTCGTACCGGTCACCAGGATGATGCCGCGCTCCTGCTCGGCGAGCTCGGTCACCGCCGACGGCATCCCCAGCGCATCGAGCGTGCGCACCTGGGTCGGGATGATGCGCATGACAACGCTGACGACCCCGCGTTGGCGGAACACGTTGACCCTGAAGCGCCCGAGCTTGGGGTGCTGGTAGGACAGGTCCGCGTCGCCGTCCTCGGCGAACGCGGTGCGCTTGCCCGGCGCCCCGTCGATCAGCTCTCGGGCGAACCCCTCGAGCACAGCCGGATCCAAGACGGGGAACGCCGTCATCAGGCTCAGCTTGCCGTTGACGCGCATCACCGGATACGACGCGTCCTTGAGGTGGACGTCGCTGGCATCGCTTGCGATGGCCCGGGCGAGGATCGCCTGAAGCAGGGTTGGCTTGTCGGTGCCGTTCGTGCTCATCGTTGTGTGTGTCGGCATCCGGCGTCACTGTCATGAGACCCCGACGGGGTCGGATGTGCCTGGCCGGCTTGTGCATCGCCCCTCCTGCAGGTCAACATTGGGCCCGATGAGTTCTCCGGAGGCCAGCGGGCCGTCCACGACCGGCCCTCCCGCGCCCGACGACGCCGAGGCACGGCGTCGACGCACGATCCGTTTCGTCGTGGTGATCGGTGCGGCCGCCGTGATCGCGGTGATCGCGATCCTTGTCGCCGTCGCGATCAGCCAGCCCTCCAGCACCGGCTCGAGCACCTCGACCTCCGCGAGTGCCGGCGGATCGGCCACGATCCAGGCGCAGCTGCCGCAGCTGTCGATCGTCCTGAACCGCACCGACTCCATCGCCCAGATGGCGGTGTCAGACCAGGTCGTCGCGCTGCAGTCGCTCATCGCGTCGAAGCCCACCGCGACGCGGTACATGGATCTCGGACAGGCAGAGATGGCCCTCGCCGACCAGCAAGCGGCCGTCAGCGCGTTCGCGCATGCCGCGCAGTTGGCCCCCAACACCGCCGAGCCGCTGGTCGGGCTCGCGATGACCGAGGGCATGTCGGGGACGACCGCGGGCCTCGACACGGCCAATGCGGGGCTGCAGACGTTGCAGGCGCGCTTCCCCGACAACCAGGTCGTGGCCTTCAACCTGGGCTGGCTGGCGCTCTACCGCCGGGACACCGCCACGGTCAAGAGCGCCTGGGAACGCACCGTCCAGCTGGGCAAACAGACCCCCCTCGGCATCGCTGCGACGGTTCTGCTCGCGCAGCTCGGGAAGAAGAGCACGAAGTAACACCCGCGGATCGCGGTCGAACCGCAACGCACTATTTACCGAACATTAAGCGTTCCCGGGCAGGATCCGAAACACCAATAGGTGAAACTGGTAACTGCCCGGTCCTGCGTTTGCACCGTCGCCCGGCGTTCCCCGAACACCCCGAATACAGGTGCGCATCGGCCGCCGCAGTCCGCTGAACCCCATTGACTTCCAAAAGTAAAGCCGTATACTTCGAACACGTGTTCGCAACGACACCCAGCCATGTTCCCGTTCGCGGGAGGCGCGACCCGCGCCGCATCTACGGGTCGGAGGTGAGCAAATGACGCTCCAGCAGATCGTCGCAGTCGAGGAAGTCCAGCAGCTTGTCGCCCGCGGCCAGGAACAGAACTTCCTGAGCCTCGAAGAGGTGGCGACTGCAGTGGAAGGCCTCGACATGGACCCCGCCGCTGCGGAGGAGCTCTACCAGCATCTCGACGAGATGGGCATCGAACTGCTCGACGAGGCGGACGCCCGCGAGCGGACAGCGCAGCTGTCGGAAGAGGCCGATCGACCCCGTCGCCTGAACCTGAAGACCGAAACGAGCACCGACTCGCTGCAGCTGTTCCTCAAGGACGTCGGGCGCGTGCCGCTCCTGACGGCCGCTCAGGAAGTCTCGCTCGCCAAGCGGATCGAGCTCGGCGATCTCGAGGCCAAGCGCGAGATGGTGGAGGCCAACCTGCGACTGGTCGTCTCGATCGCCAAGAATTACCGCAATCAGGGGCTCGGATTCCTGGACTTGATCCAGGAAGGCACGATCGGCCTGGTGAGGGCGGCAGAGAAGTTCGACTACCGCAAGGGCTACAAGTTCTCGACGTACGCGACCTGGTGGATCCGGCAGGCCGTCGCACGCGCCATCGCCGACAAGGGCCGGACGATCCGGATGCCCGTTCACGTGGTCGAGAAGCTCAACAAGATCAATCGCGCCGAGCGCAAGCTGGTCTCGGAGTTGGGCCGCGAGCCGTCGATCGAGGAGATCGCGGCCGTGGTGCACCTGCCCGAACCGGAGATCGAATCGATCAAGCGCAGCGCCCAAACGCCGATCTCGCTCGAGAAGCCGGTCGGCGACGACGACGAGTCCGAGTTCGGCCAATTCCTGGCCGACGACAAAGCCATGGATCCCGAAGCCTCGGCGCACGAGGTGCTCCGCACCGAGGGGCTCCAGGACGTGCTCAACACCCTCAGCTATCGCGAACGCCGCGTACTCGAGCTCCGCTACGGCCTCGGCGGCGAGCACCCGCGCACGCTCGATGAGGTGGGCCGGACGTTCAACGTGACCCGCGAGCGGATCCGCCAGATCGAGAACCAGTCACTGCAAAAGCTGGCCGGCCTGGCCGAAGCGCAGAAGCTACGCGACGTCGCCTAACGCGGGACCGCGCACCAGGAATCGTCAACGGGCTCCCCACGGGAGCCCGTTTCGTTGGCAATCCCGGCCCCGTCACGCCACCGAACGCGGTCGGCGAAAGGCGCGCGACGGAAACGCGGGCGCGCCCCCGTCCTCCGCCGTCGCAGGGTGCGTGCGCCCGTATCGCTCGGCGAGCGGTCCCGCACTGACCCCGTGGGCGATCACGCTGGCGAGTACCACCGTCACGGTGGCGGTGAGCACGAAGCGTGCATCCGACGCCTCAAGTTCGTCGTAGGCGATCAGGCAGAACACCACCGACGCCAGCCCACGCGGTCCGAACCACGCCAGAAAGGCCACCGTGGCCCGATCGAAGCCCACCCCGACGAGCGACAACGCGACGGCAGCGCCGCGCACGAGCGTCAGGGCCAGCACCGCAAAGAGCGCCGCCTGCCAGTCGAAGCTGTCGAGGGCCGGCACCAGCATCGCTCCGAACATCAGCCACACGATCGCCGAAAGGATCCCTCCGACATCGGAGGCCATTCCGATCGCGAGGTCGGCATCGCCGCTGTGCACGGGGTGCCAGGTCGCACCGAAGGAGATCCCGGCGACGAACGCGGCGACGAACCCGTTGAGTCCCCAGACGAGCGCAAGGCCGTAGGTGAGCAGCGCAAGCGCAATCGCCGCCACCGGCTGCAGGGCGCGGGTCGACCAGCCGCGCCGCTCGGTGAATTGCAAGAGCGCGCCGCCGAGGGCACCGACGACGATGCCCAGCACCACGGCGCCCACCACCGACAGGATCGCGGTGACCGGTCCGGCCCCGTGGCCGTCCCCGTGGCTGACCGCGAGCGCCAGGACGATCGTAAAGATCGGCGTTGCGAGGCCATCGTTGAGTCCGCTCTCGACGTTGAGGATCCGGCGGATCCGCGACGGGACATGCTCGTCCTCGATCACCGGCGCGCCGAGCGCCGCGTCGGTCGGGGCGACGATCACCGCAAGCAGGAGCGCGATCCACACATCGAGCCCCCAAAACACGGCGAGCGCGGCCACCGCACCGATGACGATCGCAAGCGGCAGACCGACAAACAGCAACCGTGACGGGACGCCGGCATCGGCGCGCAGGCGGCGGACGCTGACCCGCGACGCATCGGTGAACAGCACCATCGCGAGCGCCAGTTCCGCCGTCGACTCGATGGTGTGGCTGTGCAGGTGGACATCGACGACCTGCAGCGGCCCGTCGGTGAGCGCAAGTCCGAGCGCGACGAACAGCATCGCCGCCGAGATCCGCCAGCGCTCCAGCCGGGCCGACAGCAGGCTCCACGCCAGGATGCAGCCGGCGACGATGGCCAGGCCGACCGGGCCCGTAGCCGAACTCACGTCGGGTCCGCCAGGACGTCCTGCGCCACGAGCGTCGCCGAGTGCCGCCTCCGGCGCCGTCCCGCCCGGGAAGACGCGCGCGAGGATCGGTGGGGTCGCGTCAGCACAACGCCCATCCTAGTTTGCCCGCCGGACCCGCCCGCGCCCGCCGTCCGCGCGCTCCGGTCGACATCGCGCGGTACATTGAGTCCATGACCGACCACCCCAGGGACGAAGACGACGACTGGCCTGAGCCGATCCACACGCCCGAGCAGCGTGAGCGTGCCGCCAAGGCCTACGAGGCGACGTTCGGCCTGCGCCGCAAGGCGCTGCGGTACGGGTACCTGGCGCTCGGCGTGCTCGCCATCCTCGTGATCGTCCTGCTGCTGACGCACTGACGATGGCGCGGCGCGCTGTCGGGCTGATCGCCGACCTGTGGCGATACCCGGTCAAGTCCTTCGGCGGGGAGCGGATCCGCAGCATCTTCGTCGGGCCGTACGGCTTCCACGGTGACCGCCGCTTCGCCGCGATCACGCCCGATGGCGCCGTCGTCACTGCCCGCCGCAGGACGGCGATGCTCGGCTTCCGGGCCCGGTTTCCGGATCGCGACCGGATCGAGCAGGCCCGCGTGACCGCGCCCGGAGGGCAGGAGCTCGCTGTCGACGACCCGGATCTTTCGCGCCTTTTGACGAACGAACTCGGACACGACGCGTTGATGGCCCGCAGCGGGGCGGGCGTCTTCGACGCCGCGCCCATCCACATCGTGACCGACCGCTCGCTGCGCCAGATCGATGCGTGGGTCGGCCAGGAACTGGACGTCGCACGTTTCCGGCCCAACATCGTCGTCGAGCTCGAGCCCGAGCTGCCCGCGTTCGCCGAAGCCGACTGGATCGACCGGGACTTGGTCATCGGCCAAGTCGAGGTGCGCATCGTCTCCCCGACCGAGCGCTGCGTCGTGACGACGATCGACCCCGACACCCTCGATCGTGAGCGCGCCGTGCTCGCCCGCCTGGCCAGTGAGCGCGACAACCTGTTCGGCGTGTACGCGCACGTCACCCAGCCGGGCTGGCTTCGGATCGGCGACGCGGTAACGCTCCGTCCGCGCCCCTAGCTGGGCTGCGGTCACGCGCGTGGAGCGGCGCATTTTCGCTGCATATAGGGCACTCCGGTGCCCCGGTCTGGTTGACGCGTGAACCTTAGAGTGGCATCATGGAGTTTCCGGCGCGGGGTGGAGCAGTCTGGTAGCTCGTCGGGCTCATAACCCGAAGGTCGCAGGTTCGAATCCTGCCCCCGCTATACGTCGAAGGCCCCGCATATCGTGGGGTTTTCGCGTTTCTAGGCGTTGATGAGTTCCCGGACTTTTGCCCGACTTTTGGCTCAAGGCCCCAAGCGGGGCATTCCGACGGCGCTCCAACGAGCCGAGACCGTCGCCGCGGCATCCTCGCCTCCATCTACATGTAGACCATGGGGTGGCCGGCAACTGCCCGCGGGTAGGGGCGGTGTGGCGCAGATCGTGGAAGGCGCAGAACGGCTTCGTGATCCCACCTCGGACGGGCGATGGCTCTTGGGCGTGGGTGCCTCGCGCTATCCGATTCGCAGACCATTCTTAACGATGTTGGTCACCGCGCACGCCAGGAGATGCCATGACGATCCCGAGCTCAGGTGCAGCGATCTTCATCCTCGTGGTGTTCGTGATACCGGGCTTTGTGACGATCCGATTCGTTGAGCTCACGCACCTAGCCCCCGAGCGAAATGCATCTGCGTTTGAACTGTTTCTAAGGACGCTCTACTACAGCGCCTGGATCTACTTCATCGCGACTCTGGTGGTGTTCGCCGGGCGCGTCGCGGGAAATGACAGGCTGTTCTCGACGGCCGAGGGAGACCGCCTCATCCATGGCCGAGCTAGCCTCGTTGGCTACTTCGTCGTCAGCACCTCACTGCTCCTGGTCCTGCCGTTCACAGTGGCAACCTGCGGGCGCGTCTGGGACCGGTCAAGGATCCGTCAGCAGTGGCTTTCGGCGCTCGACATTAATCCCAACCATCGGATTCCTACGGCCTGGGACGCAATGTTTGACGAGACTCAATCGATGATGGTGAAGATCACGCTGAGTGACGAGTCAGTTATCGGCGGCTGGTACGGGCCGGACGCCTTCGCCGCGTTCAAGCATGACGGCGGCGATCTCTATCTGTCACAGATCTGGACCATGACTGATACCGGCTGGTTCGAGTCGCCAGTTGAGAACTCTCTCGGTGTCTGGATTCCCGGCGAATCCATCGTCCGGGTCGAGTTGTACGCTCAAGATCATGGCCGAACAATCGAACAACCCGCCGCGCAGGGAGACACCTGAGCCGCCGCGTCCCGGCAAGCCCATCCAGAAGCGGTCGGGCCACCGCCCACCGAGAGGGACATTGGCTCCTCCCCAGGCCCCGCCAGATCCCCCGCCCGGGCAAACCAATCCCCGCCCAAAGAAAGACAAGTAGAGCCTGCCGACATGCCACGAGAACCAGCGCCAACCATGCGACTGACGGCCCGTCGACTGGAAGAGTTTGGGCACCGTCCCGCCAAGCCCGCTGGTGGGTCATCCCTTAGCCCGCGAGCCTCGGCATTGCGCGAGCCGGCCCAGGCACCGTCGTCGCCCCCGCGTGCGCCTACGGGAAACACGAACCCGAGGCCCGTTTCATCACCGCCTCAACTTCGCAGCCAGTAGCTCCACGGTCCTTCCTGCGTAACGCAGGAGACGCCAGCACGTCCTCCGCAGCCGGCACAGCGAATTTACGCCTACCGGCACATATTTCACGGCATTGGCCGACGGGCGCGCGCCTTCTGCACAGCGCTGCCGACTGCCCTTTACAGCCAGACAGTCGTTGACGGAGCATGTCAGTGATTGGCGCTGCTCGGCGACTCCCGAGGCCGCAACCCGGCATCGCCGGTGAGTGCGAACATCCTCGCCTCCCCTTTGGCCGCAGCCCCAGGAAACAGCACCTGCGCGGCATGGATGTAGCGCTCGGTGATCTGCGACTGGGAATGTCCGGCCTTCATCTGCACGTAGACCATGGGGTTCCCCGCGGCAGCCTCATGGGTGAGCGCCGTATGGCGCAGGTCGTGAAAGGCGCGAAATGGCTTGGTGATGCCCGCGCGCTTCAAGGCGGGCTGCAGGTACGCGCGCGTCAGCTTGCTCGGATCAAGCGGCGTCCCGAGTTCGGGGTGGCAAAAGACCCGCTCGTCTTCGCCGGCAAACGCGGTGCGCGCGTAGTGCCCGGCCAGCAGGTCGGTCGTCCGGGGCCCGAGCTCGATCAGCCGACGCGATGCCCGACTCTTTGGCGTGGTCACGCGGCCGTTCACGAGCGCCTCTCGCACGGCGAGCCGCCCTTCGAGCAGCTCGACGTCGCGCCACCGCAAGCCCAGCAATTCTCCGCGGCGCATCGCCGTGCCGAGCGCGGTGAAGGTGATCGTGCGCGCAAGCCGCCACCAGGCGGCCTCGGTGCCCGCGGCCTCAGCCTTGAGCTCGCCGTAGGCCGTCCACAGGCGCGCAATCTCTACTTCGGTGAGCACCGACATCTCGGGCTGCTCCACCCTTGGTCGCTCAACGTCAGCGACCGGGTTGCGAGCCACGAGGCGCAGCCGCAGCGCGCGCTTGAAGACGAGCTGCAGCACGAGAAGGTGATTGGTCACCGTCTTTGGCGAGAGTCCGCTGCGGAGCTGACGACTCACAAAGCGATCGACGAGCTCCGGGTGACGCTCGAGCTCGGTCAGGGTGTGGTGCCCGAGCGCGGGGGCCAGATGGCCCTCGATCGCCCCGCGATAGCTTTCAGTGGTGGTGGGCTTCAGGCCGCGCGTCGGCAGGTAGTCGGTGAGCCACTCGGCCGCGAAGTCACCGAGGCGCACGACGTCGGGGCGCGTGTAGCCGGCGCGCTCCACATCGACCTGGCGACGTTTGAGTTCGGCCTTGGCACGGGTGGCATTCCACTCCGGCTCGGGCCCGAGGGTCTCCATGACGCGGCGCCCGGATGCATCGCGGTAGCGGATCCGCCACACGACGCCCTTCGTACCCGGGTAGCGCCATACCGCGCCAAATGTCTGACCGCGTTTGGTGGGCATAGCTGCATCCACGCTCATGTCGCGCACAAGATCCAGCGCTACCGGCGCCCGCGCTCGCCGCCACGGCGCTGGACCTCGAGAAACACCTCGATCTCCGCCCGCCGGTAGCGCCGGTAGCGCCCGAGGGCGATATGCGGCAGGCGCCCCTCACGGGTGGCCTCCCGGACCCAGGAGAGTTTGACGGCCAGCATCTCGGCGACCTGTTCGGCGGTCAGCAGGCGATCCTCGCTCATCGGTCGACCACCTCGTTGCCCCAGGCGGTCCAGCCTGCACGCGGGACCCCGCGGGCAAAGAGCTCGCATTTGGAAGCTTGCGGGTAGGCACGCTCGATACGCACGTACAGCTCGTCGGGTTTTTGCGAGTGCCGGCCGCGCGTGGCTTCAATGACCGAATCGGGGCGATTCTCGGGCTCCGGGGTACCGATCCCGCCGCGCGTACCGACAAGGACCAGCTCATGACGTTGGCGGGCCCAGTTGCCAGGGCCGATGGAGGGTTTGACCCAACAGAGGCTCGCCCGGTAGGTAAACCCCCAGGCGGTCATGACCACGAGGGCCTCTGGCAGGAGCGAATTGACCGCCCACATAAAGAGGATCGCGTCGTCTGCCGCGGGGACTCTGAGCGCGCAGATGTCGGCGAGCGTCATCGTCGGGTAGTGGTTCTCTGGCGCGGAGCCCGAGTCGGGCGCCCCCATCTGCCAGGGCGGGTCGGCGTAGATCAACGAAAACGGGCCCTCAGGCATCGGTGGCGCCGGGGCGATCTCGGCATACCGGCGCACACGGCGGATCCGGCGGGCAGCTTTGTCGGCGGCGATCTGCCCCGTGAGGATCTGTGCAAAAAGCTCGGGGTCAGCCGCGCGCACCGTGGATGCGTCCTGGATGATGCGCGGGCTGACCCCGACGCTTGCGGCGGCACGCTCACGCGAGCGCATGCCCCGATGTGGCAACTCTGCCACATCGGGGCTCTTTTGAAGGTTGGCGAGCTTGCGCTCACGCCCTTGCGCGCAGTCGATCCGGTACTGCTCGCATTCGACCGCAAGGGCAGCGCGCTGTGATGCGGAGAGATTCCTGCGACCCACCGCGCGAGCGAGGATGAAGCCGGGCTCGTCATCCGGGGCGATGGTGCGCACCGGTACGCCGGCAAGTCCGAGTTCACCGGCGATCTGCCAGCGTGCGTGGCCGTCGAGGATCACGCGTGCCGGTGTCGCCTCGATCGGGGTAAGGATGCCGTGGGCGATAATGTCAGCGCGGAGAGCCTCGCGTGCGTGGTCGCTCATCGCCGGGAGGCGCGTGCTCAAGCGGTGCGGTTCGAGGTCGACCGTGCGCACGAGCGACGGCACGTCACGCTCGTGGCCAGGCGCCGCGACGCCCGTGATTGTGTTGTTGGCCTCGGCGTCGCTTGCGCGGCCGGGCCGGGGTGTGTGATGTCTGTTCATGCCGGGCACAGTAGGCCCGGCGAGCATTCAACGATTGAGCGTTGTCACTGACACGTTTTGGCGCGATGCTCCTCGCCTTGTCCCTCGGCTTTGTGGCGCACGCTCGGCGGGATGCGCGTCCAGTAGCGCCACAGGGTCCGCTTGTCGCGGGTAAGTGGTCCATACCGCCCATCGATGAGCGCGGCAATCTCGTCGCACGGGAGATTCAAGTGGCGCTCCCATCCCGGGATGGCGCGAGCAAGCTCGCATGCGTACGCGATGGGGTCGCTCGACATCAGGTGGGTGATGCTCGCGGTGACATCGGTGACCTGCGTGCCGCGTGAGACGTAGTTGAGCATCAGGCGACGTAGTCCGAGCTCCAGGTCACCGATTGCGATATCGGGCTTGGCCTCGCGCTCCTCGCGTATCGCGCGCGCAAGCAGCCAGGTCGTTGCGACAACCTCGATGCCCCGGTGGACGGCCTCCCAGTGGATCGCGCGCTCACGGGCCGGGAGCCGGTTGATGCGGCGTGCCTCCTCGGGGAAATTGCGCGAGAGCTCCCAGAAGCTTCTGGCATCCCCGTAGGCCGGATCGTCGAGCATCCGCAGGCCGTACCCGGTCGGGCACAGGTCGCACTGGTACTTCGGGGCTCCTGCGCGGAGCGCCGGCAGGTACACCACCGGCGAGTCGGTGCCGATGGCATCCACGATCCGGCTCGCCGCAGCCCCGGTGGTCCGGTGGGCCTCTTTCAGATGTGCGCGGATCATCCTCTCGTGCCGCACCGGTGGATGCTTCGGGTCGGCACCGAGGTCGGTGCGGTAGCGCTGCAGCCCGCCAGGACACGCCCGACAGATAAACCACGTAGGGCTCTGGCGCGTCTCGGGGATGACCGTGACCCGGGTGACATCTGCCGGCCGCCCTTTGCGCTCGATGGCGATCTGTAAGGCGTCGATCTCGCCGTCGTGCGCGGCGGACCAGTGGGCCTGGATGACCGCAATCGTCTCGTCATCGATCCGGCGCGTGGGCATCGACAGGTGACGCTACGCCCCCGGGCGGATAGACCCGTGACGCCATCACCGGCTCGGGCATGGCGTCACGGCGACCCGATCCCAGACCCGCTGCACATTCGCAGTGATGTGAGGTATGTGTGTGATGTATGGCACATCACCCCTCCGCCCCCACCCCCGGTTCCGGCTTTCGGCGCCGCTTCCCGCTGGAACTCTCCCCCGACGAATACGCCCGTCTGGAGGAGGCCGGACGCGTCGCGGGTAGCAAACGCGCGGCGCTGCTTGCCGGGCTCAGTGCCCTTGACGATGCAACGCGGTTGCGCGCCGGTGCGGCGCAAGCGGCGACTGCGCACAACGAGGCACAGGCGACGATCGCCGGGCTCGAGGCGAAGCTCGGCGAGCTTGAGAAGGCGCTGGCCGAAGCGAAAGAAAAGGCCAAGACCGGCGCTGCCCGCGGACGTAAAGCGACCGAAGCGACCGAGGCCGCGCTCGCCCAGAGCACGCGCGATGCCCAGTGGGCCGACGAGGCCCGTGAGGCCGAGCGCGAGGCCCGCTTGAACGCCCAGGCCGAGCTCGACAAGCTCGACGCCCTGTTTGTCGACGAGCTGCGCTGTCCGCGCTGCGGCAAGTTCGCTCCCAGTGACGAGTGGGCGACCGAGCGGACCAAAGAGGGGCGCCTCGTTTACCACGAACCCTGCGGCTATCACCGTGGTGGACTGCTGGATGAGACGAGCGTGCTTGGGCGCAGGGTGGCGCCATAGTGTGCTTGGCCGAGCCCAGCGCGGCACGCTCCCAAATTGCGCGGCGCGCCCTTGAAGTCCAGGGATGCGTAGCCCGCAACAAAGCTGCTGAATGGACTCTCGCGACGAGCGTTTCAGCCCGCTGCACCTGTAAGCGCAGACTCGAAGGCCTGAACAACCTGCTCCGCGGCCTTCACGTCGCGCATCACGTCCGCGAGCGTCATCGTCGGCGCCGCACCAGCGTCATGCGCGATGCCATGACGGCCAGCGAGAAGATTGCCCCAAGCGGCCTCGACCTCGGGCTCTCGCCTCAGCCTCCGCTGAAACGCCTCTTTTTCTTCGCTCCCGAAGAAGCCAAGAAAGCCTGCGAGGTCGGTGACCTTGATGCTCCTAACAAGCCGCTGGGCAGCAACATCGGCGAATCGATTAATCGGTTCATCAGTCGGGTGACGACAACGTTCGACGATGAGGTCGCGAATGTGCTTCTCAAACACAGCGTAAGCGACTGCGGCGATGTGAGCCGCCAGCACGGTGTCGATCTCCGGATCGGGCCGGTCGAGTTTCTCCAAGTGCCTCGTACAGACCTCGATAGCCGCCTCGACTCGAAGAAACGATGTCATCCGACGTCACTCGCCGAACAGCTCGCGTCCTGCAAGGGCCATGCGGCGTCGCACCTGCTCGACATCGGTCGTGCCTGAACGAATCAGGTCTTGAAACGATTGGGAGGCTGCGAGGGCCCGGAAGCGCTCATTTACGTCGGGCGGGATGGCGTGGATGTTGTCGGCAAATGCAACAAACACAGCGTCGAACGCTGACGAATTCAGTCCTGCGCGAAGATGGAACGGTCGGTCCCCGAGGGTTTCGTGAACGGCATCGACGGGCTGCGTGAACTCCAGCCGGTACACATCTATCTCCTGGGCCGGAGCATTCGCATGTCGGCGCATATAACGAGACATGAAATCCTTCAGGGGTTTCTCGTACTCGTCCAACGCATGCCGCAACGAGAAAAAGCGGAGAATGAGTTCCATATCCCGCATTCGCCCATCAGGTTCCGACTTGCCCAGAATGTGTCGCCACCGCGGCAGTCCGTTCAACTCGTGCAAGAGATCGTTGAACGGACCTGAAGAGATCGCATTCCGCACCTCCTGGTTGTGAAGCAAGGTGCCGCCTGTGTTCAGGCGCTCAAAAACGTGGAAGATGCTTGTGTCGTCATGAGGATCTAGCTGCCGAATGACGAACGCTCGCAGGACGCTGTTCTTCAGCTTTCGTTGAGAAGGCTCGCTGAGATCGACGAACGCCTTGCCCGCAAACGGGCTGTCGTCGCTAAGGCCCTTCAGACGAAAGACCGTTCGGCTCGCCTTCTTGCCTTCCTCCCCGAAGAACCCTTCGAAGTAGAAGAACACGCTTCGCAAGCGTTGCTGACCGTCGACGACGAGGTACTTCTCACTCGCGCGATCCGTGTAGAGGAAGATACCGGGCACGGGCAGGCCAACGAGAAAAGACTCAATCAACTTGCTCGCCTGTGCGTGAGACCAAACGTAGCCACGCTGGAACGCTGGAATCTCGATATCGCGCTGTTGCCACTGCGTGTAGAGGCCGTCCAACGTGAAGTCGGCCGGATATGTCGCGATCTCGTAGCTCGGCGGCGACGACTGTCGATCGGCGAGTTCGCTAGTCACACTTTCGAAATGCAGCCGGGCGACGCTCACGTTCGCACTCTAGCCCAACGGCAGGGTCCTAACGGCGAGCGGGAGCGTGAGAAGGGGGTCCAACTGCGATGCAGGGAAAGAGTCAAGCCTCGCCGGAGTTCAAGGAGAGGAGCGCCGAGCTTGTCGAGCCTTGGGGAAGATCGATCGTCCAGCGGTCCCGGGCCCTCGGTCAGTCGCTCACCGTTCAGCCGACGCAGAACCCGCGGGCCATAAGCATCCGGCCCTTGCCACCCGTCGCCACCCTCGAACATCCGTACCATGAGTCAGGATGATGGCGTGAGCGACCTCGATGCGGCCATTGAGCGGCTGGGCAAGCGCGATCCCTCCCGGTCTGAAGCCAGCATTCAATCCGACATTCGCCTGGTGCTCTTGCTGGCCGACCTCGGTCTGGACGACGACGACCTTGCTGTTGACCTTGAGGTCCCCGCGGCAGGTGGCCGAATCGACATCCTCGTCGGACAGACAGTCATCGAGGTCAAGAAAGACCTGACCAAACCTGGAGTCGCTGAGGCAGCCCTGGTTCAGCTCGGCGGGTATTTGACCACTCGGCTGACGATCGTTGGCGGCTGGCAGGTCGGCATCCTGACCGACGGCGTCCTATGGCAGTTCGTCCAGCTCGGGGAGACGGGCGAGCCGCAGACAGTCGGAGCCCTCGAGGCCGGCTCGGATGGACACGACCCGCAACAGCTGCTGGCATGGCTGCGCGCCGTCGTTGGACTCACGCCCCCCGTACCCCCTACTCCAGAACTGATCGCCGATCGCCTTGGAGCCCTGAGTCCCTCACATCGGCTCGATGCTGCCCGATTGAAGGAGCTGTACGACACCTGTCGCGAAGTCCCCGAGGTGCGGCTAAAGCGGGAGCTGTGGGCCAAGTTGCTCCAGACAGCCCTGGGTACGCACTTCACGGACACTGACGACCTGTTCCTGGACCACACTCTTCTGGTGGTCCTCGCCGACCTAGTTGCTCACGCGGTGGTCGGCTTCGAAGTCACCATCATCGATCCGGCCGCGCTCATCTCGGGACGGGAGTTCCAGAAGGCACGGATTGGCGGCGTGGTCGAAGAGGACTTCTTCGACTGGCCACTGCAAGCCGTGGGAGGTGCCGACTGGGTCAGGACCCTGGCACGGCGCATCGCCAGCTTCGACTGGTCCGGTGGCGTCGAGCACGACGTTCTGAAAGTGCTGTACGAGAGCATCATCACCCCGAGCCAGCGCCACGCCCTTGGCGAGTACTACACCCCCGACTGGCTCGCAGAGCGAATTGTCAGGGACACGGTGGACTCACCGCTTGAGCTACGCGTCCACGATCCGTCGTGTGGCTCGGGAACGTTCGTCTTTCATGCTGCGCGCCGTTTCCTGGAGGCTGCTGAGGCTGCCGGGCAGGATTCCGCTGCTGCCATCGAAGGCCTTGTCCATAAGGTTTCCGGCGTGGACATCCACCCCGTAGCGGTCACGCTCGCGCGGGTCACGTACCTCCTTGCTATCGGGCAAGAGCGCATCCGCGCCAAGGATCGTCCGGCCTTCAGCGTGCCCGTCTACCTCGGAGACTCCCTCGCATGGCAACACGACGCGACGCTCTTCTCCGGTACTGACCTCGTCATCCAAACCGCCGACGGCTTGGAGCTGTTTGCCGGTGAGCTGCGTTTCCCGGGAGCGCTCCTCGACGATGCCGACGTGTTCGACCGGGTAGTTGCCGACCTTGCCGACCGCGCGATAAGTCCAACGCGCAAGTACGGCTTCGTTCCAGGAATAAAGGCCCTCCTAAAGCCGATCGGACTGACCGAGGCCGACCAGGAGACCTTGGAAGAGACCTTCGCTCGACTCTGTGCGTTGCATGATCACCATCGCGATCACATTTGGGGCTATTACGCGCGCAACCTTGCGCGCCCACTGTGGTTGGCCCTAGACGCCAACCGTGTCGACCGGCTCGTGGGCAATCCGCCGTGGCTGACCTACAACGCGATGCCGCCAGCCATGCAGGACGCCTTCCGCGCACGCAGCGAGGAGCGTGGGCTTTGGTCAACAGCTCGCAACCACGACTTGGCGGCCTACTTCGTGGCTCGGACTGTAGAGCAGTATCTGAAGCCTGGAGGCCGGTTTGCGTTCGTGATGCCCCATGCCACCCTCAGCCGAAAGCACGCAGCGGGTTTTCGGACCGGTAACTGGTCTGGGAAGACGGTCCATATCCGCGCCGCGTTCGAGACTCCTTGGGACTTGGACGCCGTGAAGCCGTCCATCTTCCCCGTACCTTCTTGTGTTGTCAGAGGTGTTCGGACGGCGGAGCTTTCGGTCGAGATGCCATCCCAAACCGTCGCCTTCGCGGGCACCCTTCCTGACCCCAACGCCCGATGGGAGATCGCTCAGCGTTATCTTTCTATAGGAGATGGCCGTGTGGCTTCCTCAGCGACCGAGGTGTCCCCTTACGCTCGGCGCTTCGAGGCCGGAGCGAAGATCGATCCGCGGGTGCTTTTCCTTGTCGAAGATACGGACGCTGGCCCCCTCGGCGCACCGGCTGGCACACGACGAGTTCGGAGCCGACGCTCTCCGAATGAAAAGGCGCCTTGGAGAACAGTGCCGTCACTCGTCGAGACTGTCGAACAGGAGTTCATCCGCCCTCTGCTCCTCGGAGAGTCCATTGTTCCGTTCCGGGTTGTATCGCCGGCCGAATGCGTCGTCCCCTGGCTCGAAGATCATCTGCTATCGGTCTGCGATGAAGACCTTGACCTTTATCCCGGACTCGCCGACTGGTGGCGCAAGGCTGATGCCGCCTGGCTCGCCCATCGGTCCAGCGAAAAGTTCGAGCTTAACGCGCGCTACGACTTTCAGAGTCGTCTCTCCCGGCAGCTGCGGACAGCGGCTCCCAATCGAGTCGTTTACACCAAGTCAGGCTCTATTCTCGCGGCCTGCAGGGTGTCGGATCCCCACGCGGTCGTCGACCAGAAGCTCTATTGGGCTGCCGTCACCGACGAGCGTGAGGCCCACTACCTCTGCGGAATCTTCAATAGCCGCACGATGACCAAAGCAGTCGCACCCTTCCAGTCTCGGGGCCAATTCGGGACACGAGACTTCGACAAGTACGTCTTCCAGCTGCCGATTCCCCTGTTCGACCCGGCCGGAGCTCTGCACGCGGAGATAGCGACCCTGGCGGCCCGCGCGGAAGCCCTCGTCGCTACGCTTGAAATCCCCCAGGCCCTTGACTTCAAGACCCAGCGGAAGCGCGTCCGTGAGAGCCTTGCTGAGGACGGCGTGCTCGACCTACTCGACAGCGCCGTGGCGGCACTGCTTGGCGGCGCTCAGCATGTCTGACACCGCCGCTACCTTCCATGAACTGACGAGGCCACGTGACCTCGTCAGGGAAGGCACCAACCGCCACACCCCGCGGCGGACACTCCAGACATGATCGATCGCCTCGCTCACGGCGGGTTGCCAGCAGACTGTCAGTTGGAAGCCGAGGATCTGGCCAGGGCCTCCAAGCTTTGCCCGATCTTTGGCCACCTGAGGTGACCCGGCTCGATTTCAGCCGATCGGCAATGCCGGAAACAAGTGGTTCTGGCCCCAGCTCACCCGTTCCGGGACGCTTCATAAACCAGAGGCCCCAGGTTCGAATCCTGCCGAGCCTGACCTGGGTCGACCTGCGCCAACCTGCTTCGCCTCGCTATGCCTCCGTCGCAAGCTCTGCCTCGTCCAGGCGCCGCATCAACATGCTCGCAAACGCGAGCTTCTCGAGAGCTTCGCTCTCATCAAGGGGCATGAACTGCTCGTGGGCGTCGGGATTGCGAAGTCCCTGGACAGCACCCATAAAGAGGAAGCGGAATCCTTCCTGAATGTTCCTGCCCGTTTGGGTCGATAGGTCTGCCAGCACCAACTTCGGGTTCGCCCCTGAGAACGTACGGCCCATGAGGCTCTGACCATCATCCTCCGAGCCAGTCATCTCCTTGACGCGGTTGTTGACCGCCTTGAACGCCTCGAAGATCGCTACCTCGGGGTGGCCCCCATCGAGATATCTCTCGGCCACCGTCCGTACGCCGCTATGGAGCGCGGCGACGCGGACATCACGCCCCGCGGCCGTCGCAGGAGCAACCGTCGCGCTTGTCTTTTCACCGATAACCAGACAACCATTGAGCACGTGCCAGCCCTGGCGTCCCAGTAGTGCCGTGATGCGTGCGTGCACTTCTGGGGATGGCGCTGCGTGATGCCAGCCCTCGAGCCAACTCCCGACGAACTCTCGGAGAGTGCGACGAGTCGCGCACCCGCCTTCGCTCAGCGACTCCAGGACCCTGAGCACGTACGCCCATTTGGTCTCGTTACCGAATGCGGGGATGAGTTCATCTGGAATGCCTGAGTCACGCAGATACCTCGGAAGCTGCACGCCCGTGTAGGTATCACCGATTTCCCGCGCGATCTCTTCGAGCGTCATCCCGGTGATTGGCCGACCGTCATCTTGGTCGGGGTCCGGGAGCGGCCTCTCGACGACCCGGCCGCGTGCGCGATCGCGACCCGCAAGCGTCAGGCTGAGATCCCAGATCTTCTGCAGCCAGATCTGCGGATCGCCCATCGGTTGGGCCGCGCCGGTGCCCTGGGAGACCTGGTCCCGCCAGGTGAGGTACCGGGCCTCGCGGGCCAACACGAGCTCTCTTGTGAACGCCAGTGTGTCGCGCGTCCAGTCGATGGTTTGGCCATCTGCAGCCCGACGAAGGAGCGTAAGGCCATTTTGAAGCTCGGACACCTGACCGGACTGCTCCAGCTCATCGATCAGCCTGAGCAGATAAAGGTCGTCCCAGTGGATTGCCATCATTCCTCCCGCACTCCCCGCCAGGCCTGCCGGTGAGACCCGCAAGTTGGGCCATGCCTCAATGATGCAGCAAGATGGCCTCGGGGTTCTTGAGCTCGAGGCGTTCGGGCGCTATCGCTTCGAAGGCAGCGTCCGCACCGGGAACGAGCGATGGTGCCTCAGCTCCTCTTGGGGAGTTCGTGTGCCGCGCTTCCAGGCGCCGGATCGAACGGGGCACCGTCGGAGGGAGTGCCGGCATCCGGGCTCGGCACCGTCGATCCCCGCCGGGCGGGCGGTCGCTCAAGGCGTGTGCGAGCTCCGCCGACATTGGTTGATATGGAGAGACTCGACGAACTCACCCACCGCTTCGCACTGGCATTCACCAAGCTGCCTGGACCCGTGGCCGCCGGGATCGTGCTTGCCCTTTACCCGGGGCTCGGCCTTGCCGTGCCCCTCGCCCTGCACATGTCCATTGTGGGCCTAATTGCACTAAACGTCGCCGGGGTTACTTGGGCGCTCGTTGTGATAATCGGATGGCTTGGGGTCCTTGCGGAGGCAGGCCACCGCCGCCATCTCCTCGAGTGGACGAGCGACCTTCGCAATCTCAACCCTGATGAGTTCGAGTGGCTCGTCGGTGAGATGTTTCGCCGCGAGGGCTGGACGGTCCGCGAGACAGGTGGCCACGGTATCCCCGACGGCAATATCGACCTAGAACTGTCTCGCGACAATCAACGCCGGCTGGTGCAGTGCAAGCGGTGGAGCGCAAAGCCAGTCGATGTCCGCGACATCCGGGGGTTCGCGGGGACACTGTTGCGCGAGCGTCTCCCAGGTCATGCCGGTGTGTTCGTGACGCTGTCAACCTTCACACCCCATGCTCGTGCCGAGGCCAGGCAGCTCGGGCTTGCGGTACTCGATGGTCGCGAGCTCTTTGCTCGAATTGAAGACGTACGACGCGGCGAGCCGTGCCCCAGGTGCCAGCAGCCGATGAAGCTTGGTCAATCCTCATATGGGTGGTGGTTCCGGTGCACCGCTCACGGATGCGGGGGCAAGCGTGATCTCGGCCAGGATCCCGGTCGCGTTGTCGAGCTTCTTGCACCGCGCCACTGAGCAGAGGCGGGCCGTACCACCTCGCACGTTTCACTTTTGCCAAACTTTTGGCCACCTGAGCCGATCTGGCATGACCCCAGGTGACCGGAAATGGCCGAAACAAGCGGTTCTGGCCTCAGATGACCCAGATCCAGGCGTCTCATAACCCGAAGGTCGCAGGTTCGAATCCTGCCCCCGCTATTCATAAAAGCCCTGCTCACGCGGGGCTTTGTCGTTTCTTGGTACCCGCCGCGGCCCAAGCGTTTGCCCAACTTTTGCCCACCGAGTCCACGTTTGGCGCTACGCGATGCCCAGATTGGCGGCCCAGACATGGTACGAGATGGCCAGGCACGAGACGAGCCTGGCGAGGACCGCCTCGATCGTGCTCGCCCCCGTATTGGTGCCGCCCAGCGCCTCGGGTTCGTCGATGACAATGGTGAGCTGACGGGCGCCGACGTCGGGGTGGAAGCCCTCGCTCAGGGACGTCTCGGCCCGGAAGCTTGAGCGAGCCGAGGTGGCGGTCAAGGTGCCAACCAACGTGTTCAGGGGATCGGCGAGTACGGTCGAACTGGCGTCTTCCCCCATTGTCTGGGCGCTAATCCACCGAGCCTAGTGGGCCGCGCCGTCGCGGGTGGCGTCCGGGACCTCGATCAGGCGACCCGAACCGACGTCGTACACGTACCCGAAGATCGGGATGCGACCTGGCACCAGCGGGTGGTTGCGGATCCGGCGGACGTCCTCAACGACGGCCTGCTCGCGATCCGCGACGGTCAGCCAGTCGATGTAGTTGCCCTCGCTCGAGCCAGGGCCGGTTCCGACGTCGTGGAACCCGTCCTTGCCGAGGGCGGCGGTCTCGAGGCTGTGCTCCAGCAGGCCTCGCATGACCGCGTCGGTAAAGAACTCCATACCGCAGTCACTGTGGTGGATGACAAACCACTCCTTGGTACCGAGCAGCTTGTACGAGATGACGAGCGAACGGATCGCGTCGTCGCTGGCCCGGCCACCGGCGTTACGGATCACATGCGCGTCGCCCTCAGCCAAGCCCGCGTACTTGGCCGGGTCCAGGCGCGCGTCCATGCAGGTGAGAATCGCGAAGCCACGCGCGGGCGGCAGCGCGAGGTCGCCCTTGGACCCGAAGTCCGCGGCGTAGCGTTCGTTTGCGGCGAGAACCTCAGCGACAGTCGTCGACACGATAATCTCCTAAATCCTCGTGGGATTCTTGATTATACCGCTCGTCCGTATGCCGGGCTAGGGGTTCTCGCGCCCGTGAGCGCGAGCGCCGGAGCATTGGACCCGGGCCGGCGACCCACACTACGACGGTGAGGAGTCGCCGGTAACGTCGTGTCCTCCGGACCTCGCGCCAGCCACGCGAATCCCGTGACCCGCGTCGCCGGTGAGCGCGAACATCCGCGCCTCGCCCTTGGCCGCAGCTCCTGGGAACAGCACCTGCGCGGCATGGATGTAGCGCTCGGTGATCTGCGATTGCGAATGCCCGGCCTTCATCTGCACGTAGACCAGGGGATTGCCCGCAGCCGCCTCGTGGGTGAGCGCGGTGTGGCGCAGGTCGTGAAAGGCCCGGAACGGCTTGGTGATTCCAGCGCGCTTAAGGGCGGGCTGCAGATACGCACGCGTCAGCTTGCTGGGATCAAGCGGGCTCCCGAGTTCGGGATGGCAAAACACCCGTTCGTCCTCCTCGGCAAACGCCGTCCGCGCGTAGTGCTCGGCCAGCAGCTCGGTCGTGCGCGGCCCGAGTTCGATCAACCGGCGCGACGCGCGGCTCTTGGGCGTTGTCACGCGCCCATTGACGAGGGCCTCACGCACGTAGAGTCGACCTTCGAGTAGCTGCACGTCGCGCCAGCGCAGCCCGAGCAGCTCCCCACGTCGCATCGCGGTCCCCAGGGCGGTGAAGGTAATTGTGCGCGCACATGCCCACCAGGCGGCTTCGGTGCCCGTCGCCTCGCGCTCAAGCTCGCCATAGGCGGTCCACAGGCGCGCGATCTCGACTTCGGAGAGCACGCTCATCTCGGGCTGCTCGATCCGCGGGCGCTCGACGTCAGTGACCGGGTTGCGGGTCATCAGCCGCAAGCGCACCGCGCGCTTGCAGACGAGCTGCAGTACGAGCAGATGGTTGGTCACCGTCTTTGGTGAGAGCCCCTCGCGCAGCTTGCGGGCGACGAACCGGTCGATCAGCTCCGGGTGGCGCTCCAGCTCGGTGAGCGTGATGTGCCCGAGTGCGGGGACCAGATGTGCCTTGATGGCGCCCTCGTAGCTCGCGACGGTCGTGGGTTTCAGCGACCTGGCGGGGAGGTAGTCATCGAGCCACTCTCGGGCGAAGTCACCGAGGCGCACCACGTCCGGTCGCGTGTAGCCCGAGCGCTCCACATCGACCTGGCGACGCTTGAGCTCGGCACGGGCGCGACTGGCATTCCACTCCGGCTCGGGCCCAAGCGTCTCGAGCACTCGGCGCCCTGAGGCGTCGCGGTAGCGGATGCGCCAGACCACCCCGCGTGCGCCCGGATACCGCCAGACCGCACCGAATGTTTGCCCACGTTTGCCCATCGACAAGCATCCACGCTCGAACGCGTGCGGATCGCAAGTCACGGGCGGAGCGCGCCGCCGCGCCGGGCGTGCTCGAGGAACACTTCAATCTCACTGCGGCGGTAGCGCCGGTAGCGCCCGAGGGCGATGTGCGGCAGGCGCCCATCGCGGGTGGCCTCGCGCACCCAGGAGAGCTTGACCGCCAGAATCTCGGCGACGTCCTCTGCGGTCAGCAGGCGATCGGTGCTCATCCCTGCACCACCTCGTTGCCCCAGGCGGTCCAGCCGGCGCGCGGGATCCCGCGGGCAAACAGCTCGCATTTGGTCAATTGGGGATAGGCGCGCTCGATGCGCTCGTAGAGTTCCCTGGGTTTTTCCGAGTGCCGGCCCCGCGGGGCTTCGATGACCGAATCGGGGCGACCCTCTTCGCGTGGAGTGCCGATCCCACCGCGCGTGCCGATGAGTACCGGCTCGTGGCGCTGGCGGGCCCAGTTGCCGGGGCCGGGCGATGGCTTGACCCAGCATAGGTTCGCCCGGTAGGTAAAGCCCCAGGCGGCCATGACTCCGAGGGCCTCGGGCAGCAGCGAATTCACCGCCCACAGAAACAGCACCGCGTCGTCTGCCGCCGGGATCGGGAGCGCTTCGATCTCGGCGAGCGACATCGTCGGGTAGTGGTTCTCCGGACATGAGGCGCTGCTCGGTGCGCCCATCTGCCACGGCGGGTCGGCGAGAATGACCCCGAACGGGCCGTCGGGCATTGGCGGTGCGGGCGGGATCGCCGCATACAGGCGCCGCTTGCGTACCTGGCGGGCCGCCTTGTCGGCCGGGATGTGCCCGGCGAGAACGTGCGCAAACAGCTCCGGATCGGCCTGACGCACCGTTTCGGCGTCCTGGATGGTGCGCGGGCTCACCCCTGCGGCCGTGGCAGCAAGCTCGCGCGAGCGCACCGCCCGATGTGGCAACGTTGCCACATCGGGGCCCTGGCGCAGGTTGGCCAGCCGGCGCACCTGGGCTTCGGCGCAGCTGGCCCGGTACTCCGCGCACTCGACCGCAAGCGCGGCGCGCTGGGAGGGGCTCAGGTGCCGCCGGGACATTGCGCAGCGGAGGATGTACTCGGCCTCATCGGGCGGATCGATCCGTCGGACGGGGATGCGGGTGAGCCCGATCTGGCGCGCAACGGCCCAGCGCTCGTGCCCGTCGAGGACCACGCCCGAAGAGGCGACATCAAGCGGGGTGAGGATGCCGCGCGCGGTGATGTCCTCGCGAAGCGCCGTGCGCTCGGCGGTGCTCATCGGCGGGATGCGATCACGCAACGGATGGACGGTGACCGAATCGATCGGGGCGAGCACCACATCGGCGCCCCACTCTGCGTGCGCGGCGACCAGGCGAAGGGCCCTGTGGGCAGCAGTCCGGTCCCCTTGGGACTCGACATCGAACGGCCCTGATGCGCGTGAGGTCGTCATGGGCGCACCGTAGAACGAGACCGCGGCGGCCGTTTGAGCGACTTCACTGAAGCGTGTTCGGCTCCGCTTGCTCGGGATGGCCCTGCTGGGCATCTTTGCGCATCTGGTCGGGGATGCGGTGCCAGATCGACCACAGCGCGCGGGCGGTCGTCGCGGGCTTGCCGCAGAACTGGGTAAGCTGCTCTGCGATCCGCTCGGGCGGGTGCCCGAGGTAGCGCTGCATCACGGGTATCTCGCGCGCGATGTACGCGGCATATGCCGCCGGGTTGTCCCGGGCCATCACCTCCAGTTCAGCGATCACGCTCGTGATCGTCTCCCCGGAGCGCACCTCTTTGAGCAGTAGCGATTGGATGCCCATCCGGGTCTCGGTGCTGCGCCGCCTCGGCGGGCCTCGTTGGGCCTTTTTCAGTGCCCGTTCGATGGCGGGCTGGATCGCGGCGGGAATCACCACGGCGCGATGGTGGGCCTCCAGGCGCTTGGCACGCGCCGATGGGTCGAGCCCGGAAAGCTCTAGCGTCAGGTGCGGATAGAGGATCTTCAGCTGGCTAAAGCTGCGTGCATCCCCGTAGGGCGGGTCTTCGATCAAGACATGGTTGTTGCCCTCCGGGCACAGCGCGCAGATCACGTGCGCCCCCTTGAGGGGCGTCGAGGGGCCGTAGGTTGCAAGCGCAGGCAGGTTCGAGCCTCCGTAGATGCGCTCGCGCGCGAGCCGGCGCACTCCGTGGGCGGTGCGAAAGTGGCGACCGATGGCGGCGATGTGCCGGGCGGGCGGGTTGGTCGGGTCCGCGCCGACGTCGGTCCGGTAGCGCCGGGCTCCCTCCGGGCAGGCGAGGCAGGTAAACCAGGCCGGGCTCGCGCGTGTCTCTGGGGTCAGGGTGACCTTAGTGAGCTTGGCGATGCGCCCCCGGCGTGCGTGGGCGATCTCCTCCTCGGCGATCCAACTCAGATGCCAGGTGGCCCAGTGGGCGCGGATGGCCGCGAGGGACTCGGGGTCGGGTGATCGTGTCGCCATCGGGTTCCTACCAAAAAACTACAGTACGGCTCGGCCGATCCAGTGCGTCCGCGCCGGCGCGCGTCGGCGGAGCCGCGCGGACCCGATCTGAAGATCCGCTGCACATCTTGGGTGATGTGAGGTATGTGTGTGATGTATGGCACATCGCCCCTCCACCCCCACCCCCGGTTCCGGCTTCCGGCGCCGGTTCCCTCTGGAGCTCTCGCCTGAGGAATTCGCACGCCTCGAGGAGGCCGGACGCGCCGCGGGCAGTAAACGCGCGGCGCTCCTTGCGGGACTCGCAGCACTGGAGGACCGCGAGCGAGATGGCGCGCGGGCAAGTCAGGAAAGGGCGCGTCTCGCACAACGCGCCGAGCACGCCGAGGCGCGCCTTGCTGAGCTTGAAGCGGCGCTCAGCGAGGCACAGCAGAAGCTGAAGACGACGAGCGCCCGAGCCAAGAGCGCCACCCAAGCAACCGAGGACGCCCTCGCCACCGCCCAGGTTCGGGTCCGCACACTCGAGGATGAGCTCGCCGCGGAGACCGAAGCTCACGCGAGAGCCGCGAGCACGCTGGCAGAGCTACGCAAGGCGCACGTCGATGAGCTGCGCTGCCCGCGCTGCGGGCACTTCGCGGGCTCGACCGAGTGGGCGACGCGCGAATCCACTGACAAGGTGATCCTCTACCACGAGCCGTGCGGTTACCACGAAGGTGGCTTCATCGGTGACACGAGCGTCCTCGGACGCCGGGTCAGATAGGCCACGCCCACTCGAAGAGCGGTCAGATGACCGCCACGGAGCACGCCCCCTAGCGAACCAGCTCCAATACCGCGTCTGCGGTGAGATATCGCTTCGAGGCCAAGTCGTCTGCAACCGCCTCGACACGGTCCCATGCGGGCCCCCGGCCGCGGGCCGCGGGCCGCCGGAATCGATCAAGGGGTTCGCGGCGGGCCCTGCGCCCCGGCCGGTTTGGCGTGCGCTGCAGCGGGCATAAGGATTCCGACCCTTCGCGCCAATCCCGGAGGGTCCCGGTTGCCGTAAGGCGGAGCCGTCGCCGGGCTCTTCGGGGGTTCTGAAGCTCGGCGGCGGCTCTTTGATCGCCAAGAGCGGAGGTGGGACCGACGCCAAAGAGCGCATGCGTGGATTGCCGATCCAGGCAAAGGGCGCGGGCGGCACGATGCTCGGCACTGACCCGCTCGGCGAGGCGATCCGATTGGAGCGGAAGCCGTGGCCTGGCGCGCAAGTCTGCCGGCTGACGCTGGCCAGCGGATTGCGTGTCGAATCCCCTAGGAGCGGACGTCAGGGTCTTCAAGGACGAGAGCTCGTCAGCGGCCCCGATGAAACAGCGCGGACGCTGGATTATGTTGCCGTTAAATAACTCATGCGTTTTGGCACAGGCCGACGGAGGGTTGCTCGGTGACAAGCCGGGCGCAAATCGTGATCCGGATCGAGATTGGGTTTGTCGTGCTCGGAATTACCGGGCTCGCGGCGGGCGGGTCATCGAGCAACAAATCGAGTTCACCTGCATCGAGCGCCACAGCGACCACCCCGACGGCCGCGAAGCCTGCGAGAACGACAACGCCGGTCCTGCCACCAGCCAAGACGACGCCGACAAGCACAACGCCGGCAAACTCGGCCAAGGCGGATGCGCTCTACAAGTACACCGCCGGCCTCGACGTGAAGCTGGCCCAGTGCATATCAGGGCTTCATGACACGGCTGGCACGCTCAAGCAAGCCCTTCCCAGCGCGAGCACGGCGAACTACGTGACCCTCTACGCGGCCGCCACCGAGACCAAGACATCGTGCAGCTACTCTGACTCCACCTTCTCGCGGTACAACCCGCCGAGCGGCT
Source organism: uncultured Thermoleophilia bacterium (assembly GCA_963842065.1). Lineage (GTDB taxonomy): Bacteria > Actinomycetota > Thermoleophilia > Miltoncostaeales > Miltoncostaeaceae > CAITWD01. The sequence goes on along the minus strand of CAWJEW010000002.1, from coordinate 160,470 downwards.
TTCCAAGTCTTGCCGCAGCGGCCTACCACGGCTTTGGTCGGCAAGTCCAGGACTGGGCGCAGGCGGACAACAGCCGTCTGCTCACGGATATCGAGACCGTCGCCTACGACCCTTCCAGCGCCGCGGGTGGCCCGAGCTTGCTGACCGATTCTCAGCAGGCCGACGCGGATGCACAGGTGATTGAGAACCAACTCAGAGCGGCTGCGAAGAGTGTCGGGCTAACGAGCTTCGCCGGGCTCGGCTTGCCCATTTGGGGATTCACCAAGGGTCCTAAACGGACGTGCTAGCGACATACCGACTGGGCACCTTGCGCTTGCCCTCGACGTCGCCAAGGTTTGGGCGATAAGGACGGACCGTTTCCGTCCATCGTTGGGGCGACCGGAGGGCAGCCTCGTGGCGCTCGCGCAGGTCCTCGGGCGCCGATCACGCAATTCTCGCGCAACCTCCTCCAGGCGCTCCGGGGCAATGCGGGCACGCACCTTCTCGACATCGATATCCATGTCTGCCAAGACCTGTCGTGCAAGGCCGGAGTCATCCCGTAGCAATCCCACAAGGAGGTGCTCGGTACCGATGCCGGTGGCCCCGAGCGCGATGGCCTCGACCTGGGCGCTCACGACAACCTCGCGAGCCCGGACGGTAAAGCGTTCGAACATACGCGGAGCATGACCGATCGGCGGTGCGATGGCGACGTCTTCGGCGTTGCTGCTGATCGCTCGTCGCCCATGATCCGTGCGGTCCGGTAGAACTCGGATCTCATCAAGCGGCAGCGTGCCATGGCATCGAATCGATGACGCGCTCCGGATGCTGTCGAGCCACGTACTGGTCGCGTCTGTTGGGGGGCCCATTTACAAATCGCTTACATTTGTGCTCTAATGATGCCTGGCCTCTTGTGCCGGTAGGTGGCGCCTCCAAGCGCCTGAACTCCCTTCGCCAGCGAGCGGTTTGGCTTGTTGTCGCCTGTTGGTGCCGGTGCGGTCGCCTGGACGGCGGCCGCACCTGAGGGGCCCCTCAGGGCGACGGCTCCTCGACCTCGAGCCGGATGACCGCAGCGAACGGCGGATCGGCCGCATCGAACGGTCTGAGTGCGTCGCGACACAGCGCCTCGACCCAGACGCGCGCCTCGGAGCGATCACGCCCGATCACCTTCACCCGGAACGCGGCCCTAGTCAGTTGGGGGCTCACGCTCAGGATCGGAAAGTGAACGTCCGCGACGTCCATGGCCATCTCGAACCGAGCCCGAATCGCCACGATGACTTGATTCCCGTTGTCCTTGGACGTCCCCGCGATCTCGAGGGTGCCCGCGATCTCAGTGTCCTGCATGAAGCGCCGCCTCCCAGCCAACCGACGCTGCGCGCCAGAGAAACGCGCGGCGAGCGACGCCCCTCCGGCGCCCCATTGCAGACCGGAGGGACGTCTTGGCAGAGCGATCCGGGGGGGCGCGTCGACGGACACTCACCGCCCCGGTGGTGGATCCCTCGACAACATCACGACTGCCCAGTTCATAACCTACCTTTGCCGCTCAGAGCGAGATACCCGCCGGAGGTCTAGGTCCTGGGTCGTGTTACAGGCCCCTCGGGCGCGCCCTCGGGCCTGCGCGATACTGTCGCGGCCAAGCCCCGGCGCGGCGCCCCTCCGGTCGATCCCCCATGCTGGTCCGGAGGGGCGCCGCTGACGCAGACGCAACGCGTCGTGAGGAGGTCCGTCTGCGTGTTGTCAGCCAACAACTTTTCGGCACTTTGGGCAGGTTTTCCCAGCGCATTACGGGACTTCGCCGACGAATCCGGGCCGCGTTTGCGCTAGGCCGGGCTCTGAAGAGGCGCGATCGCGATTGCGTCGAGCGCAACGACGCAATCACGGGAGCGGGGACCACCAGGTCGAGCCCGGTGGCGCGGTTCTTGACGGGGCCAGCGCTCGGGACGGATGCGTAGTCCTAAGCAGCGGTCTCCCAAGACCCGCCGCGATCGCAGTCCCGAACACGGCGATCGCGCCTCTTCTCCCCGCTCGGTGGCGCCTCGCCGGAGCCCCACTGACCCGGTCCTGCCTGGCAACACGCCCCGGACCCGTCCAGGAGGATAGTCATGGCGCGTGTAACACCGCGCGAACCTCATCGGGCGGGAGCGGGCCTCCATCGCATCGCGCCGGCCGCACCGTCCGCACCGATACGTAGCGTAGTGTGCGAGCCAGTTTCGCATCCCGTGCGTCACGCGCCTCGCCGGCCAGCTCGGCCGCCCAGGATGCAGCAAAGTACTGCCACAGAGCCCGATACGGGCGCAGGTCAGGTCCACCATTGAGAACGTCCACGGCCCGCTGAGCTAGGCCAAGCGCGTGCCGTAGGTCGCCCCGAGACACGGAGCGCCAACACTTGAGCTCGTACTCGGCCGATTCCGCTGAAATGGACCCGGGGGGAGATCCGGGCCGTGGGGGTAATCGAACCAACCGGGCGGTCGCACCTTAGTAGACCTGCGTCTCTACCTCCTCCAGCACGACGTCGGTGCGCTGTACCACGCCGGCCCGCTTCAGCGCCGCCAGTCGGCGGGGCTCGCGGGAGAACGCTTTGGCGTCGTCGGCGGAGACGAACTCGATCATCACCGCTACGAACGACGGGTTGTCCGGCGGAGCCATCAAACGGTGCCCCGTCGCGCCCAGTTCCGTCCGGAGATCAGCGACCTCGGCGAACACCCTCAGGAACGTCTTCAGGTCCAGCACCTCGTACTCGGCGAGTAGGACGGCCATCGTGTCACCCCCATAGTTGTCTGGCGAGAAGTACCCGAAGCACTTGAACAGCATTTGGGTCGCGCCCAAGAACTCGCTCGAGTGGAAGCGTTCGCCCCGAGGCCTCCTCACCCTTGAGCCCGGACCGCCGGACCGGGCTCAGAGACCGCGTGGGGGGTCGTCCGCGTGCTGCGGACCGGGGGGCGCGCTGCGCTACGTGAGGGAGGCCTGAAACGCGGCGGCGGCGTCGTCGATCCTGACGATGTTGCCGACCAGCTCGTCCTGGTGCCCGATGACGTACCGCTCGCCGGTCTCGTCGACCAGGACGTGGCGGCCGTCGGGGTAGCGGTTGATCTGGACGCTGATCCGGACACCCCCGCCGGGCAGCGCCGTCATGTGCAACGGTCGGTGCGTGATGCTTGCTTCGGTGTCGATGGTTGCACGAATGAATCTCATGGTTCCTTCCTCGGGAGTGGTCGGAGACTGCCGCGATGGCGGCCCTTCCGGGTCGTGCTGGTTATGCGATCGGAGCTCACCGGCCGCGAGGAATTGATATCGCCCAAGGCGACGCTCCAAGGCCCAAAGCGCGCGCTCACCTAGACACGCAGCATGCCGCCGGGGCGCTCGCACTCGAGCGCGAGCCTGATGCCCACGCTCTCCAAGTACGCGCCGCCCACCGACTCGGGCCCGAGTTCGGCCGCCTCGGCCCGAAGGAACGCCGCGACACGGCGAAGAGATGCCTCTTCGGCCAACATCAACGGACACCGTTCGGGGCGAACGCGCACCCAGGACTGGGGCGGCTCTGGCCCCGGCTCACCGGTCATGGCCAGGGCGAGCTCCGGGAGCACCTGCTTGTCCCAGACACGGATCTCGAGGTCCAGGCGCTCGGCGAGCCAGGCGTTGTCCGGCAGCTCGGCCGCCTCCGCGGTGATCTGCGCGGCTACCCGGCGCAGTGCCGCCTGTTCGAGCGCGTCCGGGTCCTGTGACCACTCACGATGTCCGGTAAGCGTCCTCGGTGGGCTCATGGCGTCCGTACCTCCCGTGTTGAGATCAGTGGGCCACCACGGTGCGTCCAGCCCATCTCGTCCGAGCGTGCCAACGCCTCCCGTGCCGCGAGCTCGACACCATCTTCGGAATCATCTGGCGAGCACCCAACGGCCGATCGCCGTGTCGCCAGGAGCTCAAGCACGCACAGCCAGCGCCAACGCGCCGACGGTTCGGAAAGGTCCCACTCGGATCGATCGACCCAGGTCTCCTGCGCGCCATCGCGCACCGCGGCATCCAGGCGCTGCCGGGTCGGCCGGGTGAGTCGATCAGGTGGCCGCAGCATCACGCTCATTCGTCAGGCTCGGTGTGCGCCCGGGCACCCTTGGCCGATCGGTTCCGCTCGCGGTGTTCGGCCACGTCGTCCTCCGTGCGATGGCGACCAAGCCGCCAGAGCACCCGGACGGTTCGCGAGGGCGGGATCTCGGTTGGGGGCGGCGCGAAAAGGGCCGGGGCCGGGAATAGGTACGGAGCAAGGTCGAAGGTCATCCCCGCCACGATCGTCCGCACCTCGTTCCAGGCCTCCCACGCCACGGCATCTTCAAGTCGCGCGGCGCGCATAAGCAGCGACGCGCGCCGATCCGCAGCGAGCCCGGCGCGGGCGAAATCGGCGTCGTGATCGGTCACAAACGACGAGATCGATGTGGCGCGCCGTCGCGCGAATTGCCGCGGCATGACCCTGTCGCTCCCGGCGAGGTCGTGTAGATGACGGCCAAGGCGCGTGGCATCGGCCATGGGGCCATCCGTCCAGGCCCCGCGGACAGCGCGCGGATCGTCTTGGCCCGAAGACGCGGGGTCGTGCCGCACCGGAGCTCCTCGAATCGTCCGACATTTCCTAGTGACCGGAGACGACAAGAAGGCGATCTCCCGCGTGGGGAGACTCGTACCTCGGCGCACCATCGACGGATGCGTGCCAAACGTCTGCGGCGCCGTGGCAGGTGCGGAACCCAGGTCTCTGGGCATCACCCGGTAGCACTCGGCGCAACGTCTACTAGGCCAATGGCCCGGTCGGTATGGACAACGTGACATATGCAACGAACAACCACCAGCGGGGAGAGGCCCGATCCGTTGTCGTTGACTTCCCGGAGCGCTCATCCGTCGCCGCCGATGGAACTGGGCTCCATGGCGCGCACCATGCCATCCGGAGGTCCTGTCCCCCCAACGGCGCCGATCCGTTTCAGGACGCGAGCGCAGGAGCGTGCGCCGCGATTGGCTCTTACGTCGTGCCGACGCGTCGACCCCGAACGCAACCACGATCGTCAGGGCCTCGGCCAGTCCCGCTGCGAGCCACCACGGCGTTGTCGATCCGGTTCGGCCTGTATACGCGACTTCCGGCGAAGTCGCCATGTGGCCCCGGCAATCGAGCGCCCTTCCGACTCATCGTTGCGACGGCCGCGGCTCAGTACCCGTCCGCGCCGGCGGCACTCAGGGGCAGAGGCCTTGCCGCCGGGCAGCCCGCACTCGAGCCCGTCCACGGAAGCCGCACGGTCACGTCGCTGGAGTTGTTGCCTACCTCGGATCCGTAGACGACGTTGGTCGGGTCGGCGATCTCCGCGTAGGCAAAGCAGCCTTTCAGACCGGTCACGTTGATGTAGTTCTGGTAGTAGGTCGCCGGGTAGACGTCCGACCAGCCCACGGATGTGCCGAGCGTGCGGGTCCGGATCCCCAGCTGCTGGCTGCAGCCGGGGTAGTGGGGGCCGGCAGGCGATCCCGGAAGGCCCGGGTGCGTGTGCTTTAGGTCCCGCAGGCAGTAGATGTCCTTCGGGCCGACACGCACCAGTTGCACGGGGTTGCCGTGACTGTCGAGCCGCCACAGCTGCATCGAGGCCGCGTTGAGCCATTTCCAGTAGCGGTACTGGCCCGGAATCGCTTTGAAATATAGGCTCGCACCGGTGCTGATAGTGACGTAGCCGCCGCGACGCAGGTGTAGGTGCTGCACGGCCGCCATCGTGTACTCGCCGCTTCTGCGACCGAAGATCTCCGCCGGACCTTGGCCCACGTTGTTGATCGAGGTCTGCGCGTGCAGCAGGACCTCGCCGTAGTAGCCCCTGGTGGCATAGAGATTTGCCGGCGTGCCCATCCGCAGATCGGGACACAGGTATAGGCCGGCCTGTGGGCCGATGCAGGGGTTCAACGGGCGTGCGTGCGGGCCGGCGGCACTCGTTGCATAGGCAAACCGCCACGTCGCGGTCAGCGGCACCTTCTCGGTTCCAGAGGGCGCGCTCGGATGGGCGACGCCGAGGACCGACCACAAAAACGCCCCGGCATACCCGCGCGACTTGGCCGAATCGAGCCTGGCGTACGCGGCACTCGCCGATCCCCCTGGGTCCATGGCGCCGATGACCACCGGGCGGTCCGCGCCGTATGCCGCCGCCAGCTCGGCGGTGTTGGTGCACAGCGCGCAGGCAGTGCCAGTCATGCCGCTGAAATAGTGCGGTGCGTAGAAGTCCAGGCCGAGCCCGGTCCACAGGCCGATGCGATCGACCGATTCCGGTCCGATGCTGGCAAGCGCGTGTGAGTTGCGATGGATGGCGGCGGCGAGTTGCCGAACGGTTGACTGGACCTCGGACGCGGTGACCGCCCCGGCATCGATGCCGCGCTCGGGCTCGTCGAAGATCTCGTACCCCAGCACGTGCGGGTTGGCCGCGTAGCGGTGAAACAGCGGCGAGAGCGCGCTCGCCAGGGCGGCCTGCTGGGCCGGGACCGACATCCAGGTCGACGGGATCGTGCGGGTATCGGAGAACAGCACGAAATCCAGGTAGATGTCATAGCGCGAGGCGAGCGCAACCGCGGCATCCATGTCGGGAAACACCAGGCCCGACTGAAGTGCGATCGGCGTCCCGTCAGCTGCTCGGGCAATCTGCCAGGCGCTCCCGGGGAACGCGTACCAGCGCACTACGCGGACGCCGTGGCGCGCGAGATTCCGGAAGGTCGCATCGAGGAAGGTCAGCTCGCCGCGTACGCCCCCGTGGGTCCCGCAGCCGAAATCGCAGCCGGAGTGCACCCACGGAAGATCGGCGCCTTCGAGAAACCAGTCATGGCCGACCACGTGCACCCGTGCCGGCGGCGCCGGGCTCGTCGCCGAGGCATCGGCGGCCAACACACCGACGCCGAGACACATCGCGATCACGCCGACCAGGGCCAGGATGCGCCATGGGTGACGCGTGCGCGACCTCGGGCCGCGAAAGGCAATACTCATATCGTGCAGACGTTCGCCGGGGGTGAGCCAACCAGGCACTAAGTCCGAGCACGCTCCCAGGTGTCGCGTGGGCTGTCAAGACCGAGGTGACCTGCGACGCCGCGCGCGCCGTGACCGGACACCGCCGAGCCGGTTTGGCGGCTCCGTGCGCGCGTCTTTTGCCCAACTTTTGGCTGCCTGAGCTGACCTGACGTGATCTCACCCGACCGAAAGCGCCTCAACCATGCGGTTCTGGCCTCAGCTGACCGAGATCCAGGCGTCTCATAATCAGCCCACCGCCGGGAACCCGTGAACGCGCTGCGCGCAAGATTCACGAACACACGCGCCCTGTACATACGCAACGCGTGTTCCCCGCTACTAATCACCCGCGAAGCATGTGCCGATCACGACAAATGAGACTTGTGATCCCCACCCCGCGGCCGGATGCACGGCTAAGGAGATCCAATGAGCCCACACCCCCGATCCGCGTTCCGAACGAGACGTTGGAAACTGGCGGCTGCCCTCCTGGTGATTCTCTTTGCATTCTCACTCGTCGGGTCCGGCATCTGGGCGACGTTCACCAGTACGACCAGTGCGTCGAACTCGGTCTCGACCGGGACCCTGGTGATCGCCCTCGGGGCGACCGGGGCCTCGACCAACCGGCTGAACGTCAGCGCGACTGGCATCGCACCGGGCAACACCATCCAGCGAAGCGTCGATCTGATCAACCAGGGATCGATGAACCTCACCTCGATCACGCTGACAACGACGGCGACCACGAGCTCGCTGTTGGATACCGATGCCACCAACGGTTTGCAGATGGCGATCGATCGCTGCTCGGTGCCATGGACCGAGTCCGGCACCTCGCCGAACTTCTCCTACACCTGTTCCGGCACGACGAGTACGGTGCTCGCCTCACAGGCGGTGATCGGGTCGAATCTGGCGCTGTCGAGCCTGTCATCGCTGACGGCCGGGCTGACCGACCATCTGCGCGTCTCTCTGACCCTGCCCTCAAGCGCCGGCAACACCTTCCAGAACCAGAGCTCCACGCTGCAATACACCTTTACCGGTGTCCAGTAAGAGCACCGCACCCGGACTCGGTCGTGCAGTCATGATGCAGGTTGGAACGGGGCGCCATCGGTTCGGTATCGGGTGGATGGCGCTGGCGTGGCTGGCCACGATACTCATCGTTGTCGTCGCCGGCGTGGCGTTCGTTGTCGGTCCCGCCATGGGCCGTTGGCGCATGCTGCCGATCCTCTCCGGCAGCATGCGCCCGTCGCTCGGGGTGGGTGCACTTGCGGTCGCAACGCCCGAGCCACCCACCGCGATCCGGGTCGGGCAGGTGATCGTGTTCCGGATCCCCGTCGGCGATCAACATGCAATCGCGCATCGGGTCATCCAGGTCGTCGCGGCCGGCAATGACCCGATCGTGCGGACCAAAGGTGACGCCAACCGCTCCGTCGACCCGTGGCAGGCGCATCTGCACGGCTCGGTGGTCTGGGTCGTGCGGGGCAGCGTGCCTCTGCTCGGCTACGTCGCGCTCGCCCTCGACCGTCTCCGCTGGCTGATTGCCGGACTGCTCGCGGCGGTGCTGATACTGCCCGCCGCGGCGATGTGGGTCCGCCCGGAACTCGGCGCGTGGCGTACCGCAATGCGTCGTGGGCCCTAGGCGACGAACCATGGCGATCGGAGCGATGGCCGTTCTGGTCGCCGGGGGCCTCACAGGGGGGGCGCTTGCTGCGTTTACATCATCCACAACGCCGGTCAGCATGGCCGTCGGCTCGGGGGCCCTGGCGGCGCCAACCGGGCTTACGGCGGCATGCGTCGCTCTGAGTAATCAGGTCACACTCAGCTGGACCGCGACGACGTCAACGATCGCCCAGGGGTACGCCGTCTTGCGCGCCACGACGTCGGGCGGACCGTACACGCTCATCGGCACCACCGGTAGCGGCACCGCGACCACCTTCACCGACACCATCGGTGCGCTCGCCACCCAGTACTACGTCGTCCAAGCCACGCGAGACAACTGGACGAGCCCCGACTCCAACCAGGCAGGGGTCACCAGCGTCGCGCTTGGGGTGTGCTCCCAGGCATAAGCGGCGGCGTGTCTCGACGGCCCCCGAGCCCCTGCACCCCTTCAACGTTTGCCCAACTTTTGGCTACCTGAGCCGACCTGGCGTGATCTCAGCCGATCGGAAACAGCCGAAACACGCGGTTCTGGCCCCAGGTGACCTAGATCCAGGCGTCTCATAACCCGAAGGTCGCAGGTTCGAATCCTGCCCCCGCTATTCACTGAATGTCCTGCAATCGTGGACAATTAGGACCCGCTTCGAATGTGTTCGCCGAACGGTTCGACGCAAGAATCACGCAACATGATTGCGTCTGACCTTGCGCGCATGACCGCATCCGCGAGTGAAACGGGCCTGCCGTCGCGCGGTGCTGCTGCGGGCCGCACTTGACAAGGCTGGCGCCAACGGGCTCAGCCTGGACGAACAAGATCAGGTCATCACCGATCGCAACGGGCCAGGGCGTGCAACCCGTGCCCGCAAGGTGGTAGCCGACGTGCTCCAGGCCGAGGGCTTTGCCCTGGCCAGCGCACGCCGCGAGGATGGCACCTACATCCACGTGATCCGCAAGGCTGCCAAGGAGGAGGCCTGAGACGGACGACCGCAAGCCGCACACGACAAGGAGACAGGCATACAAAGCACTCAAGGAACAGGCCCGTGTAGCACTGCGCGCCGAGTACCCAGAACTGCGGCCATGGCAGATCAATCACCTTGCCCGCGAGATGGCGCAGGAAGAATTGCGCGACCAGATCTTCTGGGCCAAGCACACGGATTGACCGCACTGCACACACCGCAGGCCACCAGGGGCGTCAATTTGGCGCCCCTTGCTATGCCCTGACGTTCGTGTCGGCCGCGCTGTGGGCACCATGCCCTAGCTACCTGTGTGGCCCTGCCAGCGCCTTACAGGGGGCTTTTCGTGCTCGTTCTAGCCGCCGTTTAGGGCCAACCGCAGGCTGCGGGCGTTGATCCCGCGCAGATCGCACAGGTAGGCGGGCAGCACCGCGATGCCGGCACACCGCGGCGGGGTTGGCGATCGGCTCGTGCATAGCCGCTGCAACCGTGCTCGAGGCGCCGCGCAGGGGACCAGGCACGGGCCAGGGGTCTGCTAGGGCCGCCAGCGCCACGCGCCACGCGTCACGCGCTGCGCCTGCCGCTTGGCGCCCTTGCGGGGGTGTTCGGGTACCTGCGCACCCGTTCAGGGCCACACAGGCGGCTTAGCGTGCTCTAAATGGAGCCGTTTAGGGCAGCACGCAATGCCGGCACGTCGACCCCGCCGAGGTTTGCCATGTATGCCGGGAGCGCCTGGCACGGCCTGCGCGGCCCCGCCGGAGGCGAAGCTCCACAAGGTTCGCATGCGGATCGCCGACCGTGAAACAATGGCGATGATCGTGTCTCGGAAAGGCCATACCGGCCGTGATGTTCTGCCCCGACTGCCAAACGAACCTCGACGAAGTGCCCGCCGAATCTCTGTGCCCGACTTGTGGCGGAACGGGCAGGTCGGGACCGTTACAGCGCAACTGGGGGGACGTGCAAGCGACGGCTTCCTCGGTGGGCGTGTCCGTTGGCATGGCCGATCGGGCGTATTGGCTCGAACAGTGGGGGAGGGTTGAGACCGCGCTTGCACTTCTGCGCGCTGCCTACGAGCCCGGCGCCAAGGTCTCCAGCAACGTGGAGGTCGACCTACGCGTTCGGAGCTTCTTCATCGAGTGTTACCACCTCGGGGACGGCTGGATGACAGAGGATCTCGAGCACTTGCCGAGAGTCAAGAGCCGCGACGTCCTGATGCACATCCAAAAGTCGCAGGCCCTCAGCGCGTGCGAAGCGATCTGCAGCAAGGCCAAGCACGCCAGGCGGACCGAGCACCCCCGGACGCATGAAGTCCGGTCGACGGGCCGTGTGCTGGGGACTGACCTTCATTCGAATGGCGCCTACAGCGTGCCGATCCGCGTCGACTGGGCGCTAAAGTCCGATTGGGTGCTCAAGTCTCCGTGCTGCTACGACGCGCTCGAGTTGGCCGAGGACTGCCTGGCGAGCTGGCGCGAGTTCTTCGCGGCGGTGGAGGTTGCCAGGCGGAGCGACGGCGACCCGGTGGCAATCGCTGAGCGGATCGCTCGCCTGCCAGACCGGGAGAAGCGCGTCGTGCTGCTCTACTACTACGACCGCCTCACCATGCGAAAGATCGGCGAGGTCCTCGGCGTGAGCGAGAGCCGGGTGAGCCAGCTGCACAAGAAGGCGATCACAACGCTTCGGGGCGCGAGCGCTTAGCCTGCATCGCCGATGTAGCCGCGCCGGCCGGGCATCGGATCACACACGCATCGTGCAACCGGGCCAGGGGCGTGGGCTGAGCCCACGATTCTCGTCAAGCACGGGTGTAGGCACGCCCCGTGCACGTGCGGGCACGGCTGGCATGTCTCGCATGCCGCTTAGCAGGGAAATCCCCATAAGGGCGGGGATCTAAATGGGCAGTACGAAGCCCGAACTCGCGACCCTGTCCCGCATTGAGGGTGATCTCGGCATGACGCCGGCCGCAATGGATCGCCTGCGCCTGGAGTGTCGTAGGCGGCGCTCGCGGTGCACTGCGACAGTGGTCACACGACTGAAAATCGTGGTGTCCCCAGTTCGAGTCTGGGTCTCGCCATATCGAAAAGCCCGGCCGCTGCCGGGCTTTGTGCCGCGTTCCTGGCACGAGCCCGATGGCGCTGTCTCGTCACAATCCGTCTCGGAGCACCCACGGGCGGTCGTGGACCATGGGGGCGACCATGGCGTGACTCGTACGACCCTGCCCTGCGCGGTCTCAGATGGTGAGTGAGCGGGATTGGTTCGGGTTGACGAAGCCCAGGAACCAAGTGCAACACGCAAGGGCGCACTAGGTTTGAAGAGCGGCGAACGTCCGCCACCGCTCCATATGACGAGGATTGGGGCATCGATGAGCACGCATCGCACCCGACACGGCAGGACTCTCCGACGACAGATCGGAATCGCTACGGGGGCGGCTGCACTCGTCGCTCTCGGAATCGCTGCCCCGACGTTCGCAGCCACCCCGACGGCGTGGTCACGCACCGCAACCATTGTGGGGGCTCGCGCTGAGCAGGGCCTCGGTGCGACGACCGTGATTTCTGCGGATGGCAGCACGCTGTTCGTCGGCGGGAACCGTCCGACGATCTACACGCGCAGCGGCTCGCATTGGGTACCGCGGACCTTCCTCCCGGCGGCAGTCGGTGCACTGGGGATGTCCGCAAACGGCAACACCGTCGCGTTCGGTGAACCGAGCGTCCCAATCGGTACGACTGGCGCCAGCGGGCGGGTACTCGTCTACGTTCGCCGTGGCAACTCGTGGGTCCGACAGTCCACCATCGCAGACCCGAATCCGGAGGAGTGGGACTTTTTCGGCCGGACCATTTCGATCTCGGCGGACGGGAACACCCTGCTGACCAGCTCCAGTTTCAGTCAGCTGGATCCGGAAGCCGGAGACATGTTCTACGTGCGCTCCGGCAGTACGTGGAAGCTTGCGCAAACGATCGGTCAACCCATCGGCGGGTTGACCGCATTCGGCGGCGGGGTGCTCTCCGGCGACGGCAAGACGGCGCTCCTGACATGGACGATAGAGTTGTCTCCGGCGGATGAAATCTCCCCGGTGGCAACGTTCGTTCGCAGTGGCACGACGTGGTCCGAGCAGGGGCCGCTCATCTCGGATCCGGTGGGCAGTTCTCCAGCTGCACTGTCGTTTGATGGGACAACCGCCGTGCTGACCTCCCAATCCTCGGGGCTCAGCTACCAGGCCCTGCAAATTGGGCGCGTATTGCTTTACACGCGAAGCGGTACGACCTGGGCGCTGCAGCAGGTCATCAGCGTTCCGGGGACGACCGGGACGGACTTCAGCTACCCGACCTCAGTCGCCATCTCCAGTGACGCGCGCACGGTGCTCGTCGGCTCGCGCACACAGTTCGCCGGGCGGGGTACCGGCGCGATCTACACCGAGCAAGGCGGAGCCTGGGTACAGACCGCGATGCTTCCGGCACCCGGCACAGAGAAAACCGAAAGCCAGACCGGGGTCGCCGCGGCGCTCTCAGGCAATGGCAAGACGGCGGTCCTCGGCGAGGCGGGCGCCAACAACTACGCCGGTGCCGTCGGGGTCTATTCGCTCCACGCGGTCCTCACCCACGCGCAGTGGGCGTGGCTGCACAGCGTCTATATCCCGGCGCATTACGCGCCCGCGCTGCGCGCACGCGCCTGGACGATCCTCACGTCGAACCCCGACGCGGCGCTCGCGATCATCGAACGCTACGGGCCTTCCAGCCTGCACTAGACGCACCTACCGCGGACGCTTTGTTTCTTGGACCGACTGTTTCGGGCGCTGATTTACCTGCGCCGCTCGAACGCCATCTCGGACTGGAGACAGAGCACCAAGAACACGGCATCGCGCAGCAGGTCCAAGTGGTTCGACGGCCGCGGCCGGCCACAGCGCGGTTGGCCATCCGCGTTTGCCATCCGCGCGATACTAGGCCCATGCCAAGCGGCGATGCGGGACATCGAATCAGCGAGGCCACCCGCTGGTATTCGGTGATCTACCAGGAGATCTGGCGAATGCGGGGGCGTGCTCCTGGCGGGTCCGTTTCGGTGATGCTGACGCTTACCGACGGGCAGCGTTTGTCTCTGCGCCGCGCCTGGGTCACGGATGCACAACACCTCGAGCTATCGCTTCACGGCAACATCGGACCTAGCGCTAGCTCACCACGGACGATTACGGTCAAGGCCAGCGACATCAAGGCGATCGCAGTCTTTGGTGCCGGGCAACCGTGGATTGGATCCGCGCCTCGATAGAGCACCGAGGCGACGCGAGCCAGCGCCTTACCGGGCCAACAGACGCGCCTTGCGTCAAGCCTGGTCTGTGCCGTCCGGATTAAAGCCGGGCTGGATAGCCGATCCGGTCTCCGAAGCAGTGCACAGACGGGGCGCCGCCATCATCTCGATCCAAATGATGACCATGCGGTCGTTCGCCCGGACCCCGCCAACGCCTGCTTGGCCATCAAGGCGCGACGGGGGTCAGGAACAGCACCTCGTGCTGACGCTCATATGGTCCGACCGATTGAGCGCCAACCGCCCAGCAGCTCGCTCCTGAGGGGCAGACGAATGCATCGAGATGTGTCGATGGCGTGCCAAGGCCGATTGCCGTAAAGCCAGTCGAGGTTGTCCTCTCCAGGATGCCACGGCCCGAGTTCCCGAAGCTGCTCGCGCGTCCGGCTGCCAGACAGCGACCTCCAGTCGTGCAGCGCACCGAGACAAGGCCACCGGCCTGCGGAACCGGTATCGGAGGCGATGTCGTACCCCGAGTAAATGGCACGAGCACCGCTCGTGTGCTCACAGATCCTCGGGTCTGGGGAAACAAGGTCCCAGTGATCAAGCAGTCGCCGACGTTGCGGCAGTCGATCCCAGAGAGGATGCTCGCGCCCGCAACGTTCATGACGCGAACCACCCGGCCGGCGGAGATCATCGTCAGGACGCCCTCGGTCGCCACCTTGGTCTCCCCCACACTCAGGCACACGTTCGAGCTCGCGCACCACAGCCCCTCGGCGCGCGGGGCATTCCCGAACACCACGTCTGCAGCGGGAGCAGCGAGCGGGTATGTGCGGGTGGCACCGTTGGCCGGGTTGAGCCGAACGATCGCCCACGGACGGGTCGCTGAGTTGGTCTGAGCCGTCAGCCAACATGTCGTGTCCGTTGGACACGACGACGCCCCGAGGAGCAGTTTGACGCCAGAGATGATCTTGGGCGGGCCGATGGCGCCGTTGCGGTAGCTGAAGATCGCGCCGCGAGCCGCGCGCAAGGTGGAATCGTTCGGGTTTTTGTCAACCGCCCCGACCAGCCAGCAGAGTGTCGTTTGCCGGCACCACACCGCGCCGTTGACGACATCACCGGACGGGACGTGCCGCACGGAGCCGCCGCGTCGAGAGATCACGCCAAGAAACTGTGGACCAGCCGGAGCCGGGGGTCCCGCCGGACGGGTGCCGATCTCGATGCACGTCGTAGTCGCCGGCGCGCAAGATCCGTCCGAGAAGCCCACGAGGCCGGCACCAACACTGACGCGCTGTGGTGTTGAGGGCTTCGGGGCGGCAAGCGCAACGACAGCGCCGATCACCAGCGCCGCGATGGCGAGTGCCAGCCAGAAGGGACGTGGGGTGTGACGCAATGCAGTGAGTCTCAAGACGGATACCCCCACCCGATACCTGTCGGTAACCAGCAACGGTGGGTTGCTGGCGTTACTCCCGATTGCCGGGGCGATCAGGAGGCGTTGGCCAGTAGTGTCCCCCACAAGCGGAGATGTTTCATCTCGAGTCATCCTAAGGCGCGCGATTGGCAGGCATAGGACGACCCAACGGAGCGGCCGTGCCGACCGATATTGCAGCCCACCCGCGCTCGCATCTGGCCGGCCCATTCGACTGTTCCGAGCTTGGTCGGCGGGCCGTGATCGCCGCAGCCACGTGTGTCGTGGCCATCGATGCCTCGGTTACCGATCGTTCAAGGTCGGTATCGCCGCCCCGCTACGGCCTGGACCGTGACTTAGAGCCCACGCGGGGACGAGCTTTCGAGACGACGGCCGCCCGGTGAAACAAAACGGGCGATGGCGGACATGATGGAGCGATGAGCCCACCAGATCGCCGTGCTGACGATGCGCTCGATGAACTATTTGGGCGCTACGCCGCGCAGATCAGGTCCTACGCGCGTCGGCGCATCGGCGACGCCAGTGCGGACGATGTCGTGACCGAGACGTTTCTCATAGCCTGGCGCAGGCTCGACCGGATGCCGGAGACCCCTCTCCCATGGCTACTGGGTATCGCCCGCCACGTGATGAGTAACCAGCAGCGCGCCGCCGTGCGCCGCGATCGTCTCGCCCAGCGAATCGCATTCCACGAACCGTCGGCCAGCAGCGACGCCGCGACTCCCGAAGTCGGCGAGGTCTTGAGAGCACTGGCCGAGCTTTCGGAGCCCGATCTCGAACTCGTTCTGCTGATCTGCTGGGAGGGCCTGTCATCCCGCGAGGCGGCCACTTACCCCTGAGTTGAGGGTGGGGTTATCCCTGCCGGAAGCGGCCCGGTCCCGAGCGCCGGACGGCTTGGGACCGTGATGTCGAAGTAGGTCGCGTTCTGGATCGCTCGCGGGGAAACATGGCTGAGCACGGCATTTAGCGCCGCGGCCTTCTCCGGCAACAACGCCAGGGTGCCGAGGATCAGCACCGGTCCATTGGACAGTTGCCCGATCAGCTCACCCTGCAGGTAACTCAGCCCCTTGATGCGGGGGCGCGTCTGCGGGCGCACGAGCGCGAGGAAGCCGAGCGTCTGCATCGCCCAGGACGGCAGCGGACGTCCGAATGCCGGTATCGGCTGAGATAGCGCGATGCTCGGACTCAGGTTATTGCGTGACGCTGGCGCCATCACCAATCCTCTGTTCGAGACGACCACCGAGCGCTGCCCCGGGGCGGTAACGATCGCAAACGGTCCTGCGGGCACGACCGTCACGGTGAGCCCGAATGGCCAGTCCCGCGAGACGTTGATCGTCTCGATCCCGGGAAATCGCTGGGCCACCGCGGTCATGGTTCTCACAGGCGGTGACAGCAGCGATCCGCCATGCGATGCGGCTGCACTGAGCTCGCTCTGCAGCTGCGCGGCGTCCGGCCCGGAATAGTTCTTGACTGTCACGCTGTTGATCGTGAGGACCGGCCCGGTGGCGAGCCAGTAGCCAGCAAGCACACAGACGACCGCGCCGACGCCTCGGAACACCGCGAGGCGCCGTCGTCGTCCCCGCACACGCGCGACGTTGCGTCGACGACGCTCGAATTCCGGGTGCGGGTGCCCCGAATCCTGGGTGGGCTGGTCGCCCGTGGGCTGGTCGCGGGTTGGCTCGTCGCTTGACATCGCTATCCCGTCTCGCGAAGCGGCGGTCGCACGATGCTCGCGTCGGGGTCGAGATAGGACAACGCTCAGTGCCTGAACCGCTCGGACCAGATGAGCGAGCCGAGCCCCCATGAGGCCACGGCGCTTCCGAGGATGCACAGGTAGAGCCCGATGCCGACAGACACCGAGGCGACCGCCGTTGCGGTAAAGGCGGTGCTGACGTTCACGAAGTCGTAGACGGCAACCCCGAGGCCAACGAGGGTGGCGAGAAGAGCAACGCCCAGGACCGTCCATCCCGTGGCAATCAGCAGCGAGATGGCTGCGACCAAGAACATCGCGAGGGTGATCCTTCCGTCGCCGTCGGTGCCGTTGAAGTCGACGGTGGCGATGAGGATGCGCAGCGACGCCCAGGGCAGAAACGAGCCGATCACGCCGATCGCCAGGCCCGCAATTGCGAGTGTCTTCTGGATGCTCCACGCCAGAGTCTTGCGAGACTTGGCTGGAGGTGCTGTCGGTAGATCATCGGGCATGACCGACCCTAAGACGTCGCGGTGGCGGGGGTCCCTGCGATCTTCTCGGTGGGAGACGATAACGCTCAGTGGACCTCAGCCCGCGCCCGAGGCCAGAAACGTCATGTGATGCTGATGGGCAAACGCGGCCGTAGACCTGACGCTCGATGAGATCTGTTGGGCAGCG
The DNA here is from genome assembly GCA_963842065.1 of uncultured Thermoleophilia bacterium. Lineage (GTDB taxonomy): Bacteria > Actinomycetota > Thermoleophilia > Miltoncostaeales > Miltoncostaeaceae > CAITWD01. The sequence continues at coordinate 142,885 of CAWJEW010000002.1, read as the reverse complement.
CGAAGTGATTCTTGAGCGAATATGGGTTGTCCCGTAGCCGAGGTCGCCTCGATGGACACGGGCAGCGTCGGGGATCTCCACAGCAGATCGATCGGGAGCACCCAGATGCTGCGCGCGGTCCCGGTCGGCTTGACAGTCGCGTCGACGGTCGTATTCCCGAACTTGGCGGTGATCGAGGTGACCGATGAGGCCACGGTTCCCCCGAAGAGTCCTCCGGGCCCGATCGTCCCGGTGCAGTCAACGAGCGTTGTCGAGTGTGGGCATCCGCCTTCGCCGATCCCCGCGCTCGTACCGTCGGCGAACATGTCATAGCCTTTGTCCGGCCCGGTCCAGATGCGCCAGATCCACACCCCGAACGTGTCTTTGAGCCCCGTCTCAGACGCCGGGAAGGTCGCTCCGATGTACGGAACGTGGGCCTTATCCAGCGCGCGGACCTGGGGCGACGGCAGGGTCAGTGCGGCCGCGCCCTGCGTGGGGCTTTGCCCGTTGGTCGTCGGCACCGCGGTGGGGTTGGTGCCCGATGATCCGCACGCCGCCAGCAGCAGACCACCGGCCGCGAGGGCAGCGAGGGCAACTGCTCGTCCAACTCGGTTCATATTCCGACCGTACCACCGACGTTTGGGAACCCTTCGCCGCGCGCGAGACCTGGCGACCTATGATCAGAATTGGCGAGTGGACGAGGGACTGGTGGGCGATGCGATCTCGACGGGATTCCTATCGCTGGGCACCGGCTGTTGTTGTTGTCGCAGTCGCCGGGATCGCGCTGGCGGCGTGCGGATCTTCAGGGCCCGCGATGACCACCGTCCCGGCGACAGCAGGACTCAGCGCGGGACGCGCCATGGACGCGCTGTGCGGCAGCGGCGTGAGAGTGACGCTCAATCAGACCGCCGCACAGGCGTCGGGATCATCGGCACGCAAACCGACAAGTGCTGGAGATCTCGATCACGGGGACAACCCCGCCCGCCGGGAGCTCGGTCCCGAAAGGAGCGATCGTCGTCTTGCACGAGACGGTGCCCCAGGGCGTTGCAAGTCGCCTTCTTTTCGACGACGCACTGTCTCGCCCCGGTATTTCAGACCACGACGATCAGCGCCGCAGACCAGGCCGCGATCAGCGCGGTGGCGGCATCGCCTGCAGGGCGAGCACTTGCCGCCCAGTTCCCGTCGACTGCGGAGGAGAAGACTTGTGTGGTGCTGCGCACGACGCCCGCCCCCGCAGCCCGGATACCCGCGACCTGCTCGACGTTCGTATGCCGACGGTCCTGGCCTTGAAATCGTCAATTTCACCGAGGCGTGGAGCGGGCCCAACGTGCGCCGCGACGACGGCGTCCACACGTGGTCGTTTCTGGTGCAACCGCACCACGCCGTCGAACCGGGAGGTTCGGTCGGCGACCCACCCCGCCAGGTCGTCGGCTGACCACGCCCGGCGTAGGGGGCCCGCTGCCACAGGGATGTCCGGCACGAGACCTCGACCGACGCCCACGCACGTTCCGCCGCGCCCTTGCCAACCTTCGCGGGTACTGTCGTCTCATGAGCCGAGACGCCACGCGTCATGGCAGCCGCTGGACTTGTTGTGTCCGGTCTCATGCTCACCGGGTGCGGCTCCTCGGGCACCGTCAGAGTACCGGCGACCCGCGGTGCTCGGGGTCACGAAGGCCGTCGCGCGGCTTTGTCAGGCCGGTCTGCGGATCCGCGGGGCGATCTACGTCCCCGGGACCAGCGCACCGCAGGTCACCTATGCGCTGCCGGCGACCTATGCTCAGGCTGCCCGGCTCCGCCGATCGAAGCCGCTTGTGGTGCTCGCAACGAGCCCACCCGCCGGTACCAGGCTGGCTGCAGGTTCGACCGTCGCGCTGACGCTCTCTGAGCCGAGGGCAAACTGGGACATCTTCGTGCCGAGCAGTCGCTGCAGCGGAACGGCGACCACGCCGACCTTGTCGCCTGCTGCCGCGGCGAGACTCGCACAGCGGGCGGCGGCGGCAGCGCTGATCTCGTCTGGGGCACGGGGACCGGTGAGTGGCTCGTTTGTTCAGACAACGCGCCAAGCGGCAAACAGCCTCGCCTCCGGGGAGGTCGGCGGTTCCGATCAGCCGGCAGTGCTTGTCAAGCTCCGCGGGACGTTCTCGCCCACCGGGCATCGGGGCGGGCTCGTACCTTCGAGCTCGCAGCCTGCGCAGGTCTGGCATACCGAGACACTCGTCGTCGACGCAGCCACTGGGGCTGTGACCGATGCCGGCTTCGATGACTCGAACCCGGACCTGTCCGTGCTCGGGCACGGTCGGGGCACTGCCGGTGCTACACCCGCCGACTCAGACTGCCGGGTGACCGACTCGCCACCTGCGCGATCCCGTGGACCTGGTCTCGACCACGGTCGGTGAGGATGAGGCCGGGCGTACTCTCTGGCTTGTGCATCGAGCCCAGCCGACTTTTGCTCGACTCTTGGCTAGCGTGGTCGACCAGCCGTGACCGTAGGCGACCGTAAATGGCCCAGATAAGCGGTTCTGGCCTCAGCTGACCTAGATCCTGGCGTCTCATAAGCCCGGAGGAGGTTGCGCCCACGCTAGGCTCGGGACATGTCGTCGCACGCCGTGCTCGTCATCGTCCTTGTCGCCGTACTCGTGATGTACGCCGTGAGGACAGTGATCGGCCGACGTCGCGGCTACGACATCGGCGGCAACGTTGTCGTGCGGTGCCGTAAGGGTCACCTCGTTACGACGGTCTGCATCCCTGGGGCGTCGCTCAAGGCAGTTCGGCTCGGCGGGGCCAGGTGCGGCGCTGTCCTGTCGGCAAGCGCTGGACCCTCGTTACGCGCGTGAGGGAATCAGACTTGACGGACGAGGACCGACGGACCGCCGCACCGGCCACAGCGTCTCGGCGACTTCGGTGGTTCGGACGAACGGGTGGCCTTGCCGCCGCGACTGCTGCAATCGCGCTCGTGGCGCTGGCCGGCTGTGGATCGTCGTCCAGCTCGGTCACGATGCCCACGACTGCGGGCGAGCCGTTACTGACAGCGGTCAACGCCATGTGTCACGCAGGACTGACGGTCGCGTCAGTCGCCAACGTGCCGGCCAAGAGCAGCGGCCAGGTCGTCTCGACCACACCGGCCGCTGGTGCCGTTGTCAAGCGCGGCTCCCCCGTTGAGATCGCCATCGGCGCAACGGAGACGAACCGAGTGCAAGTACCGCTCGTCAGCGGCTCCTGCCAGGGAACGTAAACGCGGACAGCTCCGGAGGTGGCGGTTTCGGTGTCAGAGGGAGAATTCCCGCGAAGCACGTCATGTCTTCGACGCCAACTTTTGCCCGACTTTTGGCTACCTGAGCCGCCACGACGTGATCTCAGCCGATCGTAAACGCCTCAAACAAGCGGTTCTGGCCTCAGCTGACCTAGATCCAGGCGTCTGATAAATGGCGGCGCGTGCGGGCCATCCCGACGGGCTGCCGGCTGCGCGCATGCCCCGAAGGCTGGAAGGCGTTTGCGCGCGGCGTGCGTTCCCCGTCATTCATCGATTCCAGTGTGCACAAATCGGGCGAAATCGACTGGCCGCGCGCGAATGACTACAAGTAGTGGAAGACCGCCAGAAGCGACCCCGCCATGGGTGATGCCGACTGACACGCTGCGCTCAGCGCTGTGCACACTGCGAATGACCAGGATACGACGACGCACGAAGGGGGGCGATGATGTCACGGACAATGCGTCGGGCCCTGGTCGCGGGAGCCACCGGTGTGGCGATCGCCGCCGTCATTGTGGGAGTTGTGATCGGCGTGGGCTCTGGCGGCGAGGGGACACGCGCAAGTACGACGCCAGCGCTAGCTGGGCCAGCCCCCTCACCATCCCCCACCCAGTACGCCGCGATGGGCTCCGCTATTGCCCAGGCAACGATTGGGAACATCACGTATACGGTTGGTCATGACGTAGGGAAGCTCGCGATTCCTGGGGAACTGTGTTTTGCAGGATCTGGGCGCGAGAATTTTCTCGGCTGCGGTTCGGGGGCAGGCTGGGCAACGCATGGAACCATGATGATCGCCACCGACTCCAGGGGCTACTCGACGGTGTACGGCTTCGCACCCGACGGCACAATTGCAGTCAGTGCGGGCGGCGAGAACATTCCCATGACGGGCAGATTCTTTGTGGCGTCTCTTCCGAGGAGTGCGAAGTCGGTGACCTTCACAACTTCTTCGGGCACTCAAACCCTGGCGGTCGGTGCCTGACTCCTGAATGAGGAGCGTGCGTGGAATCGGCGATGAGGCCCACAGACACACCGTGCGGAGCGTTCTGAACGAGTAGGTAGCGACGGGCACGCGCCTTCAGACGACCGCGACATCACGGCGAAGGTTTTGCCCAACTTTTGGCCACCTGAGCCGACCCGGCGTGACCCCGGACGACCGGGAATGGCTCAAACATACGGTTCTGGCCCCAGCTGGCCCAGATCCAGGCGTCTCATAAACCGAAACTCGCAGCTTCGGATCCTTCCACGCCGGTCCCGCACCAGTCCGAACCGCCCGGCTTCGCCTCAGCCGATCGAGAAGCGCGATGGTGCTCTTCTGGCCCCGGCTGCGCCGTCGGTTAGATGTCGTTCGCGCAGCCGGATCGACTGCGGCATGGGTCTACGAAGCTAACCCACTGTGACTTTGCGGAGACGGACGTGCGTGACGGTGGACGAGCTGACGTGATCGACGCACGCGTAGTCATTGAAGTCCACACCGACGTTCTCGAACAGCCGCTCCCCGTTACCAAGCAAGATCGGCACGACGACCAGATGGAGGTCATCGACGAGTCGTGCTGAGAGGTACTGCCGGATGGTGGCCGCGCCGCCACCCACCACAACGTCCTGCCCGTCAGCCGCCGCAAGCGCTCGGTCGAGGGCGTCCTCGATTCCGGAATCGACAAAGTGGAAGGTTGTGCCACCCTTCATTTCGATCGAGGGATGCGGAAAGTGGGTGAGCACGAAGACTGGGTGGTGGAACGGTGGGTTCTCGCCCCACCACCCTGTCCAGGCGTCGCTCTCCTCCCACGGACCCCGGACTGGTCCGTACATGTTGCGGCCCATTGTCGTGGCGCCGACCCCCTGGTCGCGCTGCGAGATCCAGGCGTTGTCGATGCCTGTCTCGCCGCCAGCTTCGCCGATCATGTTCCGCCCGTGTGCGGTCGTCCACATCCACTCGTGAAGTCGCGGCCCGTTGACACCGAGCGGGTGGTCAACGTCCTGATCGGGTCCGGCGACGTATCCGTCGAGTGACATCGCGAAGTTGTGTACACGAACGCGCGGCATACGTGGATCCTTTCGGTCGCCGGCTGCGGAATGCGACCCATTGGGGGGTTAGAGCGTATCGACGCTGAGTCACCCACGGTTGGAGTCGAAGTTGTCGCGAGTGGCTGGTGCCCTGAGTTCCCGGAACGGCATGTCGCGCTACGCCACGACGACACCGAGCGTGTTGGGGGTGGCGAAATGCAATATGGCGCATTGGACCATGGCGCCCCGCCGCCAAGCTTTGTCGCCGCGCCGTTCCACCAGTGGACGCAGCAACTTTTGCCCAACTTTTGGCCACCTGAGCCGACCTGACGTGATCTCACGCGACCGCAGACGCCCGAAACATGCGGTTCTGGCCCCAGATGACCTAGATCCACGCGTCTCATAACCCGAAGGTCGCAGGTTCGAATCCTGCCCCCCGCTATTTTTGAACAGTCCCCTGTATGCGGGCCTTTTTTCTTGGGCGTCGCGAGGTCCCAACGGCGAGGTGCCCACGTGGGTACCGGCCGCGGGTACCAGATCCGCCTCGGACTCGTCGCGTCATTCCTGTCCTGCCGCCCAGCTGGCACAAGCTCGATCGCCATTGGAGTCAGTAGCCCGCTACCTTGCGGTCGGGGACACGATGCTCAGCCCGAAGGCGTTACGCGGCGTCCTCGTCAACGTCGGTGTCGCTCAGCCCCGCGTCCTTCAGTTCGTACTCGTCTGCTGTCGCGTCCTGTCCGCGAGGATGACGAGCCGCGTGGAATGAAGCGCTACGGTCGCACTTCAGGGGGCTCTTACACCGCTCGCTGGGAAGTGCCCCAGGTAAGACCAAGAATGATGAGGGAGACTCCGATGATTGACACGCATGACCCGGGGAAGCGCTCGTCGGTAGCCGTGCTCGGCATGGGCATCATGGGCTCAGCGATGGCCCGAAATCTCATCGCGGCCAACGTCCAGGCGACGGTCTGGGACCGGTCGCCGTCCGTGACGGGTCCGCTTGCTGACGCGGGTGCGCGGGTGGCTCAGGCGCCCGACGCGGCGGTCCGAGACGCTTCCATAGTGATCACGATGTTGCCGACCGCCGATGTCGTAAACGCGGTGATCTTCGACGGGAAAGTTGCCGAAGCGTTCTCCCAGGGAGCGGTCTGGGCGCAGATGGGCACGATCGGCCTTACGGCCACGACCGAGATCGCGAGCAAGCTACGCACGCTGCGGCCCGATGTGCTGTTCGTGGACGCACCCGTATCTGGAAGCAAGGGGCCGGCCGAGGCTGGCCAGCTGCTCATCCTGGCCTCCGGCCCGGTCGAGGCGGAGGCGATCCTAGACCCGGCGTTCTCCGCCATCGGCCGCAAGACCGTGTGGCTCGGTGAGGCCGGCGAGGGCAGCCGCATGAAGCTGGTTGTCAACGCCTACATGTCCGCGCTTATCGAGGGCGTCGCCGAAGCCCTTGAGTTGGCTGACCGACTCGGCGTCGACAGCTCCAAGCTGGCCGAGGTCATCGAGGGCGGACCCCTCGACGCACCAATCGCCGACGCCAAGCTGCACAAGATGGAACAAGGCGACCTTGCGCCCGAGTTCCCGCTCGAGTGGGCCCTCAAGGATGTCGACCTCGCGCTCGCGGCCGCGGGTGGCGACAGGCTGCCAATGCTGACCGCGCTGTCCAACCAGTGGCGGGCCGCCGTTGACGCGGGGCACGGTCGGGAAGATGTGAGTGCCGCGCGCATGGCGCTCGGCGGCCGTGAGTGAGTCTCGCGATGCATTCAGCGAAGTCGGTTGGAGCACACGAGACGGTGGATCGGCCCGGGGGACGCGTCGTGGCGCACGGGAGCGCATCACGCCGGCACGAGTCACTCAGGCGCGTGAGCGCGGCGTCGGCGTCAACCAATGCGACACAGTTGTCGCTCGGTTGGGGTCGGTCATCGCACGAATTCGGTTAAGCCGTTCCTGATCCCGCTTGGTCACGCGTTCGTGCTGGCGCAGGTGCTCCGTCCAGGAGGCGACGACGAACTGCTCGAGAATCCGACCGCCCTGCTCGGCGTCGCGCCAGACCCGCCAAGAGCTCGCCCCAGTGCGCCTTCGGCTCAACCTCGCGTCCTCCAGCGCCAGGATCAGATCATCCTCGAGCCCTGGGCGAGGCCAGTATTCCACGCTTACCATGATCGGTCCCCCGGGCGACTCGTCAGCCGCCACATCCGGTTGGGGCCAGTCGCCAGCGGGCACGAGATCGTCGGGCGAGATCTTCCGGAACGGATACCGTGCGCCCGCGAGCGGGCCCAGCGCGAGACCCACGGCGGCCACAAGGAGCGCGGTCGAGAGTCCCAGTTGCTGCGCCGCGACACCCAGCGCTGCGCTCCCGAGCGCCATGCCTCCTTGGAAGGCGATCAAGTAGAAGGCCATTCCTCGTGCCTTGACCCAACCGGGCAGCAATAACTGATACGCGGAGCTCAAGACCGAGAGCACCAAAATCCACGCGATCCCGGCGATGACGAGGGCGATCGTGTCAAGCGCGAAGGTCGTCACGTAAGCGAGCACTAGCGTGACGCCGGCCATGCCAAACGACCCGCTTGCCACCAGAGCACCCGGCGTCAACCGCTCGCGGAGTCGTGGTAGGAGGGCCCCGCCGCTGACCGCACCCAGCCCCACACACCCGAGCAATAACCCATAGCCGCCCGAGCCGACGTGCAGCTGGGTATTCGCGATCACCGGGAGTAAGGCCCAGATCGCGCTCGCGAACACCGCGAACAGCGCAGTGCGCACCAACACAGCGCGCAGCGCCGGGCTTGCAGCGACGTAGCGCGCGCCGGCGCGTGTCGCCTCACCGACGTGCTCGCGCGGAAGGACCCCTGTGGCGCGGGTTTCCTGCCAGCGTGCGATGACGACGATCACGACGATGAACGTCGCTGCATTGATCAAAAAGACGGCGCCGACACTTGTCGCCACGATCAATACGCCGCCGATCGCGGGGCCGACTGCGCGGGCAAGGTTCATGTTGACTGCGCCCAGCGAGATGGCCTGCTGGCGTTCGCCGGGGGGAACGAGCTCGGGTTGGAGTGTCTGCCAGGTCGGTGACGTAAGCGCTTGACCGGTGCCCAGGGCGAACACGAGGGCAAGCAGCAGCCATGGCGTAACGAGTTCGGCCAGCGCGAGCGCACCGAGGGCCGCAGCCGCGATCAGCATCGCTGTTTGGGCCAGGAGGAGATACCGCTTGCGACCGACGAGGTCGCTGATCACCCCGGCCGGAATAGAGAACAGCAGCACCGGCAGCGCCGAAGCCGTCGAGATGAGGGCGATGAGCGTCGTCGAGCGCGTGAGTGACAGCATCAGCCACTGCGCGCCGACAACTTGCATCCAGCCGCCGATGTTGCTGATGAACTGTGCGCTCCACATCGCACCGAAGGTGCGGTTGCGAAGCGGTGCCCAGGCGGCTCCCGACGCCGGCGTCACTCTCGCCTGTTGGGGCATGATCGTTGCTCGGTCTAGATCGCTACACCATGCGCCGGTGCGTGTTGGATCCCGGCCACGTACGCACCGAGGTCCCGTCGATGGCCGCGCGGGCCGCCCCGTCGCTGCCGAACGCTACCAGCACGCCGACGGCGGCAAATAGATCGGCCATGATGTGGTGCCCGGTGTCGTGGTCCACATAGTGGGTGGCGACGCCCGCACCGGACGCGTTCGAGCCCGGTCGCTAAGGCCACGAGATCGCCACCGACCAGCCGATCGCCGACTCTGGGCCTGCATGGGGGCCTATCGCGTCCACCGCACACCCATCCGTGCGCCCCCTGATTGCTGATTCGCGGATCCGCTGATGGGGTTAGGCCAACCTACGGTTGATGCGGTGGAACAGTCAAGTGTCCACAGGACCCCTGGGCAAGTCGCCGGGAGCACGGCCGCAGGAGCGGCGGCTCACCGGATGTCGCCCTCAGCTCTCGGGCATGTCCTCTGGGGACGGGCCGGCGACCGGAGCTGCGTCCCGCATGATCTCGTCGATGCGCCCAATGACGGCGTCGTCCAGCGAGATCGATGCGGCGGCCACCGCCTCGTCGACGTGGGCCCGGTCCCGGGTTCCCACAATCGTCACGTGCACTGCTGGGTTGGCCAACGTCCACGCCACCGCCAGCTGGCTCAAGGTGATGCCAAGGTCGTGCCGGGCAAGTCGCTCGAGGTCGGTGACCATCGACAGGTTGCGGCGGTAGGCGTCGCCCCGAAAGACATCGCTCGAGCCGCGCCAGTCGCCCGCGGCGAACTGGGTGTCCGGACGCAGGTGCCCGCTGAGCAAGCCGTGACCTAACGGCCCGTAGACGAGGACGCCGATGTCGTGCGCCCGCGTGTACGGCAGGATCGACTCCTCGATCTCGCGCCGGAAGAGGTGATACGGCGGCTGCAGCGTCTCGACCGGGATCGTGGCGCTAAAGGCCTCCATCTGCCCGGTGTTGAAGTTCGAGACCCCGACGTGGCGCACCTTCCCCTCGGCGACGAGCGTGGCCAGGGCGCCGGCGGTTTCCTCGAAGGGCGTGGCCGGATCCGGCCAGTGCACCTGGTACAGGTCGATGTAGTCGGTGCCGAGCGCCTGCAGGCTTTCGTCGACCCCTCGACGGATCCAGGCGGGACTGGCGTCGCGCTCGACGCCCCCGCCGGGGGTCGGCCGCAGCCCACCCTTGGTGGCGAGGAGTACCTCATCGCGGCGGCGTCCCTCGAGGGCCCGTGCCAATAGCCGCTCGGACGCCCCGAAGCCGTAGCCCTGGGCGGTGTCGAAGAGTGTCACACCCTGGTCGGCGGCTCGCCGGATGGCGGCGATGGCCAGTCGCTCGTCGGTGGCTCCCCAGTCGCCGCCCAGTTGCCACGTGCCGAAAGCCACTCGGGAGACGATCAGATCACTGCGTCCCAGTCTGGTCTGCTGCATCGTCTACTCCTTTCGTGCGTGCCCTTCGACGCTCGACGGGCTTCGCAGGCTGACGCGCGAGGACGAACCATCCGATAATCGTCTTCTTCCCTGGTTGGGCGGAGTCGGCGGCCGTTCTTCGTATACCACTTTTGGTGGGTGCATCGCATCAGACGTTTCGTGCCGTTCGCCATGCTGGAGTTGTGCTCGTCGAGTAGGGGGCCGAGCGCCGCTCAGGAGGCTGTCACGGATGTGGAGAGTGGTACGCCAGGCGCACCAGCCACGGCGCACCCCAAGAACACGACGCTGCCTGTCATATTGGCGACGAAGACGTGACCGGGTACGAAGTAGCTAAACGCATCGACGAGGCCCGTCACGGACGTCATGACGGGCAACAAGCCCCCGTGGGTGCCACGTGGGTACCATCATGGCGTCGGTACCACGTTGGGTACGACACGAGGCTAGAATTGCCTGAGAAAAGCCGATCTCGCGGGAGCGATTCGGCCTGATCAAGCGGCGTCGGCCTGCTGCAATCGGGCTCATAACCCGGAGGCCGCAGGTTCGAATCCTGCCCCCGGTTACTCGAAAAGGGCCGCCTATCCCGCCCGGTTCATTGGGTTGGCCCAACGGCCCGGTGTCGCGCGGCCCTGCTCTTGCCGACCACGTCGGCGAGCTGCCCCGCGATCGACGTCCACCCACGCTGGTGCTGTTCGACCAGTGCAGGAGGCAGGAGGATGTGATCGATGGTCATGAGCGTATCGTGCTGGCCGTAGTGTTCGAGCGACACGATCACGATGCTCTCGGGCTTGGGGTCTGGCCAGGTCGAGCACGTCCAGGTAAATCGAACCTGATTTGGTCGATCGAGCATCGTGAACCGTCCGATGACGGAGAACTCGACACCTGAGTCCTCGATGTCGAGCCGCAGGCGCCCGCCGACCGTCGGCTCGACCTCAACGCGCAAGCACCGTGCGGGCCGAGGGCACATCCACTCGGAGAGCGCGTCGGGGTCCAACCACTGGGCGTAGACGAGATCGGGCGATGCCGGAAGCACCCGTTGCACGCGGGCGGCCGGTCCGACCGGTGAGGTGTCCGCGCCCGCACGATCAGTCACGCGGGTTCCGATGCTCTTCAAGCCTGGCTTCGAGTGCGTCAGCGCGCCGCGACCAGAAGCTGGTTTGGTCATGAATCCAGCCCTCGGCGAGCGACAGCCCCTCGGTCCGGATCGACAGCCAGTGCTCGCGGCCGCGAACATCGCGCGTGACCAAGCCGGCCATCTCCAGGACGGCCACGTGACGCGAGACGCCTGCGAAGCTCATCGACAGCGGGTTCGCCAGATCGGTGATGCGCGCGTCGCCGCTTCGAAGCGCGATAAGCAGGGCCCGGCGGGTCGGATCCGCAAGCGCCGAGTACGCCCGATCGAGGACCTGATCTTCAACAGATATGTTGACCATCCCGGATCGTTCAACTAACCTCTTGAATGTTAGTCGAACCGGAGCGGCGCTCCAAGTTCATGGCGAGGTGGCATGGATGCGCGGCATCCGATTGGTGCTCGTCAGGCCTGCCGGTGCGAGGACGACTTCACGGACGCGACCAGCTTTGACGGCGTCGATGCGTTGCTGTCACACGATGTTGTCCACCACCTGCCCGCGGGTGACGTGGTGGCCGGGGGCGCCGAGATGACGGCGCTTGGCGAGGTCGGGTCTGGGCGCATCCACGACGCTGGTCTCGAGATCGCGCTCTTCCTGGTCCATGGCGACCTCTTCACCGACCGGACCAAAACACCCCGCCTTTGCGCCGCTGACGGCCGGCCCATCTCGTCGTTTGAGAACCAGAGCTACCGGGCTCTGGGCGGTCGAATCGTCCACATGTGCCCTGCAGGCGTCCCCATCGACTGACGCACAGGCGTCCAACACGGGAAACGGAGCAACGTGATGCCCATCTACCAGACCGCCCACTATCAGGTGAATCCCGACGCGGTGGACAAGGTCACATCAGCGATCGCGGAGTTCGTTGACTATCTGGCACAGAACGAGCCGACGACGACGATGTACATCGCCTGGCAGCAACGGGACGATCCGACGACGTTTGTCCACCTTTTCGAGTTCGCCGACGCGGCCGCGCATCGGCTCCACGGACGCTCAGCGGCGGTCGCCAAGTTTGAGTCTGTCTATGGCCCCGAGCTTGCCGGGGGCCCGGTCGTGTTCACCGACTACACCCTGGTTGCCGGCAAGGCCGCAACGTAAGACAAACCGACACCACCCAACAAGAGGGCCGTCCGCGCGGGCGGCTCTCCGCACGCAGCCCGTCGATGCCCTGGACGACGACCACGGCGCGCGTTGGAACGGCACGGGGCATCATTGATGGCTCTCTGTGGCGCGGTTGCACCCACACGTTACGGCAGCGAACCGCGGCTCCCCGCGCCGCGACAATGTCGCGCTCCTGGCGGCTGGTGACGCCGAGCCCAACACCTCGGCCGAGCGAATTCCGAGGGTCCGGGAGAGTCCCTGAGCCGAACATGCGCCAACCGGAGCTTTTGCCCGACTTTTGGCCACGGGAGCCGACCGAGCGTCGTTTCGGCTGACCACTGACAACCAGCCCAAGCGGTGCTGGCCTTGGCTGACCGAGATACGGGCGTCTCACAACCCGAGGGTCGCCGGTTCGCATCCTGCCCCCGCTATTCACGGCACGTCGCCCACGGGGCCGTTCTCGGTGTGGTGGACCGGTTTGCCGATCGGTCGGCGTGACCGGCGTCGGTCCCGGACAGTGCGGAGGACATCCGCGACGGAGCGGGAGGTTCGAACGGGATGACCCCTGCTGGATGGACCGTCGCGCCGTGCCGGAACGCCCTCTGTCCGGGTGCACGCCGGATCGCCGCCGTGACGCCGCTTGGCGAGGTGGAGCCAGCGACCCCTCAACTCGTCGCGGACGTGATCGGGTTGCAAGATCCGGAGAACTACGGATGAACAGGCCCGTGAACCGCTTCTAGGATTCCGCGGGCGCGTCGCAGTGACCCGACCCTGTTCCGGCGCGCCCGGATCAGCGTCAGACCAAGTTCACGAGATGCGTGCCGACGACCGGGCACGCCGGCGTGAGACGGGGCGCGTGGGGTTCCAATCGTGATGTGACGGCGGGAGCGCGCAGATGAAGGTGACTGGCATCCGAACACAGCGGTCTCGCCCGCTCGTTCCCGTCAGGGGAAGCGCGCCGTGTGCCAAGCCGCCCGCCGGCACATCGAGAGCCGCTGCGGCGGCAACCGGGCGGCACTGGCTCGTCGTCAATGACTGACTCGACGCAAATGGCTGACGACCGGGATTGCGTCGGCGCCGAGCGTCGCAGTGGCGTCGTCCTGCGGCGAGATCATCCGGATCACGGCGTGGCTTGTGGTGACTGCGACGCGCTCGGTATGTGTCCACGGTGGCAGACAGAGCGTCGTGGTCAACGGCGAGGTCGGCAGCCAGGCCTGTGTCGATCCTCACTGTGCGCGCGACAACGACGAAGCCAACGCACGAATTGCCAAGCGTCCGCGCGATGAGTCGCGCCGCCGAGCTCGATCGAGGGGACGCACCGGACATCGCACGACGTGGTCCCGACCGATCCGTCGTGGTGCTGGCATTCATCACATCGGTACTGACGTACGGGCTCGTCGTGCTGGGGAGCACCGTCCGCGTCACGAACTCGGGGATGGGCTGCCCGAGTTGGCCGCTGTGCTACGGCCACTATGGCCCGGTCGATGACTACCACGCGCTGCTCGAGCAATCCCACCGCTATCTGGTCAGTGTCGTGACCGTGTGCGTGCTCCTTACCGCGCTTTCCGCCTTTCGCTCCCGCACGCGACGAGATGCCTTCGCGCCCGCCGCAGTCGCCGTTGGGCTGGTCGTCGTCCAGGCGGTGCTCGGCGCGGTGACGGTGTTTGCCCACAACGCCCCGTGGACGGTCGCCGTGCACCTTGTCGTCGGGTTCGTATTCTTCGCCAGCACCGTCGTCACCACTGTCGTGGCCGTGCGGGGGCACCGCGGTAGTTGGACGCTTTCATCTGTCGGTCGGTGGGGGTGGATCGCGTGCGGTGTGACGCTCGCGCTCGTCGTCGTCGGCACCGTAGTCGTGGGCACTGGAGCCGGCGATGACTGCCCGTCGTGGCCGCTCTGCACGCATTCGGCGCCCGACGGAATGATCGCCTGGCAATTAATCCATCGCTCGGTGGCGGGTATCGCAGGTATTGCGCTCATCGGGTTCGTTCTGCACTATTGGCGCTCAAGCGCGGGCTGGTTGAGTTGGCGCATCGGGGCGACTGCCCTTGTCATGTTGCTGATCGCCGCCGCAGCATTCGGTGCCGGCTCGGCGCTCACACGGGCAGGTCCAGGGTGGCAGGACATTCATCTCGCGCTGGCAGCTGCCCTGTGGGGCACGCTTGTGGCGCTCGTCGCCATGCTGTCCACCGGAGCGCGCGCCCCTGAGGTGCCGACCGCGACGTCGTAAGGCGTCGCGTCCGGGCCGTCCGGCCGTGAGTCGCGAGGGAGATCACGACCCGAGGCATCAGCGAACCTTTGCCGTGTTGGGGCGGCCCACGACGTGACATAGGTTGCGATCATCGAGGTGGGTGTTGCGCCATCTGATGAGGCGGCGGATCAGGACCCCCGGGGTGGGTTGATCGGGATCGTCGAGACCATCCCGATGCGCGGACCGAAGGGGCGTGCAGTGTGGGCCTGCAGTCGGTTCAGCCACAAGGCGGAGTCGACGTCGTCGCCCGGCGTGACGTTGCTCTGGGAGGCCCCAGGCGCCCCTTGGCCGCATTTCGTCAGTAGGTGTAGGGATGGACGTTACAAACGTTACATACGCGGGAAGCGTCGCTCCAAGCGTGTCTGGCGGCAGATCGCCAGGGCACTTCCCCGACACGAGGAGCAGACGTGGCACGCATCTCTCGGCGCCTCGCAGCCCTTGCCGTCACCGGCGCGGTCGCCGTTGCGGCCGGGAGCGGCCTGGCCGTCGTCGCCAGCGCAACCCCGACGTCCAGCCTGCCGAAGATCACGATCGCCCTCAACGGGAAGACCATCACGGTGGGCGGCGCGCTGCAATCCGGGGGCGTGAACATCGTCACGACCACCACCGTGGAGACCCACGGCAACCCGATACTGATTCGCCTGAATCCTGGCGTGACACCAGCCGAGGTATACGCGCTCTTTGACAGCCCGACCTTCACCGATCCAAACCAGATCGCCCCCTACGGATCGATCGTGTTCAATGCCCAGACCACCAACCGGGGGGTCAGCGAGGTCCAGACCGCCCTGGCGCCCGGGCAGTACGTCGCCACGGACGGCAACGGTCCCGCGCTCGACGCCACGGCGTTCACGATCACCCGTGCCGCCAGCCCGGCTGCCCTGCCGACACCGCAGGGGACCGTTAGCACGATCGACTTCGCGATCCGCGGCGCCGGCGTACTACATGACGGCGAGCTGGTCCGGTTCATCAACAGGGGCTTCCTGGTCCACATGGTCGCGACCAGGCAGGCCTGGAGCCTGGCCGACGCCCATACGATCGTCCAGCTGCTGAGGGCAGGCCAGAAGCCTCCCGCGTCGCTCTTTGTTGGACAGGGATTCCAGTTCGACGGGGGACTGTCTCCGGGCGCCTACCAACAGATGACGATCACCCAACACCCCGGCATCTGGATCTTGGCCTGTCTCATGGACACACAGGACGGGCGCCAGCACACCCAACTCGGCATGGTACGCATCATCCGCATCCTCAAGTAGAACGACAAGGCCCGCCCACCGCGGTGCGGTTCCCCCGTTCCAATGGAGGAGCCGCATCCGGTGAGCACCTGTTGCGTAGGTCACGCCCGCCCCGGATGACAGCGAGCGCGATCAGGCCGGCCTCCTCTTGCCCAAGCTTGGGCCACCTGAATTCGGCTGGCGTGATCTCAGCCGATCGTAAATAGGCTCAACGAGCGGTTCTGGCCTCAGATGACGCGCTACGGTCCGTCTCATCACCCGAAGGTCGCAGGTTGGAATCCTGCCCGCGCTATCCGAAATGGCGCGTATGCGGCCATTTTTTGCTGTCCCCGATCACCTCCCGGGCTCGCCAAATCGGCCGACAGCGACCTGAAGGCCATACCGCTCAGCCCACGGTCAGCCGGGCGATGGGTTGCCCTGATCACCCGCACGCCCGAGCGGATATCCCTCACCCTCGGCACGCGCCGCGGCCTCGGCCTCCTCAGGCTCGGGGCCCGTGTTGATCCCCTCGCTAAGGGTCTCGTTCGGCACCGCGCCCTCGAGGGTGCCGGCCAAGGCGCTGAGCTGATCCGCGCCCATCGCGAGAGCGCCCGCTGCCGTGAGAAGACCCGCTGCCGCAATTCTGATGGCTATGCGCTTGATGGGCATTTCCCTGGCCTCCTGAGAATGAGATCGTCCCGGGGATTTCGGGACGTGCGCTCACGTTGACCGTACACCCGCGCCGTCCATGTGGGCGCCGCCACGCGTTTCACGAACCCGACACGCCCTCCAAGGCGGGCAACGATTTGGTCGAGCAGTTCGGCTGGGGTTGACCCGTACTCGCTGCACCAACCCGTCGTGGCGGTGCAGCGCAGGCCTGGATCGGCCCGACGCACCTCGCCACGGCAAACCGGCGCATCGTCAGTCCGCCCCCCGGCGGGCAGGCGCCCCAAGACGGCGCACGTGAACGGGGCCTCTGCGCACCCCACCGAGGTGGCCATCCGCGTGCGGTTGCCGTTTCGGTCAGCCGGCGGCGTACGGCGCCGGCTGACGCCCGGTAACGCCGCCCTTCGGTCCGGACCGCGGTCGCAGCGACCGGTATGGAGCGGGCCCCCGCTATTCAAAAACGTCACATTTGAGGCTGTTGCACAAACCCCGCCGCCGACGGGGTTTGTGCAACAGCCGCATACGCGGCCCTTTGTTGCAGTGTGCCAGACCTCCGACCCGAGCAGTCGGTCTGCATCGGTCCAGGACGGTGTGGGAGACGGTGCGGGAAGCGCGCTATGACCTCCGCGAACGGTCGACGATCACGTCCTTCCCTCCGCTGCGTGAGCTCGCCGTTCGCAAGACGCCCTGCCAGCAGAGGATGTCCCGCTCGTCGTGGAACTCGTGACGGCGGCCCGCCCCTGGCGTTCAGGCGCAGACCTGCGTGGCGGCCTCAGTGCGGTCGGCGGCCCCAGCCTGCGGGTTCGGCGTGGACGATCACCGGGCGTTGGCCGCCCGGGTCCTGCGAGTCCGAGCGCATCGTCAGGCCGCCACTCTCGCCTGAGTATCGGATCATGGTCACGCTGATTGGATCGCCGATATCGACGCTGAGCACCTCCGCGCTCGTCACCGGCTGAGGCAGGGCCTGCGCGAGTTGCGGCAACTGCGGACGAAGCGCATCGGAGAAGTCAGCCGCGACGGTGTCCATGTCTCCGCGCACGACGGCATCCGCGTGTTTGTGGATGTGATCGCGGGTCGTTGCGTCATCCAGCGCGTGTCCCTTGGTTGGTGGCGAGACCTGGCCCGAGCGACCCATGTCAGACGGTGGTCAGCGCGCGGGCGACCGATGCAGGCTTGTGGCGCAGGTCCAAGCTCGGAGCACACTCGAGCGGACAGATGATGCGGAGCCGCGGTGCTGCGAACGCCCGACCCCCGGCACGAGGGTGACGCCGCGCCAGCACAACCACGCAAAATGCCCAGTCGGGGTCCGTAGGGAGGCAGCGGACCATGCGCCTGCGCGTCCGTCCGGCCAGTACATTGGCGACCCGAGGCGGCTCGGTTCGTACCGCAAGGCGTCGCCGAGCGCCTTGGCCAACGCCTCTTTGCTCGACCACAGCGACGTCAGGTGTTCATCCAGCGCACGATCCGATACGGCACGTGCCCGTTCTGAGGGCGTGCACACCAGCTGTGCGAACTCGACCGAGCACGGCCCGACTCGCTCGATGTCGATGCCGACGGCTTGGTCATGCCAGGCAACCAGCGCGTACGGAAACGCATATGACCGTGAGACCCGCGAGGTGGCGACCGATTCCGTGAGTGCGCGTGCCCAGATCCGTAGCCCGTCCTCGTCGACCGCCACATCGCGCGCATCGAGGAGGCGCACCTGCGGGACGGGCGCGGGACCGGGCACGTGGACGCGTGCTCCGGTCATCCCGCGGCGACGACGGGTGCGCCGTGCCAGCGGGTGTTGGGCGGCAGATGCTCGCCGCGCATGACAAACGACCGCGCGCCGACGCGAGCAGCGGTCGCCGAGCTCCGTGTCGGGGAATACCGCGCTGTGTGGACCGAGCGTCGCTCCGCGCCGGATCGCCGACGGCCCCAGTCGCATCAACCGATCGTGGAACAAGTGCGTCTCGATGACCGCACCGCGGTTGACCGCGGCCCCGTCTGCGATGTCGACGAGATCGAACTCACTCACCGACGTCGTCTCGAACCAGACGTCGGAGCCGATGCGGGCACCCATCGCGCGGAGGTACATCGGCATGAACGCCGTCCCGAGGATCAGACCGAGCAGCCATTCACCGGCGAGTTGTTCGTGACACGTATTGACGATCTCGTCGCGCCAGATGAACGTGGACCAGAGCGGGTGATCGCCCGGACGGTACCGTCCGATCAAGATCCATTTGATCGCGACCGTGATCGCAGCGGCTGCGACACTTGCGACGCCGACCACGAATGGCGCGGCGACGATGACCGCCGCAACACTGCCGGTCGCGCCGCCGATCGCCGTCAGCGAGGCGAGCACGCCCACCCCGAGCATCGCCGAGACCGTTGCCGGCAACAGGATCCGCACCATCTCAAGGGTGGCACGGATCGCCTTGAGCCCGGCCGGGGGGTGCGTCGTGCGGGTCGGATCGACCGGATCAGGGACGCGCGGCAACTCGATCGCCGGCAACCCCATCCACGACGTGCCGGGACCGGGACGCAGCGGCGAGGATGACAGCGCGCCAACCAAACTGTCGTCACCGACCACGGTTCCGCTCTCAAGCAGCGCGCTGTTGCCGAGAAATGTGCGGCTCCCGACGTCGATGGCATTCAGGTGCAGCCATCCGCCGCGTCCCCGCCCCATCGCGAAGACCACGTCGTCGGCGAGGAAGCTCGTCTCGCCAATCGTCGCAAGCCGATTGAGCCCGACCGCGGTCGAGACCTCGGTACGCGCACCGACGCGCACCCCGAGCAGGCGCAGCCATGGTTTGACGTACAGGCTTGCGTAGACCGGGAACAGAGTTGCCCGCGAACCAGACATCGCGGCTTCGCTGAACCACAGTGCCCACGCGACCCCGCCGTCGTCACTGTGCCAGCCAGGACGCAGGATCGGCCCGACGGCGCGCACCAACAGCGCGACGACCAGCGCATACGTGGCGATGTAGCTCGACGCGGCAAGCGGGATCGCCACCAGGAGCGCGCCGGGCGACAGCTGCAGGTGCAGCAGGCCGGGCGCAAGCACGGACACGATCACGATCCCCGGCAGCGCCGCAATCAACGGCACGACGCTGAGCACCGCCAATCCGACCCCGTACATTGCCCGCCACAGGCGGCGGCGTCGCGACGGACGAGGACCGGCGCCCGGCCAGCTCTCGCCGGCCGTTCCGGCGAACGCCGCCGGAGCTCCTTCCCAGCGCTCGCCCTCGGGGACGTATCCGGTCACGACGGCACCCGGCTCAATCTCGGCGCCGACCCCGACCTGTGCCCCCGGCATGAGTGCCGCACGCGTGCCGACGCGCGCCCCGGCGCCGACCCGAATCTTGTCGAGGACCACCTCGTCACCATCGATCCACCACCCCGAGGCATCGACGTCACCCTCGAGCGTTGCGTGCGCACCCACGCTCAGGAGGCCCGTCACCGGCGGCAGCGTTCCAAGACGCGCATCCGTGCCGATTTCGGAGCCGCACATGCGCGCATAGGGAATCGCCCACGGCGTGCCGGCTAACCGGTTCAGATGAAAGCGATCCGCGAGGCGCTCGACCATCCAGAGGCGGCACATCAATCCGCTGCGCCGCGGGTAGCGGCCGGGCTCGAGTCCGCGGAGCAGGATCTTGCGCGCAACGAGGACAATCGCGACGCCACCAGGGGTGCTGAACAGCCCGATCCACGCGACGACGAGCCAGCCCCAGGAAAGGTGTGCTCCGACGCCGGTGCCATCCCAGCGGTCAACGACCAGCAAGCCGAACACCCACTCCATCGCGCCGAGGGCCAAGAGCGCAACCGCGCCGAGCGCCTGCACGAGCGTCCACCGGTACCGGCCCACGCCCGTCCTGGTCTCCGACGAGACGTCATGGGCGGCGATTCGGTCTAGCCGCTCAGCGAGCGCACCGAGTCGGCGGTAGTGGTAGACGTCGCCGACGCTCACGGCCGGATACCGGGCCCGAACGGCCGACACGAGCTTCGCCGCCGCGACGGAGCTGCCGCCCAGCGCGAAAAAGTCGTCCTCAGTCGACGTGGGCGCGCTGCCGAGTTGCTCCGCCCACAGCCCAGCGAGCCAGGCCGCCGTCCCATCGGGTGACCGGCCCGCTGAGGCAGATGCCCCGCCGGTCGCGCGCGCTTCGGTGCCCGCAGGCGGCGGCCACGGAAGCTCCTTGCGCGCCAACTTGCCCGAGCTGGCGACCGGCAGGTCATCGAGCACGACGATGAGCGGAACGAGACCCTCGGGAAGGCGAGCCGACAGCGCAGCCCGAATGTCCGTGGGGACGATCGCGCCCGTGACGTAGCCGACGAGCACGTCGTTGCCCGCGGCGGTGGTTTGGACGGCAACGGCAGCGCCGGTCACCCCGTCCGTCGCACGCAGCTGCGACTCGATCTCGCCGAGCTCGATGCGCCGGCCGGCGACCTTGACCTGATCGTCGATGCGGCCGACGAACTCGTATCCATCCGGCCACTCCCGCACGATGTCCCCGCTGCGGTACGCACGTGCCCAACCGCATGCCCTCAGCGGCGCGTAGCGCTCGCGGTCCAGCTCTGGGTCGAGGTACCGACCAAGCCCGACGCCGGCGATAACGAGCTCACCTGGTTGCCCGAACGAGACTGGCTCGTCGTGCTCATCGACGACCGCGACCTCCCACCCGTCGAGTGGCAGCCCGATGAGCACCGGCACGCCCGGGGAGACCCGCGAGGCGGTGCTGACCACCGTCGCCTCCGTTGGACCGTACGTGTTCCAAACCTCGACGCGCTCGGAGAGTCGCCATGCAAGGTCCGTCGGAAGTGCCTCGCCGCCGAGAATCAGGAGGCGCACACCTTCGATGACGTCGTCGGCCCACATGCTCGCGAGCGTCGGTACGGTCGACACCACGGTGATCCGGTGGCCGGCCAACCACGGCCCGAGGTCCGCCCCCGAGCGCACGACGGTTCGGGGCGCAGGCACGAGGGCGGCTCCAGCCCGCCAGGCCAGCCACATCTCCTCACAGCTGGCATCGAACCCCACAGATAAGCCTGCGAGGACCCGGTCAGTCTCATGGACCGTCCAGAGGCGGGTTTCGGCATCGACAAACGCCGCCGCGGAGGCGTGCGTCACCGCGACCGCCTTGGGCGCCCCCGTCGAGCCGGAGGTGAAGATCACCCATGCATCGTCGGCGGCAGTCGGAGACCGGACGGCTCCTTTGGGGGCGTGGCGTTGGGTGATCCGGAGCCCGTCCTCGACGATGGCGCAAACGTCCGCCCCCGTCCAGATGGCCTTGGCCCGCGCAGGCGGGTCATCGACGTCGACAGGCACGTAGGCTGCGCCGGAGCTAAGGACGCCGAGGATGCCGACGTACAGGTCGCCGGTCCCGCTGGAGATATGGATCCCCACGCGGTCCCCGGCCCCGATGCCCGTCGCATGCAGTCGTGCAGCGACCGCCTCGACACGTCGCGCCAACTCGCGGTACGTCACGCCGCGCCCCGCGGCGTCGAGAGCGACTCGGTCGCCGCACCGCGACACAGTCTCGGTGAAGACGTCGACGAGCGTCCGCGTGCGGGTTGCGGCGTCCGTGGCCGGCGCGATCGGCGCGCCCAACAGCGTGTCGTTGTGGCTCGAGAGCTTCACAGATTCCTCCACGTACGGGTCGTCGCGGTCGCACCGCGCCTGATCGAAGGGCCTATGCCGATGGCGACGGCGAGGCACCGACGCGCTCAGACGTCTCCACCGATCCCGAACCACCGTAGGAGGGCACCGTAAGTCCGCGGCGTGCACAGGTAAGGATTCGCGGCACGCACAGGTAAGGATTTGTTGAGGCGTCCCGCGGGTCGTGGTCGGAGGCGACGAGCGCGGCTGATGCAGGGCTCGGCGCCTCGACACATTCTTGACGAGACTCGCCAGGCACTTACGTGCAACGCGTAGCGTGCGAGACGTCCACAGGCGTCGGGAGCACACCATCCGATACTTCACCCAGCAGATCACCGATCGGACACGCGGGCATCAGGCCCACCCGATCCCCGTGCTGACCCTGGCAACAAAACCGGCACTCGGCCGGAGCGGCCAGAACGCGTCCTATGCTGACGGCATGGCCGAGTACGGAAAGCGGGTGCTCGTGGTCGAGGACGACCCGTCGATCGGGTCGCTGATCGAAATCGAATTGACTGAGGCCGGTTACGCGGTCTCGCGGACGGATTCGGGCCGAGCCGCGATTGACGCGGTGAACGCACAGCCCCCCGATCTGGTACTCCTCGACGTGCGACTGCCGGACGTCGACGGCCTCACCGTCTGCCGCCAGATCCGCCGCGACGGATACGAGGCCCCCGTGATCATGCTCACCGCCCTGGACCGGATCGGAGATCGGGTCATCGGGTTGGACAGCGGCGCCGACGACTACTTGGCGAAGCCATTTGCGGTCGAGGAACTGCTCGCACGCATGCGCGCGCTCACCCGCCGGACGAGCGGCGCGACCTGGCTCGAG
The DNA here is from genome assembly GCA_963842065.1 of uncultured Thermoleophilia bacterium. GTDB lineage: Bacteria > Actinomycetota > Thermoleophilia > Miltoncostaeales > Miltoncostaeaceae > CAITWD01. The sequence continues at coordinate 119,941 of CAWJEW010000002.1, read as the reverse complement.
TCCGGGCAGGTTCGCCTCAACACGGACACACGCGAGGTGTTCGTCGACGACCGCGGCGTCGAGTTGTCGGCACGGGAGTTCGACCTGCTCGCGTTCCTCATGACCGCGCCCGGCCGTGTGTTCACCCGCGAACAGATCTACGAAGGCGTCTGGGGGTACAGCTATCCGGGTCGCACCAAGGTCATCGACTTCTTCGTGTCTGCGCTGCGCAAGAAGCTGGACGCGCCCGGCGATTCGCTCATCCGCACGGTCCGGGGTATCGGCTACACGACGCGCAAGTGACCTTTCGCATCCGGCTCACGCTGCTGTTCGTCGTGACCCTCGCACTGCTCGGCGCGCTGAGTTCCGCGATCACGTATGCGATCGTCCAGAACCGCCTCGCCGAGCAGGATCGACGCGACGCAGCGACGCTGGCGACGGCGGCGGCGCTCGCCGAGACGGCCGAAATCGCGCTCGACCGCATCGCGGGCCCGGGCGACGCCATTTGGCTGATCACCCCGGCAGGACATGTCGACGCCCAGTCGTATCGCGCGCCGGGTTCGACGCTCCCGCAGGTGCGCGCGTACATCGCCCAGGCGACCTCCGGCGGAGATGTCACGGCGTCGGCGGCCATTCCGAGCGGCGGTCGCGCGATCGTGTTGCACGGCACGGCGCAAACGCAGAGCGCCCTCGCGACGCTCCGCAGGACGCTCATCTTCGTGGATCTCGCCGCCGTCGTCCTGGCGGCGATCGCCGGCGCGGTGCTCGCGTCACGGGCGCTGGGCCCCGTGGAGCGCATGCGCGAGGAGGCCGACCGCATCCCCGGCCACGAGCTCGATCGACGCTTGCCCGAGGGTCGCAATGACGAGCTCGGGCGCCTGGCCCGGGCGTTCAACCGATTGCTTGCGCGCGCACAGATCGCGTCGGAGGAGCAGGAACAGTTCGTTGCAGACGCGTCCCACGAACTCAAGACGCCGGTCATGGCAATCGAAGGCCACGCCCGCATCCTCTCGCGCGTGCTCGGGCGCAACGACGTCGCCCAAGCGCAGGCGTCAGCGTCGGTCATCGAGCGCGAGAGCCACCGGCTCGCACTGACCCTTCGCGATCTTCTCGAGCTCGCCGAGCCGGGTGCCTCAGCCCCGCTCCGCGCCCCGGTGCGCGTCGATCTCGTTGCACAAGAGGCCAGCGCCGAGATCCAGACCGTCTATCCCGACCGAGCCATCCGCACGGCGGCCGTGCCGGCAACTGTTTGGGGCGAGGCCAATCGCCTGCGTGAGCTCCTCCTGGTACTGCTTGACAACGCGGTCAAGTACAGCCCCGGAGACCAGCCGGTCGACCTGACGGTCACGACCGATCCCCAGGGCGCGGCCACCGTCCGGATCCGCGACTACGGTCCCGGCCTGACGTCGGCCGATCACGCAACTGTGTTCGCGCGGTTCGCACGGGGCTCCGCCGCCACGGGCACCCCGGGAAGCGGGTTGGGACTTGCGATTGCGCGCGTCCTCGCGCAGCGACACAACGCGAGCATCGAGTTGATCGACGCAAACGGAGGCGGCACGGACGCTGAGCTGCGGTTTCCCGCGAATGGGCGACCGGTCGACGCCGCGCGGGCGGCCTGAGCGCCAGCCCTCCCGACACGTCGTCCCCGCGACGTGCGGGCACCCGCAACTTCCTGAGCGTGAACCACACCAGACAGGCTGTACGCGTGAGCTGTGGAGCACGGGACACTCGGACTCGAGGCCCCCGGGGGGCGCCGCTGGAAACGAGTGGCGATTCCTCGACGCGGGGCCATGCGACACGTCGTTCGAGGCGCGTCTGGGGGTGACGCGGGCGGTGGACGAAGACGTTCAGCGTCTCGATTGGCCTTGAGTGCCCACCGGCCTTGGATCGGAATCGCGGAACCTCGGCCGACCGGGCGATCGCCAGCGCCGACGCCGGACAGGCCATCGCGCGGGTCCAGATCGCTGTCGGCGGGTCGCCGGTGGACGGGCCACGAGCGAGCCACGTGGCGAACCAGGATCTCCCGCACCGATGCCCAAGCCTGGGCTACCTGAGGTGACCCGGCGTGATCTCAGCCGATCGCACACAGCCGAAACACGCGGTGCTGGCCTCACATCACCGAGATCATGGCGTCTCATAACCCGAAGCTCGCAGGGTCGAACTCTGTCCCCGCTCGTCATCAAAGTCCTGCTAAACCAGGGATTTTTTGTTTGCGCGGATGGGACCTCGCGCGCACTCGTGCCCGAGTTTCGCCCCCTGAGCAGTCGCGCGCTCCGGCGTTGGGCGCGTTCCGAACCGTACGGACCTAAGAGCAGTTGGGATACGGGGCATCCGCCAACCGCTCCCACCGTGGCGTCGCCGACATGATGACCCAGCGCGAGGCCGTTGACGCGGGCGCCTCGCCACCTCACGTGGCGACCGATCACGAGGGCCTGGGGAAGCTGATCGGGACGGTCGAGACCGTCCCGATGCGCGGACCGAAGGGGCGTGCAGTGTGGGCCTGCAGTCGGTTCAGCCACGAGGCGGAGTCGACGTCGTCGCCCGGCGTGACGTTGCTCTGGGAGGCCCCAGGCGCCCCTTGACCGCACTTCGTCAGTAGGTGTAGGGATGGACGTTACAAACGTTACATACGCGGGAAGCGTCGCTCCAAGCGTGTCTGGCGGCAGACCGCCAGGGCACTTCCCCGACACGAGGAGCAGACGTGGCACGCATCTCTCGGCGCCTCGCAGCCCTTGCCGTCACCGGCGCGGTCGCCGTTGCGGCCGGGAGCGGCCTGGCCGTCGTCGCCAGCGCAACCCCGACGTCCAGCCTGCCGAAGATCACGATCGCCCTCAACGGGAAGACCATCACGGTGGGCGGCGCGCTGCAATCCGGGGGCGTGAACATCGTCACGACGACCACCGTGGAGACCCACGGCAACCCGATACTGATTCGCCTGCACCCGGGCGTGACACCTGCCAGGTATACGCGGTCGTCGACAGCCCGACCTTCGATCCCAACCAAATTACCCCCTACGGATCGATCGTGTTCGACGCCCAGGCCAACCGGGGGGTCAGCGAGGCCCAGACCACCCTGGCGCCCGGGCAGTACGTCGCCTTCGACACCGCCGTCGCCGCAGTGGACCAGACGGCGTTCACGATCACCCGAGCCGCCAATCCCGGCCGCCCTGCCGACACCGCAGGGAACGATCAGCACGATCGACTTCGCGTTCCGCGGCGCCGGCGTGCTACATGACGGCGAGCTGGTCCGGTTCATCAACAGAGGCTTCCTGGTCCACATGGTCTTCGGCTCACAGGTCCGCAGCCTTGCCGTCGGGCATCAGATCGTGAAGCTACTGCTGGCGGGGAAGAAGGTTCCGCACTCGCTCCTTCTCGGACCGCCGTTCGCATTCGACGGGGGCTTGTCCACGGATGCGTATCAGCAGATGACGATCACCCAGCACCCTGGCGTCTGGATCATCGTGTGTCTCATGGACACCCAGGATGGGCGCCAGCACACCCAACTCGGCATGGAGCGCATCATTCGCATCCTGCCGTAGCCCCGCATCGTCTGCGGACCAGCGTGCCGCTGCCTCAGTGGTCTGGAGGAGCCGCACCTGGCCGGCAGCGCTGGCGTACGTTGCGCCCGCCACGGATGCGGGGGGTGTCGCACACCTCGCCGAGGCCCGGTTCCCGTCGGCCGATGCCCACAGGAGCAGATGATCGCCAGAGCCGACGTCCGCCGATATCGTCGCGTTGACCGCGCCCTGTTGCCATTCGGCGCAGCGTGTGCCCAATGTCTGGCCGCCTGAGCTGACCTCGCGCAATCCCAGTCGATCACAATCAGCCCAAACACCCAGTTCTGGCACCAGCTGACCTGGTTCGTGGCGTCTCATGACCCGACGGTCGCAGGTGCGAATCCTGCCCCCCGCCATTCCTGAAATCCGTCATCACACGGGGCTTTTGTGTTGTTGAGAACGACGCGTGCGGCAATCGCTGGCCCGTCTCGTGCCCACTGCACCCGCGTCGGACGCGCCGGTGAGCGCAGGTTCGAGTCCTACGCGCGTCGCCGTCAACGCGTTCAGCCGCGACCGTCACGCGTCGAGGCACGGACCCCGCCAAGTGATCGTTGGCGGCGCGGTTAGCGGCGCCCGCCCGGCCCGTCGATGCTCCAGTGGCGCACGACCGACGTCAGCCAATCGTGGACATCACCGGGACGTTCGAGGACGAACCGGCTGATTGTGCGCTGCCCCGCATCGCGATCGCCGTACAGCAAGTCAACGGCGAAGAGCGCTCCGGACATCACGGCGCCGCGGAGAGCGTCGTGCTCCGGGTCTCGGGGGTCCCGAATCGCCCCCTGCCAGAAACCGACGATGCCAGGCGATACGTACAGGTCACGGGTCTGAGATCGGAACCCATCGGGGTCAAGCGGCGGTTCCTCGGCTGGGTCGTTCGGCCAGAAGCGCCAACCGTGGATGACGCCGATGCCGGTCCCGGCGTTGCGAAGAGATATCGCGAGGTATGCGTTGCCGTCGTCGACCTCTGCCACTGCGCGGCCGCCAGGCAGCTTCACGTATCGACCGTCGACGAAGCGAACCTTCTGCGCCTCGTCCTCCGCCCCGGACGGGACCAGTAACGGTCGCATCCCAACCAGAAGCGCCTGTTCGGCAACTCGCGCTGCCTTGTTCGCAGAGCGGACCGACGCGAACGTGGCGACGGCGAGCACGAGCGTGCCTCCGGCCGTCGCCAACGCCGAGGTAGTGGTCCAGTCGATTGGGCGCCCTTTCGTCCGACGGCAGAATCCCTGCGACCGCTGACAGCGCCGATACGCGCGACGTTCCGGCCACCCCGATCGCTGCGCACGCGAAACGCGGCAATGCGTCAGTGGATAGCGTAACTCCACTGGTCGCCGACGGAAACATTGCTGCCATGTCGGTCCGATCGCACCGTTCAGCGAGGCCCCGCGGCACGACCTTGACGTGTCGGCCCTGAGCACCGTCAGGACATTCGAGACGGGCCACGGGACAACGCACCCAGACTCAGCATCGGAGCCGGAGGAGCCGTTTCGAGCAGTTGCGAACGACTGCGCCGGGCACGCAGTCGCGGCGCACGGAGCCCCGGCAGGCAGGCGACGCAATCATGGAACGTCTGTGGGGGCATCCGATCATGCGGACGGACCTGGCAAGCGCCTGGTAAGAGCGTTGCCCAATCTTTGGCCACTGGAGTTCATCTGGCATGACCCTGGGTGACCGAGAATGGCTCAACCATGCGGCTCTGACCTCACACGACCGAGATCCGGGCGTCTCAGAACCCGGCGGTCGCAGGTTCGCATCCTGCCCCCGCGCTCCATCAAATCCCCGGTAACGCAGGGCTGTTGTGGCGGCTCGCCCGCGCCGTCGGGCACCTCCCTGCTCCCGCGATGGCCTGTCGGATCCGCCGAGCTTGCATTGTCCGAGTCTGTCGGTAGGTTGCGACGAGGCCTTGGCGACTGGACGTCGAATGACGGTTCAGCCGGGCCGTGTGCTGCAGGCGAACGGCTATCGCGGGCCCGCGAGTGGGCCGCGGAGCGAAACCACACCGATCCAGCTCGCCGCTCGGGCTGACCGGAGGTCTCACACTATGGCCAAGTTCTTCCGCCAGACAGTCGTCCTTACCGCCATCCTCGCGATGGTCGTCTCCGGCTCCGTCGGCGCTGCTCAGGCCGCACCGCCGGTCAGCTGCAAAGCGACGGCCGGGAAGATGACCCACGCGCTCTGGGTGATCCTGCGCCAGGACCTCAAGGCGCACTTCGTCCCGGCGCTCCGCGCCGGCATCTGGCGGAGGATGACCGCCAACCCCGCCAGCGCGTACCGACTGGTCAACCGACTCTCCCACGCGCGGGTGGTCGCCGCGACCTGCAGGGCGGACGCCACCGCCTCGATACCCGTCGCCTCGACACACGTGACAGGGCCGTCCGCGGGCGGGTCCGCTGCCACGCCATCGGGACAGACGATGCCGACCGGCGACATCCCCGGGTGGCATCAGGTGTTCGCCGACAACTTCAACCAGAACGTCCCGCTGGGCAGCTTCCCGGCAGCGGTTGCCAGCACATGGGGCCGCAGTTACCCGGACGGGTGGAAAGACACCAGCACCAACGGTACCTACATGCCGTCGAAGGTCGTGTCGATCGCCAACGGCATCATGAACATCCACCTGCATACCGAGGCGGGCGTCCACATGGTCGCGGCAGCAGTGCCGACCATCCCCGGTGCGCCAGGGAGTGACGGCGGCCTGCTCTATGGCCGGTACGTCATCAGGTTCCGGGCAGACGCCGTGCTCGGGTACAAACTCGCGGTGCTGCTCTGGCCAGACAGCGGGGTGTGGCCCCAGGACGGCGAGATCGATTTCCCCGAGGCCAACTTGACCAGCACCATCTGGGGCGTCGTTCACTACCAAGGCGGGACGACTGCCACCGACCAAGCGCTGTTCGACAGTCAGGTCACGCTGACCGGATGGCACACGGCCACGATCACGTGGCTGCCGAGCGGTGTCACGTTCCAGCTGGACGGAACGACAGTGGGTACGACGACGACCGGGGTTCCCGACACACCGATGCACCTGATAATCCAGGCAGAGACGTGGACAAGCGGCGGTGTCCCGACGGACGCAGCGGCCGGCAACGTCCAGATCGCCTGGCTGACCGTATACAAGCCAACATGAGACCCCAGTCGTCCATGGCCACGGGTCCCTCATCGCTCTGACGAGGCGGCGCGACGGCCCACCGTTGCCCGACATCTGAGAGTCGCTGGCCTACGACCGATTGGGCTGTGGCGGGAGCATGACCCACGTAGTCGTGCACGCCACCTCGGGTGAGCAACCGGACCGTTCCGCGTTACCGGCCCGCAAGGTCGACCTGGATCACCGACTCCGAACCCAGCACCCACGCGTCGTGCCCCGCATCGAGCACGAAGACGTCACCGGGCTCGATCACGCCCTCGGTGCCGTCGTCCAGGCGAAGCCCATGCGCCCAGACACCGCATAGCCGACGTGTCGCATCTGGCAGCTGTCGGTGCCGAAACGGCCCGTCAGCGCCGCAATCCCGACCGGTAGACGTCACCTACACCCGCTGGGCCCATCCGAACTACTGGTCAGAACCGCACCACTGGTGCTGCGCAGCAGTGCCCTCAGTCACCGAGAGACCGACATTCGGCGAGAGATCCGTCGATCTGCAACAACTGGCACTTGGCACTTTCCCTACTCGGCGCGGGTGCTCTTCTTACCAGTGCCCCCGAACGGCACCTCGGCGACGGTCCGCTGACGCCAACCGGCGCGTTCGTCCAGCAGCCCGTCGCCAGCTTAGGGAGCAACGCTTCGCGAATGGCGCCAGTTCTTGGGCGGTGGATATACAACCCTGGCAATGGTGGCAGACAGCCAACCGAGCACCCATCCTGAGAACACGTAGAGGACCGTGTGGCGTGCGCTTCCTTTGCCCGTAAGTGTCCCGGCAATCAGGAGAACAGCCCAGACGATGGCGCAGCCGATGCTGTACGCGGTGTAGGTCCTCAGCGACCGCCTCATGCTGCCCGCCTTTCCGTGATGGTGGTCTTGTTGACCATCCTAGGCGATCGCAGTCAGCGCAGCTGCGCCCGCATTGGCTTGCAGGCGCGCAAGGACGGCCTCGGTTCCGATCGAAGCTCCGGCCACTTACGGCGCCGCTCGCACGCGACCTACGACGCCAGCGATTCAGGTTCGCCGATCGGCCGATCGGTAAGCGCGAACATCCGCGCGTCACCCTTCGCCGCCGCACCCCGAAGGACTACCTGGCCGGCGTGGATGCAGCGCTCGGTGATCTGTGATTGGGAAGGTCCGGCGTTCATCTGTGTGGGGCCCGCAGCGAGCCCGGGTCAGAAGACTGCCTCCGACCATCTAGGATTGGGCCAGCGCGCGAGGAGGGGAAATGAGGCTCGAGGGCAAGGTCATCGTCGTGACTGGCGGGTCGCAGGGGATTGGCGAGGCGCTCGCGCGGCGCTACGCGCGCGAGGGAGCCGCCGTGGCGATCCTGAACCGCAACCATGCGGCGGGCGAGGCGGTCGCCGCATCCATCGCCGCTGAGGGGGGGCGCGCGGTGGCGATCGCGTGCGACGTGTCCGACGTCGACCACCTGCCCGACGCCATCGCCGCCGTCCACGACGCCCTCGGTTCGGTAGACGTCCTGGTGAACAACGCCGGCGCCTTCGTGATGTCGCCGCTCGGCGGCAGCGACGAGGTCAGCTTCGACCTGATGATCGGCGCGAACCTGAAGGGACCCTTCTTCCTCACCCAGGCAGTCCTGCCAGACTTTGGGGCGGCCGGCCGCGGCAAGGTCATCAACATCGGCTCAATCTTCGGCAACGACGGATTTCCGGAGTCGTCGGTCTACTGTGCCACGAAGTCGGCGATCCACATGTTCACGAAGGTCTGGGCGCTCGACCTGCGCGAGCGCAACGTGCAGGTCAACGCGATCGCGCCGGGCTTCATCGAGACGCCTCTGAACGCTGGCTATCGGGCGAACAACCCGGACTACCTTCGGCGGGCCAACGAGCGGTTCGGTGGCCCCGGAGTGTGGATGCGAGCCGAAGAGCTGACCGGCGCGGCCGTATTCCTCGCCTCGGAGGACGCCGACTCGGTGACCGGTGCGACGCTGTACGTCGACCGGGGCTGGTCCGCCTACTGACCGGGCATACGGGTGGCGCGCCCCTGGCCGGCGCGCCGCCCGGCGTCGGTCCGCGTTGGCCCGACCGCATCGCGCCGTGCTGGCGAACCCGTCACCAAAGCGGAATTGACCGATGCCGCATGGCCACGCGGATGCGTCGACGCTCAAGGTCGACGCCCACGACGGTCCGGCGGGGGCGGACCGTCGTGATGCGCAGTGAGCGTCGCCGCTGGTGCTCCGCGGACTGCCCTACCAGAGTGCCTGTACGGCCGTCCCGCTGTGCAGCGTGGCGACCTTGCCTTTGGCACTCCACTCCACGATCGCGCCAAGGTCTTTCCAGTTGGCGATCGCGTCCTCCCAGTGGCGGGGGACGCCGGCCGGCGACTCATAGAACTCGTCGAGCACGAAGATCGTATTTCCGGTCGGGGCGGAGTTCGGGTCCAGCGGATTGGCCAACTCCGGACCCTTGGAGATGCTGTACGACAGCAGTGCCGTGTCGCCCTGACGTGGGTGCCCCTTTATCCACTCGGCGTGGCTGGCGAAGATCCGATCTCCCTCAGCCACGTCCGCAGGGCCCATCGTCCACATGATGATGATGTGGGTCTTACCGAGGTTCGACATGCGGATGTCCTTTGATTAGCTGGTGCGCCCGGATCCGGCCGACTGGCTCGATGGGCCTCGATCGTGGGCTGGATGTCCTGCGTGTGCTGGCCGTCGTTCCGCCGCGCGCGATTGTTGCCGTTCCGTGGCACGGCGCATGTGGGTTGGGCACGGTCGCGCACCTCGCCGGACGTCGGGCACGGGCTCGGTCGCTCAGCGCGGCGCGGTCCCAGGCGAGTGACTCCGCGACGTACCCGACTGCCTCCGCGCTATCCGCGACCGGAACGACATGGGGGTCGATCCTGGGGACCCACTTCGACACGAACGAACCGACCACGTGAGGATCGGACGCCCCGACGAGCACGTACCCGCCGTTGTCCAAGTTGGCAAGGAACTCGTGGATGGTGAGGCCGTCCTCGGGCGTCCACTTACCAAATGTCCTGAGCAGGGCCTCACGGTCGGCGAGGTTCTGATCGTGCGTACGACCCGCAGTGCGAATCGTCCATTCGATCATGTAGTTCATTGCTTCCTCCCTCGGAGACCAATGCCCGACCGAGGCGAGCGTCACCGCTCCGAACCGTGATCGTTCCATCTCTGGCGCGTCGGATAGGCCCAACGTAGCCCGGGCTCACGATCTGGGCGTGGTGATCCCAGCCGCGGTGAGTGTATTCCCGCGCGTTTTGCACGGTTTCCGCGCAATGATGGGCTCGCCGAGCCTCGCGGCGGGCACGGCCGGGCACACTCGCCACCCATCGTGCCCAGGGTCGCATCAGCCGAGCTCACGAGGAGTCATAGCGTGCTCGTCGGTACGACTGGCCGCCAGCCCGTCGGCAGACCGTTTGCCCAACCTGTGGCCACCTGATGCGACCTGCCGCGATCCCAACCGATCGGAAACAGCCGACGCGCGCCTCTGGCCTCAGATCACCCGTTCCGGCGCATCTCATCACCCGAAGCTCGCACGTGTGAATCCTCCCATCGGTCTACCGAAAGTGCCGATTTTGCGGGGCTTTCGTTGCCCGGCGACGATCTCGTGACCCGCTCCGCATCGGTCAGGTTCGGTCGTACGCGATGCGGCGGACGCTCCGCTCGGTGCGGGAGACCGTGCAGGACACGGTGAGGGGTGTCGGTCGGGCCGGTACCACGACCCGGAGATGTTCCTAGTGCAGCAGCTTCTCCTGTGCTTTGGCGGCGGCCAGAAGGGTCTTGGGGAGCGGAGCGGCAGAGTACGGCGTCAATTCCCCTTGGCCCGTCCCGTACGCGTAGTTCAGAAACTGCTTGACGCCGGCGAGCGCAGACCCGTCCCCGGCGGCCTTGTAGCTGCTGTACGCCAGGACGTAGGTCGTGATCGTGATTGGGTATGCACCGGGGATGGCGCTTGCAGCGAGCTCGTCCTGAAGGGCCGCCCCGTGTAGCGTGATGGTCTTCGGGACGTCCTTCTCGATAGTGGCGATCGACGGCAGGATGAAGCGCTCGGCAGCCACTTTCTTGGTGACCTTGATGGTCGTGCCGCCCTTGCGCTCGGTGACGGTCTTGGTGACGTAATAGCTCTGTCCGATCGCGGCGAGGCTGCGTCCCAAGCCGGCTTCTTCGGCACTGCTCAGATCGACGTATCCGATCGAGTCGTTGTTGCTTTGGACGCAATTCGCGACGCCGGTGTTCTTGACGCCACCGAGCCGATGGGGGGCCTTCCAGTTGGGAGTGCCCGTCGGACCGCCGACGCTCGTTCGGAATCCCGTATTGGTCTTATCCAGGAACAGCGAGAACTGGTAGCTCGTGCCGGCGCTGTCGGCGCGCACGCAGGCGATGATGGGTGCCTTCGGCAAATGCGCCTTCGGATTGAGGCTCGTGACTTCGACGTTGTTCCAGGTCGTGAGCTTCCCGTCGAAGATATCGCCGAGCACCTTCCCATCGAGGTTCAGGCGTCCGACCCCGTTGATGTGCACCGGAATCGCCACCGCAGCCAGGAACGTCGGGAAGTACAGCGGCGTGACTCCACCGCGTGCGCCTGCCAGCTCCTTGAGTTGGGTGCCGTTGAGCGGGGTGTCGGTCGCCTCGAAGGTCTGGATCTTATTGATGAAGTTCGTGATGCCCTGACCGGAGCCGCTTCCGGTGTAGCTGCAAATCCGGGATTGCTGGCACCAGGCGCCGTAGACGAGGTCCGGAAGGCTGGCACCCGTGCCGTAGATCAATGCAACGGCGGGCACGACGGCCGACACGGTGAGCCCGGCGGCGATGGCGCCGGTCACAAGAGGTTTCTGCAAGGGTCGCTGCACGCTCGGCTCTCCTTGTGTCGAGGGGGGCCACACGCCACCTATCCCGCCGTGTTGACGGCGGACCGGAGTCCGAGGGGTCCCGAGACGATCGGTCGCGCGTGGCGTCACGGCGGCGACCATAACACAAACACTTATATTCCTACAGGAAATGTCATGTATGATACACGGGCTGCTGCGTCTCCCGTGTCGACGGCGAGTTTGCGGCCTGTCCGACGCGACGAACCGTGGCGTGGGCTCGGAAGCTCCCTCGACTGCGAGGCCGGCCGATGTCGAAACGTCTCGCGAGCCGATCGAATACGAAGTGGCACGTCCGCAGCCTTAGTGCATGGCGTGCCGGGCGGAGCAGCAGAGCCAGAGTGCCCTCGGCCTTGGAGCGACGGGTCGGCGCGATCACGGGCGCGCGTCAGGAAACGCGAGCGCGCCACACGGGGGTCAAGTGCCAGCTGTTGACATCAATGTCGAGCGATGGACAATGGGAGCGTGCGCATCGGCGTGGGTTTCGCGGTTCTCCTAATCGGTGGCACGTCCACGTTGGCTGGTTGCGGAAGCGGCTCCAGCGCTTCTTCCGCGGTCACCTCCCAAAGCGCTTCCACTACGACCTTGGTCGGCACAGCGTGGCAGCTCGACACATATCGGGACTCCGCTGGCGCGACCTCCGCCGCGGTTCCGGGTGTCAGCGCCCCGCTTTCGTTCCCGACCACACGCGAGGTGAGTGGCTCAACGGGCTGCAACCACTTCGCCGGCGCGTACGCGGAAAACGGGGGCTCGCTCTCGTTCAAGCTTGGGCCAACGACACTCATGGCGTGCGTCGGAGTTCTCGGTTCCCAAGATGCCGCCGTACGAAAATGGCTTCCTGAGGTAACGAGCTTCAGTATCAGTGCCGGCACGTTGACGCTCATCGGAACTGGCAATGCAGCCCTGCTCACGTATTCATCCGGATTGACGAGCCTCGAGGGGACGACGTGGAGCGCAACCGGAATCAATAACGGAGCCGGCGGCGTGGTCAGCACGACCCTCACTGAGCACGTGGCCGCGTCATTCGGTCCAGCCGGAGCATTCAGCGGGTTCGGGGGCTGTAACAAACTGTCCGGGACGTACGAGACCAGCAATGCACACGCATTACGATTGACAGGCCTCACCGCGAGCCACAACTCGTGCAGTGCCGAACTCGACACGCTCGAGAGCGAATATGTCGCGGCGCTGGTGACCTGACCCCGATTCCGGTACCAGCCCCTATGTGATTCCGGTCGGTTGTCGGGACCACTCGGCGGCGAAGGATGCCGGGGTCCGGTATCCGAGCGACGAGTGGGGTCGGTAGGTGTTGTAGTCGATGCGATAGTCCTCGGCCAGGGTCTTGGCCTCAAGAAGCGTCGCGAAGGCCTCGAGGTCGAGCAACTCGTCGCGCAACTTGCCGGTAAACGATTCGATGTACGGGTTCTCCCAGGGGTGCCCGGGCTCGATGTAGGTGGTGTCGGTGCGTGAGTACCGACACCAGTCGCGAATGGCGTGGGCGGTCATCTCGGGCCCGTTGTCCATGCGCACAAACGCCGGCGAGCGGCCGGTGCGCGCCACGATCTCCTCGAGCACCGCCACGGTGTCATCGGCGGTAATGGAGCGCTCGACTCTGATCGCCAGGGCCTCGCGGGTGAACTCGTCGGTGACGGATAACAGCTTCAAGGTCTTGATGTCGGTGGTTTGGTCAAAGCAGAAATCCAGCGCCCAGACCTCCTCGGGGCGCGTGGCCCGCAGCCGGTCGGCCGGCACGGCCGAGACGCCAATGCGCGCGCGCTTTTTGGCCTTGTGGAGGACCCGCAAGCCCTCGTCGCGGCACAGGCGCTGGATGCGTTTGTGATTGACGCAGAAGCCCTCGGTGCGCAAGAGCGCCGTCAGGCGCCGGTAGCCATAGCGCGGACGGGCTCGGGCGAGCTCGCGCAGGCGCTTGCGGATGACCTGCTCCTCGCGGGGCGGCACTGGGGATCCCCGGCGCTGGGTGGTGCGTGATTGGCCGATGGCCCGGCACGCCCGACGCTCGGAGATCAAGAAGCGATCCATGAGCATCCAGACCGCCCTGCGGCGGCGTGCCGGGCTCACCAATTTCCCTTGGCCACCTCTTTCAAGGCCGAGATATCCAGAGCCTGGTCGGCCACGATGCGCTTGAGGCGTGCGTTCTCGCGCTCGAGTTCTTTGAGTCGTTTGGCATCGTCGGCTTTCATGCCGCCGTATTGGGTCCGCCAGCGGTGGAAGGTCTGCTCGGAGACCTCCAGCTGCCTGGCAACGGTGGCGATGTCGGCGCCCTCGGCTTGGAGACGTTCAGCCTCGCGCAGCTTTCTGATGATCTGCTCGGGGGTGTGCCTGCGCTGTTTCATGGGGTTCATCCTCCTTGAGTCCGGAGATCCGAACAAGAGGAATCACACTCGCGATGGCACCGTTGGCGGGGGTCAGGTCACTGGGGCGCGTCACGAATTACGAGATCGCTGGCGATACCCTGACGCTGCGAGACGCCGGCGGCGGCGCCCAGGCCACCTACCGACGTGCCAGCTGATCGCCGTGCTGACCGGACCCTCTCCCGATTGAGTCCTCCCAGGACGATGAGTCGGGTCCCGTGGGCGGATCGGGGGAGGTCGTCGCTCCATCCAACTCGACGCCCGCGTCGCTCCGGCAGTGATCGACGCGATCGAACACCGTCGCGACCTGCTCCAACGCAGCGCCCGTCCGCCGCCGTACCGTCTGGCCGGCGGCGACCCTGCAGTTTGCGACCGCTCACGAGCGTACTGTCCGCGGCGCGTCGGGAGGGCGTCGATGACCACAGTGCCGAATCGGTGGCCACCTGAGCGCACCCGAGGTGACCCCCGGGGGGGCTGCGAAGAGCCCAACCGTGCGCGTCTGACCCCGGCTGACGTGGATCGCGGCGTCTCATCACCCTCGGCGTCGACGGGAGCACGTCGGTGCAGCTGTGGCACCCAGCTACCGGACCCAAGGTTTTGAACTTCCGCGAACCCTGCCAGAGTCTCGATGAAGTACGGGGGGCGATTCAGACCGTGCGCCCGTGCCCTCCCACGGCCGGCCCCGCGATTCGAGTTGGAGCGACAGCGTGAATCGACAAGGAGTGAGCTACGACGTCGGTCGGGTGTACGGAATCAATTGGCGACCCGTCTTCGATCCTCGAGTTGTGCACCGCGAGCTTGAGATCATCAAGAACGACCTTTATTGCAACAGTGTCCGGATCTGTGGAAAAGACATCACACGACTCACCAACGCGGCCGAGGATGCGCTCCAGCAAGGGCTTGAGGTGTGGCTCTCGCCGGAGCTATGGAACAAGGATCCAGGGCGGACGGTCGCCTACATTGCGAGGGCCGCGGCGGCGGCGGAATCTCTTCGCGAGCGGTGGCCGGACCGTGTCGTGTTCAGCGTGGCCTCCGAAGCGACGCTGTTTGTGAGAGGCATCGTGCCGGGACGGTCGCTCACCAAGCGGCTGTCCAACCTGTTCCGAGATGCACTAAGCGGACGCCACATCGCACCGTTCACGGCGTTCCTCGATCAAGCGACCGATGCGGCGAGGGCCAACTTCCGCGGGCCAGTGACCTATGCGGCGCTCCCGTTTGAACGCGTGGATTGGGGCCTGTTCGACATCGTCAGCGTGGACCACTACCGAGACGAACGAAACAAGGACCGGTACGTCGCACTGCTCAAGCCGCTCTTTGAGTTCGGCAAGCCGGTCGTCGTCAGCGAGTTCGGGATGCGCTCCTACCGAGGGGCGGAGCGTTCGGGCAGTCTCGGGTTTGGGATTGTTGACCACAAGTCGCAGGCCCTGCACCGCCTGCCCGTCGTCGGCCAGTTCATCCGGCCCCGGCTCAAGAAAGGTGTCCATGTGCGCGACGAGGCCGTGCAGGCCAAGGAGATCGTCGAGACCCTGACCATCCTCGACAGCGCCGGCGTCGACGGCGCCTTCGTCTGCACGTTTGTCGATCCGATCGCACCGTTCAGCGAGGACCCACGATACGACCTCGACATGTCGGCCCTCAGTCTCGTCAAGACATTCGAGAAGGGTCACGGAGCAACCTACCCAGACATGACATGGGAGCCGAAGGAGTCGTTCCGGGCCGTTGCGAGTTACTTCGCCGCGCATGGAGTCGCGACGCAGACGGCCCGGGGAGGCGCGTGACGCAATCAGTGAATGCGCATGGCCGCGTCCGAGGCCACGGACGCACCGGGCACGCGTCTGACGAAGCCCTCGGCCAGTCGTCGGCCACCTGAGGCGACCTGGTGCGGCCCCGGGCGATCACGCAGATCGCAAACACACGGTTCCGACCTCATCCGAAGGACGTCGTGGCATCTGGTTGCCCGAGGCTCGACGGTGCCCGCCACTCAACACGCGCAGGCCCTGGGTGAGCACTGCATTGTCCACGTCGTGGACGTTGCAGTGCTCACCCAGGTGTGTGACTGCCTCGGATACGCCTCAGGCACGCCCGCGCCACCGCGAGCTCGGTATCCGTAACGACTACCATGTCGGTGACATGGTTGCGCGAGCCGAGCGCGGAGGCGAGAAGGCGAGAAGGCGATGAGATGCTGATGTACCGTGGGGGCCTGAGGATCCGAGCGAGCGTAGTGGTGGTCGGACTCGCACTGGGGCTTGCTGCCTGCGGGGGCTCGGGTTCGAGCAAGACCACCAGTACCGCAACCGCGCCAAAGCCCGCCCCGGTGACGATCCACCTGGCCATGACGGCGACCGACCATACCCCGATCGTCAACAAGCCCTGGTACTACACGGTGCGGGTCACCAATAGCGCAGGCACGCCGGTCAGCGCGACGGTGCGCGCGCAGGTCCTCTCCCAGGGGCAGGTCGTCGGCCAGATCGACAACGGGGCCGTCCATAACGCGCCCAAGGGGGTCTGGAGGGAGGAGGTCACTTGGCCGGCGGCGGCCGTTGGCGCACCGCTGGTCATGCAGCTCGTGGTGACCGCGCTTGGCACGACGGCGACGGTCAACTACCCAATCCAGGTCAAAGCGGCATAAGCGCGAGGCGCGCCCGCTCCTGGCGGCCCTGCGCACGATTGACGGCCGGGCGCCGCGACCCGTGCGGAATGACGACGCGGCGCGATCAGGGCATGCAGGAGGTCGAACGACGCGCGGCAGCCGACGGGTTCCCGCCGGTCACCTCGCCAGCGCTAGCGTCGCCTCGCGACTCAGGCTGGCCGACCCAGAGCACGTGCCGTTGACTGTCCGTGGCGATGGTGACCTGACCCCGATTCCGGTACCAGCCCCTATGTGATTCCGGTCGGTTGTCGGGACCACTCGGCGGCGAAGGATGCCGGGGTCCGGTATCCGAGCGACGAGTGGGGTCGGTAGGTGTTGTAGTCGATGCGATAGTCCTCGGCCAGGGTCTTGGCCTCAAGAAGCGTCGCGAAGGCCTCGAGGTCGAGCAACTCGTCGCGCAACTTGCCGGTAAACGATTCGATGTACGGGTTCTCCCAGGGGTGCCCGGGCTCGATGTAGGTGGTGTCGGTGCGTGAGTACCGACACCAGTCGCGAATGGCGTGGGCGGTCATCTCGGGCCCGTTGTCCATGCGCACAAACGCCGGCGAGCGGCCGGTGCGCGCCACGATCTCCTCGAGCACCGCCACGGTGTCATCGGCGGTAATGGAGCGCTCGACTCTGATCGCCAGGGCCTCGCGGGTGAACTCGTCGGTGACGGATAACAGCTTCAAGGTCTTGATGTCGGTGGTTTGGTCAAAGCAGAAATCCAGCGCCCAGACCTCCTCGGGGCGCGTGGCCCGCAGCCGGTCGGCCGGCACGGCCGAGACGCCAATGCGCGCGCGCTTTTTGGCCTTGTGGAGGACCCGCAAGCCCTCGTCGCGGCACAGGCGCTGGATGCGTTTGTGATTGACGCAGAAGCCCTCGGTGCGCAAGAGCGCCGTCAGGCGCCGGTAGCCATAGCGCGGACGGGCTCGGGCGAGCTCGCGCAGGCGCTTGCGGATGACCTGCTCCTCGCGGGGCGGCACTGGGGATCCCCGGCGCTGGGTGGTGCGTGATTGGCCGATGGCCCGGCACGCCCGACGCTCGGAGATCAAGAAGCGATCCATGAGCATCCAGACCGCCCTGCGGCGGCGTGCCGGGCTCACCAATTTCCCTTGGCCACCTCTTTCAAGGCCGAGATATCCAGAGCCTGGTCGGCCACGATGCGCTTGAGGCGTGCGTTCTCGCGCTCGAGTTCTTTGAGTCGTTTGGCATCGTCGGCTTTCATGCCGCCGTATTGGGTCCGCCAGCGGTGGAAGGTCTGCTCGGAGACCTCCAGCTGCCTGGCAACGGTGGCGATGTCGGCGCCCTCGGCTTGGAGACGTTCAGCCTCGCGCAGCTTTCTGATGATCTGCTCGGGGGTGTGCCTGCGCTGTTTCATGGGGTTCATCCTCCTTGAGTCCGGAGATCCGAACAAGAGGAATCACACTCGCGATGGCACCGTTGGCGGGGGTCAGGTCAATGGCACCAAGCAGATCGGCCAGCCGTCGGGGCATCGTGAACATCGCCCAGTGTCCCGTCGCCAATTCATGCAGCTCCCACTTGGCAGGGTCGAGCCACTCCTCCGCCCCAAGCAGCTTGGCCAGCGGGTCCTCGACCGCGACGAGCTGACGAAGCATGCCGATGCTCAGGCCGCCCTCGGTGCACATGATGCCAATCCGGCGCACGCCGGCCGGCCACGGTCCCGCCAATCGGATGGCGCTGGTGAAGGTGGCATACGGGTGCGGCGTCCCGCGTTCGGCGATGAGCCGAAAATGATCGTCATGGAGTCCCGCGGCGCTGCCGTAGACCCCTGATTCGAGCGCCTCCCGCGTGGGCACCGGCCACAGCCAACCGCCGCCGTGGCGTTCGGCCTCGGCTCGCTGGCGCTCACGCAGTTCCGGCGGCTGGACGTCGGCAATCGACGTCCCATCCGGTAGCGCCCCGGTATCGAGATACACCACCCCGGCGAGGCGATCTGGGCGCTGATGGGCGACGGCCGTCACGACCGGGCCGGCGTAGCTGTGCCCGACCAATAGGGCATCGCTGAGATCCTCGACGTCAAGCGTTCCGAGAATGTCCTGGACATGGGTCTCGATATCGATGCGGGGATCGGCGAGGTGCGCACGCTCGCCCAGGCCCGTCAGCGTGACCGGGTAGACCTCGTACCCGGCCGTACGAAGACGCGCCGCGACCTCATGCCAGGCCCATCCCCCAAGGCACGCGCCGGGGACGAGAATGACCGGTCGATTCACGGCGAGGTGCCGGCCCCGAAGCCGGTATCGCGGACGGTGAGGTCGCCGCGCGCCAGCCAGTCCATGAGCGCGCGGCGTGAGATGCGCCAGTGCTCCCCAAAGCGCCGTGCCGGGATTGCGCCGTCGGCGATGCGGGCCTCAACTGCCGCTGCGGTGACCCGCAGAAGGTCGGCTGCCTCGTCGAGCGTCAGTACCTCGCCAACGTCGGCCTGCCGCGCGTCGTTGATCTCCAGGCGCCCAACGGCGAGCCGGTCCGAGATCATGTCGCTGACCACTTGCTGCTTGCGGACGCCCGTGGACCGCACTATCTCGTCGATCGCGGCGACCTGATGGGCAGGAAGGCGAACGTAGAGCGGCACTCGCGGATCACGCATGCACCCACGCTAGCATTAGCTAGCGAGAAATAGCAACCCCGTTCGATCCCGATGCCGGCCGAGCCAATGCTTCGAAGCGGCCGCGTCGGACGGTTGCGCGGCGTGGACGCGGTCAGCCGGGTCCGGGGCAACCGCCAGATCGCACGCGGCATGCGCACGCGACGACGCGAACGCATCGACCGCGCGGGTGGAGCGGTCGTGCGGGTCGAGCCGCATGCAGCACGCTCAGGCCACCGCGCTGCAGGACGCGCTACCGGGTCGCACAGCGTCACCGCCGTACGCGCTCTATCACGTGGCGGCCATCGTGGTGAGCGCTGCGGTCGCGAATGGCGGACAGCTCGGGCGCAATGTGCGTGACGTGCCGCGTGCCGAGGCGCCCGCGCTCAGCGCTGCGGATCGCTCGGGGGCCGGGCGTCGATCGAATGGTCGATCTTCGGCGTGGTGCTCGTGGGGCCCACGGGCATCGCGACCCGTGCCACGACAACGTCAGGACGGTCCCGCAACGCCGCCGTGAGTGCCCGGTCGACGTGATTGTGCAGGACGCGGTATCTGAGTCGAGTGGGGATTATGACCGGGATCAACACGACGATTTGTCCGTCGAAACCCTCGCGGATTTCATCAATGAAGTCCGAGATCGGCCGAACCACGGAGGCAAACTCGGTGCGCAGGACCCGCAGCGGGACTCCTGGGTCCCACTGTGCCCACTGGTCGAGCAGCTCCTGGTCCTGCCGGTCGTCGCGGTCTGGGTCGTCGACGACGACGGTCACTGCCACGACCTGGTCGCCGAGGGAGAGGGCTTCGCTGATGGCGCGCTCGGTCAGCCGCGAGACCCCGATCACCGGGACCACAACCACCGCTGGCGTTCCGACCGGTTTGTTCGGCAACTGGCCGACCCCCACCGCCGTGCCGGTCCGCTGGTAGTAGGCATGAACGCGCAAGAACATCAGCATGAGCGCCGGGACGGCCACAACGACCACCCACGCCCCGTTGGTGAACTTGCTCACCAGGAACACGACGGTGGCCACCCCGGTGACGACTGCGCCGAGCCCGTTGATGAGCGCCTTGCGCCGCCACCGCGGCGGCCGCAGTCGCGACCAGTGGATAACCAGCCCGGTCTGGCACAGCGTGAAGCCAATGAACACCCCGATGGCGAACAGCGGAATCAGCGTCAGGGTGTTCCCGTCGACGGCGATCAGGAGTGCACCGGACAGGATGCTGAGTGTCCAGATGCCGTTGCCGAAC
Source organism: uncultured Thermoleophilia bacterium (assembly GCA_963842065.1). Lineage (GTDB taxonomy): Bacteria > Actinomycetota > Thermoleophilia > Miltoncostaeales > Miltoncostaeaceae > CAITWD01. Next base: position 99,577 of record CAWJEW010000002.1, on the reverse strand, counting down.
ACCTGCCGGTCACCACGGAGCGCGAAGAGGTGCGGCAGGTAATTGTCCCGCGCGACCAGGCTCGTGAGCACTGGCAAGCCCCCGAACGAGGTGTTCGCCGCAAGGGCAAGCACCACGGTGATCGTCAGCGACACCACGTAGTACGCCCAATGGCGCCCGACGGCGTCCGCCATGATCTGGCTGAGCACCGTCTGCCCCGAGCGCGGCCCGATGTGCCAGCGACGCGCGAGCACCGCCAGTCCGAGCAGCATCGCCCCAAGGATCACGCCGAGCAGCAGCTCGGTCCGCTTCGCACGGACGGCTCTCGGCTCCTTGAACAACGGCACCCCGTTGGCAATGGCTTCCACCCCGGTCAGCGCACTGCACCCGGCCGAAAACGCCTTCAGCACGAGCAGCACTCCGAGCGTCTGGAGTTCGCGCGTGGGTATCAGCGACTGGCCCGGCTGGGGCGCGTTGAGCCCCAGGGGATGGACCAAGCCGACCGCGATGATGGCCAACAAGCCCACGATGAACATCGCGGTCGGCAGCAGAAACGCCCGGGCGGTCTCGCCAAGGCCGCGCAGATTGAGCACCGTGATCAGCGCAAGGATGCCGAGGCAGATCGGGACCGTGGCCGGCGCAAGGCTCGGGAAGGCCGACGTCAACGCGGCCACGCCGGCGGCAATGGATACGGCCACCGTCAGCGTGTAGTCGACGACGAGTGCGGCGGCGGCCAGCAGGCTGGCGCGTGCACCGAGGTTGGCCCGGGAGACTGCGTACGCGCCACCACCGCCGGGGTAGGCATCGATCACCTGGCGGTAGGACACCACCAGGATGGCCAGGAGCGCCACGATCGCGAGCGTGATCGGCAGGACCAGCGGCAGCGCCGCGGCCCCGGCCAGGGCGAGGACGACGATGATCGCTTCAGGCCCATATGCGACCGAGGTCAGCGCATCAAGCGAAAGTGCGGAAAGGCCCTCCACCGGGGTGATCCGCTGGTGAGACATTTCCCGCGCGCGCAGCGGCCGTCCCACCAACAGGCGCCAAGTCGACGCCGCGACGCTCCGCCTGTCTGCGCGCTCGCCCGGCACGGGCACGACTCTATCGCGCCGCCCGGCAGCGCGGACGACGGGCACGGCGGCTCCCCGCATCCGGCTGGGTGACCGTCAGATCAGCCGGGGCATCGACGCGGTCCTCGTCGTCCCGGCTGAGCCCGCCAGGGCGTCCCCGACCTGACCGGTGCGCAGCGCGCGAGCGTCGTGGGCTGGCTCGCGCGCGGCTCCGCCGCGATGGACGTTCCGGGCTGCGGGCTGAGCCTCGCCGATGCTCGAGCCGTCGCCGAAGGACATCGTGCGACGCTGACCGTTGCTCCGGGCACGGCCGGGACATGATCGCCGAGCTCAGCGCGTGCCCTCGACAGCCGTGCGCGACGAGGCGACGGGGATTTCGCTCCGCGCCGGACATCATTGGCGGCTACGCGCGGACCCACGGGAGCTCCGAGCCCCGGAATGGTCGAGTCGTCGCGGCGACAGCCACCACCACGATCAGGGCCAGCACCAGCGGATAGACGCTGCGAAGGTGAATGACGCACGCCGCTCCGATGAGGCCGCCCAGGAGCATCGCGGCGACCGCCATCAGGCGGCGCCCCGCACGGGAGCCCTTCCCGCCGGCGAGCACACTGTCTGCAGCCGTGCCCGTGATCGTCATCGTGAGCACCGTCGTGGTGATGTCGGCGACGGCGAGCCTCCGGACGGCGGCGTTTTGGCTCCCCATCGCGATCGCGAGGATGACGATCAAGGGGTAGCGGAAGCCCGCCGTCACGGCACTTCCACTGACCGCGGCGAGGATCACCGCGGCTGCCAGAAGGCATGCCTGGATACTGGCGGCGGCGTTGAGCAGCCGGCCCCGATGATCCGCACAGCGCGCGCCGAGCCTGCCGCCGATGAGGGCGCCGACCCAGAAGGATGCCAGCGCGGCCGCCGACGCCCCAATCGAAAAGCCGGACGCACCGGCGAGGGCAAAGCCCAAGAACACGACGTTGCCGGTCATGTTGGCGACGAAGACGTGGCCCAGCACGAGGTAGCTAAACGCATCCACCAGGCCGGTCACGAGCGTCATGCCGAGCAGCAATGACGGCAACGGACCATCGCCGCTCCCCGTTCCGGGAGCGATGGTCTGACGGACCCAAGCCAACAGCGCATTCATGAGCGTTCTCCGGGGGTCTCATGGTGAGCGGGACGACCGTGCGGCGGACCGCGCCGACGGCCATGCACGTGCTCCCGACCCGTCTACTGAATGCCCCCGGATCCGTGCTGTCAACGGCGGGATCGCTCCGGGCCCAAGCGCCCGGGCGGCGATGAACGGGTGCTTGAGGGCGAAGGCGACCGGCATCACCTCACCGACCCGGTCGCTGTACTCCCCGACAGCGTTCCCGGAACCGTGCGCATGCGGACCAGTCACCGCGCAGACCCGGGCGTGCGTCTGGCGACGGCCCGGCCACCCATTCGACGGCACCGTCGATTAGAGTCATGGTGACCTCGACCGCCCTTCGCTCGTTGGAGGACAGCGCCGCGACTGAGCAGCCCGATCCCGCCGCCCTGGCCCGCTCGTCGAATTACGTGCGGCTGCTCGTGCTCGCAGCGATCCTCGGCGTGCCGATCGCCGCGCTGGCGTACTTCTTCCTCGCGCTCGTCAGCCACTTGCAGACCTGGGTGTTCACCTCCCTCCCGAAAGGGTTGGGCTTTGATGCCGAGCCCGTCTGGTGGCCGCTGCTCCCACTGACGCTCGCCGGAATCCTGGTCGCCGTGACGATCCGATACCTGCCCGGACGCGGTGGCCACTCGCCGGCGGACGGCTTCAAGGTCGGCGGTGGACCGGCGCCGGCGAGCGCGCTGCCCGGAATCGTGCTGGCCGCGCTGGCCGGGCTGGCCCTCGGCGTGGTGATCGGTCCCGAGGCCCCGCTGATCGCGCTGGGCGGCGGGGTCGCCGCTGCTGTGGTCCGGCGAGTCAAGCGCCAGACCCCCGACCAGAGCCTCGCCGTGGTCGCAGCGGCGGGAAGCTTCGCCGCAATCAGCACGCTGCTCGGCTCTCCGCTGGCCGCGGCATTCCTCATGATGGAGGCCTCCGGGCTCGGCGGGGCAATGATGAGCCTGATCTTGCTGCCGGGCCTGTTGGCGGCAGGCATCGGTTACCTGATCTTCATCGGCCTGAACGCGCTGACCGGGCTCGGGACATTTTCGCTGGCGATCGCGAACATCGCCCCGCTGGGCCGCCCCACGGTCGCCGAGTTCGCATGGGCCATCGCGATCGGCCTCGCCGCGGGCGTGATCTCCCACGGCATCCGCTGGCTCGCGCTGACCATCCGACCCCACGTCGAGCGCCGCATCCTGCTGTTGACCCCGGTGCTCGGCTTGGTGATCGCCGGACTCGCAATCGCCTATGCCGAGCAGACGGGCAAGGGCTCATCGGATGTGCTGTTCTCAGGCCAGGCGGCGCTGAGCCCGCTGGTCGGTCACGCGGCCACGTACTCGGCCGGCGCACTCGTGCTCCTGTGCGCCTGCAAGGGCCTCGCCTACGCGCTCTCGCTGAGCAGCTTCCGGGGCGGCCCGGTCTTCCCCGCCATGTTCATCGGCGCGGCCGGCGGCCTCGCGCTCTCGCACCTGGCCGGTCTGCCGATGGTCGCTGGCCTCGGAATGGGTATCGGGGGAATGCTCTGCGCGATGCTCGGCCTGCCGCTCGTATCGGTGCTCGTGACGTCACTGTTCATGGTCGATGCCGGTACCAACCTCCTGCCGCTGATCATCGTGAGCGTCGTCGTGGCGTTCGTCGCCCGGGCGTGGCTCATCCCACGGCTCCCTGCGCCCGCCACGCCCGACGTCGCGACACCAGGCGCGTAACGCCACCACCGGCACGAGGCAGTGTGTCCGTCGGCTGAGCGCCGGCGCGCCGACGCTCGCAAGGACACCTCAGGCGTGCGGTCGCGGCCACGTGGCGCGACCGGGCCGCCCACGCCCGCCGTCCGGTCGCTTCGCGAGCGACCGTCGGTCTCACAGCGGCGCACCAGGCCACCAGATGCCGTCGGTGATCACGCCAGCCCTCGATCGGAGGCCGTACCCCGCCCCCCGGTCCCAGGCCAGGTGGCTCGTCCAGGCGAGACCCAGTACCGCAAGCGGTGTACTCTGGAGTCCTGCGGCCACCACGAGCACCGGCGCAGGACCCACAGGATGGTGAGCAACGTTGGACGGGGTGACCGCGCGCCGCGGCAGACGGCCGCGTTCGCGCGGCGCCCCGATTGCCGCGAGAGACGTCAGATCCCGCCCGAGGACGCCCAAGATCACGGGCGCGATTCGGGCGCCGGTCCGCCACGAACGGACCAGGGGCCCCCGACACCAAAGCAAACGCGCTGCCATCGCGCGGCGACCGGAGCGTCGGTGGTGACGTGTGGCATGTCACCGAGGATCGGCGCCACGCGGGCCGGGCTCACGCCCAGGGGCCGTGGACCGTGGGTGGGGACGAACCGTCGCGCGGGTGCCCGCCCGGGAACCCGCAACGCGATCCGGCGATTACAGTGTTGAAACGCAGAGGCGGTGTGCCCGATCGTCACACGTCGCGGCTCCGGCGGCGGTACGCTGAGCGCGGCGTATCTCGATGAGATCGGATCGGGATGATCGAAGCTCATGCGGTCACCAAGCGGTACGGCAAGAAGGTCGCCGTCGACGACATGACGTTCTCTGTCCGGACGGGCATCGTGACCGGATTCGTCGGGCCCAACGGGGCCGGCAAGTCGACGATGATGCGATTGATCCTCGGACTTGACGCTCCTCAGGCCGGTCACGTCACCGTCAACGGACGCGCCTACCGCGACCATGTCGCGCCGTTACACGAGGTTGGCGCGATGCTCGAAGCCCGAGCGATCCATCCGGGTCGCTCGGCGACGAATCATCTGCTCGCCATGGCCCAGACGCATGGCCTCGGTCGTCAGCGTGTCGACGAGGTCATCGATCTCGTCGGACTCCACGCGGTCGCACGCAAGCGTGTGGGCACGTACTCGCTCGGGATGTTCCAGCGACTCGGCATCGCGTGCGCCCTGCTCGGCGATCCGTCGACGCTCGTGCTCGACGAACCGTCGAACGGACTCGACCCGGAGGGCATCCTGTGGATCCGCACCCTGCTCAAAGGGCTTGCTGCCGAGGGGCGCACCGTCTTTGTGTCGTCGCATCACATGAGCGAGATGGCCATTACCGCGGGTCACCTGATCGTCGTCGGCCGCGGACGACTGATCGCCGACACGAGCGTCGAGGACTTCGTCCGACAGGCCTCTGAAGCTGTCGTGCGGGTGCGTGCGCCTGAGGCTGAGCGGCTGGCGGGCGTGCTCGCATCAGCCGGTGCCCAGACGACTCGCGACGACCAGCCCGACACATTGACGGTCCACGGGCTCGACGCGGCACGGGTCGGTGAACTGGCATTTGCCAACGGCATCGTCCTGCATGGACTCGCCACCGAGGAGGCCTCGCTCGAAGAGGCCTTCATGAGCATGACCCGCGACGCAACTGAGTTCGGGGCCGGCACGCCACGAGCAGGACTCGAGATCGGGGCCGACGCATGAATACCGCAAGCATGTCCGCCGCGCGCGCTGACCGTGTCGCGGTCGGTCGGGTCACGCAGATCCACGTCGTGCGGTCGGAGTGGACCAAGCTGTGGTCGCTTCGGTCGACGCGGTGGTCGCTGGCGGTGGCGGTCATCGCGATGGCTGGGCTCGGGATCTTGATCTCCGCGGTGCGGATGAATCAGTGGAACTCCATCAGCCCATCCGATCGGGCGACCTTTAACCCGGTCGACATCAGCGTCGGCGGATGGCACCTCGCGCAGCTGGCGATCGGCGTCTTGGGCGTGCTGGTCATCAGCGGCGAATACACGACCGGATCGATCCGCTCGACGCTCGCGGCGGTCCCGCGGCGGCTACCGGTCCTGTGGGCAAAGGCCGGCGTGTTCGCCGCGGTGACCTTTGCGCTCATGCTTCCCTCCGCCCTGATTGCGTTCTTTGCCTCGCAAGCGATCCTCGCCGAGCATCACGTCCAGACCACGATCGGCGCACCGCATGTCGCGCGCGCGGTGATCGGCGCCGCGCTTTTTCTCGCGGCGACGGGACTTATGGGCCTTGCCCTCGGGGCGCTCGTGCGCAGCACGGCCGGTGGCATCGCCACCTACGCCGGTTTGATGTTCGTCTTGCCGGGCCTCAACGCGCTGCTGCCATCGAACTGGAGCAACGCGATCGACCCGTACCTGCCGTTGAGCGCCGGCAGCGCCGTCACCAACCTTCACTCCGACTCGTCATCGTTGTCGCCCTGGGCCGGCTTCGGCGTATTTTGCGCGTACGTTCTCGTCGTCGGTGCCGTCGCCGCGTATCTGTTGGTTCGCAGAGACGCCTGAGCCGCAGAAGATGACCTGAAGTTCGTGGACTCCCGAGTCCGGGCGTCGGCTCCGTCGGCGCGCACCGGGCTCGTACGGGTCGAGCCTCCGTGATCGCGCGACACCGGCAGGCCGCCGTCTCAACGGCGATCCGTGCGGATCGCGCGTCGCGCATCCCGCCCACGACACCGGACCGCGTGCTTCGCCGCGGTCGCGCGGCGACCGCCGCCCGTGGAAATCCCATGCCGCCTGTTTCAATGCGTGCCATGTGCATGCGGCGCCGCAGGCCGTCCGAGAGCCGGCCGTTTCGTACCCACCGCCCCGGGCGGCGGCGCGCACGCGTGCGAGGTGCGGCCCTTGCCGTCGGCATGGCCGCCACCGTCGTCGGGGTCTCCTGGGTCGCGGGCAAAGTCCGCGGGGGGACGGCCCTCGCCGGTGCGGGCGCACAGGCGCTCGATCCAGGCGCGTTCTCGCCGGGCGCATGCATGTCCCTCTCCCCGACGCACGGCAACCGGCACCTGACCGTGTTCTTGGACGCTGGGCACGGCGGCGTCGATCCTGGGGCGGTCGGCACAACCGCGTCCGGCGCACCCATCTACGAGGCCGATGAGACGTTGCCGGTCGAGCTGGATGCGGCAGCGCAGCTGCGCGCCGACGGGTTTCGCGTCGTGGTGTCGCGGACCGGAAATACGTCGGTCGTGCGCCTGACGAACGTCGAGCTGGCCGGCGGGGAACTCAGCCTTCAGGGCGCCCACGACGATGTCGCCGCACGCGACGTCTGCGCCAATCTGGCCCACGCCGACCTGCTCGTCGGGATCTACTTCGACAGCGGCGCGTCGGCATCAGACAGCGGCAGCCTGACCACATACGACACGGCACGGCCCTTTACGGCCGCCAACCTGCGGCTCGCGACACTTGTGCAAGAAGACGTGCTGAGCGCCATGAATGCGCATGGATGGGGTATTCCCGACGCCGGCGTCGTGTCCGACGTCAGCGAGGGTTCCTCCGTATCGACCACATCCACCGGTCCGCTGGCAACCGCGGCGGCGAACTACGACCATGTGCTGTTGCTCGGGCCCGCCATGGCGGGGTTCTTCTCGACGCCAAGCCAGATGCCGGGTGCGCTGACCGAGCCGTTGTTCATCACGGATCCCGAGGAGGGGTCGCTCGCGGCGAGCGCGCCCGGCCAGGCGGCCATCGCGGACGGCGTGGCGTCAGCGGTCGAGCAGTACTTCGCGGTGCCGGGGTCGACGACCAACGCGCCGACCTAGCCCCGGGACGAACTGGACGGCCCGCAAGATCGGCCGCGATCTCCACCGGATATCCGCTGCACGACGATCTCCGACGCGCCGGCACCGCGGCGCCCGCGGCGGTGCGTTGGGACGCGATGCCCACAACCGATCGTCGGAGCCGAGCGGAGCGGCAGGTGGTGCACCATCGCTGTCTGCCGACGTTCCCAACCCCGGCTCGACGTCACCTGGACGCGGGCGCGGGAACGGAATCACGAGCGCAAGACCGAAAATCATCACCATCGTCACGATCACCATGAGATCGGCACGCGATATCTGCACAATCGACCAGTGAACGTACGTACCCGGGCTATCGAGGTTGATCAATCCAGACCTCCCAACGATCTCGGCGTATGCGCAGCCTCACGACGGTGTACGCATGATCGCGTCGGCGGCACGGTCCGCGACCGTACCGGGGCTCCGCATCGGGCCAGACGCCCGGCGGATTTTCGAATTCGGAGCATTGCGAACGCCCAGCGGCATCGAGATCCGGAGTCCGCACCGATCGGTCTGGGGGCTACCCGTGAGCCGACGACGACCCGGTCGGTGACGCGACCGCACGGTGCCGGATCACAGACCGGGCCCGCCCGCCGCAGACGGATCCGACGCGGGAAAGGACTCGTCGGAGGCCTCATCGACGGGGTCGACTCCCATGACGCCCTCGATCTCGGCACATGCCGCCTCGAGCGCGTCCTCGACGGTGCCACCGCGACCGACATACGTTCCGTGATCAGCGTGGGTCACCCGCACCGAATAGACCGTGACGCCATCGGCATGCACGGGTGCATCCTCGGCAAATCGGCATCCCAGACTGGCGAGCCGCATGCTGCGATTCGTCGTCAACATGTCGGCGACGCTCCTCGCGCCATCGTGTGATCACGGTGGCTGATTCCGGTGCTCAGGCCCACCCACGGGCCGCGCGCGGAGCTACTGGGCAACGAACCCTCCATCGACCGGCACGGCGACGCCGGTCACAAACGATGCTGCGTCCGAGTCCAGCCATGCCACCACGGCACCGATTTCCTCGGGCTCGCCCAGCCGACCGATCGGCTCGGTGGCCTGCATCGCCTGCAAGGCGGCCGGATCCCCGTGGGTGAGCCGATCGATCATCTGGGTGTGAATGATCCCCGGACACACGGCGTTCACGCGAATGCCGGAGGTCGCATCGTCGAGCGCCGCCGTTTTGGTGATCCCGACGATGCCGTGCTTGCTCGCCACGTACGGCGCGATTCCGGGAAAGCCCACCAGTCCGGCGACAGACGCACAGTTGACGATGCTGCCCGCGCCAGCGGCGAGCATGGGCGGGATCTCCGCGCGCATGCAGCGCCACACGCCACCCAGGTTGACGTTGATCACACGGTCCCAGTCCTCGGTGCGCCCGTCGGCCAGCAGAGCCTGTGCGCCTTCGATGCCCGCATTGTTGAACGCGCAATCCAGACGACCGAAGGTGCCGAGCGTCGTCTCCACCATCGGCGAGACATCGGCCTCCGAGGTCACGTCGGTATGCACGTAGTGGGCCCGCGCTCCGTCACGCCGCAGGGCGTCTGCCGCCTGCTCACCGCGCTCGTCCTGTACGTCGGCGATCACGACGGCGGCCCCTTCGGCGACCAGTGCCCGGGCCGCGGCCAGCCCGATCCCGCCGCTTGCCCCGGTCACGATCGCGACCCGCCCGTCCGGTGCCAGCATTGCCCACGCTCCTTGCCTGGGTGATGGTCGCTCGTTGAATCCTGGCGCATCCGCCCGCCTTGCGCACGACCCCCAGGGCATCGGGATCACGAACGATGACCACGGCCACCGCTCGCCGACAATACTTGACAACTCAACTATTTGGATATTTACTTGCTCTCACAACTAACTGCGGCCGCCGGCCGCGTCCCACCACTCCCAAGGAGCAGTTCCGTGCCGACCCTCTTTTCTCGTTCCGTCCGCCGCACCAGCCCCGTGCCCGCCGGCACCTGGGCCGCGGACCCCGCCCATTCACGCGTGGGCTTCTCGGTCAAGCACCTCGGCATCGCCACCGTTCGCGGCATCTTCGAGACCTTCGAAGGCACACTCACCGTCGGCGAGGATTTTTCGTCGGCACGCATCTCGGGGACCATCGAGGCGTCCTCGGTCAACACGCAGGAGCCCCAGCGCGACGAGCACCTGCGCTCGGCGGACTTCTTCGATGTCGCCGAGTACCCGCAGATCAGCTTCGGCGCAGATGTGCTGAAGGCGCGCGATGACGAGGAGTTCGACATCGACGGCACGCTCACGATGCACGGCGTGACCCGTCCGATCAGCCTCCACGCGGTCGTCCAAGGCCTGGAGACCGACCCATGGGGGCAGGAGCGGGTGGGCATCGAGATCACCGGGCAGCTCAGCCGAGGCGACTACGCCATGAAGTTCAACCAGGTGCTGGGTTCCGGCAACGTCTTGGTTTCGGACACGGTCAAGATCAGCCTCGACATCTCCGCCATCAAGCAGTAGGTCGATACCGGATGCTCGTGGGGCGGGTCACCCGCCCCACGAGCATCCGGTATCGCGGGATGCCTCGGTCCGGTCAACGCGTACCGAGGAGGTCGTCGAGTTGAGGACGGCGGCGCAGACGACGCTGAGTGCGATTTCGTCTGCAACTGGGCACGAACGACCCACGACCATCTACCGTCCACTGTGACGCACTCGAGAAAGGCACGCATGCAATTCGGAATCTTCAGCATCGGTGACGTCACCGTCGACCCGACCACGGGACGCGCGCCGAGCGAGCACGAGCGCATCGAGGCGATGACACGCATCGCCCTGAAGGCCGAAGAGGTCGGCCTGGACGTGTTTGCCAGCGGCGAGCACCACAACCCGCCGTTCGTTCCGTCGTCGCCGACGACGCTCCTGGGCTGGATCGCGGCCCGGACCGAGCGGCTGCTCTTGTCGACGGCCACGACACTCATCACCACGAACGATCCGGTGAAGATCGCCGAGGACTACGCGATGCTCCAGCATCTGTCCGGTGGCCGCGTGGATCTGATGCTGGGCCGGGGCAATACGGCTCCGGTCTATCCGTGGTTCGGCAAAGACATCCGGGTCGGCATCCCCCTCGCGATCGAGAACTACCACCTGCTGCGCCGCCTCTGGCGTGAGGAGGTCGTTGACTGGGAGGGGCAGTACCGGACGCCGCTCCAGGGCTACACCTCGACGCCCGCGCCGCTCGACGGGACACCGCCCTTTGTCTGGCACGGCTCCATCCGCAGCCCCGAGATCGCCGAACAGGCGGCGTTCTACGGCGACGGGTTCTTTCACAACCACATCTTCTGGAACACCGAGCACACCGCCCAGATGGTCGGCCTCTACCGCCAGCGCTTCGAGCATTACCGGCACGGGGCGGCAGATCAGGCGATTGTGGGCCTGGGTGGCCAAGTATTCATGGCCGACAACACGGCTCAGGCCGTGCGGACCTTTCGCCCGTACTTCGACAACGCGCCGGTCTACGGGCACGGGCCATCGCTTGAGGACTTCATGGACACCACCCCGCTGACGGTGGGCACACCCGAGCAGGTGATCGAGCGGACCCTCGGGTTCGCGGACTATGTCGGTGACTATCAGCGCCAGCTGTTCCTCATCGACCACGCCGGCCTGCCGCTCGCCATGGTCCTCGAGCAGATCGGGATCCTCGGTCGCGAAGTGGTGCCGAGGTTGCGGATCGAGTTCGAACGCCGCCGGCCGTCGCACGTGCCGAGCGACCCGCCGACGCACGCGTCCCTCGTGGCGGAGGGCCCCGCATCGACGTACCACTTGGTCACCCCTTACATGCCGTCCGAGCAGGACCGGCGACGCCGCACCGGGGCGATCACGTAGACCCCGACGTCGGCTGCCGGTGCCCGCGGGACGCGCATGCGACCCACGGGGCGTCCGGCGGCCGACGGGCCGGCGGCCCTACACGCGGGTCGGCGCCGGGGTGCCGATCCCGGCTCCGCCCGGCGCGAGCCCGAGGGTCGAGAACGCAACCGCGCCGGACGGAGCCGCCAACGACACCGGGCGCCCCCAGTCGGCCCAGATGACCGTCTGGGAGATCTGCTGGTTGCCCGCGCGCAGTTCGATCGGCAACGTCACGCCGGTCGCGGTGACGTAGAGGGTTGCGGGAACCGTGGCTCCGGTCGGCCCGGCTTCCGTACCGACAATCGCGATCGCCCGTTGCCCGTCGGGCAGCGTGACCGGCCGTTTGGTGAGCGGGGCGTTCAGTGAGAATTGCCCGAAGTCCGACGCAAGGGTCACGGCCCCGCTCACGTCCCCGTAGCCCGGATCACCGGGACGCATCGCGATCCATTTCCCGGCGAACGTGTCCGCCGCGGCCGCGGGGAACTGGTAATAGCCGGCGAGTGCCGTTGCATCGCCGCGAAAATAGGCACGCCCGCCCGCGACGATGACGACCGAATGACCGCCGTTTGCGTCGATGGCCTGGCGACCGCTGGTGGACCCGATGTCGTTGGTCATCGTCACGCTCACGCCCGATCCGTCCTCGTGGACCGACTCATGGACGCCGCGCGAGGCCACCGCATTCCGCAGCGCGGAGGTCAGCAGCGCCTGCGCGGATGGCCCGGCACTCGACGCCGCGCCGGACGATCCGCATGCGCTCAGCGCAACGCAGGCAAGTGCGCAAGCGCTCGCAAGTCCCGCCATGTGGAGGACGTGGCGGACCGTCGCATCCGCGACGCATGAGGGTGTCGGGTACACGCGCACGAGTGAGTTATCGAACCGGGATGCTCTGAACATTACGAGCAGGCTGGCGCCGCACCGCCCCGAACGCCGCGATTCCGGCGACAGCGCGAACCGGCGACACCGTGTCGGGCGAATACCGGGTAACGAACTGACGATCGGAGCGCACCAATGGGCCTTGATAGTCCACTGCACATCATCCTGCTGCTCGGGGTCATTCTGCTCATCTTCGGAGCGAAGCGACTGCCGGAAGTCGGGCGGTCGCTCGGCTCCGGCCTGCGCGGCTTCAAAGAATCGATCAACGAAGAGCCCACCGCCACACCACGGACGATCGAGCCCGCTCCGGTCGTTGAGCCGGTCGCGGACCCGACCCCGGCGCAGTCGGCCGCACGGCCGTCCGAGTGACCCGGCGGTGCCCGGCGCTGCGCGACTGCCGGCCATCGTCGGCGCCTCCGCAACCCTGTGACCGCGCCGCGGGCCGGTCGCCGCAGTGGCGATCCCCGGGTGGCCGCGCGCGCCGGATGCTGCGCCCGTGACGACGGCGTGACGAATCGTTGACGCGAGGCGCCGCCGGGCGGTACATCAGGTGTACAGGAGCCATTGCACCATGCCCGCCTTCCGCCATCGCCGCCACGCCCCGCAGACACCGCGCCGACCCGTCGACGGACACGGCGCGGCGGACCTCGTCGTGATGATCCGCAGGTGCATGTACGGGGAGGTCTGGGTGGTCGGCACCGAGCGGTACCCGGAGGGACGGATCGCCATCGCCGGGACCCGGCCGCGCCGCGCCGACGACCTGCGCCGCGAGAAGACGGTCCGGGTCCGACTGGTGCGCGAGCCCGACGAGCGCGGCGGTCCAGACACGATCGGCGTCGTCACCGAGGACGGCGTCCGGGTGGGCGACGTGTGCCACACGAGCGCACGCAGGATGGCGCCGGCGATCGACCAGACCCTCGAGGAGATCGCGACATCCCGGGAATGCGCCGGCTGCACGGTCGATGTGCGCTGCACCGCCTTCGTCGTGGCCGAGTGGGACGGCGATTCGGGTGTCGGGACCCGTGCGGGCGGCGACGCGCCAACGCTGCTCGAGGTGACGCTGCTGGTGGACGATCTCGATCTCGGCAGCAGACTGGCCGCGCCCGAGCTCCCAGTCCTGGTGTAGCGCCGCCGCCCGGCCACGGCGTCCGGCACGCCGGCGACGGATCGCCGTGCGCGCTCCACTCCCCACGACCTGGCGCACCGGTCGCGGTCGCGCCGTCCCGGCGGGCGGCCGACTTGACCCACGCTGGGAGGGGCACGGATGATTGCCGGCAGTCCCCCAAACTCACCGTGAGGTAGCCCAGTGCTCAAAGGCCTCAAGAACTTCCTCATGCAGGGTGATCTGGTCATCATCGCCGTCGGCCTGGTCATCGCTCTCGGATTCAGCACCCTCGTCAAGGCATTCACGGACAACATCATCCAGCCGCTGGTCAACGCGATCGGCCCGGGCGGCGCCACCGGTCTCGGCTTCCACGTCAACGGCCAGCTGGTGAACGTTGGCGCGTTCATCGCCGCCGTCATCTACTTCATCATCTTCGTCGCGGTCATCTACTTCGCGATCGTCGTCCCGTACCGCGGGTACGCGGCGCGTCGCGGCCGGGAGGTCTTCGGTGAGGCGCCACCGACCACGACGTGCCCGGCGTGCCTGTCAGCCGACCTGGCGGTCGGCGCGAGCAAGTGCCCCCACTGCACGACCGATCTGCGCGCTGGAGCCTGAGCGCAGCCTGCCCGCCCCGGCGGTCGCCCGTACACGCCGCCGGCGATCGCCGACGCAGCCAGGGCGAGCCGCCGCCGGGGCGGGTGGCGCGGATCGTCGCGACGCGGGTTCGGCGCGTGCTCACCCGCGCACCGCTGGCACCGGCGCAGGCTCGGTACGGTAAGCCAATGAGCGCAAGTTTGCTGCCGATCCTCATCCTGATCGCCGTCGCCGTCCTGTATGTCGCGCGCACGGTGGTGGCCCGCCGGCGCGGCTACCCGGTCGGCGGCACGGTCGTGGTCAGGTGCCGCAAGGGCCATCTGTTCACGACGATCTGGGTACCGGGCGTATCGCTGAAAGCGGTCCGCCTCGGCGGCGCCAGGTTCCAGCGCTGCCCGGTGGGCGACCACTGGTCGCTGGTGAGGCCGGTCCGCGACGCCGACCTGACCGACGAGGACCGTGCGATCGCCGCGCGGCACCGGGACGTGCGCATCCCCTGACCCGGTGGGCGGTGTCGCACACTCGCCCGACTCGCGACGTCACAGAACTTTCTGATCGGGACGCGCCGCCCTGTGCCGACCCGAGCGCGGCCCACACCGGAAGAAGTGCCTGCACATCTGCGCCGTTCATCGCGGCGTCGGTCGGACCACCACGTCCGAACGGTCCCCGGATTCATGTGAGAAGTCTCACCACCTGTCGCTTTTTGTGAGGATTTGACGTAGGGTGGCCCTCGCCCACCGTGGTCCCGCGCCGCCTCTCGGCGGCCCTGGCGCACGCGCGATCCCGCGCGAACAACGTGGTGGGGCTCACGAGCACGACCGCATGACGGCGTGCGCATCTGGCGGGACGCCTCGCACCGAGCGAGCGAACCGCAGTGGTCCGAGGATGCGCCGACACATGCAAGCGCCGACCGATCACGTGATCTTGGCGCGTCCCTGTAGGCAAATAAAGGACACTGCTTGCTGATTGCTCTGCTGGCTCTCGTGCTCACGCTGCCGTCCGGCCATGCCCCGGCGCCGGCACCCGCAGTACCTCAGCTCACCCCCGAGGCGGCGACACTGACCGCCGCGCTCCGCCACCGGGCGCATCACAAGCCCGTGACCATCCCGCACCTGCGGGACTGGGTCTGCATCCACTCCTACGAAGCACCGACGTGGCGCACCGCCGACCCGCCGTACTATGGCGGTCTACAGATGGATATCGGTTTCCAGCGGGCGTACGGCGCCGCGTATCTGCGCACCGAAGGCACGGCGAACCACTGGACCCCCCAGCAACAGATGCTCGCTGCCGAACGCGCCTGGAAGGTGCGCGGGTTCGGCCCATGGCCGAACACGGCACGGATGTGCGGCCTGCGCTGAGCCCGGCCGGGCGTACGCACAAGGTCGCGGTCGCACCCGACCCGTTGCCGGAATGCGTCGGCGCGCGCGTGCTGCCCACCGGCAGACGACCGAGGCGCGCCGGCGCGGCCGGCCGAGGCCAGGGATCGCTCCATTCCATTGCTCGACGGGCATATGCCAAGCGAGAAATACTGTACGTGTGTTCGCCGTCCTCGCCGAGCCGCACCGCCGTCGCATCCTCGATCTGCTCAACGACCGCGAGCGTCCCGTTGGGGAGCTCGTGGCCGAGCTCGGGCTCAGCCAGCCCGGCGTCTCCAAGCACCTGCGAGTGCTGCGGCGGGCCGGGCTGGTGGACGTGCGCGTCGACGCACAGCGCCGCCTGTATCGGCTCCGTCCGGAGCCTCTGGCCGAGATCGACGCGTGGCTGGCCCCCGATCGGTCGGCGTGGGCAGACCGGCTCGACACGCTGGAGCGGCACCTCGACAGGATGCCCGACTGAAGGGGGACGGACGTGAACGACCCGGGCCGTGGAGAGCTGACCCGCCGCCACGACCAGTGGCGTGTGACCTTCATCCGCCGGCTGCGCCATCCCCAGGACAAGGTGTGGCGCACGATCACCGAATCCGAGCATCTCGCGGTCTGGTTTCCCCAGGAGATCGTCGGCGAGCGCCGCGTCGGCGCGCCGCTGAGGTTCGTGGGCCCCACCGATCACGCGTTCGAGGGCACGATGATCGAATTCGCGCCGCCGTCGGTCATCGAGTTCGGCTGGGGCGGCGATCGGGTGCGGATCGAACTGCGGGCCGACGGGCCCGACACCGTGCTCACCCTCACCGACACGTTCGCCGAGCTCGGCAAGGCGGCACGCGACGGCGCCGGCTGGCACGAGTGCCTCGATCGGCTCGAATACAACCTGAACGATCTCCCGCCGCCGGTCTGGGGCGAGCGCTGGCTGGCGGTCCATCCGGGCTACGTCGGCCACTTCGGGCCGGACGCGTCATCGATCGGCCCGCCGCCGGGATGGGAGACCCCCGACGCGGGCGGTCCCTAGCGACCTCTGTCGGCGATCGCCGGTGCACCGGCGATCGAGACGCCCGCGTCGCCCCTCGAGCGCCGCCACGCCGTTTCGCGTCAGACCACTCTCGCGCGTCGAGTGTCCAACGCCCTGGGGCTGGCTCGCAGCCCGACATCGCGGGCCGGTGGCGCGCGGCGGCGGACCCTCAAGGGCTCCGGCACGGGCTGCGCGGCCGATCAGGCGGCGATCGCGGTCCCGTCGTCCATGACGTGAACACGGTCCTCGAGGCCTTCGGCGCGCACGCGCGACCGAAGCTCCTGCCTGGTCAGCAGGCAATGGTTGAAGGCCTCCATGTGGACGACGACGATGGCCGCATCCACCGCAAGCCGGGCGACCCCGATGACGTCGTCGGCGTCCATCGTGATCGGGTCGCCGACGGTGAACTGCGCGGCGCCGGCATTGACCACGATGACATCGGGGGCGTGCTCGACGATCGCGTTGCGGACCTCATCACAGAGCACCGTGTCCCCCGCGACATAGACCGTCGGCTCCCCGTCGGCGCGCAGGACGACACCGCTGACGGGCCCGAGCGACTCGCCGAGCGCCCCGGTCCCGTGGCGGCCCGGGGTCCGAACCGCAGTGACCGACCCGATCCGCTGGGGTCCTTCCAGGGGCGTCGCCGCCAGGCCGGCGGCGGCGAGCCTCGGCACGTCCGATGGCTGGCAATAGACGTCAATCGCACGGATCAGGCTGCCCGCAGTGGCGTCGAGATGGTCCTGGTGCAGATGGGTCACGACGACGGCGTCGACTCCGCGGATCAGCTGCTGCGGGTCCGCCGGCAGCTCCACCAGCGGGTTCGGGACGGGGTTCGGTGTGCCGTCGACCGGTGCCTGGCTGCCGGCCGGATCGAAGGCGGGATCGATGAGGATCCGCGTGTCGGCCACGTCGATCACCAGGGTGGCATGTCGTACGAGGGCGAGCCGCATCACCACAACCCTACTGCCGACGGGCAGGGTATTCGACGGGGTGCGGGCCGCTCAGCCGCCGCTGCGTCGCCTGGTGCGCTCCCGCGTGGCCTGCGTCTTCGGCGGCAGCGAACGGGCGAACGCGATACCGCGCTCCACCCAGGCCTCGAGCGCCTCTGCCGTGTCGACGCTTCGTCCGTTGACAAAGACCCATCCGGCCATCGGGCGACCGGCGAAGTCGAACTCACGGACCCCGGGCTCGCTGAGCGCCTCGGCGTATGCGTCGGGGCCGACGCGGACGATGACGTCGTCGCCCAAGACCCCGACGGCCATGTTGCCATCGACCGTCGCGCACCAGCCGCCAAACATCTTCAGCTCGGCCAGGGCGTCGGTCTGGCCGAGACACTCCTGTATGCGGCTCACAAGACGCTCGTCGTAGGCCATTGGCCCAGTCTCCCAGATCGCACGGCGATCGGGTGCAGGGGCGGTCACGGCCGGCTGGCGCGTGGGGTCTGACGCCACGCGCACGGGCGCTCACCCCCGCCCCGCCGCCCCAGTCACGCCCGCTGCCGCACACCTCCGCGACGCGATCCGGCCACCCGGATGCCGTGGCCCCCGCCCGGGACAGCAAGCCCACCGCCCCACCCACACACGAGCGGCCGTGCCGGTGCTCAGTAGCCGGCCGCGTCCTCGGGCGCGCCGTCGCGCGTGTAGATCAGCATCGTGCGCTCAAAGGTCATGACGATCGTGCCCTCCTGGTTGCGTCCGGTCGTCTCGACCGTGACGATGCCCTGGGTCGGCCGGCTCGCAGACTCACGCTTCGACAGCACGGTGGTCTCGGCGTAGAGGGTGTCGCCGGCGAAGACCGGATGCGTTGCGCGGACCTTGTCCCAGCCAAGGTTGGCGACCACCTTCGCGCTGATCGTCCGCACGCTCATGCCGGTCAGCAGCGCGAGCGTGAACGTCGAGTCGACCAGCAGCTTTTTCCACTCGGTGTGTGCCGCGTATGCGGCATCGAAGTGCACCGGCTGGGTGTTCATCGTCAGCAGCGTCATCCAGATATTGTCGGCGTCGGTGATCGTCCGACCGGGCCGGTGCTCGAAGACGTCGCCGGGAACGAAGTCCTCGAAGTACAGCCCGGAGGTTTCCCGGTACCGGTTCGGCGCGATCTCGCGGTGCTGGGGGATGGGTCGGTCCATGGCTGCTCCTCGGGTGGTTCGCGGTGTGGGCGGGGCGCGTCGGCGGTCACGGCTGCATGCGCGGGACGGCGGCAAGGATGCGTCGCGCACGGCGCGCGACCGCCGCGTCGACCATCACGCCGTCGACGAGGCCGACGCCGCCCTCGGCCACGGCGAGCACGGCGTGGGCCCACGCGACCTCCTCGTCCGACGGGGCAAACGCGGAGTTGATCGCGGCGATCTGGCGCGGCTGGATCGCGGCCTTGGCGCAAAAGCCGAGGGCGGCCGCCGCACGGGCCTCCGCACGCAGGCCCGCGTCATCGTCGCGATCAAAGAACGGCGAGTCGATCACCGGCAGCCGTGCCGACGCCGCGTGCACGATGAGGGTGGCGCGCACGACCGCCAGCGACTCCCATGTCGGCGGACACCCCAGATCCGCCGACAGGTCGGCGCCACCGACGGCGATCGCGTCGAGGTCCGGCGCGCCGACCAGCTCGGCGATGCCGGCGACGCCGGCCGCCGATTCGACCAGTGCGATGATCGCCGGAGCCCTGCCGACCTCGGCGAACAGGGTGGCAACCAGCGCGACGGCGGCGGCCGACTCGCATTTCGGGACGACGACCGCATCGAGGTTTCCCGCGGCCCCGACCAGTGCGTCGAGGTCGCGCAGTCCCGCGCGCGTCGCGGGCGGGTTGATCCGCACGGCCTGCAGCACAACAGGCGCGGAGGCGATGGCCAGCTGCGTGACCGCGTTGGCGCGCGCGGTGTCCTTGTCGCGCGCGGGAACGGCGTCCTCCAGGTCGATGATGAGCCCGCCGGCGCCCGCGCGCGCGGCATGATCGAACCGGTGCGGATGCGTGCCCGGGGTGTAGAGCCAGCTGCGGGCCCCGGCCACGCGGTCTGTCTGGTCAGCCATCGCCCATCTCCCTGTGGCCTGCCGGTGACGCTACAGCGCGCGGGCGACGTGATCGACCGCGCTGCGCCCGTCGTGCGGGCTCCCGCCGTGGCGCGACGGATCGGCGGCGGCGCGTTTGGCAGGGCTCCGCGCGTGAGCGTTTGTAAACCCGGGCCGTGGTGCCGCAGGAGTTGGGGCGCCCGAGGCCGTAGCTAGTTTGGGACGCGTTCTGGCACCCTGTGAGGTCACCCCCCGATCCACGCGAGTAGCATCCGCGACCGCCCTGCACACCCCGGAGGACCCGTACCGATGAGCACCTCACGTCCCGACCGCCGCCAAGCCCGTCAGGCGCAGATCCGTCGGCGCCGCATCATCGCGGGCGTCGTGGCCGTGGCTGTCGTCGTCCTGCTGGTCGTCGGCATCGGGGCGCTGGCTGGCTGGTTCAAAAAGAGCCCGCCGGCCAACAAGACGGCAACCGCGCCGAGCGCCGCCAAGGCCGCGGCCAACAACCGCGCCGCCGCGCTCGTGAACTCCGGCGCGTGGCCCACCTTCGGCAACACGCCCGGCAACACCCGCGCCGACACCGCCGTGAGCTCCGCGCTGCCCTTCCGGACGCTCTGGACGGCCAACACCGGCGGGCTGATCGAGTTGCCGCCGGTCATCGGCGACGGCCGCGTGGTCGTGGCCAACTACGGCTACGGGCTGGCCTACAACCTGCAGACCGGCGCGCTGCTGTGGAAGCGCGCGCTCGGCTCGCGCCTCGCCGCATCTCCGGCACTGACCGGGCTCCCGAGCACCCCGAGCGCGGGCGAGCCCCAGCGCGCGATCTTTGCCAACCAGGCCGGCGATGTCTACGCGCTCGACCCGGCGACCGGTGCGCAGATCTGGAAGGTCGCCCTCGGATCGTCGGTCGAGACGTCGCCGCTGGTGATCGGCGACGGCGTCTTCGTCGGAACGCGCGCCGGTGAGGTCGTGCGGATTTCGCTCACGAGCCACCAGATCGTCTGGCAGGAGGCGGTGGCGGGCTCGGTCAAGGGCGCAATCGCCGACGCCGGCAGCCACATCATCGTTGGCAATTACGGCGGTCAGATCGAGGCCCTCGACCCGTCCAACGGCGCGGTCGTCTGGCGCACGACGGCCCCGAGCGGGTACTATTCCGGGTCGGGCCGCTTCTACGGCGCGGCTGCGGTGGCCGGCGGCCAGGTCTTGACCGGCAACACCAACGGCGACGTGCTCGGCATCAACGCCGATACCGGCCAGATCAACTGGACCGCGGTCACGGGCGGATATGTCTACTCGAGCCCCGCGGTCGCCTACGGGCTCGTGTTCATTGGGTCCTACGACCACAACCTGTACGCCTTCAACGCCCAGAGCGGCCACGTCGTCTGGCAGCGTGACATGGGCTACCCGATTTCCGGATCGCCCTCGGTGATCGGCAACATGGTCTGGATTGCCACCCTCGGTGCCACCGCCGCGTCCGGGCACCTGTACGCGCTCGATGCCCGGACCGGCGCGCTCGAGCTCACCCGTCAGAACGGCCGCTACGCCGCACCCGTCGCAGTCCAGGGCATCATCGTCGCCCCGGGCCTCGACGAGATCACCGCGCTGGCGCCGAGCTGATCAGGCCGCGGTAGGCGCACTGCCCCCCGGCCGGGGGGGCGGTGCGCTACACCAGGTGCTCGCGCTTGAGCAGCGCGTAGGCGGCGGCGGGATTGGAGGAGAACTTGCGCCACACCGCGCTCCAGAGCCCGGGGCGGTAGTGGGCATGAATGAACTCCAGAACCAGGATCCACCGCGCGCGGGTCATCTGCCCAGCCACGGCGTTGGTTGGATGGGGAGCGGCGGGAACCACCGCGCCCATCGCCGCCGGCCGGCGTGCCCAGGCAAGCGCCGCGTCCCAGAAGCCGGTCAGGTGCTCGATCGAGACACCGCCGGTCGGGGTGTTGGAGTGGATCATCCAGCCGTTGCCGAGGGCGATCACGACGTGCTCGATCTGCCCGCGCGGCGTGCGCGGCCCGTCGGGCCCGAAGAACACCAGATCCCCGGCGTGTACCTGCGAGACCGGGATCTTCTCCGACGGGTTCTCGAAGGCCATCTCGTCGGACGTCCGGCCGATGATGTCCCGCCCGAGGCCGGCCGCGTCCGAGGCGGGGCTGAGCTTGTACGCCCACCACACCAGACCCGAGCAGTCAAATCCGCCCGCGGTCGTGCTGCCGAACAGCGACTGCACATTCGGCGACGTGCCGCCCCAGACATACGGGCTGCCGACAACCGCCAGCGCCGCGTCGATCACCGTGCGCTCGTTGGCCGTCAGGTTCGGCAGCACGATCGAGGACAGGCTCGACACATAGGCGAGCTTTGACGCCGGCAGATGCACCGCCGCGTCGACCATCCCGGCGAGCTCGGCGAGCGGCATCGGTGCACCGGCGGAGGTCTCCAGGTAGTCGTAGCCGGAGGGATAGTCGTGGCGCAGACCGAGGTCGGACGCGATGACTTCCTCCGCGAACCCGGCCGGGATCGGCAGCCGCGTGCCGTTGTCGGTGTGCAGCGTCGCGAGCGCGTTCATCTCGGGCGTCAGGCCGAAGATCTGCACGATCGCCAGCTCGGCAGCGCGCGTGGTGATCCCGGCACTCGGCAAAAACGCCGCGCCGGGCGCGCCGAGCAGGCCGGTCGTCGACACCCACTCGATCGCCTCGAGGTCCGGGTCGGTGGTCGCGATGTCCGACGGGCGCACCAGACGCGCCGGCGGCGTCTTGCCGCGGGCGCGCAGCAGCTCCGCCAAGCCGCGCGCAAGCTCGCGGCGAGTGGCGATGCGACCGAGACTTGCGGTGTCGGTGGACGGCCAGCCGTGGTGCGCCACCAGGTCGGCAAGCGGCGCGGCGGCCCATGAGTAGCCGGGGTTGTTGACCGAGATCGCGGGGAGCGTCAGCCCGAGCGCCGGAACCGCGACGACCGCCGCGCAGACCAGCCCGGCGAGGATGGCGAGAAGCCGTTTCACGCGGTGTGCATCGGGCGGGATCCGCGCCGCCTTGACGGCTCGGGCATCCGGGCGCCGTGTGAATTCTGTAAAGAACTCCACCCAAAGACGCCGCGACCTGCGCAGGAAGCGTCCGTAAGCCACCTCGCGCACGCCGCGTCCGCGAAAACGTCCGGACCGATCTTCGAAGTATGGGCTCCACGTCATCCCCGGTGCCGGCACCGGGGCGACTCTGGCGGCCTGCCCGGCGTGTCATCGGTGATGACGCACTCCCTCAAACAGAAGATGGGACGGCTCGACATCCCGCCCATTCCCGAATTCATCGAGATAATCTCCGACACCGAGGCGGGCCGGTACGGCTGCAAGGCGTCGGTCGATCTGTTCGAGCTCAGCAGGGACGATCTCATCGACCAGGTCACCGACATCATCACGGTCGGCGAGTTCTACGCGATGGCCCCCGGAGGCCAGATCATCTTCGCCTGATAGGCGCGTGCGCCCCGCTGCCGCACGACGCCGCCGCGGCATCGGATCGCGCGCGCGATACCCTTTGGGGTATGTGTCGCCAAGTCACCTGTCGCACCTGCGGACGACCGACCTGGAAGGGCTGCGGCCAGCACGTCGAGCAGATCCTCGGCCACGTGCCGCCCCAACAGCGCTGTCAGTGTCGGACCCGGCCGCCGGCCCCGGCCAAGCGCAGGTTCTGGTCGTTTCGCTGAGCCGGCGTCCGCGCAGCCCCGGCCGGGGGTGCGTGCAGCGTGGCTACGCGCTGAACTGACTGATCTCGCCCGTCTCGTAGACGTCGCCGGCGCGTCCGACCAGCAACGGGTCGAGTAGCCCGATCTCACCGACGACCTTGCCGGCGTACGGCAGCTTGTGCAGGACGTAGCGGATCGCGTTCAGCCGGGCGCGCTTCTTGCAGTCGGACTTGATGACCGTCCAGGGGGCTTCGTCGATGTCGGTCGCCTGGAACATGGCGTTCTTGGCGTCGGTGTAGTCGTCCCACTTCTCCAGCGACGCCAGATCGATCGGTGACAGCTTCCATTGCTTTAAGGGGTGGCGCTCGCGCTCCATGAAGCGCCGGCGCTGTTCGTCGCGGCTCACCGAGAACCAGAACTTGACCAGGTGCACGCCGCTGCGGGTCAGGTTGCGCTCGAACTCGGGCACCTGGCGCAGGAACTCGTCCAGCTCGGCGTCGGTGCAAAACCCCATGACCCGCTCGACCCCGGACCGGTTGTACCAGGACCGGTCGAACAGGACGATCTCGCCCTTGGTCGGCAGGTGCTGGACGTAGCGCTGGAAGTACCACTGGCCCTGCTCGACCGGTGTCGGCTTCTCCAGCGCGACGACGCGAGCGCCGCGGGGGTTCAGGTGTTCCATGAAGCGCTTGATCGTCCCGCCCTTGCCGGCGGCATCACGACCCTCAAACAGGATCACGACCCGCTGACCGGTGTCTTTGACCCACGCCTGGAGCTTGAGCAACTCGACCTGCAGGTGGTACTTCTGGCGCTCGTAGGTCTTGCGGGACATCAGGTTCTGGTAGGGGTAGACGCCGCTCTGCCACGCCTCGACCAGCTCGTCGTCGGATTCCATCGGGATCGTGCCGTAGACCGGTTCGTCCTGTTCGAGGATCACCCGGCGCAGCCCCGGGATCTCGTCCGGCGAGCTTCCACCGACGATCGCGTTGAGCCAGCGGGCGACGGCCAGCCGATCCGCGGGCCGCGCCTGGGAGAGCACGTCGCGCACCACGTTGAGCCGCTCGTCGATCGCCCCGTCGACGGCCCCGTCGACGACGTACTCCTCGATCCCCCCGGGCGTCAGGTTCGGCGAGATGTCGCCGGCGCTCGCACGGCGAGCCTCGTGCGTGCCGTCGGTCTCCATGCCTGGCAGCTCCCTTGGCTCCAACATCCCGGGCGCCACAACCGGCGCCCTGGTCATGATCCCACGTCGGCCCCGCCAGCCGCAATGACGCCCGACCCGGGAGCGCCGGCGTGCGCGGATGCGCCGCCGAGCGGCGGCGCATCCAGGGCGCACTGCCAGCCCTCAAGCGCCGGCTCCTCGACGGCCCGCGGCGGGTTGCGGATCGTCAGCACTGCGACGAGCGCACCGACGACGCACGCCGCCGCCGCGATCAGCACCGCTCGGTGAAACCCGACCGAGAATACGTCCGGATGCAGGTAGCTGTCGCCGGAGAGCCCCGCGATGCTCGGCAGCACGGCGACAGCGACCAACGCGCCGACGCGGGCCACGTCGTTGTTGATGGCGGAGGCGACCCCCGAGCGGTGCGTGGGCGCGGCGGCCAGCACCGCGGCGGTCAGCGGGGCCACGGTCACCGCCAGGCCGAACCCCAGGACCACCACCGCCGGCAGCACCTGGTGGGTGTAGCTCCCGCCCGCACCGATCCGCGACATGAGCGCGAGCCCCGCCGCGACGATCAGCGGCCCGACCGACATCTGCAGACGCGGTCCGATTCGCGCCGCGAGCGCGCCGGAGCGTGCCGAGAGCGCCAGCATGATGACCGTGATCGGCAGAAGCGCCGTGCCGGCGGCCAGCGGCGAGAACCCGACGACCTGCTGGAGTTGGATCGGCAACAGGAACAGGGCACCGCCGAGCCCGCCGTAGACCACGAACGTCACCGCGTTGGCCCCCGAGAACTGGCCCGAACCGAAGATGCCAAGCGGCATCATCGGCGACCTGCCCCGTGCCTCGACGACGACGAACGCGCACAGCAGGAGTCCGCCGGCCACCACCGGCACGAGGGTGACCGGCGCGGTCCAGCCGCTGGTGGCGGCCTCGGTCAGGCCGTAGACGACCCCCGCCAGTCCGGCGCTGACCAGGACGGCCCCGGTAACGTCGATGCGGCCGGCAGACGTACTGTCCCGGGACTCCGGCACGTGGCGGGACGCGACGACGAGCACCGCGGCGGCGACCGGCACGTTGATGAAGAAGATTAGCCGCCACGAGGCCGCTCCGATCAGCCAACCGCCCAGAAACGGCCCGATCGCCGTCGCGACCCCGCCGAACCCCGACCATGCGCCGATCGCCTTCGCGCGATCGGCGGGGGCAAAGGCGGCCTGCAGGATCGCCAGGCTGCCTGGGGTCAGAAGCGCCGCACCCACGCCTTGCAGGGCCCGCGCCGCGATGAGCGTCTGAACACTGGGCGCGACGCCACAGAGCATCGACGCCGCCGCGAACCAGACGGTGCCGATCAAAAAGATCCGGCGCCGACCGTACCGGTCACCGAGCGAGCCGCCCAACAGCAGCAGCCCCGCGAGGGTCAGCGTGTAGGCGTTGGTGACCCACTGCAGCTCGGAGACCCGAGCATCGAACTGGCGCCCGATCGTCGGGAGCGCGATGCCGACGACGGTGGCGTCGATGCTGGCCATGCCGGAGCCCAGGACGGTGGCGGCCACCACCCACCGGCCGGATGCCGTGCGAATGCCAAGGTGCCCCGCCATGTCACCGTCGACGACCGCGGGGGCGGGTCGCGACAACTCGGACATGGACGCAGTATGTCGGCGCCGACGCGTCGGCGCCATGCGGCGGCGGACGGCGCCCGGAGCCGCGGCCGGCGTGCGGTGGCGGCTGATACGGTCAGCCGACGGGGCCGCCGGGCAGCCCGATGTTGCCCGGGACACGGGACGCGGCAGGGAGAGCACATGGGCACCGCGCTGCTGGTGATGGACATGCAAAATGGGATCGTCGAGCGCATCGACGGCGACGGATCCGTGCTCGCGCGCGTCGGGGCGGCCGTCACGGCGGCGCGGCGCGCGGGCGTTCCGGTGATCTTCGTGCGCGTCGCGTTCCGACCGGGCTACACGGAGACGAGCCGCCGCAACAAGGCCTTCGGCGCGATCGTCGAGCATGCCGGCGACGCCTTTACGGTCCACAGCCCCGCGACACAGGTCCACGCCTCCCTCGGACCGGGGCCCGGCGAGCCGGTCGTCGTCAAGAAGCGCGTGAGCGCCTTCGCCGGCAGCGATCTCGAGGTGCTGCTGCGCTCGCTGGAGGTCACCGATCTCGTGCTGACCGGCATCGCCACCAGCGGCGTGGTGCTCTCGACGCTCCGCGAGGCCGCCGACCGCGACTACGGGCTCACGGTGCTCGCGGACTGCTGCGGTGACGCAGACCCGGAAGTCCACCGCGTCCTTGTCGAGAAGGTGTTCCCCCGCCAGGCGGACGTCGTGAGCCTCGACGACTGGGCGCAGAGCCTCACGCCAGCAACCTAAGGTGCCTGCGCGCTACCGCCCGGGCTGCTGAATCACGATCGCCGAGTCGGTGACCAGCGTCGTGCCGCGTCCATCGGATGCGCCGAAACCCCGGCAGAACGCCGCCACGCTCGCGATCTGCTCGGGCTGGGCCACGCGGCCCAGCGGGACGTCATTGTCGGGGCGCTCGATGCGCTCCGGAGTCCTCTCCACGGGGGCCGATCGGCGTCGCCATCGCGCTCGGGCCGAGGCGAACCACCCGGACGCGCTTGGGGCCGAGCCCGGCGGCGGCGGGGGCCCTCGCACGCCGAGCAGCTGTTGATGACCCCGCCGGTCGTCTGGGCGACCATCTGGCCGGCCGCCCGCCGGGGCCCGCCACTCAGCGCGCGACGCCCTGTCCGCCCCGATCGATTGCGGCATCGAGCAGGTCGTCGAGGGTGACCGCGGCACGGATCAGCGCCAGGTGGGTGAACGCCTGCGGGAAGTTGCCGAGCTGATCGCCGGTCAGGCCGATCTCCTCGGAGAACAGGCCGAGATGGTTTGCGTACGTGTGCATCTTCTCGAAGACGAGCCGGGCGTCGCGCAGACGCCCGCAGCGGGCGAGCGCCTCGACATACCAGAACGTGCACATCGAAAACGTCCCCTCGGACCCCCGCAGCCCGTCCGGGGACGCCTCCGGGTCGTACCGGTACACCAGGCTGTCGGACACCAGCGTCTTGTCCATCGCCTCGAGCGTCGAGATCCACATCGGATCGTGCGGGGCGACGAACCCGACCAGCGGCATCTTGAGCAGCGATGCGTCGAGGACGTCGGAGTCGTAGTGCTGCACGAACGCGCCCCGCTCGGCGTTGTAGCCGCGCTCCATGATCTGCGTGTAGATGCGATCCCGCTCGCCCATCCACCGGATGATGTCCGCCGGTCGCCCGCGGGACAGCGCCAGCCGCACCGCGCGGTCAAACGCGACCCAGGACATCAGTCGTCCGTAGACGAAGTCCTTGTCCCCGCCGCGGGTCTCCCAGAGCCCGGCCTCCGGCTGATCCCAGTTGCCGCAGAGCCAGTCGACGACCTTGGTCAGGTCCATCCAGGTGGCATGGTCGATCTCGAGGCCGGCCTCGTCGGCCCGGAAGACCGCATCGATCATCTCGCCGTAGATGTCGAGCTGCACCTGGTTGGCCGCCCCGTTGCCGATGCGCACCGGGCGTGATTGGCGGTGGCCGGCAAGGTGGTCGAGGATGGACTCGGGCAGGTCCGGCGACCCGTCGACGCGGTACATGATCTGCAGGGGCCCGGTGTCGTCGCGCGTCGCGTTCGCGGATCCGCTCGCTGAGCCAGTGGATGAACGCGGCAGCCTCGTCCCGGAACCCGAGTCCCAGCAAGGCGGCCACCGAGAACGACCCGTCGCGCACCCAGGTGAACCGGTAGTCCCAGTTGCGCTCGCCGCCGATCTGCTCGGGCAGCCCGGCGGTGGGCGCCGCGACGGGTGCGCCGGTCGGGGCGTGGATCAGCAGCTTGAGCGTGATCGCCGAGCGGTCGACCATGTCGCGCCAGCGGCCGCGATAGGAGGCGCGGCCCAGCCAGCCCTTCCAAAACAGACGCGTCTGTTCGAAGAGCGCGGAGATCGCGGCCTCGCCGACCGGATGCGGGCCGACCTCGCCCTCGGCCTCGAGCACCAGCCCGACGCTCTGGCCTGCGCTGAGCTCGACGTACCCCCTGACCCCGCTGCCGTCGCGCGTCAGCCCGGCGGCGTGGAGCATCAGCGTCAGGTCGGGCGTGCTGAACACCGCCCCGCCCTCGGTGACGCGCAGCTCGTGCGGCTGGCGTCCGTAGTCGAAGCGCGGATCGCAGTGGATCTCGAAGCGCATCGTGCCCCGAACCACGCGGATGATGCGCACGACGCGCCGGTGCCCCGGATCGACGCCGGAATCGACGGCAGGCATAAAGTCGACGACCTCACCGACGCCGGACGTACTCAGAAAGCGCGTCGCGAGGATGGCGGTATCCGGCAGGTAGAGCTGCTTGACCGCCCACTCGGGATCGTCGGGGGCGACCCGGAAGCGGCCGCCGTTGTCGGTGTCCAGCAGCGCGGCGAACACGCTCGGCGAATCGAAGCGCGGCAGGCACAACCAGTCGATCGTTCCGCGGGTCGACACCAACGCCGCGGTGTGCAGGTCGCCGATGAGGCCGTGCTCGGAAATGGGCGGCTCGGGCACTCCGGGTTCCCCTCGTTGGTTCGGCGATCGCCGACAGCGTCCGCGCCAGTGTTCCAAACACGCGGGTGCCGCCGCAACCGCCAAGGGGTCTCGGACGGCAACGCGCCTCGGCAGCCCGCGCCGATCCGACACGGCCCGGGTCGGCCCGAGGCCCCCGCGGCGACCGGCGGGGACCTCGCCTAGAGTGAGGTCATGGAGATCGCCGATTCCGTCTGCATCGTCACCGGCGCCTCGTCGGGTATCGGCGCCGCGACCGCGCGCCGGCTGGCCGACCTCGGCGCGAGCGTCGTGGTCGCCGCGCGCCGCGCGGACCGGCTCGCCGCATTGGCCGCCGAGTTGCCGACGGCGCTGGCGGTCCCGACCGACGTCACCGCGCCCGGGGCGCTCGAGCATCTGGTCGAGGCAACCCTCTCGGCCTACGGACGGGTCGACGTCCTGATCAACGACGCGGGCCAGGGACTCCACGTCCCGCTGCTCGAGTTGGATCCCGAGGACCTGCGCGCGGTCTGCGAGCTGAACGTCATCGCCCCGCTGCGGGCGATGCAGCTGGTCGTCCCGGCCATGCGCCGGCAGGGGGCGGGCGCCATCGTCAACGTCAGCTCGGCGACCTCGCTGCGGGTGTTCCCGGGACTCGGCGGCTACTCGTCGACCAAGGCCGCGCTCAACATGCTCTCCCAGGTCGCGCGCCTCGAGTTCGCCGAGGCCGGGATCGCGGTCTCGGTCGTGTACCCGTCGGTGACCGCGACCGAGTTCCATCAGCACCTGCGGGCCGGATCGTTCGTGGGCGGGGGCCACAGCATCCCCGTCGATCCACCGGAGCTCGCCGCGGAGGCGATCGCGTTCGCCATCACCACGGGCGCAGCGCACGTGCTCGTCGGCGACCCGCCCCGTGCGATCACACCCGGGTCCGACGACGACTGGGGGGCGCTGTTGGCGCGCCAGGCACCGCGCCCCGGTGAGGCGTCGCGGTGATCCTCGTCACCGCCGCCAACGGCCGCACCGGCCGGAGCGTGGTCGCCGCCCTCGCGCGGCACGGCCACAACGTGCGCGCCTTCGACATCGCACCCGAGACCGCCGAGCTCGTCGATCTGGGCGCGGCGGAGGTCGTCGCCGGCGACATGCTCGAGCCGCGAGAGCTCGCCCGCGCGGTCGACGGCGCGCGGGCGGTGATCCACATCGGGCCGCCGATGCACCCGCGCGAGGCGCAGATGGGCCACGGGGTCGTGGCGGCCGCGCGCGCCGCGGGGGTCGGCCACGTCGTGCAGTTCTCGGTGACCCATCCGCAACTCGAGCCGCTGCTCAACCACCAGGCCAAGCTGGCGGTCGAGCGCGTCGTATTGCTGTCGCGCCTGCCGTTCACGATCCTGCAGCCGATGCACTACATGCAGAACATCGACATCCCCCGTGTCGTGGCCGCCGGGGTCCTGACCCAGCCCTATGACCTCACGACCCCGCTCGCCCACGTCGATCTCGAGGATGTCGCCGAGGTGGCCGCCCGCATCGTCACGGATCCGGCCCACCACTACGCGACCTACGAGCTGTGCGGGAACGACTTCGCCAACGCCCACCAGCTCGCCGAGATCATCTCGGCGGTCTCGGGCACGACGGTCACCGCGCGCCAGGTTGCGCTCGCGCCGCCGGCGGCCGGGGCCGCCAACTCCTGGGCCGCGGACTACCGCGCCGACGCGATGGTGCGCCTGTTCGACCACTACGGGCGCTACGGCATCACGGGCAACCCGAACGTACTGACCTGGCTGCTCGGCCGGCCGCCGACGCGTGTCGCCGACTATGTCCGGCGACACCTGCCGCCCGCCTGACCGGCCCCCTGCTCAGCCCGCGCAGCCGCCCGTCGCCACCCGGGTGTCGGATGCCTCGGCGGCCCGGATGTCGTGCGCGACGGGCCCCATCGCCAGGGCATACCCGACGCTCGAATCGGTACTCGACCGGGCGAACACCAGCCCGATGACCCGCGGTCCGGCGGGCTCGGAGGCCACCAGCGGTCCACCCGAATTGCCGGGCCGCACGACGGCGTGCAGCTGGTAGACCGAGCGCGTCACGAGCGTGTTGCCGTAGATGTCGAGTCCGGTCGCCGCAAACACGCCGTCGACCGATGCCGGGACCGCCGTCAGCGCGCCGCCTTCCGGATAGCCGAGCGCGACCGACTTCACCCCGCGAGCGGCCGTCGCGGTGTCGACGGCAAGCGCGCGGTCCGGCAGGCCCGGGACCCGCAGCACCGCGACGTCGAGCTTCGGGTCGAAGAGAATCGGCGTCGCGGCATACGACCCCGAGGCGTCGACGACCCGCGGCGACGGATCGCCACCGACCACGTGGGCATTGGTGACGACGATCCCGGGCGCGGCGACGAATCCCGAGCCCTCGACGATGCCGCCGCAGGCGGGCCCCAGCACCTTGACCGTCGACGGGCCGGCCGCGTCGCGCAGCGCCAGGACCGCGCCGCTCGTCGGCTGCGGTGCCGGTGCGACGAGTTGGGGCGGCAGCGTCGCGAACACGATCGGCAGGCCGCGCGAGGCCAGCACCGATTCGATGCGCGCGAACACCGACGGGACCGTCGGCAGCGACCGGGTCAGCTGTTGCAGGATCGTCGAGTCGCGCAGGCCCTGGTTGAGCGTGTTGCTCCGACTGGAGGCCGCCAGCGTCCCGACAAACCAGACCGCCAACAGCATCGCCACCACCGCCACGACGACCCCCAGCGCATCGTCGACGACCCCCAGGTGCAGCCGGCGCACCACCGAGGCGATCCGCCAGCCGGCCATCTGGCCGAGCGACACGCACACCAGCACCGCCACGAGGACCACGGCGATCGCGACGAGTTCCGCCGAGGTCGCCGCGACGTGGCGCGCGATGGTCGGCGCGGCGATCACGCCCACGATGAGCCCGGCCCACAGTCCGCCGAACGAGAGCAGCTGCCGGATGGCGCCGGTGCGCCATCCGTGCAGTGCCGCGAGGATGACCACGGCCAGGATGAGGTAATCAACCCAGTGCGCCACGACCCCCATGCCCCCGATCGTCCGACGAGTCGACGCGCCAGCGGTATCCGGTCACGCGATCGACGGCACGCATTGATGGCACCGATCATCGCAACGAGCAAGGACAGCCGTGGCCACGCTCACCGCACGGTGTGCGCATGGGGCACCGTGCGCCCGCCACGACGGGCGCACGGTCCCGCCCCTAGAGGCGTTGCATGATGCGAAACGCGGCGCCGGTCGGATCCGCAGCCGCGGCCAGCCGTCCGTACGGGGTGTCGTTGGCGGGCATGAGCACCGCGCCACCCAGATCGACGATGCTCGCCAGCGCCGTGTCCGTGTCCGGGACTCCGAAGTAGACGCCCCAGTGCGATGGGACCTCGGGCGGCAGGAACTCGGTGGCGTCCAAGATTCCGGCGAGGTTCTCACCGTCGTGCACGGCGAGCGTGTAACGGAACTCGGGCGTCTCGCTCATGACCTCGGTGGTCCAGCCGAAGACCCGGCGATAGAACTCGGCGGCCCCGTCGTAGCTCTTGGTGTTGAGCTCGAACCAGCGCGGCGCGCCCGGCTCGTCGATGACGGTCAGGCCCGGAAACGCCATCGGCTGCCACATCCCGATCGGCGCGCCGCCCGCATCGAGGATCACGGCCATCTTGCCGAGGTCCCCGACCTGCATCGGCGGGACGATCGACTGGCCGCCCATCTCGGTGGCACGGGCCATCGTGGCGTCGGCGTCGTCGGTACACAGGTACACCTGCCACATGTCCGGCACACCTTCACCGGCCATGTTCACCATGCCGCCCGCGACGGGGACGCCGTCTTTGAGGAACGAGAAGTAGCCGCCGAATTCCGGATTCGGGTCCTCGGCGGTCCAGTCGAACACGCGCGTGTAGAACGTGCGGGCCGCGTCGATATCCGAGCTCATCAGGTCTACCCAGCAGGGGGCTCCGATCGGGGCCCGTTCACGCGTCGGCATCATCGTCTCCTTTCGCGCCGGCAGGGCGCGCGGCGGCCCGCTCTGCACGGGTCGCGGTCGGACAGAAGCATCGGCACGGCCGCCCTGGCGCCGGGCGCCTAGTCGCCCCGATGCGGGGTATAGGTCAGGATCACCGTGCCGGAGGCCAGCGGCTGGGTCGCGACCAGGTGCAGGATCGGCGCCGCCGGCGCCGGGCCGAACAGACGCGCACCGCCCCCGAGCACGATGGGAAACACCATCAGCCGGTACTCGTCCACGAGGTCCGCGTCCATCAGGAACTGCACGAGCGTGCGGCTCCCCACCACCAGGATGTCGTTGCCCGGCGCCTGCTTGAGGCGCACGAGCCCCTCGACGACATTGCCCGAGATCACCGTGGAGTTGTGCCAGGCCGCCTGCTCGAGGGTGGTCGAGACGACGTACTTGGGGATTGCGTTCATGCGGTCGGCGAACCCCATGTCGTCGGTCCGGCCCGGCCACACCTCGGCAAACCCCTCGTAGGTCACGCGCCCGAGCAGCATCGCGTCGTGCGCGTAGATCTCGTCGAGCTTGTACTTCATGCCCTCGGGGTCGGGGAACCGGAAGGTCCAGCCGCCGAACGGGGTGCCCTCGGACCCACCGGGGTCCTCCATGACGCCGTCGAGGGACAGGAACTCGGTGACGACGATTCTGCGCATCGGGGGTCCCGGGTCGGGTCGCGAACGTCGGCAGGGCACGGTGCCTGCCTGGCCATCATCGCACGTCCCCCGCGGGCGTGCACCTGCGCGAATCGCGCCGCCCGACCCCCGGGGACGATGCGCGGCTGCGCGGGACACGCACGTGGCACGCGAGGACCGCCGCGGCCGCCGCGGTGGCCCTCTTAACGCAACCGGTGATCGGCG
The DNA here is from genome assembly GCA_963842065.1 of uncultured Thermoleophilia bacterium. Taxonomy (GTDB): domain Bacteria; phylum Actinomycetota; class Thermoleophilia; order Miltoncostaeales; family Miltoncostaeaceae; genus CAITWD01. The sequence continues at coordinate 65,863 of CAWJEW010000002.1, read as the reverse complement.
TCGCCGAAGTACCCGGGCGCGGGTTCGTGCCCGATCCGGCGGCGAGCGGCACGGTGGCCCGGCGGGTCGTGTCGTTGTTCAGCTTTTTCACGGTCCAGAGCAACGTGCTCGTGTGCATCGCCGCGCTGGCGCCGGCGCGCCGTGACCACTGGGCGCGGTGGGTGCACCTGGCCGCGCTCGTCCGCATCAGCGCGGCCTTCACCGTCACCGTCGCGGTGCTGCGGCCGGCCACGGGGAACCGCTACGAGGGCATCTGGGTCGTGACGGACTTCGCGCTGCACTCCCTCATGCCGGGGCTTCACGCGGGCAGCTGGCTCGTCGTCGGCCCGCGGCCGCACGTCCGGCCACGGCTGGTCGGCGAGGTGATGAGCTGGCCTGCCCTGTGGGTCGCCGACACCTTCATCCGCGGCGCGATCATCGGCTGGTACCCATATCGCTTCCTCGATGTGGACACGCATTGGTACCGGTTCGCCCTTGCCGGCGTCGCGATCGTTGCCGCGCTCGGGCTGGCGATCGGCGGTCTGTTTGTCTGGCTCGACCGGCGCCTGCCGCCGCGCTTCGGCTGAGTGCCGCAGGCACCGTGGTGCGCTTGAGCATGCGGTCGGCGGCATGCGACAGTGTCCGGAATGGATCAGGGCATTCCCACCGGACGCGATGAATGGACGACCCCCGAGCACGCCGCGGGCTTCATCGCGCGTCGCCCGCGCCTGGGGCGGGCCGGCGATGGTGACGAGGTCCTCGACGAGCTGGTGCCCGATGCCGCCGCGCGGATCCTCGATCTCGGAACCGGCGGCGGACACCTGATCGCGCTGCTGGCGACCCGGCGCCCGGAGACCCATTTCATCGGGCTCGATGTGTCGCCGACGATGCTCGCCGCCGCACGCGCGCGCTTCGACGGAAACGCGCGCGTGCGCATCCTCGCCCACGATCTCGCGCATCCGCTTCCCGTCGTCGGGCGCTGCGACGCGATCGTCTCCGCGTTCGCGATCCACCACCTCGAGGACGCGCGCAAGCAGACCCTCCTGGCCGAGATCCACGAGCGCCTGGTCCCGGGCGGCATCTTCGCCAACCTCGAGCACGTCCGCTCGCCGTCGGTGCGTCTGCACGAGCAGTTCCTCGCGGCGATCGGCTACGCACCCGGCGAGGAGGACGCGTCCAATCGGCTGGCCGACACCGAAACCCAACTCGGCTGGATGCGCGCGACGGGCTTCAGCGACGTCGACTGCATCTGGAAGTGGCGGGAGATGGCCCTCTTGACGGGCGTCAGGGCTTGACACGGACAACTAGTGAGTGAATACTCACTAGCACAATGACCCCGACCGCCCGCAAGACCGCCGAGGAACGCCGCACCGCCGTGCTCGCGGCCGCGCGTTCCCAGTTCGCCGACCACGGCTACAACGGCGCCTCGACCGAGGTGATCGCGCGCGATGCCGGCATCTCGCAGCCGTACCTGTTCCGCCTGTTCGGCACCAAGAAGGATCTGTTCATCGCCGCCGCGCGCGACTGCATGGGCCGGACCCTCGAAGCGTTCCAGACGGCGGCCGATGGCCTTACGGGTCCCGCGGCCCTCGCGGCGATCGGGCGCGTCTACGTCGAGCTGCTCGTCGACCGCCAGATGCTCAAGATGCAGATGCAGACGTATGCGGCCGCGTGCAACGACCCCGACATTCAGCGGGCGGCGCGCGAGGGGTACGGCGCGCTGTTCGAGTACGTCGAGCGCGTGTCGGGGGCCGGATCGGACGTCGTCACCCAGTTCTTCTCGCACGGGATGCTCATCAACGTGATCGCGGCCCTCGAGCTGCAGCAGTCCGACGACGCCTGGGCGGGACGCATGACCGAAAGCTGCCTCGTGCCGCGCGAGTGATGTTTTTTTTGACCGCCATAGCTAGTAACTACTCACTTTCACCTCTCGAGAAAGGTCGCCGATGACACCCCACCCCGGGCGTCACGGGGCGGTGTGGACCTTGATCCTCACCTCCGCGGCGCTGTTCATCGTCACTCTCGACAACCTCGTCGTCTCGACGGCCCTGCCGACGATCCGGCGGGATCTGCACGCGTCGATCCAGCAACTCGAATGGACCGTCAACGCCTACACGCTCACCTTCGCGGTGCTGCTGTTGACCGGCGCCGCGCTCGGCGACCGGTTCGGACGGCGCCGCATGTTCGTCACCGGGATCTTCGTGTTCGTCGCCGGGTCCGTGCGGCGCCGCACTTGCACCCTCGATCCAGTGGCTGATCGCGGCGCGGGCCTTCCAGGGCGTCGGTGGCGCGATCATCGCCCCGCTGACGCTCACCATCCTGTCGGCCTCCGTGCCGGCCGAGCGCCGCGGCGCGGCGCTCGGCATCTGGGGCGCCGTCGGGGGCCTGGCCGTGGGCCTGGGCCCAGTCGTCGGCGGCGCCGTCGTCCAGGGCGCCTCGTGGCAGTGGATCTTCTGGCTCAACGTGCCGATCGGCCTGGTGCTCGCCCCGCTGGCGGCCCGGCGCCTCGAGGAGTCCTACGGGCCCAACTCGGCGCTCGATCTGCCCGGCGTCGCCCTGGCGTCGAGCGGTCTGCTCGGCGTCGTCTTCGGGATCATCCGCGGCAGCCAGATCGGTTGGGGCGCGCCCGAGGTCATCGGCTCGCTCGTCGTCGGCGCCGCGCTGGTCGTCGCGTTCGTGCTCTGGGAACTGCACACGAGCACGCCGATGCTGCCGATGCGCTTCTTTGCCAACCGGACGTTCACGGCCGCCAACATCGCGTCGATGATGATGTTCTTCGGGATGTTCGGGGCGATGTTCTTGCTGACCCAATTCCTGCAGACCGTGCAGGGCTACTCACCCCTGTCGGCGGGGCTGCGGGTGCTGCCGTGGACGGCGATGCCGCTGATCGTGGCCCCGATCGCCGGCGCCCTGTCGGACAAGATCGGCGGGCGCATGCTGATGGCCGGGGGGATCGCGCTGCAGTCGATCGCGCTCGTGATGCTCGCGGCACTCGCCTCGCCGACGGTTGCCTACGCGCGATCTGGTTGGGCCGTTCGTGATTGCCGGAATCGGGATGGGGATGTTCTTCGCCCCGGTCGCCAACGTCGTGCTCGGTTCGGTGCGCCCCGAGGAGGAGGGCCAGGCCTCGGGCGCCAACAACGCGATCCGCGAGCTCGGCGGGGTCCTGGGCGTGTCGGTGCTGGCGACGATCTTCGCCCAGTACGGCAGCTACCAGTCGCCGCAGTCGTTCGTCGACGGCCTGACCCCGGCCGTGTACGCGGGCGCCGCGATCGCTGCCGTCGGCGCCGTCGCAGCCCTGTTCATCGCGCGCGACGCGCCGCCAGGAGGCGCCCGACTTGGCGGCGGCCGAGCGGCTCGGCGAGCCGTCGTTCGAGTCCGCCTGACGCGCACACCGGTGCCGCGGCACACGCCGCGGCACCGGTGTGCGCGCGGTCGCCCATCCTGGGGTACCCGGCACGGCACGGATGCCCCGGCCGGCGGCGCGAGGCCGACGATCGCGCGGGCGGCGCGCAGCTGACAACGGTGCTCGCACTACGATAAGATCGTATAACGATGGAAAGTGCCGCACCCCCCGCCGCGCACCTCCGATCAGAGCGCGTGTCCTGTCATGGCGCGGCATGACCCGCTCGCCGGCACCCGTGGGCACTGTGACCGATCGCCCCCGCACCGACGCGGCGACCGGGGCGGTCCGCACGCCCGCACTCGGCGACTTCACGACGTCTCCGGACATCCTGCGACTGGTGCCGCTGGCGGTCGGGGTGGGCGTCCTCGCCGCATGCGCGTCCCTTGCGCTGCTCGACATGATCGGCTTCGTCACGAACCTCGCCTACTACCAGCGCATCGGCGTCCGCCTCGTCTCGCCGGCGGCAAACACCCTCGGCATCGTGGCGGTCGTGATCCCGGTGATCGGCGGGCTCGTGGTCGGGCTCATGGCGCGCTTCGGCTCCGAGCGGATCCGCGGGCACGGCATCCCCGAGACGATGGAGATCATCCTCACCAGCGGCAGCAAGGTCCGGCCGCGCCTGGCCGTCCTCAAACCGGTCTCCAGCGCGATCAGCATTGGCACCGGCGGCCCGTTCGGCGCCGAAGGGCCGATCATCGTCACCGGCGGCGCCCTGGGTTCGATCGTCGGCCAGCTCATGCGGCTGACCGCGGCCCAGCGACGGAGCCTGCTCGTCGCGGGCGCGGCGGCCGGCATGAGCGCGGTCTTCGGGACACCCGTCGCCGCCACGCTCTTCGGCGTCGAGCTGTTGGCGTTCGAGTTCCGGCCACGCTCGACGGTGCTGATCGGGATCGCGGCCGCCACCGCGGATGCGCTGCGCGTCGTGATGGCCCGCCACGGGCTCGTGGCCCCGCAGCCGCTGTTTCCGGTGCCGTCGCACGCTGAGATCACCGGCATTGCCCTGCTCGGGGCGGCGGGCATCGGCATCGCCTGCGGCCTGTCCGCATGGGTCATCACGCATGCGGTCCACCGCGCCGAGGACCTGTTTTCGTATCTCGGCAGGCACGTGCACTGGATGTGGTGGCCGGCCATCGGAGGGCTGGTCATCGGCATCGGCGGGCTGATCGACCCCAAGGCGCTCGGGGTCGGCTACGCCACGATCCACGCGGAGTTGCTCGGTCAGTTTGCCGTCGGTGCGCTGCTCCTGCTGTTCGGGGTGAAGCTGGTGATCTGGGCGACGGGCCTGGGTGCCGGCACCAGCGGCGGGGTCCTCGCGCCAACCCTGACGCTGGGCGCCGCCCTGGGGGGCACGATCGGGCATCTCTTGCCGGGCGCCTCGGTGGGGGCGTGGTCGCTCATCGGCATGGCGGGAGTGCTCGCCGGCGTCACCGGCGCACCGTTTACCGCCATCGTCTTCGCGTTCGAGCTCACCCATGACCGGAACAGCCTCCTGGCGCTCTTGGTGGCCGCAATCCTCGCCTACCTTGTGAGCGTGCTCGTCCTCACGCGCTCGATCCTGACCGAGAAGGTCGCCCGCCGCGGCGTTCACGTCATGCGCGAGTACTCGGTCGATCCCCTCGAGGCGATCTACGTGCGCGAGCTGATCCGGCCGCTCGCGGTCACCCTGGAACCCACCCAACGCAGCGCCGATGTGTACGGGGCCTTCGCCGAGGGCTCGCCCGAGCGCCGCCAGCGGCTGTACCCGGTGCTCGACGAGGCGGCGCACCTGGCGGGCGTCGTGCCGTGGTCGGCGATCCTTCACGACCGCGAGGACCCCGTGCGCACGGTCGGCGAGGTGATGACGACGCCGGTCGCGATCGCCTATCCGGACGAGATCCTGCGGCTCGTCGCGGACCGCATGACGGCCGTCGATGTCGGGACACTCCCGGTCGTCGAACGCGAGGACCCGGGGACGGTGGTTGGCCTGATCACCGCGTCCGACCTGCTGCGGGCGCGCCAGCGCATGCTGATCGAGGAACGCGACGCCGAGCGGGTGCTGACCCTGACCGGCCGGCGCGGACGACGCACGCGTCCGATCGTCGCGGACGGCACCCCCGAGCAGGACGCGCCTTAGCCCGTGCCCCGCACGGCCGCGTCGATGCGCGCGGCGTCCCCGCGCGCGCCCGACGACGAGATCACCAGGCGATCGAACCCGGCCCCAGCCGCCTCGACGACCACGGCCGGCGTGTGTTTGTGGACGGCCGCGAAGTCCCGGATTCCCCCGCCCCGGTGGGTACCGAGCGCGATCACCCCGGGCACGCCCGTGCCGGGCGCGCGGATCCCGCGCAGGGCCGTCCAGGGATCGTCCGCCACGCGCACCGCACGCACCGCGGCGAGGGGAATGCGGAGATCGGCATGGAAGGCGCCGGCCTTCTCGATCAGGCTCAGCTGCACGACCACCTCGTGCCCGGACACGACGATCTGCGCCACGACGCCTCCGTGCGGACGACGGTTGCCCCCGTGATCGTTGTCCGGTGCGCCCGCCGCGACCCGCGTGATGGCACGCCAGGGCGCCGAGCGCGCCGCGAGGCTCCGGCGGAGGAGGTGCCGAGGTGGGCCCAGGACGCCTGCACGCGCCGATCGACGGCGTGTTTGCCATCGCCATGACCCTGCTCGTCCTCGACCTGCCGCGGCCCGAGTCCTCCGCGCACCTGGCGCATGACCTGCTGCAGCCCTGGCCGACCTACGTTGCCGACGGCGTGTCCTTCGCGATCCTCGGGGTGCTGTGGATCGAGCATCACGGAATGATGGCCGCGGTCCAGTCGATCGACCGGCGCTTCCTCGAACGGACGATCGCGTTCCTGCTGTTCGTCTCGATCATCCCGTGGCCGACGGCCCTGGCGGCAAGCTACGCGGACCGCGGCAGCCAGGCCCTTCCGGCCCCGGTCCTCTCCGCGGGCGCCATGATGATGATGGGCCTGACCTTCGCCTGGGGCTGGAGCTACCTCGCCCATCATCGCGAGCTGGTCATCGCGGCCGCGGCCCCGGCGCTGCCGGTCGGGTACCGCCGCGGCCTGGCCGGCGGCCTGTGCTACCTGGTCGCCGTCGGCGTGGCATTCATCAGCACGTGGGCATCCGTTGCGATCGATCGCCGCGATCGCGATCTACTTTGCCGTCTCGGTGAGCCCGGTCCCGGGGCTCGTGCTGCAAGCGGCGCGCGACTCGGCCGACTAGCCCGCCGCACCGCCCGACGGGGCGGCGCCACCGATCAGCTGCTGGTGGGCGTGGCAGTAGAGCTGGTTGCCGAATCGATTCGGCTGGCTCAGACAGAGGATGCGGTCGTCCTTGGAGACACTCATTCCGCACAACGCACAGGACGCGAAGGCCCCCGGCGTCCAGGCCGGCGCCGCATCCGAACTCGCGACGACCGCGATGGCGGGCATCCGCGTGACCGCGGGGGGTGGGACGGGAGCGGCAGCAGGCGCCGGTGCCGTCGCCGTCGCCGCGAGCTCGGGGATCGCGACGTCGGAGCTCGGCAGCTCGCCCGGCACCCCGTGCAGACCGAGTAGCTTGCCGACCAGCGCCTCGCGGTCCCAGAGCTGGATATCGTTGGCGTTGGCGAGCTTCTTGGCCGGATGGGTGAACTGCCGGTTGGCGACCACGATCGCGTCGTCGCACGCGAAGTCCGTCATCGCGGCCAGCGCCTCCTGCACGGCGGTGATGCCGAGATGCTTCTTGCTCCAGCGCTTGCCCTCGACGACCGTGCGCCGGCCGTCCTTGACCACCACCAGCTCGGCGGCGAAGTCACCGTGCACCCGGGACCCCGCGACCTCGTAACCGAGGTCGCGGAACAGCGACGCCAAGAACGCCTCAAAGGTCTTGACGTCCATGCGGTCGACGCCCGCGATGCCCGAGCGCGATGCGCGGATGCGCTGATAGACGGCCACGGCGGCGGATGCGACGAGCGCGGCCACCAGGACCCCGACGAGCATGCGCGGAGCCAGCGCCTGCCCGATGGGAAAGGCGCTCGCCAACACATGCGTCGCGGCACTCGGCGTGGCCGCAGCTGCGGCGGTTGCGCTCATTACCACATTCCTCGACAGACCGGGCCTGTCCCTCAACCCCCTTCGCGGGCGGGGGCGCGCGCGACCCCGCCCGCGCGCGGCGCACCGCGGAGCCGAGCCTCCGCGGCCGCGGTGGCTGCGATACTCGACCGCGTGAATCGCGGACGTCTGGAAGCGTTCTCGGACGGCGTCATCGCCATCCTGGTGACGATCATGGTCTTGAACCTGCGGCCGCCTGCGGGCGACAGCTTCGGGGACCTGCGGCCGCTGGTGCCGAAGCTCTTGGTCTACGTCCTGAGCTTCGTGATGCTCGCGATCTACTGGAACAACCACCATCACCTGATGACGGTGGTGGAGCGCATCGACGGCCGGGTGCTGTGGGCCAACATGGGGCTGTTGTTCTGCCTGTCGCTGATGCCCATAGCGACCGCCTGGCTCGGCCCGAACTGGCGCGCGAGCGGACCCGCGCTGGCATACGGGCTCGTCCTGCTCGCGGCGGCGATCGCCTATTTCATCTTGACGGTCCAGCTGCTGCGGATCCACGCGGCGGACTCGCGTCTGGCGATGGCGATCGGCCGGGACTGGAAGGGCAGGCTCTCGCTCGTGGCATACGTGGTCGCCCTGCTCGCGGCGATCGTCGCGCCGCTCGTGGCGATCGCGATCTACATCGGGGTCGCGGTCGTCTGGCTGGTGCCGGACCGGCGCATCGAGCGGGTCACCGTCGACCGCGCGGGCCCGCCCGGCTAGGGCCGGATGCGAGGGGCCCTGGCCGGTTGACATCTTGCGGCGGCATGGGAGGGCGGACCCGAATTGCGGCGTGAGATCGCCCCGGGCATGAGCGTTTTGTAAATTCGCCCGGCCTGGGCGGCCGACCGCTCAAGTCATCCGTACACGGCGTCGAGGCGGTGAGTGAGCCCTCGACCGCACCGGCGTCGACGGCGCTCGAGACGGCAACTCCCGTGCGAGTGCCCTGCCTTCGGGACGCGGCGCTGCACGGGCTCCAACAGACGGACAGCACGTGGACATCAACGCCTCGCCCACGGGGTCGGATCCCGTGGCGCATTCCCGCATCTCCCCGGGCGGCCGCGGTACTCGCCGCTGGCGCCGCGTGCTGGGCGCCGCAGCGCTCGGGGCGCTCGCGGTCGTCGGCACGGCCTCCGCGCAGACGGTCCAGTTCACGTTTGCCGGCCGCGGCTACGGGCACGGCGTCGGCATGTCCCAGTACGGCGCCGAGGGCGACGCCCTACACGGCTGGAGTGCCGCCAAGATCCTGTCCTGGTACTACCGCGGCACGACGCTTACGGCCGAGTCGACCACGACGCCGATCCGCGTGCTGCTTGCCACCGGCCAGACGGCCGCCGCGGTCGGCGTCCAAGGCGCGGGTGAGCTCGTGGACCTGCACACCGGCAAGCCGTACGTCCTGGCAGCCGGCGTCGGCTACACGCTGCACCCGGCAGGCGCCGGCCTGCTCGTCGAGGGCCCCGGCACGACCAAGGTCGTCCAGACGGCCGCCGGCGTGACGGTCTCCCCCAACGGGTCGGGCCTGGTGAGCTTCGGCGGCCGGGCCTACCGCGGCACGCTGACCACCACGGCATCGGGCGGACGGCTGGAGACGATCAACACCGTGCCGATCGAGTCGTACCTGCGCGGCGTCGTGGCCGGCGAGATGCCCTCCAGCTGGGCCACTGCGGCGCTCCAGGCGCAGGCCATCGCATCGCGCAGCTACGCCCTGGCCAGCCGCCGGCCGTCGGCCAGCTTTGACGTCTACCCCGACACCCGCAGCCAGCTGTACGGCGGCGTCGCCGCCGAGACCGCGCGCACCGACGCCGCCGTGAGCGCGACGACCGGGCAGGCGGTGACCTACCACGGCGCGATCGTGCAGACGTTCTTCTTTTCCAGCTCCGGTGGCCATACCGAGAGCATCAACGACGCCTGGGGCGGCCCGGCGATCCCGTATCTGGTCGGCGTGCCGGACCCCTACGACGGCATCTCGCCGATGGACCCGTGGCGCGACCCGCCGACATATACCGCGGTGCGGCTCGGTCAGCTGCTCGGGCTCGGGGCGCCGGTCGACCAGATCGTGATCACCGCAGTGGGAACCTCGCCACGGGTGCGGATGGCGCGCATCACGCTCACCAACGGGCAGAGCGCCAACGTGGCGGGTGCGACCATCCAGGACGATCTCGGCCTGCCGAGCACCTGGTTCGTCCCGGTGCGCTCGCCGGCCGGCAGCCCGGGCCCGGTCCCGACGGTGAGCCGCGCCCAGATCGCCGGCTACGTGGTCACCCACTACACCTACTCGCGCTGGATCCACGCCGCGGCCGTGCTGGTCGCCGAGGCCGTCCACCATCCCGGCGCCGTCGCCGCGATCATCGCGCGCGGGACGCAGGCGCGGCCGAGCACGGCCATGGTCGTCGACTTCGTCAACGGCCATTACGCGGCCTCGCACCGGGCCGCTGCACTGCGCAAGATCCTGTCGCTCCCGGCGACCCGTCGGATCCAGATCCTGGCCCAAGCGGTGTTCCCGAGGACCTAACCCCCAGCCCGCCCACAGCTGGACGCCTCGAACGCTTTACAAAGCGACCCGGCGTGGGCTCCGCCACGGCGTACCGGACGCCACCGAATATGGCCGCTTTACAGGAAGTTTCGCAGAGCGTGCGCCCGGCGCCGGAGGCTGGCGGTGGCTTAACCCGCCCATAGCGAGCGGCTCAGACGTTTCTCACCTGCGCGCGGGAGGGTTACTACTGCCACCCCGACCCCCCGGCCCTCCTCAGAGGAGCACCCATGAGCCTCCGTGCGGTATCCCACATCGGTTCGACCTCGACACCGCCAGCAGCGGGCGGTACACCACCCCCGGGCGATCCGCCAGTCGTCGATCTCGCCCAGGCCCGCAAACGCCGTGCGAGACGTCCCCGCACCGGGGCACGCGAGCGGCTCGCGGCGCTGCGGCGCACGACGCTGTCGGAGGCCGTCGGACGCGTCGCTCGGAGCGAGCGCCCGATCGTCCACGCCGCGATGCTCGTCGACCGGGAGTACGCGATCACGGTCCGGACATCGTCGCTTGTGGACGCGCAGGAACTCGCCCAGGCGATCGAGCGCGTCGTCCCGGCACTCATCGCACCGGGTCACCGGCGCTGCCGCATCGAGGCGACCGCCCGCCAGGGTGCGCTTCCCGCGATCATGGTCGAGTGCGCCGCGGGCGACAGCCAGGCGCTCGACACGCTGCTGCGCTCGCTCGAGTCGATCACCGGCACCGCGCTCCGGGCCAAGGTGATCATCCACGGGGCCGACGGCCCATACGTGCGCACCTGGGTCGGCACGTGGATCGACCGGGAACCTCACCACCGCAAGGATTCCGGGCTCGCCGGACCGCCGCTGTCGCCCGTCGCAGCCTAGTCGGACGGCGCACGCGTCTCGGTATCGCCCGGGCAGCGGAGCCCGGGACGATGCCGGAGCACCGCTCCCGATGGACGCATCGCACGGCGTGACAAACCCGTGAAATTATCGCTGGCCGCGTGACATCTACGTGGCGCTGGCGCGCGTTCGGCGAGGTCGTCACGCAGACTCACGAGCATGGCGTGCGCACCCGCGCACGGTTCCCCAGACGATCGGGGCAAACTCCATGCTCGATGTGCTCTTTGTCGCCGGGATGGTGGCGTTTTTCGCGTTGATGGCGGCGTTCGCCTTCGGCTGCGAGCGCATCATCGGCGCGCGCGACGACGACTGCACCCCCGGCGGCCTCGGCGACGCGCCGGAGGACCAGACGTGAGCGCCAACGACGCGATCGGACTCGTTGTCGCCATCGTCCTCGCCATCTACCTGATCATCGCGCTGCTTGCGCCGGAGCGCCTCTAGTGGGGCTCAACGATGTCGCCCAGCTCGTGATCCTCATCGTCGCGCTGGCGGTGGCGATCCCGATCTTCGGCGGATACATGGCGCGGGTCTACGGCGGGGGGTCCGCGCCGTTCGACCGGGTCTTCGCACCGCTCGAGAACGCGATCTACCGCATCTGCGGAATCGACCCGAAGGGCGAGCAGCGCTGGCGCACCTACGCGCTGTCGCTCCTGGCCTTCTCGGCCGTTTCGGTGCTCGTCCTCTACGCGATCCAGCGCGTACAGCAGCACCTGCCGCTGGATCCGAACCACGCCGGCGCGGTGCCGGCGCCGCTGGCGTTCAACACCGCGGTCCAGCTTCCTGACCAATACCAACTGGCAGAACTACTCGGGCGAGACCGCGATGTCGATCCTCACCCAGATGATCGGCCTGACCGTGCAGAACTTCATCTCGGCGGCCGTCGGCGTCGCCGTCGCGGTCGCCCTGATGCGCGGGCTGATCCGGCGCCGCTCGAGCACGCTCGGCAGCTTCTGGGTCGATCTGGTGCGCACGGTGACGCGGCTCCTGTTGCCGATCTCGCATCGTCGCGGCGCTGATCCTGGTGTCGATGGGCGTCATCCAGGACCTCACCGCACCGGTCACGGTCCACACCCTGGCCGGCGCCCAACAGTCGCTGCCGACGGGCGCGATCGGGAGCCAGGAGGCGATCAAGGACCTGGGCACCAACGGGGGCGGCCCGTTCAACGCCAACTCGGCGCATCCGTTCGAGAACCCGACCGGCTTTACGAACCTGTTCGAGATTTGGCTGCTGCTGCTGATCCCGTTCTCGCTGCCATGGACCTTCGGCAAGCTGTGCAAGGACCGGCGCCAGGGCCTGGCGGTCCTCGGCGCCATGGCGGTGTTGTGGATCGTGCCGGCGCTGCTGGTCATGGGCCTTGAGGCCGGCGGCAACGCCTCGCTGCCCGAAGGGCGTCAACCAGACCGCCTCATCCACGGTCGTCGGCGGCAATCTGACCGGCAAGGAAGTGCGGTTCGGCGCGGCCACGTCGGCGCTGTTCGGCTCCTCGGCGACGGGGACCTCGACCGGCTCGGTCGATTCCATGCACGACAGCTACACGCCCCTCGGCGGCGGCGTCGTGCTCACCAACATGATGTTCGGCGAGGTCTCGCCCGGCGGGATCGGTTCAGGGCTCTACGGGATGCTGATCCTCGCCATGCTGTCGGTGTTTCTCGCCGGGCTCATGGTCGGGCGGACACCGGAGTACCTGGGCAAGAAGATCCAGGCCGCTGAGATGAAGCTGGTGGCGATCTACATCCTGATCGTCCCGGCCGTCGCCCTGGGCTTCTCCGCCGTGCTCGATCGCGACCGCGCGCGGCAAGGCCGCGCTGCTCAACCCCGGCGCCCACGGCCTGAGCGAGATGGTCTACGCGTTCGTCTCGCCGTCCAACAACAACGGCTCGGCCTTCGCCGGCATCTCGGCCGACACGACCTGGTTCAACACGACGCTCGGCGATCGCATGCTGCTCGGCCGCTTCGCGCTGATGGTCGCGGTGCTCGCGATCGCGGGCTCGCTCGGCCGCAAGCAGGCGACACCGCCCTCCTCGGGCACGCTGCCGACCGGCACCGGGCTGTTCGCGACGCTGCTGGTCGGGGTCACGGTGATCATCGTCGGCCTGACCTACTTCCCCGTCCTCGCGCTCGGCCCGCTGGCAGAGCACTTCATCTACCACACCTAGGCCACACGCATGACGACTCGCACACCGCTTCCCGTCCGACGCTCACCCGCCGCCCTCGCCGGCACCGACCCCGCGTTGGTGCGTCGGGCCGTGCTCGACGCGTTCCTCAAGCTCAACCCGCGGCACATGGTCCGCAACCCGGTGATGTTCACCGTCGAGGTCACCACCGCTGCTGGCGCTCGTGTTCTGGATCAAGGACTTCGGAAGCTCGACGCACGCGACGAACGTGTTCGGCGGACTGGATCATCGCGTGGCTGGCGTTCACGGTCCTGTTCGCCAACTTCGCCGAGGCGATCGCCGAAGGCCGCGGCCAGGCGCAGGCCGACGCCCTGCGCCGCACCCGCGCGGACACGATCGCCAAGGTGGTCGAGAACGGGACGATCCGACAGGTCGCCTCGACCGACCTGCGCGCCGGCGATGTCTGCGAGGTCGTCGCGGGCGACATCATTCCCGGCGACGGCGAGATCATCGAGGGCATCGCGTCGGTCGACGAATCGGCGATCACCGGCGAGTCGGCGCCCGTGATCCGCGAGTCCGGCGGGGACCGCTCGGCGGTCACCGGCGGCACCCGGGTCCTGTCGGACCGCATCCTGGTGCGGATCACCGCCGATCCCGGCGCAGACCTTCCTCGACCGCATGATCTCGCTGGTCGAGGGCGCCAGCCGCCAGAGGACGCCCAACGAAATCGCCCTCGACATCCTGCTGGCCGGGCTGACGCTGGTGTTCGTGATCGCGATCGTCTCGCTGCAGCCCTTTGCGATGTACTCGGGCGCCGCGCAATCGATCATCGTGCTGGTGGCGCTCTTTGTCTGCCTGATCCCGACGACCATCGGTGCGCTGTTGTCGGCGATCGGGATCGCCGGCATGAACCGCCTGGTGCAGCGCAACGTGCTGGCGATGTCCGGGCGCGCGGTCGAGGCCGCCGGCGACTGCTCGACGCTGCTGCTCGACAAGACCGGCACGATCACCTTCGGCAACCGCCAGGCGACCGAGCTCATCCCGATGCCCAACGTCCCGATGCGCGACCTTGCCGAGGCGGCGGTCCAGTCGAGCCTCGCCGACGAGACCCCCGAGGGCCGCTCGATCGTTGCGCTGGTCGAGGCCCACCAGGGTGCGCCCGCCGAGCCCCTGCCAGGCGCCGAGCTCATTCCCTTCACCGCCCACACCCGCATGAGCGGCGTCGATGCCGGCGACCGACACATCCGCAAGGGCGCGGGCTCCGCCGTCGAGGCCTGGGTGCGCGCGCAGGGCGGCGAGGTCCCGCGTCAGCTCCAAGTCGTCGTCGACGGGATCTCGACCCAGGGCGCCACCCCGCTGGTCGTCGCCGACGGACCCAGGGTGCTCGGGGTGATCTCCCTCAAGGACATCGTCAAGCCCGGCATACGCGAGCGCTTCGACGCAGATGCGGCGCATGGGCATCCGCACCGTGATGATCACCGGCGACAATCCGCGCACGGCGGCGGCGATCGCCGAGGAGGCGGGCGTCGACGACTTCCTCGCCGAGGCGACACCCGAGGACAAGATGGCGCTGATCCGCCGCGAGCAGGCCGGTGGGCACCTGGTGGCCATGACCGGCGACGGCACCAACGACGCGCCGGCGCTCGCGGTCGCTGACGTCGGGGTGGCGATGAACACCGGCACGCAGGCCGCCAAGGAGGCCGGCAACATGGTCGATCTCGACTCCAACCCGACCAAGCTCATCGAGGTCGTCGAGATCGGCAAGCAACTGCTGATCACCCGCGGGTCGCTGACGACGTTCTCGATCACCAACGACATCGCCAAGTTCTTCGCGATCGTCCCGGCGATGTTCGTCGTCGTCTACCCGCAGCTCAACTCCTTGAACATCATGCACCTCTCGAGCCCGCACTCGGCGATCCTCTCGGCGGTGATCTTCAACGCGCTGATCATCGTCGCCCTTATCCCGCTGGCCCTGCGCGGCGTGCGCTTCCGGGCCACCGGCGCCTCGTCGATCCTGCGGCGCAACCTGCTGATCTACGGCCTCGGCGGTGCGATCGTGCCCTTTATCGGGATCAAGATCATCGATCTGATCGTCACGGCGCTGGGGGTCCACTGATGCGGCGCATGCTCTTCACCGCGGTCGCGCTGACGATCGTGATGACCGTGCTGACGGGCCTGGCGTATCCGCTCGTGATCACCGGCATCGCCCAGGGCACTCTTCCACCACCAGGCCAACGGCTCGCTCGTCGTCTGGTCCGAACGGACAGATCGTCGGTTCCGAGCTGATCGGGCAGTCGTTCGACGACGCGGCCGGCAACCCGTTGCCGCAGTGGTTCCAGCCACGGCCCTCGGCGGCCGGGTCCGGCTACGACGCGATGTCCTCGGGCGGATCGAACCTCGGCCCCACCAACCCGGCGCTGATCACGGCGGTCCAAAGCGCTCTGACCGCCTATCGCTCCTTCAACCACCTGCCGGCGAGCACCCCGGTGCCGGTGGACGCCGTGACCTCCTCGGCCTCCGGGCTCGACCCGGAGATCTCGATCGCCAACGCCCGCCTGCAGGCACCGCGCGTCGCGGCGGCGCGGGGCGTGCCGCTGGCGACCGTCCAGCAGCTCATCGACAAGGCCACGGTCGGTCGGGTCTGGGACGTGATGGGCGAACCCGGCGTCAACGTGCTGGATCTCAATCTCTCGCTCGCACGACTGGGGAGTCGCTAAGCTCGATTCGAACGCTTCACCAAAGGCTCGCCCATGGCACGCGGATGGCTACGGATCTACCTCGGCGCGGCACCCGGCGTCGGCAAGACCTATGCCATGCTCGGCGAGGGCCTGCGGCGCCGGTCCCGGGGCACCGACGTGGTCGCGGGCCTCGTCGAGACGCACGGCCGCGCCCAGACCGCCGCCCAGATCGGCGACCTCGAGGTGATCCCGCGCCGCTCGGTCGAGTACCGCGGCCAGACGTACGAGGAGATGGATCTGCAGGCGATCCTCGAGCGGCACCCCGAGGTCGTGCTGATCGACGAGCTGGCGCACTCGAACGTCCCGGGCGTCGACCACGACAAGCGCTACGAGGACGTCGAGGACATCCTGGAGGCCGGGATCAACGTGATCTCGACGCTCAACCTCCAGCACCTGGAGAGCGTCAGCGACGTCGTCGAGACGATCATCGGCGTCCCGCAGCGCGAAACCGTGCCGGACGAGTTCGTGCGCAGCGCCGAGCAGATCGAGCTGATCGACATGACCCCGGAGGCGCTGCGGCGCCGCCTCGCGCACGGCAACGTCTATGCGGCCGAGCGCATCGACGCCGCCCTGACGCACTTTTTCCGACCGGGCAACCTGGCCGCCCTGCGCGAGCTGTCGCTGTTGTGGCTGGCCGACCGGGTCGATACGGAGCTGCAGGAATACCGCGAGCGCCACCACATCGACACCGCCTGGGAGACCAAGGAGCGCGTGGTGGTCGCGATCACCGGCTCGCCCGAGACCGCCCGCCTGATCCGCAGGGCGGCACGCATGGCCCGGCGCGCGAAGGCCGAACTCGTCGGGGTCAACGTGCGCCGCGACGACGGGCTGCGCTCCCGCAGCGACAGCGCGGTCGACAGCAACGTGGCGCTCTTGACCGAGCTGGGCGGACGCTTTGTCGAGGTTGTCTCCAACGACGTCGCGGTGGCCCTGGTGGCGATGGCCCGGGCAGAGAACGCCACGCAGCTGGTGATCGGAGCACGCCGGCGTAGCCGCCTGTCCGAGCTCGTGCACGGGTCGATCGTCACGCGCTGCGTCCGCGAGGCCCGCGGGGACATCGATCTGCATGTGATCGGCGTCGACGCGTCCGCGCCGGGTGCCCGCACGCGCCGGTCCTGGTGGTCGACGCGATCCGGAATCTCGCAGCGCCGCGTGGCCGCGGCCGCGGTCCTCGGGCTCATCGCGTTCCCGGTCATGACCGCGGTGTTGACCTCGGGTGCCGTCTCGGCGTCGCTCGCCGAGGCGCTGTCGGCCTACCTACTGGTGGTGATCGCCGTGGCGACGGTCGGCGGCATCGTCCCCGGTCTGCTCGCAGCCCTCGCGGCGTTTCTGATCAGCAACTACGAGTTCACCCCGCCGATTCACACGTTCTCGATCGCCAGCGCCCGCGACCTGTTGGCGCTGACGGTGTTTCTGGTCGCCGGGCTGACCGTCGCGACCCTCGTCGACGTCGCGGCGCGGCGCAGCAACCAGGCCGTCCGTGCCGAGCGCAACGCGCGGGCGCTGGCGCGCCTGGTCTCGACGGTGAGCCTCGGCGACGAGGCCCTCGAGGACTTCCTGGCCGACTTCGTCCGAACCTTCGAGCTCAACGGTGCCGCGCTGCGGCGTATCGGCCACGACGGGACGACGGTCAATGAGGTCGTCTCGGGCACCCTGACCGGACCGACCGCCGCGGTCGCGCTCGACAACACGCACGAGCTGGTCGTCGCCGGCGGGCTCGAGGACCCAGAGAGCCAGGCCCTGTTGCGCGGGGTCGCCTCGCAGATCGTCACGGTAATCGAGCGCCAACGCCTGGAGCGTGAGGCACGCGAGCGCGACCAGCTGCGTCAGGCCGACGAGCTGCGCGCGGCGCTGCTGGCGGCGGTCAGCCACGACCTGCGCACGCCGCTTGCCTCGATCAAGACCGCCGCGACGAGCCTCCTGTCGCCCTCGGCACACTTCACCCCGGAACAGCATGAGGCGCTGCTTGAGTCGATCGACACCGAGACCGATCGCCTGTCGGGCCTGATCGAGGGGCTGCTCGACATGACGCGGGTCAACGAGGGCACGATGGAACTCGTCAGAGCCGAGGTCGATCTGGTCGATCTGGTCGACTATGCGATCGAGGACGCGGTCGCCGCCGCCGGCGTCCTGCCCTCGGCGGTGGTGGTCACCGGCCTCGATGCCGTGCCGATGACCACCGACGCGACGCTGGTGGTGCGGATCGTCGCGAACCTCGTGCAAAACGGGCTGATCCACGGCGGCGGCGAGGTCGCGGTCGACATCGGCCTGGTCGGCAACGACGCCACGATCAGGGTCGTCGACCACGGCCCGGGCGTGCGGCCCGAGGATCGCGAGACGATCTTCCTTCCCTTCCAGCGCCGCGGCGACGTCAGGGTCGCGCGTGGCGTGGGCCTCGGCCTGGCGATCGCGCGCGGCTTTACGACCGCGCTCGACGGCACGATCGCGGTCGATGACACGCCCGGCGGCGGCTGCACGATGGTGCTCACCCTGCCCCTCGTCCCGGCCCCAGCGCCCCCCGCGGTCGCGGTGGCCGGCCGGTGACCACGATCCTGCTCATCGACGACGACCGGCCGTTCGCACGGGCGCTGTCGATCGGCCTCGGCGCCCACGGGTTTGAGGTCGTGGTGGCGCACGACGGCACCGACGGAATCGTCGAGGCGTCACGCGCCCACCCGGACGTGATCCTCCTGGATCTCGGGCTGCCCGGGCATACCGGCATGGAGGTCCTCGAGGCCGTACGGGCCTGGAGCGACGTCCCGGTCATCGTGCTCTCCGCCCGTCACCAAAGCGCCGCCAAAGTCGCCGCCCTCGACGCCGGGGCCGACGACTATGTCACCAAGCCGTTCGGCATCGACGAGCTCCTGGCGCGGATCCGTGCGGCAATGCGCCGCTCGAGCTCCGACACCGACTCCGCGGTCGTGTCGGCGGGGACGCTGCAGATCGATCTCGCCGCACGCCAGGTTGAGCGCGACGGCGCGCTCGTGCACCTGACCCCCAAGGAGTGGGGCGTCGTCGCGTTGCTGGCACGCCGCCCGGGTCACCTGGTGAGCCAGCGTGAGCTGCTTACCCACGTGTGGGGCCCCGGTTACGAGGGCGAGAGCGAGTACCTGCGCACGGTGCTGCTGCGCATCCGGCGCAAGCTCGAAGACGACCCCTCGGCGCCGCGGCACTTCATCACCGAGCCCGGCGTGGGCTACCGCTTTACGCCCTAGTTGTCTCCACGGACAGCGGTCCTCGTGGCCGGTGCGGCGGCACGCTTGGCACGCGACACCCGATCGCGGGATCAGCGCCGCGTCGGGGTACGGTCAGCACGGTGCCCGCATCGGACAGCGGTGATGTCTGCCGTGCAACCCAGCGTCGTCCCGGGACCGGCCCGTGGGCGCCCGCCGCGTAAGATCGGCATCATCTAATGGCGGACGATTGCGGCGAAAATCCTCGTCACACTCGTGCGGGCGAGCCTTCGCGAACAGCACAAGACATATTGGAGCGGCGCGTGTCCACGACGTCAGATACCCAGCAGGTGATCCTCCCGGAACTCGGCGAGTCGGTCACCGAAGGGACGATCGTCGAATGGAGGGTCGCCGTCGGCGACGCCATCTCCCCCGGTGACATCCTGCTGGATCTGACGACCGACAAGGTCGACGTCGAGGTGCCCGCGCCCTTCGGCGGGCGTCCTGGTGGCGATCCTCGCCGCCGAGGGCGACACCGTGGAGGTCGGTGTCCGCGCTGGCCGAGATCTCCAGCGACCCGAACGCGACGCCCGCGCCGGCGGCCGCCCCCGAGCCCGCACCGCCGCCCGAGCCCGCAGCGCCCGCACGCCGCGCGCCGCCGCCGCGCCCGAGCCCGCCCCCGCCGCGGTCCCTGCGGCGCCCGCCGCCCGTGGCGGGGAGGGCCTGTTTGCGGTCGTGCTGCCCGAGATGGAGTCCGTCGTCGAGGGCACGGTCATCGCGTGGTACAAGCAGCCCGGCGACGCCGTGGCCCAGAACGAGGACCTCTGTGAGATCTCGACCGACAAGGTCGACACGCCCGTCCCCTCGCCCGTCGCCGGCGTGCTCGAGCGAATCGCCGTGCCCGAGGGTGAGACCTTCCAGATCACGGACCCGATCTGTTACCTGGCCGTCGGTGCCGGCGCCGCGATTCCCGCCACGCCCACGGCGGCACCCGCCGCCGAGGGCGCCGCGGCAGCCGACGGTGCGCGTCCGGCCGAGGTCCAGGGTGGCCCGCCGGCGACCCCGGTCGCCCGCCGCCTGGCCGCCGTGAGCGGCGTCGATCTGGCCAGCGTGGCCGGCAGCGGCCCCGCCGGGATGATCACCAAAAGCGATGTTGCCGACAGCGCAGCCGGCAACGGCGCGGCCCCGGCTGCCGCCACGGACGAGGGGCAGCTGCTCAAGGGCCCGAACGCGGTGCTCGCCCAGTACATGGACGACTCGCTCAAGGTCCCGACGGCCACCAGCTTCCGCACCCTGTCGGTGGCAACGCTCGACACGCAGCGCCGTCAGATCAACGCCGACCTCGCCGCCGCCGGTCGCAACCAGAAGCTCAGCTTCACGCACCTGATCGCTTGGGCGATCATCGTCGCAGGCGCCGAGACCCCGGTCATGAACACCGGGTTCGAGCGCCGCGAGGGCAAGCCGTACGCCTTGCGCCGTGAGAACGTCAACCTCGGCCTGGCCGTTGACGTCGAGCGCAAGGACGGAAGCCGCACCCTGATGGTGCCGGTGATCAAGAACGCCAACGCGCTCGGCTTCGACGGCTTTCGGCAGGCCTACGACGACCTGGTCAAGCGCACCCGCACCGGCGGGATCACACCCGACGAGCTGCGCGGGGCGAGCATCACGCTCACCAACCCGGGCGGCATCGGCACGATCGCCTCGGTGCCGCGTCTGATGGCCGGCCAGGGCACGATCGTGGCCACCGGCTCGATCGCCTACCCGCCCGGCCTCGGCAGCGTGTCGGCCGACACGCTGCGCGAGCTCGGGGTCGAGAAGGTCATGACCATGACCTCGACCTACGATCACCGTGTCATCCAGGGCGCCGAGTCCGGCGCGTTCCTGGCGCGCGTGGACGCGCTGCTCGAGGGCACCGACGGCTTCTACGACCAGGTCCGCGCGAGCCTCGGCCTCGCCGCCGCCGCGCCGATCGCCGCGCCGATCGCCGCGCCGGCCGCACTCCCGGCGGCCGCCCCGACCCGCGCGACCGAGCTCGAGCTGATGACCTGGGTCGGTGTCGCGATGTCGGTGGTGAAAGCCATCCGCAGCCACGGGCACCTGGCGGCCACGCTCGACCCGCTCGGGTCGCATCCGCCCGGCGACCCCGCCCTCGACCCGGCGAGCGTCGGCCTGACCCCCGAGATGATGGCCAAGATCCCCGCATCGGTGCTGCGGCTGCAGGTGCCCGGCGAGAGCTTCCTGGCCGCGCTGCCGAAGCTGCAGGCGGCCTACTGCGGCGACATCGCCTACGAGAACGAGCACATCTCCTCGCACGAGCAGCGGCGCTGGTGGCGCAAGCACATCGAGCTGGGCGACATGGCCCAGCCGCTCGAGCCCGAGCGCAAGGTCGCGATCCTCGAGCGCCTGGCGGCCGTCGACGCGTTCGAGCGCTTCCTGCGCCGGCAGTACCTCGGCCAGAAGACCTTCTCGATCGAGGGCGTCGACTCGATGGTGCCGCTGACCGACGAGATCATCGAGCTGTTGGCCGCGATCGGCACCAAGGAGGTCGTGCTCGGCATGGCCCACCGCGGGCGCCTGTCGTTCATCACGCACGTGGTCGGCCGCGAGGTCGAGTCGATCCTCGGCGAGTTCGAGGGCCACACCGAATCGCACATCGTCGACGAGGACGACAGCGACTTCATCAACACCGCCGGTGACGTCAAGTACCACCTCGGCGCCGAGGGCACCTACACGACCCGCACCGGCAAGCCGGTCGCCATCACGCTGGCGGCGAACCCGAGTCACCTCGAGCAGGTCAACGCCGTCGCCGAGGGCACCACACGCGCCCGTCAGACCGACCGCGGACCCGAGTTCCACATCGATCCGATCGTCGCGGTACCGGTGATCATCCACGGCGACGCGGCCTTCTCTGGCCAGGGCGTCGTCGCCGAGACCCTGAACATGCAGGGCCTTTCCGGCTACACCACCGGCGGCACGCTCCACATCATCGCCAACAACCAGATCGGGTTCACCACCGACCCGCAGGACTCGCGCTCGACGCACAGCGCCAGCGACCTGGCCCGCGGGTTCGACATCCCGATCATCCACGTCAACGCCGACGACATCGAGGCGGTCATCCACGCCGCGCGCCTGGCGGTCGCCTTCCGCAGCACCTTCAACCGCGACGTGCTGATCGACCTGATCGGCTACCGGCGACTCGGCCACAACGAGGTCGACGAGCCGGCCTACACCCAGCCGGTGATGAGCCGCACCATCAAGGCCCACCCCCCGGTGTCAAAGATCTTCGGCCGGCAGCTGATCGAGCAGGGGCTGATCACCGAGCAGCAGTTCGAGGACATCATCACCGCGGCCGAGCAGCGCATGATCGACGCGCACCGCGTGGTCACGACCGCCGATCACTCCGAGCACGACGAGGTCCCGCGGACCTCCAAGCTGGGTCCGATCGAGACGGCGGTGCCCGCCGACGTGCTGCTCGACCTCAACGAGCAGCTGATCACGATGCCCGAGAGCTTCACGATCCACCCGAAGCTCAAGCCGCAGCTCGAACGCCGGCGCCAGGTCATGGGCCCGGAAGGCGGCATCGCCTGGGCGCACGCCGAGTCGCTCGCGTTCGCGTCGCTGATCACCCAGGACGGCGTGCCGATCCGGCTCACCGGCCAGGACGTGGCCCGCGGCACCTTCAGCCAACGCCACCTCGAGATGCACGACGTCGGCGACGGCGAGACCTGGACGCCCCACACCGGTCGCACCTACATCCCGATGACCCACCTGCGCGACGCCAAGGCCGGCTTCGAGCTGCACAACAGCCCCCTGTCCGAAGCGGCGACGCTCGGGTTCGAATACGGCTACTCGGCGCGCGCCGAGGAGGCCCTGGTGCTCTGGGAGGCCCAGTACGGCGACTTCGCCAACGGCGCTCAGATCATGATCGATCAGTTCATCGTCTCGGGCCGCGCCAAGTGGGGCGAGACCTCCCGGCTGACGATCCTGCTGCCACATGGCTACGAGGGCAACGGCCCCGAGCACAGCTCCGGCCGCATCGAGCGCTTTCTGCAGCTGGCCGCCGAGGACAACATCCGCGTGGCCAACTGCTCGACGGCCGCCCAGTACTTCCACCTGCTGCGCAAGCAGGCGCTGACCGACAAGCAGCGCCCGCTGGCGATCTTCACCCCCAAGAGTCTGCTGCGGCTGAGGGCCGCGAGCGCGACGCTCGCCGAGCTGGCCCACGGCTGGTTCCACGCCGTGCTCGCCGACCCGACCGTGTCCGACCGGCACCCGGGCATCTCGACGCTGATCCTCTGCTCGGGCAAGGTCTACCACGAGCTGCAGGCAAGCCCGCTGCGCCCGGAGCGGACCGACCTCGCGATCGGCCGCGTCGAGATGCTCTACCCGTTCCCGGAGAAGGAGCTCGGTGAGCTGATCGCCAGCTACCCGAACATCGAGCGCATCGTCTGGGTCCAGGAGGAGCCGATGAACATGGGTGCCTGGGACTTCATCTGGCCGAACATCACCGACCGGGTGCTTCCGGCCGGCGTGCTGCTCGACTACGAAGGCCGGGACCGGCGCGCAAGCCCGAGCGAGGGCTACCCGCAGGCCCACCAGGCCGAGCAAGAGCGGATCCTGGCGGCTGTCCTCGTCCCGCGCTGATCTGTGGCGACGCATCGGCCCCGCCGCGCTGGCGGGGCCCGCTGCCGTCGCCCGCCCGCTGGCGCTTCTGGACCGCATGGGTCCGGATGACGCACCCGTGGCCTCGTGGTCGACGGACGACCGCACCCGTGCTGGTGGTCGGGCGCGGCGTATCGGACAACGCGATCAACGCCGCGGCCTGCCGGGCGGCGGGGATCGGAATCGTGCCGCGCGGCTCGGGCGGCGGCCCGGTGCTCTGGGATGCGGGCCTGGTCGCACTCGACGTGGTGCTCCCGCCGGGCCATGCCCTCGCCGACCGCGATGTGACCCGCGCCTACGGGTGGCTCGGGACGGCGGTCGCCACCGCGCTCACCCGACTCGGGGTCCCGGCTGCGGCGATCCCGCTGGCCGACGCCCGGCAAGCCCAGGCCCGCACCGACCAGACGAGCCGACTCGCGGCGCGGGCGTGCTTTGGCGGGATCTCCCCCTTCGAGGTCGTCGACGCCGGACGGTCGCAAGCTCGCAGGCCTCGCCCAGGTGCGCCGCGCCCGGGGCACGATCTTCCAGTCCGGTATCGCCCTCGGATTCGATGCGGACGGGCTCGCGGCGGCCTTGGCCCGCGATGCAGCCGACCACGCGGCCCTCGCTGCCGCCCTTGCGGCCCGCGTTGCGGCCGTCGGTGACGCTGTGCCCGGGCTCACCGCGGCCGCGGTGATCGCTGCCGTCGAGGCGGTGCTCACCGAGACCGAGGGCATCACGCTCCGGGCGGCAGAGCTGCGCCCTGACGAGGTCGCCGCCGAGGGCGAGCTCGCGGCCCGCCTGGGTAGCGGCATGGCCTAGCCACGACCGGGCGCGGCGGGCCGCGCGTGCTGCGGGGCGATCGGGTACCCGATCGCCGGCGTGTGACCGGTCACCCGCACGACGAGCACGGCCGGCCCTGTGGCGCTGCGGGCCATCAGGTCACCAAGGGCGCCGGTGAGCGCCGCCGGGTCCGCCACGGTCTCGGCCGCGGCGCCGAAGCCCCGTGCGATCTGGGCGACGTCAAGATCCGGCTCGCGGATCCAAAGGCCCGGCCAGTTGCCGTCCGGGTGCCCGGTCATGCCCTCCATGCCCGCGCGCAGGATCTCGTAGCCGGAGTTGTCGGCGACGATCACCGCCAGGTGCAGCCCGAGCCGGGCGGCGGTCCAGAGGGCGTGGATCCCGAACAACAGGCTCCCGTCGCCGTGCGTGCAGACGACGCGCCGCTCGGGGTGGGCGATCGCCACCCCCACCGCGGCCGGCAGCGCCCAGCCGAGGGCGCCCCCGCGGTGCGCGTACCAGGAGCCCGGGGCGCGGGCGCCGAGCAGCGTCCGCAGCGCCCGCCCGGCGGTGAGGCTCTCGTCGACGACGATG
The DNA here is from genome assembly GCA_963842065.1 of uncultured Thermoleophilia bacterium. Classification (GTDB taxonomy): domain Bacteria; phylum Actinomycetota; class Thermoleophilia; order Miltoncostaeales; family Miltoncostaeaceae; genus CAITWD01. The sequence goes on along the minus strand of CAWJEW010000002.1, from coordinate 40,980 downwards.
TCGCGCGGCCCGATGGCGCCGGCGACGGCGCGGGCAAAGCGCGCCGGGGTGATCGCGTCCCCGCCGGTGGGCACCGCGGCGTCGGGCGGCCCGCCGGGCCGCGGCACGCTCGCACACCGCGCGCGCATGACGCGCACGCGCCGGCGCATCGGCCGGGCCGAGGGCGGCCAGTAGCGCATCGAGCGCCAGCACAAGATCGGCCTCGATCGCCAGGACCGGGTCGACGCCGGCCGAGAGCTCGGGCGGCCCCTCGTCGAGTACGGCAAGCTCGGTCACCGCATCGAGCGTGGGACCAGGGCTCGATCCGAACAGGCGAAACGTCGGCATCCCGATCGCCAGGACCACATCGTTGGCGGCAAGACGCTCGCGGATCTGTGCACCGAAGATCGGCAGCTGACCGGTCCACAGCGGGTGGTTGGCGTGCACCGCGACGCGGCTCGCCCACGGTTCGCCGAGCATCGGCGCCCCGAGCCGCTCGGCAAGCGCGGCGACCTGGCGGGGGACGCCCGCATGGGCGACCCCGTCGCCGACGAGCAGGATCGGGTCACGAGCCGCGCGCAGCAGTGCCGCGAGCGCAGCGAGCTCGAGCGCGTCCGGGGCGGGCGCCCGCCCCCGGCCGGCTGGCGTGTACGTGACCTCCGGGGCGTCGGAGACCAAGACGTCCATCGGCAGGCTGACGACGACCGGGCCGCAGGGCGGCGTGCGGGCCAGTCGGATCGCGCGCGTCAGCACGCCCGGCAGGTCCGCGACCCGGCGCGGTTCCCACAGGCCCTTGGCAAACGGCGCGGCCGGGCTCAGCACATCCCCGCCGAGAAAGGGCTGCTCGTCAAGCATGCCGGTGACCTGCTGGCCGACCGTCACGAGCAGGGGGACCCGCGCGCGCGATGCGTTGATGAGGCCGGCCACGGCATTGGCGATCCCCGGCTGCACGTGCACGTTGACGACCGCCAGCCGGCCGGTCGACTGCGCGTAGCCGTCGGCCATCCCCATCACCGACATCTCATGCAGGCCCAGCACGTAGCGCACGCGGTCCTGCCGGCCGAAGGCATCGACGATCGGGAGCTCGGTCGAACCCGGATTCCCGAACACCACCTCGACGCCCTCGGCGGCCAGGGCCGAGATCAGCCAGTCGGCGGCATCGGGCACGGCCTACCCTTCGCCCAAGGGGACCAGCGTCAGCCCCGCGGACTTCAGCTGGTCCCAGTAGAGCTCGGCGATCTCGCGCTGTCCGCTCCAGACCCGCGCGCGGCCCGCCTGGTGGATGCGGTTGGCGAACGCCATCCCCTGCTCGTAGTCGACACCGGGGATCACGGTGGCGAGGGTGCGCGCCACGTGCTCGAACGTGTTGTGGTTGTCGTTCAAGACGATGATGTGCGCCGGCTCGTCGTTGCCCGTGCCGTCGGCGGGTCCCATCGGGCGTCTCTGGACCTCCGGCGGCGCCGCTGTCCCCAGGTTGCGCATGGCCGACAGGATACCGCCGTCGCCCGGGGGTCCGGGTCACTCGGGCGCCGGGTGAATTCGGCATCGTGCGCGTCGTCGGGACGGTTTGATCGCCGGCGGGGGGCCCTCGCCCCGCCCGGCCGGCGGCTGGGCCGGGCCGCCCGTCGTCCGGACGATGCACACACGGCGCCGGCCCCACGAACCCCGCCCGTCGCGGGGGCTACGATCAACACGTGGCGCACGAGTCGGTCCTGGACGCGTTTCATCCCGTGACGGCGGAGTGGTTTGCCCGCGCGTTCGCGGAACCCACCGATGCCCAGCGCGCCGGCTGGCCGCCGATCGCCGCCGGCGCGCACACCCTGCTGCTCGCGCCGACCGGGTCGGGCAAGACGCTGGCGGCGTTCTTGTGGGCGCTGGACCGGATCATGGCCGCGCGCCTGACCGGCACGGCCCCCGAACGCGTCCTGTACATCTCGCCCCTGAAAGCGCTCAACTACGACGTCGAGCGCAACCTCGACGGACCGCTGGCCGGCCTGCGCGACGCCGCCACCCGGGCCGGCCTTCTTGCGCCCGAGATCAGCGTCGGCGTCCGGACCGGCGACACGCCCCAGCGCGAGCGCGAACGGATGCGGCGCCACCCTCCGGACGTCCTCATCACCACGCCCGAGAGCCTGTATCTGATGCTGAGCTCGCGCGCGCGCTCGGTGCTCGAGGGTGTGCGCACGGTGATCGTCGACGAGATCCACGCAATCGCCGCGACCAAGCGCGGTGCGCATCTGGCGCTCTCGCTCGAGCGCCTCGACTGGCTGGTGGCAGCCCAGGGCGGCCGGCTCCAGCGGATCGGCCTGTCGGCGACCCAGCGCCCGCTTTTAGAGATCGCGCGCTTTCTCGGCGGCCAGGACACCGCGGGCGTCATTCGGCCGGTGACGATCGTCGACGTCGGCGCGCGCACGCCGATGGAGCTCGAGGTGATCGTGCCGGTCGAGGCACATGGCCGCCCTCGCCGGCGACGGACCGCACGGGCTTGCCTCCGACACCGAGTTCGTGCTCGGCGGCGGCGGGGTCCACGGGTCGATCTGGCCAACGATCTACCCGGAGCTCGTCGAGCTGATCCGGGCCCACACCTCGACGCTGGTGTTCGTCAACAACCGTCGCCTGGCCGAGCGCCTGGCCCTGCGGATCAACGAGCTGGCCGGCGAGGACATCGCACGGGCCCATCACGGCAGCCTCGCCCGCGAGCAGCGCACCATCATCGAGGAGCAGCTCAAAGCGGGCGAGCTGCCGGCGCTGGTCGCCACCAGCAGCCTCGAGCTCGGCATCGACATGGGCGCCATCGATCTCGTGATCCAGGTCGAGAGCCCGCGCAGCGTGGCACGCGGGATCCAACGGATCGGGCGCTCGGGGCATCGGGTCGGCGGCACGAGCAAGGGGCGCATCTTCCCCAAGTTCCGCGGCGATCTGCTCGAGTGCGCCGCGGTCGCCGCCCGCATGCAGACGGGCGAGATCGAGCACACGCGCGTGCCGCGGCTGCCGCTGGATGTGCTGGCCCAGCAGCTGGTGGCCGTCTGCGCCGACCAGGAGTGGGCGCTTGGCGACCTGATGACGCTCGTCCGCGGCGCCTATCCGTTTGCCGAGATCACGGCCGAGCAGCTCGAGAACACGCTCGACATGCTGGTCGGGCGCTACCCGTCGGACAACTTCGCCGAGCTGCGGCCGCGGCTGGTCTGGGACCGCGTCACCGGCATGGTCCGCGGGCGTCCGGGCGCGCGCCAGCTCGTGGCCACCAACGCCGGCACCATCCCCGACCGCGGCCTGTATGGGGTGTGGCTCGCCGACGGCTCGAGTCGCGTCGGCGAGCTCGATGAGGAGATGGTCTACGAGGCACGCCCCGGCCAGACGTTCCTGCTGGGGGCCTCGAGCTGGCGGATCGAGCAGATCACCCGCGACCGGGTGCTCGTCTCGCCCGCCCCGGGGGTGCCCGGCTCGGTGCCGTTCTGGCGCGGGGACGATCTCGGGCGCCCGGTCGAGCTCGGCACGGCCGTCGGCACGCTCGCCCGCGAGCTCGTGGCGATGCCCGAGCCCGCCGCCCGCGCCCGCCTCGCGGCCGAGAGCGCGTTCGACGAGCGTGCGGCGGGCAATCTGGTCGCCTACCTGCACGAACAGGCCGCGGCGACCGGCACGGTGCCGAGCGACCGGGCGATCGTGATGGAGCGCTTCCGCGACGAGATCGGCGACTGGCGGCTGTGCGTGCTGACCCCATTCGGCTCGCGGATCCACGCCCCCTGGGCGATGGCGATGACCGCCGCGATCCGCGAGCGGACCGGCCAGGATGCCCACGGCATCTGGACCGATGACGGTATCGCGGTGCATCTTCCCGACGCCGACGCGGCGCCGGATCCCGCGATCGCGCTGATGAGCCCCGAGGAGCTCGATGAGCGCGTGCTGGCAGAATTGGCGCGCACGGCGCTCTTCGGAGCGCGCTTTCGCGAGAACGCCGCACGGGCGCTGTTGATCCCGCGCCGGCGGCCGGGTCAGCGGACGCCCTTGTGGCAGCAGCGTCTGAAGGCCGCCGCGCTGCTCGAGGTCGCCCGCCAGTACGGCAGCTTCCCGATCATCCTCGAGACCTACCGCGAGTGCCTGAACGACTGGTTCGACCTGCCCGCGCTGCGGTCGCTGTTGACGCGGATCGCCACGGGCGAGGTCGGGGTCGTCGACGTCGAGACCCCGACCCCGTCGCCATTCGCGGCGAACCTGTTGTTCGCGTTCGTCGCCAGCTACATGTACGAGGGCGACGCGCCCGTCGCCGAGCGGCGCGCGCAGGCCCTGACCCTCGATCGCGACCTGCTTGGCGAGCTGCTCGGCCGCGAGGAGCTGCGTGAGCTGATCGACCCCGAGGCGATCGCCCAGGTCCACGCAGAGCTCCAGGGCACGGCCGCCGCGTGGCGGGCGCGCACGGCGGATGAGCTGCACGACCTGCTGCGCCGGATCGGCGACCTGACCCGGGACGAGATCGCCGCGCGCGTCGTCTCGGGCGCCGACCCCGCGGAGTGGTCTGCGCAGCTGGTGCGCGAGCGCCGCGCGGTGCGGGTGCGGATCGCCGGCGAGGAGCGGGTCATCGACGCCCACGACGCCGGACGCTACCGCGACGCGCTCGGGGTCATGCCCCCCGCGGGCCTGCCGGCGGCGTTTCTCGAGCCGACGACCGAGGCGCTTGTCGGCCTGGCGGGGCGCTTCGCGGCGACGCGCGGGCCGTTCGTCGCGGTGGGGCTCGCCGACCGCTTCGGGATCACCCGCGACGCGGCAGACACGCTGCTCGGCCTCCTGGAGGCGCGCGGGGTCCTCGTGCGCGGCGAGCTCGTGCCGGGCGGATCGGGCACCGAGTGGTGCGATCCGGACGTCCTGCGGCGCCTGCGCCGGGCGAGCCTCGCGATCCTGCGGCGCGAGGTCGAGCCCGCGGACCCGGAGGTGCTCGGACGCTTCCTGCCCGCCTGGCAGCGCATCGACCATCCGCGCGGTGTGGGCGGCCCCGAGGGGGTGCGCGAGGTCATCCGCACGCTCCAGGGGGTCGCGTTGCCGGCGGCCCAGTGGGAGACCGAGGTCTTCCCCAGGCGCCTGGGCGCCTACTCGCCGGCCTGGATCGACGAGCTGGCCGCATCCGGCGAGATCGTCTGGATCGGCGCCGGCGGCTCGCGGGTGGCGATCTACCTGCGCGACGAGCTCGCCCTGATCGGTCCGGCGGCGCCCGTCGGCCCCGCGCCCGAGAACGCGGTCGCCGATGCCGTCCGCGACGCACTCGCCGGCGGGGCGCTCTTCTGGGACGATCTGACACAGCGTGCGGGCGCCGCCCCGGAGGCGCTGGCGTCCGCGCTCTGGAGCCTTGCCTGGGCGGGCGAGGTCACCAACGACCTCTGGGCGCCGCTGCGCGCCACGCGCAAGCTCGCGGTCGCGGTCGCCCCGCCGCGCAGCTCACGTCGCGCGGCGCTCGCACGCGCCGGGCGCAGCGGTGCCCGCGGGATCCGGGCGGGCCGCTGGTCGCGCACCGACGCCCTGGTGTTCGGCGAGCGCCCGGCGCCGGCCGAGCGCCGCCGCGCGCTCGCCGGGCTGCTGCTCGAACGGCATGGCCTGGTGACGCGCGGGGCGATCCGCGCCGAGACGCTTGAGGGCGGGTTTGCCGGAATCTATCCCGAGTTCACCCAGCTCGAGGTGCTCGGCGCCTGCCGGCGCGGCTACTTCGTCGAGGGGCTCGGCGGCGCCCAGTTCGCCCTGGCCGGCGCGGTCGAGCGCGTGCGCGACCTGCGCGAGACGCGTGCCGCCGGGCACGTGCTCGTCGTGGGGGCGGCCGATCCCGCCCAGCCGTACGGCGCCGCGCTCGCTTGGCCGGAGTCCGCCGGTCGACGCGGTCCGGCGCGCACGTTCGGGGCCCAGGTCGTCCTCATCGACGGCGTCGCGGTGCTGTATGTCGAGCGCGGGGGCCATGGCCTGGTGACCCTCGGCGAGCCGGGCTCGGAGACGATCGAACGGGCGCTGGCCGGGCTTGCCGACTGGGTCCAGGGCGACCGCAGCCGGCGGCTGGTCGTCAACCGCGTCGACGGCATCCCGATCGAGGACTCCGCCTGGCACACCGCGCTTGTTGCCGCGGGCTTTCGCCAGGACCTGAAAGGGCTCCTGCTGCGTGCCTGAGGGCCAGGTCAGCCACCGCAACGCCGCGCGCTTCGCGCGCTGCCTGGTCGGACGGACGATCGCCGCCGCGTGGAGCACCGACCCGCGCGTGCGTGCCCAACGCCTGGACGCACGCCTTGCCGGCGAGACGATCACCGCGGCAGAAGCCCGGGGCAAGTTCCACATCCTGCGCTTTGCCAGCGGCCGGGTCCTCGTCTCGCATCTGATGATGTCGGGGATGTGGCATCTGTATGACGAGGATGCGGCGCCCGTCGGCCGCCGGGTGATGATCGGTCTGCGCGTCCCGGGCTATGTCGCCGTGCTCGTGCGCTGCCCGAACGTGCAGCTGCTGGAGCCCGGCGCCCCGCTGCCCGCCCGCGTCCAGGCGCTCGGGCCCGACATGCTCGGCCCGGAGGTCGAGCCGGGCCCGGCGCTGCGCGCTGCCCTTGCCGCCATCACCCAGGGCCGCGAGATCGGCGAGGCCCTGCTCGATCAGCGGGTCGTCTGCGGGATCGGCAACGTCTACAAGTCCGAGTCGCTGTTTCTGGCCGGCGTCGACCCGTGGCGCCCGGTGGGGTCGATGACTGCCGCCGAGGCCGAGTCGATCGGACAGATCGCGACCGAGCTGCTGCGCAAGGGCGTCCGCGAGCGCGGGCCGATCTCGACCTACGATCCGCCGGGCTGGCTGCCCTCACGCGGCCCCTCGGGGCAGAACTGGGTCTACGGGCGCCACCGCAAGCCGTGCCGTCGCTGCGGGACCGCCGTGCGCGCCCGCGGCCAAGGCGACACCCACCGCACGACCTACTGGTGCCCGACCTGCCAGGACTAGTCGGCGGCCGACGCGTGCCCGCGCTCGGGCGCCCTGCCACCGGCCCGGCGCCGCACCATCGTCTCGTTGACCTCGGCGCCCATCAGCACCGCGGCGCCGATACCCCACAACAGCGTGAGATAGATCACCACGCCGAAGAGCGCCCCGTAGACCGAGAACTCGCCGAAGTTGTCGACGTAGCCCGCAAACAGCTGGGTGAACGCGACGATCACCACCGACGCGCCAACCATGCCGGCGACGTACGCGCGGCGGCGGCGCGCGGGCGCGTTCGGTCCGTCCCGGTAGAGCACCCACACCATCGCCAGCAGGATCAGGGTGCCGAAGAAGAACACGAGCCCGCGCAGGGTGGCGTGGGTGCCCTGCGACAAGCCGAAGTGGCGCGTGGCCGAGTCGACGAGCGACTGGCCGAGCAGGATCGCGATGTTCACCGCGGTGGCCAGGACGATCCAGATGGCGGCGATCTTGACGCAGATGAGTTTGCCGACGACCCACGGGCGATCCTCGGAGCCGCGGGCGCGGTCGAGGCCAACGACGAGGGCGCCCACGGCGTTCCCGGCGAGGTAGAGGGCGCCGATCGCGCCGAGCACGAGTACCGCGGCAGCCCGATTCTGGTCCTTCAGCGCCGAGTTCAAAAGGTCGTGGAGCGTCGTCTGGTAGGCGGTCGGGATCTCCTCGTTGTATGTCTGCACGATGCGATTGGTCGCACCGGCGCCCGCCAACAGCCGCACCGCCGCGATCAGGGTCAAAAGCAGCGGCACCGTCGCGATGAACGCGTTGTAGGCGAACTGGCTCGCCAGGCCCGTCGTGCGGTGCCGCTGGGCGCGCAGCACCAGGTCCCAGCTCTCGTCAGCGAGCCGGCTCATCCGCCTGCGCTCGGCGGCGGCGGGCGGCGGCGGGGCCGCCTGCTCGGCGCCCGGGACCGAGTCCGGCTCGACGCGGGGCGTCGTGCTCACGAGAGCCCCCGCAGATACCGCGCTATGGCCGATCGAGCGATCACCGAATCCTCCGCACCTGTCCCGCGCGCGCCTGCCCGTGTGGGCGCGCAGATGCGCACGTTAAGACCATACCGCGCCATACCGCGCCGATGGATGCGATCTGAAGCCGCCAGGACCCGACCGGACGCGTCCGAACTACGATCCGTGACCGCACGGCGATCACGCACGTCACGGAGCCACCATGACCACATCCCCCGCCCGCCCACGCGGCCTCGGCGACATCATCATCACCTCACGCGGCTTCGACGAGTACCGGGCGATGTTCGATCTCGCGGAGCTCGCGCTGGCCGAGCTCGCGATCCTCGACTGCCCGGGCGGCGCGAGCGGCTTCCCCGCCGGTGCGCGGGCGCGTGGGGCCCGAGTGACCAGCGCCGATCCGGCGTACCTGATCCCGCCGGACAAGCTGGTCGCACGGGCCCGGCGCGACACGCTCACCGGCAACCGGTACGTCCGCGATCACCCCGAGCTGTACGTGTTCGAGTGGTTTTCCGACCCCGACGATCACGCCCTGAGCCGCCTGGCATCGTTGGAGGCCTTCGCGGCCGATTTTGCGGGCCCCGACGACCGCTACGTGCCCGCGGTGCTGCCGGACCTGCCGTTTCCCGATGACGCGTTCGATCTCGTGCTGTCGGGGCATCTCTTGTTCAGCTACCCCGACCACATGGACCAGGCCGCCCACCGTGCGGCGTTGCGCGAGCTCGTGCGCGTCAGCCGCGGCGAGGTCCGGGTGTTCCCGCTGGTCGATACCACCGTGACCCCGTCGCCGTACCTGGACGATCTGCGGCGGGCACTCGCGGCCGAGGGCGCCCAGTCGGAGCTGCGCCGGGTGCCGTACCACTTCCAGCGCGGCGCCGACACGATGCTCGTCATCGACGTCCCGGCGCCCACCGCAGGCGGCCACGCCCCCGCACGATGACCACGGTGTCTCAACAGAGATCTCAGTAAAGCTTCAGCTCGGACGCGGATCCTTGATCACGACGGGGGCGGCAGGCGCCCCCGTCCACCCACCAAGGAGAGCACCACCATGAAGCGACCGAGCATGCGACGCAGGTATGCGGTCGGCGCGGCCGCGACGGCCCTCGCGGCCGGTGCGATTGCCGCCGCCCCGCTGTACGCCGCCTCGTCGGGGTCGAACGGCTCCACGACGACCCGTCCCCCCATGCGCCACGGTCCGTGGCGCGGTGCCGGGTTCATCGGCGACCCATCCCAGTACGACACCACGGTCGCGGCCAAACTCGGCATCACGACCGCCAAGTTCGAGGCCGCCGAGCACGCCGTACGCGCCTCGATGACGCCGCCGACCCCGGGCGCAACCGGCGCGACCGGCATGAACCGGGCCACGGCCCGCACCGCGTTTGAGACGGCGCTCGCCGCCAAGCTCGGCATCTCGACGAGCCGGCTCACCGCAGCCGAGGATGCCGCGGACCAGACGCTCATCCTCAAGAACCTGCCGACGCTCGTCTCGCACAAGGTCATCACGCAGGTCCAGGCGGACCAGCTGACGGCGGCCGCGACGAACGGCACCTTCGATTCGGTGCTGCGCAGCATCGAGATCGCCAACCTGACGACGCACGTCGATGCCGCCGTGAAGGCCGGCCGGCTCACCCAGGCCCAAGCGAAGACGATCATCAGCGACGCCCACGCGGCACCCCTGACCGGCGGTCCCGGGTTCGGGCTGGGCTTCGGCTTCCGCGGCCCGCACGGCCCCGGCGGACCGGGTGGTCCCGGCGTCCGCGGCCCGTGGGGCGGCCACGGACCGGACGGAATGGCACCGCCGAGCGCAGGCGCGGGGTCGAACTCGACGATGACGCCGGCCGCCTGATGAGGGCCCCTTCCCGCCCCACGCAGCGCGTGCGAGCCCATCCGGCCCGCACATACGGCACCATGTAGGCATGCGCGTGCTCATCGTGGAGGACGATCCGCGGGTGCGCAGTTCCCTCGATCGGGCGCTGCGGGCCAATGGCTACGTCACCGACGGCGCCGCCAACGGCGCGGAAGGCTTGGCAATGGCATCGGGGGCCCCCGATGCCATTGTGCTGGATGTGAACCTCCCGGACATCTCGGGCTTCGAGGTCTGCCGGACCCTGCGCCGGCAGGGCGACCGCACGCCGATCCTGATGCTGACCGCGCGCGACGCCGTCGCGGACCGCGTCGAGGGACTCGACGCCGGCGCGGACGATTACCTGGTCAAGCCGTTCGCGCTCACCGAGCTGCTGGCACGCGTCCGGGCGCTGCTGCGCCGTGGCGCCGACGCCTCCGAGACGGAGTCGACGACGCTGCGCGTCGCGGACGTCACGCTCGATCTGGTCGCGATGACCGCCGTGCGGGGCGACCGCGAGCTCGAGCTCACCCGGACCGAGTTCCTCCTGCTCGAGCTGTTTTTGCGCAACCCCGATCGGGTGCTGACGCGTGAGGTGATCATGGACCGCGTCTGGGGCATGGACGCGCGCACCTCCTCCAACGGGGTCGAGGTGTACGTGGGCTATCTGCGCAAGAAACTCGAGGCGGGCGGCGAGCCGCGCCTGGTGCACACCGTGCGCGGCTTCGGGTACGCCCTGCGGGAGAGATGACCCTCCGGACCCGTATCGCCGTCGCGTCGGCACTCACGGTGGCGGTGGCCATCGTGCTGGCGGCGTTTGCCGCCTACAGCGCCACGTCCTCGACCCTGCACAGTCAGATCGACGACCAGCTGATCCGCCAGGCGCAGATCGAGCTGCACCGCTTCGGGCCCCAGGGGGGTCCGTCGGGGCCGCAGGCCGGTGACTTCGGCGGGGCGGGCGGCTTCGACCAACTCGTCAACGCCCAGGGCCAGACCATCGACTTCAACTCTACGGCGCCTGCGCTGCCGGTCGCCGCGAGCTCCGTGGCGGTTGCCACACAGGGCACCGGGTCGCGCTTTGGCGATGTGACGACACCGAGCGGAGTCGACTTGCGGGTCCTGGCCGTGCCGGTGGCCCAAGGCGTCGCGCTCCAGATCGCACAGCCGCTGACCGATGTCGACACGACCCTGGCGAACCTGCAGCAGGAGCTGGTGATCATCAGCCTCGCCGGGATCGCCCTCGCCGCCGTCGCCGGGACGCTGATCGCCGCACGCGGCGTGCGTCCGGTCACGGCGCTCGCCGAGAGCGTCGACCATGTCGCCCGCACGGGCGACCTGTCGCACCGCATCCCGGTGCACGGCCACGACGAGCCGGCGATCCTCGCCCAGCGCTTCAACGAGATGATGGAGGGCCTCGAACAGGCGCGCCATGCCCAGGATCAGCTCATCGCCGACGCATCGCACGAACTGCGGACGCCGTTGACCGCGCTCCGCGCCAACGTCGAGCTGTTGGCATCCGGCGCGGAACTCGACCCCGAGGACCGCAAGCGCCTCACCGAAGACCTGACCGTGCAGCTCGACGGGGTCGGGGGGCTCGTGGGTGATCTCGTGCTGTTGGCCCGCGGCGAGCGCGCGCTCGTCAACCCGGTGCCGGTCCAGCTCGATGAGGTGACCGAAGACGCGGTCGCCCGTGCGCGGGCGTGGTGGCCGAACGCAACGATCGCGATCACCGCGGAACCGACGCGCGTCGTCGGCGATCCCGATGCGCTCGGGCGCGCCGTCGGGAACCTCATCGACAATGGCGTCAAGCACGGCGGCGGCAACGTCGAGGTGACGGTCGCCGGCGGCGTCGTCACGGTCCGCGATCACGGACCTGGGATCCCGGCCTCCGAAGACGCGCAGGTCTTCGCCCGCTTCTGGCGCGGGCCCGACGCGCGCGCACGTCCCGGCTCGGGGCTGGGCCTGGCGATCGTCAAGCAGGTCGCCGTCGCCCACGGGGGCGATGTGTCGATCGTCCACCCCGAGGGCGGCGGCGCCGAGTTCGATTTCGCGATCCCGCCCGCCCCCGACGAACCGGCGCCCGCCGTGGCGGGCACCGCCTAGGTGACCCGCCTACACACGTTCCGAACGCGACTGATCGGAGCCTGACCGCCGAGGGCGCCGTGCGGCCGGCACGGGGCTGCACCGTCGTCCATCCGGACCCGTGCGTGCGACGCCGGGTGCGCGCGGCGTCGGCGACACGACGCGGTGCTCCGGACTGATGGACACCGACAGCTATGCTGTCTCCCATGGATGAAGGCCTGCCGATCGCCTATGAGGTGCTCGAGAAGAACGTCCCGGTCCACGCGTCCGGAGGCGAGGTGATCGGAAGCGTCGATCACGTCGTGGCCGCGTTCGATCAGGATATCTTCCACGGCATCGTGATCAAGACCGAGCACGGACGGCGCTTCGTCGCCTCGGACCAGATCGTGTCACTGCACGAGCACGGGGTGGACCTCGACATCGACGCCGTCCGGGCCGCGGCGCTCCCGGAGCCGCAAGGCGCCGCGCCGGAGTGGCGCGACAACGAGCCCGGCGTCAAGCCGAGCGAGTGGAAGCATCTGCTCGGCTACTTCACCCCACACGGCGACCGGAGCGGCTGGACGCGGGAGAACTAGACCGGGCACGCCTGCCCTGGTCGGCCGGCGCCGATATGCTCCGAGTATGGATGAAGGTCTGCCGATCGCCTACGAGGTGCTCGAGAATAACGTCCCCGTCTACGCGACCGACGGCACCCGAATCGGTTCCGTCGATCACGTCGTGGCAGCCTTCGGGGAGGACATCTTCCACGGCATCGTGATCAACACCGATCACGGCAAGCGCTTCGTCGCCGCCGACCAGGTCAACGAACTGCACGAGCAAGGCGTCGACCTCGAGATCGACGCCGTGACGGCCGCAACGCTTCCCGTCCCCGACGGCGCCGCGCCCGCCTGGCGCGTACACGAACCGGGCGTGAAACCGAGCGCATGGCGGCACCTCCTCGGTTATTTCACTCCGCACGGCGACCAGAGCGGCTGGACCCGCGAGCAGTGACACCCGCACCGGCGGCCAGCCCGGAGGTTGCGGTGTGACCTGGCCGGATCGGGTCGTCCAACCGTCGCCCGCAGACGTAGAGTCAGACCGACCAAGCCAACCTTCGAGGAGGTGCGATCGTGAGCCGGTTCACCGACGCGCTCCACGCGCAGATCGCGAATGAGTTCGCGGCCCAACAGCAGTACATCGCCATCGCTGTCCACTACGACGCCGCAACGCTTCCCCAGCTCGCGGCCCACTTCTACCAGCAGGCCGTCGAGGAGCGAAACCACGCCATGATGATGGTCCAGTACCTGCTGGACTCCGACGCCGAGGTCGTCACGCCCGGCATCGGGGCACCGAAGACGCAGTTTGCCGACGACCGGGAGCCGGTCGCACTCGCCCTCGCCCAAGAACAGACGGTTACCGAGCAGATCACCGCACTGGTCCAGCTTGCGCGCGACGAGGCCGACCACTCCGGCGAGCACTTCCTCGGCTGGTTCCTGGACGAGCAGCGTGAGGAAGTCGCAAGCATGAAGGCGCTGCTGGCAGTGATTGATCGCGCCGGCACCGACAACCTGCTGCTCGTTGAGGACTTCCTGTCGCGAACCGGTGGCGTCAGCGCCGCACCGCCATCGACCCCGAGCCCTGCCGCTGCCGGCGGGGCCCTCTAGCACCGGCGCCCGGACGCTAGGCGCGCTCGGCGGCGGCGATCAGCCGCGGGACCGAGCGCTCGAGCTCCTCGCGTACCGTCGCAAGCCGCGCGGCTTCTGTCTCCGGGACCTCGACCCGCAGCCGGACGATGCATCCGACGCCGTCGGGCTCGAGCGTCCATTCCTGGACGATGTCGGACAACAGACACGAGATCACCACGCGCGCGCCATCGCTGCGCGTCGTCACGCGGGTCGGATAGGGGAAGTCCGGCCACTCGTCCATATAGCGGGTCGCGATACCCCCGGCGACGTCCTCAACCCGCGCGGTCCCGGACCACCACTCCGAAAAGCGATGCGGGTCATACAGAAGCTTCCAGACCTCCACGGCCGGGCTCGCACACGACGCGACGATCGCGAACTCGGGCATCCGGCTAGCCTCTCTTGGCGATGGTCGTGGCGCTCGCGGGCGCGCGTCGGCGCCTGCCGGCCGGTGCGGCACGTGCGGCCCGCTCGGCGCGCACGCGTGCGAGCTCCGCGGACACCTCGACCAGGCCCGCAACCGGCGGACGCCCGAGATCCACGATGACGGCGGCATACGCGTCACCGAGATCCAGCGTTCCCTGGAGCCGCTCCCAGCCTGCCTCGGCCTCGGCAAGGCGCCGGTCGGCGAGCGTGTGATCGCCGCGCGCGGCGGCGATCAGTCCCTGGATCCGCGCGAGCCGCGGGACAAGCGTGGCCGGCAGGTCGGCGGGACCGACCGGTTCGAACGGGACCCGCGCGAGGGCCTCGGCGGCCCGGTCGACATCCCCAACCTGCAGGTAGGCCTCGGCCAGATACATCTGTCCCAGCGGCCGGGAGAACCGGCCGACAGGTTGCGACAAGGCCCGCTGGAGGTGATCGATGGCCTCGCGGGGACGGTCCTCGATCAGCGCGATCGTGCCGGCATCGAAGTGGGCCACGGTCAGCAGGGTGGGGTCCTGCGCGCCGCGCGCCACCTCCATGAAGGCCGCCACGGCGACATCGGCTTGTGCGGGGCGGCCGAGCCGCAGCAGCGCGAAGGCGCGCGCGGCGTACGCCTGACAGGTGAGGCTGGCGCCCGCCTGGCCACTGGCAAGGGCCCGATCCGTGTAGCCGAGCGCCCCGTCGATGTCGCCGCTGGCGGCCAGCGCCGACGCGGTCGTGATCGCCGTGACGTAGGCGAGCTCGGTGCGACCGGCCGCGTTCGCGAGCGCGATCGCCTCGTCGGCCACCGCCGACGGCGGGGTCCCACCGTCCCCGCGGATCGCGATGAACAGGCGTGCGCCGGCCATCTCGGCCGCGAGGGCCGGATCGTCGGACGGTTTGATGCGCGCCGCCACGGCGTCGGCGAGCTCTGTGGCTCGGGCCGGATCGCCGATCAGGGCTTCGGCCTTCGCCTGGCCGGCCAACGCGAGCACGCGGATCTCGGGTGCGTTGGTGGTCTCGCCGAGCAGGTCGAGGCAGCGCTCGTAGGCCGCGGCGGCCTCCTGCGGGTAACACAGCGTCGTCCAGAGCAAGAGCGCGTGCTGACCCCAGGCGCTCGCAAGCGCCCGGCGGTCGCCGACCTGCTCAAGCAGGGCCACGGCGCGACCGAACGCGTCATCGACGGCGGCGCGATCGGCCCGTGCGGCTTCGACGGCGGCAAGCTCTATCCAGAGCTCGGCAGCAAGCGCCGGCGTTCCATCGGCAAGCACGGCCGCTTCCCGCAGGAACGCCGCGGCCTCGGTGAGTGCCCCGATCGCGCGCGCTTGCGCCGCCGCGCGGGCGAGCAGCTCGCGGGCACGCTGATCCTCGCCGGTCAGCAGCAGATGCCGCGCCAGCTCGGCGGGTTCCTGATGCAGACGCTCCTCGAGGATCTCGACGAGCCGGCGATGGGCCCAGACGCGCCGTCCCGAGCCAAGTTCGGCGTAGCACGCGTCCCGGATCAGCGCGTGCGTGAACCCCAGCCGGCGCCCGGGGCGCTCCTGCAGGAAGCCCGCTGCGCAGGCCACGTCGATCGCCTCGTCGGTGTGCTCGGGCCCGACGCAGCTCGCCACCTCGCCGAGGTCCAGCGACCTGCCGGCCGCCGCCGAGATGTCGACCAAAAGCCGGGCCGATCCCGGCAGCCGCGCAAGCGTCGGGCGCAGCCACCCGCGCAGATCCTCTGAGACCTCGGTGCCGGCCTGGCGCGCGCGGGCCGCCTCGACGATCAGCAGCGCGTTGCCGTCGCCGCGTGCCACGACCTCGTCGCGGGCCGTCGCCGAAAGGCTTGGGGCGATGGCCGCGACCAGCTCCCTGGCGTACGCCGGGTCGAGCGGGGAGAGCACGAGCTGGGCGGGTGCCGTATTCATTCGGGCGAACGCGTCGAGGACCGCGGTCGAGCCCTCGGGTCGCCGGGTCACGACCAGGAGGACCGCAGCGTCGGCAAGCCGGCGCCCGACATGGGCGGCAAGCGCGGCGCTGGTCGCATCGACGAGGTGGACATCCTCGAGGATCACCAGCAGCGGACGGGTACCGGCGGCCCAGCGCATGCACTCGAGCACGGCGTCGAACAGACGAATCCGCTCGAGCTCCGGCGTCGCCGCGGGCGGGGCGGGCGGGCACTCCCAGGCCTGCTGGATCCGGACCGACAGGCGCGCGAGCTCGGCCGGCCACGTCGCCGGCGACGGAGGCGGCGCAGTGGCGCTGGCGATCGTATCGAGCACCTCTGTCCACGGGGCCAGCGGCGGCGAGCCCGGGACCTCGCTCGCCATGCCCCGCACGACGAGGGCCTCCGGACCCGCACGCGCGGCCAGTTCGTCGACGAGCCGCGATTTGCCGATCCCGGCGGCGCCGGAGACGATCGCCACCCCGCCGTCGCCCGTGCGGGCCCGCGCCCACGCCGTCTCGAGGACCGAAAGCGGCACCGCGCGTCCCACGAGCACACCGACCGGCGGGGCGGGCGGAGCGATCTGGCGCGGGCGCGGCGGCAGGCCGGACATCGTCTCCGCGCGGACGCTGCGCGCAAGGTCGCGGGTCTCGTCTGAGGGCCCGGTCCCGAACTCGGCCCGCAGGATCGCCCGGCAGCGTTCGTAGGCGACGAGGGCCTGGGCGCCTTCACCGGCGGCGGCGAGCCGCGTCATCAGCAAGCGATGGGTGGCCTCGTCGAGTCGGTCACGGGCCAGGGCACGTCTGGTCCAGGCGATCGCATCCGCGTGGCGGTGATCATCGTCGGCCCACGCAGCAATCCGCCGAGCGAGCTCGGCGGCGAGCATCCGGTACTCGTCGCGGCCCTCCAGGACCCAGTCGTCGGTGAGATCGACGAGCAGCGGCTCGGACATCAACCCGAACGCCCGCTCCCAGCCGACCGGATCATCGCCGCCGGCCAGCCGCGCGACGTCCTCAAGATCGATCTGGCGCGGGCGCGCGCTGTCGATCCCCACGCGGTCCCGGTCACCGACCAGATACCCGGCCCCCCCAACGGCCTCGAGGGCGGCGCGCACCACCCAGAGCGCACTGCGCAGCGATCCACGGGCGCTCGTATCGAGCACATTCGGCCAGAACCGCGCGGCGACGGCCTCACGCGGATGCAGGCCGGGGTGCATCAACAGCCACGCCAACACGGCGCGTGGCTTGAGCCCCGTGACCTCCGGGGCCGCGTCGGCGTCGACGCTGATCCTCAGCGGCCCGAAAAGGCGCGCGTGGAACATCTCTCGATCGTAGTCCCGCGCCGACGAAGCCGTCAACGCGGCGCTGACGGCGGCTTGACGCTCGCTTGACGGTGCCCCGGCACGCTGATGTCCACGCCCACCAACCACGCGACGCGGAGGCGAGATGTCCACAACCACAGAACTCGACATGGCGGCCCTCGATGCGTTCGTCGGTCAGCTCATCACGGAGCTCGGCGCGACGGTCAACGCCGGTCTTGTCTTCATCGGCGACCAGCTCGGGCTCTACCGCGCGATGGCCGGCGCGGGGCCGCTCTCGCCCGCAGAATTGGCCGAGCGCACCAGTACGAACGAGCGGTATGTCCGTGAGTGGCTCGCCGCACAAGCCGCCGGCGGATACGTGACCTACGACCCGGCGACCGAGACGTTCACGCTGCCGCCCGAACAGGCCTTCACCCTGGCCGACGACGCGAGCCCGGCGGCGTTCGCCGGGGCGTTCCAGCTCGTGCTGTCGGCCCTGCGTGACGCACCGAGCGTCGGTGAGCGCTTTCGGACCGGCGAGGGCCTCGGCTGGCACGAACACGACCACGGACTCTTCGACGGGACCGAGCGGTTCTTCCGGCCCGGCTACGCCGCGAACCTCATCGGCGCATGGATCCCCGCGCTCGACGGCGTCGAGGCCAAACTTCGCGCCGGGGCGCTCGTCGCCGACGTCGGCTGCGGCCATGGAGCGTCCACGCTCCTGATGGCCCAGGCGTTTCCGGCGTCGCGGTTCGTCGGCATCGACTACCACGAGGCCTCCATCGCCACGGCCCGGGAACGAGCCGCAGATGCCGGCGTGACCGACCGGGTGAGCTTCGTGGTCGCCCCCGCGGCGACCTACCCGGGCGACGGCTTCGATCTCGTGACCATGTTCGACTGCCTGCACGACATGGGCGACCCTGTCGCCGCCGCCGCCCACGTCCGCAGCACCCTCGCACCCGACGGCACCTGGATGATCGTCGAGCCGCGTGCCGGTGATCGGCTTGAGGAGAACCTCAACCCGGTCAGCCGCCTCTTTTACGGCGCGTCGACGCTTATTTGCACCCCGGCGTCACTTGCCCAAGACGGACGCGCCGCCTTCGGTGCCCAGGCGGGCCAAGCCCGCATCCGGGATGCCGTCCTCGCGGGCGGGTTCACCGACTTCCGACGCGCCGCAGAGACCCCAGTGAACTTCGTCTTCGAGGTGCGCAACTAACCCCGGGTCCTCGAGACCTGGGTCACCACAACGAGAAAGGATCCACCATGACCTCCACCACACTCGACCTTGATGGGCTTCGCCACGCACTCGAAGGCCGCGACGCGGCCGCGGTCACGGCCTTCTACGACGACGAGGCCGAACTTGTCAGCGTGCGACGGGACGCACCCCCCGGCGCACCACATGTCCTCCGGGGACGAACGGCAATCGGCGCGCACTTCGAAGATCTGCTGAGCCGCGATGCGACGCACGTCATCGAGCGCGCCGTCGGGGCGCCGGGAACGGCAGCAATCGTTGAGTCGTGCCGCTACGCCGACGGCACGCAGGTGCTGTGCATGGCGAGCTTCGACGTCAACACCGACGGACGAATCACCCGCCACCTCGAGATCTCCGCCTGGGACGACTAGCGCCCGCCCGATGCGATCGGCACTGCGGCTCAGCACCGCCTGACGCCGCAGTGCCGTCAGTCGGCCTCCCACACGCGCCGCTGCCGGAGCTGCGCGTCTGCAACCACAAGGGAGCCGCAAGTGCCGGAGAGCCGAGTTCGGATCGACTGTGGAAAGACAGAGGACGAGCGCGCCTGCACTCTCGTCAGTGACGGTCCAGAGCAGACGTGCCGGATGCGGTGGTGGAACACACCTGCACCAAACACGGCCACACTGACACTCCAGAGGTCCTGCGCGAGGCGATCGGCACGGACCCCGTGCCCGTGTCAGCTACGACGCGGCACCCCCGCCGAGATTCCCGGGTTCGGCTCGTTCATTGCACTCGCCTCCCGCATCGTCGTCGCAGGCGGCGGCGGGGGCGGTGGCACCGGCGGTCCGGGCGGCGGCGGGAGCAGCACGACGCGGGGCGGCGGCGGCGGTCTCGCCGGCTTCGACGCGACCATCTCTGGCACACAGGGCATCAGCGGCCTCGGCGGCGGGGCCGGGACGGCCAACGCCGAAGGTGCGGGCGGATCCAGCGCCGACCAGGACGACTTCTACGACGGCGCGCCGGGCCGGCTCTTGATCGGGGGCGCCGGGGGCGTCGACACCGATAACGGCACGTGGTACCTGCCGACGTACTCCGGCGGCTGCGCCGGGGGCGGCTATTTCGGTGGTGATGGTGATGGGGGCGGCGACCAGAGCCGCGGCAACACGGTCGGTGCTGGTGGCGGCGGAGGCGGCGGTTCCAGCTACGGCCCCGCAGGTTCGACGATCACCGTCGACTACGGCGGCGGCGGCGGCGCGCCGTATGTCGAGTTCATCCCGACCGGCGGGTAGGCGGCAGCGACGCCAGGATCGCTTGCGCAGGCCCCGGACGGGCGAGCCCAAGCGCAATCAGGCGCCGCGGACGTGGTGCACCCAACTGGGTCGTGCGTCACCTCGGCGGTGGTCTGCCGAGGTCGGCCCGCGTCGGTACAATGCGCGGGCGACGCCACGGAGGTTACCGCCGGCCTTTCCGACGCGACCGTGTTTCGTGGACGTAGCGGTGCCGACGTAGCTCAGCTGGTAGAGCACTTCACTCGTAATGAAGGGGTCCGCGGTTCGAGTCCGCGCGTCGGCTTCACAGAACCCCAGCTCAGAATGGGTTTGCTGTTGGGGCTGTTTAGGTCAGTAGAGGCCAGAAGAGGCCTTCTACTCTCGGCCGTCGGCCCCCAGTCGGCCCCCAGGGTTTATGCCGGTCTGAGCCGTCCTGGGTTTGACGGAGACGGGGTTTCTAGGTTTCCGTGTTTGCGAGTAGGGCGTTTTGGGTCGTGATCATCTCAAAGCGATGCTCGTATTCGGCCGGGGGCAGGTCGCCGAGGGCCTCATGCAATCGCGTGTCGTTGAACCAGGCGACGTACTCGACGATCGCCAGCTCGAGCTGCGAGCGCGTGCGCCAGACGCGGTCGCGGATCAACTCGGTCTTGAACGTATCGACAAAGCTCTCGGCCATCGCGTTGTCAAACGCATCGCCGACCGTTCCGATCGACGCGAGCACGCCGTGATCGTCGAGCGTTTGGGTGTAGTCGAACGAGGTGTACTGGCTACCGGCATCGCTGTGATGCACCAGCGCGACATCGGCGCCGAGGCCGCGCTGAGCGAGCGCCATCCGCAGCGCGTCGAGCACGAGATCGGTACGCATATGAGCGGCGAACTGCCACCCGACAACGCGTCGGCTGTAGGCGTCGATGACAAACGCGAAGAACACCACCCCCTCCCAGCAGCGCAGGTAGGTGAAATCCGCGAACCATTTGCTATCCGGACGCAAGGCGGCGAAGTCGCGCCCGATGAGATCCGGCCGTCGTGGTGCCTGGGAATCAGGGATCGTGGTGCGCCACGGCTTGCCGCGCCGCTTGGCACCCTGGATCCCGTGGGTGTGCATCAGCCGCTCGACGCGGCTGCGACCGACCTGGGTGCCGTCACGCCGCAGGGCCTTCCACATCCGCCGCGATCCATAGGCGAAGTAGTTGGCAGCGTGGATCTCCTGGATCCGCTCGAGCAGGAACTCATCGTCAATCGTGCGCTGCGAGCGCGTGCCGGTGGCGCGCTGATAGTAGGCGGACGCCGACACGCCCAGGGTCCGGCAGATGGGCTCGACCCCGAAGCGATCTCGGTGCGCGTCGATGAACGCGCTCACTTCGGACGGGTTGGATCGAGCTCGCCCGCGAAAAACACCGACGCCGCCTTGAGGATCTCGTTCGCCCTGCGCAGCTCGTAGTTCTCACGGCGCAGCTTGCGGATCTCCTCACGCTCCTGGCTGGTCATCAGGTCACCTCGACGACCCTCATTGGCCTCGACCTGGCGCACGTACAGCCGCAGGGTCTCCGCCGGCACGCCCAGATCGCGTGCGACATGCGCGATCGGGCGGCCGGACTCAAAGACCAGCCGGGTGCCGCGCTCCAACAGCTCCTGGGGGTACTTCCTGGCTCGTGGCATGACGCGGGACTTCTCCTTCCGCCAGGCGAACCCTGGCATCGAAGTCTCCGTCAAACCCAGGACGGCTCACGGCGTCCTCGTAATGAAGGGGTCAGCGGTTCGAATCCGCTCGTCGGCTTTGCAGAAACCCCCATCAGGCGGGGTTGTCTCTTTGGCATACAGTGGACCGGACCTGCTCGATGACCATCGCCCGGAACTGTGGGGCGTAGGAACGTGGCATGAACTCCTCCTTCGAGGTTCACGCCATCACTCTCACAAACTGGGTCCAGGATTTGGGGACCAGATCAGCTGGTATCGGAAACGGGGTCAGGCCACAGGAGCCTCGAACTTAATGTTTTCCCGATGATTGCCGATGGGAGCCGTTAAAGGTTTTTTCGGACGTGCCGATAGGACTATTGCGGGACCTCCATAAATGAGCTGCGGGTCTGGAGGGCCCAGACCACCAGATGCCGCCTGATGTGGTCAGGCGATCACATCGAGTGGCGCCCGATCCTTGCCGGAACTCGTGGACCCAACCTAGGCGTCTCCCTCGACACGAATGGACCGAGGCATGCGAGTCGTCAAGCTCCTGCACGCAACGAGTCCCCCGATGGCCAGTCTTCCCCGATGCGGGGCTGACGCGCTTTGACCGGGGACCTTCAGCGCGCCGGAGAGGCCGACGCCGCCATATCCGGCGACGAGGACCACTTCAGGGGCCTGTTCGACACCTTTCGTCGATGGGACGCTAATTCGTTCCAGGACCTGCTTCGCGAGTACGACGACGCACTTCACGACACGAGGAGACTGCAATGGACGACGACATCTGCCCTCCGTGGATGCCGAGCATTATCTGGTCGATACTCCACCACCACCCGTGGATCAATTACCCAGCGGTCGTCGAGCCGACTGAGGAGATCCTGGCCGCGATCACTGCCTACCATGTGTCCTACATCACAGGCGAAGCCGGCGTGGCGTCGCGACAACAAGCAGCCGCGACCATGGCAAAGCACGTGGCCGAACTGCAGAGGCTCGCAGGCGAGACCTCTCAGTAACCGCCGCTCCTAGCGACTGCGCGCGCGGCTCGCCGCGAGCGCGCGACGCAGTCGCGGGGCTCCTACGGCGTGGGGGTGTCACTACTCAGGAGCCTCGAACTTAATGTTTTCGCGATGAACGCCTGACCTGACTGTGAGGATCTGGCTGCAGCGCAGTGAATCTGCTGGGCTGCGTGTCGGTAACTGCGAGCGTGGCCCTTGACCTGACTGGCTTCGTACCTTTGCGGGGACTTGTCCGCCCGCGGTTGCCGGCACCGGACTACCATTGAGCTGATCCCGCCATGGAGGCTCACGGAGCGGACGATGACGCCACCAAAGCAGCGAAACAGGGGGTTCTGCCCGTCTCCGGCGGCAACGCAGGCGCCGCTGGGCCGGGGCGGCCGTGCCGCTGGCGGGGGGAGTGACCGTCGGCGTGCCTGGGTGGCCCGGCGGGCGCGCGCGGACCAGCGACTGGCGCGATAGCCGTCAGCCTGAGCCCACGATGACGCCAGCGCCATCATGAGCGTCTCCGAGTACGTCGTTCTGTTCGTGCTCGTCGCGATCATGGGAGCCGGCATACCGGGCCCTGGTGATGCGGCGCTGATCGCGGCGGGCACGCTGGCCGGAGAGGGCAAGCTCAACGTGGGCATCGTGTTGGCCACGGCGATGGTCGCCTGGATGCTCGGCTCGGTGGCGGGCTATGCGATCGGTGTCCACGGGGGGCGTCCGCTGCTGGACCACCCTGGACGGCTGGAGAACAGGCGCCGGAACCTGCTGACCAAAGGCGACGGGGCGTTCGGCCGTCACACCTTCGTGGCGTCCGCGACGATGCCGGCTTTCGTGTCGGGGATTTTCCGGGTGCGATTCTGGCTGTTCGGGCTGGGAGCGCTGGTCGCCGGTATCGGTTGGATCGGGATGTACGTTGGGCTTTCGTACGTCTATGGCGAGGAGGTCGCCAAGCGCATCGGGAACGCTGGCGCCAAGGCGCTACTCGGCGTGTTCGTGATCGTCGCCATCGGGCTGGGTATCAGGGCCGGGTACTCGTGGTGGCGCGCAACCCGGCAAAGAGACGGGCGTGAGCAAGATGCCCCCAAAGATCGTGCGCCACTTACGGGAGACCCTCCGCGTCTGTGATGCCCATGAGGGCTTCGAGGCCAGCCAGCGAGATCGGGGCGTTCGCTCCGGCCGCCTCAGCGCGGATAGTCCGCCGCGCGCCATACCGCTCCGGGTAGGTCCGCTCCAGCCACCAGGCCGCTGCGCGCCATTCTTTGTTCCCGCCGTCGTGATCTTGGAGACCGCATCTCCGATCGCGAGCGCCTCAGCCTGCCGCAAATCGGTGGCAAACGTGGCGAACGCCTCCGCGCTCGGCCGGTCGTCGCGGTCCTCACCGCGCCGCAACCACTCGCGGACCGTCGCCCGGCTCACCCCGACGGCTTCTGCAGCTGTCGGGACCGGAACACCACGGCGTACGAGATCCACGACCGCCGTCGAGCGCTCAGGGGTAAGGAGTGAAAGTCGTGCCATGCAGGTGATTATACTCTTTGGTTCGGCAGCTCCGGAGTTCGGGCGGACCATGATGAGGCCACCGACAGGGATGGCATCAGGCGCTCACTTGATCGAGTCCCCTATGCACTATTTGGACCGCATGGCGACGGCAAAACTCCTGTAACCACGCGGTCGGACGTGTCAGGGATACCCGGGAATGTCCGTGCGGTGCATACCTCGGTGCGTACCTCGGATTCAGCGGGCGGCCATCGACCCGTCAGGCGTTGGGCCGCGGGCCAGCGCCCGAACGGGACCTATGGGCTCACAAGCGCGAGGACGCCACCCAGGACTGGCAACCCGAGACCGATAATCAGGAGCCACACGCGGCGTTTGGAAGCCTTCACCGCCGCGCGGATTCTGGCGTCAACCATGGCGGCCGAGGCCTCTAGCGCCGCGAGCCAGCCTGGAGACGTGGCAAGAAGCGGTACGTCCTCCTCATGAATGACCCCGATGCGGGGCCGCTGTAGTGAGACGTCGAGCGGGTGCGGGCGCCAAGGCCTCAATCTGTGGGCGCGGGTTACTGGCGAAGCCAGGTCGCCGCGCGATCGAGTGCCCGGCGGGACGGCGCCCAGCGAAGCGCGCCCATGCTTCCGAGGCAGGCCAGCACACCCGCGATCGTTCCCGCCGCCGCCCCGGCGAATGCCTGAACGACGGCAAAGAACAGCCCGCCCACATAGAACGGAGTAAGCACGAAGGTCAGGCCGTCAGAATCTAGCGTCGCATCGATGGCACCGGCCGCGACGCGGGCCACTGTGTCGGCCGGGTGTGCGGCCACAGCCACGCTTGCTGTCCCGGCTGTCGCGATCGCGTCGCGTCGATGGCCGCCACACGTGGGGCAGGGATCTCCGACAGGCACGTCGTCGAGGTTCGTCTGGCAATCGGGGCACCACATCACGGCGGCCGGGTTGCCCTTTCCTAAGACGTCAGGATCCCCGTCAGTGTCTCACGGCCGGCACGTGTGGCGCGTCACGTATCGCGCGGCGGCATCGGCGAGGCGCGGCTACCTTGACGACGGCGGATAGCGCGCGGCGCGATCAGTCCGGATGAATAGCGCGAGCGCCTCGCGGGCCGCGCGAACGCGGTCAGGTGCACGTCACGATCACGTCACCGTTACGAGCCGTGATCGCTTCGGCGCCAACGCCGCTGATCGTGACGATGTCGCGGTCGGCGGCCACACCATCGTGCTGGCCTGGCTTGAGGTTCCCGAGCACGAGACTCTTCGACCCGCGGTCATCTGAGGAAACTGCCGCGACGACTACGCAGTGCGGCGCACCCGATCCTTCGCCGATATTCTTGACTTGGAACGCGACGCCGACTTTTGAGTTGCCGTAGTGGACGACGGCAGTCGGCGTCACTTTATATTTGGCCGATGCCGACGAGCTGCCCGAGACTGCACCCGCGATCGCCATCGCGATCAGAATCACGATCATGATGCCGGCAACTCCCAAGAAGAGGCGGGGCCACTTCGGGGCCCCTATCTTGGCCTTGTCTTGGTGTGAGGCAGGCTGATCGTCGGCCATTAAGCGACAATACCCGCTCCAGATCTCACCGGTTTCGGGCTCGCTGGCAGTAACTGGCCCACGGGGCCTTACTCCGGGCGCGCAGCGTGCGCCCGTTGGCGAGCCGGACATGCAAATCGCACAAGGGCACGCCGCCAAGCCCGTCAGATGTCCATGCAGCGGCGCTCGTCTGGGTGCGACAATCGTTCCGGGACCAAGACAGAGGAGAGCCGGATGAGCACCGTCGATGGACAGATCGCACCCGGTGGATCGCCGGGCAGCGAACCGGCCGATCTCAAGCTCGAGGCGGTCGTCATCCCCGTGGCCGACGCCGATCGCTCCAAGGCGTTCTACGCCGGCCTCGGATGGAGGCTCGACGCCGACTTCTCCTTCGACAACGGCTTCCGCGTCGTGCAGTTCACGCCACCGGGATCGCAGTGTTCCGTCCAATTCGGCACCCACATCACAGGAGCGCCACCCGGATCTGCCCATGGCCTGTACCTGATCGTGTCCGACATCGAAGCCGGGAGCGACGATCTCGTCAGTCGGGGAGCCAAGGTCAGTGGGGTATTCCATTCCGGAGCGCCTGGGGCGCAACTCGACCCCGAGGGGGCGAGTGATCGGGTCAGCGGGCCGGATCCTGATCGCAAGAGCTACAACTCCTTTACCACGTTCGAAGACCCCGACGGCAATAGCTGGCTGCTCCAAGAGGTGACCGATCGCCTGCCGGGCCGCCTCGATCCGACCACCACCTCGTTCAACTCCGCCGGTGACCTTGCTGCGGCATTGCGCCGTGCCGAGTCGGCCCACGGTGAGCACGAGAAGCGCATCGGCCGGGCCGATCCGGACTGGCCCGACTGGTACTCCGAGTACCTGGTGCGCGAACAGAGCGGTCAGGAGCTACCGAAATGAGCGATTTCGACGTGATCGTGCTGGGGGGCGGTGCGCCCGGCGAGCACTGCGCCGGGGCCATCGCGGCGCGGGGGCTTCGGGTCGCCGTCGTCGAGCGGGAGCTGGTCGGCGGCGAGTGCTCCTACTGGGCGTGCATCCCGTCCAAGTCGCTATTGCGTCCGGGGGAGGCGGTCCAGGGCGCCCGCGACGTCGACGCCAGCGCCGAGGTGAATGTGCAGGCGGCGCTGAGCTGGCGGGACTACATGGTGTCCGACTATTCGGATGCGGGACAAGAGAAATGGCTGGCGGATCGGGGCATCGCGCTGATCTGGGGCGTGGGCCAGCTCGCCGGGCCGGGCGTGGTCGAAGTGGACGGCACTCGCCACACGGCGGAGCATGTCGTCGTCGCGACGGGCTCGGATGCTTTTGTGCCGCCCGTTCCGGGGCTCGACAGCCTCGATGGCGTCTGGGGCACGCGGCAAGCGACGGCCATGAAGACGGTTCCCAGCCGCCTCATCGTGCTCGGCGGAGGCTCGGCCGGTGTCGAGATCGCACAGGTGGTACAGCGGCTCGGCGGACAGGCCGTGCTCGTCGAGGGCGCCGATCGGCTGATCCCACGAGAGCCGGCCCCCCTCGGCGATGCCTTGAGCAAGGCATTACGGCGGGACGGGATCGAGTTGCACCTCGGAGTCCAAGCCGGTGAGGCCTCGCGCGATGGAGACGACTACGTCCTGAGGCTCTCGGACGGCAGTGAGGTGCGGGGTGAGCGACTGCTGGTGGCGACCGGCCGTCATCCTCGCGTCGAAGGGATCGGGCTCGAGACCGTCGGCATCGAGGCGGACCCACACGGGATTCGGGTGGACGAGTATCTGCGGGCCGGGGAAAAGATCTGGGCCATTGGTGATGTCAACGGGATCTGGCCGCTGACGCACGTCGGCGAGTACGAGGGCGACGTCGTGGCGGCGAACATCGCCGGTGAGAGCCACCCGGTGAACTACGAGGCCGTACCGCGCGTGACGTACACCGACCCGCAGGCGGCCGCGGTCGGTGCCGCGGAGGCACGCTATAGCAGCACAACGCTCTTGACTGACGTGTCCAAGACCGCGACGTACAGCCACCGGTATGCCCAGTCGAACGGATTCTTGACGTTGCTCAGCGACGGCGCCCGGTTGACCGGCGCTTACGCCCTCGGACCGGAGGCCGGCGAGTGGCTCCAGCAGGCGACGCTCGCCATACGCGCCCGCGTACCGCTGGAGGTGTTGAGCGACGTTATCCAGCCATTCCCGAGTTTCTCGACCATCTTCGATTCGGCTTTCAAAACCCTTCGTATGGAGATCGCCAAAATACCGCCCCCTTTACAGCCGATGCAGGCGCAGATGGCGCGGCCATGACCGTGGAACACCATCGGAGGTAGGAGATGGCCAAGGCCCCACCGCCCACAGAAGAAATCCTGCTCACCCACTTCATCGTGTCGGACGACGTCGAGCGCTCTCGGCGCTTCTACACCGAAGTCCTTGGGGGCCGGGTCGCCTTCTCCAGCCCCGGGGGGCCGACCAACGTCGCATTGTCCAATAGTTGGATCGTCATCAATTCCGGCGGAGGCCCGACCGACGACAAGCCGGAGGTCACCTTGGAGACGCCCGGCGACCCGAATCGGGTGAGCAGCTTCGTCAACATCCGGGTCGAGGACATGGAGACGGTGTACTCCGAATGGAGCGCGCGGGGTGCTGAGTTCCTGACGCCGCCGAAGCAGCACCAGTACGAGATCCGCTGCTACATCCGTGATCCTGATGGTCACCTGATCGAAGTGGGGCAAACCACGGACCCGGAAGGGGACTGGGTACCCGATCACTGGCCACCGAGTACATCCGCCGACGAGCTCCCACCACCCCCAGAGGGAATCGTGCTGGCCCACTTCATCGTGTCAGACGATGTCGAGCGCTCTCGGCGCTTCTACACCGACGTGCTCGGCGGCAGGGACGCGTTCGTCGGACCCGGAGGGCTCAGGTATGTCCAACTGTCGAACAGTTGGGTCATCATCAACGCCGGCGGAGGCCCGACCGACGACAAGCCGGAGGTCACCCTGCAGACGCCTGGCGATCCCAACCGGGTCAGCAGTTTCCTCAATATACGAGTAACTGACATGCATGCCGTGTACTCCGAATGGAGCGCGCGGGGTGCTGAGTTCCTGACGCCGCCGAAGCAGCACCAGTACGAGATCCGTTGCTACATCCGCGATCCCGATGGTCATCTGATCGAAGTGGGTCAAACGACAGACCCGGAGGGGGATTGGTCCCCGGACCACTGGCCATCACGCAAATCTGAGTGAGCTTCCTGACGGGCCGGAGGTCTCCATCATGACCACGGCAATCATCGGCACCGGAGGCATCGGATCGGCCATCGCCCGTCAGCTCTCTTCCGGTGGCGAGGCCCTCCAGCTCTCGAGCTCCGACAAGGAGTCGGCGCGAAAGCTGGCCGCGGCAGTCGGCGGAGCGGCGGTCGTCGCGCTCGACAACCGGAGCGCGTTACGGGGAGCCGACGCCGTCGTCCTTGCGCTCCGGTTTTCCGTGCTGAAAGACGTCATCGACGAGATCGCCGACGCGCTGGGAGACACGTCTCTCGTCGTTCCGAGCAATCCGGTCGGCCTCGACGCACAAGGCAAGGTCGTACGACTCCTGCCGCAAGGGCAGTCATCGGGCGAGGTTGTTGCTGGGTGGCTGCCGGCCGGGACACGCTTTGTCATGGCGTTCGGCACCATGTCGGCCGATCTCTTCGAGTCCTCGAGCCACCGGTCGCCCGAGCCCGCGGTGCTGTTCTACGTGTCCGAGGACGAGCACGGCAGCGACGAAGTCGAACGCTTGATCCGAACGGCGGGTTTCGAGCCGATCAGGATCGGCGGGATCGAACAATCGAGCCGACTCGAGGTGGGCGGCGACCTTCACGATCTTGTGGTCGGCTCGGCAGAGGCGCGGTCCTTGGTTGTGGGAGCCTGATTGCCTGCCGACATGGCCAGGCCAGCGAACGAGGCCAAATCAGAAGTGGTGTCGTGAACAGCCGTCTTCCCGATCCACGTCTCGACCTGATCTACCGCTTGGAAGCGAGCGTCGGCGACCCCCAGGACCTCGGCCAGATCTCCGTTGGTCACCGGCGGATCGTGCCGTTGACCGGCGGGACGTTCAGCGGACCTGAGCTGCGCGGGACATTGCTTCCCGGAGCCAGCGCCGATTGGCAGACGGTTCTTCCTGATGGCACTGTGCTCGGCGACGTCCGCTACGCGCTGGAAACCGAGAGCGGAGATGTGCTCTACGTGCAGTCCGAAAGCGTGCGCCACGGGAGTAAGGAGGTGCTCGAGCGTCTCCGACGGGAGGAGGACGTCGATGCCAGGGAGTACACGTTCCGAGGTGCGGTCACGATCGAGACGGGGTCCGACAGCCTTGACTGGCTGAACAAAGGCATATTCGTCAGTGTCGGAGGCCGGCAAAGCGGTGGTGTGATCTACGAGGTATATCTCGTCGGATGAGACGAGTCTATGGACTCGGGGGCCAGCCATACTCGGGCTTGCCCGTTTCGCCCATCGGTAGTGAGATCGCATCCTCCAGATGAGCCCGGGCACTGAGTCGGCCGACCCGCGTACTCCCCGCGTACACGAGCGTGGCGAGCGCGGCGTGACCCAGGTCACAGCAGTCCACCGCAATGCGGGCACCTCACGGCGAATTGACGATCACTAGCACGCTCGCTTGGACCCGAGTAGACAGCCTGACCGGCCCTCGTAATAAAGGGGTAAGCGGTTCGAATCCGCTCGTCGGCTTCACCCCCGTCCCGGTCGGTGAACGTACGACCTTCAACAGCGCAGCTCCACGCACCGACCTGGCAGCGACAGCCCGCGCTCCCCCTGCTCAGGGCAGAGGCGGCGTCTCCGGCACCGCTCCAGTCGCGACGGCCGCGAGCAGCGCCGCGGTCGCCTCTGGGTGGCCGAGCATCATGTCGTGACCGCAGGTCATCTGGTGGGTCTCCCACCCGGCCGCACGTGCCGCGTCCATGAAGGGCGCCAGGCTCGGCAGCGGCGGGTCGGTGTGACCGATATAGACCTTGCGAAGGCGCCCGAGGGCCTCGGGCGCGAATTCGGTCGGGTCGGTCTGGCAGCGCAACGGGAACGCGGTCAGCCGCTCCCCGACCCGTGCCCGCAACGGCGCGTCGGTGACGCCCCACCGGTCCAGAAACTGCGCCTCCGCGGGTAGGAACCATCCGTCCCCGTGTCGGTCGGCCAGTTCACGGTAGCGGCGCGCAATCTCCGGCGGCTCGACGTCCAGCAGTGACTGCCCGGGGCCAGTCACAAAGGCCGCCAGATAGATCACCGCGGCCAACCGCTGCTCGGCGATGTCGGCAACGGGCCCGGCCAAGATGCCGGCGTAGCTGTGCAGCACGAGGTGGACCTCGGTCAGGTCCTCGAACCAGAGCAGATCCGTGATGTCCGTGACATGCGTCGCCACACCGACCTCTGGCGACAGGCCTTGGCGCCGGTCGCCTTGGCCGGTGAGGGTGGGCGCGAAGACCTCATGGCCCGCCGCGTCCAGGTTGCGCCGGACCCCTCGCCAGCACCACCCGCCGTGCATCGCCCCGTGCACCAGGACAAAGGTCGCCATCAGCCGCCTCCCGTCACCGCCGCTGCGCCGCTGCGCCGTCCCGCTGATATGACCATAGGGCCCCGCCGCCATCGAGTCAGTTCGTCCCCACGGGCACCGAGTCGCCGAACTTCGGATCTACCGGAGCCGCCACGACGCCGCGAAGCACAACGGCGCGTGGCCCTCTTCACGGGTGATGAATGGGTCTGCGACGCGAGGCTGCTCAGGTGCGCCGGCGGGGCCCCTTCACAGGGTGTGACTAGGTCGTTTGCCGGTCACAGGTGGCAACGGGGTGGCAACACACCACCCCCGCACCAACCGCAAATCGCCAGGGGGCGAAGCGGCCGAAATTGGCTTGACCTGGGCCCTCGGCGGCATGGGCCGTGACCATTCGCAAACGCCGGGGCGTCCTCGTAATGAAGGGGTCAGCGGTTCGAATCCGCTCGTCGGCTTTTACTCCGTTCTAGGGTGTAAAGGTGGCAACAACGCCATTCTGCTCGTCGATTCGCAGCTCCGTGCCAGCGATCCGCGGTGAATCTCCCTCGGGGCCAAGGCTACCCGCGTACTGCGAACTGATCGAATCTTTCGCGTCTTGGTCGCCTTGATGGACGCGACATCCGCGGCCCTCTCAACGAGGATGGTTCGGTCGCGAACGTCTCCCCACTGAAGCGCTCGCGCCTCGGCTGGACGAAGACCGGCATACGCAAGAGCCGCAACGAATCGAGCGTCGAGGAACAGACCACGCACAACGAGGTCGGCTCGAATGGCTTCCACTGTCTGCGGCGCTGAGACGCGCACATGGTGCGCGGGTTCGGAAACCGGGATCTTGATGGAGCGCACGGGGGTCCGATCGACATACTCCCACCGCTCGGCGGCGCATACGTGACCTGCGGTGCGCTCGTACCGGGAACGTAGACCGCGCCGTGGATCCGCACACCGGCCCGGCAGAGCCGCGCGACGGCCGCCGTGACCCCGAGACCCTGGGTCGCCGGTACCGTGAACGTGCCTGAGGAACTGCAGGCGGCGAGCGTGAGACCACACGCGACCACTGCACCGGTTGCCATGACGCGCGATGTCTGGATCATGAGACGACCGTATCCCCAAAGGCAGGCACGAGCGGCGGCACCGCCCCAGATCCGATGGCCGAGGTCATCGCCGCCACTGTCCGCAGCGGAGACCGACGCTGACGGCGAACTGTCGAATGCGTCGGCACCGCCTACGAGGTCGACTGCGACCTCGACGCACACCTATACTTTTGGCCCCACGACCGAGGCCACTGATGCCTGACCTTCGGGTTCCATCGCTAGCAGACGTGCTCGCCAGCTACGTCCCGCGAGTCGTGGCTCGTCGCCTGGCCGAGGATCCGAGTCCGATTTCCGTTCCACGGGTCGACGACACGGCCGGTCTGTGCCTGCTGCTCGACATCGCTGGCTTCACGGCACTGACCGAGCGCCTCGAGCGGCTCGGCGCGGTTGGCGCCGAGGAGATGGCCAGGCTCCTCGCGGACTATTTCGGGCCGCTGGTGTCCGAAAGCTCAGCCCATGGCGGCGAAATCTTCGAGTTCGAAGGCGACTCGATGCTGCTCGTCTGGTGGGCCGACCCACACGACCTCGCCGACGCCGCCCTGCGTGGCATCTCGTGCGGGCTCGCCCTCCAGCGCGTCGTCGCGCAGCAGGAGGCGGCGCATGAAGTGCCGTTGTCGATGAAGATGATGGCGGCGGCCGGTGTCCTTAGGATCGTGCATGTCGGGGGCGTCGGCGGCCTCAAGCGTTGCCTGGTCGCCGGTCCGCCGATCGTGGAGCTCAGTGGGCTGGCCGACCGCGCCGCAGCCGGCCGCTTGGTGGTCTCCCCGGGGCTGGCGCAGCTGCTGGCCGGGCGATACGACGGCGAGCTCACGGCGGACTGCACGGCGTGGGTCAACGGGATTCACGGCGAGCCGCAGCCACGCCCGATCGACCCGGTCAGCGTGGCGCCAGACGCGCTCGCGGCATTGCGGGAGTATGTCCCGGCCGCACTCGAGTCCCGACTGGTCGCCGGCGGCGAGGGATGGCTGGCCGAATTTCGCCGGGCCACCTCGGTCTTCGTCAACCTCCTCGGGCTGACGTATACCGACGACGACGCGATCGAACGCCTCAATGCCGTCACTCAGGCGATCCAGCGCGTCGTGTACCGCTATGACGGATCGATCGAGAAGCTCATCGAGAGCGACAAGGGCACCGTGCTGTTCGCAGCGTTCGGGTTGCCGCCGCGTGCCCATGAAGACGACGCCGCGCGGGGGATTCGGGCCGCCCTCGAGATCGAGGACGCGGTGGCTGAACACGATCTCCGATGTGGCATCGGCATCACGACTGGCAAGCTCTATTGCGGTCCGATCGGCGGCGCGGAGCGTCACGACTTCGCGATCGTCGGCGATGTCGTCAATCTGGCCGCCCGGCTCATGCAGGCCGCAGCCGACGACATCCTCTGCGACGTTGCCACCTCTCAGGCGTTCGACAGCGTCGAGTACGACGAGCTTCCGCCCATTCCGCTCAAGGGACACGAGGGGACGGTCCGCATCTTTCGACCGCACGGGGACCTGCCGAAGCTCATTCGCCGACGTGCGGAGCGCGCGTCCTTGGTGGGTCGGGAGGTTGAGCAGGGACGGACGGCCGATGCGCTCACCCAGCTTGCAGGGGGTACTGGGGGCGTGATGCTCATCGAGGGCGAGGCGGGCATCGGCAAGTCACGGCTCGTGGAAGGCCTCATCGAGCAGGCCGACGCGCTCGGCCTGCTCGTTCTCAGCGGGTCCGGCAGCGCGGTGGAGGTGCTGACCCCCTATTTCGGGTGGCGCCCAGTCCTCTGGGCCGCGCTGGAGCTCGGGAGCGTCGCGGAAAATCCGGGAGCTCGACGACGGCACGTGCTTCGCTGGCTGCGCGCGCACGGCGAGCCGCTCGACGAGGCCTCGTTGCTCAACAACGTGCTCGGCATCCGGCTTCCTGATGACCCGACGGTGTCCGAGTACGCGCCGGAGACACGCGCAGAGCGCACCAGAATGTTGCTCGCGCGGGTCCTTGCCGCAGCCGCCAACGGAGATCCGGTCGTCTTCACGATCGACGACGCCCACTGGCTCGACTCGGCATCGTGGACGTTGGTTCGGCAGGTCCATCAGCACACGCCCGCCGCGCTCGTCGTCCTCGCCGCGCGACCGCTCGGCGAAGCGTCCGCGCCCCAGTCCGAGGTCCTCGGCGACGCGGACCGCATCGTGCTCGACAAGCTCTCCCCTGACGAGACGTTGCGACTGGTCTGCCAACGCCTCGCCGTGGACCGCCTGCCGGACGGGGTGGGCAACCTGATCCTCGAGCGCGCGGAAGGGCACCCGTTCTTCAGCGAGGAGCTGGCCTTCTCACTGCGGGACTCCGGCGTCATCATTATCGAAGATGGCTCGAGTCGGCTTGCCGCGCCGGGGCGCAGCCTGGCAGGGCTCGTTGTGCCGGACACGGTCCAGGGTGTCATCCTCAGCCGCATCGATCATCTCGAGGCGCGGCAGCAACTGCTGCTCAAAGTCGCCAGCGTGATCGGTCGAACCTTCCAGCTCGAGCAGGTATGCGGCGTGTTCCCGGCCGAGGGCGTCCACGATCACGTCGGCGAGGATTTGCGCACGCTCAGCGAGCGCGGGCTGCTCACGCCGGCGGGAGACTCCGCGTTCGCCTTCCGCCATGCGATGACGCGCGATGTCGTCTACGGGTCGATGGTCTATGCGCAGCGCCGACTGCTGCATCGCGCGACGGCAATCTGGCTGGAGGACCATCCCGACGACCGCGACCGGAGCGACGCAGTCCTCGCCCACCACTGGCTCCAAGCTGCCGGCGACGCGCGCGTCGACACCGAGGCGCTCCGCAAGGCGGCGGCGTACCTTGCCCGGGCCGGAACCGCCACCCTTCACCAGGGGGCCTTCGTTGAAGCCGAGGACTTCCTCAGCCAGGCTCGCGCGTGCTATGCGCGATTGCCGGACGGCGATCGCTCTCAGGCCGAGGAGTTGGAGATCCTCAGGCACCTCGGCACCGCGACCCTGGCCACGCGAGGATTTGGATCGCCCGAGTCTGGCCAGATCTACGAGCGGACGTTCGAGCTTGCGCGGGGTCAGGTCTCGGACCGAGAGCTGTTTCCGATCCTCTGGGGCCTGTGGATCACGACACACTTCTCGCGGGCGGGCGCCGTCGAATTGGGCGAACAGCTCATGGAGATCGCCGAGCGGGAGGATGACGACGAGCTCCGTCATCAGGCACACCATGCACTGTGGACGTCCCTCATTCAGATCCCCGACTACCGTCGCGCGCGTCGCCACCTCGACGCGGGCGTGCGTCTCTACCGCCCGGAGTGGCATGAGCGCCATTGCGCCGATTTCGGAGGGCACGATCCTGGCTCGTGCGCCAAGCGCGCGATTGCGTTGACCGCCTGGACGACCGGCCTGGTCGATGACGCGGTCGTGGCTGGCACCGAAGCCATCGAACTGGCGCAGGATCACGACAACTCGAAGCTCAACGCGATGCTCGCGCTGGCGTTCGTACATCGTCAGCGTGGCGACCTCGACGCAGTGGCCGATGCATCCGAGGCGATCGTCGCGCTCGCGGGAGACCGAGGCCTGCTTGGCTGGATCGAGTGGGCGAACGTCCTCGGTGCGTGGGTTCGCGCCGGACGGGGCGATCTCGGCGGAGGCCTGCGAATGATGGAGGCCGCGGCGGAGCGGCTTGGCATGACCGACCCCGGGTACCTGGCGATGCTCGTCGAACTCTATCTGCGCGACGGCCGCACGCGCGCGGGGCTCAAGCTCGTTGATGAGCTGTTTGCCGCCGCCGAACGCAAGGGCGAACGGAGCTATGAACCCGAATTGCACCGGCTGCGCGGCGAACTGCTCGCGCGTGACGGCGACGGAGCCGGCGTCGACGACCGTCCGGCCGAAGCCAGCCTGCGGCGCGCATTCGCCCTCGCCGAGGCGCAGGGTGCGCTCTCGTTTTCCCTCCGGGCGAGCCTCTCGATTGCGCGACTCCTGTCGTCGACGACGCGATCGACCGAGGGCATCGTCCTGCTCCGCGGGACCTACGCGCGATTCTCGCAAGGACTCAACACGCGAGACCTCGCCGACAGCAACGCGTTCCTCGAAGGCCACGCATGACGCGGCGCCCGGCACAGGTGAGCGATCGTGACGCCAGGGTTCTGTTGCATCCCGGTGGCTCCGCGGGCTCGCTCACAACCAACCTCGGGTTCACGGGCGGCGGGTGCACCGAGCAAGGCACAAGTGCCCATTTCGTCGTGTACTACGATGCCACGCTCACGACAGGCCCGACACTAGCTTCGGCCGTGCTTGCATCGTGCGAGCGCGACTACGGACAACTGCAGGCGTGGTTCGGCGGGATCACCCCGCACGAGCTTCCATTTCGCGTCTACATCGTGCCCGGCGCAAACGGTGCCGTCCACGCCGGCTGCCAAGCCACAGCGCTGTCCTGCGATGCCTTTTGCGGCACCAACGCCGACCTCCTGCGCTTCCTGGTTGTGGCCGGGACCAGTGAGGTGTTCATGGCCAACCAGGCAAGAGGCTAGGACTGCGGTTCGAACAATGGGGAAGGGTTGTCACGGGTCCTGGCAGCCGAGCGCTACCCCGCCCAAGGTGACAGGTTCGCGAGCGCCGCCACATGGCTCGACGGCGAGCGCCGCGATTATGTCAATAGGAGCGAGCCGACCGACCGAAACGACGCATCGATCGGGTGTGCCACGTTGTTTCTCAACCACCTCCATTACCAGTTGGGAATTGCGTGGGCTCGGGTTGTCCAGGCCGCGGGAGATACGCTCGCGCGCACATACTTCGGGTTGGTTGGCAATCAGCTATGCACGTCGACGTGGGGCACCGATCACGGCGAGCACATCATCTGCATTGGACCCGACGGCCACATCGGCGAGCTCGCGATGAGCCCAAAGACGCATGAGTGGGACTACAACGATCTGATCAGGGCGACGCACAGCACGGTAGCGGTTGTGGCAGCGGGGTCGGGTCTTGCGGGCTTCAGCTGGCCCGCCGACAACAGCGAGCACGCCGTCTACATTGGGCACGATGGCCACCTGCACGAGCTGTGCTTTACCCGGCGGCGGGGCTGGGCGCACGCCGACCTGACGCTCGAGGCAGGGGCGCCGCTACCCGCGTTGCCCGACGCGTTTTGTGCATTTGCCGACCTGGTGGCAACGGCATTCCCTTCCGGGACGCCGTCACAGTTGGGCGACGACAATCCCTTCCCGCTGGCGGGAGGTCCACCGCTCGCTCGCCCCGCATCACTCGCCGGCCTCGTGTGGGAGGCCGACGACAGCGAGCACGTGATCTATCTGAGCCCCGACGGACATGTTCACGAGCTCTGCCTGCAGCGCGTCCCCCAAGAGTGGACCCACGACGATCTCACCGTGGCGGCCGGGGCGCCGCCCGCCGTGGCGGGGTCCGGTCTTGCGGCGTACGTGTGGGAAGCCGACGACAGCGAGCACGTGATCTATCTGAGCCCCGACGGACATGTTCACGAACTCTGCCTGCAGCGCGTCCCCCGCCAGTGGACCCACGACGATCTCACCGTGGCGGCCGGGGCGCCGCCCGCCGTGGCGGGGTCCGGTCTTGCGGCGTACGTGTGGGAAGCCGACGACAGCGAGCACGTGATCTATCTGAGCCCCGACGGACATGTTCACGAACTCTGCCTGCAGCGCGTCCCCCGCCAGTGGACCCACGACGATCTCACCGTGGCGGCCGGGGCGCCGCCCGCCGTGGCGGGGTCCGGTCTTGCGGCGTACGTGTGGGAAGCCGACGACAGCGAGCACGTGATCTATCTGAGCCCCGACGGACATGTTCACGAACTCTGCCTGCAGCGCGTCCCCCAAGAGTGGACCCACGACGATCTCACCGTGGCGGCCGGGGCGCCGCCCGCCGTGGCGGGGTCCGGTCTTGCGGCCGATGTCTGGCAGATCGACGACAGCGAGCTTGTCGTGTTTCACACGGGCGACGGACACGTACATGAACTCTGGCTGCAGCGCGTCCCCCAAGAGTGGCACCACAACGACCTGACCAGCCGGGCCGGGGCACCAGGGTCGAACGCGCCGTCCACAGCTGAGCGACGGTGAGGTCCGGCGCGGGTGCTCCGCCGCGCCGCGCCGGCCGAACCCGCCCAGACGCCCCCGAGCAGGAGCCATCCGACCTCATAGCCCAGACCGGCGACCTGGCAGACGAGATGCTGAGCGAGGTTCCGCGGTACTGAGCTCAAATGGACAGGGGCGGCGCACTCACGGGGCCAGGTCGTCCCCAGACGAGCGCCGAGGATGCCGGGGATCCGAACCCGCGAACACTCCGCGTACACGGGGCCGTCCAGACGGGTCTACGTGAAGGTAAAGGCGAGCGCCGCAATTCGGGCATCTGTGGCGGTCTCCGTCGTCTGAAGACCCCTCCGCTGCACCCGTCTGGACACCCTCTGGCGCTCTCGTAATGAAGGGGTCCGCGGTCCGAGTCCGCTCGTCGGCTTCAGGAAATCCCAGTTCATGATTAGGTTCTCGTACCCAACCGACTCGTCAGGAGCTGTCTGCAGCCATCCCAAACCAGTGTGCGTTGCCCCCCTGGTTGCCCCGCACCAGACCGACTTGGCCGGGTGCGTGCGGCTACTCGGTCCGGCCGAACCAGCGGGCGCGGCGGCTCGCGCCGAAGCGCTGCTTCTCGGCCCGCAACTCCGCCGACGGCGCCTGAAAGGTGCCCGTCGGGTCGGGGCCGGAGAGGAAGTCCACGTCGACGCGGGCAATGCGATCAGCACCGAACTCGATGTAGCAGGATCCCCGCCCGGTATGGCGCTGCAGGTCGCCGGTTCCGGCGAACTCGGCGATCAGCCCTGAAGCCACCGTGCGGGCCGCGCCTTCGGCGAATACGCCCGCCTTGGGCGTCCCTTGCGTGGCGACGTCGCCGACGGCGTAGACGCCGGGGTACCGGGTCGCGAGCGTTTGCGGATCGACAGGGACGTACCCGTGCTCGGTCATACCGGCCGCGACGACGACGTCGGGCGCGCGCTGGGCCGGGACGCCCATGAACACATCGAATGGGACCTCGGTGCCGTCGTCGAGCACCGCGGCCCGCGCGGACGTGTTGATCGCCGACACCTTCCGCTGAGGGATGAAGGTGATCCCCCGCTCGGCGAATGCGATCACGAGCGCGTTCGAGGTCTCGGGCGACGGCGGTACGGGCCGGCGAAACGGGAGGATGATCGTGATCTCGGAGATGTCCCGGATGCCGCGGATCGTGAGCATGTCGTGGAGCATGAGGGCGGCCTCGCTCGGTGCGGGCGGGCACTTGAAGGGCGCGGTGCTCACGCCGATCACCACGTGCCCCCCGAAGAAGTCCGCCAGGACATCCCGCAGCCGAATGGCCCCGGGTACCGAGTAGAACTCGTTGCCGCCCTCGGCGAGGCCCGGCGTGGCGTCGAAGTCGTAGTCGGACCCGAGCGCGATCACCAGGACATCCGCATCATAGGTGCCGCCGTCGGTGGTCACGACCCGGCGTTCCGGATCGATCGCCGTGATCATCTCCTGGCGAAACCGAACGCCGGGTTTGGTGAACTCCCGGTACGGCAACCGCACGGCGTCGGGTGGCGCGTTGTGGAAGATCACATCGAGCTTGGAGAAACCGAAGACGAACCCGTCGTTCTTGTCGATCAGGGTGACGTCGACCTCATCGCCGAGGGCCTCCGACAGCATGGTGGTCAGCTCGAGGCCGCCGAAGCCCGCGCCGAGGACGACGATGCGGGGTGTCACTGGAGTGCCTCCGATCCGTTGGGTCGAGCCCCCGCGCATGCTACCGGTATTGGTTCCGCCGGCTGGAGAACGACGCGCAGATCGAGATAATGTCCGAGGACGACGATGCGACCGCCGTCGAAGCTGGCGAGCCCCCGGGCGGCGGCCGGCACGCCCGCGAACGCCCACACATCGTGGCCGCATTCGACGGGCCCTGGCACGAGATCGGGGCGCGAGACCGCGCCAGGTGCGATCACGACGTGATTGCCGGGGAGCTTCCCTGCAGTGGTGTCCGCGGCTCGCCCTGCGGTGTCGATCGAGCTGACCTCGGCCTCGACCTCGACGGACTCGATCCCGTGCCGCTCGGGTAGGCATCGCTGCCGGCTGCCACCCGCGATCGTTGCGCACCAGACGAGCTCCCATAGCTTGCGCAGCCCCATCTTGAACGCAGGCTTGCAGTCGACGAGCACGACGGCGTGTTCGGGGCCCAGCAGGCGCCGTCGCTCGACGCCTGCCGCGATGTCGCCGAAACCGCCGCCTAGGATCAGTGTCGGCGGGCCCATTCGCCTACTCCGCCGGAGACCAGGTTCGCAGCGTGGCCGTGTCCTCGGAGAAGACCATCGTGAAGAAGCCGTCGATCATCTCGAGCTCGTCGGCCTCGGACATCCCGGGCAGCGCCGGGAAGTCACCTTCCAGGTCGACCCTCGTCTGGTCGCCGACCGGCGTGTAGGTGTGGACGAAGCGCGCCCCGTCGAAGTGCCCTCCGATCATCGTCGTCTCGACGCTTTTCGGTGGGTTCAGCTTCTGCGTGACGGTCATCTGGAACGTCGACCCGTCCGGGCTGTAGACCTCTACATCCAATGTCACGAGGTCTCCGGATAAGCCGACCAGGCGCATGCTCTTGAACGCCTTGTGGGGGTGGTTGCCGGCGCTCATGTACTGGAAGATTCTTTCCGTGG
This sequence comes from uncultured Thermoleophilia bacterium, assembly GCA_963842065.1. Lineage (GTDB taxonomy): Bacteria > Actinomycetota > Thermoleophilia > Miltoncostaeales > Miltoncostaeaceae > CAITWD01. Next base: position 449 of record CAWJEW010000002.1, on the reverse strand, counting down.
TCGCGTCAAAGGTCGCGATCGCGTCCCTTTCGTAATGCACGCTCATGGCTCCTCCTTCGAGTGCGATTGTCAGATTGTTTGAATGAACCCAGCCGGCACGTCGAGACCGCTCAGTGCTCCCTGCATAGCTGTTGCGATTAGTGCGAGTTCGGTCGAGTGGAACTCCTCCACGTGTTCGAGGACGCGCGCCATCCGCTCGCGGAACTCTGGTGAGCTCTTCCAGTCGCGGACGGCGTCGCCGGTCTTCCAGGCGCCGAAGCTGACGAAACGCCCCGGGTCGCCGGTGTTGCGGGTGAGCGAAAGAGTGCCCGCGCCGGGCCTGCTGCTCGTCCAGACCGCGAACTCCGCCCAGGCTTCGACGAACGCCTCTTGCTTACCCGAGTAGGGTTGCCAGGTGCCCGTTGTATAGAGCTCGTCCATTGTCTCTTCCGTTCAGCGTGGTTGCGGGA
>CAWJEW010000001.1:0-102969 GCA_963842065.1 uncultured Thermoleophilia bacterium | reverse complement strand
AGTCCTTCTGGCCACGACTCGACTCGGTGAATCGGGTGCGATCACAGGTTTCTTCCTGGCCAGGGATCTTCCTGTGTTGGGGCGCCCTCCTTCTTAGAGGTATAGATCCCGGCCAACCCCCCTCCTCTCTGGAGCAGGGATCGCCCCTTGCGCCGCGTTCACGCTGGTCCAGACGGGCGCGCCTGGCGTCCCTACCGCCCGCGGCGCTTCCCCTCCATGAGCGCACCGGATCATGCGGCCACCAGGATTCCCATAGGCGCCCAGGCCGACCCCAGCGCCCCCTTGGTCGTCGCCGAGTCGGGTGCCGCCGCCGCTGGCTGGAACGCCCGCGTGAACCGGGCCGCCTGCGCGGAGGCCGGACGTGCGCGCAGGTAGCCGCCGGTGGTCGCGAGGGCTGAGTGCCCCATCGCGTCCTTGATCGAGACCAGGTCGATCCCGTGGGCGGCCAAGAGCGACCCGTAGGTGTGGCGCAGGTCGTGCCAGCGCTGGGGTCGCAGCCCGGCGGCAGCCTGGGCGCGGCGGGAGCGACGCCGGAGCGCCGAGTGGTCGAGCGTCCTGCCGAGGGCGTTGCAGAACACCAGCTCATCAGGGTCGGTGAAGTCCAAACGGTGGCTGACGCGATTGAGCGCGGCGGCGGCCGGATCGACGAGTGGAACCAGGCGCACGCGGCCTGACTTGATCTGACCCCGTGTTTAGGTCCGGCTACCCGAGGTCTTCCACTTGATAGAGCAACCGACCGGTGGCGTCTCGACCGGATTGGGGTCGCCACCGTCGAGCACCGCCTCGAGGGCGCCGCGCAGGAAGGCGGCGTTCTGTGCGGGGTCGTCGTAGTTGGCGTCCGGGGCGCCGCGATAGCACAGTACTCCGGCGGCGTCGAGCACGAACACATCCGGGGTCGTCTTCGCGCCATAGGCGCGGGCGACGTCCTGCGACTCGTCGCACAGGTAGGGGACGCCTTCGAACTCTCCACGCTCGACGCGAGCACGCATCGCCTGAAGCGAGTCCCGCGGATAGTTCTCCGCATCGTTGGGATTCACTGCCAGCACCCGCACTCCGCGGTCGGCATAGTCATGCGCGACCCCAACGATCCGCTCATGCCACGCCAGGGCATAAGGACAGTGGTTGCACGTGAATACGACGACAGTTGCGAGAGTTCCACCTGGCTCGTGCATGGTCCCATCGGTGTCTGGCAGGATGAACGCCGGAGCACGATCGCCAATAGCCGTCATCTAGTTCCTCTCGGGATTCGCGGTCCTGGCAGCGTGCAGCGCAGCACGCACGTCGGCCGGGTCTGGTGTCGGCGATATCCGCCCGTCGCGGCGATGGTAGACCCGGCACGTCAGTCCGACCGGCTCCTCGCCGGGTGGCTGAACATCCACGCCGTCGATGCGGATAGTCGGCGACCCGACGAAGCGCTCCAGCGTTGCCTCGGCCTGGGTCTCGACCTCACGGACAACGATCGTGCTCGGGTCGAGCGCCTCGTCCAACATCGCCCGGCGTAGCTCGGCCAGCGCGTTGGGATGCGAGGGACAGCCGTCCCAGAACAGAAGCTCGACACGCATTCCTTCAGGTTAGGGCAAGTACCCAGGCTAGGCACATGCGGTACTTGCTGGGGCGTGGGCCGCGCCCGCTTAGGTTGGGCGAAGCGGGAGCGCTTGCTTCGCGGCCCTCCACACTCGAGATTCGTCCTGAGTGGGCACGAGATCGGCGGCGCCGCTGGCCGTCAGCACCTCATCGGCGCGGTGCCCGGCATCGATGCGTCACCTGCCTATGACGCGGTGCAGCGCGCGGCGCAGATGATCCCCACCGAGGGCACCGCAGAGGCAAAGCAGGTCATGTTGGACGAGATGGATCGGATGTCGCGCCATCTGTGGCGCGTCGTCGAGCGCCAGGAGTCCGATGACGGCCCAGGGCTCAAGGCGATCGCCCAACTCCTGCGGGTCCAGGAGCGTGAGGCGCGGCTGATGGGCCTCGACGCCCCGGCTCGACGAGCCGTGGAGGTCATCACCCACGACACGTTTAAGCAGGCGCTCGGCGAGCTGGAGGCCGACGTCGCGCGGATGGAGGGCGAGCTTTCCAGCGAGCCCTGATCTTTCGGCGGAGGGCCGTGCTCGGTTTAGGGCTGTCTGACCGAGGTACCGGAACACCCCCTCGCGCGCCGTCTGGGTGGGCACCGGCCTGCTCATTATTGGTTATGACCGTCGCATCAGCTTTCAGCCCGCTACGTCAGGTCGCCACTGCCGCCGCGGGTGCGCTCCGTTTCTGGAGCATGTTCGCCAGCAACATAACGAGGACACCGATCCCGACACCTGCGAGCGTGAACAGCACTCTGCGCCCTTCGGCGGCGAAGTTGGACGGGTGCGGTATGTCCATGCCGATCAGTACGAGCCCGGCGATCGCCGCCGCATAGAGCGCGTAGTTGACCGTGCGAATGGACGCTGCGACCGCCGCAAGGATGACGATGATGATCTCAAGGGCGTGTTTGTTGGTGATCGTAAGCAGAACGAGCGCCGCTAGCGCGGCACCCATGATCGCGCCCGCGAGCCGCTGTTCGGCAACGAGCACGGATTGTTCCAGGCTGGGCTTCATCGCCACCAGCGTGGCAATCGGCATCCAGTAGGCATTGGGCACCTGCAAGCCGAATGCAATCGCCATGGAGATCGAGAGCGCGACCGCCCGGATGATTGCGAACAGGATCACCGGCTTGGTCAGCGGAATGGGCTTGATACTCCCTGGGATCTCAGGCACATGGGACGGGTGTGGCCCTCGTCCGCGCGCCAACCACATCAGCAAGGTAAAGGCGATCCAGAGCGCCGCACCGATGAGCCACGCGAGGGCCTGTGCCCACGCATTGGTCGTGACGTGGTCGAGCTTGTAGCTGGCAGGCAGGCCGACGGCGATCAGAAACCACACGTTGAGCAGCAGTCCCGCGACGAACCTGTGCATGCCGTACTTGAGCGCCAAGCCGGACAGGAGGGTCACCACGAACACCGCCAGCACGACCCAGCCCCAGCCCCGCGCCCCGAGACCAAATCCCAGAGCGGTCAGCAGTGCGCCGATCACGCCGACGAGCGCCATTTCCCGGAGGCGGTCGCCGTAATCACCGCCGGGGTCGCTCAGCCCCACGAACAGCACCGCGAACAGCACGCTCAAGACGTACTTCTCTTGGCCGAGCGCGAGAAGGACGACCAGCAGGACCAGCATGACCACGAGGACTTCAAGCCCGCGCGCGGCGTTGAGCCCCTTGCGGTTGAGCTTGAACACCGCTGCCAATCGGTTCATTAGCCGCCCCTTCGGCGAACCTGTGGCTGGGTTGTGGGGCTGTGGGCCGCCCGGAGGACCGCGGCTAAGCGACTGACCGATGCGTGGGCGCGCCGACAGTCTCACGGATGTGGTCAGCGGCGCAAGATCTGGAGGGCCGAACTCGGCGTCCTTCATGACCGCGGCACCCCGTTCGCGGATGGCCGCGCGGGACGCCGACCCGGCCGTCGCTCGCCGAGCGGTCGCGGTGACCCGAGCCCGGGCTCTGCGGAGATTGCCTGCGCCGCCCGGATCGTGTCAGCTGAGCACAGGACGCGCGTGGGCCAGGCCACTCCGCGCCCGAGGCCGGCAGGATCACAACCGCAAGGGGGGGAATCGTGTCATCGGGATTGCAGGGCTGGCTTGACCGGGTGGAAGAGCGCGCCGCGCTTCGACCGCTTCGTGTCGCGTGGACGGCCGCGGCGGTCGTCCTTGCGGCGGTCACGATCATCGCGGGGATGCTTATGCGCGTCACCGACCCGCACAGCTTCCCGAATATCGGGCTGGGCCTATGGTGGGCGATCCAGACCACGACCACGGTCGGCTACGGCGACGTTGTGCCCACCTCGGCCCTCGGCCGCATCATCGCCGCCTTCGTGATGATCATCGGGCTCGGGTTCATCACCGTCTCGACCGCCGCCATCACCAGCGCGTTCATCGAAGCTGCCCGGAGCAAGCGGGCCGTAGCGACGGCTAATCCGCTTGAGACCGAGATGCGCGAGCTTCGGCATCAGATGGAGTTGCTCACCGCCGAGGTCCGGGCAGGACGGATGAACGGTGGCACCGGCACGTCGTGACCGACCCGGCGGCGCGACCAAGAGCAAGCGAGGATCGAACCAGGAACGCTCACGCGCCGACTGCGGGCCACCACCGGCCATCTGGGCGATTCCGCGCCCGGCCAGGGGTGATTGAACCCTGGACCGCCAGCGCGGCCCGCAGCCTCTCGACGTAGGCCATCGTGCTCGTGATGTCCACGACGCCGACGTGGACGGACTCGGTGAAGCCGTCGCCAGCGGGGACCTCATCGCGAGTCGCGAACGTCGCGCCCTGATCGCGCCACCACGACAGGACGGCGGCCCCAAGGTCAAGGGCTTGGTGACCGTCGTCGGTCGCCCAGGTGCGCACCAGCTCCCATCCCCGACTGCGGTGTTTGGCGATGCGGTCGCCTCCGGCGTTCAAGACCCCGATCGTCATGATCCCTTGGTCCGGGATGGCGATCAGGTACACGATCGATGGGTCGGCCGGGTCGAATCCGTAGACGGCGCATTGCGGGCATCCCTGGCCGCCCTGCACCTTGTCCGACGCGACCTGCCACTCGTATCCGCACCCAAGACAGCGCGCGGGGACCTTCGTGGTGCTGTTGGAGATCTCGCCAAGCCACTCGATGCCAACCGCAGCCGCGCGCGCGTCCCACTCAGCCCAGGTCACAGTTCGCCCAGCGCAGCGCGGGCAGCCGGTGCCGACGTAGATGCTCGCCGGTACGACCTTCCACTCGTAGCCGCAGGTCAGGCAGCGGGCCGGGGTGAGGTCGTGGCTGTTCGGCACGTTGCCGACCCATTCGACACCAACGGCAGCGGCGCGGCGGTCCCAGTCCTCCTGCGTGAGGATCTGGCCAGCGCACGCGGGGCAGCCGTGACCCCTGCTGACATTGCCCGGCCAAGTCGCCCAGACATGGCCGCAGGTCGGGCACCGAGCGCGCGACGCGCTGCCGATGCCACCACTGGGTCAACCCACTCGATGCCGACCTCGCTGGCCCGCCGATCCCATTCCGCCTGACCGAGCGGGAGGTTTCCCGCGCAGGGCGGACAGCCCTCACCACTCGTTACGCCGAACGGCACTGGGGACCACTCGTACCCGCACGTCAGGCAGCGGACGGGAGTCTTGATCCGGTTTCGGGTGACTGGCTCCAGCCACTCGATGCCGACCGCCGCAGCGCGCCGGTTCCACTCATCCTGGGTAACGATCTTGCGCGCGCACCGCTGGCCGCGACGCACATGATGTGGCGACGCCTTCCACTCCCGGCCGCAGGTCAGGCACCTAGCGAGGGTCTTCGTGGAAGCGTTGGCCACCGGCTCTAGCCACTCGATATCGACCGCAGCGCCGCGCCGGTCCCGGTCGTCCTGCGTGAGGATCAGACCCGCGCAGCGAGGGCAACCTGTGCCAGCGGCGACGCTCTCCCCGCTGACTGCCCATTCGCCGTCGTCGCCATACCCGCACCGCGTGCACCGGCCTGGCGCCTTCACGCGGCCGTTCGTCAAGGGCCCCACCCACTCGACGGCCACGGCGGCGCCCCGCCGGTCCCACTCCTCCTGGCTGATCCGTCGCACTGTTGCGATGGTACGCCAGCTGCCGGAGCGCTCCGCGGCCCGCTTCGCGCGACCAGATTCGACCTGTTGTCCGTGCGTCACATCGTACGGTGATGCGAGGCCCTACTGCCTGGCTTGCACGGCCGTCACCTTAGTCATCGCGAGCCTCTTGAGGGATTCGAGCTGCCCAATGCTCACCGAGCCCAGGTCGCCGAGTGCGACGATGATAAGTGCATCGCCCTGCTCGGCAACCACGAAATCCTGGGCCACGCTTACGCCCCCAGTGGTCAGCGTCGCCGAGTCGGCACTGCTCTGGGTACCGATCTTCGGGAACGACATCGCGCCCATCGTCCCGGTGAACACAGTGACCTGATCCTTGCTGGTGATGGTGTCAGTGAACGATGTGCACTTAGTGAGGATCGAGGTAATCGACTCATACGCCTGGGGCGACGACGAGTACGTCCCGACCTGCTCGATTAGCTCCGGGAAATTACCGCCGTAGGCAAAATAGGCCTCCGCGTACGATGTCGTCGGGACCTTCTTCAGCCGGTCGGAGTAGCAGCTATTGGAATTGGTGGACCCGGCCTGGCTGTTGTCGATAGCCCAGCCGGTTGGTAGGTCATTAACCGTCAGGAGGAGCTGGGACGAGAACGGCGTGAGTGCCGGGGCGGCTGTCGCCGGAGGGGTCGCGGTGCTTGTGCCCTGCGAGGTCCGGGTGGCCGACGTTGTGCCGGTCGATGAGCCGCCGCCGCACCCGGTCGCGAGCCCGATGGGCGTGGCGATGGCGACGCATACGAGCGCGTGGCACTTGGCCGGCGGCCTCATAGGAGCGACCCTCGTGGCCGTCGCGGCCGGAACGCCACTATCCGTCCGGGTCCGCGGCTACCGTCGCGCTGAAATGAGTTCATCGGGCACGCTCATCGCCGTCGCGATCATCACGGCCGCTTCCGGGGTCGCAGGAGCGACGGTCGGTGGCTACGTCCAGTCCCGGAACTCGAAGGCTGCGCGGCGCGAGGAACACCGCAAGGTTCGGCAGGACATATATGCGGCCTTCATGTCGAGGGCGGTCCCGACTCGGGGAATGGCGGACCCTGGTGCCTCGTTCTGGGGTCCGGAAGGTCAGGCGTCGGTCGCGACCGCCTATCTCGTAGGTCCAGAGGTCGTGAAACGCGCGCTCGGCGCCTTCGTGCGTGCGATGGCGCAGGCTCAAGACGAAGAGGACCCGGAACGTCGCCTCGCGCTGGTCGCACACTGTGCGCACACCAGATTGGGAAATGGCGGCAATCCGCATGTCCCGGCCGGGCCGAAAACCGCATAACGGGACGGTTTTCACGTCTGGCCACGTGCCCAGGTTCCCGCCCATGTGACCCTCCGGAGCCAAAGGTCGCAGGTTCGAGCCCTGTCTGCTCCTTCCCCACTTCCCGCCGTCCGCGAGCAGATCATGCCGACCCCAGCGTCCCGGTGGTCGTCGCTGAGCGAGGGCCCACCAGCGAGGGCTCGAACGCCCGCGTGAGCACCGCCGTCGCTCGGCGTCCCGTGGTCGCACCGTGGTCGCGCCGTTTTGCACAACGGTGGGTAACGGCGCGAAGGGCGCACTCCCGAGAGCCGCATCGTTGACAGATTCTCTGTCGCGCCAGTACGCACCGTTATGCGCCGGATTTACCCTTCCAAGCTGAATGTCGCGGGTTCGACCCGGCGTTGTTGGTGATCGCCGCGCTCGCCTTGGGTGGCCCGTGGACACACCTCGGGCACACCAGCTTGTGACACTGCGGGGCCTGGCGGGAACTCGCACCCCGCGAAAGCCCTGCTAATCAGCGTTTCAGTGTTCCCGGTACTTCCCGCGTCTGCCCTGCAAAGTTGCCCTCCGGAGCCAAAGGTCGCAGGTTCGAATCCTGCCGCGCGCGTCACTGAAAACGCGCACTTGCGCAGGCCTCGTCTATGAGTATGTTCTCGGGCGCGTCGGCCGGAATCGGGTACCGTCTGCGCGCGCCTTTGGCGATCGCGTCCGCGAGTGGCACCGGCTCATGCCTGCGCGCCCGGTCGAAATCGCGCGCGTGGCGCCAAACCCCCGGCCGGCTCGACGTCACATCACAGCGGCCGCCGGCTGCGGGGCGCGCCAGGCACGCACTGCGAGCCAGATGCTGACGACGGCGATCCACAGCATGAACGCCAGGATGGGTATCGGCGTCTGTTCGGAGATGTTGGCGACCCCGAATGATGATCCCGACGATCCCCAGCCATGTCGGCAGTCTGCGTGTGGCGATGAGCGCGGTCCCGAAGCCCGCCCCGAAGGCGACCAGCGCGATCGCCCAGAGGGGGGTGTACACGTCGTTGCTCAAGGCGTTCAGCGCCTGCTCGGTGATCGGGCTGACCCCGGTCGGCGAGTCGGTCAGGCTGAGGGTCACCCCGCCCCCGATCGCCAGGGCCACCGCGAGGAGCATCGCGCCCGCGAAGCCGACGAGCGAGGCGATCCCTGAAACGCCGTCATCACGCAGCCCGACGTAGAGCACCGCACCGAAGACGATAAGCAGGAAGCCCGCGACCCCCAGCAGCACCGTGGACGCGTTCTGGCCGTTGGTGTGGTCGGCGTACCACTTCACGACCTGCGCCGGTGCGGCGTTGGCGTCGGGGGAGTTGCCCGACGCGAGGAACCCGAAGAAGCCGACGACCGCGCCCACCAGGCCCGAGAGCGACAGTATCACTGCCCATGTCCGGTTCAATCGGGGGCCTCGCCAGCGCCAGGGGTTGGTGAACGGGAACTGCCGCCACCATAGGAAGGCCGCCCGCCGCGCGGCAACCCCGAAGCGCGCCGGTCGCGGTGGAATGCGCTGCCGAACGGCGTCCAGCAGGGCCAGGGATGTCCACTTCGAACGCGGATGTGAACGCCGCCGCCTGCTCGGCGGCCAGTCGCGCATGGAGGTAGCGCCCGGTGGTGACGAGCGCGCTGTGGCCCATTACCGCCTGGATCGTCACACCGTCTTTCCTGCTGCTGTGCGATCAGCAGGTGACGTGAAAGAGCCCAGCGACCTTCCCGGCCGCGCGGTTCCACTGTTCGAGCGCCTGAGGTGTCGGTGCGAGTGATGTACGGCAGCCCTGGTCGGCGAGGTAGCGAGCAGCCTCGTCGGAGAGGTGGACCATGCCGTTCTGGCCGCTGCCGATGATCAACAGCGTCGCCGCGTCCGCATGGTCGTAGACGTACTCGGCTTCCGCCAGCGAGATCGTGTGCGAGCTGCCGTAGACACGCTTGGAGAGCTTCTTCTTGCGCTTGCTGACCTTCCCGTCGGGCCCGATGATGACGTCGTGCTCGAAGCGCGCGCCGTCGATCGAGATCGAGCCGAACCGTGTGCCGTCAATGTGTGGCTGCACGTCGCCTCCGGCAACTCCTTGGTGGCAACGCCTCACCGCACGCGTACGCACATGCATGCCGCAGCGGCCATCGCCATCCTTGACCTGTCGCGTCTCTTGAGCTGAGCGTCTCACATTTTTCACGTCGCGCGTGCAGATGGCGATCCATGGTCGTAAGGACGCGGTGACGCATGACGGCCGGGCTGGTCACTGGGTTGCCCCGCACCGTCTCCCGCACCGTATGAGACGGTCCCCGCACCGTCTAAGACCGATTCAGACCGATTTCCGCGCGCTGGCATTGCTGGCCCAGACGCAGGAAAAGCCCCGTCGCCGCAGGGCTTTCCAGCAAGCGGGCGACGAGGCTCGAACTCGCGACCTTCGGCTTGGGAAGCCGACGCTCTACCAACTGAGCTACACCCGCAATCGAGCCCGGAAACTAGCAGAGCGAGGCGAGAACGGCTGCGGCGCGGCCGCAGCCGTTCTCAGCGGGTGTCGCGCCTGGCTAACGCGGCAAGAACAACATGCCCTGTGCGGCGACTGCCGGCCCCGTCAGCGCCACGGGCGTGATCTGGCCGGTGTTCGGATTCAGCGTCCCGAGGTAGTTGCTCGGGTATCCGGGCGCCGGGCAGGTGCTCGGTGCACTGTTCGAATCGCACGGGGTCGCAGCGACGAATGTCTGGCCTTTGCGGAATCGCCCCGTGACCGCGTAGATCGTGTTGGCTCCGTTGTCGGTGATGTACAGCGCGCCCGAACGGCTCGACGGCCACGCCGTATCATCCACGGACGTCGACAGGTTCAACACCGACAGCGACTGATGCACAGTGCCGGCGCGACGGACAAAGATCTGTTGCTGGTCGCCCTGACTGGTGAGCATGAACTCGCCGCTGAACCGCGAGGCGAAGCTCGGGACGACCTCGTTGGAGTCCGGGTCGGTGAGCGCCAACTGCACGGTGGACCCGAATTCTGGGCTGTTGGTGTTCGCCAGCCTGGCCGGGGCCTCATCGAAGAAGAGCGGCGCGACCGTGGCGATGTGCGTCGCCGCGTTCAGCGAAACCCGATAGACCGCCGGGTACGTCGCCTGCGGCGCCGCTGCCCCCGTCGTCCCGGGCGCCGACGCGCTCACGAGAATCATCCCGTGATAGAAGGAGATGGCGTCAGTGCCACCGTTGCTTGGCAACGCCTCGTTGTACGAATAGTGCACCGGCGTCGCGGCCTTGGATGGCTTCAGAACGTAAAGGCTGGAGTTGGCGTCCTCATTGACCGTCGCGATCAGCCGTCCGGTTCTGGGGTCGGCCGTCAGCCCGTCGCACTTGCCAAGAATGTCCCACTGGCGGATAGCCGTGCCGCGGGAGTTGAATTCGACGACCGTGCTGTCGAGATTCCCAGACGTGCTCGCCTCGCCCTGAGGCCCCACGCCATTCTGGAATGCGACGAAGACGCGGGATCCGAGCGCCGTAATGTCGTCGGGGTTCGACAGCGCCTCGGAGCCTCCGGGGGTGGAGTGGGTCAAGCCGGCCCCAGACGCAAACACGCGTGAGATGTATTCCGTGCCGTGACCCCAATGCGGGCGCATTGCCGCGGCGCCACCGCTCGCCGTCGCAAGCAACGTAACTGCCACTGGCAACGACACCAGTGCAGTCGCCGAAAACATCATCCGTCGACGCATACCTCTCCCTCTTATGCAGATAGCGGGGCATCAGCGTGGGGCGCCCATGAGGCTAGCCCCACGCCGAGGGCAGGTCACCCGCTGACCATTGGCTGTTACAACACGTTCACACACGCCGCGGGTTCCACCCGGCCCAGGAGCCAGGGCCACGGCGCGTCTACATGCGCTCGGGCGCCTCGACTCCCAACACGCCGAGCCCGAGCTCGAGCACCTGGCGGGTCGCGATCGTCAGGTCGAGCCGATACGCCTGGAGATTCGGCGCCTCCCCCACGACGCGGCAGCGGTGATAGAAGCCGTGGAGGTCGCGGGCGAGATCCTTCAGGTACGCGACGACGCGATGCGGCGCGCGGCGCGCGGCCGCCTCTGCGGCGACCGCGGGCCACTCGGTAAGGCGGATCGCCAGCGCGCGCTCGCTGGGATCCAGGTGGGCCGGGGCGGGGGCCGCGAGCGCACGCTCAACGCCGTCATCCGCGGCCTTGGCCAGGATGCTGCAGCACCGCGCGTGTGCGTATTGCACGTAGTACACCGGGTTCTCCTGGCTCTGCTCGCGAGCCAGGTCGAGATCGAGGTCGAAGGCGGTATCGTGGCTGCGCTCGACCAGAAAGAACCGGATGGCGTCGACGCCGATGTCATCGACCAGCTCCCGCAACGTCACGAGCGTGCCGGCTCGTTTGCTCATGCGCTTGGCCTCGCCCTTTTCCACCAGGCTGACCAGCTGCATGATCAGCACCTCGAGCGCGTCCGGCGAGTACCCACCGGCACCGATCACCGCCTTGAGGCGGTTGATGTAGCCGTGGTGGTCGGCGCCGAGGATGTCGATCATCCGGTCGCCCATGCGGGTGGCCTTGTCCAAGTGATATGCGACATCGGCGGCGAGGTAGGTCGTCGCCCCGTCGGAGCGAACCAGCACCCGGTCCTTCTCGTCGCCGAAGTCGGTGGTCCGGAACCACAGCGCGCCATCGGCCTCAAACGTGTGGCCGGCTGCGCGCAGCGCCGCAATCCCCGCCGCGACGCGGCCATCCTCATGGAGGGCCGTTTCGGAAAAGAACCGATCTATCCGCACCCGGCACGCCTCCAGCTCCGCCTGGGTGCGCGCGAGCATGCGCTGGCCGCCAGCGACGGAGAAGTACGCAAGTGCCTCGTCGTCCGGAGGTGACACGCGGCCGGCAAAGCGGGACCCGATCTCGGCGTGGATGGCGACGGCGATGTCGGCGACGTAGTCGCCCAGATAGCCGTCGTCGGGAAGGTGCGACGGCTCGCCGATCAGCTCGGCGTAGCGCGCCGCCACGGACGCACCGAACAGCTCCATCTGTCGGCCGTAGTCGTTGACGTAGCACTCCCGCCAGACCCGGTGGCCCACCAAGTCGAGCAGCCGCGCCACGGCATCGCCGTAGGCCGCATGCCGGGCGTGGCCGACATGCATCGGGCCGGTGGGATTCGGCGAGACGAATTCGAGCAGAATCGCCTCGGGACGCGCGACGCTGTCGGCGCCGAACGAGGTCCCCGCGTCAATGATGCCGCGCACGACGCCGACGAACCACCCGGGCGCGAGCGTGAAGTTCAGAAAGCCCGGACCGGCGATCTCGATGCGCTCGACGATAGCCCGCAGCTCGTCCCGGGCGTTCAGCCCGTCAACGATCGCCGCGGCGATCTCCCGCGGCGGGCGGCCTGCGCGCTTGGCGACGCCCATGGCGACCGGGCTCGCGATGTCTCCGTGCTCGGGACGTGCCGGCGGCACAAGCGCGACCGTCGGGTCGACTACACCGGACGCCGTCGCCGCATCCGCAGCGATCGCCCTGGCCAGATCATCGAGAAACGCCGTCGTCACGAAGGTGCACCTTAGCTGTCTAGTGGGGATACGGGTGGCCCTGCAGGACGCACAGGGCCCGATAGAGCTGCTCGACCAGCACGACGCGGGCCAGTTGGTGCGGCATCGTCAATGGGCCGAGCGACAGCTGCTCGTCGCACGCCTCGAGCAGCGCTTGGTCGATGCCGCTGGCGCCACCGATCACGAACGTCACTGGCCGTCCCGACGCCAAACGGCGCTCGAGCCAGGTGGCAAACGCACCGCTGGATGCCGGCTGACGCCCAGCCGGTGCGAGCGCCACGGTCCAGGCGTTACGCCCGATCCGGTCCCGGATCAGCGCGGCCTCGCGCGCACGGGCGTGTGCGTCGCCCCGCTGAAGAGGCTCCGGACCGATTTCGTCGACGCGAAAGCCGGTCATCTGCCCGACGCGCCGCTCGTATTCCGTGCCGGCCTGGTCGTGCGGCGCGCGCAAGCGTCCAACGCAGATCAGCTGGATCGACGGGGAACGCGGCGGCCGGCCGGCTATGCCCGTTCCTTTGGGCCGGTTGCACAAAAAGCTGCCACGTCGTCATCCTAACGACCGCGCGAGTGGCGCCCGGACGCGTATCGTGCCGACGAACCTCTTGCTTTCCCAGCGGCAAGGAATCAACCCGTGCCCGCAGTCGCAGTACTCAGTGATATCCACGGCAACCGCCAGGCGCTCGACGCCGTGCTTGCCGATGCCGCCGACCGAGGCATCGACCGGTGGTGGTGCGTCGGCGACATCGTCGGGTACGGCGCAGACCCGGGCTATGTCCTGGACATGTGCCTCGGCAGCGCCGAGCGCTGCATCGCCGGGAATCACGACCTCGTAGTCGCCGGGCACCTGCCGCTCGAGTCATTCGCGTCGTGGGCACAGGAGGCGGCGGTCTGGACCCGCATGGCCCTCGGCCCGGACCGCTGTGCCCGCCTGGCCGCACTGGTGCCCACCGACACCTCGGAAGATGTGCATCTCGTCCACGCGAGCCCGTGCGATCCTGTCTGGGAATACGTCATGGGACTCGAGGAAGCGGTACCGGCGCTGGAGGCCGCGACCGCCCGTGTGACGTTCATTGGGCACACGCACGTCCCGGCCGCCTGGCACCGCCGCCCCGATGGCACGGTGGAGGCGGTCCCGACGGACGCCCCGGTCGCCCTCGTGGCGGGACGCTGGCTCCTTAACCCGGGGTCGGTTGGACAGCCACGCGACCAGGATCCCCGCGCATCATGGGCCTGCTTCCGCCCGGAGGACGACACCGTCGAATTCGTCCGCACCCCCTACAACATCGCGCGTGCCCAAGCGGCCATTCGCGCCGCAGGGCTCCCGGAGCTCCTGGCGGAGCGACTCGGGGAAGGCTTCTAGGTGCCCACTCCGGTGCGCGCGTATCTCGACCACGCCGCCAGCACGCCGCTCGACGAGGAGACCTGGGCGGCCATGACACAGGCGCTGGAGTGCATCGGAAGCCCCGACGCCCTGCATCCGGCCGGGGCACACGCCGCCGAGATGCTTGAGGGCGCGCGCAGGCAGGTCGCCGCGCTCATCGGCGCCGACCCTGACGAGGTCATCTTCACCGCCGGCGCAACGGAGGCACGCAACCTCGCGATTAAGGGGCTCCTCGCGGCAAATCGGGCGCTCGGGCGCCGTGCCGTCGCCAGCCAGATCGAGCATCCGGCCGTCCTGTCGGCGCTGCGGTCACACGCGCGCGACGGGCATCCGGTGAGCTTCACCGCCGTCGACGACTGCGGGCGCATCGATCCGTCAGCACTGGCGGCAGCCATCGGCCCCGAGACGTGCCTTGTCAGCATCCATCACGCCCAACACGAAGTGGGGACGATCCAAGACCTCGGCGCGCTGATCGGGGCGGTACGCGCCCGACGCGGGGACGTCCGCATCCACGTCGATGCCGCCGAATCCCTCGGCACCTTGCCCGTCAACGTCACGACCATCGGCGCGGACGCCGTCACGGTGTCGGGCACCGCACTGGGCGCACCCGCCTGGACCGGGGCGCTTTGGGTGAGGCCCGGGGCGCGACTTTACCCGCTGATCGAAGGCGGCGCCCAGGAAGCGGGCAAGCGGGCCGGGCCGGTCGATCTGGCTGGGGCCGTCGGCCTCGGGGTCGCGGCCGTGCGCACGCGCGCGGTTCGCACGCAGCGCGCCACCGAGCGGCGGCGCCAGACGGCGCTCTTAGCCACACGCATCCTTGCCGTTCCCGAGGTCCGGCTCAACGGGCCTGATGTCGCCGAACGCCTGCCCGGACATCTGCACGTCTCAGCGCGGGGCGTGACCGGCGAGAGCCTTGCACTGGCGCTCGCGATGCGCGGCGTGTGCGTCTCCCCCGGCTCGACCTGCACCGCCGACGCCGGGAAGGCCTCACCGACACTTGAGGCGATGGGTGTGGACCCCGCTTGGACCCACGCGGCGATTCTGATCAGTCTCGGTGATACCACGACCGACCGCGAGGTCATCGTCGCAGCCGAGGCATTCGCGACGGTCGTCGCCGAGCTGCGCGCGATGAGCCCGCTGTAGGCCGTGGACGATGCCCACATCGTGGATGCGTTGGGGACGCGCTGTCCGGTGCCGGTGCGGCTGCTCGCACGGGCGATCGCACGGGTACCGCCCGGGTCGACCGTGCGGCTGCTGGCCGACGACCCCCTGGTGGCCGTCGACCTGCCCGCGTGGTGCCATTCACATGGCCACGAGCTTGTGGCCCTTACCGAATCTGACGGAGCCTGGTTCGCGCTCGTGCGGCGCCGATGATGCGCGGATCGCGAGCGGCGGCGGCGTGCCAAGACCTCGCGCGCTCAGCCCACCTTCATCCCCGCCGGGACGCGCGACCGCAGCACGGGGTCCGCGGCGATCGCCTTGGCCAGCAGTACCTTGCCTGCGGCCACGTGGCCGTTTTCGTAGAGGAGGTACCCCAGGTTGAACTGCGCGTTGTGATCGTTGGGGTTGATCGTCAGCAGGTGGCGCAGCGTGGCGATCGCGGCTGTGGGATTCGACGATGACTGAAGGTCCGCGAGGTTGAACATCGCGGCCGTCATCGTGGGATCGAGCTGGATCGCCTTCTCGTACGCAGCGGTCGCCGCGGCGTAGTTGTTGAGCCCCGACTCCGCGAGCCCGAGGTTGTACTCGGCGCTGGCCATCTTCGGGTTCGTCGCCAGCACGGCGGTGAACTCGTCTTTGGCGCTCTGATAATTCCCATGGCTGAGCGCGCTGTAGCCAGCCTGGAAGATTCCCGCGGGTGTCGTTGCGGTCGGCGTCGAGCTCCCGCTGCTCCCGCATCCGCTGATAAGCACGCCCGCGAGCACAAGAGCCCCGGCCGCACCGGCCACGCGCGTGCCTCGTCGGGCATGGGTCGAGGGTTGCTGCCGAGTCATGAATCCTCCGAATCGTCCGGTCAATCGCATGCGCACAGATTGCGCTGAGGTTTCCATCGGCGGCAGTGCACTTGCATGTGAGTGTTGGGACACCGATGACCGTTCAGGGTGTTGCACAGGAGGGCGCTGGGCGCTCGCGCGACACGGATCGCCCGGGCTGACACTCGCCCGCAATGGACGTCCAGGATCCAACGGGGTCGACGCCGATCGAACCAGCCACGCACAACGGGGGCCCGAAGGCCCCCGCCGCACTGCGATTCGTTGTCGATGGAGGACTAGCTGCCGATACAGATGTAGGTCACCGTCTCGCTTCCGGTGCCGCTGCGCGCGATCGTGAACTGCGTCCCGCTGCCGTTGGTCACCGATAGCGCGTTGGTTGCCGATCCCGTTAAGGCGCAGCTGTAGGTCGTCGCTGAGGTGTACGGCGAGCTCGGTCCACTTAGCGTGACATTGATGCTGGTCGTGGAGTTGCCGAAGCTCACCGAGCCCGTGACGATGTGCTGGGACGTCTGGAGCACGCTGGTGTTGCTGTAGACCGGGACGACGCCGGCCGCGCCGGTCGCGCCGGTCGCGCCTGCTGCGCCCGCCGCGCCGGTCGGACCCGTCGCACCGGTCGCACCAGACCCAGCCGGTCCGGTCGGACCCACGGAACCCGTCGCACCGGCAGGGCCCGCAGCACCCGCAGCGCCGGTCGGACCCGCAGCGCCCGTAGCGCCGGCCGGACCCGTGGCGCCAGTTGCACCCGCCGGACCGGTGGGACCAATCGGGCCCATCGAACCCATCAGACCAATGGCACCGGTTGCGCCCGTGGCCCCGGTTGCGCCTGTGGCACCGGTCGCCCCGGTGGCGCCAGTGGCACCGCTCGCGCCGGTGGCACCGACCGGACCCTGCGGGCCGATCGGACCGGTCGCGCCGGTGACCCCCTGCACACCCTGGGCACCGGTCGCGCCCGTTGCACCCTGCACACCCTGGGCACCTTGGGCACCGGTGGCGCCCGTCGCGCCCTGGGCACCGGTCGCGCCGACCGTACCCGCGCCCTGCACCCCGGCAGGCCCTTGCGCGCCAGTTGTACCAGTTGCGCCCACCGCGCCGTCGGCACCCGCTGCGCCAGTCGCGCCGGTGGCACCCACTGCGCCGTCGGCACCGGCCGGACCCTGCGGACCCATCAGGCCCTGGATACCCTGGGCACCGGTCGCGCCAACTGCGCCGTCAGCGCCCGTGGCACCAACTGCTCCGTCAGCACCGGTGGCACCCACCGCGCCGTCAGC
Organism: uncultured Thermoleophilia bacterium; assembly: GCA_963842065.1. GTDB lineage: Bacteria > Actinomycetota > Thermoleophilia > Miltoncostaeales > Miltoncostaeaceae > CAITWD01. The sequence continues at coordinate 85,881 of CAWJEW010000001.1, read as the reverse complement.
GCCGGTTGCGCCCTGAAGTACCCTGAATGCCCTGAGCGCCGTCAGCACCGGTGGCACCCACCGCGCCGTCAGCACCGGTGGCACCCTGAATCTGCCCTGAACTGCCCGTGCGCCACCGCGCCGTCAGCACCCGTGGCGCCGGTCGCGCCGGTTGCGCCAACTGCGCCGTCGGCACCGGCCGGACCCTGCGGACCCATCAGGCCCTGGATACCCTGGGCACCGGTCGCGCCAACTGCGCCGTCAGCACCCGTGGCACCCTGCACACCCTGAGCGCCGTCAGCGCCGGTGGCACCCTGAATTCCTTGAATGCCTTGAGCGCCGTCAGCGCCGGTTGCACCCTGGATGCCCTGGATACCCTGGGCGCCGTCAGCGCCCGTGGCACCCACCGCTCCGTCAGCGCCAGTGGCACCCTGCACACCCTGGGCGCCGTCAGCGCCGGTTGCACCCTGAATTCCCTGAATGCCCTGAGCGCCCGTTGCGCCCACCGCGCCGTCGGCACCCGCTGCGCCAGTCGCGCCGGTGGCACCCACAGCGCCGTCGGCACCGGCCGGACCCTGCGGACCCATCAGGCCCTGGACACCGTCGGCACCGGTCGCGCCAACTGCGCCGTCAGCGCCCGTGGCACCCACTGCCCCGTCGGCACCCGCTGCGCCGGTTGCGCCCTGAATACCCTGGATACCTTGGTCGCCCTGGGCACCGGTTGCGCCCTGAGCGCCGTCAGCACCGGTGGCACCCTGCACACCCTGAGCGCCGTCAGCGCCAGTGGCACCGGTTGCGCCCTGAATTCCCTGAATGCCCTGAGCGCCGTCAGCGCCCGTTGCGCCCACCGCGCCGTCGGCACCCGCTGCGCCAGTCGCGCCGGTGGCACCCACAGCGCCGTCGGCACCGGCCGGACCCTGCGGACCCATCAGGCCCTGGATACCCTGGGCACCGGTCGCGCCAACTGCGCCGTCAGCGCCCGTGGCACCAACTGCTCCGTCGGCACCGGTGGCACCCACCGCGCCGTCAGCGCCGGTGGCACCCTGAAGTCCCTGAATGCCCTGAGCGCCGTCAGCGCCAGTGGCACCGGTCGCGCCCGTGGCACCAATCGCGCCCGTGGCTCCGACTGTACCCGCGCCCTGCACCCCGGCGGGCCCTTGCGCGCCAGTTGCGCCCGTGGCACCGCTCGCGCCCGTGGCACCGCTCGCGCCCGTGGCACCGCTCGCGCCCGTGGCACCGGCCGGACCCTCTGGGCCCATCAGGCCCTGAGCACCAGTGGCGCCCGTTGCGCCCGTGGCGCCGGTTGCACCGACTGTACCGGCACCCTGCACCCCGGCGGGCCCTTGCGCGCCAGTTGCGCCCTGAATTCCCTGGATACCCTGGATACCGGTGGCACCCGTTGCGCCCTTGGCACCGGTCGCACCAGCAGGACCCGTGGCGCCGGTTGTACCCTTGGCACCGGTCGCACCAGCAGGACCCGTGGCGCCGGTTGCACCCTTGGCACCGGCAGGACCCGTGGCACCGGTCGCTCCGGTCTTGCCCGTCGGTGTCCACGTAAACGTCGTGTACCCAGGCTGACAGGTGCCGGTACCGGTTGAGGACGCCAGATGCACCGCCGGGTTTGACCCACCGGCCAGGCAGAACGTGATCGACGATGACGAGGACGTCGCCCCGAGCGCCAACGCGCTACCGGCGACAACCGCGCCAGAGACCGCTGCGGCAACGGTCCAGCGTTGTTTGCGGTTCAAGGGCTTCACGCCTGGCTCCAGTCAAATCTCATATGGGATGGCAGAGAGTGCGGCCCTCCGAGTATCAGACGTCGGGGCGCCTGTGAGACCCCCCCATTTCCACGTCCCAGACCTAGACGTCCGCACGGACGGCAGCTCGGCGCACCCGCCGTCGGAGCAGGCTCCGGTTTAGGTCGCGAGACCGACGGGAGATCGCAAGCCGCTACTGCACCAGCGACGGTGCTCGTGGCGGGGCGGCCCACACGTTGGTTGCGACGACACAGATCGGCTGCCTTCGCACCGGCGGACGGAAGCGGCCGAGTGACACAGAGGGATCCCAAACATGAGAGGCCGCGCCCGCATCCGGGAAGGACCGATCACCCCGACCAAACCCTCAAGACCCACAGGCCGGGGTCCGCATCCGCATCGACCGCGGGACCCTCCGCCAGCGCCGATCGCCGCCCTGCTGATGGGTGAGTCAGCACCGATCGCTCGTACCGCACCGTCATGCCACTGGACACGCGGCCCGACCTCTGATCCGGTCGCCCCATGGGGCCAACGATGTGCTGTCGTTGCATGGAACTCAGCAGACCATCTCCACGGGAAACGCGAACGGGAGGCCCGAAAGCCTCCCGTTCGAAGCACATCCCCAGCGTTGGGGGTTTACGTCTGGACCCTATGGTCAGTTCCCGACACAGATGTAGTTCGCGACGTTACCGGTCGCGCCGGCAAGGGTGATGCTGGTCGAGGCCTTTGCCGTCACAACCGACTGGCTCGTACCCGAGAGCTGGGTTGTGTCCGTAACGGTGCAGAAGTAAGCGTTGTTCGTGAACACCGCAAGTCCGCTGAAGGTCACGGTAGCCGTCGCAGCGGTGAACGTTACGCTACCCGCGACGACGTGGTCAGCCTCCAGCGTGCCACCGTTGCTGTAGACAGAGTCCGACCCATTCGAGCCGGCCGCACCCATTGCGCCGGTCGCACCCGTTGCGCCGGTTGCGCCAGCTGCGCCATTCGTTCCATTCGTGCCAGCCGCACCCGTTGCCCCGGTGGCACCCGTTACGCCCGCGAGGTTGATGTACCACGAGGCTAGCGTGCCGGAGCCGCCGACCGCGGTGACATTGACAACGAGCGTCGTGCCGCTGTAGCTCGTGACGGTGCCCTGCATGTAGTCCGTCGAGGTCGACTGGTCGGTGACCTGGACGAACGCGCCGGCGCTGTACGCGAGACCCGCCTGGGTCGTGAACGTCTTCGACCCGGTCCCGATCGTGATGCTTGACGTCGACGTTGCGTAGTAGCCAGTGCCGGTGGCTCCGGTCGCGCCGGCCGGACCCTGCGCACCGGTCGCACCGGTGGCGCCCGTGGCACCGGTCGCGCCGGTCGCGCCCGTGGCACCGGCCGGACCTACCGGACCCACCAGGCCCTGGGCGCCGGTGGCACCCGTGGCGCCGGTGGCACCCTGCACACCCTGGGCACCGGTGGCGCCGGTGGCACCCTGCACACCCTGGGCGCCGGTGGCGCCGGTGGCGCCGGTGGCACCCTGCACACCCTGGGCGCCGGTGGCGCCGGTGGCGCCGGTGGCGCCCTGCACACCCTGGGCACCGGTGGCACCCGTCGCGCCGGTCGCGCCGTTGGCACCGGCCGGACCTTGCGGACCCACCAGGCCCTGGGCACCGTCGGCACCGGTCGCGCCAACTGCGCCGTCAGCACCCGTGGCACCCACTGCCCCGTCGGCACCCGCTGCGCCGGTTGCGCCCTGAATACCCTGGATACCTTGGTCGCCCTGGGCACCGGTAGCGCCCTGAGCGCCGTCAGCGCCAGTGGCACCGGTTGCGCCCTGAATTCCCTGAATGCCCTGAGCGCCGTCAGCACCAGTTGCGCCCACCGCGCCGTCGGCACCCGCTGCGCCAGTCGCGCCGGTGGCACCCACAGCGCCGTCGGCACCGGCCGGACCCTGCGGACCCATCAGGCCCTGGATACCCTGGGCACCGGTCGCGCCAACTGCGCCGTCAGCGCCCGTGGCACCAACTGCTCCGTCGGCACCGGTGGCACCCACCGCGCCGTCAGCGCCGGTGGCACCCTGAAGTCCCTGAATGCCCTGAGCGCCGTCAGCGCCGGTGGCACCCACCGCGCCGTCGGCACCGGTGGCACCCTGAATTCCCTGAATGCCCTGAGCGCCGTCAGCACCGGTGGCACCGGTCGCGCCGGTGGCACCCACAGCGCCGTCGGCACCGGCCGGACCCTGCGGACCCATCAGGCCCTGGATGCCCTGGGCACCGGTCGCGCCAACTGCGCCGTCAGCACCCGTGGCACCCTGCACACCCTGAGCGCCGTCAGCGCCGGTGGCACCCTGAATTCCTTGAATGCCTTGAGCGCCGTCAGCGCCGGTTGCACCCTGGATGCCCTGGATACCCTGGGCGCCGTCAGCGCCCGTGGCACCCACCGCTCCGTCAGCGCCAGTGGCACCCTGCACACCCTGGGCGCCGTCAGCGCCGGTTGCACCCTGAATTCCCTGAATGCCCTGAGCGCCCGTTGCGCCCACCGCGCCGTCGGCACCCGCTGCGCCAGTCGCGCCGGTGGCACCCACAGCGCCGTCGGCACCGGCCGGACCCTGCGGACCCATCAGGCCCTGGGCACCGTCGGCACCGGTCGCGCCAACTGCGCCGTCAGCACCCGTGGCACCCACTGCCCCGTCGGCACCCGCTGCGCCGGTTGCGCCCTGAATACCCTGGATACCTTGGTCGCCCTGGGCACCGGTTGCGCCCTGAGCGCCGTCAGCGCCGGTGGCACCCTGCACACCCTGAGCGCCGTCAGCGCCAGTGGCACCGGTTGCGCCCTGAATTCCCTGAATGCCCTGAGCGCCGTCAGCACCAGTTGCGCCCACCGCGCCGTCGGCACCCGCTGCGCCAGTCGCGCCGGTGGCACCCACAGCGCCGTCGGCACCGGCCGGACCCTGCGGACCCATCAGGCCCTGGATACCCTGGGCACCGGTCGCGCCAACTGCGCCGTCAGCGCCCGTGGCACCAACTGCTCCGTCGGCACCGGTGGCACCCACCGCGCCGTCAGCGCCGGTGGCACCCTGAAGTCCCTGAATGCCCTGAGCGCCGTCAGCGCCAGTGGCACCGGTCGCGCCCGTGGCACCAATCGCGCCCGTGGCTCCGACTGTACCCGCGCCCTGCACCCCGGCGGGCCCTTGCGCGCCAGTTGCGCCCGTGGCACCGCTCGCGCCCGTGGCACCGCTCGCGCCCGTGGCACCGCTCGCGCCCGTGGCACCGGCCGGACCCTCTGGGCCCATCAGGCCCTGAGCACCAGTGGCGCCCGTTGCGCCCGTGGCGCCGGTTGCACCGACTGTACCGGCACCCTGCACCCCGGCGGGCCCTTGCGCGCCAGTTGCGCCCTGAATTCCCTGGATACCCTGGATACCGGTGGCACCCGTTGCGCCCTTGGCACCGGTCGCACCAGCAGGACCCGTGGCGCCGGTTGTACCCTTGGCACCGGTCGCACCAGCAGGACCCGTGGCGCCGGTTGCACCCTTGGCACCGGCAGGACCCGTGGCACCGGTCGCTCCGGTCTTGCCCGTCGGTGTCCACGTAAACGTCGTGTACCCAGACGGACAGGTGCCGGTACCGGTTGAGGACGCCAGATGCACCGCCGGGTTTGACCCACCGGCCAGGCAGAACGTGATCGACGATGACGAGGACGTCGCCCCGAGCGCCAACGCGCTACCGGCGACAACCGCGCCAGAGACCGCTGCGGCAACGGTCCAGCGTTGTTTGCGGTTCAAGGGCTTCATGCCTGGCTCCAGTAAATTCAGATGCGACGTGGCAGGACCTACTGCCCTGCGAGTATTAGCTCTCGCCACATCCCTGCACCCCCCCATTTCCACGTACGCGACCTAGACATCCGGACGGTACGTCGCGAGACGCCACACCATCCGCAAAGTCGCGATAGCCCTGCGTTGGGGGGCTCCGTCACCGCCGAAATCGCACCGAGACGCGTGGTCTCCGCGCGACCGACCCGAGCACAGCGGGGCGTTCGGCGCGGCATCGGTCGCCCGCGCCCCGCCCGCGTGCCGGGGGGAACCGTCATGTGCACCCGTGCGAGGCGCTGCGTCCGCATACCGCCGCCCCTGCACCGATCCGACCCAGTCTCTCAGTCGATATGTACACACGCTTGAGCGGCGGTGCGCGTGGTAGGAACGCCGTCATCGGACGACGTCATTCCGGGCATGCCCATCGGCTGAGGGAGCGCGCGCGTGGGGCATTCGGTAGCAGGGACAACGCCTTCCGGCGACCCGGAACGCCGACATGCTCGCGACGATCCGATCCGGACCAGCGCGCTGATCACGCCTCCCAGGAGAAGTTGCATCGTTCAGCGCTCCAACAAGTTGATCCGAGCCGCGGTGCCAACGGCTGGAGCAATGCCGGAGCGGGCCGGCGCCTTCGTACCGATGTCAGGGACGTCACGTGTCGACGATATGAGCGAGCAGCCGAGTCGGCGCTCCACGTGAGCCGGGCGGCGGCGGGTGAACGCGCACGACCGCCAGCCGTGTGACGCCACGGGTCAGGTGAACGCCGGGGGCGGTCACGACGACGTCTGAAGCACCGCTGGCATCGGAGGCCTGCATGACAGCCGCGGCGCGCGCACCAGCTCAAGCAGGTCCTGGCCGTACCGATCCCGGTGGTTATGCCGGGGCGCGGTCCACCAGGCACGCTCCCGTCATCTCCGTCGGCACGTCCCAGCCCATTAGCGCGCACACCGTCGGAGCGACGTCGCCTAGCACGCCCGAGCCAAGCCGGAGACCCGCCCGGTCGATCCAGAGCGGCACAGGGTTCGTCGTGTGCGCGGTATTGGGCGAGCCGTCAGGTTCAAGCATTGCCTCGCTGTTGCCGTGATCGGCCGTCACGACCAGAAGGCCACCCTTGGCGGCGACCGCCGCGCGGATGCTGCCCATACAGGCTGTCGACGGTCTCGATCCCGGCCACGGCGGCAGGGATCACGCCGGTGTGCCCCACCATATCCGCATTGGCGAAGTTGACCACGAACAACTCATACGGCTGGTCGAGTCCCGCTACGACCGCGTCGCGCACGCCGGCCGCGCTCATCGCGGGTGCCTGGTCGTAGGTGGCGACATCCTGTGGCGAGGGCACCAGAATCCGGTCCTCGCCGTCGAAGGGGGCCTCGCGGCCACCGTTGAAAAAGAACGTGACGTGGGCGTACTTCTCTGTCTCGGCCACGTGCAGCTGACGCCGGCCGGCGGTGCTGGCGGCTTCGGCGAGCCCTTGTCGCACGTCCTCGGTGTCGAATAGCACCGGCAGGTCCCACTCGCGGTTGTACCGGGTCATCGACGTGAAATGCACCCGCGGCGGGTTCGGCCCCCGGTCAAATCCGTCGAAATCAGGCTGCGTGAGGGCCTGGGTCAGCTGACGCGCCCGGTCCGGGCGGAAGTTGAAATACAGCACCGCGTCGCCGTCGCGCACGCGCCCGAGCTTGGGATCCCCGACGACCGTCGCTGCAATGAACTCGTCGCCGACGGTGGCCGCGTAGGACCGACGCACCGCGTCGGCGCCGGTCGCCGCATGCTGCTCGGCCTGACCCCAGACTATCGCGTCATACGCGGTGCCGGTGCGCTGCCAGCGCTTGTCGCGGTCCATCGCGAAATAGCGCCCGCAGACCGTTGCGACCGGGGCGAGCGCCTCGATCTGCTCGATGGCGGCGAGGCCCGCGTCGGGGCGCGTGTCGCGCCCATCGGTGAACGCGTGCACGTAGATCCGCTCGACTCCCGCCTCGCGAGCGATCCGGATCAGCGCCAGCAGATGGCGCGAGGCCGCGTGGACGCCGCCGTCGCCGACGAGCCCGACCAGGTGCAGCGCTCGCTCGCGGCCGACCCGCAGCGCCTCGGCGAGGACTGGACTCCGGGCCAGATCCCCCGAGGCGATCGCCTCATCGATGCGCACGAGCATCTGCGGGACCCGCCGGCCGGCGCCGAGATTCAGGTGCCCGACCTCAGAGTTGCCCTGCTGCCCCTCGGGCAGCCCCACCGCCAGGCCGGACGCAACCAGCTGGCTCGAAGATCCCTCACAAGCAAGCGCGTCGAGGTTCGGGGTGCGCGCAAGCGAGACCGCGTTGCCGGGTCCGGGCGGCGCGATGCCAAAGCCATCGATGACCACCAGGACCAGCGGACCGCGTGCGACAGCCCTCATCCTGCCGCCTCAATGATCACGGCGAAGCTTTCGGGATCGAGGCTCGCTCCGCCGACCAGCGCCCCGTCAATATCCGGCGAGACCAGCAGCTCGCGCGCGGAGGTCGGCGTCACGCTGCCGCCGTACAGAATCCGCAGCCGGTTCGCGTCCAGACGCGACGCGGCCGACTCGCGGGCGCCGGCAATCGTCTCCTGCGCCATCTCGGGCGTCGCCGTGCGTCCGGTGCCGATCGCCCAGATCGGCTCATAGGCGATCACGATGCGGTCCACTTCCTTCGGCCGCACGACGGCGAGCACGGCGGCCAGCTGCGCAGTCAGAACCTCGGACGTCACGCCAGCCTCGCGCTCATCGAGCGACTCGCCGACGCAGATGATCGGGCGCAGGCCTGCATCAAGCCCAGCGCGCACACGCGAGGCAACCATCGCGTCGGTCTCGCCCATCGCCCGCCGCTCCGAGTGCCCGAGAATCGCTCCCCGCGCTCCGCAGCTGAAGACCATCGCGGCCGAGACCTCGCCGGTGTGCGGACCGCTGGGCTGGTCACTGATCGTCTGCGCGGCGACCCAGGCCGGATGGCCGCGCAACGCCGCCGAAACGGCCTCGAGGGCGGTGAACGGCGGGCAGACGGCCACATCGACGCCCGGCGGCGGCACAGGCAGGCGGGTCGTGAAGCCGGCACACCATTCCCGTGCTTCGGCGAGGGTCTTGTGCATCTTCCAGTTCCCCGCGATCAGCGGGCGACGACCCTGCATGGCTACCCCCGACGCTGAAGTGCGGCGACTCCCGGCAGCACGCGACCTTCCATCATCTCGAGCGCTGCACCGCCCCCCGTGGAGACGTGCGTGAACGCGTCCGCGAACCCGAACTGCGCCACCGCGGCGCCGGAGTCCCCGCCGCCGACCACCGTGGCCCCGGAGGACTCCACCATTGCCTCGGCGATGGCGCGCGTCCCGTCGGCGAACGCCGGCGTCTCAAAGGCGCCCATTGGGCCGTTCCAGAACACGGTCCCGGCGTCGAGGATCACCTCGCGATAGGTGGCGGCGGTGCGGGGACCAATGTCCACGCCCATCCATCCATCGGGGATTCCGTCGCTGGCGACGACCTTCAGCTCTGCATCACCGGCGAAGCGGTCGGCGACCAGCACGTCGGACGGCAGTTGGAGCATGCAGTTCAGCCGTACCGCGCTCTCGAGCAGGTCCCGGGCCATCTGCTGGGCCTCGGGCCCCTCGTGCAGGCTGGTTCCCACGGGGTCCCCGCTGGCCGCAAGAAACGTAAAGCACATCGCCCCGCCGACCAGGACCCGGTCGCAGCGCTCGAGCAGCGCCTGGATGAGCGGCAGCTTGTCGGAGACCTTCGCACCGCCCAGCACCGCGACGAACGGGTGACGCGGGTGCTCGAGCAGCCCCCCGATCGCCTCGACCTCGCGCGCCATCAACAGGCCCGCATAGGACGGCAGCAGATGCGCCACCGCCTCGGTCGACGCATGGGCGCGATGCGCCGCGCCGAACGCGTCGTTGACGTAGTGCGTGAACCCGGCCGCGAGCGCGGCAGCGAAGGCTGGGTCGTTGGCCTCCTCCTCGGCGTGGAAGCGCAGGTTCTCGAGCATCACGATCTCGCCCGGCGCGAGCGCCTCGATCCTGGCGGAGACCTCGGGCCCGACACAATCGGGCAGGAGGTCGACCGGACGCTGCAGATACTGGGCCAGCCGCGTCGCACAGGGCGCCAGCGAGAACTCCGGCGTGCGCTGCCCCTTGGGCCGGCCGAGGTGGCTGCACACGCCGATGGCGGCGCCGCGGCCCAAGAGCTCACGGATGGTGGGGACGCTTGCGGCGATCCGGGCGTCGTCGGCGATGCGCCCGTCCTCAAGCGGTACGTTCAGGTCGGCCCGCACGAGGACACGGGCCCCCGTCAAGTCCTGATCGAGGCTCGTGATGTCGACGAGTTCCATGCTAGGGCAGCAGCCGCGTCGCGAGCTGCACGACGCGACATGAGTAGCCCCACTCGTTGTCGTACCAGGAAACGACCTTGACGGTCGTCCCGCGGACCATCGTCAGCTTCGAGTCGAACAGCGACGAGCGGGAGTCGCCGATGACATCCCGGGAGACGATCGGCGCATCGGTGTACCCGAGAATGCCGTTGAGGGGGCCGTCCGCCGCGGCCTTCATGGCGGCGTTGACTTCGTCGACGCTCGTCTCACGCCCGACCTCCGCGGTCAAGTCGACGATCGAGCCGTCGGGGGTCGGCACCCGCAGGGCGAAGCCGTCGAGCTTGCCCTTCAGGTGTGGGAGCACCTCACCGATCGCTCGGGCCGCGCCTGTCGAGGTCGGAATGATCGACAGCGCTGCGGCACGCGCGCGCCGCAGATCCGAGTGCGGCAGGTCGAGGATGCGCTGGTCGTTGGTGTACGCGTGGCAGGTCGTCATGAACCCCTGCACCAGCCCGAAGGACTCGTCGAGCACCTTGGCCACCGGCGCCAGGCAGTTCGTTGTGCATGACGCGTTGGACACGACATGGTGAACGGCCGGGTCGTACTGGTCGTCGTTGACGCCGAGGACGACGGTGATGTCCGGACCCTTAGCCGGCGCCGAGATGATTACCTTCTTGGCGCCGCCGTCCAGGTGGGCGGCCGCCCTGTCGCGCTCGGTAAACAGACCTGTGCTCTCGACCACGACGTCGACACCGAGCTCGCCCCAGGGCAGGGCCCCGGGATCACGCTCGGCAAACACCTTGACGCGGCGCCCGTCGACGACGATCGCGTCGCCGTCGGCCGAGACTTCCCCAGGGTAGATGCCGAAGACCGAGTCGTACTGCAGCAGGTACGCGAGGGTCGGGGTGTCCGTAATGTCGTTGACGGCGACGATCTCGATGTCGTCGTTGCCCGCTGCGGCCCGAAACACGTTCCGACCAATCCGGCCGAAGCCGTTAATCCCCACGCGTACGCTCATCTCGCCCCTTCGTGGCACTCCTGGAACAGTCCGGCGAGATTACCAGACGGCCTCGCGCGGCTTTGCCGGCGAACCCGGCCGCCCCGACCGGGTACCGCGGGCCGCACGTACCGGTGAGCTCAGGGGTCGCCCACGGCGAAGGGGGGCCCGTAACGGGCCCCCCTTCGAAGGAGCATTCACTCGGCGCAAGCGCCGTGTGGCCAGATGGTCAGCCCTCAGCAGCCTTTGGCTTCGGGGTGATAAGCGCGGCGACCTTGGCCGAAACGATGCCGAGGATGCAACCGCAAAGCAGGGTAACCAGTGTATCGAACCAGACCCAACCAAACGTTGTGGAGATGAGTCCGCCCGCTGCACCACCACCCTTAGCAGCAGTCCACGCTGCGGCGGAGCTCTTGTCGCCACCGCCGTTGGGCACCCAGCCGTCAAGGCCGGTTGCGATCCACCAGAGGAACACTGCCGCGAATGCCGGGAACGTACCGGCAACGTAGTACCAGTCACCAGCGATGAGGATCGCGACGAGGATGAAGGCGAAGATGCCGACCCACAGCGCGATGCCCCAGAACTTCGGAAACGCCTCGGTCTTGTACGACAGGTACATCGTGATCAGAGCGGCGACGGAACCGAAGACGGAAGCGACAACGATCTTGCCAAAGGCAGCGTTGTCGCCACCGGCGCAAAAGAACAGCCCCCACGCAATAAACGCGGTCGGGAGGATCAGATTAAACGAATGAGGAACACCAACCGAACCGGCTGTGTCGGTGCCGGACAGCGTGTACCAGTGGAACGTGAAGTTCAACGAGAACTCCGTCCACAGGAACGAGAGAATGCCGACCACTATCGCGAGCGGCAGGATTGCTTGAGCTCGTGCACCCATTGAGGTGTGACTCCTTATGGATAAACAAGAAGGAAAGCGTCCGCACGGCAAACCCAAAAAACGCGCCGTACGGACCACGCGACGGTCGAAAAAAGTGACCGCCGTACGTCATCGGTGACAATATGCAAGCCGCTAGTTCGTTGCAAGCGTCACTTTCATTTCGCGTTAACGTGTTGCACACGCGATGTTCGTCTCCTGCCTCCCCGCTCCTGCGACCAAATAACGCTGTAACAGCGGCGTGACAGGGGGCCCGGAAAATGCGGCCCAGCGGCCCTCGAGGCCGGCACGCCGCTGTCAAGACTGATCGGGGGTCTAGGTGTAACCACTCACAGGGTTGGTAACAGCCCTTGACCGGGTGAGGACCCCGCGGGTGTTGTGGAGGTATCTCAAGCCATCCACATCCCGGAGGTCCTCATGGCCCACCCTAATGCGCGCCTGACCCCACGCGGACGCTTGCTGTTGGTCGAGCGCATCCTCGCCGGGTATCGCGTGGCCGATGTCGCAGCCCAGCTGGGCTGTTCGCGCACCTGTGCCTACAAGTGGCTTGACCGCTATCGCACCGAGGGCCCGGCCGGGCTTTTCGACCGCACAAGCCGGCCGCATCACATCCCGCATCGCATCGATGCGGAGCTCGAGCAGGCGATCTGTGCGCTGCGGGCACACGCACGCCGCGGTGCGGAATGGATCGCCCAGGAACTCGGGCTGTGTGCCGCAACGGTCGGACGCGTGCTTGTGCGCAACCGGATGCCGGCCTTACGTGACCTGGATGCGCTGACGGGGATCCCGGTACGCCGCGGGCCGGCGACCCGCACACGCTACGAACGTGCCACCCCGGGCGAGCTGATCCACATCGACGTCAAAAAGCTCGGGCGCATCCCCGACGGGGGCGGCTGGCGCATGCACGGACGCACCACCGAAGCCCGCAGACATCGGCTCATGGGCTTTGACTACGTCCATGCGGCCATCGACGACCACTCACGTGTGGCCTACGCCGAGATTCACCCGGATGAGACCGGTGCGACATGTGCCGGGTTTCTCGAGCGCGCGGCCGGCGTCTTTGCCGAATGCGGCATCACCCGCATCGAGCGGGTGATGACCGACAACGCATTTGCGTATCGACTCTCCGACGCATTCCAGAACGCCCTTGGGCGCCTGGGGGCACGACACGTGCTCATCCGGCCCCATTGCCCCTGGCAAAACGGCAAGGTGGAACGCTTCAATCGCACCCTCCAGGCCGAATGGGCATATCAACGCCCATTTACGAGCAATGACCAGCGCGCCCAGGCGCTGCCTGAGTGGCTCGCGTACTACAACACCCGGCGCCGACATTCGGCGCTCGGGGGCCGAGCGCCGATTACGAGGCTGTCACCAATGTGGTGAGTGGGTACATCTAGGCCGAGGGCTCGGCGATCGGGGCAGACGCGCCGCGGGTCACTTGCTCGGAGGTAAGGCCAAGCAGGACGCTCGCAAGCGCTTGCGGGCTATGCCGCACGACGCCGCCCGCGTCGGCAAGCGGCGCCGTGACGACACGCACGCCAAGACCCTCGAGCCGATCGCGATCGATCTCCACCGGCACCTGTCCCATCAATGCGTACGCGTCAATCGCGGCCGGATCGAATGCCCCCTCATGCAGGACGACGACGTCGACCCCACCGGGGACCGCCTCCAGCACGCGCGCGACGTGATCGCCGGCGCAAAAGCCGTCGGTCTCGCCAGGCTGGGTCATCACGTTGCACACGTATACCCGCAAGCCCCGCGATCCCTGCACCGCCTGGGCGATGTCCGGCACCGCCAGGTGCGCCAGAACACTGGTGAACAGGCTCCCCGGGCCGAGCACGATGACGTCCGCCCTGTCCAGCGCGGCCACCGCCGGCGGATAGGCCTCGGGGGCCGGATCGAACCACACGCGCCGACACGCGGCGAAACCGGCGGCGATGTTGGTCTCGCCGCAGACCACCGTGCCATCGATCCGCTCGGCCCACAGGCGCACCTGGCGCAGCGTGGACGGAATCACCGCGCCGCGGATCTTCAGGACCCGCGAACACTCCTGGATGGCGATATCGAAATCGCCGGTCACCTCAGTCAGCGCCGCGAGGAACAGGTTGCCGAAGGGGTGGCCGGACAGGTCGCCGTCGGCGAACCTGTGCTGAAACAGCCTGCCCATCAGCGACTCGTCGTCGGCCAGGGCCACCAGGCAGTTGCGGATGTCCCCCGGCGGCAGGATCCCGAGCTCGCGGCGCAGCCGCCCGGACGACCCGCCGTCGTCGGCGACGGTCACGATCGCGGTCAGGTCGACCGGCGCCAACTTGAGCCCACGCAACAGCGATGAGAGGCCCGTGCCTCCGCCGAGGGCGGCGATTCTCGGACGAGGTGCGCTCGACATCTAATTCGCCCCATGCGTGACGTCGGCGTCGCCCGGGGCACGCAGCGCCGCTCGGCTGATGTCCCGGTGTGAGACCGCCACCTCAAACTCGGGCCGCCCACGGTACCTCCGTGCGGCGGTCTCGGCGAGCACGACGCTGCGGTGCCGGCCGCCGGTGCAGCCGAATCCCACTACCAGATGGCTCTTGCCCTCGGCCACGTACGCCGGCAGCAGGAAGTCCAGCAACGACTCCAGTCGGGGGAGGAAGCCCCGCATCTCTGGCGTCTCGTTGACGAACTGGGCCACATCCGGATCGAGCCCGGTCAGCGGCGCAAAGTCCTTGTGGTAGTGAGGGTTGGTGATGAAGCGCACGTCGAACAGCAGGTCCGCGTCGGACGGCGCACCGTACTTGAACCCGAACGAGACGAACAGGACCTGCATGCGTTGGCGCTCCCCCGGCGCGAAGATCGACTCGGTAACGGTGCGCCGCAGATCCCAGATGTTCAGCCCGGACGTGTCGATGACGACCTCGGCGCGTTCGCGAATCCCGGCCAACATCTCGCGCTCGCGCTGGATCCCTTCCTGCAGCGTGCCCGACGCCGCCAGCGGGTGCCGTCGGCGCGTCTCACGGAAGCGGTTCAACAGGACGTCGTCGTCGGCCTCCAGGAACACGACGCGCGGTTGGACCCCGAGCTGGGTCGCCATGATGTCGATTTCCTCTCCGAGATCCTCGAAATACTCGCCGCCGCGGATGTCGCAGACCACCGCCGCGCGGTCCACCTTGCCCTCGTTGACGAACAGGCGGGCGAGATCGGTCAAAAGGCGCGGCGGCAGGTTGTCGACCACGTACCAGCCGGCGTCCTCGAAGACGCCCATCGTCTGGCTCTTGCCGGCGCCGCTCATGCCGGTGATGACGGTCAACTCCACTGCCAGGCTCTCCTGTTGTTACGGCGCCGTGCTCGCGCGCGGGACATCGTCGGCGTCGGGTGCGCGGTGCAGATGCTCCCAGATCTCTCGTGCAACCTTCGGCGGCAACCCGGGAACTCCCTCAAGCTCCTCGCGGGTCGCCTGCGCGACCCGATCCGGGGTCCCAAAGTAGCTGAGAATCGCCTTGCGGCGTACCGGTCCGACGCCGGGCAGGGCGTCGATCAGGCTGCGGGTCATGCCCCGGCCCCGGGAGTTACGGTGGTGGCGCAGGGCAAAGCGGTGAGCCTCATCGCGGATCTGGGTGAGCAGCCGCAGCCCCGCCGAGGCCTCCGGAAGCAGCAGGGGCGCCGAGCGCCCCGGCAGAAAGACCTCCTCGCGCTGCTTGGCGAGCCCGATCATCGGCACGTCGGCGACCCCGGCGTCCCGCATGCCTGCCAGGGCCGCCGAGAGCTGGCCTTTGCCGCCGTCGATCACCACCAGGCCCGGGCGCGACCCGAACGAGGGATCCGCCTCGTCGTCGGTCAGCCGTTGGAACCGCCGCGTGATGGCTTCGCGCATGCGCGCGAAGTCGTTCTGACCCCCCTCGAAGCGCATCGTAAAATGCCGGTAATGGGCCTTGTTGGGTGCCCCCGCCTCGAAGGCGACCATCGACGCGACCGCGTACGTCTCGCCGAGGTTCGAGATGTCGTAGCACTCGATCCGGATCGGCGGCGCGGGCAGGCCGAGGGCCGTCTGCAGTTCGGCCAGGGACTCCCGGCGGCGCTCCCGGTTGCGCTCGTGCCGGCGTCGTTCCTGATCCACGGCCAGTTGCGCGTTGCGTTCGGCCATCACCGCGAGACGGTCACGGTCGCCGCGGCCCGTGCGAACGTCGGTGCGGGCGCCGCGCCGCTCGGACAGCAGCGCAGCCAGGTCGGGCAGCGCGCCCACGGCGCGCGAGACGACGACCAGCGGCGGAATCGCCAGGGCCATCGCGTAGTACTCGATCGCGAATCCCTCGAGGACCATTGCCGGATCCTCGTCGCCGACGCCCTCGAGGAAGAACGAGTGACGGTCAGTGAGCACCCCGTCGCGCACCTGCATGACTTGGACGTTGGCAATGTCGTCGATGACCGCGACACCGAGCACGTCAAGGCTCCCCAGCTGATCGGTCGAGGCGACCTGGCGTTCCATCAGATGCCGCACCGCGCCGAGGCGGTTCCGGTAGACGGCGGCGTGCTCGTATTGCTGGGCTTGGGCCGCCGTGCGCATCTGCGCATCGAGCTCGTCCTCGAGCCCCCGGTAGCGGCCGGACAGAAACGCGATGATCTGGTCGATCAGCGCCCGGTAGTCCTCCAGGGAGATGTATCCGACGCAGGGCGCCAGGCAGCGCTTGATGTGGTAGTCCAGGCACGGCACGCCCGATGGCCGCCCAGGCTCGGGACCCTCGCACGGGCGGCTCGGGAAGATCCGCCCGATCAGCGACAGCGTCTCCCGGACCTTCGATGCGCTGCTGAACGGCCCGAAGTAGAGCCGGTCGCGGCGATGCTGCTCGCGGGTGAAGTAGACGCGCGGATAGGCCTCGTCGAGACTGATCCCGATGTAGGGGTAGCTCTTGTCGTCGCGCAGCTTCACGTTGAACGGCGGCCGGTGGCGCTTGACCAGATTGGCCTCGAGGATGAGCGCTTCGGCCTCCGTCGCGGTGACGATCGTCTCGAGCCCGGCAATCCGGGCCACCATGTCGTCGATCTTCGGGTGCTGACCCGCGCGCGCCGCCAGCGGATCCGCGGCCAAACTCGGGTCAGGTGCGGTCAGCGGCGCCTGGAAATAGCTCAGCACGCGACGCCGCAGCGACTTCGCCTTGCCGACATACAGCACGCGCTCGTCGGCGTCGCGATACACGTACACCCCGGGCTGGTCCGGAACGGCGACGAGCTGTTCGCGCAGGAGTGAGGTCTCGGGCATCTCCGATCTAGGGTAGAACACCGCCCGCGACGCGGGCCTAGCGCTCGGGCGCCGCCGCTCCCGAGGACACCGCCCGGCCGCTCGGCGACATCACGTCGACGACCCGCGCCGGCCGCGACCCGCGCGTGAGCGAGACGACCGCGCCGACGATCGCGATTCCCGCGCCAACGAGCATCGCCACGCGGTAGCCGTCGAGGAACGCCGCGGCCGAGTGCGGCGGCGCCGCCCCCCCGAGCAGCACCTTGCCCCCGTCAGCGCCCAGATGGGCGGCGATGATCGCCCCGAGCACCGCGATCGACATCGACTGGCCGAGGCTGCGCATCGTCGTCAGCACACCGGCGGCGACCCCCAGCGCCGCAGACGGTGCCGCGTTCATCGCGGCCGTGGTATTGGGCGAGCTGAACATCGCCATGCCCAGACCGATCGCGACCAGCGCAGGGAAAACGTGCCCCAGCGGCATGCCGTCGGGGACGATCGACAGGAGCGCGAGCCCCAGCGCCACGAACAGCATCCCGCCGGTACACAACAGGCGTGATCCGATGCGGTCCGACAGCCGTCCGGCAATCGGCGAGAGGCACACCATGACCACCGGCTGCACGATCAGAATCGCGCCCGTGGCGATCGGGCCCCGTCCGGCGGCGACCTGCAGGGCGATCGCCGTGAGCGCGATCGATCCGAACATGGCGGTGTAGTTCAACAGCGCCGCCGCGTTGGCCGCGGCGAACACGCGGCTGCGCCGGAAGAGCCCGAGGTCGAGCACCGGCAGCGTGACACGCTGCTCGACGACGCCGAACCCAAGCAGCGCGACCGCGGCGATCGCAAACAGGCTCACCACGAGGGTGCTCGACCAGCCCCAGTCCGCGCCAAACGTCAGTGCGGTCAACAGGCACCCGAGCCCCACGGTCAACAGCGCCGTGCCCGGGATGTCGACCTGCGGCCGGCCGCTGCGGCGGGCGGGGTCGTACAGCCGGCGAGCGGTCAGCAATGTGACCGCCGCAACGGGCACATTGACCAGAAAGACCCACCGCCAGCCGAGGCTCGCGACGAGCAGGCCGCCGATGAGCGGGCCGGTCGAGAGGCCGAGATACACGGCGGTCACATTGATGCCGATCGCCCGCCCGCGCTCGCCAGGCGGAAACACCGTACTCACCAGCGCCGTCGCGGTGCCGGTCATCATGCCCGCGCCGATGCCCTGCAGCGATCGGGAGATCAGCAGCCATGCGTTATCGACGCTGATCCCCGTCAGCAGCGAGGTGACCGCGAAGACGGCCACCCCGGTCCGCCATACCCGCAGCCGCCCGAGCTGGTCGGCGATGCGCCCGGACGGGACCAGCATCAACGTGTAGGTGAGCAGGTACCCGGCCTGCACCCAGAGGGCTTCGGCGAAACTCAGGCGCAGGTCGCGCCCCATGTCGGGCAGCGCCACCGAGACGGCGCTGAAGTCCAGCGGCGACATGAAGGCCCCGACACAGGTCACCCAGAGCACCAGCCACCGGCGATCCTGGATCGCGTAGGCGCCGGTGCGGCTCACGGGCATCGTCGCAGTGGGGTCACCCTCGCATTGTGCAACGAACAGGTGGGCTCTGCCCGGCGCCTACCGGTCGCCGGTGGCGGTCGCAAGTCCAAACGTATGTTCCGTCCGAGCCTGCGGCTAGTCTGGAATGCCCCCCGTACGACCGGAGGTCATCATGTCCACAGATCCTCACCTGCCCCGCCCCGCGCTGCGTCGCCGCATCGAGGAGGAGCTCCAAGCCGGACCGGCCGGCGTCACGACGGCGGCGCTTGGCGAATCGCTCGCCCAGCGCGCCCACACGCGTGGCGAACGGCCGCCCGGACCACATCAGCTGGTCCGCCAGCTCGGCCAGCTGCTCGTCGAAGGCCGCATCGATGAACGCGACGGCGTCTGGATGATCATCGAGGACTGCCGGCTGGCGGTCGATCCCCGCACCCGGAGCCGGGCCGCATAGCGCACCAGGTCAGCGGAAGCGGCGGCTCTCACGAATGATCCAGACGATCACGACGGCAAGCACGCCGATGAGCGCGAGCACACCGAGCGTGGTGATCGTCGGCGCCAACAGCTGAAAGCCCACGAGCACGAGGGCCGCGATCCCGATCCCGCACAGGATGACCACCTTGCGTTGCCACGACGGGATCACGTACCAGGCCAGCTCGTTGGCGCGGAAGTACTGATACGCGAACACGAGGATCGCGACCAGGAACAACACCGTGATGATCTGGTTGATCGAAACGGCCACCGACAGGAACGTGCGCTCCGAAACGAAGACGAGCCCCGCGAGCGCCAACATGATCACGAGGTTGCGGATGCCGGTGCGGTTCATCGGCCCCATGCTATCGACGCGCTCGACCGGACGGCGCCGACGCGGTCAACGTGGCGAGAACGCATGGCAGCGCAGCACCGGCACGGGTGGATACTTGGGGATCCGCGGATCCCGCTCGTGCGCACGACAGCGTGAATACACCGCGCGACGCGTCGGAACGAGCTGCTGATGCTCGCACCGGTCACACAGGCCCCGCCCGGTGCCGGCAGCGGGGATGGCGGGCACGCTCAGCCCGCGGCCCCGAGGACATCGCGCGCCACGAGGGCGGCGGCCAGCTCGCCGACGCGGACGTCGCCGATCTCGTCGCCGTGCCGCGCCCGCACCGATGCGGTGCCCGACTCCACCTCTCGGTCCCCCACGATCAGCAGGTAGGGCACCTTGTGCAGTTCGCCGTCACGGATACGGCGCCCGATCGATTCCGCGCGGGCGTCGAGCTCCACCCGTAGGCCCTCGGCACGCAACGCCTCACGCACCTCGTCGGCGTAGTCGCGGTGCCGGTCGGCCACAGGGAGCACGCGGGCGTGCTCCGGGGCCAGCCAGAACGGGAAATCGCCGCCGGTGTCTTCGATCAGGATGCCCAGGAACCGCTCGATCGATCCGAGGATCGCGCGATGGATGATCACCGGCCGCTCTTCGGCGTCCGTCTCGGACGTGTAGGTCAGGTCGAAGGCCTCGGGCATCGAGAAATCGAGCTGACACGTGCCCAGCTGCCAGGAGCGTCCCATCGAGTCGGTGACCACGAAGTCGATCTTCGGCCCGTAGAACGCGCCGTCGCCGGGGTTGAGCTCGTAGTCGCGGTCGCCGAGTGCCTGGGCGAGCGCCGCCTCAGCGCGCTCCCACATCTGGTCGGTGCCGGCGGCCTTTTCGGGTCGTGTCGAGAGCTTCGTCTTGACCTGGTCGAACCCAAACCGCGCATAGAAGCGATCGATGAACTCGAGCACCGTGCGCACCTCGCCGTGCACCTGGTCGAGCCGGCAGAAGATGTGGGCGTCGTCCTGGGTGAACGCACGCACGCGGAACAGGCCGTGCAGGACCCCCGAGAGCTCATGGCGGTGGACATGACCGAACTCGGCGAGCCGCAGGGGCAGCTCGCGGTAGCTGCGGCGCCGGCTCCGGAACACCAGGCACGCGCCGGGACAGTTCATCGGCTTGACCGCGAACCCCTGCTCGTCGACCTCGGTGAAATACATGTTCTCGTGGTAGTGGTCCCAATGGCCGCTGCTCTTCCACAGCTCCTCGCTGAGGATCATCGGTGTGCGGATCTCCTGATACCCGAGCCGGTCCAGCTCGGTGCGCACGGCCGCCTGGATCTCGTTGACGATCACCATGCCCTTCGGCAGAAAGAACGGGAAGCCAGGGCCGGCATCGTCGAAGTGGAACAGCTCCAGCTCGCGACCGAGACGACGGTGGTCGCGGGCCTTGGCGAGCTCGATCCGGGCCAGGTAGGCGTCGAGCTGCGCCCGGGTCGGGAACGCGGTCGCATATAGGCGGGTCAGCATCGGATTCGTGCTCTCCCCACGCCAGTAGGCGCCGGCGACCGACAGCAGCTTGAACGCGCCGATTCTGCCCGTGTCATGCAGGTGGGGGCCCTGGCACAGATCGACGAAATCGTTCTGCTGATACAGGGACACCGTGGACTCGCCCCGGGAGGCGAGGAGCTCCACCTGGTCAACCTTGTAGGCCTGGTCGCGCTCGGCGAAGAACTCGCGCGCGTCGTCGATGCTCAGCACCGAGCGGGCCATTCCCGCGCGCTGCTTGATCACCGTGCGCATGGCCGCTTCGATGGCCGGGAAGTCCTCCTCGGACAGTGCCCGCGGCAGCTCGAAGTCATAGTAGAAGCCGTCCTCGATCGGTGGCCCGAAGCCGAACTTCGTTCCAGGGAACAGGTCCTGGACGGCCTCGGCCAGCACGTGCGCGGCCGTGTGGCGCAGCACGTACAGGTAGTCGTCGCCGCTCTTGGGCGTGATGATGGCGATGCCGACGCCGTCGGGCAGCGACCGGGCAAGGTCACGGATCTCCCCGTCGACCTTGACGGCCAGGGCTGCCTTGGCCAGTCCGGGGCCGATCGCCGCAGCCGCGTCGTGGCCCGTCGCGCCCTCGGGAAGCTGCAGCGGCGTGCCGTCGGGCAAGGTCACAGTGATCACGGCGACAGATGCTACCAATGCGTGCCGGGCACGACGCCGCGAAACCGGGGATGATGCAGGCGTGGCCCGCTTGCGGACACCCCTGTGCGATCTGCTCGGCATCCGGACCCCGATCCTGCTCGCCGGGATGGCTGCCGGACCGTGCACGCCGGAACTCGTCGCCGCGGTCAGCTGCGCGGGCGGGCTCGGCGTCTTCGGCGCGACCGGCATGAGCACCGACGACCTGACGCGCGACATCGCACGCGCCCGCGAGCTCGGCGCCATCGCGATCGGCGTCAACGTCCAGATTACCCGCCCGAACGCCCCCCGCACCGATCCCGCGTCGCTCGCCGACGCCCTCGCCGACGTGCGGCGCGCGCTCGCGTTGCCGACCCCGCCGGCGGCGGCACCATCCCCTCCCCCCGCGGCGAGCGCCCGCGAGTTGATCGCCGCGGGACTCGCCGCCGGGGCGACGGTCGTCACGACCGGTCTCGGGGACCCCGCCGAGGTCCGCGACCTGGCGGCTGCCCACGGCGCACCGGTGCTCGCGATGGTCGCGAGCGTCGCGGACGCCGTGCGCGCCCGCGCGTCGGGTGCCGACGCGATCATCGCCCAGGGCGCCGAAGCCGGCGGCCACCGTGCGACGTTCGAAGTCCCGGCCGACGGCCGCGTGCCGCTCGTCGGCACGCTCGCGCTGGTCCCCCGGGTGGTGGATGCCGTCGACGTCCCGGTCGTGGCTTCCGGCGGAATCATGGACGGCCGCGGCGTCGCCGCGGCTCTGGCCCTCGGGGCGCAGGGCGCCTCACTGGGTACACGGTTCCTGCTGGCGACCGAAAGCGCCGCGGCACCGATCTACCGCGCGACGCTGGCGGGTCTGCCAGAGACGGCCACGGTCGTCACCGACACCGTGACCGGGCGGCCGGCGCGCTGGGTGCGCAACACCCTCACCGACCGCCTGGACGCCGGCCCCGGACACATCGGCTGGGGACCGCAGCGCCGAGCGCTGGACGATATCCGCGCGGCCGCGACCGCACAGGGCGCACCGGACTACCTGCCGATGCTCGCCGGACAGGGCGCGGGGATGGCGCGCGAGCAGCCGGCGGCGCAGATCGTCGCCGAGATCACCGCCGAGACGCTCGCGGTGATCGACCGGCTCGCCGGTCTCGGGGGCTAGCCAACCGGCAGCAGCGGGCGCGACGGGCCGGCGGCGTCGAGGATCAGCTGCGTGCAGCGAAACAGCGCGACCGCACGGCCGTCGTCGGTGGTGACCTCGGCGTCCCAGACCTGTGTGGTGCGGCCGGCGTGGATCCGGCGCGCGGTGCACCGCAGGATGCCTTCGCTCGCGGCCCCGACGAAGTTGGTCTTCAACTCGACCGTGGTGAAGCCGGGCGCGTGCTCGGGCAGGCTCAGCCAGCAGCCGAGGCCACAGGCCGTGTCGGCGAGCGCCACGATGCTCCCGCCGTGCAGGAAGCCGTTGGGCGCCATCAGCCCGGTGTGCACCCGCATCTCGGCGACGATCGTCGCGGCCTCGTCGGAGACGACATCGATCCCCAGCAGGCCCACCAGACCACCCTTGGCCGCCGCGCGCAACCCCTCCAGACGCTCAGACCGGCTGCGGGTGGCGCCCATCAGGGCACCTCGCAGACCAGGAGCACCTTGCCGCCGCGGATCTCGACGACCAGCGCGCCGACCGCACCGGAGGTGATCCCGCCCCAGCGCAGGACCGCGTGGGCACCGCGTTGTTGGGCGTCGGCCCAGTTGCGCCCCTGACCATCTGCGAAGTAGGCGCGGGCGCGCCGGTGTGCCGCGGCGCCGGCGTCGGTTCCGTCGCCCGAAAGCCAGGCGGCGTCCTCGCCCAGCAGCGCGGACAGCGCCTCGGGATCGCGCACTTCCAGCGCACGCAGCAGCGCCGCAACTGTCGGACGGGCTGCGGCCTCACGTTCTGCGTCGGTCGGGTGTCGTCGGTCGTCGGTCATGATCGTCATCTCCCGGACTCGCGGATTGCCCCCCTGGCGCCCCGGCGACCCCGCCCGGGCGCCGGGAGCGGTGGCGATAGCCTATGCGTTGTAAACGATGTGCCCAGGGGCCCCGATCGCCGCGCCGCGAGCGACAGGTCGGTCCCCGGCCATCATGATCCGCACGACGCCCGCGACAACACGCACCGCCGTCACGGCCACTCCCACGGCCGCGTCGACCCGAGCATCATGCGCTCGCGGGACGGTGTCCGCACCGTCCTGATCAGCCTCGCGGTCCTGATGGTCGTGGCCCGTATCCAGGTCGGTAGCTTCGTGCTCTCGGGCTCCGTGGCGCTGCTGGCGGATCTGATCCACAACGTCGGGGATGCGCTCACCGGCGTCCCGCTTGGGGTCGCGTTCGCAACCAAGTCGCTGCGCGGAGAGCGCTGGGCAGGGCTGGTCATCGTCGCGGTCATCCGCGCGTCCCCGGTCATCGCCGGGACGGAGGCGATCGAGCGCCTGATCTCGCCCCAGCTTCCGACGGACCTGCTTGCGCTGGCGTTCGCCGGGCGTGTCGGCGAAGCGGGCAACGAAATCGCGGCGCAGGTCCGCCTGCGCGGGGGCCGGAGGATCGGCAGCGCCGCCCTGGTCGCCGATGGCAAACACGCACACGTCGACGGCCTCGTGTCGGCGGGGGTCATCGGCAGCGCCACCGGCGTCGCCGTCGGGATCCCGATCGCCCATCCGCTGATCGGCCTCGCGATCTCCGCCGTGCTGATCGAGGTCATCCGGGACTCGTGGCAGGTGCTCTCGCACGATGCCGACGCGGCGACACGGCCCGACCGCGACGGCTCCTGCGATCGCTAGACGGTGCGCCGGTGTCCGTGACGCAACGCGAGGCGGTCGATCTCGAGCGCCACGCCGACCGCATCGGCCTTGACGGCGCCGTCGGCCTGGTCGGCGACGTGCCACGCCTCACGCGACAGGTACGCCAGGCGCGCCCCGGTCTCCGCGAGCGTCAGGCTCTGGCGGGCCTGGCTGCTCAGCGCGCGCAGGATCTCGTGCGTCTCCTCGGTGCTCCAGACGACCGGGACTCCCGGGAGTTCCTTGTTGCGGGCGATCAGCCACCAGCAGAACGCGATCAGCGGCAGCTTCGCCACCACGACGAACATGACCAGCCAGGCCACGTCCAGCCCCGAGTTGTGCCCGAACAGCTCGATGAAGAGCATGAACCCGGTCCCGAACAGCGCGAAGAAGATCAGGGTCGCCATGGTGATGACCATGCGACGCAGCCGCACGCGCCCGTTGGGCTGGTAGAACAAGTCGTTCACGGGGGCAAGACTCTCGGCGCCGAAGGGATTCGCAACCGCTTGAGCGATCTTGGCACAGCGTTCCCGGGAGGTGCCAGGCTTCGACGGACACACTGACCGACAGATCCCGCACGAATCGCTAGCTCGCTGCGGAAATCGCAGCCGCGAGCAGTCCCGGCGCTTCGAGCGCGACCAGGTGCCCGGCCCGCGGGATGGCGGTCACGACCGCCGCCGGCCACGCCTGCCCGGCCAGGTCCCGTTCGGTCCGCGCGTCGGCGTCCCCGACGAAGATGCGGACCCGCGCGCCGCCGGTGCGCTCGAGCGCGACGCCCGCCAGCGCCGCGGTCAGGCCTGTCCACCCCTCATGATCGAGGCGCGCGAACCGGTCGCGCGCGTACCGCGCCGCCCACGGGTCGGCGGCGAGCGTCGCAGGCAGCAGCTGGTCGCGAAGCTCGGCCGTTCCTGGGACCGGGCCCACCGCGGCGCGGCGCGGCGCGACGAGCGTGACCCCGGCCACACGCCGCGGCCTGGCGTCCGCGAGCGCGAGCGCCAGCCCGGCGGTCGCCCCGTGGGCGACGATCTCGGCGTGCTCCAGGCCGCGTGCCTCGAGCACGCCGACCAGGTCCGCGACCAGGTCCGCGACCCCTGACGGCACCGGTGCGCCGACGGCCGCCCCGCTGCCGCGCAGGTCCGGGGCGACGGCACGAAACCCCCCGGGAAGCGCCCGCATCAGGTCCCGCCACATGCGACGGTCGAGCTCCGGTGCGTGCAGGAGCAACGCGCCATCCGAACCCGCCCCGACCTCCGCGACGAGCGTCGCGTGATCGCCGAGCACGACCTCGGTGACGGGCAATGGCAGCGGCAGACCCCGCTCCTCGAGCACCGCCCGCACCGCACGCAGCGCGTTCAGCGCACGCGGGAATCCGGCGTACGGCGTGATCTGCTCGCACAACTGGATGAGCTCTTCGGGATCGGCGCCGCATTCGAGCGCCGCCGGAACATGCACGCCAAGCTGGTTGTCGGCCCCGCCGATCGCGGCCAGGACCGCCACGGTCAACAGCTCGCGCTCCCGGGCCGGCAAGCCCGAGCGCGAGAACACGTCCGCGAAGATGAACTCCTCCACCCCGGCGGCCAGGACGGGCGAGGCCTCGCGTACGCGCCCCGTCGCCACCGGTCCCCGACCCGCCGTGGCCCGACCGAACTCCCGGCGACCGATCTCCCCGCGATTCACGCGCTGCTCCTTGCTCGATGCTGGAACCGGCGGGTGACGCCCCCCGAACCGGTGTGGTCCATCAGGCGAGCACGCGGACGTGCTGCCAGCGGATGAATGCCTCCAGACCGGGCCGGCCGAGCTCGCAACCGACGCCCGACCCGCGCCAGCCCGCATACGGCGCATATGGCACGACGACCCTCCAGCCGTTGATGACGACCGTGCCGCACTCGATCGCGTGGGCGACGTCGGTCGCCCGACGCAGATCCTGGCCACACACATAGCCGACCAGCCCGTAGTCGGGCCGGTTGGCCTCGGCGATCGCATCGGCAAGCGCGTCGTACGACATCACGGCGACGATCGGGGTGAACGGCTCCTGGTCGACCAGCAGCACGCCGGGCCCCGCACCCGTCACCAGGGCCGGGGCGACCCGCGCCCCTCCGAGATCCTCGCCGCCCTCGACGTTCGCGCCCTTGGCGCGCGCGTCGGCGAGCAGCTCGCGATGGCGGACCAGGCCGCGATCGGTCGCCATCGGGCCCAGCACGACGTCCGCCAGCCGCGCGCGGAACTTTTCGAGGAACGGGTCCTCGAGGGCCCGGGGCACGAGCACGCGGTTGACCGAGTAACAGGCCTGGCCCGCGTTGGCGTATCCTTGCGAGATCGCGACGTCGACGGCGATGTCGACGTCCGCGTCGTCGATGACCACGAGCGGTCCGTGGCCCCCGAGCTCGAGGCTCAGCGCCTTGAGGCGCGGGGACGCCCATCCGGCGATGATCTCCGCAACGCGGCGCGAGCCCGTGAAGGCGACCTTGTCGACGCCTGGGTGGGTGGCAAGCGCCTCGCCCACGAGCGGTCCGTCGCCCGTCACGCAACTGACGACCCCGGGCGCGAGGCCGGCCTGGTTGGCGATCTCGCAGACCGCGCGCGCAGCCAGCGGCGCCTCTTGGGCCGGCTTGACGACGACGCAGCAGCCCGCCGCGAGCGCGGGCGCCAGCTTCCAGATCACGAGCGCCACGGGGAAGTTCCATGGCGTGATCGCTGCGACGACCCCGATACCGTCAGGGCGGATCTCGCTGCCGCGCCCGCCGTCGCCGGCCGGCAGGAACATGGTCCACAGCCGCTCGGCCTCGCCGGCAAAATGGTGGACGACCTCGCAGGCACGGGCGACCTCGGCCTGGGCCTCGCCCAAGGGCTTGCCCTCCTCGCGATGGATCAGCTCGGCGATCCGGCCGGCTTCGGCATCGAGGGCCCGCGCAACGCGCGCGATCGCCTGGCCGCGCTCCACGGGTGGGGTGGCCCGCCACGCGCCGAGGGCGGCCCGGGCCGCGGCGATGGCGCGATCGACATCGGCCGGCGTGGCGGCGGCGACCTGGGCGAAGGCCTCGCCCGTGCGGGGGTCGGTGACGTCCATCCACTCGGCGGTTGCGACCGCGGCCCCGTCGATGATCAGCCCGTGGCGCGGAGGCGCCGCGCTCATACCACGGCCCCTTCCATGCCGCGGTCGTAGGTATCGGCGGTGATGCCCTGCTCGCGCAGCTCGACCTTGCGCACGCGCTCGGTCGGGGTCTTGGGCAGGTGGTCCATGAAGCGGATGTAGCGCGGGATCGCGAACACCGGCATCTTCGGCTCGAGGAAGTTTGCGAGCGCACGCGGGGTGAGCTCGCCCGACCGCGTCACGACGCAGATCAGGATTTCGTCTTCGGCCGAGGCGCCCTCGTGGGCCTGGACGCCGATCGCCGCCGCCTCGAGCACGTCCGGGTGCGACATGACCGTGCGCTCCACCTCGACCGAGCTGACGTTCTCGCCGCGGCGTCGGATGTAGTCCTTGAGCCGGTCCTTGAAGTACAGGTACCCCTCGTCGTCCATCTCGCCGAGGTCGCCGGTGTGCAGTTTCAGGTTGCGGAAGTCCTCCGCGGTCTTCTCGGGCATCCCGACGTACGCGCGCATCACGATGTTGGGCATCTTCATATCGACAACGATCTCGCCCTGCTGCCCGCTCGGCAGCGGGCGGTCGGTGCCGGGCTCGACCACGCTGACCTCGAAGCCGGGCGTCGCGATGCCGCAACTGCCCGGACGTGCCTGAGCACCCGGCGGGTGGTAGGTCACCATGCCCGTCTCGGTCAGGCCATATCCCTCGATAAAGCGGATTCCGAAGCGCTCCTGGAATTCCCAGTAGATGTCCTTCGGCGCGGGCATCGCCATGATCCGCGAGACCCTGTGTGCGCGGTCGAGGCCCGATGACTCGGTATTCCAGATGAAGTAGTTGATCGCCGAGACGGTGTTCAGGAGCGTCGCACCGCATTCGGTCACCGATGTCCAGAACCGCGTCGAGGAGTAGCGGGTGTCGAACTGGATGCGGGCGCCGGCGATCATCGCCGGGAACGCGGCGAGCACCTGGGCGTTCGAATGAAACAGCGGCAGGCACGAGTACACGATGTCCTGCGCAGTGAGCTCGCAGACCTCGCAGTAGGTGCGGCCGGAGAAGTAGTCCGACGCGTGTTGTTTGATGACGCCCTTGCTGCGCCCCGTGGTGCCGGAGGTAAACATGATGCGCGCGTCATCGGTCCAGGACAGCGCGACCCCGGGGTCGCGCTCGTCGGCGTTGCCGAGGAACTCCGCGTAGGTCTCCCACGGGCGGCGTGGCTCCGGACCGTGGGCGGCACCGGTGGGCACGACCACTACGCGCTCGAGCAGCGGGAGATCGTCCATGATCGCGTCGAGCTCGGCGAGAAACGAGTCCGCGATGATCAGCATGCGGGCCTCGGGCAGGTTGATCGCCCATGACAGAAAGTCGCCCCGGTAGGCGGTGTTGATCGGGCACTGCGCCGCGCCCGAGCTCAGGATCCCGAACCAGATCTCCAGGTGCGGTTCCATGTTGGGCAACTGGGTGGCAACGACATCCCCGGGGCCGATCCCGTGGACGCCCAAAGCGTTCGCGACCCGGTTGGTGCGGCCGAGCACGTCGGCATAGGTGAACCATTCGCCGTGCTGGAAGCGGTAGTACGGACGGTCGGGGTGCTCCTCGGCCCGCGCCCGCAGGATACGCGGCAGGACCCAGTCCTCAGGGTCCTCCCGCCGGTACCAGTCGCTCCACTCGCCTCGACTCGCCTGTTGGCTCACGCCGCCTCCCGGCCCTTCTGGGGCGCCGCGCACGGTGCGGGGTTTCGCACGGGAGCCCGGTCGACTTCGTGGCACACGCTACAGAGTCGGACCGGGCGGTTGCCAGTCCAGATACCCGATCCCCCGGCGGGCGTCCGGCAGGACCGCCCCTTGGCCCGGCGAAGCTTTCTAGACAGCCGGACGGCCAGGCCCCGCGAGGCGTTCACCACGTCATGCCGCCGGCGGTCCCGATGAGCGTCAACATCCACACCCGCGAATCCACCGAACCCGCGCCGCATGCCCGCGTGCGCTCGCCCACGGGCATGGTCTGGGCGCGTTTCCGGTCGAATCGGCCGGCACTGGTCGCACTCGCGTTCCTCGTGATCCTGACGGCCCTGGCGATCGCCGCGCCGCTCGTCGCCGACCTGGTCGGTCACGGGCCCAACGACCTCTACCGGACGACGATGCTCGACATCTACGGGCTGCCCAAGGGGCCGAATTCCAGCTTCTGGTTCGGCGCCGACGGCGCCGGCCGGGACCTGTTCGTGCGGGTGATCTATGGCGCGCGCGTATCGCTTCTGGTCGGCGTCGTCGCGACGGCGATCGCAGTCGTGATCGGGGTCGTGCTCGGGCTCATCGCGGGCTACCGGGGCGGGTGGGTCGACACGCTGCTGTCGCGGCTGTCCGACGTCGTCCTGGCCATGCCGCTGTTGCTGTTTGCGATCGGGATCTCAAGCGCGTGTTCGACCACCCCGCAAGGCTGCGTCGCGGGCACGCTGACGCCCGGCCTGAACCTCGTGATCGTCATTATCGCCATCTTTTCCTGGCCGGCGATGTTCCGAATCGTGCGCGCGACGACGCTCTCGCTGCGGGAATCCGCGTTCGTTGAGGCGAGCCGCGCGATCGGAATGCGTGGACGAAACATCATGTTCCGAGAAGTTCTGCCGAATCTCTTATCACCGGTAGTCGTCTATGCGGCGCTGCTGATACCCCAAAGCATTCTGTTCGAGGCCTATCTGTCGTTTCTCGGCCTCGGTGTGCCTGACTCGACGCCCTCGTGGGGGGGGATGCTCGACCAGGCGAGCCAATTGTTCACGGTTGCATGGTGGTTGATGGTATTTCCAGGCGCTTTCTTGCTGGCCACGATTCTCGCGTTCAACCTCGTCGCGGACGGGCTGCGGGATGCGTTTGACCCCCGGGCGTCGGAGTAATCGGGCGCGATGAAAGTGCATGAGTATGAAACCGATGAAATCCCGCTGGACAGCACTCGGATTGGGGCTGTGCATCGGCGGGGCGGCGCTCCTGCTCACCGCGTGCGGGAGCTCGTCCTCGAGCGGTTCGTCCGACTCGGGCTCGGGCACGCGCGGCGGGACGTACCGCGTCGAGTCCACCGACTTCGGTTTCTCCGACAACTTCGACCCGACCGGCGAGTACACGACCAACGCGTGGGGCATCTACCGGGGCCTGCTGATCCGCACCCTGGTCGGCTACCGCATGATCGCCGGGACCCCGGGCAACCAACTTGTCCCGGACCTTGCGACGAGCGTGCCGACCTCGACCGACGACGGGCTCACCTGGACGTTCACGCTGAAGTCCGGCGTGCGCTTCGCTCCGCCGGTCAACCGCGCGATCACCTCGCACGACATCGTCACCGCGTTCGAACGCATCGCGAACCCGGCCCTGGCCGCCCAGTACGGGTTCTACTACACGACGATCGCGGGCATGAACGCCTACGCATCGGGCACGGCGAAGACCATCTCGGGGATCACCACCCCCAACGACCAGACCGTCGTATTCCACCTGACCACGCCGACCCCGGACTTCCTGTATCGGCTGAGCCTGCCCGCCACCGGGCCGATCCCTGAGGAGGTCGCCAAGTGTTTCACGAGCCCCGGCGACTACGGGCGCGACCTGGTCTCCAGCGGGCCGTACATGATCCAGGGCGCCGACAAGGTCAACATCTCCAGCTGCAGCACGATCCAGCCGATGTCCGGATTCGACCCGACGAGCAAGCTGATCCTGGTGCGCAACCCGAACTACAACCCGTCGACCGACAGCACCGTCGATGCGCACCGCGCTGCCGAACGGGTTCGCGTTCACGATCAACACGAACCAGGCCGACATCTTCAACCGCATCAAGCAGGGCCTGGCCGACGACTCCCTCAACACACCGCCGGCCAGCACAATCGCAACCGTCGTCGCCAGCAACCAGAAGGGTCTCATCAAGTCGGGTGTCGCCGACGCCACCAAGTACATCTCGATGAACCTGACCCAGCCCCCGTTCGATGACATCCACGTGCGCAAGGCCGTCAACTTCATCATGGACAAGGCCGGGCTCCAGCAGGCCAACGGCGGCCCGTTGTTCGGCCAGATCGCGACACACATCGTGCCGGACACGATGTACAACAACGACCCGTCGATCACGAGCTACGACCCGTATCCGTCGCCGAACTCCGGCGGTGACCTGGCCGCAGCGCAGGCCCAGATGCGCCAATCCAAGTACGACCCCAAGCAGGACGGGATGTGCGACGTTTCGGCCTGCAAGAACGTGTTCACGATCGGGGTCAACACCACCCAGGATGTCAACGAGCTCCCGGTCGTCCAGAACGCGCTCGCCAAGATCGGGATCACGCTCAACGTCCGCCAGCTCACGCCGTCCGCGGCCTCGGCGATCACCGGCACCGTGGCCAAGAACGTCCCGCTCGCGCTGAGCCAGGGCTTCGCCAAGGACTACGCCGACCCGTCGACGTTCATGGTGCTGTTCGAGTCCTCGAGCATCGCGCCGACCGGCAACATCAACGAGTCGTTGGTCGGCCTGACACCGGCGATGGCCTCGCAGCTCGGGATCACGATCCCGAAGGGCGACGTCATCCCCAGCGTCGACACGCAGGCCAACGCCTGCGACCAGATTCCGACGGGCTCCGCGCGCACGACGTGCTACATCAACCTGGACAAGTACCTCATGGAGAACGTCGTGCCATGGGTGCCGTATCTGAGCCTCAACGCCGTGCACCTGGTCAGCCCCGCGGTCACCGTTTGGGACTACGACCAATCGAGCGACACGACCGCGTTCTCGCACGTCGCGGTGAACCCCGCCAAGCAGTCGTAACCGCCAGCCAGCGCCACGTCCGGGCCGGAATCGGCCCGGGCGTGGCGAACAGGTCACTGTCATGGTTCGCTACATCATCCGCCGCCTGCTGTGGGCCGTGATCGTCATCCTGGTGGTGACGCTGATCACGTTCGTGATCTTCTACGTGCTGCCCTCGGGCGATCCCGCACTGCGGTTCGCGGGCAAGGAGCCGACCCCCCAGGTGCTGGCCCAGGTGCGCATCGACCTCGGGCTGAACCACAACGTGGCGATCCAGTATCTGATGTATCTCAAGCGCCTGTTTTTCGGCGACAAGTACGGGTGGCCGGGCCTCGGCTTTTCCTACAGCACCGGCGCCGCGATCGCGCCGCAGTTATGGCAGCGCGCACAGATCACGATCCAGCTTGTGCTGGGCGCCGCGGTCCTGTGGATGCTGATCGGGATCCCGGTCGGTGTGATCTCGGCGCTCAAGCCCCGCAGCGTGTTCGACCGCTCGAGCCTGTTCGTCGGCCTGGTGTTCATCTCCACACCGGTGTTCTGGCTGGGCCTGTTGATGCTGTGGCTGTTCTGGAGCACGCTGGGGTGGCTTCCCGGGACGGGCTACGTGGCCTTCACGAACGACCCGATCCAATGGGCCGGCCACATGCTGATGCCGTGGATCGTGCTCTCGCTGGCGTTCGCCGCCGTCTACGCGCGCATCGTGCGCAGCAACATGATGGACACCCTGGGCGAGGACTACATCCGCACCGCCCGGGCCAAGGGGCTCCCCGAGCATCGCGTCGTGATCCACCACGCGTTGCGTGCCAGCCTGGTGCCCATCGTGACGCTCCTGGCCGTGGACGTCGCCACGCTCATCGGCGGCACCGTGATTGTCGAGACGGTCTTCAACCTGCAGGGGCTGGGCAGCTGGATGCTCAACGGCGCCCTCAACGAGGATCTGCCGGTGACGCTGGCGGTGACGCTGGTCGCGGCGATCGCCGTGACCATCCTGAGCCTGTTCGCCGACATCATCTACGCCTACCTGGACCCGCGGGTACGCCCCCGATGAGCCCGCCGCTGCTGGAGATCGAGGATCTGGCGGTCCACTTCCCGGGCCCGGACGGGCCGGTGCGTGCGGTCGACGGGCTGTCGCTGACCGTCGAGCGGGGACACACACTCGGCGTCGTCGGCGAGTCCGGATCGGGAAAGAGCGTGACGTTCCTCGCCGCGATGCGGCTGTTGGACCGCTCGCATCCGGCCGTCAGCGGCCGCATCACCCTGGACGGCATCGATCTTCTGGCGGTTTCAGACCGACAGATGCGAAGGATCCGCGGCCCGCGGATCGGGATGATCTTCCAGGACCCCCTGTCGGCGCTGCATCCGCTGCTGCGCATCGGGGACCAGATCGCCGAGACCATCCGGGCCCACCGCGACGTCGGGCGCCGCGATGCCGCGGCCCGGGCGGTGGCCGCCCTCGCGAGCGTCGGGATCCCGAACGCCGACGAG
Source organism: uncultured Thermoleophilia bacterium (assembly GCA_963842065.1). Classification (GTDB taxonomy): domain Bacteria; phylum Actinomycetota; class Thermoleophilia; order Miltoncostaeales; family Miltoncostaeaceae; genus CAITWD01. Next base: position 52,320 of record CAWJEW010000001.1, on the reverse strand, counting down.
CGCGCGCGCCAGTACCCCCACCAGCTCTCTGGCGGCATGCGCCAACGGGTCATGATCGCGATGGCGCTCGTGCTCGAACCGGAGCTGCTGATCGCCGACGAGCCGACGACGGCGCTGGACACGACCGTCGAAGCGCAGATCCTCCAGATCATCGACGATCTGCGCACGCGTCTGGGCATGGGCGTCGTCTTGGTCAGTCACAGCCTCGCCACGGTCGCCGACACGGCCGATGCGGTCATCGTGATGTACGCCGGCCGCGCCGCGGAGCGTGGGCCCTGCCGCGAGGTATTCGCCGACCCGCAGCACCCCTACACGTGGGGCCTCTTGGATTCGCTGCCGACGCTCGACACCCAGCGCCACCGCCTCGTGCCGATTCCCGGGTCCCCGCCCTCGCTCGTCGACCCGCCGCCCGGGTGCCGCTTCGCCGCGCGCTGCCAATACCGCTTCGACGCTTGCACCCAGCAGCTGCCCGAACTCGTCGAACGCGGCAACGACCACGCCGACGCGTGTCTGTTGCCGGAGACAGGACGTGGCGGGCGGCGGCGGCGGCGGCGGGCAATCTCGGCGCGGAAGCCGCGGCATGAGCAGCCCGAGGACGCCGCCGCCCGTGGTTGAGGTCCGCGGGCTGACCAAGTGCTTCCCCATCACGCACGGAGTGATCTTCGCCCGCTCGCGCGGTGCGGTGCACGCCGTCGAGGACGTCACGTTTGCGGTCGCGCACGGGCAGACACTGGGCATCGTCGGGGAATCGGGCTCCGGAAAGTCGACGACGGCGCGCATGATTGCGCGACTGATCGATCCGACCTCGGGCTCGATCATCGTGAACGGCAACGACATCACCGATCTGGCCGGCGCAGAGCTGCGCGCGCTGCGACGCCAGATCCAGATGGTCTTCCAGGACCCGTACGGTTCGCTGAACCCGCGCCAGACGGCTGGCCAGATCATCGGCGCCCCGTTGCGCGTGCACCGCATTCCCGGCGACCGGAGCGCGCAGGTCGCGGATCTGCTGTCGCAGGTCGGGCTCGACCCCGAGTACGCGGGGCGCTACCCACACGAGTTCTCCGGCGGGCAGCGGCAGCGCATCGGGATCGCCCGCGCCCTGGCGCTCTCCCCCGAGCTGATGATCCTCGACGAGCCCGTCTCGGCGCTCGATGTCTCGGTCCAGGCCCACATCCTCAACCTGCTCACCGACCTGCAGCATCGGCACGAGATCACGTACGTCGTGATCTCACACGACCTCGGCGTCATCCGCCAGCTGGCCGACCGTGTCGCGGTCATGTACCTGGGTCGGATCGTGGAGCTCGCCGACGCGGACGTCATCGCCGCCCCGGCGCATCCCTACACCGCCGCGCTCGTGTCCGCGGCGCCGGCACCGCCCGGCACGGTCGGCCGTCGGCGCATCGTGCTCAGCGGCGATGCCCCATCACCGATCACCCCGCCGACCGGCTGCGCCTTCCACCCGCGCTGCCCGAAGGCGCGCCTTGTCTCCGGCGATCTCCAGCGCGTGCCTGAGCGCTGCCGCACCGAGCGCCCGCCGCTCGCGGCCGCACCCGACGGACGCCAGATGGCGTGTTGGTTTCCCTTGGCGGCCGGGGATGATCTCGTGGACGCCGCGCATGCCATGGCCGCACCGGTGGCGAGCACCTAGGCCGGGACGTGGACCGCGCCCGCGTCGCGGGCAAGCGCGTCCACGATCGCCGGCGGTGATCGCGCCCTGGTCGCCGCGTACGCCGCCCTCCCGGCCGTCGGGTGGTCGCCAACCATGCCCGAGCGCGTTGCCAACGCTGCGCCCAGGACAGGCGCAGGAACGGCGGCGCGGGCCAATCGGATCGGCCCGAACACGTTGAGCTCGAACACTGCCGCACGCACGAGATCACACCCGGCGACGACCAGCCCCGCGCCCGCCGCCGAATGCCCTCAGCCAGCGCCCCCCGATACCACCGGACGCGCCGACCACCAGTGCCCGAGTGCCGTCCGGTTCGCTCGCGGCTGGAGCGGCAGCGGGCGGCGACGCGCACGCGCCCGGAGCACGACGGGACGGATGCGAGGGCGCCGTGCACGCGCCCGGACTAGGCTGATCAGGCAATGGGTGATGCCGTGGTGCATATCGACGCATTCGGGGACCCCGCCTGCCCGTGGGACTTCTCGGCCGAGGGAGCGCGGCTGCGCCTGCGCTGGCGCTACGGGGACGCCCTGAGCTGGCAGCACCGGATGGTCGGGCTCTCCTCCACCCCGGATGAATACTCCCGGCGAGGTGTCGACGTCAGCGCTCGCGCGCGCGGCCGCACCTACATCCGCGACCGGTTCGGGATGCCGATCGACACCACGCCGGCCACGCGGTTCGCCGTCACGGTCGTGGCCTGCCGCGCGGTCATCGGCGTCCGCCGCCAGGCGCCCGAGCACGTTGATGCCTTCCTGCGCGCGCTGCGCGTCGCCGGGCTCTCCACCCGGGCCGAGCTCGACGATCCGACCACGATCGCCGACGCCGCGCGGACCGCGAACCTGTCGGCCGACGATGTCGCCGCCTGGGCCGTCGAGCCCGAGACCGACCAGGAGCTGGCCCAGGACATGGCCGATGCCCGGAGCCCGAGCCCGGCCGCCCTGGCGCTGCGCGAGCGCCTTGCGACGACGGTCGACGGGATCTGGCGCTATACGTGTCCGAGCTACCGCATCTCGCGCGGCGAGCGCACACTCGACGCGCCCGGGTTCCAGCCGGCGCGGGTCTACGAGGTGCTCATCGCCAACCTCGCGCCCGAGATCGAACCGCGGCCCGACCCGCAGCGCGTCGAGGACGTCCTCGCCTGGGCGCCGTACCCGCTGGCGACCGCCGAGATCGCGGGCATCATGGAGATCGATCTCGCCACGGCGGCCCAGCGGCTGGCCGACTCCGCCGCGCACGCGACCCCGACGGCAAACGACGCCTACTGGTCGCTGGCGGCCCCCGTCGTCTGATCCCACCCCGGCGGGTCCCCGAGCACCGACGCCGCATAGCTGTACATCGCGATCCCCGACGCCGTGCCGACGTTGATGCTGCGCGTCGAGCCGTACTGCGGGATGTAGACGACGTCGTCGGCCGCCGCGAGGGCATGCGGCGCCACGCCGATCTGCTCCTGCCCGAACACGAGCACGCTCGTGGGCTGCCAGGCGTACCCCATCAGGCTGACGGCGCCTGGGACGTTGTCCACGGCGACGATGCGCATGCCCTCGTCCTTCAGGCGCGCCAGCAGCGCCGTCTCGTCCTTGGTGTGGTGCACATGCTGATATCGGTGCGTGCCCATCGCGCCGCGGCGGTCAAACCGGCGACGGCCGACGATCCAGACCTCGCGCGCCAGAAACGCATTGGCGTTGCGGATCGCCGTGGCGATGTTGAAGTCGTAGGCGAAGTTCTCCAACACGACCACGAACTCGTGCCGGCGCGCGTCGAGTGCCGCGAGGATCGCGTCGTGGCGCCAGTACTTGAAGTGGTCGATCAGATTGCGCGGATCAGTCAGCGCGTCCGCGTGTGGAAAATTGGGGTTCTGATCGGATGCCATCGATCGCCGAGGATAGCGCGGTCGCCGCTCGCGGCGGTCCTCGGCGTCCGATTCTGGGAAAGTGTCGGGAACTCATGACCGCGACCCCCAGTCCATCCTCCAATCGCGAGCTGGCGCAGCTCGAGCGCCTGCGGCGGGCCGTCGCCCCGTCGCGCGGGGTCATGATCAGGCGGATCGCGGTGCTCACGATGCTCGCGGTCTGCGTCTATGTGCTCGGACCGAGCGTGCTGGCGACCCTCGACGCTTGGCCGCAGGTCAAGCAGATCTCGTGGCTTTGGCTGATTGCCATGGCCGCGGCGCAGATCGCGGCGAACGCCTGCTTGATCTGGCTGCAGGCGCTGGCAATGCGCAGCAAGGAATGGTTCGCGATCACGACCGCCGAGCTGTCGGGAGGCGCCGTGAGCCGCGCGCTGCCGGGCGGCGGTGCAGCGGCCGCGGGCATGCAGTACTCGATGCTGGTGCGGGCGGGCGTGCCCGCCGCGTCGGTCGCGTCCGGTCTGACCGCGGCGTCGTTGCTGACCCTCGCGACGGTCTTCGTGCTGCCGGTCGTGAGCGTGCCGGTACTGATCGCCGGGGGCACGGTGCCCAACGGCCTCGCCGACGCCGCGTGGCTCGGGCTCGCAATCTTCGCGGTGATGGTCGGACTCGGCTGGTGGGTACTCGGCAGTGATCGCCCGCTGGTCGCAGCCGGGCGGGCGGTCGAGCGGATCGTCGCGCGCGTACGACCCAAGCGGCCGCTCAGCGCAGGGTTGCCCGAGCGGCTGATCGACGAGCGCGACGCGCTGCTGCAGGCGCTCGGCAGCAAGGCGCTCTACGCCATCGTCGCCTCGCTCGGGCGCTGGCTGTTCGACTACCTGACGCTGTTGGCGGCCCTAACCGCGGTCGGCGCGAATCCCAACCCCGTGCTGGTGCTGCTCGCCTACGCGATCTCCCAGATGCTCGCCGCGGTGCCGATCACCCCGGGGGGGCTCGGCATCGTGGAGGCGGGCCTGGTGGCGACGCTCGCCCTTGCCGGCATCGGCGGTGCCGACGCCGTGGTTGCGACGTTTGCGTATCGCCTGTTCTCGTATTGGCTACCGATGCCGATCGGGCTCGGCGCCTGGATCATGTTCCGACGGCGCTATCCGCCGAACGGGATTGGCGCAGAGGATCGCGCTGCTGCCTGAACGCCGCCCGCGCTGACCCGCCGACAGGTGCGGTCAACGGGGGAACCGCACCTGCTGGATGGCCCTGGTCTACCTGACGTGCAGAACCGTCGGGATGAGCACCTGGTTGATGAGGTGGATGTCGCCGTTGGCGGCTGCGATGTTGGCCAGCACGGCCTTGGTGGTGCCGTTCATATCGCCCGCCGCCTATCGGGCCCTTGCGGCGCTGACCCGCGCCGCGCCCAACATCGACCACGGGCCGACCGAAATGGTCAAGGTCCGGGTGTCACAGATCAACGGCTGCGCGTACCGCGTCGACCTGCACGCCGGGCTGGCGGGGAAGGCCGACGTGCCCGGGCGCACACTGCACTTGGTTGCGGTCTGGCGTGAAGCCCCGTTCTTCTCCGGCCCCGAGCGCGCCGCGCTGCGGCTTGCCGAGGCCCTGACCCTGCTGCCTGCTGGTGCGGTTCCCGAGGACGCCTATGCCGAGGCAGCCGAGCAGTTCCCCGGCACCCTGCTTGCCGAACCCGTCGTCGTGTTCATCGCAATCCACGCCTGGAGTCGCGTGATGCTCGCCCGCGGGGTCACCCCAACCCTGGACGACTGAGGCCGGCGCGTCGGCGCGAGGAGACGATCCATGACCCCGATCACGCGGTACTCGCACAGGCGCGAGTCCGGCCTGAGTTTTGCCGATGCGCTCGCCGCCGCGCGGGCCGCCCTGGCCGCCGAGGGCTTTGGCGTCCTGTGCGAGATCGACGTACAGGCCATCCTGCAGGCGAACCTCGGGGTCACGCGTGAGCCGTGCGCCATCCTCGGAGCCTGCAATCCGGCGCTGGCCGGCCGCGCCCTGACCATCGAGCCGGAGCTCGGCGTCCTGTTGGCCTGCAACGTCGTCGCACGGCGCGACGAGCGTCACCGCGGTCGCGGCCGAGGAGATGCTGGGCGTGGTCGGTAACCCGCAGCTCGCCTCCGCCGCCCACGACGTGGCCGAACGCCTGTCGCGCGTGCTCGATGCGGTCGCCGCTGCCGGCGGTGCGTGACAATGACCATGTGGCGTGACCCGCTGGCCTCGCCGACCCCGCCAGCGGCGGGTACCGCACCGTGCGGCGGCTCGTGGGGCGCCCTCCGTCAGACGGGAAGCTCGACGTCGACCTGCTTGAGGTACTGGTGCACGAACGCGATGGCCATGCTGCCCTCGCCGACGGCGGCTGCAACCCGCTTCACCGGTCCGAACCGCACATCTCCGGCGGCAAAAATGCCGGGCACGCTTGTTTCAAGCAGGTACGGGTCCCGCTCGAGGCCCCAGCGCCCGGCGGCCCGCACATCGGATCCCGTCAGCACGTACCCGTGGCGATCGAGCGCGACCTCGGGCGGTAGCCAGCCCGTCTCGGCGTCCGCCCCGATGAAGATGAATAGGCCGCCCGAGTCGTGCCGGGAAACCGACGCCGTGGCGATGTCGCGCACGTCGATGGCCGCGAGCGACGAGTCGCCAAGAACGGCGGCGACCTCGACGCCGTACCGGACCTCGATGTTGGCCCGGGTATCGAGCTGGTCGATCAGGTACCGGGACATGCTCTTGGCCAGGTCATCGCCGCGACAGAGGATTGTCACGCTGCGCGCGTGGCTTGCGAAGAACAGCGCGGCCTGGCCGGCGGAGTTGCCCGCACCGACGATGTGGACGTCCATCCCGTGCGTGTTGGGCGCCTCGCTGCGCGCGGCGCCGTAGGAAATGCCCTTCCCGACGAGCCGGTCGAACCCGTCGATCGGCATCCGCCGCCACGACACCCCGCACGCGAGGATGATCGTCCGGGCGTCGAGGACGTCGCCGCCGTCCAGGTGCACCTGGCGAGTCGACGCGTCGATGCGCGTGATGGCTCGGGTCACGAGGATCTCCGCGCCCAGCCGCCGCGCCTGCTCAAGCGCTCGGCTGGCCAGCTCTTCGCCGGACACGCCCGACGGAAAGCCCAGGTAGTTCTCGATCCTGGATGACGTTCCGGCCTGGCCGCCCGGAGCTTCGCGTTCGATCACGATCGTCTTGAGCCCTTCCGATGCCCCATAGACCGCGGCGGCAAGCCCCGCCGGCCCGGCTCCGACGACGACGGTGTCATAGCCGGCGGCTGCCGGCTCGGTCGCAAGGCCGACGAGCTCGGCGATGCGGCGCAGCGACGGCCGCACGACCGTCTTGCCGCCGACCACGCGGATGACCGGGCAGTCGTCGGGAGAGGGCAGCGGCCCGCCCCAGCGTCCGACGGGATCCGGCGTCTCCTCGTTGATCCACTCGAACGTCACCTGGTTGCGATCGAGAAAGCGCCTCACCTCCGCGCAGGCCGGCTCCCAGCGCTTGCCGACCACAAGCGCCCGGGCGGGCGGGCGGTCGGCGGCGATGCCCTGCAGACCGCCGATGCGCCTGCCCGCGAGCGCACCGAGCTTGACCCCGAGCTCGGGCACGGTCCCGACCACCGCGAAGAAGTCCTGCGCCTCGATGCGGATAACGCGGGTCGGCACGGAAGCGCGGAATCCCAACGGGAAGACCGTGGCCAGGGTGAGTGGGACTTCGCCGAAGACCTCCCCGACACCGCGGCCACCGACGACCCGCTCGATTCCGTCGACACGCCGGATGGTGTCGACATGGCCTTCGAGCACGGCAAGCAGCGCCCGCGGGTCCCCTTCGTGGACGGCGAACTCGCCGGCGGTCAGCCTGATGTCCGCCGCCGCCCGGGCGAGGCGTTCGCGCGCGACCGCATCGAGCCCGTCAAAGAGATCGATCCGGCCAATGTCGTCACTGGTCACCACGGGCGGCCCATCCGGTCCGGTTGTCTGTGGGCACCGGCCAGGCTGGCGCGGCGAGAGACCCTGGCCCGTGACGACGTGCCCGGGCCACGTCCGGACAAACGTAGCTCAGCCGCGACGATGCTGCACCCCGACTCCCTGCGGCACGGCACGGTGCGGGGCCGCCAGGCGTTACCGCTCACCTGACGGCCCCCCGAGGCCGCACCCTCGTGGAGGGCCGCTCAGATGGCGGCGGTTGCGACGGGCGCGGTCGTCGGCTGCGCCGATCCGCCGGCCGGTTCCTGGGTCACGGCGACCGTGTCGCCTGAGGCGACCGTGCCGGCGACGGCGACGGGGCGCGCCGCGCTGCGGAACAGCCCTGCTGGGCGGGCCGCGCCGTCGTGGATCACCCACATCTCGTAGACGCGGCCGGCCGACAGCGGCGCGAAATCCTGGGATTCGAGCGCGGCCGCCTGGTTGGTCACGACGACGCTCCCGGGCACGCCGTGCAGCGCGACCGAACGCACCGACGGCGCAGCGCGTGTCAATACCAGTACCGCGCACGCGATCGCCGCGAGCGCGCCCGCGCCGATCGCAACGCGCGGCGCCCACGCCGGCCAGCCGAACCATCCGCGCCACATGGCGCGCCGGGGACGGGTCCGTGCGAGCACGGGGGCCGGCGCGGTCCGGGGTTCGCGCGCTGCGGCGTCGAGGATGTCGGCCCGCAGCCGCGCGGGCGGTGCCTGCGGCGGGGCGGCATAGGCCATCGTCCCAAGCGCCTCGACCAAGCCGACATACTCGCGGCGGCATGACTCGCAGGCGTCCATGTGGGCTTCCATCTCGACACGCCCGGACTCGTCGGCCTCCCCCAACACGAGGGCGATCAACTCTTCCGCAGGCGGGTGTGCTGCGGACCTGCTCATGCCTCGGCCTCCAGCAGCCCGCGCAGGCGGCGCAAGCCCGTGAACGTGCGCCGTTTGACCGTTCCCAGCGGCAGACCCAGACGCTCGGCCAGCTCGGACTGGGTGTAGCCGTCGAAATAGGCGAGCTCGATCAACTCGCGCTCCGCGTCGGGGATTTGCGCCAGCGCCCGGACGAGTCGCTCGCGCTCAAACACAACCCACGCCTCGTCTTCCGCGGAGGGGATTATCTCGCGGATCTGGGCTTGCGTGGTCTCGTCCAGCGGTTCGTTGCCCGCCACCCTGCGCTGCTCGTACCGGACGCGATCGACCGCGCGGCGGTGGGCGATTGTCAGCAGCCAGGCTCGGGCCGAACCGCGCGATGCCCGATATTCGTCCGCCGTGCGCCAGACGGCCAGGAAGGCTTCCTGGGTGGCCTCTTCAGCCACCTCGGCGTTGCGCACAACCCGGAGCACCAAGCCGTACACCACGCGACCGAACCGGTCGTAGAACGCGCCCAGCGCCGCTTCATCACCGCGCGCGATCTGTGCGACGAGTGCCTCGTCAGACAGGTGGACGAAACTGACCGGCAATCCCACCTCGCGGTTGGCGGACAGGGCGTTCATGCCTGGTATTCGCCGGCGGCGCAGGATCGGTTCGCATCAGCTGCCGCTGGCGGGCGAAGGACAGGTGCCGGGGCGTGCGGGGCGGCGCACGAACCGCCGCGGGTGTGCGAACCGATCTTCGGTCACCGGCGAATAGGGGGCATCAACGCCACGATCCGAAGGGTGCATTCCATGAGCAGTTCCAACCGAGCAGAATTCATTTCGCGCAGTGCCAAGGGTGGTCTCGCGCTCGTCGCGGGCGGCTCCGTCCTTGCCGAGGTGTCCTCGCTGGCGCTCGCCTCCGGCGTGACCGATGTCGACGTCGCCAAGCTCGCGGCAACGGCCGAGTTGCTGGCGATCAACTTCTACAACCGCGCCATCGACTCCGGCAAGTTCCGCCACACCGACAACGAACCGTACCTGGTCGAGGCGCGCAACGCCGAGATCGCGCATTACGACGCGCTGCGCGGGGTGCTGGGGTCGGCAACGCCGAAGGGCCTGTCGTTCAAGTATCCCGCCGGGACGTTCAGCAGCAGCATGCGCATCGCCAAGCTTGGCGTTGCGTTGGAGACCGCATTCGTCGGCGCCTACCTCGGCGCGGTTCCGGCGCTCTCGTCGAACACGCTCAAGGGCGTCGCGGCGACGATCGCCGCGAGCGAATCCCAGCACCTGAGCGTGTTCACCAACTTCATCGGCGACAGCCCCGTCGGTCCGGCGTTCCTGAAGTCCCTCACCGCCGCGCAGGCCACCACGGCGGTCTCGGGCTTCATCGCCTGACGACGTCCCCCCGCCCGAGCGGCGGACGGCCCCTCGGCCGCCGCCGCATCCGTCGCCCCACCCGAAGGAGCGAGCTATGTTCGATTTGTCGCCTATCCACCTCATCCTGGCACTCGGCATTTGCCTGGTGATCGCCGGTCCAAAGCGCTTGCCGGAACTCGGCAAGACCCTCGGCCGCAGCATGCGCGAGTTCCGCTCGAGCCTCGGCGGCCTCGACACCACGCAGCTGCCGCAGACGTCCACCGAGACCGTCGACCAGGCGTCGACGCCGGAGGCCTAGGATGGCCCGCCGGACCGTTCGTCGGGTGCGCCCGATCGCGCCCGACGAGCATCTGTCCACCGAAGCAGCACCTGACCGAGCTGCGCGACCGCATGCTGGTCAGCGGTGCGGTCATCGCGGTCGCTTTCGGGGCGATGTACTTCGTCCGGGCCCGACTGCTGCGACTGCTGGTGGCCCCGCTGCCGCACGCCCACCACCAGCTATCGACCTTCTCGCCCACCGAGCCGTTCACCACGACCATGGGCGCGGTGTTCTGGGCGAGCGTCGTGATCAGCCTGCCGGTCCTGATCTATCAGGCCTACGCGTTCGCCGCGCCGGCGCTCTCGGGGCCGTCCAAGCGACGCATCATCGGGACGGCCGCGGTGCTCTCAGCGCTGTTTCTCGCCGGCGTTGCCTTCACATACGCCGTCGTGCTCCCGACCGCACTCAAGTTCTTGCTCGGGTTTGGCGGGTCCGCGTTCAACGTCCAGTTGCGGGCCAGCGAGTATCTCTCGTTTGTCACGACCCTGCTGATCGCCGGCGGAATCGTGTTCGAGCTGCCCGTCGTCATGCTCAGCCTGTCCCGGCTCGGGATCGCAGATACCCGGACGTTCACGCGCCACCGACGATTCGCGATCATCATCATGACCGTCATCGCCGCAGTATTGCCCGGAGGTGACGCGGTCAGCATGCTCATGCTGCTTGGCGCCGAGGTCCTGCTGTACGAAGTCGGCGTGGTCGCGTGCCGCGTCTTCGGGGCCCCGACGGTACGCGCACGTCTCGGCGAGGCGAGCTCGCCTCAACGCCCGCTGTCCGCGGCCGACGTCCGCGGGCCGTGCCGGATCGCCCCGGCCCGTGCGCGGGGTGGCCGAGTTCGATGATGCCGCGATGGCGCCTGGTACGCCCCGGTCGTTAAGGCGGCGGCCTCGGCGACCGAAGCTATGGTCGCGCTTCCCCACCAAGGACGTCTGATGTCAGCTCTCGGGACGATTATCTATCTGGCCATCGGAATCCTGGCGATTGCCGGGTTTTGGATGGTGTTCACGAAGGCCGATCGCCCCGGCTGGGGCGCGATCATTCCCATCTACAGCTTCTACTTGGCGTGCAAGATCGCGGGCCGACCGGGCTGGTGGTGGGTCCTGTTGTTCATCCCGATCGTCAACATTGTCGTGTGGTTCATCGTGGCGATCGATCTGGCCAAGTCCTTCCGCCACGGTGCGGGTTTCGGCGTCGGGCTCGCGTTGCTGTCGTTCATCTTCGCCCCGATCCTCGGCTTCGGGGACGCCACCTACGCCGGCCCCGCAGCAGGCTACGCCCACGGGTAAACACGCGGGTGCCCGGGGTCTGACCGCTCACGTCCCACCGGCGCGAACACGATCACCGTCGCGGCCACCCGCGCGGATGCGTTCGTCGTCCGGGCGGCGAGCGCGGCCAGCGCCGCATCGCAAGCCGCTGCATGGCGTTCCGACCTGAGCCCGTCGTCCGCCCCGTCGCGACCGACCGGCTCAGGCAAGCTCGGACGGCAGCGCCTTCGGGCCGTCGGGGTAGTACCAGGCGAGGTCGGCCTCGGTCATCTCGAGGGTGTTTGCCGCCTCGACCGGCGCGCCGACGATGAGCCACAGCTGATCGGTATCGGTGTCGTTGAACGCTTGCCGGATCGATGCGGGGTCCACAAGTACCGCGCTGTGCGGCGTGAGGGTGACGAGCTCGCCGTCGATCCGAATCCGGCCGATGCCTTCGAGGAGCACGTGGAGCTCGGCCTGCGCGCGGTGGCGATGGCGGGTCGACGCCTGCCCGGGCTCAAGACGCCAGAGGCGCGCCCCGAGGGTGGTGGCCTCAAGCTGACGTCCGAGGTCGGTGTTGAGCACGCCCATCTGGTTCGATCGACGCCAGTAGGCATCCTCGGCATGCAGTACGCGGTACGGCATCGATTACTCCCTGATCGGTGTGGAGCCGATCCGATGCATGCCCGTCCACCAGCAGCGTCGCGACCGGCCGCCGTCAGCGTCGATCACAGCAGATCCGCCACCGTTGTGCGCCCCGCGCTGCCGGTGCAACACTCGACCCAAACACGCCGCCGGGGGGCCGCATGACGACCGAACCCATCATCGACGTCCAGCGCGTCGATTTCATCTCCGTTCCCGTCTCCGACATGGTGCGCGCGACCCGGTTCTATGCAGAGACCCTCGGTCTCCAGAAGGCGCCCGGATCCGGATCATGGCCCGAGTTCGAACTCGGGAACGTCAGCCTGTACCTGGTGGATCCCACGCAGATGGGCCAGGCGTTCACCGCGCCGCACACCGCGTACATCGCGCTACGCGTCCCGGATGTCGGGCAAGCCCGTCAGGCGCTCGAGTCGCGGGGGGTCGTGTTCGCGCGTGACAACTTCGATACCGGAGTCTGCCACATGGCGTTTTTTCACGACCCCGACGGCAACGCCCTCATGCTGCACCACCACTATGCGCCCTATGCCGACGGCCGGATGCCGTAGCGGGTGCGTTCTGCCGACCGGCGTACCCTGTCGGCCCAGCCCCAATCGACCGGAAGCGGCGCGTGCCCCCGGATGAGGTTTCGCCGCCAGCAGAACGGGAACGAGCCCCGGCAACGGCCGCCCACCGTCGCGGTCAGGAGTGTCGGAGACACAATGCAGCGTTCCCGCCGAGTCGATCCCCCCGCGCGGCTGCCGACACCCGTTCGGGCCGGGGCCGCGCGCTGCGCCGTGGCGCCCGACACAGGTTGGGGTCGATCGTCATCGCCCAAGGGTTCTCGCCAAGGATCTGTGCCGCAGTTGTCAGCTATCTTCCAATCGCGTGGGGCGATGCAGAGCCTCGCCAAGCAAAGGGAGCCGACGGCGATGAGCCCTGACCGGGATGCCCGGGACGGTCCGGCGAGCAACGACGAGGCGTTCGCGCTCTCGATCGTCGAAGACGGACAGCACCTGTTGGTGACAGCTCGCGGCGACATTGATGTCGAGAGCGTCACGGCGTTCCATGACGGGCTCCACACGGCCGTCTCCCGCGCCCCGCTCGGGCTTGAGATTGACCTTGGTCAGGTGACCTTTCTCGGATCCGAAGGGATACGCACGCTCGTGCTGCTGCATGAATCCGCCGCCGCCCAAGGCACCCGGGTCACCGTTTCAGATGCGTCGCCGATCGTGCGGCGCGTCCTGAAACTGACCGAATCGGACTGGCTGCTCGATGACTGACCGGCGGACTCGGCGGGGCAATCATGCTGTCCGGCCAGGGGCCGTGGCATCACACGGTCGCACAGACGGTGCGTAGCGAGGTGGGTCGAGCGAGCCAGATGACCGGTGCCGAAAGGGTGCTGTCACGCGGCGGCGTCGTCGGCGGGGACCTGCTCCGGGTCGATTGGGATGCGTCGCCACTGGGGCCGCTCCCGGGGTGGCCCAAGAGCCTTTGCGCGGTGCTCCAGACCCTGCTGACCTCGCGCTTTGCGATGTGGCTGGCCTGGGGCAACGAGCTCACGTTCTTCTGCAACGACGCCTACCGGACCGACACCCTGGCGACCAAGTACCCCTGGGCGCTCGGCCGGTCCGCGCGGGAGGTCTGGAACGAGATCTGGGACGACATCGGCCCCCGCATCGAATCCGTCCTGCGCACCGGCGAGGCGACCTGGGACGAGTCGCTCATGCTGTTCCTCGAGCGCAGCGGCTACCGCGAGGAGACCTACCACACCTTCTCCTACAGTCCGATCGAGGGTGACGACGGAGCGATCTCCGGCATGCTCTGCGTCGTCGCCGAAGAGACCGAGCGGGTCATTGGCCAGCGCCGGATGCTGACCCTGCGCGACCTGGCATCGGGCCTTGCCGACGCGCGAACCGAGCCCGAGATCCTGGCGTGCGTCGAGAAGATCCTCTCGGACAACCCGCAGGACCTCCCGTTCACGCTCGCGTACCACTTCGACGATGCCGCGCTGCGCGCACGCCTCGTGGCGTGCACCGGCACGCGACCAGGCGCTCGTGCCGCACCGGAGACGATCGAACTCGATGGTCCGACGGTGACGTGGCCGGTTGGACGCGTGCGCGACGACGGTGAACTGATCATCGATCTGCCCAACGGCGCACGCGTGCCCGGTCTGCCGACGGGCGCCTGGGACCGGGCCCCGGCGCGAGCGATGCTCCTGCCGCTGCTCACCGGACCGGAGCGCACCGCCAGCGGGTGCCTGCTGGTCGGGCTGAACCCGTACCGACCGCTCAACGAGGCGATGACCGGCTTCATCCGGCTGGTCGCCGGCCAGGTGTCTGCGTCGCTCGAGAGCGCCCGCTCACTCGAGTTCGAACGCCGACGCTCCGAGGCGCTCGCGCGACTCGACCGTGCCAAGACGCAGTTCTTCTCGAACGTCAGCCACGAATTCCGCACCCCGCTTACCCTGATCTCCGGCCCGCTCGCCGAGGCCCAGCGCCACGCCCGAGACCACCACATCGATGACGTCGCAGCCAATCTGGACATCGTCGAGCGCAACGCGCTTCGACTTGGCAAGCTCGTCAACTCGTTGCTGGACTTCGCGCGTCTGCAGGCCGGCCAGACCCGCGCCGCGTACGCCCCGTTGGACTTGGCGGCAACCACCGCCGAGCTTGCGAGCATGTTCGAACGCGCGGCCGAGAGCGCGGGGCTCGAGCTCATCGTTGACGCCCCCCGCCAGGCCGAGCGGGTTTTCGTCGACCCCGAGATGTGGGAGAAGATCGTCTTCAACCTGCTCTCGAACGCCCTCAAGTTCACGTTCGCCGGGCAGATCGTGCTCTCGGTGCGACACGACGGCGGGCACGCCGTGCTGCGTGTCACAGACACCGGCATCGGCATCCCGCCGGACGAGCTGCCGCACCTGTTCGAGCGCTTCCATCGCGTGGAGCAGGCCCGCGGCCGCTCGAACGAGGGCAGCGGGATCGGCCTCGCGCTGGTCGCAGAGCTCGTTGCCTTGCACGGCGGCGAGATCTCGGTCGAAAGCGGGCTGGACGTGGGCAGCACGTTCACGGTCCGCCTGCCCCTGGGCACCGCGCACCTGCCCGCCAGTCAGCTCCAGCTGGCGCCGCCGGAGCCTCGGAGCGACACCTACCTTACCGAGACGCCGATATGGGAGGTCGCCCACGACGCCGGCCGCCCGTCACACCACGGGGTCCAGCCGGCCGGCCGCAGCCCGGACCGTGAGGGTCGCAGCGACATCCTGGTGGTCGATGACAACGCCGACATGCGGGCGTACATCACGCGCCTGCTGGGGTCGAGCTACCGCGTCCGGTCGGCGGCAAACGGGACGCAGGCGCTGGAGGAGATCTCCGCCAGGCCGCCCGATCTCGTGCTGTCGGACGTAATGATGCCGGATGTTGACGGCGTCGAGCTGGTGCGGCGCATCCGTGCCCAACCGGGCCTCGAGGACCTGCCGGTGATCCTCGTCACCGCCCACGCCGGGCCGCAGGCGACCGCCGAGGGCCTGGACGTCGGTGCCGACGACTACCTGCTCAAGCCCTTTTCCGCCGACGAGCTCCTCAGCCGCGTGAGCGCGCGCATCACCGCGGGCCTCGAGCGACGCCATCGCCACGCGCTCGCCGAACTGGGTACGCGGCTGGCCGAGAGCACCACAGTCGATGCCGTCCTGCAGACCGTGCACGCGTTCGCCAGCAGCATCCTCGGCGCCGACGTGACGAGTCTCGCGGTGCTCGAACCCGACGGGCACCTCGTCCGCCTGAAGCACTTCCCGGGCTATGGGGGCGGAGTCGACCTGCGCTTTCAGACCGGCCTCATCACCTCGCCGGCACCGATCTTCGCCCCCCTGCGGACGGGTGCGCCGGTGATTCTCGAGAGCGTCGCGGCTGCCGCGGTCGACTTCCCGGCGTCGGTCGTCGGCTTCCACGAGGCGGGCGTGTCCGCGCTGTTGGTCGCACCGTTGAGCGACGGCTCGGGCGTCCCATTCGGCAGCGTCGCCGCGGCCTGGAAAGCACCGCGTCGCTTCAGCGGTGCGGACATCTCGCTCTACACCGGCATGGCGACGGCCGTCGGCAATGCGATCGAGCGGATCCGGGTTGCCGATCGCGAGCACCGGGTCCTCCAGGAGTTCCAGGCGCGGCTCCTGGAGATCGACTACCGCTCGACCGCCGGCGTCGTTGCGGCGCGCTACCGGCCCGCCGAAGATGCGCTGTTGGTCGGCGGCGATTGGTACGACGTCCTGACGCTGCCCGACGGCACCCTGGGGATGAGCGTCGGCGACGTTGTCGGCAAGGGCATCCCGGCCGCCGCCGTGATGGGCCAGTTGCGCAGCGCCCTCGGCGCGGCCGCCACGTCGAGCGATTCACCGGCTGCGGCGATCGAGGCACTCGACAGCTACGCGCTCCGCGTGTCCGGCGCGGCGTGCGCGACGGCCGTGTACCTGTGTGTCGCGGGCGACGGCACGTTGCGGTGGTCGGCTGCCGGTCATCCGGCCCCCCTCGTGGTCCTCGACCGCCAACCGCGCTATCTGGAGGAGGGCCGACGCGGACTGCTCGGGATCGCCCCGCGCGCTGCGACGCGCACGGCAGACCGCGCCGAGGGCGCGGCGCGCGTCCAGCTCGCCCCGGGGGATCTGGTGCTCAGCTACACCGACGGGCTCATCGAGCGCCGGGGAGAGGACCTGGCGATCGGGCTCGATCGCCTGCGTGGCGCGACCGCAGACTGCCAGCACATGCCTGTGGGCAGCCTCTGCGAGGAACTTCTGCGGCGCATGTCGCCGCCGGGCGGCTTCAGCGACGACGTCGCGATTCTCGCATTCCGTCTGGCCGGGGAGACCGAGACACGATTCGTCGACGCGTACCACGCCATCCCGGCCAACCTGCGCGGGGCGCGCCGCCGCCTGCGCGTCTGGCTCGAGCGCTCCGGCGAGCTCACCGAGACCGAGATCGACGATGTCGTGCTCGCGGTCGGCGAGGCCTCCAGCAATGCGGTCGAGCACGGGAGCCGCAGCGACCCGGATCGGGTCGTCGGCATCGAGGTCTCAATCAGCCAGGCCGTCCTGCTGGCCGAGGTCAGCGACACCGGCACCTGGCAGCACGACGCGGCACACAGCGCGCAGCTCGGCCGCGGGCGCGGGCTCATGATCATGCGCGGAATCATGGATGACGTCCGGATCACCAATAGCCAGGCCGGCACGACGCTCACCATGGCCCGGCGCCTCAGACGGCCGGCCGCGTCGGAGCACAGGTAGTTGCCGGCTCCCGCGACGCGCATCGCAATCGTCGGTGGCGGCTTCGGCGGCCTGGCGGCCGCGCGCTGCCTCGAGCGGCAGTGTTCACCCGAGCACGTCACCCTGACGTTGCTCAACGAGACCAACTACATGACCTACACCCCGTTCCTCCCGCAGGCCGCGGCAGGAACTCTTGAGCCACGCCATGTGGTCGTCCCCCTGCGGCAGGCGTTGCACCGGACGAGCGTCCGCGTCGGCCACGTCCTGGGCGCCGACTACGCAGCGCGCACCGTCCGCTTCCGCTCGGGTGCCGGCGAGGAGACCGACGTCAGCTACGACCAGCTCATCCTGGCGCCCGGATCATCACCGCGAACCGTGCCGATCCCCGGGCTCACGGAGGCCGCGATCGGGTTTGCGACCCTCGCCGAAGCCATCTGGCTGCGCAATCACGTCCTGCGTCAGCTCGAGATCGCCGACGCGACCGCGAATCCATCAGAACGCCGGCGGCGCCTGACCGTCGCGTTCGTCGGCGGCGGGTACGCCGGCGTCGAGGCGCTGGCGGAAATCGAGGATCTCACGCGCGTGGCCAAGCGGCTCTACCCGTCGCTGCGCGCCGAGCGGCTGCGATGGCTGTTGATCGAAGCGACCGATGCGATCTTTCCCGAGGTCGGCTCGCGCCTGGCCGCGTATGCCATGCGTGAGCTCGTCGCCCGCGGTGTCGAGCTGCGCCTCGGAACGACTGTCACCGAGGCGAGCCGGAATGCGATCACCCTGTCCACGGGTGATCGCATTCCGTGCGCGACGCTCGTCTGGACTGCGGGCGTGCGCCCCGCGCCGATCGTTCGCCGGCTTGAGCTTCCCCTGGATGCCCGCGGCAGGATTCGCGTCGACGCCACGATGGCCGTCGAAGGACGGGACGGCGTGTGGGCACTTGGCGACGCGGCCGCTGTCCCGGACCCCGCCCGGCCGGGGCTCGCCTGCCCCCCGACCTCGCAGCATGCGGTTCGCCAGGGCCGGGTCGTCGCGCGCAACGTGCTGCGCACGTTGGAGGGCCAACCTGCCGAGCCGTTCCGATACCGGACGATCGGGCTCTTTGTCGACCTCGGACGCGGCAAGGCGGTCGCGAGTGTTTTCGGCCTCCAGTTCAAGGGGTTTCCCGCATGGTTCCTCGGCCGTACCTACCACCTCTCCCAAGTCCCCGGGATTCGGCGCAAGGGCCGCATCGCAGCGGACTGGGCCGTCGGGCTCATCTTCCGGCGCGACACCGCAGAGCTGGGCACCCTCGGCCACCCGGAAGGACTGGAGCGCTAGGGCACCGGCCATGAGACGCGTCGTGCTGATGATCTCGGTGTCCCTGGATGGTTTCATCGAGGGTCCGCGCAACGAGATCGATTGGCACGTGGTGGGTGACGAGCTCCATTGGCACTTCAATGACGCCCTGCGCGACGCGGGCGCGTTTCTCGACGGACGCGTCACCTACGAGCTGATGGCCGCCTATTGGCCAACCGCCGATGCAGATCCGTCCGCATCTGCGCCGGTCATCGAGTTCGCGCGGATTTGGCGGGAGACGCCGAAGGTCGTCTACTCGCGCACCCTCGCACGAGCGGCATGGAGCGCCACTATCGCGCGGGAGGTCATCCCTACGGAGATCGCTGCGCTCAGGGCGCAACCGGGTGGCGACCTGTTTCTCGGTGGCGCCGACCTCGCCGCGGCGTTCATGCGCCACGACTTGATCGACGAATACCGCATCTACGTCCACCCGGTCTTCCTGGGCGCGGGCAAACCGCTGTTCTCAGGCTCGCGGCCCCGGACCGCCCTGTCGCTCACCGAGACCCGAACCTTTGGCAGTGGGGTGGTCATGCTGAGGTACGCGCGTCCTGTCGGCGATACGGCCGACCATCGCCCCGAGGCGGATCGGCCGCCGGACGTCGGGTCCTGACCAGCCCCGTGCGATCGGGCCCGGACCACCGGAATCGGGGGCTCCGCCTGTCGCCGCGCGTCATATCAGCGCAGGTTGATACGGGCGTCTCGGATCGGTAGGTAGCCGATGTGGTCGCATCGGAGGACGTTGATATGAACGAACCCATGGCCATCCCGGCTGGGCCATCGGCTGCGACCTGCTGCTCCCCGACGGCTGGGCTGGATCCACATCTCGACGCCGACCAGATCGCCGCTGTAGCGTCGGCACTGGCCTCGGCAATCCGGGTGCAGATCCTCGATGTCCTCATCCGGAGCGAAGATGAGGTCTGCCAGTGCGAGCCTCTCGTGCTGTTCGGCGTTGGCCAGTCGTTGCTGTCCCACCACATCAAGAAGCTCGTCGATGCGGGCCTGGTCCATGTCGAACGACGCCACCGATGGGCGTGGTATTCGGCTCAGCGCGCGGCTCTCGCCCGGCTTGCGGACTGGCTCGCGTGAGTTCGGGACCCCCACCGGCGGCAGGTCCCACGGCGCCCCGACCCGGCCCCGTCTCACCCGACCAGCCGCCCCTGTGGCGGCGCTCCCTGGCTGAGGGAATCGGTACGGCGATGCTGGTCTTCGGGGGATGCGGGGCGATCGTCACCAACGCAACGCATCCTGCGGCGCTCGGCGCGGTCGGAGTCGGCCTCGCATTCTTCTTGGTCCTGCTCGCGGCGATCGCCTCACTCGGCCACAGCTCAGGCGCGCACTTCAATCCCGGAGTCAGCCTGAGCTTCTTCCTGACCCGCCACTTGCCACGGCATGATCTCGCCGCCTACGTCGGCGCCCAGTTCATCCGCGCGACCGGGGCCGCACTGGTTCCTGCGGAGGTGTGGCCCTCGCATCCGGCAAACCTCGGAGCGACCGTTCCGACGATCGCCAGCGCGCAGGCGGTACTCGTCGAACTTGTGCTCACCGCCGTGCTGATGTTCCTGATCATGAGCGTGGCGACCGACACCCGCGCCGTCGGGGCCCCTGCCGCGCTGGCAATTGCCGCGGTCGTTGGCGTGTCGGCGATCGCGTTCGGGCCGATCACTGGAGCGTCGCTGAACACCGCTCGATCGTTGGGCCCGGCGCTCGTCGCCGGCCAGTGGCAGTCCTTCTGGATCTACATCGTCGGGCCATTGCTTGGTGCGCCGATCGGAGCCCTCACGTACCAGTTCATCCGGGGCGGGCGGCCACACACCCGCTCCGCGCCCCCGACCGCCGAGGAGACCGATGGCGACAGCGCTGTTCGTGTGTCTGCATAACGCCGGACGCTCCCAGATGTCGGCGGCGCTCTTCGAGCGCGCGGCCGGTGGTCGCCATCGTGGGATCTCGGCGGGTACCACCCCCGCCGACCGGGTCCATCCGGAGGTCGTCGCGGTGATGCGGGAGCCGGGCTTTGAGATCGATCTGTCCGATCGGGTTCCACAAGTGCTCACGACGGCGCTCGCCGAACAGGCGGACGTCGTGGTGACGATGGGCTGTGGCGATGCCTGCCCGTACATTCCGGGCACGCGCTATATCGATTGGCAACTCACCGACCCGAAGGGCCTCCCCGCCGACGAGGTCCGACGTATCCGCGACGACATCGCCGACCGCGTCAACGCACTCGTCCGGGAACTCGACGATGCCGACGCCGGATCGAGCGAGATGCCACACAGTGGAGCTCCGTCTGGCGAGAACGTGGTTGCGCGCTGTGCGCGGTGCGGTGCCGAATACGACCCGGCCGCCACCGACGCGCCGACTCCGCCTCGCGGCGGTGCCGCCTCGGACGCTCCGGCCGATGCCGACGTGGCGGCCCGCTGCACGTTTTGCGGTGCGCAGCGCCCGGTGCCCGGGACCACCTCGCCCGAGTGATAACCGCGGCGGCGCACCAGACGGGCACGCCGCTACGATTGCGGCGAGCTGACGACCCCCACGGAGCCCGGCGATGACGCGGATGAGCGAGACGCAGTGGCGCGCATTTGTCGCCGCTGGAACCCGCACCGGCAAGCTTGCGACCATGCGCCGGGACGGTCGTCCGCACGTCGTGCCAATTTGGTTTGTCCTCGACGGCGACGACCTTGTCTTCAATACGGGCGCTGACACGATCAAGGGCCGCGCGCTGATCAGGACCGGGTGGGCGAGTGTGTGCGTCGACGACGAACATCCGCCGTTTTCGTTCGTCACGATCAGCGGACCGGTCACGCTCAGTACCGATCTCGAGGAGATGCTGCCGTGGGCAACGCGCATCGCGGCCCGATATATGGGCGAGCGCATCGCCACCCAGTATGGTCGTCGCAACGCCGTCGACGGCGAATTGCTGGCGCGATTGCGCGCCGAGTGTGTGGTCGCGGTGAGCAACGTGACGGACTGAGCGGAGACTGACCCCGGGCCATCGAGCGCTGGTCCAACTGACATGCCAGACGGTCCGATCCGTGCGGCGATCGGTGTGCCCCACGCTCGGCGACGCGGTGACGGGTCTGCCCTGCATGCTCCAGGGCGCCCGCGCGACGGTGCGACGGCCTCCCGCAGATCGGCGGCAGCCCAGCGACTCGCCGGTTCCCGAACGGGCGTCCGAGCGGTCCGGTCCTCAATCGTCGCGACGGCGGGAGGGAACGGGGTCCCCGCGTGTCGCAATCCGTGGAACGGTGGCGGCGGATCGGTGCCCGACGGGAGCATGGAGCTCAGGGGGTGAAACAGCGCTGGAACACCGTGCGCGGCAGCACTGACAGGATCCGCGCGCCGACCTACACTGCGGTCATCATCCATGGTCGCGCGACGAGCCGGGCCATCGCAACCCCTGCGACAAAGGACGGGTCGGTGAGAGTGACACGGCGTTCTCGGAGGGTGCGAAACCTGATCGTGCTCGGATGTTCGGCCGGTGCGGTCGCCATCGCGGTTGGCGCCGCCGCGGGCCCGACGTCGGCGCCGGCGAACACCCTGCGCCTCGGGCCACGCAGCTGGCCGGGCCACCACGGTCGGATCGGCATCCAAGGGCGAGGTGGCAGCTCCACGCCGCAAGCGCTCGGGTGGGCGTCTTCAAACTGGTCGGGGTACGCGGTGACGACACCGTCGTCCTCGCCGTACACGGGCATCACCGGACAGTGGACGGTGCCAGCGGTCGCCGCGGCACGGGGCGCAACGTACTCCGCCGCATGGGCGGGGATCGACGGCTTCAACAGCACCGCCCTGGTTCAGACCGGAACCGAGCAGGACTACTACAACCGTTCGGCGCACTACATGGCGTGGTGGACAACCTCGGCGCAAGGCTACGCCGAGCAGGCGATCAGCAAGCCGGTCGCGCCGGGAGATGCGATCACGGCCACAATCACCAAGACCGGCACGACATTGTGGACGATCTCCCTCGCGGATACGACCGAGAACTGGACCTTTACCACCCAGGTGACCTACACCGGTCCGGGGACGTCGGCCGAGTGGATCATGGAGGCGCCGACGATCTCGTCGGGCTTCGGCTCGACGATCGCCCCGATCTCCCAGTACGGCTCACCGCTGACCTTCGACCCGGGGACGGTGACCGTCGGGACTGGTTCCCCGAGCGCGCCCGGCCTCGTCGCCAGCGATGGCGGTGAGCTCATCCAGACGAACCGCGTCGTCTCGATCCCGTCGGTGCCGGACGCCGACGCCGACGGATTCAACATGGCCTACGGCGCACGCGCTCCGGCAGCACCGACCTCGTAGGCCACGACCGACCCGAACGGCATGGAGCGGTGGTGATCGGCCGCCGCTCCAACGGCGTTCTCCCGGGTCGGGCACCGGACCGGCCCGGTCCCCGCTGATGGTCCGCGCGGTTCCGTAACGCAGGTGTTGGCGTCGTCGTCCGCATCGTTGCCCCGCGACCCCGGATGCCCGCGGACGCATGCGACCACGAAACCGAAGCGGGGCCAAAACGAACGAAAGCCCCGGGCGCCGGGCTTTCGTTCGTGGGCGCGACTGGACTCGAACTCCCCTGCTCAACGGCTACATTTCGTGCTTGGGGTATGCACCGAGGGATGCCCGCCGCAGACACGCGCGCCCGGCTTGGCGCGATCGACCCCGCGCACGCGCCTGGCCGCTCGGGTGGTCTACGCGATCCAGGTAACGACGCCGCGGCGCCCGGTCTGCTTGTCCTTGAGCAGGAACACCGTGACCGCACCGACGATGAAGGTCAACGCCAGCGATATGAGGAAGCCGACCCCAAAGCTGTGCCCCTTGCGCTGCCCCCACGCGCCAACGAGGAGGGCCAGGATGACGTACGAAATAATGGTGACAGACCCAGCGGGAGAACCCATGCCGGCGACTCTACACGGCAGCGTGAGCCGGACACGCCGATGCGACGAGTCGGGTGCGTGCCCGGGCCTGGCCGCAGCCGTGCACCGCCGTCACCCACCGATCGGCGGCAGCCCGCGTTCGGCTCACGGCGCTGAGGCCGTGCCCAATCGAAGACCACGCCCCCGCGACGGGCGCAGTTCGCCGTCGAGAGCCGCAAGCACGAAGATCGAGATCTGTCGTCCCACACGTGTGGGACGACAGATCGGGCCCGTGCTGCGCGTGAAGATCCCGGAGGGTCCTACGTCCCCTCACCAGCAGTGGGAGGCACGCCCATCGCGCGCGCGGCCTGACGCATCGCCTCGGCGATGCCCTCGCTTTCGCGTCGCAGCACATCAAGCATGCTTTGTTGGGCTTGCAGTTGCGCCCGCGCGACCTGTGCCGTTGCGACGAGCGCGGGGTAGTCGCCAACAGTCGACTCCCAGTCATCCACCGCCTTGAGCTGCGCGGCAAGCACCGCATCCGCGCTCTTAAAGGGTGTGTTCTGCAGGGCCGCGATCAGGGCCTGTTGTGCTGCCGACGCCTCGGCGGATGAGGACATACTCGACTCCTTCTGGGTGTGTAGGGCACGAACAATTGTAGGCACCCGCTCCCGCGATGTGGCGCGTGCGATCCCGTCGATTTGCTTCGGCAACTCGGCCGACCCCCAGCAATGGGTCGCTCGAGCTGGGAGTTCGCCCGCCCGCATCCGGCCGCCGGTCGCTCGCCGCCCACAGAGTCGGTAACGACGACCTGCCATCGACCTCCTGGCCGTCGCTCACGGATTCTCCGACGACCCCCGCGTCGCGAGAGCGCCTGAGCTCCGGAGGGCTGCACGGGCGGGGGCAATGCGGGCGGCCGTCAGAACCTCGTCGCCGCGTGGAACGAGCCTGCGGCGTATGTCCCGCTCGGCCCGGATGCCCTCGACGGTGGGCTGGACTCGTCACGCACGGGTCCACGGTGCGGGTGCTCGGATGACTGCAGGAACGTGCGGACGCGTCGATTCGGACGCGACGCAGGTGACGCAGCGCTGTCTCGTGCTCTCATCTCCACGTGGCGGGTGCGGACCGGACCCCATCGTCGCCACATACCGCTGCCAGGCCCCGTACTGAGCGGCCTCCTAACCCGGCGCAGACAGCCTGGCGCGGTAAGGGCGCCGCTTGGAGATCCCCCAGCCGGCCAGGTCCTCAATTAAGACGCCGAGACAATCCGGTGCCCGATCAGTCCTCCCACACCGATTCGGGCACGCTCCCCCGCATCAAGCTATAGTCACATTGCACATAGGTCATTGAGGCACGTAGCTCCATCAACGGAGGAGGAACCCCGATGACGACGATGTGGACCCCAGCCCCGCAGCGCGACGTGCTGCGCCAACAAGAGTATCGCCGTTGGGTGATGACGACCGAGCCGAGGGCAAAGGCTCCAAAACCGGCGCCCGCGCTGCGGCCACTGGATTTGGAGCGCGCGGCGGATGCGTCATGGCAGATGGCCCGCCGCGCACTCGACTTTTGGGCTCCGCCCCAGGAGTTCTTGGTTGCAGCGCGCCCATGGGAGACCCGTCCGCGACGATGAGCTCGGGTCCTCCGGTACACCGAGAAGGCGCGCCCGCGCGGGTCGGCCGCGCTGGCGACGCACTCTCGCCGAAGACGCCGAAACCCCGCTGATGAAGCGAGGTTTCGGCGAGGTGGGCGCTACTGGGCTCGAGCCAGCGACTCCCAACTTGTCGAGCTGTCTGTTCGCATGTGCGACCTGTCGCAGGGTGTGTGGTATGGCGTGCTGACAACCCGCTTGTCATGCAATCAACGCCGTACGCGCACACTCCAAGGACCCCGCAGCTCGCACGGATTTCGCAGCCGGTTCTTGACAGGATGTTCCGGGCACCCGAACTGTTGGCCCGTCGAGATCTCCCTCACTCTTCGCATCGCTCGCGAGGGTCAACCGACGGGACTATCGTGGACTGGCACGGTTCACTCCCCGAGACGACATTGCGCGGAAATCGCTTCGAAGATGGCTCGTGGCCAGATGCGGTGCGCAGCCCCGACCGGCTCCCGCACGACTCGATGTGCAGGAAGGGCGGACTGCCGACTGAGGGTGGGCGCGCGCGGACTGCCGGCAACGACGTGCGCCACGCACGTGCTCGGCCGCAGCCATGCGAGCCCCCTCCCGGAGGTCATCACTCTGGCTCGCGAACCTTCCGCGAACCTCCCGTAATCCCTGACCAAACGACGCGGAGGCGACATGGACTCGGCCGAGCAGACATTTGTGATCGTGGGCGCCGGATTGGCCGGGGCGAAGGCAGCCGAGGCGCTTCGCACTGAGGGCTTCGACGGCCACGTCATCCTTATCGGGGATGAGACCGAGCGCCCCTACGACCGCCCTCCGCTGTCGAAGGAGTACCTGCAAGGCAAGGCCGAGAAAGAGAAGATCTACGTCCACCCCGAGGGGTGGTACGCCGGGCACCATATTGACCTCCGTCTCGGCGCCCCGGTCACCGGCATTAACCGGAACGCCCGCGTAGTGACCGTTGAGGGCAGCGGTCCAGTCGCCTACCACAAACTGCTGCTGACAACCGGTTCGTCCCCGCGGCGACTGTCTGTCCCCGGCCATGAGCTCGACGGGGTGCTCTACCTACGGCGGGTTGTCGAGTGCGAGGCGATCAAGGCCGTGTTCGCCACCGCACGACGCGTAGCGATCATCGGGGCGGGCTGGATCGGGTTGGAAGCGGCGGCGGCGGCCCGAGCCGCGGGAGTCGACGTGACGGTGCTCGAGATGGCCGAGCTCCCACTTGTGGGCGTCCTCGGTAAGGAGGTGGCTGCGATCTATGCCGCTGAGCACCGTCGCCACGGGGTGGAGTTTCGACTAGGTATCCAGGTGGCCGAGGTCATTGGAAGGAACAACCGGGCCATCGGGGTCCGGTTGGCCGACGCGAGCGTGGTCGACGCCGATGCGGTCGTCGTTGGGGTTGGGATCACGCCGAACACCGGGCTGGCGGAGGCTGCCGGGCTAGCAGTCGACAATGGCATCGTGGTGGACGAGCACCTCGCGACCACCGATCCGGACGTCTTTGCCGCCGGTGACGTGGCTAACGCCTATTACCCGTGGCTTGACCACCACCTGCGCCTGGAGCATTGGGCAGCGGCACTCAACCAGGGTCCTGTGGCAGCGGCAAACATGGTGGGCCGGAGCGCGTCCTACGATCGTGTGCCCTACTTCTACTCCGACCAGTACGACATGGGGATGGAGTACTCGGGCTACGTGAAGGAGGGCCGTTACGACGAGGTGGTCTTTCGCGGTGATGTGCCGGGACGCGAGTTCATCGCCTTCTGGATGCGCAGCGGACGAGTGCTGGCCGGTATGAACGTGAACGTCTGGGACGTCACCGACGACATCCAGGCCCTTGTTCGCTCTGGCCAGCCGGTGGATCCGGCCAAGCTGGCGGACCCACGCGTATCCCTAGACGAAGCATGGGCGGCGAAGTAAGGAGAGTCTCATGACCGCGAGGCCACCCATAACGTAGTGCCGCCCCGACGCTAAGGCACCATTTGGGGCGGCATTACAGCGTTTTCCAGGCTATTCACGTATGGGCGCTACTGGGCTCGAACCAGTGACCCCCAGCTTGTCGAGCTGAATATTCCGATGTGTGCAATGACGCGTCATGTGCGAGATGTAGCACTTATCGCCTGCGCATCGCGGCAATTCACGCCGCACTGAGCCTTGTCGCTCGTGACCGGACCACACGTCGTGCAACACGCCGTTGTTCTCAATTTGTTCCCACGCGCGCTGGGACCGCAACGAGCGACTGACAGGTCGACCGTCGCCGAGTTACGTCACTCGCGTTGCAGCTCGGGTGAGCGTGCGACGCCCGCTGCCCTCAGCCGGTCAGCAGAGCTGCGCCGTGGTGGTGCTCAGCTGGCGCCCGCGCCAAGCTGCTGCATCATGGCCATCGCGTCGAGCACGCCCCAGTGCTCGTGCACGAGGCCGTCGTCCTCGAAGCGCATGATGTCGATCAGCGGTACGTCGATGGTCCTCCCGGTGGCCGGCATTCCCATGAACTCACCCTTATGCGTTCCCGTGTACCGCACACGGGCGACGACCTTCTCACCGCCGTCGACGACGTCTTGCACCGTCATGGCGAGATCGGGAAACGCCGCAAGCTGCACACGGAAGAAGTTCTTGACGCCGTCTCTCGTGGGCTCGCCACCCGGAAGCTCCTCATGCTCCACGAAGTCGTCGGCCAACAACTCGCCGAACGCGTCGATGTCGTGGGCACTAATGAGGTCGTACATGCGTCGAAGCGTGACCGTGTGATCCATTCCCACTTCCCCTTGCACAACGGCGGGTTTGTGACGTAAACCCCCGGGGTGGCCCGGCCCGTCCTCCCAGAGCCAACCAGCCCTCGGCCACTGCCGTCAAGGGGCCCGGCGCCGACGCGTCGAATCCAACACGAAACGCACAAAGGATCCCCATGGGAGCCGGGAACGGCCTCACCGTGAGGATCCATCGAGTGGGCGCTACTGGGCTCGAACCAGTGACCCCCAGCTTGTCGAGGTGGTCCAGTGGGGTGGCGCCAGGATGGAAGGTCGCCCCATCACGGGCAAATGGCCCGGTTTTCGACTCACGGCGCATCGAGGGATCCCGCCGGAGCACGCCGGCAAGCGGATCGGCGGTAAGAACCTGTCCCCTCATCTCACCTGGAGCCCGCCGCCACCCGAGACGACAGAGCTACTGCTCGTGGTCGAGGACCTCGATGTCCCCATACCCAAGCCAGCCGTGCACTGCCTGGTGCTCATCGACCCGTCCCGGCTCGACCCCCCAACCCGCTATCCCCAGGCGCGCTGTCGGCGCACGAGCCCGCCGCCGGGGTACGGGTCCTGCGATCCACCACAGGTCGGGGATACCACGGCCCCGAACCGATCAAAGGCCATGGACCGCACCGCTACACCTTCCAAGTCTTCGCTCTGTCGCGCCAAGCGAGCAGCACCGTTGACGGAGCGAAACTGGATCGAGCAAGACCCCGCGCCCTCCTCACCTCCCTCACCACGCCCGTGATCGCCAGGGGTCGCCTGACCGGCGTCTACGAACGTTGACCAGGCCAGGTTCCTCACTGGCTACACCATTTTCATTGGCGATGGGATCACTGCCGCCTGCCAGGCCTGCAGGCACTCGTGGATTAGCCCAGCGATGAGGACTCTCAGTACGGCGAGGGCGACCGATCTCGGTTGTCCGGATGGTTTATCCCCACATGGATGTAGCGCTCGGTGATCTGCGACCCTTGACGCCCCGCGCAGCGACACCTCGCACTCGGAAGGAGCGTCATGAACATTGGGCTCGTCAATCTCATCGACGAGGGATCGGCGGTTCACGTTGAAGCAAGCCGAACGTTCTATGCCGCTAAACAGGCAGCAGGTGGTCAGCAGGGGCCGACTAACTATGAAGAGCTGAAGGAGGCCCGTCGCAGCCTGCCTGCCGGACCCGCTGACTCGCGCACCGTCGAGCGCATTGCCCGTGCCGGCAAGGACCAGGTCCCGGTGAGAGTCACGAGCCCCAGCTCTGGCGGGTCTCGGGCCTGGAATTGACCCGCTTCCGTTGACACCTGGTGGCTAGGCCGCAATGGCCTCCTGTTGATAACGGATTTCGTAGTCAGCCGGGCTGAGATAGCCCAGGCCGGAGTGCCGGCGGCGGGTGTTGTAGAAGCACTCGATGTACCAGAAGATCCGCATCCGGGCGGCTTCGCGCGTGGCAAAGCGCTCGCGCCGGAGCAGCTCCTTCTCGAGGCTGGCAAAGAACGTCTCGGCGACGGCGTTGTCCCAAGGATCCCCGATGGAGCCCATCGACAAATCGATGCCGGAGCCCTTGGCGTAGGTGCCGTAGAGAAGGCTCGCATATTGGGCGGATTCAACCGGTCCTCGCAACACCTCGAGATGGAGGTTGTCAGCGATGGGTGTGCGGGAGCGTCAACACGCCGTCCGTGCGATGCGGGGTCAGATGTGGTCACCAGGTCGCCCGTCGAAGGCGCGACGCGAGGATCGCGTCCGATTCTGGGAGGCGATTGCTCGAGGGGCATCGAGCGAGGATGCCGCTGGCGAGGCGGGGGTGTCCGCGCCCGTCGGATCCAGATGGTTCCGGCAGGCTGGTGGGATGTCACCGATCACCTTTGCCCCTCACTCGGGGCGCTATCTGTCGTTTTCCGAACGCGAAGAGATCGCGATCTGGCACGCCCAGGGTCTCGGGGTTCGCGAGATCGCTCGCCGCGTAGAACGCTCGCCATCGACAATCTCGCGGGAGCTGCGCTGCAACGCCTCCACTCGCACGTATCGCCTGGAGTATCGGGCGACGACCGCCCAGTGGCACGCCGAGCGTCGTGCCAGTCGCCCCAAGGTCTCCAAACTCGCCGCGAACGACACGCTTTGCGAGTACGTGCAAGAGCGCCTGGCCGGCACGATCGCCAAACCCGGCGGTGAGCGGGTCGAGGGGCCCGATGTGCGTTGGGCCGGTCGCCGTCACGGCCAGCGCCAGGATCGGCGCTGGGCCACAGCCTGGAGCCCGGAGCAGATCTCACACCGCTTGGCGGTCGATTTCCCCGATGATGCGTCCATGCGGATCTCTCATGAGGCGATCTACCAGGCCCTCTACGTGCAAGGCCGAGGCGCGCTCAAGCGAGAACTCGTTGCGTGCCTGCGCACCGGGCGGGCACTGCGCGTTCCCAGGGCCCGTACCCAGGGGCGAGGCAAGAAGTTCGTGACCCCCGAGATCATGATCTCTGAACGCCCGGCCGAGGCAGAGGACCGGGCAGTGCCTGGCCATTGGGAAGGCGATCTCATCCTGGGCCTTGATCGCTCGGCGATCGGGACGCTCGTCGAGCGCACCACTCGGTTCACCATGCTCCTGCATCTGCCGCCGATGGACGGCCACGGCCACACACCACCCCTCAAGAACGGACCTGCCCTGGCTGGGCATGGCGCCGAGGCCGTGCGCGACGCCATCGCCGAGACGATTGCCACCTTGCCCGAACAGCTGCGCCGGTCGCTGACCTGGGACCAGGGGTCGGAGATGTCCCAGCATGCCCGGCTGAGGATCGACACCGGGCTGGAGGTCTATTTCTGCGACCCGCACTCGCCCTGGCAGCGCGGCACCAACGAGAACACCAATGGCCTCTTGCGCCAGTACTTCCCCAAGGGCACCGATCTGGCCAGGCACAGCCAACAAGACCTCGCAGCCGTGGCGCTGGCGCTCAATACCCGACCGCGCAAGACCCTCGGATGGAAGACCCCAGCCGAAGCTCTGGACGAGTACCTATGCTCATATCAACAGGGCGGTGTTGCGACGACCGGTTGAATCCGCATTGGGAACCGTGGTCCGAGTGCGCCACCAGCCCCGTGGTGGTGTTGCGCTGGGTGACGGCCATGCCGAGTGCGTCGAGTACCAGCTCGGTGCGCAGATCATCGCGCATCGACCAGCCCACGATCCGACGCGAGAAGACATCCTGGACGGCGGCC
Source organism: uncultured Thermoleophilia bacterium (assembly GCA_963842065.1). GTDB lineage: Bacteria > Actinomycetota > Thermoleophilia > Miltoncostaeales > Miltoncostaeaceae > CAITWD01. The sequence continues at coordinate 21,442 of CAWJEW010000001.1, read as the reverse complement.
AGAAACAGAAATCCCTGGCCGGTCTGGACGTATTTGATGTCGCACACCCACAGCCGGTTGGGCTCGGTCCGGCAGAAGTCGCGGTCGACCAGATCCGGCGCCGACGCGCGCGCCGGGTCGCGGGTGGTCGTGCGTGGGCCGGCGTGCCGGCCAGAGGCGCCGAAGATCCCGAGGGTGCGCATGATCCGCGCGACGCGCTTTTTGCCCACCGACACCCCGTGGCCGAGGCGCAGCTCGGCGTGGATACGCGGCGCACCGTAGATCCCGAGGGTCTGGTCGTGAATCGCGGCGATCTGGGCCGTAAGTGCCTCATCGGCGATCGCGCGAGCGCTCGGAGGGCGTGATCTCCAGGCGTAGAACCCTCCTCGCGACACGCCCATCACCCGGCACAGCAGGGAGATCGGGAACTGTGCGGCTTCATCTGCGACGAACCGAAATCTGATCACGGTCGATCGCTCTCCCTGGCAAAGAAAACCGCGGCGCGCTTGAGGATCTCACGCTCCTGGCGCAGCACTTTGACCTCACGCTCGAGTTCCCGCATCCGAGCGCGCTCGTCGGAGCTCAGCACATCGAGACGCTCACCGCGGTCGGCTTCGTCCTGGCGACGCCAGGCGGCAAGCGTCTGCTCCGAGCAGCCGAGCTCGGCCGCCAGCTGTTTGGGCGTCCGCGCTCCGGATCGCATCAAGCTCAGCGCCTCGCGCCGGAACTCGGGTGGGTAGGGGGGGCTGGTTCGTGGCATGTCCGCTCCATTCTCGGGCATTCGCCCGAAAGGATGGCGGTGTCAACCAGACCGGGTCAATTCCAGCCACCTACCTCGACATTCACGGCGGGGGCTTCTATATGGACTCGGCAACCCGAAGCGACGCCCGTAATGCTCGTCTGGCCGATGCGCTGGGGGTCACTGTGGTTAGCGTCGAGTATCGGTTAGCGCCCGAGCATCCCTGGCCGGCGGCGCCCGACGACTGTGAGACGGCTGCCCTGTGGCTGGTAGAAGAGGGCCGCAGGATGTTTGGCACGGAGCGGATGTTGATCGGCGGCGCATCGGCCGGAGCCACGCTGGCCACGACGACGCTGCTTCGGCTGCGCGACCGGGATCTTGCCCACCCGATTGTCGGCGCCGTGTTGCAGTTCGGCGCCTACGACCTTAGCGGGCAGTCTCCAGGTGGCCGTCTGTATGCCGATGAGTGGTTTATCCAGGCGTACGCCGGGCACGTGCCAGATCGGACTGATCCTGACGTATCTCCCCTCTACGGCGACCTTCGCGGCCTGCCGCCGACCTTGCTGCTCGTAGGCGCGCTGGACGTATTGCTGGAGGACAACCTCGCTATGGCAGCCCGACTGTCTGCGGCCGGCAACGAGGTTGATCTCCGGGTGTTTCCCGAGTCGATGCATGGCTTTACCTCACACCCGACCTCCATGGCCGCGGCTGCTCTGGATGGGGTTGAGACGTGGCTTGCGAGCCGACTGGACGAGCAGTAGCGCCAGCCGCGCGGCCATGGGCAGTGGTGCGGCTCAACCCGCTGACGGGCAATTGTCTCGGACCTCACCCCCTCTTGTCCCGGCTCGGATCCATCTCTCATCCGTGAACGCTTCGGACCATTCGCATTTATGGATCGATGCCCCGGTTGCAGGCCGCGCCATCAACTCGAGCCTTGAAGAACGGAGCGGCCCAGTCATCGTCGACGTCGCGGCGCTCGCTCAGGCGTTGGCTGATCTGAGCCCTCAACAGCTCGCCACGCTCGCAGATGCCCTCGATCGCTCTCGCGGCCAGTCCCGGTATTCCAAGGATGATCGCCCATGGCTGTCGGTCGGCGAAGCAGCGCGACTGGCCGGCGTTCGTCCGAAGACGGTTCACAACTGGCTGTCGACGCGCAGACTGACCCGATATGGCGTTCCGCGCCGCCCGCTCGTTGATCGAAGGGAGCTCGAGGACATGCTCCGACCAACCGTGGTCGAGATCGCGCAACGTCGCCCGCAGCCGCGCGCTCGATCCGTGGCGAGCTTCAGCGCACGAGCGCGTGCTGCGTGAGTCGATCCGGATGACCATCGTGCGATACCAAGCGTGCAGTGCCGGGACGCGACCAATTGCGGCCGAAGGCAGACGTCTGAAATGAGTGTCCAAAAGCCGATCCGCGGGACCCGAACAACTTGGGTCGTCCGATGGAGAGAATCCGGGCGCGGGTCACGGATGCGATCCCGTTCGTTCACGACCCGGAAAGACGCAGTTGACTTTGAGCGCGACGTGCGGCGCCGGCGGCAGCTCGGCGCCCATACCCCGAGCGAGCCGTCGAGATTGCGGCTCGAGCAGTGGCTCTGTCGGTGGTGGGCTCAGGAGTCCATGCGATGGGCGCGTTCGACACGGCTTCAGCGGGGCGGCGTCCTCGACAAATGGGTTACCCCATACCTCGCCGACGTTCGACTTAGGGATCTCGGTACCACCCGTATCCGGGAATGGCGGGTCGCGATCATCGAGGCCGGTTGCCCACCGACACAGGCGAACGCAGCGTTGGCAGTACTGTCGGCCGCGTTAGGGCTTGCGCGATCAGACGGCCTCATCCCGACGAATCCGTGCATCGACGGGCGGAAGGTGCCCCTTGCAATCACCCGGCCGCGAGCGCGTTCACCACACCAGGCCGAGCGAATTCGAGCCGAGCTCCCGACTGCCCGCGATGTCGCTCTGTGGTCGCTGATGGCATATGCCGGGCTTCGTCCGGGCGAAGCGCTCGTGCTGACCCGGGACAGCGTTCTCGGGCATGTCCTGGTCGTCGACGCCGCGGTGAGCGCCGGTGAGCTGCGCCAAACGAAGACCAACCGACGGCGCACGGTCGAAATCATTCCGGCTCTCGCAAAGGATCTCGACCGGCTCCGGCCTCGGTCCTACTCCCCGCGTGATCTCGCGGCTCCGGGTCAGACCGGACAGCCGCTCGATATCCGCAACTGGAGCCGTCGGGTGTTCCGTCCAGCCTGCGAACGCGCGGGCGTCCAGGCGACCGCGTACGACGGCAGGCACACATACGCGAGCCTGCTCATCGCCGAAGGGCGGCCGTTGCCCTATGTGACGGCGGCACTCGGGCACGCCAGCACAACGTCGACGCTCCGCCACTACGTGCACTTGATAGACGCCGCGCGACATGGCGCCGGCGAGCCGATGGCTGACGCGGTCGCCCGCGCTCGAGCGGAGCTGGCGGAGTCTGGTGTGCACCCGGTGTGCGCCAGCAATAACATGCGCGTGCTTCGAGCCAGCTAGGAGAACGACGAAACCCCGCTCGCAAACGGGGTTTCGGTAAGGATGGGCGCTACTGGGCTCGAACCAGTGACCCCCAGCTTGTCGAGGTGATCCACCACGGGTACGAGGAGGTACCAGACGGCAAGAAACCGCCCACCCAAGGGGACTCTCCGCAGACCGCATGACCGGACTTGCCCGCGCTGGCCCACCCTGTTGCGTACTAGATGTGTAACGGATCGTTAGGCTCGAACAGCCGGCCAGATCAGCATGGCCGCCGCGCGCGCGGCCTGGCGCGAGCTTTCAGACCGGTGGGCAACCGGACAAGGGGCGCGGCATGACGCCCGATGAGACCGGACGCGGTGAGTGGATCGTGCGGCGGCCGGCGCAGCTCGTAGACATGGCCGCCGAGCTTCTGGCCGAGCAGTGGCAGCCCTGGGGCGCCGGCGTCGCGTGGCTCGATCAGCTCCAGGCCGCGATCGCCGAAGCGTCCCAGTGGGGGGCCGAGATCCGCGCGAAACTTGCCGGCGTCGGGTGCAGACGCCCTACAGACCAAGGGTATTGTAGGGACACGTGGGAGTCGGACAGCCGGGCCCGGGATGCGCCCCAGAGGTTGGAGCGCATCTGCACCCCGCGCGTTGGCGCCGAAGGCGCTAGCCGACCGGCAGCTGTTCGGTGTGGTGTCGGTCGATTGTCACCCGAAAGCGCGCTAGTGGTGGTCTGGCGGCACTACGCCCGCGAGTTCGAGCGGTCCCGCACCGCCGCGCCCATGCCGCTGGCCGACCGCCTGCGCATGGCGCGCGGGGCCGTGGCGACCGCCGCCGCCGAGCTGGCCGGTGTGGAGCGGTGGTAGTGATTGGGCAAGGTGGCCGACCGGTTCGGAGCAGCAGGTGGGCGGCAGGGCTACGGGTTCGTCGATGGAGCGACACATCGCCGCCGTGGGTCTGATCGTGGTCGCCTTGCTCGTGGCGGCCATCGGGCGTGACAACCCGGCGGCGTTGGCTGCCAAGCCGCCGAAGCCGACGCGGGCGGTTGGGCACAGTAGGTGGTCCGGCGTGCGGCTTAGCGCTCGACCGGCACGTCGACGAGGCTGCCGTATTCGGTCCACGAGCCGTCGTAGTTGCGCACGTTCGGGTACTCGAGCAACTCGTGCAAGACAAACCACGTGTGCGAGCTGCGCTCACCGATGCGGCAGTAGGCCGTCACGAACTTGTCCGCGGTGATTCCGACGTTGCCATACAGCTCCCGCAACTCCTCGTCGCTCTTGAACGAGCCGTCCTCGCGGGCAGCCAACGCCCATGGCACGTTTGCCGAACCGGGGATGTGACCGGGGACCTGTGCCTGTTCTTGGGGAAGGTGTGCCGGGGCGACCAGCTCGCCGGTGTACTCCTGCGGGCTGCGGACGTCGACGCGCGCGTGCTCGACGCTGCCCAGCGAGGACAGCACGTAATCCCGAAAGGCGCGAAGCTCTGGACGGTCCAGGCGGAGGGGACCTGGGTCACTCGCGGCGATCAGGGGGACCTCAGCTGTCTGCGGTCGCCCTTCGATCTCCCACTTCTTGCGGCCGCCGTCAAGCATCTTCACGCGGTCAAAGCCGCGGTACTTGAGCGTCCAGTAGGCATACGCGGCGAACCAGTTGTTGTTGCCGCCGTAGAGCACGACGATCGTCTCGGGACCAACACCCGACCTTGCAAGCAGCTCGCGCACGCCGCCGTGCGAGATCAGCTCACGGCGCGGACGGGCGTGCAAATCGTCGCGCCAGTGCCAAGCGATCGAACCAGGGATATGGCTCGTGCCGTATGCCTCGGTGTCTTCGTCGACCTCGATGATGCGGATGTCGGCGGTATCACCTTGCTCGGCAACCCAGTCGGTACTGACAAGTACTTCGGAGCGAATGCTCATGAGGTCCCTCCGGAATGCGCGCGGGCTCAGGGGACGTGATCCCCACTGGTGGTCCGGTGGATGCGTGTATAGCCGGAAAAATATCACCGAAGATCTAGCTACTTCGGTTCCGCGTGCGCAAGAACACCGCAACACCCGCATGAAAAACGCTGCGCGGAAGTGACGCACGTTGATACCGGCCCCTTGCTCCGTCACGACCGCAAGGTGCCGCAGCGCGGCGGTCTGCAAAACCGCCATGAGTCGGTTCGATTCCGACCGTCGCCTCTGCCTCCGTCATGCTGTTTCCCGCATGGTCGCGGCGGTTCCGCGCCGCGCGCCTATCGCTTGCGCGGCCCGTGGGCATCCGCCCAACTCCGCCCAAATCCGCCCTGCGGGATGTGTCACTTTCCCACAGCGTTTTGGGCTTACCCCGATTCCGCGGACACCTCTGGTCTTGCCCCGATTCTGTGGACACGGCTATTTGGAATCAGGACACCACGGGTTGACGGGTCTGGTGCAGGATCTCGTATTCGATCGGTGTGCGCATCGCAAGCGAGGAGTGCCGGCGCTGGCGGTTGTGGAAGACCTCCAGGTATTTAAACAGGGCGTTGGCGAGCTCGACGCGGGTACGCCAGCGCCGGCGGTTGAGTAGCTCAACCTGCACGCGGGCCCAGAACGACTCCATCACGGCGTTATCCAGGGCGTCGCCGACGGACCCCATCGACGCCAGGAGCCCCGCCTCGCGGACTCTGGATGTAAACGCCCACGAGGTGAATTGGGCGCCGTGATCGGCGTGCACGATCGTGCCGGGATCGGGTGAGCGGTTCTGGATCGCCATACCCAAGGCGTTGGTCACCAGCGCCGCGGTTTGGCGGGCGTCGATCGACCAGCCCACGACCCGTCGCGAGTACGCGTCGAGGACGACGCAGCAATACAGCTTGCCTTCACGCGTGGGGTGCTCGGTGATGTCGGTCACCCACAGCACGTCCGGCTCGATCACCGCGAACTGTCGATCGACCAGGTCAGACGCGGTCGGTGCGGATGCGTGCACATGCCGCACGCGCCTGAGCGGTAGCCCGACGATCCCCGCGCGCCGCATCAGCATCGCCACCGCGTTGTGACCGACGACGATGCCACGGCCCAGACGCAGCTCGGCGTGCACCCGCGGGGCGCCGTAGGTGCCGCGTGAGGCGGCGTGGATCTGGGCAATCACATCCGTCAGCCAGGCGTGGCGGATCGCCCGGGGCGACGGGCCGCGAGCGACAGACGCGTAGTAGCCAGCGCGCGTGACCTCGAGCACCGGGCAGGCCAGCTTCACTGAATGGCCGTCGGCGGCGATCACGCCGATCGCCTCGAAGCGCCTTTTGGGGGTACCGCACTGCGCAGCAACTCGTTGGCGCGGCGGGTCACCGCAAGTTCGGCCTCGAGCTCGGCGATCCGCCGACGCGCCGCCATCAGCTCGGCGTTTTCGGAACTGCTGACACCTGGACGCAGCCCGGCGTCGATCTCGGCTTGGCGGCGCCAGTTGTAGATCGCCTGGCTGCTCACCCCGAGGTCGCTTGCGACCTCGCTGACGCTCCTGCCGGCCTTCACCAGCTCCAGGACGCGGTGTCGAAATTCAGGTGGGTATCTCTTTGGCATGTCGCCCCCTTGCAGGGTTCGAGCGCCTCAAAGATTCCAGAAAACCGAGTCAACGAAACTGGGGCAAGACCAGTGTCCACGAAAGCGGGTCAACCCCAACCCCATGCTCAACTGGCGAAACTGGGAGCGGCGCGTGTGGCTGCCGGCCTGCCGGCGCGCCGGAGTGGCCACGGTGCCCTACGACGGCCGCCACACCTACGCCTCCCTGCTCATCCACGAGGGGCGCAGCATCCCCTATGTGGCCGCCGCCCTGGGGCACACCAGCGGGCGGATGGTGCTGGAGCGCTACGGGCACATGTTCGACGCCGCCCGGCTCGCGCCCATGGCCCCCATGGAGGAGTCGATCCGGGTCGCCCGCGCGCAGCTCCTCCGAGCGGGCGTGTACCCAATGTGTACCGAGCGCCCTGTCCGGCGGCTTCGGTCGAACGACGCAAGCGGGCCGAAACCCGCCTTTCAGCGGGGTTTCGATGAGGATGGGCGCTACTGGGCTCGAACCAGTGACCCCCAGCTTGTCGAGCTGGTGCTCTCCCAACTGAGCTAAGCGCCCGAGGGGGAGTGAGTGTACCAGTGCGCCCGCATCGCGTGGCCGGCGGCGGGGCGAATTGACGGCTGGCGCGCCGGCACCGCCTCACGACCGCCGTGCCGCTTGGTAGCGTCCACGACGTGCCAACGCCGCCCGCCGAACAGCGCCGCTTCGACGTCGGGATCGCCGGCGCTGGCCAGCTCGCACGCATGACCTGTCTGGCGGCGTGGCCGCTTGGGATACGGGTCGGCGTCGTCGGCTCACCCGACGAGCCGGCGGGGCTCGTCGCGGCCGGCGTGGTCCCCGGCGAGTGGAAAGATCCTGACGCCGTCCGTGAGCTGGGTCGGGTCAGCAAGGTGGTGACGCTCGAGAACGAATTCGTGGACGCGGGCGTGCTCGCCAAGGTCGCCGCCTCCGGGACACCGGTCTACCCGCTCCCCGAGAGCTTGGCCGTCATCCAGGACAAGGCCTTGCAAAAGGCGCTGCTCGTCGGGTACGGCCTCCCCGTGCCGCCACACGTCGTGGTCGAGCATCCGGCGGAGCTCGTCGCCGTGGGTCGCGATTTCGGGTGGCCTCTGGTGTTGAAGGCACGCAAGCTCGGCTATGACGGTTACGGGAACGCAACCTGCCGCACCCGCGAGGAGGCCGAAGAGGCCTTCGGCCTCCTCAACGCCGGCGAAGGTGTGCTGGTCGAGGCGTTCGTGCCGTTCGTGTGCGAGATCGCGGCGATCGTCGCCCGCAGCACGCGCGGCGAGGAGGCCGTCTACCCGGTCTGCGAGACCATCCAGCGGGAGCACGTCTGCCACGAGGTGATCGTGCCGGCGCGGATCGACGAGGCGCTGCGGGACGAGGCCAAACGCATCGCCCGCGCCGCCGCGGCCGCAGCGGAGGGGCTCGGGGTAACCGGCGTCGAGATGTTCCTCCTTGAGGACGGCCGAGTGCTCGTCAATGAACTGGCACCGCGCCCGCACAACTCAGGGCACTACTCCATCGAGGCCTGCGAGACATCTCAGTTCGAGAACCACCTGCGCGGTATCCTCGGCCTCTCCCTGGGACCACCCCTCCTGCGTGCGCCGTCCGCGGTGATGGTCAACATCCTGGGGACCGTCAACGGGCCGAGCCAGCCGGGTCTGGCCGCGGCGCTCAGCGTTCGCGGTGCCCACCTACATCTCTACGACAAGGCGGAGGTGCGCGTGCGACGCAAGATGGGACACGTCACCGCACTCGCGGGCACACCCGAAGAAGCGCTCGCGATCGCACGGGCCGCAGTGAAGCGGGTGGGGCTGTGAGCGCGCGCGTCGGCATCGTGATGGGCAGCGATTCCGACCTGCCCGTCATGCAGCGCGCAGTCGACGTGCTCACCGAATTAGGCGTCGCGCATGAGGTCCGGATCGTCTCCGCGCACCGCACACCCCGGGAGATGATCGCCTACGGAACCGACGCCGCCCAGCGGGGTCTCTCGGTGATTATCGCGGGCGCGGGCGGAGCGGCGCACCTGCCGGGGATGCTCGCTGCCGTCACGACACTCCCGGTCATCGGCGTGCCGGTCGAGACGACGGCGCTGCACGGCCTCGACTCCCTCTTGTCGATCGTCCAGATGCCCAAGGGCGTGCCCGTCGCCACGGTGGCCATCGACGGCGGCCGCAACGCCGGCCTGCTCGCCGCGCAGATCCTGGCGCTGTCAGATCCGGAACTTGCCGGTCGCCTGCGCGAGGCGCGCGGCGACCCAGCACCAAGCGGCGCTCGATGCCGACGGCCGCGTGCGCGGGACCGGCTGAGCGACCTCAGCGCCCGCCGGCGGGAATCTGCCGGTCAGCGTGCATGCGACCATGCCCGCGGTCAGCAGACCGGCGGGCATGGTCGCGCCGCAGGTCGTTAGGCGGTCGGCTTCGCGATCGCCGCGCCCTTGCGGGCACTGAACGCGTCGAGCATCGCGGCGATATTGCTGTCCGGCGTGCGCTCGATCAACGCGGCGTACTTCTCGTCGAGTGTCGGGCGCAGTTCGCGGTACAGGATGCCGAGCTTGAACCCGCCGCGCAGGGCGAGGTCGAAGGCGGCCGTACGGTCGGCAGGATTGTGGTTGGGGTCCACGTCGGTGACGAGTTCCTTCCACGCTTCCTGGGTGTTGTTGAACACGACGCACGGAGACATCGCGTCGATGAAGCTGAACCCCTTGTGCTCGACGGCCTGGACCATGAGCTCGGTGAGCGCCTTCGTGTTGAAGGACGCGCCGCGCGCAACGAACGACGCGCTCGAGGCGATGGCCAGGCCGAGGGTGTTGAGCGGAGTCTCGAGGTTGCCCCACGGGGTCGACGGCGCCTTCTGGTCGGTCAGCGACGTCGGCGAGACCTGGCCCTTGGTCAGGCCGTAGATCTCGTTGTCCATCACGATGTAGGTGATGTCGACGTTGCGGCGTGCGGCGTGCGGGAAGTGCCCCATGCCGATCGCGAACCCGTCGCCGTCGCCGCCGACTGCCACGACCGTCAGCTCAGGGTTGGCCAGCTTGACGCCCAGCGCCACCGGAAGTGGGCGACCGTGCAGCGTGTGCACCCCGTACGTCGTCACGAAACCCGGCAGGCGGCTCGAGCAGCCGATACCCGAGACCACAACGGTGTTGGTCGGGTCGAGGTCGAGCTCCGCGAAGGCGCGGTAGAGCGACGCGAGCACGCCGAAGTCGCCGCAACCCGGACACCAGATCGGCTTCAGGTCGGACTTGTAGTCGGTGGGCTTGCGCTGTGCGGGAGTAGTGCTCATCGTGCGGCCTCCGTGATCATCTCGTAGATATCCTCGGCGGTAAACGGCAGCCCGTCGCATTTGGCGCGGCTGATGGCGCTAATGCCGACCTCGCTGCGCAGCAGGCGCGCCAGCTGACCGGAATAGTTGACCTCCGGCACGACGACCTTCGCGGCCTTCGCCGTGAAGCCGCGGACGGCGTCGACCGGGAAGGGACCGAGCACCCGGGGGTAAAACGCACCCACAGAGATGCCGTCGGCACAGGCCATGTCGATGCCTTCCCGCACCGCACCGAAGGTCGAACCGAAGCCGATGACTGCGATCTCGGGTTCGGCCTCGCCGTAGTGCTCGTGGCGCACGGCGCCGTTGGCGAGCGGCTCAAGCTTCTTCCAACGCTTGTCCTGCATGACGGTGTGGATCTCGGCGTGTAAGCCGGGTGCCCCCACTCGTCGTGCTCGATGCCCGTGGCCACGTACTGGCCGTTCGGCTCGCCGGGCAGGCCCATCGGGGAAATGCCGTCCTCGGTGAGCTCATAGCGCCGGGCGCGGCCTTCGACATCCTTGGCGGTCTTGCGCGACCACAGCTCGACCTGCGACAGGTCGGGAGCCGTGATCACCGCCATGCGGGTCGCCAGGCCCTGGTCGGTCAGGATGATGACCGGCACCTGGTAGCGCTCGGCGTAGTTGAACGCGTCGATCGTGGCCCAAAAACAGTCCTCGACACTCGTCGGCGCGATCACGACGCGGGGCGACTCGCCGTGCCCGCCGTAGAGGGCGTGCTGCAGGTCGGACTGTTCGGTCTTGGTCGGCAGGCCCGTCGACGGGCCGCCGCGCTGGGCGTCGATGATCACACACGGGATCTCGGCCATGCCGGCGTATCCCAGCAGCTCGCTCATCAGCGAAAGCCCGGGCCCTGAGGTCGCCGTCGCAGCTTTCGCGCCGGTGTAGGAGGCGCCGATGACCGAGGCCAGCGACGCGATCTCATCCTCCATCTGGATCGTGATGCCGCCGGTCGCCGGGAGTTTGGCCGACAGCCACTCGAGGATGTCCGAAGCGGGGGTGATCGGGTAGCCGGCGAAGTAGTCGAGGCCCGCGGCCACGGCGCCCAAGGCGATTGCCTGGTTGCCGGACATCAGCACGCGGTCTTCCTCAACCTCGGCAGGGTGAGTGATCTCAAGCACGCCGGCGAGATCGCCGGGTTCGTCCTTGCCGGCCTGCAGGGCGGCAAGGTTGGCGTCGGCGACGCCCGCCTTGTGCGCGTAGCGCATCGTGACGAGTTCTTCGATCGGCGTGGTGTCGAACGAGATGACGCCGCAGACCGCGCCGGCTGCCACCATGTTCTTGGCGCGCGAGGAGCCGCCGAGTTCCTTGGCGAGCTTTTCCATGCGCACCGGACGGGCCCGCGGCTTGTACTCCTCGGGAAGCTCGACAGCCGCATCGTCGTACAGGATGACCCCGTCCGCCGCGAGCGCATCGTGATGGAGGTCCCAGGCTTCCTGGTTGAAGCAGACCAGCAGGTCGACTTCCCTGCCGTGGCTGTAGATACGGTCCTCGCCCATCCGGACCTGGTACATGCACGGCCCGCCTCGAATTTCGGCGGGGTACGTTCGGAACGTCTGCGTCCAGTAGCCACCCCGTGCGGCGGCCTGCGTCAGAATGTCCCCGCAGGAGATGACCCCTTCACCGGACTCGCCGGCAAGCCGGATCACCACGCTCTGTCGTGCCAAATCCCCCCCTTACGCAGTGCGGCAGGCCCGCGCGGGCGGAGCCGCCCAACGGCGTCTGGGCCGTCGGTCAATTAGGTCTGGCGCAGGCGCATCAGAACAGGCACCAATCACCATGCCGGCTAGTACCGGTTCCGGCGATGGTATCGAGCATCTTCCCCGTGCCGCAACCCAAAAATGACCCTGCCGGCCATCGCGCCCGCGCTCCGTGCACCCGAAACCCCGGCGAGACCCGCCCCGGGGCAGGAAACTCCAGCAAACACACGTAATCGTGTACCCGGAGACGGAACGGACGATCCGGTCACGGCACGAGGTCCGTGCCAGACGCGCCACAGGACGTTTGTCGCGGCACCGTTGCTCAAGAACGCCGCGGCGCCTGTCGTTGCGAGGATGGATGTGACCCGATTCCCCAAACAGAAGGTGGCAGCATGACCGGCCCAACGGCCCCGCGGATCATGATTGACGGCGAGTTGTGCGCCCCGGGCACCCCGGCCCGGCCGCTGCTGGAGCCGACGGCCTGGTCCCGCGGCGACGGGGTCTTCGAGGGCCTGCGCGCCTACGATCGCAGGCCGCACGCCCGCCGCACATCTGGACCGGCTGGCCAAGTCGGCGGCAGAGATCGACCTGCCGATCGAGCGCCCCATAATCGCCCGCGAACTCGATGCCTTGTGCGCCGCGGCGAGCACCCCCGACTGCGCGGTGCGCATCATGGTGACCCGCGGCGGGCAGCGGATCATCCGCGAGGAACCGCTCCCGGAGCTGCCCGCCAGCTGGCTGCTCAGCGCCCAAGCGCACCGGATCACGCCGCTGCTCATCGGTTCCAAGACCCTGTCATATGCAGCCAACATGCAGGCCAATCGGCGTGCCAAAGCCGCCGGCGCCAGCGAGGCGCTGTTGTACGACCCCGACACCAACGGGATCCTCAAGGCGCCGACGTCCTCGTTCCTGTGGCTCAAGGAGACAAGGTCTGCGCACCGCCACTGTCGACGGGCATCCTGGATTCGATCACGCGGCGCCTCGTGGCCGAGGTCACCGAGCTGCACGTCCACCCACGCCGGCTCGACGACCTCCAGGACGCGGACGCCGCCATGCTTGTGAGCACCGTCATGGAGCTCCAGCCGGTACACGGGGTGCAAGGCATCGTTGAGTGGGATGGCGTGCCGGGGCGTCTGGCCGAGCTCAAGCGCGCCCTGGCCGAGTTCTCCGCCGCCCGCGCGGTCGCCGCGGGCGTCTAGCCGGGCAGCGGCCCATCAACCAGGTCGGGGCCGGCCACAAAGTTGCGCGCGTCGCCGATACCGAGCAGCACCGTCTCGAGCGCGTCCGCGCACAGCATGCCCATGGCGCGGCGGGTCTCATCGGTGGCGCTGCCAAGATGCGGTACGAGCACGACGTTCTCAAGCCCCAAGAGCCCCGGCACGACGGCGGGCTCGTGCTCGAACACATCGAGCGCCGCGCCGCCGATCACCCCATCCCGCAGCGCACCAGCCAACGCCCTCTCGTCGATGATCGGACCGCGGCTGGTGTTGATGACGATCGCCGACGGTTTCATCCGACCAAGCACGTCCGCGTTAATGAGGTGCCGCGTCTCGGGCGTCAGCGGCACGTGAATGCTGAGGACGTCGCTCGTGGCGACGAGCTCCGCGAAGGAGACCTCCCCTGCCGCACCGCGCACGACGCGTCCCGTGTAGACGGTCTGCATCCCGAGCAGTCCCGCCAGCCGCGCGGCCTCGCGCCCGATCCGCCCGTAACCAAGGCAACCGAAGCGCAGCCCCGTCGGCGAGCGGCCGAGCATGAAGCCCGGCGCCAGCGTCCACGGGGTGCCGGCGCGGATCAGCCGGTCGCCCTCGACGACCCGCCGCATCAGCGCGAGCATCATCGTGATCGCAAGCTCGGCGGTCGCACAGGTCAGCACGTCGGGCGTGTAGGCGACCCGCACCCCGCGCGCCGTGGCGGCGACGAGGTCGATGTGGTCGAGCCCCACCGAAAGGGTTGCGACGATCGCCAGCTGTCGGCCCGCGGCGTCCAGGAACTCTGCGTCGACGCGGTCCCCGGGGGTCACCATGACGCCGCGCATGCCGCGGACCGCGGCGAGCAGGTCGGGGCGTGGCATCGACCGCGTCATCGTCGTGACAGGTCAGCGCAAAGCGTGCCCGCAGGCGGTCGATCACCTCCGGTGCGAAGCGCCGTGTCGCGAGGACGGTCGGCGCCTGATCGACTCGTGGGCCTCCGGTCATCTCAGGCGCTGATCCTAGCGGCGACCGCGCCCTCGGGCCGCCCGGGCGGTGCCGCGTGCCGCAGCCGCGACACCGCGTACCCGACGCAGGCTAGGCCAAGTGCTCGGTCAGAAAGTCCCGCACGCCGGCCGTCGACATGTCCCGGTTGGGGAGCACGAACTCCGACGGCATGATGACATCGAGCGGGAGCTCCGCGCCGGTGGTGCGCACGAATGCGAGCAGCCCGTCGAGCTCGGCCCAGTAGGCAGTGTCGTCGTTCGACTCGAGCGCGTCGAGCAGGCGCGCGTCGCGCGCCTCGAGCTCATCGCGACTTGCGTCGGCAAGCTCATACTGTCCCTCGTCCAGTATCCGGACGACGATCATGCGGCACCGTCCGTGGGGGTTTCCGAGGGCGCCGCAGGAGTGTCCGAGGCGACGGCCGGGCTGTCCGAGGCGACGGCCGGGCTGTCCGAGGCGACGGCCGGGCTGTCCGAGGCGACGGCCGGGCTCTCCGAGGCGACGGCCGGGGTCTCCGAGGCGGCGGCGGGTGCCTCCGAGCCGGTCCCGAGCTCCTTCTTGAGCGCGGCCAGCTCGGCATCGACGGACGACTTCGCGCTGATCTGCGCGAGCTCGCGATCGATCGAGTCGGTACCCGGCGCCGAGAGGTCCTGGAGCGCGCCGGATCGATCAGCTCGTCGACGGCGCCCGCGCGCGCCTGCATCGTGGCGACCTTGTCCTGGGCGCGCTGCATCGCCATGCCGATGTCGCCCATCTCTTCGGAGATTCCCGAAACCGCTGCGCCGACCTTGGCCTGCGCCTCGGCGGCGGTGTACTGGGCCTTGATGGTCTCCTTCTGGGTCCGGAAGGCCTCGACCTTGGCGGTCAGGCGCTGTTCGGCCAGGATCAGCTTGTCCTGCTCGCCCTGGAGCTGGGTGTGCTGCTCATCGAGGCCCTGCAACTGCAGCTGCGCGGCCTTCTTGCGCTCCAGCGCCGTTCGCGCCAGATCCTCGCGACCCGCTCCCATCGCGTCGCGCGCCTGACCCTCGAGCTTCTGGATGCTCCGCTCGAGCTGCGTCTGCTGCAACTCGACGCGCTTCTTGGAGGTCGCGACGTCAGCGACGCCGCGCCGCACCTGTTGGAGCATCTCCATTTGGCGCTCGTATGAATAGTCGAGCGTCTCGCGCGGGTCTTCTACCTTGTCGAGGGCCCTGCTGGCCTTCGACTTGAACACCAACGATGCGCGTTGCATCAATCCCACAATGTCACCGTCCTTCACCGACGCTGAGCGTGTCGCAGTCCGCCAAGCACACCGCGTATGAGCGCAGCGTAGCGGGATCTGGCCCCGAACAAGACCCCGACGGGCACCGCGGGTCCCCGGCGGGCCGCCGGTGCGCGGTCGCGCCCCACCCCCGGCGAGGCGGCTGAACGGGCCGGACATCCGACCGCGGAGCGGGGCGGCCACGTGCACGAGCTAGGCCCCGTGGCAGCGGGGCCGCAGACGGCGTCTGGTCAGAGACCGGTCACCGCCTCGACGCGGCCCTCGCGCACCGCCGCGGCAAACGTCGCGTAGTCGCGCTCGTTGAGATCCGCATACGCCGAAGCGAAGTCAGCCATTGCTTCATCGAAGGCCCTGCCGGAGCCCAGATACGACGCGATCGCGATGCGGTCACCCGAACGGGCGTGCGCGCGGGCGAGTGTCCAGCCACACAGCGCGCCGTACTCCTCGAGGCCCAGTTCGTCGAGGGCCTCGATGACCGTCGAGCCCTTGCCGTCGTGGAACTGGCGCACGTAGTAGTCCCGACGGACGCCGTCGCGGCCCATGACGCGCTGCCAGCCCAGGAAGATGTCGCTCGAGGCCTGCATCAGGCGCTGGCCAACGACGACGCGCTCGCCGTGGTTGCGGTAGGCGCTGGCGCCCACGAAGTCCTCAAGCACGGACCGCTCGGCCTCCTTGATCTGCAGGATCAGCGGATCGTCAGCGTCGCGACCGATCAGCAGCACGATCCAGCAGCGTGTGCCGACGCTCCCCACGCCGACGACCTTGCGCGCTAAGTGCGCGAAGCGGAATTCCGCGACGATCACGCGCCGCTCGGATTGGAGACTGCGCCGGTACTGCCGCAGCCCGGCATGCATGTTGGCCGAGAACTCGTCGGGGTCTGCCGTGATCTCGAGTTCCTCAAACGGGACGATCAGCGGCGGGTCGCTGACGAACCGCGCCTCGCCCCCGACCGTCCGTGTCAGCTTGACGGCGGCGCGCAACGAATCGCGGGTCCGGGCCCTGGCGATGTCATGCTCGGTGTTCTGGCGCGCCGGATCGATGCGCGCGCGCAAGATGCGCATCATTTGCTCGACGTCCAGGCTGGCGTACCAGACCGCGAGGTTGCTCCGCTGTGCGAACTCGCGCATTGCCTCACGGTATGCCTGGGCGGTGCGCCGCACGCTGCGTCTGCGGGCGCGGGTCCCGAAGCCGTTGTCGCGCGCGGCGACCTCAACGCTCGCGACCAGGCGCTTGACATCCCACTCCCACGGACCCGGCAGCGTTTCGTCGAAATCGTTGAGGCTGAACACCATCCGGCGTTCGGGTGTCCGAAACACCCGAAGCTCGCCAAGTGCGCATCGCCGCACACCTGCGCTCGCAGACCGGACGACGGTGTACCGGCGAGGTCGTTGGCCATGACGATGGCCGCACCCCGGAAGAATGCGAACGGCGAGTTCAGCATGCGGCCGTGGCGCACCGGCACGAGTTCCGGGACCCGCGTTGCCGCCTGGCCGATCAGGAGCCCGACCGGATCCGGGCGAATCGCGGAGGGGGCGAACGCCCCGTGGCTGGAGCGCGGCGCCGGATCCCACGGGCAGCGCGACCGCGCGCCGCGCGCTGCTTCGGGACGGGATGGTGCAGCGCGGCGCCCTCGGCCGCATGGAGCAGGCCCCGTTCCGCACGGCGCCTGGCGGGCGATCCGGGCACGTTTTTCCCCCATTCGGTGTCGCGAGCCATCACTCGGTCACCGGCATCGGCTGCGGGTCCGTCCGTCGGCGTCGACCAACACGGGGTGCGGCGTGACATCCGTGCGGTCATCGGCGAAGATCACCGTCAGCAGGCCCGCACCGACCAGAGCGGCCGCGTTGTCGGGTCGCATGACGCCGGTCTGGAGACCGATCGCGCTGATCGCGACGATGAGCGGCAGGCTCGTCGGGATTCCAGCGCCATGCGCACGGCATTCGCGCCCGGGAACCAGCGACGGAAGATCACCGCCACCGGCAACCCGCGGATCGCCACCATTTAGAGAAGAAAAAGACGAACATCCGGGTCGGACTCCGAAGGATCGAATGGATATCAAGCTGCATGCCCGAGACGACAAAGAACGCCGGAATAAAGAAGCCGAACGCGAGCCCATTCAGCTTGTGCTCGAGAGCCGGTCGCCGTGGGGCAGCGCGACGCGCAGCACGATGCCGGCCGCAAACGCGCCGAGGATGGCGTCAAGACCGAGGTGCGCAGACACCAACAGCAACGCGATCATCAGCAGCACCGCAAACCGCACGGTCGTCTGAGAGGACGTCTCCGAGCCGCGCTGGATCATCTCGCTGATCGAGCGCCCACGCAACCCCGTGGCGATCCGCGAGACCACGAACGCGACGGCGCCGAAGACCAACAGCAGGCCCAGCGCCGCCCACGTGCCGCGACGCTCAGGAACACCGAGATCGCAATGATCGGAAACAGCTCGCCGACCGCCCCGTTGGCGAGCATGGCCCGGCCGAAACTCCCCACGGTTCTCTCCCGCGTCCCGCAAGATCGGCAGCAGCGTGCCAAGCCCGGTCGTCGTCAGCGCGATCGCGATCGGCAGGAACGCCCGCACAAACCCGCCCTCGTCCAGCATCCCCACCACGGCGAGCGACAGCGCCATCGACACGAACCACGCGCCAGCGGCGGCACGACCGTGCCGGCCCAACACAATCACGCGATCGAGCTCGTACCCCACCAGGAAGAACAGCGTCCCGAGGCCGAAGTTCGACACCAGCGAGATCGCATTGTCGAAGTCCGCGATGCCGAGCACCTGCGGGCCCACGATGATCCCGAAGACGATCAGAAGGACCACTTCCGCGATCCGGGGGCCCGGCAGGCGACCGACGATCAAGGGCACCACTGCCAATCAGCATGATCACAAACAGCGAATGCAGACCGGCCGGGATCGGCATCCGCGTTAGCTTTCGCTCACGCGCCGATACGACACGTCGACCCGGACAGCGCGACGCGACCGACGTGCGGTGGACATGCGGGCGGGTGGATCGGAATGCGGCATGACGCAGAACTCCCCCTTGCGGGCGGTACTCGGGGGCGAACGGGCTCCACCCTTCCAGCGCACCCCGCGCCGAACGCGCGCGCGGACTACGTGTCCTCGGACTCCCCTTCGGCGCGCTTGAGTCGCGTCTGGGCCGCGTTGAACAGCACCCGGACGACACCGCCGATGATGATCAGGTCGAGGATCATCTGGACGCTCACGACGATGCGCGCCGGGTCGGTCCTTGGCGTGATGTCGCCGAACCCGACGGTCGAGAACACAGTGATCGTGAGCTATATGGCGCGCGTATGGTCGAGGTTCTGGGTGAAGGTCGCCGCCGACGCGTGGGACATCGACAGGTAGATCGTCGCGAACATGACGAGAAACAGCGGCATGATGACCCCGAGCGCCGTGGCGGCCCGGAGCTCGGGCACGTCGGACCGGGCGATCCGCCGCGACTGCCACCCCAACGCGAGCGCCAACGCCACGACGCAGGAGGATGATCCGCAGCGCGATGGCCACACCTGCGCCGGCGGTCCCCACCGGCACCGCGTAGAACGCACCGAGCAGGATGACCCAGGCAGCGATGATCTCCGCGAGAGTACGCGCGACCGCACGGCGGCGGTCGCGCGTACTCAAGTCCGCAAGCCGGCGCGCGACGTTCGATCCGCTTCGGCGCTCCGTACGTGTCACGCCCCACCACCGCGTGCGCGGCGCGACCGGATCGGTGCAGGTCGGTGTCGGGCGTTCATGTCAACCTGTTCGGGGCGGGTCTGGGAGACCCACAATATCCCCGCCGTAGGGCCGTCGCCGCGCCGTCGGCGTTCAGACGGCGACGGGGGTGAACCCTCCGGCCCAGGACAGCTCGAGTGTCCGCGCCGGCGCGATGAGGTCGATCGCATCCAGATCAACGACGTAGACGCCCGGGTCGCCGACCGTGCGGTACGCGTAGCGCTTTTGGCTCAGGTTGACGATGGTGTCCCAGACGGTCACCTCGTCGACCAGGCGCCCGTCCGGCGGCGGCTCCTTGACGAACCCCGGGGGGATGTCGAACGCGTTCAGAATGTGCAGCGCGGTCTGCTCGGCGTCGGCCCCGTCGGCCGGCTGATCGGAAAGCGACCATCGCGACCGCGCGGATGAATCGCGCTGGACCGCTGTAGTCGCCGGGCAGGCCCTTGAGCCCCTGCCCCTGCCCGAGCGCGCCGAAGCCGGCACCGTTGATCGACACGGCGTCCGGATTGCTCGAACTGAGGCCCACGTAGTTGTCGATATTGGTCAAGTGCCAGTCCATGTAGGGCGCGTTCGTGCCGACACCGGTCGGGTTGTCGACGACCGCCACGCCGTCGGCGTGGAACTCGATCGCGATCGAGCTCGTCTCGTCGTGGAGCAGGCAATGAATCGGCGGGACGAAGCCCATGCCGGGGTCCGTGTCCCAGACGTTGACTGCCGCCGCCGCAGCCGTGACCTCGGCCACCGTCGCGCAGGTGCCGAGCAGGTAGGCGATCAGATCGACCTCCGAGATATCGGACCCGTCGCCGCGGTACGGCTGAAAGGTGCAGTATCCGCCCGGCATATAGAGCAGGTGTGACGAGAGCCCAGCTGTGTTGAGACCGTCGAGGAGCCACTGCGGCCGCGAGAATGCGCACATCCCGACGATGCCGTGGATGGCCTGCCATCCACAGGCCGGCGTCGCGCCGTCCGGGGTCTGTCCGCGACCGGCGAAACCGACGGGCAGCGCCGCCAGCGTGGTCGGCATGAGCGTCGGAAACTCAAGGCTCCGGCCGACGACGACGCTGCCGTCCTTGGCCGCCTTAACCTTGAAGTTGGTGCACATGACGCGGGTCTCCGGGGAATCGGGTGTCGGGCGGCGACGCAAGACGTCGGGGAGCGCCCGCCGGGGCAGTCGGCGGTACGTATGCGGGCCGTACCTACTTCCTCGTCGCCGGCTCCCAGTACCTGAGCGCTGCGCCACGACGGTCCGTGCCATAGCGGCGGCGCGATCGGTGCGCTAGCTTCGCGGGGCCTGTTCGCGTAGGGCGGAGACGCAGGCGGTATTCGTCGGGATCGATCTCGCCGCGCGCGAGGCGCTCGGCGAGGATCTGCTCGGGGCCCGCCACCTGGCCGTACGAGCGATCGTCCGCGTGACGCCGCGGCCGGCCCACGATCAGCCACACGGCTCCGATCACCACGACGGCGAAC
Organism: uncultured Thermoleophilia bacterium; assembly: GCA_963842065.1. Taxonomy (GTDB): domain Bacteria; phylum Actinomycetota; class Thermoleophilia; order Miltoncostaeales; family Miltoncostaeaceae; genus CAITWD01. The sequence goes on along the minus strand of CAWJEW010000001.1, from coordinate 1,029 downwards.
AGCACAAGCACGACGAGCATGACGAGCCACCCTCCACCCCCACCGTGCATTTGCTGCCCGTATCCATACCCCATGACACGCTCCTGTCGTGGCGGGTCAGCCGGCGACGACGCCTGATGGCAATTGTGCCGATACGCCGGCTGCGCGCCGAGCCGCCTCGGCACGCGACATCCTGGCCCGGTCGCGTGCGGGTCCGGCGCGGCCGTGCGGTCGATACACGCCGGAGGAGGGCCACACGGCCCCCGGACGCCTCGTCTCGCGAGAGACAGGGGCCGTCACATCGGTGGCGAAGCCCATCACGACGCGACCGCCACGCGACCCCCACCATCGCCGGAAGATCGCGTGGCGGAACCCTCGACAGGAGTGACAGGTGCACGAAGCGGACATCGTCAAGGCACTGAGGGCGTCGGAGACCGGGCTGACGGTCAGCCAGCTCGTCGGCGCGGTCGGGGCGTCGTCCAGCCAAGTCCGGCTCAACCTGGGACGACTGGCCGCGGCCGGCATGGTCACCAGCGCGCCCGTTCGGTCCTCGCGGCCGGGCCGCCCGAGTAGCAGGTACCAGATCGCCGACACCACCGACGTCTGGACCCAGGTCGCCCCGGCGCTTGTGGGAGTCGTCGTCGAGCTCGACGACGACTCCCTGACGGCGTTGATCGACGCGGGACGCGAGTTCGGACGACAAGGGGCCAAGGGCGTAAGCCCAGAGACGCTCATCGCTGAGGTTGCGCGACTAGGATTCGCGCCGCAGGTGTGTTCGAACCAGGCCGATGAGGCGGCAGGAGTCACGCGCGTACGCATGGACAACTGCCCGCTGCGGGACTGCATCGAGGCCACTGCCAAGCGGCCCCTGTGCGTCTTCCACCACGCCGCGCTCGATGGCGCGAGCGCGGCGAGCGGGTGTGCGCTGACCGAACTCCACGTCGCCGACCCGTTGCTGCACCGCTGCGAGTTCGCGATCACGCGCGACTAGCCCGCGGTCCGATCGGGACCGACCGGGTGGCGTCGACCGCGGGGGCCCAGCGCGCGATC